>JBAZOV010000007.1:0-105340 GCA_041648475.1 Candidatus Methanoperedens sp. | reverse complement strand
ACTGTCAAGACAATGTCGGACAAAAAAATATTTTCTTGTCTCCATTTAATGTATCATGGATGGAAAGCAGCTCATCATTTTCAGGTATTTCCGTCAATCAGAGCCGACGCCAAAATTTAACCACGAATTAATATTAATGAATATTTGTTGCATATTTATACACAACAATCCTTTGTGTTTTCACACACAGGAAGTTCCTTATTTGTTCTTTTCCGTATATAACACTTTTCATGGTTACGGTTTTCGCACAATTCTAGTTGTTAAACGGACAAATATAGGTCGTTTTTCAACAACGTTTTCCTTTGTGTTTACACACGCAGGAAGCTCCTTATATGTTTTTTTCCGTATATAACACTTTCCCTCATGCATTTTTCACACGAGTCAAGTTTAGTTCAACGGATAAACATATGTCGTTATTTAACAACGCTTTCCTTTGTATTATCACACACAGGGAGCTCCTTGGATGTTATCTTCCATATATAACACTTTCCTCCGCATATTTTTTGATGCTCCAAGGCCAGCATTTTAGGAAAATACGATAGTATTTTCCTCAATACACATACAGATTCCCATACGGCCTCAACGACAGCGGCACAAGCTTTGTGAACTTCCCGCCCATAACCTCATCAAAATTAAACCCAAAATATTCACAGTACTCCTTAAGATATCCGCCAATAAGCTTCACATCATCTTCATTCAACTCAAGACAGCTAACTTCTTTTCCGAGATGGTAAGGATCAACTGTTCCGCGGATATACATCACGCCGCCATGCATGCCTGTTCCCACATAATCGCCAACAAGCGGGCTCTTTCCGTTCATGCCAAGAAGGATCATTAACCCGCCAGCCATGTACTCGCCAAAAAAGTCTCCAGCTGTTCCTCCTGCAATAATCACAGGGACCTGCTTTTTATATTCTTTCATGTGAATGCCCACGCGGTAGCCGACATCGCCTTTGATATAAAGCTTCCCACCGCGCATACCATAGCCGATTATATCGCCCACGTTGCCATGGACTATTATCTCGCCTGCGTTCATGGTATTGGCAATGCCGTCCTGCCCATTCGCATTAACGATTATTTTAGGCCCATTCATAAATGCTCCCAGGTCATTGCCCGGTGTGCCGTTAATTGTGATGTTCACTTTCTCGTTCAAACCGGCGCCGATGTACCTCTGTCCGCCTATGTTATCAAGCTCAAATTCCTTCTCGCCTGAGGCGACAGCGTCCCGGATGATCTTGTTCATTGGCCTGTAATGCATGCCTTTTGCGTCTATTTTCATAAAAATCACTGTCCTATGCCGGCATGTTTTATCCCAAGAATGTCAAGAGCCTCCTGGTTTAGTCCAACACCTCGCAACCGTTCGCGGCTTCCGCGCAGCGACTCAATCGCGTTTATACCAAGTGAGCCCAGTACTTCCTGGATCTCATGACCCCAGGCTGTAAGCAGGTTGCAAAGCCTGTCAGCCGCCAATTCAGGATTTAGGCGGCGCACAAGTTCAGGCTTTTGCGTCGCAATACCCCATGCGCAATTGCCTGTATAGCATTTCTGGCACACGCGGCATCCCATCGCAATAAGCGAGGCTGTACCTATAACACATGCATCCGCGCCAAGAGCTATCGCTTTAACGACGTCTGCGCTCTGCCTGATGCTTCCGCCAACAAGGATGGATGCACGGTTGCGTATGCCTTCCTGCCTCAGCCTTTCATCAACAGCAGCAAGAGCAAGTTCTATAGGGATACCGACATGGTCTCTTATGATCATCGGTGCAGCTCCTGTTCCGCCGCGAAAGCCGTCAATCATAACAATATCCGCACCGGCTCTTACGATGCCGCTTGCGATCGCAGCTACGTTATGGACTGCTGCGATCTTGACCGATACGGGTTTTTTGTAATCCGTTGTTTCTTTTATTGCATATATCAACTGCGAAAGATCTTCAATTGAATAAATATCATGATGCGGCGCAGGGGAAAGTGCATCCGTGCCAACAGGGATCATACGGGTTTTTGATATATCTTCACCAACTTTTTCACCTGGAAGATGTCCGCCTATTCCTGGTTTTGCACCCTGTCCTATCTTTATCTCAACTAATGCACTGTTGTTCAGGTATTTGCTCGTGACACCAAAGCGCCCCGATGCAACCTGAACGATAATCCTGTCAGTATAGCCCGCAAGATCTTCATGAAGACCGCCCTCACCTGTGTTCATAAGCGTTCCCATGCGCTTCGCTGCCATCGCAAGCGCCTTATGGGCATTGAGGCTGATGGCGCCATATGACATCGCAGCGAACACTATGGGTATATCCAATTTCACCTGCGGCGCAAGCTCTGTCTTGAGGCTGATATTTGAACCATCGCCCTCAAATTCAAGCGATTCGGGTTTTGCCCCAAGATAAGTGCGAAGCTCCATTGGCTCACGCAAAGGGTCAATTGATGGGTTCGTTACCTGGCACGCATCAATAAGCATGTGGTCCCAGTAGATGGGATAAGGTTTGGGATTGCCCATACCTGTCAATATGATACCGCCGCTTTCAGCCTGTTTCAGAATATTTTTCCTAATCTCAGGCGACCAGTTATAACTATCTTTATAATCAAGAGGATTTTCAGTGATCGTGATGGCGTTTTCCGGGCAAAACGTAGCACACCTGTGACATGCAACACACTGCTTGTTGTTCGGTATGACCTTATCCTTAAATTCAATAGCGCTAAAGCTGCAGTTCATAACGCATCGCTTGCATTTCCTGCACCTTTCATGATCCACATTTACAATAAATTCTGCGGGAAGCTGTGATTCCATTATTCCACCTCAGGTCTTAATTTCCCAAAAACAGGTGTTCCTGCCCTGGGACTCCAGACTTCATCAAGGTCAGGCGCTATTTCACGTATTGCTGATTCTTCTGATGCCATGTAAAGCATATCGTCTTTCCGTGCAGCAGTCATAGGTCTTAATTTTATCCTGTCGTTCAATCCGATCATGCCCCGGCTGTGGCCGAGGATAATGCTAAAAGGACCGTTTAAGAGAGTACTTCCATATACCTGCCGCAGAGCCGTTGCAACCTTTTTCTGCTCAGGCTCCATGCGGTCGATATCTTTCCAGAAAGTAGCGGCCAAAGCCTGTACCGCCTTTTCAACCGGAAGCTTATGCTTTCGGACAAGGAGATCAAAAAGATACGCGATAACTTCAGTATCCGTTCTTAATTCAAGCTTATATCCAAACATTTCAAGATAGCGCTTGTTTATACCGTATGAAGATATCTCGCCATTGTGAACAACAGACCAGTCAAGAAGCGTAAATGGATGAGCTCCACCCCACCAGCCCGGTGTATTCGTTGGGAACCTTCCGTGTGATGTCCATATATATGCGCTGTATTCCTCAAGTTTGTAGAATTCACCAATATCTTCAGGATAACCTACACCCTTGAATGCGCCCATGTTCTTACCGCTTGATGCCACGAAAGATCCCTCAATATCGGAATTGATCTTCATGACCGTTTTTGTGACATAATCCCTTTCAGATTGGAACTCAAGCTTGTTCTCCGGAACTTCAAGGAAATATCGCCAGAGAATGGGGGGATTTGTTACACCCTTCTGCCTGCGCGTAGGGATGGCTTCATCCTTATCAACATTGAAGTAATTTTTAAAGAACTCTTCAGTGTTCTCTTTAGCTTTCATATTATCAAACATCATGTGAAAAGCATACATGTCTTTTCGTTTTGGATAAATGCCATAAGCTGCAAAGCCACCTCCTAGCCCGTTTGAACGGTCATGCATGCAGGCAATGGATTTAATTACGACACTGCCGTCAATGCGTCTTCCTTCTTCGCTCATCAATCCTGAAATTGCACATCCGGATGGTATTCCATCACACTTCATTTTCTTCTCCTTTTTGTATTATAAGCAATAATTTCTTCAGATCCTCTGCCCCGCTCTTTGGAGGTTCAGAGAGTTTCAATTTCTTTCTTACCGATGTCGGCTCACCCAGCCGACCATCTTTCTTGAACATCTCAATACTTGCGGCAAAACCCACAGGGATTTTTCCTCTTTGTATAGCTATATGCTTTAGTTTGTCAAATATCTTATTCATGCCCATTTTCTGGGGGCAGAGTTCATAACAGGTATAACAATCGACGCACCGCCATATATTATGTGACTCTATAACTGCCTCAAGTTCACCCGAAAGCAACTTACCTATTATTTCATTGGGATTAAAATCAGGGTTCACCTTTACAACAGGACAGTCATTAACGCATGCGGCGCATTCATAGCATTTTCGCATCGCTGGAAGGTCGAATATCTCTTTTATCGTTTTTAAGTAGTTATATTTTGAATCCCGTTTTGCAAGGAAATCCGCCGCATCTATCCTGTGCATCTCCATGCCCAGTTCCTGCGTTGAAAAGCCCATTGCAAGACCCAGCAATTCAGGATAAAAAAGGATCGGGACATTGAGTTTTTCACCGGTTTTTTGCATCATGTACTGGCGTGAATCATATTGCATGAAACATGATGGGCATGTTAGCGACATAGCATCTGCCTTTTTCATGACTTCCATGAGTTTCATCCTGGCCAGGGCTGTAGCTTCTTCGGGTTCATCAGCAGTATTGAGATTCCCGCCGCAGCATAACATCTTTGTTTCATATTCAATGCTTTTTGCACCAATTGCTTCGATCAGTGCATCGAACTTTTTGGGTTTGTTGGGGTCATCAAAGAATATGGAAGAACTGGGGCGCAGCATGTGGCAGCCGTGATGGGTCGCTATTCGCATCCCTTCAAATGATTTCTTTATATACTGTTTTATTTTCGGAATCCCGATGTCATCATGAAGCGCCTCGATTAGATGTTTCACCTGGATCGTTCCCCTGAATTCCAGGTCTGATGACGCAAGAATAATATTGACCTCTTTGCGCAAATGTGGATTTGTCCTTAATTCCGCCTCGACTGATTTTAAAGTGCTGTAGCAGCCGTTGCATGGGATTAGGAGGTCATGACCTGCTTTTTCCGCCAGGGCAAGATTTCTTGCTGCTGTTATGTACCATGAAAGATCGCCGATCGGCTTTATAATACTTTTAGTCGGGCAGCAAGTAGCGCCTTCAAGATCGTGGAGAACACATCCAAGCTTTGATAGTACAAGTCTTGTTGATTTTTCCATGAAGGGAAAACGCGCTGGGATGATACAACCTAAGAATAAAGTATATTCGGGCATTTTTTTCCTCTCGTTGGGGAAGCTGACCATAGTGGTAATAGTATTTAAGTTTAACTCAGAAATAGGAAGGATACTGGTGATTTATTATATCGGTATTTTAATTAAAAGAGCCGCCTAAATCTATCCTACTTTAGAGCGTAAAGCTTAAGCATTAATGTGTCACTTATTAATTGAGGTGATATGATAAATGCCCTTAAACAACCAATACACAAAGAAATTCACAATGGAGCATATCTTAACACTTGTCAATGGTCATGAAAAATCATTGCGTGAAATAATAGATAGTCTCGATTGCAGCAGGTCAACAGCAGACAATCTCGTAAAAATCATGCTTGAGACAAAAAAAATCAAACGGCGCAATGTAGGAAGCGAAAGGAAGCCACTATGGATGTATGAATCCATTGAAGCAAAAGATGAGAAATAAAGTCTGTTATAATTATAAAATAATATAAAGATGTGGCACAATCCTAAAATCCAGTGATTTAGTAATTTTTCACGATGGAAACAGACAAATCTGGTAACAAATGAATCCACACAAATCACCTCCACCAAAAAACAGGTCATTTTTGAAGTAATAAACGAAAATTATCATACCTAGTAGCTGGATGTAGCCATAAAATCAATATAAATCGATAGGCACAGCTACTACAACATGAAAACTCGCAGAAATACATTTTAATAATTTATAAAAGGTATAAAAGCCATAAACCGTTCTATGAGTGTTGGTTTTTTCTCATTAAACATTCCGGCCCTTTTCATCGAAGAAAGTTGAAGTTGGTTAATAATGCCAATATCTGTCCTGAACTGCTTTTTCCTGTGAGTCTTAAGACTTGTTGAATAATAGTTTTCAATAGAATTATTGGTAGCAGGAGCCTCTTCAATGAAGTGGAACATTATAAGATTCTTCCAATGTTTCTTGATCATTTTCAGTCTTGTTTGAACGCTTATATCAAAATAATTCAATTCATTAAACAGATCATTAAAATTTGTCTCTGCTTTATCAAGGCTATTAATTTCAAGATTTTCTTTTTTTCTTCTGCGAGAAAGCTCTAATTCATGAACAAATCTGTAGAATTCATTTTTTGCCTTCTTTATCCAGGCTTTATAGATGACTTCATTTTTGATTATTTCTCTCTCTTCCGATTCAAGCTGGACAAGCCTCTCGATTTCCTTTTCACGGTTATAAAAAATATTCAACAACCTGTATTTAACAAGTTCTTGTGCTATTGAAGTCTTTCTAGGAAAATCTTTGACTATAAGCTTATTCAGATGCAAGAGACAATATTGATGCAATAATTTATCCCCAAAAACGTCTTCCAATACTTTTGGATAACTTGTTCCAAAATCTGTGATTATGAATATCGGTTTTGTGGTATCTAGTTTTGATATCAAGAATTGTTTTATTGTCTCAGGACTTTTATCTTCAAAAAGTTCATCCGCTAGAGTTTGTTTTGTCTTTGCATCCAGTAGTGTGAGTCGGAATTTCTGGCAGCGACCTTCCTTAGGAAACTGTTCATCATAGTGAACAATATAACTAGCTTTTAATTGTGGGACTTCAACGGCTTCCATAATCTTATTGAATTCTCTGAAAACAGTGCCTTTAGATCTTGAATAAATAAGTTCCATTATACTTGAGATCGCTTGATATGAAACATGATTCAATCTGAGCATCTGGTAAACTTCCCCTAATTGGGTGAATAATTCGGTTTTGATCTTCTCCCATGCAGCTCTTTGTTCTTCAAACATTTTTCCGCAATGTTTGCATAGATACTTTCCGATTTTTATTTTTCCGAGTCCCTTTTTCGTGTATTGGTTAAAACCATTATATATCGTTGTATTATTGCATTCAGGACATTGAGGTGGTTTTATTCTACGGAATATGCAGGTTTCAGTGTATTCATAGTCATTACCGAAATTCCCAAAAACATTTAGTAGATTTGGGATTTCAGATATATTTTTAAATGTAGAAGATATTTTTACCATGGTCAATCGCAGGTAATATCATTACATTAAAGAATAAATAAGTATTTATTGTGATGATATTACTTTGACCATAACTGGATTATGTAACTGTGCCTTTGCCGCGCATTCCGGCGCACAGTATTGATTTTCGTATTAATTCAAGTTCAGTCTTTCTTAATGTTAGATTTTGTCCATATTTTTTGACATTATGTTAATAGGTATAATTAGTTCTCATCCCTTCCCTCCAACCGAATACCTCGTCGCAGGTCCCTTCCCCGCTTTCCTGATCGCCCCTATAATCACCAGAGCATTCATCCGCTTCACAACACTGACCTTTGACAATCCTGCCTCCTCGCCTATCTCAGTGCTCGTGGCTGATTCCATCTTCCGCAGAATCCTCAGGATTTTCTGGTCAACCTCGTCGAGCTTGAATTCCTTTTCCTTCTTAAAAACAACCTCTGTCCTGTAAGGCTTCAAAATAAACTCAACCCCTGCTATCGGATGAACTCTGCATGCCTCTTTGATCTTATTAATCCCTGAGCCATATTTTTCGATGTAACCCATATCGTACATATACTGCGCCAGTAGCGGGTTTCTCGGCTTATGTTCGGGAGCGTCAGGAGTGACGCCAAGAGGAAAGCTGCCAGGATTCTTGATAACTATCTTTGAAGGGAAGATGAATATCTGTACTTCCGAAGGGTCAAAATAATTCCTGTGGATAAGGGCATTTATGATCGCTTCCCTGAGCGCCTCCATGGGATATTCCATGAACTCCTTTCTCTTCCATCCAGCCATACCTGCACCTAAAACCTTCAGGTTCTTTGAGAAATAATCCTCAAGATCATCAACCATCTTACATATCGCGCCGCCAAACTCCCTCGAATCCGTGTATCTTTCCATTTCCTCGCTCTCAAACCATACTATCCTTACCCTGGCATTTGAAATATAATCCTGCGCAGACTCGGAGAAAAAAAGCAATCCGGCATTAGTTGGTCTCATTATACTGCCAACTTTCTTTGTGATTTTAAGCCTGGTGAGATTCTCTTCCACACTGCCCATGCTTTTTACTCCTCTTTCTTCTTTCCTTTTTTCCAGATATTTCTTCACCAAGGGTAGGGATATTGCCTCTTGAGGTGCCTCGGATGGCAGCTCATCAAAGAATACGATTGCACTTTCTGCCGCCTTCTCTATCACTTCCTGGGTGGTCAAAGGACGGTTATTTCTGCCTATTCTAATATGGACAATATTGCCCTGCGAATGGAGCTTATCAGATGCGCTGACATTTATATGGAAAATCTCTTTATCGCTTATTCCAAGTCTTTCCATTTTGACAGACGGATGTGGATGGACACTAGAAAGTATATCCGATACCTTCTGCTCGATATTTTCATCTTTTATGCCGACAACGCCGCCTTTATCATCGATGCCAATAAAAATTTCGCCGCCAACTGTGTTTGAGAATGCACAAACATCCTTTGCAATATCTTTTGTAAAACTGGTTTTGAACTCTACCTCTTCACTTTCTCCTTTTTTAAGCAGTCCGATCAATTCTTCTATTTTCATAATTTTAATAGTTTTATGATTTATTTATATTTAAAATAATCGTTAACCAAAATCGTTAAATTTCAAGTTTACGATTTTTTTATTCATCTCAACATCCCGGCAAGCCCTTCCCTAATATCCTTAGGCACCACCGCAACTTTATATATTCTCCCACCGATCCCGGTCTTTCCAACAAATAAGAGTCCATGCACCCTGAGCACACCAACCGTTGAAGTGGGCGGCTCAGTTTCTTAGAAATAACTATCGTTTTCCTCCCCAAATTCACTCGATAACTTATTGCATAATTTCCATCACTGCCACATCCGACTGCAATGATTTTTGGCATATTGATATTTAAAATATTATTCAGATTTTTCTTTCTTAATATGGACATCCATCTGGTTAAACGGCATCTCAATCCCTTCCTTTTTAAATCGCAAATATATCTCCCTGAAAACATGGTCAATTACTGGATGCTTGTCATCGTAATGGTTTACCCATATAATAAGTTCAAAGTTCTGCGAAGAAGCAGCACATTCAATGAAACGAACCAAAGCTTTTGGTTCATTTAGTACAAGCGGTGTTTTATCCGCAATTTCAAGAAGTATTTCATCAACTTTTTTTGGATCGGTTCCGTATGAAACTCCAACGGGTATCTTGATCCTCACACTAGTATCCGGGACTGAATAATTAATGATCTGCTCATTGATCACTTTTGCATTTGGTATAGTTATCATTGTATTATTCAGAGTTTTTATTCTTGTATACCTGGGCTTTATATCATAAACATCCCCATAAACTCCACCCATTTCCACTCTATCTCCTTTTTTATAAAGCTGGTCAATAGTGATCGTGACACCACCGAATACATTTAATAGCAGGTTCTGTGCGGCAAGCGCAATAGCCAGACCCATGATTCCCATTGTTGTTATGAAAGCACTGATCTCATATCCAAGACCTGAAAGGGCAGTAATAATACCAATGAACCAGATGATGTAAGTTACTGACATATCGGCAAGCGCCACGAGCCTGTCGTCCATATCCCCTTCTGTCCTTGCTGCAATATCATAGCCATATTCCTTGATTATCCTTTTTGCCAGGGTTGCTACTATCCATGTAACGAAAATAGTGAGAATGAAGTGCCTGTACTTGTAACTATCATCATACCTGTTAATTATATCCGCAAGATAGGGGGTCTGGTGTATGGCGTAATAAATGCCTGCGACAATGACAAGAATATAAAGAGGTTTTCCTATCGCATGAAGAATAATATCATCAATTTTAGTATTTGTCTTTTCGGCTTTCTTCATTAGGATTTTAAGGATCACATTAATAGCCAGGGCTATTATCAGGCTTATCCCCAGTGTGATTAAAGGTTTGATCAAAGTCTGGATTTCCATATCTAGTTCTTGATGAGTAAATGGTTTAAAATAACTTGCGATGGAATTAAACCAAAACATTTAAAACAATGCAAAACCGTAAATATGCATGGTGATTATGTAATGAACGATAAGGATTCTAAGGTTCCTATTTATATTGCAATCCTGATAGCAATAATACTGATTGCAGCCGGTGGTTATTTTGTATTGGGTGGTACATCAAAGATGACTCCGGAAAAAACTGATGATGCTAAAGAGAAAACTCCTGTTCCGGTAGTAGAAGAGACTCAAGCATCCGCAAAAAAGACAATATCAGTAGCTAAAGAGACAGAAACAAAAACTACAGAGGAAACTCCGGTTGCTATTACAGCTGCACCAAAAGTTGATATAATAAAATGTGAACTATGTCATAAAGATCCACAGAATATAATACCTCACGTAAATGGAGGAAAGCTCTGCATGACATGCCATGGAAGCCAGGTGCATAATATCCATATAGGACCAAGCACAATTGGTCTACAATGCGATACATGCCACGGATTCCCTCCACAGATTCCAACTATTGATAAAAACGGAACTGGACCTGGTCATTATTCAGTTTGTGAAAATTGCCATGCTGCTCCGCCAGATTCACTCAAACCAAGCCTTGGAAATCTAATTACTGTTCACCTTTCAAGAGCAAAATATTGTACAAATTGCCATGGAACTGACATAGGTGTAATTCACGCGGCAAAACTGGCAAACACGACAACGAAATAATTAAAAGGATCACCTCCTTTTAATTTATTTTTTTATGACTTTTTTTGAACAATTTGCAAAAGTATGTAACACTATAGAGGGCGTATCGAGTTCTCTTGAAATCACGTCCATTGTTGCAGGTCTCATAAGAGAGGTAAGTGATGAAGAGCTTCCCATAATTACACGTTTTATCATGGGGCACATATTCCCGGTATGGAGCAATAAAGAATCCGGGATCGGTCCAAATATCTTATATTCTGCAATTTCAAGGATATCATCATTACCTCTGAAACAAATTGAAAAACTTGTGAAAGAAACAGGAGATATAGGTATTGCTTCTGAAAAAGCGATCAAATCAGGTAAAACTCATTTGAGTTTCTTCCCTGAAGAAGAACAACTTTCCATAACAGAAGTATATTCAAGGTTTGAAAAGATATCGGAACTGGAAGGAAAGGGGTCGCAGGATGCTAAAATAAAAAATCTGCAGTATCTTTTCAGTTGCGCAAAACCAGATGAGATCGTTTACCTTTCACGGTTATCGATCGAGGAGTTGCGTATCGGTGTTGGTGAGGGGATCGTTCGAAATGCGATAGCGCAGGCTTTTGATGTGCCATCAGAACTTGTTGAACGAGGTGTCCTGTTAACAAATGACATGGGACTTGTCGCGGTCACAGCAAAAAAAGAAGGGCAGCAGGGACTTGAAAAGCTTGGCGTAGTTATAAACCGTCCTTTGAAGATGATGCTTGCTCATATTGGCCCTGGCATCAATGAAACTGTTAAAGAAATGGGGCTTGTGGCTGTGGAATGGAAATTTGACGGCGCACGGGTGCAGATACACAAGGACGGAAATGAGATCAAAATATATTCGCGCAAACTTGAAAACGTTACTTCGTCGTTACCGGATCTGGTCAAGTCCATCCGGTCAAATGTTTCTGCAACAAGCATCATCCTTGACGGTGAAGCCGTAGCTATTGGAAAAGACAAAAGACCGATGGCCTTCCAGGAAATACTCCGGCGCTTCCGGAGAAAATATGACATCTCGGCCACGTCAATTGAGATCCCCCTGCACCTCAATCTTTTTGATATCCTTTATTTAAATGGTGAAAGCCTTATCGATACACCTCTTGTCGATCGGCGCAAAAAGCTGGAGGAGGCCTGTGACCGGAGCATAGTTGCAAGCCAGACTATAACTGATGATCCTGAAGTTATCGAAAATATATATAAAGAAGCCCTTAGCGCCGGGCATGAAGGAGTAATGCTGAAGAATCCCGGATCATTGTATTCACCCGGAAAACGAGGAAAGAATTGGCTCAAATTAAAACCCATCATGGAGACCCTTGACCTTGTGGTCATAGGGGGTGAATGGGGTGAAGGAAGAAGAACAAAATTCATTGGCTCATATCTGCTGGCATGTCGTGACCCTGACACAGACAGGCTGCTTCCTATTGGTCGTGTGGCAACAGGCATAACAGATGAACAACTGGAAGAGATGACCAATTTGTTTAAAGACCTTGTAATTTCAGAAAGCTCCAATCATCTGGAATTTGAGCCAAAGATCGTATTTGAAGTTGCTTTTGAGGAGATCCAGAAGAGCCCGAATTATGGATCCGGATATGCGCTTCGGTTTCCAAGGCTTGTCAATATGAGAAGCGATAAATCGCTTGAGGATGCTGATTCCATAGAACGGGTGGAACAACTTTATATCGGGCAAAAGTGATGTTGATAATACATT
Organism: Candidatus Methanoperedens sp.; assembly: GCA_041648475.1. Taxonomy (GTDB): domain Archaea; phylum Halobacteriota; class Methanosarcinia; order Methanosarcinales; family Methanoperedenaceae; genus Methanoperedens. The sequence continues at coordinate 92,791 of JBAZOV010000007.1, read as the reverse complement.
TTACGGCTAGCGTGAACTATAAAGACCATCGTTCGTATATACACGAATTGTAGTGGGCAAAGAAAAAACTTTTTTTTTCGATACCACCACCATAATCCAAAATGCCCACTGCAGTCTATTTACCATAAATAAATCTTTTCCAGTTTCATATTTTTGGTGTAGTAACTTATAATAGTTGACAGACTAATAATATCACAATGATACATGGAAGTAAGCAAGAAGACGATGCGAAAGCTCGTAAAGATGGAACCGTACCTCCTTTTAGACCTGATCCAAATTCAGAAAAGAATGTGTGTTGTAAACATTGCGGTGAAACCTATAAAGAAAAAGACATAAAGTGGGATCACGTAAGCGGCAACTGGGTATGCAAACACCATCCAAAATGCGATGGCGCCGGATGGCTTCCATTTTAAAAACCCGTATAAACCTATTTTTTTAAAGCTATAAACAGGCGTTTTGGCAAGCGAACATGGCTTGCCTGCAGGCGCTACAAAATCCAGTTTGGATGAAGTTTAATTCACTCATTTTAATCACTCTGTTTTTATTTTGTATACATCTTATGTTTGCCATTTCCTGCTTATATTTGTGCGAAAAATTCGCACAAACTATTAAATATATAAGAAAACTATCGTAGATTTCTATATCCAATATTAATTTAATCCAATATTGAAGAGAATAATATGCACCAAAAAGATATAACTGATAATTACTCAATAGATGTGTGCAATCTCACGAAAAAGTTCGGCGATTTTACAGCCGTAGATAATATTTCCTTCTCAGTAAAACGTGGTGAGACGTTTGCATTCCTTGGACCCAACGGTGCCGGAAAAACAACCACAATAAAGATGCTAACCACACTTCTTCGCCCAACAACAGGAAAGATGCAGGTAAACGGCTTTGATCCGATGACAAACCAGGATGCAGTAAGGCGTTCCTGCCCGTTGCTTTGCTGATAACGGTACTTACAGCCCTGCTTTTTACTGCCATGGGTACGGCGATAGCATCGCTCCTTGAAGATATGCAGGGCTTTCAGATGATCATGAATTTCCTTGTGATGCCCATCTTTTTCCTTTCTGGAGCCCTGTTCCCGCTTGAAGGACTTCCCAATTCGATTTTCATTGCAGCAAGCGCAAACCCGCTCACTTATGGAGTTGATGGCCTAAGAAGCGCTCTTGGAGGTCAAATGCACTTTGGCTTCGGTATTGATCTTGCGGTGTTAACAGGTGTTACAGCGCTGTTCCTTGTGGTGGGAAGTTATCTGTTTTCGAAAATTGAGATATAATTGGCAAAGCGCGTATGCGTGCCTCTATTGGCGGGTGGGTTTAATAAGAGGCTCATTATTCATACCTCAGCGCATCCACTGGCCGCAGCTTTGATGCTTGATGTGCAGGAATTATACCTGCCAGTATTCCAACTGAAACCGATACTGATAATGCCATAGCTATCGAATTAAATGTGACTATTGCCAGGCCGCCTCTTGACATGGGAAGACCACCCATAAGAGCAGGCATGAAGCCTGACAGAATTGTTCCCAGTATTATACCCAGAATCCCTCCAACAAGCCCGATAAATGCCGCATTAAACAAGAATATTAGCAAAATATCCCCATTTCGCGCCCCGATGGCTTTCATTATTCCGATTTCTTTAGTCTTTTCAACCGATTTGTGCAATATGGACTTCAGACCATTGCTTTCACTCGCGCAAGGCAGGCTGCTGAAAGAATGTATGTTGCTTCCAGAAACGGTTTAAGAGAAAAAGGACTTGCAGAAATGATTTCTCCCTACAGAGCGGGGTATTTCGGTAAAGAGCGTGAGGATATCGAAAGAAAGCTCTCAGACGGCAGTATCCGCGGAGTTATTACAACCAATGCCCTTGAACTTGGTATAGATATCGGTGGGCTTGATGCATGTATCATTGATGGCTATCCAGGCACTATCATGAGTACTAGGCAGCAGGCAGGAAGGGCAGGACGAGGAAACAAGGAGAGCATTGTTGTTCTTGTAGCAGGTTCAAATCCCCTTGACCAGTATTATATGCGACATCCAAAAGAGTTCTTTGAAAAAAACTGCGAAGAAGCTGTGCTTAATGTCTCAAATCCATATATTCAAGCGGGTCATGTGCTTTGCGCGGCAAACGAGATACCTCTCACAGGTGAAGATGAAAAATACTTCGGCGACGGGTTAGCAAGGATAATCGAATTGTTGGAAAGTGAGGGATTATTGACAGGAGGTGACATCAAATCCGCTGTTGATTCAAATCCTCATGGACAAGTTTCCATCCGCGGTATATTTAGAGATGGTTATTCTATTTTCGCATTAAATGTCGAAAGAAGATGTAATAATCTACACTCAAAAAGAGAACGAAAGTATGTTCTTGGATGAAATTCAAAAATATATTGAAGTTATTAAATACTAATAAATATGCGTTTTTCTGTTACTATCTTACACTTTCATTATTAAAATACCCCTAAATCCCGCCCAGCGCCTGCTCAATATCATCAATAATATCACAAGCATCCTCAAGGCCAACTGAAAGCCTGACAAGCTCATCAGTGATCCCGTATCTTAACCTGTCATCCCGTGGAACAACGCCGTGCGTCATGGTCGCAGGATGCTGGATTAATGTGCATGTCTCACCAAGGCTGACAGCAAGTGTACAAAGTTTCAGGGAATCAAGGAACACAGGTACATCGGCAGGATCAAAAAGCGTGAATGCGATCATGCCGCCCGCTCCGCTCATCTGCTCCCTGGCGAGTTTATACTGAGGATGATCCTGGAGTCCCGGATAAATGACCTTTTTGATTTTATCATGACCCTGCAGGAACTTTGCCACAGCCATTGCATTCTCATTATGCCTGTCCATACGGATGGGAAGCGTCTTCATTCCCCGGATGATGAGCCAGGATGAGAACGGCGTAATTGAACCGCCCATGTTTTTTGCCGTGTGTCTTGCTGATTTTATGTAATCGGAAGAACCGACAATTATTCCCCCAAGCGTATCGCCATGCCCGTTCAAGTACTTCGTTGCGCTGTGCACCACCACATCTGCGCCAAGCTTGAGTGGCTTCTGGAAATATGGCGTCATAAATGTGTTATCTACCATCACGCAAGCGCCTTTTTCATGGGTGATATCGCAAACGGCTTTTATGTCAGTAAGTTTCAGAGTGGGATTTGCAGGGGTTTCGAAGAATACCAGTTTTGTGTTAGGGCGAAATGCATTTTGTACATTTTTTACATCCGAACTATCCACGAAGGTCACTTCAACACCAAAATTTATAAGTTCAACGAATAGATCGTATGTGCTTCCGTAAATCACTTCATCGGCGATAACATGGTCGCCTCCCTTAACGGATGTGAAAATCGCTGCTGATATGGCAGCCATCCCTGTTGTTTGCGCCAGGGCCGATTCTGCGCCTTCAAGGTCTGCCATTTTTTCTTCAAGCACTTCTGTAGTTGGGTTAAGCCCCCGTGAATATACATATCCCTTACCGCGCCCGCCCATCAGGTCTGCCCCGTGCGCAGCACTTTTGAATTTAAAAGGTGCTGTCTGGTAAATTGGTGTTGTGACGGCTCCTGTTTCTTCTCGTTTTTCCCCTGAATGGATGGCTCGTGTGGAAAATCCAGCTTTCTTCATATCCATATATATTGTAATTACATCAATTAATATATCATGTTGGCTCCCGTCAATATATTTCCGGGAAGCAATCACCCTATATACCCCAGATCCTGTTCCTTTCTTCGTTTTTCCTGGAGTTCTTTCATGTACCTCTTGAAACCCTCATCAAATTTTTTCACTTCATTTTCAATTTCGCTCGTATCGATATTTATCTCAAGAAGTTCAGATACTTTTTTTATTCCTGCATAACACGCTTTTATATCCAATGCTTCGGGAAAGGCAGTCTCGCTTAGAAGTGATATCCCGTTTATCCCATGGCGTATCGCATACTCAATGACCAGCCCATTTACTCCGCTTATCTGCATCCTACCTTCCGCTATCGGGATATCCTTGCTGCCAATAAAATTTAAAAGTTCAGGGGATGTCGCAACCCCGTAAACCGCCGGTTCTTCAACATAATTCTTCACAAAATTCGCAAGCACTGTATATATAATCTCAACCCCGAACAACTTTGCGGATTCAACTATTTTTTCAGCAAGTTCATTATCTTTGGCTATATATCCAAACTGGATATCACCTGAAAACAATATAATATTTTGTTCTTTCGAATAGTAGAATTTGAATGGACTGGTATCCCTGTCAATGGGCACTACAAGCCCTTTTTCAAAAAAAGTGAGTGACGGCGACAGATGCGGTACCGGAATGTCAGCGAAAAGTTCAGGTTTCAGGATATTTATGAAATAATTTACTGAGTTCTTCGCTACCATGCCCATGCCGGGAAGACCAACCAGCATGCGAGGCTTTACCATTTCAGGTTTTGAATAAAATCTTAGTTCCATAGTTTCTTCAAATCCGTTTATTAATCATGTTGATTACTGCTATGACTATAAATAAGCTTTTCATTATTAGGTTCATTTTTCGACTACAAATCCATATATACTATCATCATAATAGTTAGTATCATAAGAGAGTTTTTGAGACAAATCCCAAATACAAAATAATTGAGAGAAATTAAGAGGAAAATTATGACACCAGACAATAAAGAAATGATATCAGAAAAGACTGAAATGATGGCGAAGAAACCGGAACATAATGAGGAAAGAAATGAAAGATTTTTGCCTATTTTTCTCTGGACAGATTGATAGTAATTAATTCCGATTCAGATAAAAAAATATTTCCTGATATTCTCTGCATCCTTCCTGGTTATACCCCTGACCTTTACGATCTCGGAAATATCCGCCTCCCGTAGTTTCTCAAGCGACCCGAAATGTTTCAAAAGCAAACGCTTCTTCTTTTCACCGATCCCTGTTATCCTGTCAAGCTCAGATTCTCCAAGCTTCTTCCCTCGAATTTTCCTGTGATATCCCAGCGCGAACCTGTGTGCTTCATCCCGTATCCTTTGCAGCAGCTTGAGGGCTTTTGAATCTCGCAGGAGTATGACCGGTATTTTCCGCCCCGGGCGGAAAATATATTCAAATTCCTTTGCAAGAGCTGCTATGTTCAGGTCAAGACCAAGCCGGGAAATGGCATTCATCGCAGCCTTTAGCTGACCTTTTCCTCCATCTACAAGGATAAGGTCGGGCATTCTCTGTCCTTCCTCTTTACGCCGCGAGTACGCGCGTCCCACGACTTCTTCCATCATTGCATAATCATCCGCGCCTTCCACCGTTTTAATTTTGAAATGCCGGTAATTCTTCTTATCAGGGAGACCATTTTCAAATGTGACAAGAGAACCCGTTGCATCAGTACCGCTGATATTTGATATGTCAAATGCTTCTATTACCGAAGGCAAAACCGGAAGTGATAAAACCTCCTTCAGGTCAGCCAGCGTCTCATTTGCCGTATTATCCCCTTTTAGTTCGTCCAATTTTGCCAGCATCCCTGCATTTTCCATGGCAAGTTTCATCAATCCATTTTCAAGCTTATTTGCAGGAGTTTTTATCTTTGAATCTTTTTCTAAGAGCCAGCTAGATATCGATCTATCCATTATTTCAGCAGGAACAATGATCTCTTCGGGCGGTTCAATATCCTGGTAATATTGTTTTATGAAACTTGCAAGGATCTCTTTCTCATCAGACTCTGCCGTGTCCAGTGAAAATGTCTCACGCCTTTTCAGAACCCCTTCGCTTACATGGAATACCTGTACGCTCCCCATGGTTCCTTTTACAGCGTAACCAATAATATCCTGTTCCTTCCTGCCGGGCATATTCACCCGCTGCTTCTGGGAAAGTTCAAGCAGTGCATTGATCTGGTCGCGAATGCGTCCTGCCTTCTCATACTCCTGCTGGTCTGAAAAGCTGTTCATTTCAGTTTTCAGGGATTGCATCAACTGGCTGTGTTTTCCTTTCAGGAAAGCAGCAACATTATTTATAATTCCAAGGTATTCTTCTTTTGTTACATTTCCTATACATGGGGCAGCACATTGTTTTATGTGATAGTTCAGGCAGGATGGGCACGGGAGTTTTTTCCTGCACCTCCTGATGCCAAGGCTTGAGGCCATTTTTATTACTTCCCTCACTGCCTTTGAGCCGGGATATGGGCCAAAATACTGCGCCCCATCCATCTGCCGTCTCCTGGCAATGCAAATACGGGGAAATTCTTCATTAGTGATCCTGATCAGGGGATAATTCTTATCATCCTTCATTCTTACATTATAGCGCGGCCTGTGTTCCTTAATAAGATTTGATTCAAGTACCAACGCCTCTATTTCATTCCCGGTAATAATATATTCCAGGTCGTCCATATTTTTCATGAGGAGGCGGTTTTTAGGTGATTCCTGTTCCCTGAAATACTGGCTCACCCTGTTCCGAAGCGAGTTTGCTTTTCCGACATAAATTACCTTTTTCTCGCTGTCTTTCATGATGTAGACGCCAGGGGAAAGAGGGAGTTTCTTTGCATCTTCAATTTTCTTGGTCATGGGTTGGAATTGGATTATTAATCTACGGATATGAAAGTATAAACGTATATCCCAATCTTGAGGCTGAATTTGCTTATGAACTTATAGATGAAGATATCCCGAAGCAGAGAATTAGGAAGATAGGCTGCAATATGAAAAAAAAAGGATTATACATTACACTTTCAATATCGAAAGCCTTATACTTCAATAAACAATAACATCCAAAAAATGGTAGGAGGAAAAAATGACACAAGAGGACGTAATTCAAACGATACTTAAAGATAGTAATTATCATCTTTCCATTTTCACGATAGAAGAAATTGATTCTCTAAGGGGCAAAATTTTTTTCAAAACAGTTAGAGGGAAAGAGTCCGCCTTTGTAAAATGTATTATTCGTGAAAAAGATATCGAACTCAAACCAGAAGAAATAGTCCGTCAGCTCTTTGCAGCACGCTTGATGCAAATGTATGTTTATCCAAAAAAACGATTGGCTTTTGAATACCCCATCAATTTCGGACGAGAAATAAAAAGCGCAGATATTGTCGTTTTTGATAAAGACCGTCCTGATACATCTTTTATCATTGTTGAACTCAAAAAACCAAAACTTAAAGATGGAAAAAACCAGCTTCGTTCTTATTGTAATGCAACGGGTGCACCGATCGGTGTATGGACAAATGGAGAACAGATTTCCCATTATCATCGCAAAGACCCGAATTATTTTGAAGATATAACTGATCTACCGAAGGTAAGCCAAAGTCTGAAAGATATTCTTAGCGAGCGGTTTACGCTGGAAGACCTTATTATCAAGGATAAAATAGCCAATGAACATAAATCACTAAAAGACATTATTTTGGAAATGGAAGATGAAGTTCTGGCTAATGCTGGGGTAGATGTTTTCGAGGAAGTATTCAAGCTGATATTCACCAAACTATATGATGAATTCTTGAGTAAAAGGGATAAAGCCAGGATTAACGACTTCTTAGAAGATGAACTCAGTCAGAAAGACAGGGGAGATTATGATAAGCTCAAAGAAGCACTTTTGAAATATGACCATAAAAATTTTCGAGTTATGGAGTTTCGCAATACTGGACAAACAGAAACCGAACTTTATGCCAAAATCCAGTCGCTTTTCGACAAAGCTAAAGAGCAATGGCCTGGTGTTTTCCCTGAAGGATCAAGCTTTGAATTGACCCCCAGCCATTTATCTATTTGTGTTTCCAGCTTGCAGGATGTCAAATTGTTCAACTCAAATTTGCTGGTAGTTGATGAAGCCTTTGAATATCTGGTAAATAAAAGTTCTAAAGGTGAAAAGGGGCAGTATTTCACAGTGCGTCATGTAATTGATATGTGCGTAAAAATGCTCAATCCAAAGCGAGGTGAATACATGATTGATACTGCATCAGGAAGCTGCGGTTTTCCTGTGCATACTATCTTCCATATTACAGGGCACCTTTTTACGAATACTGAAATTTCCGAAGAAGATAAGGAAGATGTGCTAAGAATCTTCGGTATTGATTTTGATGAAAAAACTGTAAGGGTTGCCAGAACTTTGAATCTCATTGCCGGGGATGGCGAAGCCAATGTTTTGCATTTGAATACTCTTGATTATGAAAGATGGAGCGATAAGGAAAAAGACCGAAAATGGTTCAGCACTTATGGTAAAGGCTATGAACGACTGGAAAAGCTGATGGTTGACAAGAATGATAAAAAGCAATTCAATTTTGATATCCTGATGGCAAATCCACCTTTTGCCGGGGACATTAAAGAATCCCGTATCATTCACAAATTCGAACTTAGTTTTAACTCTCAAGGCAAGGTGCAAAGCAGTATCGGACGGGATATTCTATTTATTGAACGCAATCTGGATTTTCTCAAACCCGGCGGGCGCATGGCAATCGTATTACCTCAGGGTCGATTTAACAACACCTCTGATAAATATATCCGTGAATTTATAGCTGAACGCGCCCGTATTCTGGGGGTAGTTGGCTTGCATCAAAACACATTCAAGCCCCATACAGGTACGAAAACAAGTGTTTTATTTGTGCAGAAATGGGATGGAAAACTTTGCCCAAAGAAAGAAGATTATCCTATATTCTTCGCTGTATCTGAAAAAGGAGGTAAGGACAATTCTGGTGATTATATTTTTGTTAAAAATGGTAACGGTCAGCGCAAGTTGGACAAATACGGACATTTAATCATTGACCATGACCTGCACAATCATGATGGTGAATTGCCGGATGGGATAGCGGAAGCGTTTATTGAGTTTGCTAAGGCCGAAAAATTCCCTTTTTGGAAGGATGGATAAGGATGGAATTTTCGATAATCAATAAATCTAAAACTGTGAGCGATTTTAGGTTAGATGCAGAGTGTTATAAAAAGGATTATTTAGAAATCGAGACGGTTCTAAAAGGAAAGCCATACTCAACTATTGGAGATGAAGTAAGTGTTTTTTCTAAAGGAATTTTCGACATTAAAGCGGAATGTTATTCAAATGAAGGTATTCCGTTTGTCAGGATTGCTGATTTAAAAAATATGATGATCGATGAGTCTCAACTCGTATTCATTCCAAAAGAAGAAAACGATAAATCTAAAAAATCATTTCTATCTCGTTGTGATATAATATTATCTAAAACTGCATATCCCGCCGCCTCATTAGTAACACTCGCCTTCTGTAATACTTCGCAAGATACCATAGCAGTTAAGATAAAAACAAATTCAATATTTTTAAGCCATTTTTTGGTTCTATTTTTGAATTCTAAATATGGTTATTTGCAAATGCAAAGGTGGTTTACAGGGAACATTCAAATGCATCTGAATCTGTCTGACAGTAGAAATATAATCATCCCTATAGTTTCAGAGGGTTTTCAGAAAAGCATTGAAGTGCAATTTGAACAGGTCATATTTGCAATTGAATTATCTAAATTAAAGTATCTTCAAGCCCAAATTTTGCTACTTTCCGAGCTCGGCCTTTTAAACTGGAAACCCAAACATCGTCTGAACTTTGTTAAAAAATACTCAGAAACTCAAAAAGCTGGGCGCATTGACGCTGAATATCACCAGCCTAAATATGATGAGATTGTGGAAGCGATAAAAAGCTATGCATGTGGATGGGATTCGGCTAAAAACATCCTCAATATCAAGGATGGAAACATTTCACCAAAAGAAAAAATTGGATACAAGTATATAGAACTTGCAAATATAGGTAACAATGGCGAAATTTCCGGAATCATGGAAGCAGAAGGCCAGGATTTGCCTTCCCGTGCACGGCGCAAGGTAATCAAGGATGATGTAATTGTTTCATCAATAGAGGGGTCTTTATCTAGGTGTGCTTTAATTCCAGATGAATACGATGGGGCGTTATGTTCAACGGGATTTTATATTGTAGATTCAAACAAAATCAATCCTCAAACATTACTTGTTTTGCTGAAAAGTCCTATTGGACAGGAACAATTAAAGAAGGGATGCAGTGGAACGATTTTAACAGCCTTCAATAAAGACGAAATAGGAAAAATAGTTTTGCCTATTGTTGATAGTGGAATCCAACATCAAATAAGACAAAAAATCATCGAATCCTTTAAACTGAGAAAGCAGTCTAGGCACCTGCTGGAATGCGCCAAGAAAACGGTTGAAATGGCGATTGAGAAGGACGAGGAAACGGCAATGAAATGGCTGGAGAGTCAGTTGGATGGCATAGAGATGAGGAATTAATGAATTAGAATTAGAGTTGATTGAAATAGAGGAAAATTAACCTAGAAGAATTGATGACGGAGTTAAAAGGCTATGGACAAAATCAAAATTCTCGAAATCATCGACAAAATAAGCAAAGGCACTCCTGCAAATACCTTTGAAACCCTTCACTTAGACGTCAAAAGGTATCCGGCAAGCTCCCAAGAAGAAAACCAGAAAAAGAAACTTGCAAGCTTTTTAAAAGAATACTCAGTTGCATTTGCGAACTCTGAAGGAGGCACTCTTCTGTTAGGGATTGAAGATGACATCGTGGGCGCTAAAGCCATAACTGGCTGTAAGAACTATGACATTGAAGAAATGAGAAGAATGGTTTTTGACGGTACCAGACCTCCAATAATCATAGAAATAGAGGAAATCGCACTGCCTGAAGGAATTGTTCTTGCGGTCAATGTGCCAAAAAGCCCAAGAATCCACTCAGCCTCATCCGGTGTTAAACATAAAAGGATCGGAAAAGAAAACAGGATTCTCTATCCTGAGGATGAAACGAGCCTGAAAGTTGAAAAAGGTTATGATTACACGGCTGGATACCTATTCGATGTTGGAATCGACTCATTAGATCCGCTTGAGATATCAAGACTGAAGAACTGGATTGAAAAATACAATCCAAAGTCAGAAATTCTTGAGCTAAAAGATGTTGATCTTTTAAAATCTCTTGGAATAATCCGGGAAATAGAAGGCGCTGATCGCCCTACTATAGCTGGTTTGCTTTTACTTGCAAAAGAACAGGTATTGAAGAGATTTCTGCAACAAAATGAGATCATCTATTTCAGATTTGAAAAGAGCGATGTTGACCCTGTCCAGAGCGCGTACATGAAGATGCCCCTTCTTAAAACAATAGAAAAGATATGGAACTTGATTGAACCTTATAATCAGGTTCACACGATCAAAGATGCATTTCTTGAAACTCCCGTACCCAGCTTTCCAGAAGATGTTGTGAGGGAAGCCCTGTTAAATGCCGTTGTTCATAGAGACTATACTCTTCCTGATTCAATCTATGTAAGAGTATTTTCTGATCGAATTGAGATTTCAAACCCTGGTTCTTTTATAGGTGGCGTAACCCCGAATAACATTTTGACGCATCCGCCAGTAAGACGCAATCCTCTTTTAGCAGAAATATTTCAGCATATCGGTGCTGTTAACCGCGGAGGTCTGGGGGTGGACAGGATGTATCGCAGACTTCTTTCCTATGGGAAATTGCCTCCCGAATATCCAGAAATTACAGGTGCAGTTCAGGTTATTATCAGGAATGGCGCGTTTGACGAAGCAATGGCTAAATTTGTAGGGAGAAAAGCCAGAGGGGGTCATGGTTGGAGGCTTGAAGAATTAATAGTTATGCACCATTTAAGACGGAATGATAAAATCTCGACAACCGAAGCCTCGATTTTACTTCAGAGAACTCAAAGAGAGACTTCAGAATTCTTGAACTTAATGGAAGGAGTTTTTATTGAACGTATTGGTGCAGGAAGGGGGACGTATTATCAGCTTACCAATGAAACATTATCTTCTATTGGAGAAAAAGAAAAATACACGAGAATAAAAGGGCTTTCAGAGGAGCAAAAACTTCAGCTTTTAAAAAATCATCTTAAAACTAACGAGCAAATTACAAATGAAGAGGCAAGGGTAATTTGTGGAATCAATAGATATCAGGCTGCAAGACTCCTTAAGAAACTCGTGCTCGAAGGGCTACTCATATCGAAAGGAACAGGACGAAGCGCACATTATGATATTAATCGCGCATTTAAATGAGCGCGCACGTTTAATGAAATGAGCGCGCACGTTTAAATTAGACAATTCAGAATTTTCAATCATGAAAATGGGTACATTTATAAAAGCAAAAATTCATGCATAACGGTCAACAATAGGCCTAAGTTAGAACATCCTAAATAGCAAGGTTTATTGTCTATTAGGCTGTGATAGCATCCCTCGTTAATAAAGAAATTAGATTATACCGCAATCTATGTTCTTAATAACGAAAATCCACTAAAAGGGCTCGTGGTCTAGTCGGTTATGACGTCGCCTTGACATGGCGGAGATCCGGAGTTCGAATCTCCGCGGGCCCATAATTGTTTTCCATGTATTATCGGTTAGGAGAGAAATCAATAATAGAACACGGATTGCGCGGATGACGCGGATACGCACGGATCCGTGTAAATCCGTCTAATTGTCCAAATAAGGGCATGCAAAGCTGCCCTATACCGTGTAAACTGAGGTTTCAGTTTATCCGTGTCATCCGTGTTCTATTCAAACTAATGATCAATAATTGTATCCTCTGCAACAATTCTTCAGTTTTTCCTCTGGAGTTTATTAAAACTTATAAGAAACTCGGAAATCGGCCTTATATCCGGTGTCCCGAATGTGATCTGATCTTTGTTCCAAAAGCGTACCATCTATCACATAAGGAAGAAGAAGCGAGGTATAATCTTCATCACAATACCATTTCAAATGAAGGATATGTCAACAATTTTAACGAAATAATTTCCATTGTCCGCCAGTATTGCCCTGACGTAAATTCAGTGCTTGATTACGGCTGCGGTCCAGGACCTGTGCTTGCAGAGCTGTTAAAGAGGAATGGTTTTGAGTGCGATGTATATGACCCGATTTTTTTCCCCGATTTTCCTTCGCATTCATATGACCTTGTGATCTCCACTGAGGTATTTGAGCATTTCAGGAATGTAAAAACTGAATTTGAAAGAGTTATTTCACTGATAAGACCGGGAGGATTTCTTGCTATAATGACGTTGCTTCATGATCCAATTTCGGATTTTGAATCGTGGTGGTATCACAGCGATCCAACGCACATCTGTTTTTTCAGTATGAAGACTTTTGAATGGATTTCAAGAAGATATGGCCTCAATATTAGTTTCACAAATATGAAAAACATACTAATTTTAAAGATTTTATAAAAAAATGCAGATACCTATATATAGAACATTATACTTAATAAACATTCGGAGAATTTTTATGGATGTTAAAAAATCTTTGATGCAGGATTTCATGGACTTCCTGAACAAATATGGGGTAATAGGACTTGCAGTAGCGTTCGTTATGGGTGCTGCTGTCACAAAACTGGTTTCAGCGCTCGTGGCTGATTTGATAATGCCGATTATCGGCGCGGCGATCCCTGGCGGTGATTGGAGGGCTGCAACGCTAGTATTAGGAAACATCAAGTTCCTTGTAGGTGATTTTACAGGGGCTCTAATAGATTTCATAATAATTGCCCTCGTTATATACTTCATCGTAAAGGCAATAGTCAAAGAAAAAAAGTGATTTTAACTTAGTTTATCGCTCTCATTACGATCCCTTCCGCAACCTTTGGAAGGAATAGAGTTGATTTCTGAGGGAAATTCCTATGCTCTTCAAATGCTTTTCTTTCAACGTCCTTGATAGAAAATGGATTTAAGATAAACGCGACCTGATATTCTTTGCTGTCAACCTTTGCAACCGCTTCTTTCGGACTTGCGTTGAAGGACACATCTTCTTCTGGTTTTCCCCTGATGACAGGATTGATAATCAGGTCATGGAGAATAATAAGGTCAAGACCGACTACTTCACCTCGTTTTTTCGATATCTCACGTACCGCATTTTCATGAGCCCTGATGATGCTGAAATTTTTTCCATCATACATACCAAGCTTGACATTATATTCGCTGCTGCGCTCTCGCAGTCGGGAATAAAATTCGTCATCGTTCGAAACGCCCTGCCATTCAATTGAAAAATTCTCCCGGATATGTTCTTCAAGCTTCTCATCACTGAAATTACGAACTGCCCTGTGCCATGGCAATAACAAGAGCGCCCGGTCCCCGCCTTCCATAAGCATCATCATTGTATATTCGATGCCGTCTTTTTCACGCAGGAGATTCGAGGCAGTGTACCTGTGATGCCCATCAAGAATCAGGAGCTTTAATCCCGATACCTTTTCGGTGATTTTTTTCACAAAGCTGCCATCTGTAATTTCCCACAAAAAATGTCGGCTGCCATTTATGCTTACATCAACTAAAGGCTGTTTGTCCGGATTTGGAATATAATCCGGGCGCTTAAATCCCAGGTATTCTTCAAACATGTTATTCAATTCATGGCCTGGCATGCTGTATTCTGCTGCGATGGGTGAGAAATTCATCATGCTTGCTTTCATGAGCCTGTAGCGCTCATTTGAGTTTATTTCAAAAATATTCTCATGTCCAACAATACTTCCCTTTCCAAGTTCTTCCACTTTCACAAGGGAAACAAGCCCGAAAACAAAATACTGGCTTCGCCGATCATTTTCAGGAAGCATGGCGAGTGTCTCAGGCTGCAGGGAGAAACTGATGCCGTAAATATATAATGCTGGTTTTTCCCTCTCCACCAAAACCCCGGTTTTTTTGAAACGTTCAAGTTCTTTTGAGGCAACATCAATGAATTTATCCCTGTCCATATCCTTTCTGCGGGTGGTCACATGAATTATGTTGTTCTTTTCCTTTGCAAACTTCTGGTAATTAGCAGCATCTATAGTGTCATAGACCGGGCAAATGAGTTTTCCAATATCCATTTCAGGATTAATTATCGTGGCTTTAAAAGGTCGGATTTCTACCATTGCTTCATCAAATTTCCTTTTTTTTCGGTTCTCAAAGGACAAACTATAACATGAATGTTTCGAGTAGAAAAAATTAACAACTAACTCGTACGAACTCAAAACGAACTCACGCTACCGGAGTTCGTTTCAGTTCGTGATAGTTCGGTGTTTTTTTCAGTTTGAATTGTTTTGTTTGCATCTATAATTAAACTAAACTAATACGGCAGCCTCATTTGCTTTCCGCATGATGTGCATGTAGTGGATATGTGAGTCCCCTGAAGCCTCGTGCGCGCGGTTGCTCCCTGTACCAGATAGGTGTGACAGTGTTTGCATATCTGCCTCTTGAACTCCTGCGGCATCCTCACCCTGTATCTCATTCCTATGCGTCTTGCAAGCTGCACATAACGGTCACTTCGTTTGGGATGTTCCTTGAATTCAAAACGGGCAAGCTCAAAAAGCATGATAATGCGCTCATATGCCATGTCCTTTGACCAGTCTTTTTGTTTCTTGCGCATTGTGCTCTAATTAGAAGTGAATTATAAATAGTGTTCGGGAAAAAGAGAGGCTAATTAAGGTTGGAAAGGAATTAAGAGAAAGAAACATCAGCTTTAAGCTAGTTTAGCATACTAAATATGGATTGATATAAATATGATTGAAAGACAGAAAAGCAAGGATGAAGAACCACAGAAACCAGATAAATACTTGTCTGATTTTATAAATAAAGTGGTTGTTTGTGAAACCTTGAGCGGCAAAACAATTAATGGTGTATTGACTGGATTCGACAAGTTTGAACTTATTTTGATTGAATTGAAAGATATAAAATCAAAAAATCCTAAGAAAACAGTAGTATTTAAACATGGTCTGATTAGTGTCAGAGAACTAGAGTAAGACTGTTTTCTTTTCGAATATCTTTTTGTCGATCATTTTGATATCATTATATCCATCACTGTAAACACCAGCATACTCAAACTAACCGCCGCATTCACATTAAAGAATGCCACAGGAACATTGGAAAAATTATCTGCTTTTACAAGTGTATGCTCATACCATATAAGAGCCGCAATAACCACAAGGCCAACCTTAAAAATAATGCCAAGTTCCAGCACTAACATCAATCCCACTAAAAGAATAAGCATCAAAACATGCGACACGAATGAAATATCAAGCGCCTTCTTAACACCAAAAACGGCAGGCACTGAATACAACTTTTTTTTAATATCATAATCAAAATCCTGGAGAGAATATATGATATCAAAACCTGCGACCCAGAACGTTACTGCGAACAGGAGCAGCAGCATCGCGATTTCGGACGCGCCGAATGGGATGCTAAAAATGCCTGTCACTGCAAGCCATCCACCAACAGGCGCATAACCAAGGTTCATTCCCAGGACAAAATGCGATATTGGAAGAAGCCTTTTTAGATACGGGTAGATAATTGAGGTAATGGGAATGATTGGCGCAAGTTTAAGGCATAATGGATTCAATTTGTAAGCAGAGAAAAACAGGAAGAAATAGGAAACAAGAATTATTCCCCATACTTCGGACAATGATATCTTGCCAGCGGGAAGTTCGCGGTTCGCTGTCCTTGGATTTCTTGCATCGATCTCCTTATCAATAAGATTATTTAGCGCCATCGCGCCACTTCGCGCGCCCAAGAACGCAAGTCCCACCCAGAAAAGTACACGGAGGGCAGGAACACCAGAGCTTGCAAGAAAAGCGCCAAGATAAGCAAAAGGGATGGCAAAAAGCGTGTGCTTAAGCACAACGAAATTTGAATATAGTTTTAATTTTGCAAACATCAATAATCTTAACTCTCTTGAATAATATAAGATACCTGATAGCAATGATCAACCTTTATTTTATCGGCTCGGCGGGAAGTGGCAAGTCTTCATTGACTGGCGCTTTTAATGGATGGATGGAGAACCAGAAATATAATACAATTACAGTGAATCTTGACCCTGGCATCGAAAATGCCCCTTATGTCCCTGATGTGGATATCAGGGACTGGATAAAACTGCGCGATGTCATGAAAGAATATGGCGTAGGACCAAACGGCGCCCAGATAATTGCAGCAGATCTGCTTGCTTTGAATATCGATGAAATGAAAGAGATAATCGAGAGTATGGAACCAGAATATGTTATTTTTGACACGCCAGGCCAGATGGAACTATTTGTGCTTCGCCAGTCGGGAAAATTCCTGATAGACACGCTTGGCGCAGAGCAATCCATTATCGGATTCCTGTACGACCCTGTCATTTCAAAAACCCCCACGGGTCTTATTTCATTGATGCTCCAGGCAGCGTCGGTGCAGGTAAGATTCAATGTTCCTTTTCTCAATATTCTCACGAAAACAGATATGCTGAAGGATGAAGAGCGCGACAGGATAATCAAATGGGGCGCGAATATAATGGATCTTGAAGAGGCTATCCAGAACGAAGTCCCGACACTGAAAAGCCAGTTAAGCATCGAGTTCCTTACAGCCCTTCGCTCATTTGGGGCAAGCCAGACTATTATCCCGGTCTCATCAACTTACGGCTCAGGGATGGAAGATATTTATACGATGGCACAGCAGATATATTTCGGAGGGGAGGATTTGAGCAAGGGATAGGGTATTAGATTTGCGACTATCATCCAACGAATGCTCACTCGAACTCTACCATAGCTTTTTTCGTTCCTATAGGAGTAATTCGAGCATGAGAACCTTTTTCAATATGATATGATTCTCTAAGCTCTTTTGGCAGTCGAAGCAGCAATATATCCCCACTTTCGCTTAATTTTCTTTTGTATGAAGCCTGTCCTCTGGGAGCAACGCCAAGCGCAGCTTTTAGTCCCTTTTCTATTTTGTGTATCGAATCAGGATGGTTTATGTAAATATTTCTGCCCGTGGTTTTGTGTTTTCTGACAAGAACATCTGTGATAACTACAGGAATGCCATAGCTCTCAATTACAACATCTTCGTACACATCATTAAATTCGTCATTCTTTTTCATATTTTCACCTCTTTTTATCTCTTACCTAGAGAAGGAAACGCGGAAAAAAATCTAAACAATTTCAATTAACTCAAGCCATTCCTCTCTTGTTAATTTTGCGTCGTTTATTATTTTTCGTATCATCCCTTTCCCAATTTCTTCTCCGGGATGCACAGTGATTAATGTTGTTCTGCCATCGGGATGACGCATGAACAAATGGCTTCCTTTTTGTCTGATCTGCGCAAAACCAATCTTTTCAAGCGCTTTAATCACTCTTTTGACAGGAAGAGGGTTTATTTTATCCATTCAAACAGCGATCCCGACTTTCTGGATTCCAACGAATTCTAATGGCACTTCTTTAATAAGGTCTGATTCAACTTCTAAATAAAGCTCTATCGCTTCTTTTATCCTGACTCTGAGTTCATCCAGAGTTTTTGCTTGTGTGTGGCAACCTTCAAGTTCGGGCACAGATGCTACATAAATGCCATCTTCATCCTGCTCGATTATTATGGTGAATTCTTTTATCATATCGATTTCTCGCATTTTCCGTTTCAATAGTATATATCTTCTACATCTTAAAACAAGTATAAAGCTTTCTTAGGATGCACACAACCTCTATCGCCCGCAGTCAACGACCACCGGAATAGAATTCCGGGGCATCAAGAGGATGCTCAGGACTGTGCAGTTATATCATTTTTCTGAAATTCTGTATTTCTATTCAAGTGCAGAAATACTATTGTCTATGCCCCTCATTTTACAGCGATTGCTCCATGCTGTTGTTGAATAGCGTGTCTTCGCTGGTAAGCGCCGCCCTGCACATCGTGTCACCATAGTCTTTCTCCTCCGCAGCAGTCTGTAGTTTTCCGGCTGCACCCAATGTCATTATCGCAAAAACGAGACCAAGAATTATGACTATGAACAGTTCCACTCCCATCCCCTTTTTGCCCGTGCGCAGAACAAGTTTCATACAAGGATTCAAAAGCACTTTTGATTAATAATCCTTTCCAGACTGGAGATATTGTTTTCTGGGTAGAAACATTCATTAATAATTATTTTGGTCTTACTTTTCCGCCGCGGAATGGGTCAACTCCAAGCACGAGCGAGTCAAAGATTTTACTAGCTTCGTCTGATGCGAAGAGTGGGTAATCCAATATGTATTCTGCCATCAGTTTTGCGTATTTGTTTATGTTTTTTTCGATTTCTTTTCTTGATTCTTCTGTCAGTTTCGGGTCTTCTGCCTGTATTTCCAGCATTTTTTTTGCTGTTTTTTCAATTTCAAGTATCCACTCATTGTACTTGCATTGGCTGAAGGTGCTGTCTTCTGTGGTGGTGAGTACCGGGTTTTCCACCTTTAATCCTTGTTTTGGCACTGTTACTCCCGGCCTTATTTCTTGGCGGTATCCAAGTTTTATTACGAGCGTTCTTAGGTCATAGTATGTTTCTCCAAGGGTGCTTGAAGACAGGTCGTACATGAACATTAGTGCCCATCCGCAGGGTACTATTGATTCCCCTCGTGTGTTTTTTACTGTCAGACCGAGCGGTTTGTATCTGAGCCACCAGTTTTTGTCTCCTTTCCCGTGGGTGATTTGTGTGTGTTTTGCAAGTTGTTCAAGGCATCTTTCAAAGTTTGGGACATCGTCACCAACAGCTTCTCTTGTCACGCCTGCGGCAAGGAGGGCATAACTCCCTTGTAAAAATACTGCGATATGTTGTCTAGCCTTTTCTTCATTCCATTTTAGGATTGTGCTGAAGTCGCTTTCAATATCTTTGAGATATGCTATGAGTAGTTTGTCTGTTTTTTGTTTGACTTCTTCCATCACTTTTATTTTTACGTTGGTGAGTGCGTCATGGGCGTCTATAGGGTCGTCCATCAGGTAGGTGGCTATGAGTTTGAGCGTTTTTTCTTCCAGGAGCAGTTTTGTGTTTATTGTGCCCATTATTTCCGGGCCTATTTCTTTGCATTGTTGTTTTAGTGTGGTTTTGTGCAGTGGTGCGTTTGGTCCGAATGGTGCGAGCTTGTCCTGTTCGTACCAGAGTGCGTTCCCGGTTTTTTTTACGATATCTAGTTTTTCAAGTTCTGGTATCACCCATATCAGTGCTTGTGTTACTGATAATGTCGCTATCTCTTTTTTTTCGAATTGGTCTGCTATTTCAGTATATTTGAGTATCCATCTTCTGTTTTTGTTTTGTTCTAGGATTATGTCTCCTCCTTTTTGGTTTGCGTCGTTTGCTGCCAGTTCCAGGCATTTTTTGGATTGTTTCCATCTGCCTGTGGCTAGGTAGATGTAGCTGTAGTAGAGGAAGTCGCGGGCGTAGTTTTCTCCAATCCTTTCAAGGGTGGCTTCTGTTTGTGTTTTTTTTCTCTCTTCCGCAAATTTCAGGAGTTTTTCTTTTACTTTTTTGTCTGTTTCAGTCCAAAGGGTTAAGACTGGGTTGCTTGTAAGATATGTGTTCTGCGGCTTCTCGTTGAACAGGTCAGATAGTTCTTTCCCTATTTTAGATCCGCCGCTTAATCTGAATATATCCAAAAATCCCATAATTCACCATGCTGACGACAAATAAAGAGATACAAATATATTAAGCTACGTCTGCGCCTGAATTTCAGCAGTTTATTAGAGTTAAAATTATCTATCGCCTCATGGGAGCATGAGTCTGAGCGCATGCGTACAGTCACCGTTATCCCCCGAATAAAATAGTACGTTGGCGCCTATCTGAAATCACAACCCCATCTCTTTCCATATCCTATCAACCCGCGTTTTTACCCCCGCATCCATCTTCAGCGCCTCAGGCCAATCCCTGTTAAACCCTTCATCCTTTCCTTTTCGCGTGGCATCGATGCCCATCTTGGAACCAAGATTTGGGAGGGGCGAAGCATGGTCAAGCGTATCTGTCGGCGCTTTGTCTATTATCGTGACATCCGTGGCAGGGTCATATCTCGTTGTTGTTGCCCACAGGACTTCTCTCAGATCCTGCACGTTCACATCATCATCAAGAACGATAATGGTCTTTGCGAACATCATCTGTCCCATTCCCCACAGGGCGAACATGACCTTTTTTGCATGCCCAGGATAGCGTTTTTTGATGGAAACGATGCACAGGTTATGGAAAACCGCCTCGACAGGAAGATTCACATCCACTATTTCAGGAAGCTGCGCTTTCATGAGGGGCAGGAATATCCTTTCTGTGGCCTTTCCAAGAAATGCGTCTTCCATGGGCGGGATACCCACGACGGTAGCATGATAGATCGGGTTCTTGCGGTGTGTAATGCATGTAATATGGAATACAGGGAATTCATCAGCGAGAGAATAATATCCCGTGTGGTCGCCGAATGGTCCTTCGGTGCGTCGTTCTTTTTCGTCCACATATCCTTCCAGGACAATTTCGGCATGCGAGGGAACATAAAGATCAACAGTCTCGCATTTTACAAGCTCCACGTTCTTTTTGCGAAGGAACCCGGCAAACATCATCTCATTGATATTATCAGGAAGCGGCGCAGTCGCAGAATACACGACCGCAGGGTCTGCTCCGATAGCGACGGCGACTTCTATTTTTCCCGCTGAATCCGCGAAATCCCTCGCGCCGTGTTTGTGGATATGCCAGTGCATGCCCGTGGTTTTTTCGTCAAAGACCTGCATCCTGTACATTCCCACATTCTGCTTTCCTGTTTTTGGGTTTTTTGTGAATACAAGAGGAAGCGTTATGAAGCGCCCGCCGTCGCCCTGCCAGCATTTCAATATCGGGAAATCATCCAGGGAAAAGTTGTCTTTGAGAATTATTTCTTTACAGGGACCCGATTTTACATATTTCGGAGCAAAGGATGTGAGTTCAACGACCTCTGGAATTTTCTTGATCCCTTCCCATAATCCCGAAGGCGCTTCGAATTTAAGGAGCTTCTGTATTCGTTCTCCGATCTGATCAAGATTTTCAACATCAAGAGCAAGGCACATTCGTTCCATTGTCCCGAAGGCATTCGCAAATACCGGAAGCTTTGACCCTGAAACGTTTTCAAATAAAATAGCAGGCCCTCCTTTTTTCACGACCCTGTCAAGGATCTCAGTGATCTCAAGCTCGGCGCTGACCTGCGTTTTTATCCGCTTAAGAAGTCCTTTTTTTTCAAGAAGTTCAATAAATTCCCGTAAATCTTTATAAGCCACTTTTACGACCTCAGGCAAGACCTGTGTATGTATCCAAGCTGCTTTTTCTTCCAGTTTTTGGAATCATTACTCATTCCTTCTACGGGTTCGTAGATTATGAGCATGTCCTTCGCGTCCTCAGGGAACATCAATTTCACAAAATCGTCACATATCAGGCATTTTTTCCAGCGCGTGTATTTTCTTTCGGTCATGATGGTTTATTGGGTTATGGGAATATATAAAGATGCCGTTACGGAATACTATTTTCAAGAATAAAGATCAACTCGATTTTACAATCGCTATCAACTTCAACATCAAAACAACTACAGCTATAGCCAGTAAAGGAATCATCGCAACTGAAAGAGCTGCACTCAGCCAGGAGAATACATTATACAGATATAGAACTTTTATCTCGAAGTAGTTCAATGCATATATCGTTGCAACAATAATAATTAAACCTGGAAGCATGTTATTGATGTCGGTTTTGCTGGGCGCTGCGCCTGCTCCCAGTGTCAGTGCCAGGTAAAGAAAAACATATGTTTTCCAGTTCAAATAATCCATGCCAGTGAAGAAAGAAAGTGTTCCATCGAGCAAAAATCGTGATTCTGCGAGTATATCAAAGGATGCTGGTGGAAAGTCAAAATGTATTCCGAAGTAGCCACTTATAAGCAGCAGTATTGCCGGACATCCGAACAATGGAGCGATCGATACGGCAGCATTTCCAATGACAGGTATTTTTGGAGCTGTATATTCCACATGTCCTAAAGTGTCCCCTGACGGAATGACGCTGAATTTTGTGATATGGGCGCCCATGAGCAAAGCAACTATTGCATGACTGGTTTCGTGTGCTATCGTTCCTGGCAGCATTAGAACAACGTACAGGGTTTTCGATGCTAACGACAGGGAGCGATGTAAGTATTGTGAGATCAAATAGAGAGCAATTGCCTGGAATGGTATGAGATACATGTTTATTTTCCGCCGATATCCTTACATTCATCTCCCTTTGTTGGCTCTTTTCCAATATATATTATTGAAGGAAGCATCTCAGGAGAAAAACAGA
The DNA here is from genome assembly GCA_041648475.1 of Candidatus Methanoperedens sp. GTDB lineage: Archaea > Halobacteriota > Methanosarcinia > Methanosarcinales > Methanoperedenaceae > Methanoperedens. Next base: position 69,822 of record JBAZOV010000007.1, on the reverse strand, counting down.
TTGCTGCATCTCCTTCAGTTTATTTCCTCTTAATTAATTTAGAAGGATTATCAACCGTCGCTGCCCTTGCGCCTTTCTCATCAAGACCCGCACCCATCGCTATCTTAAATGCCGTTTCATCATTTATCAGGTCATGCGGGGCATGGGTGTCGGTATCCACAATAAGGTCAGCTCCAACCTCTCTTGCAATCCTGGCAACATGACCATTGGTCCTGTTGTGCCCGTTTCGTGAAGTGAGCTCAAGACATATACCGTTTTTCTTTGCGGTCATAGCATCTTCAACTGTAATAAAACCCGGATGCGCAAGAATATCAATATCAAGTGTAACTGCAATATGGTTTGTGCCCTGCGGGACAGGCTCGACGCTGGTTTCCCCATGAACCACTATTATTTCAGCCCCAAGATCCCTTGCCATATCAACAAGTTTTGGCATTTTCGCAGGCGGAACATGCGTGATCTCAACTCCGGAAAATATCCTTATATTGTAATCATCCTCAAGATTTTTCACTTTAGCCATACAGGAGAGGATATGTTCAATATTGGTATAATCCGCATGGTCTGTTATCGCTATCGCAGTATATCCCTGCACCACTGCGCGCCTCACAAGCTCGCTGGGTATGAGTTCCCCGTCGCTGAACGAGGAATGCGTATGCAGGTCTATCATTTTGGTCCTCGGAACTTGATGATTTTTGCAGCTATCTGTTTTGAGGTGAGGGATTTTGGCGCTTTCTTATCCACAATGACCCTGCCGCTTTTAACCCACCAGGATTTAGGATAAGCCTTATCGGATTCAACAACAGGAGCGAGGTTCAATTCAATGGCGGCTTTTTCTATTTCCCGGAGGACAGGCGATTTTACGGAATCTTTCATTGAAAGAATACGTCCCTCCCCCCTTGATTTTGTGGCATCAAGATACACTGGCCATATAACTTGCTTTGATTTATCGTTTGGCATTATATATTCCATTTAACTTCATTGGCTAATAATACTTTCTCGAAATCACAAAATGGCTCTCATTGCCAGGAAAACCAACGCAGAAACAAGAGCCGTCATAGGAATGGTCAAAATCCACGCACCGACAATTTTTCGAGCTATCCCCCACCTGACGGCAGAAAGCTTATCGGTTGCTCCCACACCCATTATTGATGATGATATTACATGAGTTGTACTTACCGGGATACCAAAAGATGCCATGACTGCAAGCACAATGCCTCCTGATGTTTCAGCGCAGAATCCCTGATAAGGTCGAAGCTTCGTGATCTTTTGCGCCATTGTCTTTACTATTCTCCATCCTCCAAAGAAAGTGCCCAGAGAAATGGAGGTGTGGGCCGCAAGTATTACCCACAAAGGCACATTGAAGGTCGTAAGTGAACCATAGGCTACAAGAAGCACTGTAATAATACCCATTGTTTTTTGTGCATCATTTGTTCCGTGGGTGACAGAATAAAAAAAAGCTGAAAATAGTTGTAAGCGCTTGAAATATATGTTGATTTTCGAAGGTGCTACCCTGTAGAATGCCCTGATGACCAGGGTTGTCAGCATGAACGCAGCTAACATTCCTATGATTGGCGAAATTACCATGAATGCTACCACCTTTTCGACACCAGCAGGATTAATGGATCCAGTCCCGATCGATACCAATCCCGCGCCTACAAGACCCCCAACCAGAGCATGACTGCTCGATGTGGGAAGCCCGTAATACCATGTGATAAGATCCCATACAATGGCCCCGACCAGAGCTGAAAAAATCATCGTCACAAGAATCTCATTGTCCGGCACCATTTCTAGTTTTAAAATCCCTTTTCCTATGGTTGCAGCTATTGCTGTTGAAAAGAAAAGGGGACCTATCAGGTTTCCAACGGCTGCCATCCCGACAGCCCTTACCGGGGACAATACCTTGGTGGCGACAACTGTGGATATCGCATTGGCCGAGTCATGAAAACCATTTATGAAATCAAATAACAAAGCCAAAGCTATTGTAAAGATTATGAATTCCTGCAAGAATATCAAAATAGCACCTCTTTAACTGTTCTTTACAACGATATCACTTATGACGTTCGCGGCATCTTCGCATTTATCTGTGGCGAACTCAAGCCGTTCATAGATTTCTTTTAGCTTCATTATTTCTATGGCATCTTTTTGTTTGAAAAGTGCAGCAACCGATTTTTTATAAATATCATCTGCCACATTTTCAAGCCTGTTTACTTCTATACATCGTGTTTCAATATCCCTTGGGTTCTTGATCTTTCGCAACCCATGAATGGCCAGATTCAATTCCGTGGCCTGTTTTACGATCACTTCTGCCAGTTTTATCATATTCTCGTCTGGTTTTTTTATTTCATAGAGAACAAAGCGAGCTGCTGCGCCATCTATATAATCAAGGACATCATCAAAAGCAGAAGCAAGAGCCGATATATCCTCGTGATCGATAGGAGTTATAAATGTCTTATTCAATTCCTCAAATATCTCATGTACGAAATCATCTCCCTGATGCTCTACATCCTTTATTCTTTGCTGCTTTTGCTCGATATTTTCATAATTATTAAGCATTTCAAGAAAAAGTGTTGAACCATCAAGCACATTTTGCGATTCATTTTCAAGCATGCTAAAAAAGTGTTTATCCTGCGGGATCAGCCATTCTTTAATTCCCATAATTCAATCTCCTGTTATAATTCGAACTTTATTTTTCCTTACTCTTATTGTTTTCTATTTTGTTCAATGTAAATCTGGTATGATTATTAAATATGTTTTCCCAATAAGATATAGATAATATATAGATATTATAGAAAATCAGTAAAAATGATTAATGAGGGATACACTCTATATCCCCTCCCCTGGTATATTTTATTTTTTGCTAATTCAACTCCGCCCTCTCTCCTGTAACCATGAAAACCACGTTTTCAGAGAGGTTAGTTATATGATCCCCTATCCTTTCAAGATATCTTGCTACAAAGGTAAGATGCTGGGCGCCCGTTATCTTTTTTGGGTCTTCGATCATATAGGAAATCAGTTCTCTTCTCACCTGGTCAAAGAGCATATCGATCTCATCGTCCCGCTTCGCAACAACCTTTGCAGCTTCAACATCTTTGTTTTCAAAGGCGATCATGATATTTTTAAGCATATCCTGGCATATTTCTGACATTCGTGGAATATCCACAAGGGGTTTTATAGGTGGCACGCCAGCCGTAATTTTTGTAATAACCGCAATTTCAAGGGAAAGGTCACCTATCCTCTCCAGATCAATGGACATCTTTAATACTGATATTATTAGCCTCAAGTCCCTTGCCATTGGTTGCTGCAGTGCAAGAAGACGCATGCAGTCTGCCTCGATCTTGTGATCCATTGCATCAATTTCAGTATCCATTTCAATGACCTTCTGAGCCAGGCCAACATCGCGATCCTTAAGAGAAAGCACCGAATCTCCTATTGCCTTACTTACAAGGCTCCCCATAATTACTACTTCTTCCTTCAACTTGTGAAGATCTTTGTGATACGCTTCCCGAACCATATTAACCAAATCTCCCGATGATGTAATCTTCTGTACTTTTCTCCTTTGGCTTCTTGAATATCTGATCTGTTTCTCCAAATTCGATCAGCTTCCCGTAAAGAAAGAAAGCCGTACGATCGCTGACTCTTGCTGCCTGCTGCATATTATGTGTTACTATGACAAGTGTATATTTCTCCTTAAGCTCAATCATTAGATCTTCTATTTTGCTTGTTGATATAGGATCAAGAGCAGAGCAGGGTTCGTCGAACAGGATAACTTCCGGCTCAACTGCCAGCGCCCTTGCTATACACAGGCGCTGCTGCTGACCGCCAGATAAACTCATGCCTGATTTATTAAGGTCATTCTTCACTTCATCCCAGAGGGCTGCTTTCTTAAGACTTTCTTCTGCAGTCTTATCAAGTGCCTCTTTATCTTTCATTCCATTGAGTTTCAATCCAGCCACAACATTATCGCGTATAGACATTGTTGGAAACGGATTAGGCTTCTGGAATACCATACCAATGCGCCTTCGAATATCAACAGGATCGATATCGCTATCATAGATATCCGTTTCGTCAACCAAAACTTTTCCAGAAACTTTTGCTCTTGGTACAACTTCATGCATCCTGTTAAGGCATCGGATAAATGTGGATTTTCCACATCCTGACGGGCCAATGATGGATGTTATCCCGTTTTTCTCAATTCCGATATCAATATTATGCAGTACCTGTTTAGCTCCAAACCATGCATTGAGATTATTTACAGTTATCTTATTCTGCATTTATGCTCCTTTTTAAATTCCATATTTTACACCCCATATTTTCTTCGGGTAACAAATCTCACTGCGATATTCAAAACAAGTATCAGGATGATAAGGACAAGAGCCCCTGCCCACGCTTTAGCATGCCAGTCAGGAAAAGGCGTTATTGCATAAGTATAAATCTGCACTGGCATGGTTGAAATAGGTTTATCCAATCCGTTAGCCCAGAACATGTTGCCAAAAGATGTGAACAATAGGGGGGCGGTCTCACCTGATATCCTTGCGATGGCTAACAGAGCTCCTGTGATTATGCCACTTTTTCCTGTGCTTATAACGATGTATAATGTTGTCTTCCATTTTGGGATTCCAAGCGCCAGAGAAGCCTCTTTGATCGAACCCGGCACAAGTTTGAGGGATTCCTCTGTAGTTCTTGTAACAATAGGGATCATTAACACCGACAATGCCACCCCGCCTGCAATTGCTGAGAAGCTCCTGAAATAAAGAACAATGAACGTATAAGCGAACATCCCTGCCACTATCGAAGGCGTACCGGTGAGGACATCTGCAACAAAACTTACAAAACGTCCAAACCTGTTTTCTCCGTATTCTGAAAGATAGACCCCTGAAAGAATTCCTATAGGAAGGCCGATCAAGCAGGCGATCCCCACAACTATGAATGTCCCCTGGATAGCGTTCCCAAGTCCGCCACCAGGTTCACCCACAGGTTTGGGGAGCTGTGTAAGAAAATCCAGGTTTATGGCAGATATGCCGTTGATAGTTACCGTATAGAGGATACTCACTAAGGGTATGATTGCGATAACAACGCAGGCAGCGGCCAGGAATGACATGATCCTGTCGATCCATTTTCTTTTATTCCATTTCATGCCCTTCCTCCTCCTTCTACTTTAAGAAGTTTCGAAACCAGGATCCTGGCTGCTATATTGACTATTATAGAAATCAGCAAAAGCATAAGACCAATTTCAATAAGAGATGAGATATAAAGTTTTGAGGTTGCCTCCACGAACTCATTTGCGATAACCGAAGCCATTGTGTATGATGGTGCAAAAAGCGACTCTGATATCCTGGGGCTGTTCCCTATTACCATTGTCACTGCCATGGTTTCACCGATGGCACGCCCAAAACCAAGTATCACTGCCCCGAATATTCCTGATCTGGCATAGGGAAGCACTGCCATCCTTGTGGTCTCCCATCCTGTGGCTCCAAGAGCCAGGGCGCCTTCTCTTTGTTGTATGGGCACTGTCAGAAGGGCCTCTTTTGATATCGATGAAGTTATCGGAATTATCATTATTGCCAGTATCACACCGCCGGTGAGCATTGATAAACCGTACATTGGCCCCTGGAAGAGCGGTAAAAAACCAAGATAAGTTGAAAGAACAGGCGCAAGATAGTCGCGGATGAATGGAGCAAGAATGAATATACCCCACAATCCTATAATAACACTGGGGATCGCTGCAAGCAATTCTATGATGAAAGACAAAGGGGTCCTGAGCTTTTCAGGGGCGAGCTCTGAGAGATATATCGCTATCCCAAGGCTGAATGGAACAGCAATGACCAGGGCAAGAAAAGCTGAAACCACAGTCCCGAAGATAAAAGGAAGAGCGCCGAATACCTCACTGACCGGATCCCATGTCGAGTGAGTTAAAAAACCAAATCCGAACGCATTCCTGGAAAGTTCGGACTCGACAAAAAGTTCCCTGAACAATAAAAATGCAATGACCAATACAAAAACGGCAAATAAGCCTACTACCCCTTCAAAAATAAGATCGCCGGAGAGCTTTCTCCGGCTAAAAAAAGACCATTTTGATTTATTCATCCGTTAACCCTGAATGAGTGGTTGTCCGTTGTAGTTCATAAGTTTTATGGTTTTTTCATTCAGACTTCTGACCTCTTCAGGCAGTGACACATACAGGAGTTCTGAGGAATATTTCTGGCCATCATGCACAGCCCACCATAGGAATTCCGCGAGCATTTTACCTTTTGTCTGATCCGTCTGGTCTTTGTAGACAAGAAGATAGGTAAAACTGCCTATAGGATACGAATTATCACCTGTTGCATCGACAATGCTCACCGATGACCAGCTTGCGTCTCCTGCCGGGAGTGTCGAAACTGCGCCTGATGCAGCATTTGCAGTTGTTTCAAGCGTGGGTTCGATGAACTTCCCTGCTTTGTTCTTGATATATGCATATGGTATGTTCTGGAGTTTAGCATAGGCAAGTTCGATATAACCAACGGTATATGGATTCTGGGTCAATAAACCTGAAACACCTTCATTGCCTTTCCCTCCAAGACCGACAGGCCAGTTGACCGATTTACCTTTTCCAACTTTTGATTTCCAATCAGGGCTGACTGCAGAGAGGTAGTCAGTGAATACGAAGGTTGTTCCGCTTCCATCGCTCCTGTGAGCCACGATTATGTCTTTGTCAGGGAACTGGATTTCAGGATTAAGGGATACTATTTTCGGATCGTTCCATTTCTTGATTTTTCCGAGGAAAATATCTGCAACTACATCACCGCTCAATTTTACTCCTTTCTGTATGCCGGGCAGGTTATAGGCTATAACGACTGCACCGATGGACTCAGGTATTTGCAGAATTCCGGAGACATTTGTATATTCCTGCTCCGTAAGAGGCGCATCACTTGCGCCGAAATCTACCGTTCTTGCTGTTATCTGCTTTATTCCCGCACCGCTTCCCACGCTCTGGTAATTTATCTGGATATTCGGATTTATCCCATAATATTGCGAACTCCATTTGGATATCAGAGGATAGGGAAATGTTGCACCAGCACCGTTTAAGGTTACGGTTTCCAGGGATTTTGTGGGTTGTACGGTTGTTGTAGGCTGTACTTGTGCAGGCTGATTGCTCACGCATCCAGCTAAGAGCACACCTGCCAGGATTAGAATTATTGCTATTTTTAATTTCATTTTATATTCACTCTTTTGTTTTATTTTGTTTTTATTCAGTTAGATTCTGGTACCAGATAGTATATACTTTTTCCATGTAATATATAGATACTATATAAAATCAGTATAATAAGGATATAAAATCCCCGTCAAGAGCATCTAATACCAAAAAATTGCCAGAATAACAGTAGCAACGATCAATATTCCCTCCCTGAGTATTGCTGAATATACCATAATCTGTGTTCCAAGCCTTGAACCGAATATTCCCACATAATATGGAATAAGAATCCTTACACTCATAATGCTTGAAAGGATCTTTCCAACCAGTAAAGACACTACTATTTCTTTTGTATTCAGGATACCTGCTGATAACAGGTTTCCTGCTATGGTATAAGCCGCGATATTGGCTGTAAATTGTGCTGCGATTATCGGAAGGGCTTCAACCGGGACAGGCACGAAAACAGCATGTTCCTTTAAAAAAGCCGCCAGTATCTCAAAAAATCCTGCATCGATCATTACGAAAACAAGTACTGTGACTGGAATAGTCATCGTAATAATCCGATATATTGTTTGCCTGGATTTTTTAATGCTTAATTTAAATGAGTTCAAAAACGACGGCTTCTGGTGTATTATACTGTTTGGGACATATTCTTTCTTGTCCAGTAAAAAACGTCCGATCAATAGAATGACCAGGGTTCTTAAGAGTCCGACAGCAGTAAGTATCCCCAGGTAGATCATACCTGCCATTCCAAGAAGAGGAATAAAAACAGGTAAAAGCGTTCTCCAGTGCATTATTATGGACGGAAAAGAATTTATCAATGAGGCCACAATAACCTCTTTTCTTTCGATAAGTCCATCATCATACAATTTTTTAAGCATTGAGTTGGAGGCCGCAGGAGACCCGAATGCTGTAATGAAACTTATGCTGCACTCTTCACGCAGATGCGCAAATCTTGTCAATGGTGAAACTATGAAACCTATTTTGTGGATCCAGCCGATCTCTACTAAAAATTCGGCTGCTACAACTCCTATCACCATTACAGGAATTATGGTACTGAGGTAATAAAAAGACTGGAAAAAAGCATCATTTAGCATAAACTTTCTAATAACCTTAATTAATTATTTTGAAGAACTAACTCTTCAAATTCTTTCAATTTTTCTTTGCATTGTCCAATTTCTTTATTCAGGATATCGATTTTATCTGCACCAAGATTATGTTTCTGAATAAGTTTTATTCTCCATTTGTCGATCTTATGAAGTTCATCATTAAATTCTTCTAATTCCAGGACTTTGTATTTTTTATTTGAAATTTTTTCCATTACATTATAAATAAAATCCTCACATTCTTTAGAAAAATCTATAATTTCTTTAGCGATTTCTTCCGCGATCATTTTATTTAGCCCCAGCTCCTGTTCTTCATTAAAAGCATCAGCAAAAAATTGCAGGACTTCACCTTTCCTGTCTCGTACTATTTTTACAATATTTGACGTGATAAGCATGTTTTCTTCAGTGTCATGCAATAAATATACGGAATGCGATAGAGAGACAGCACCAGTATTTTTGATATTGCGCCAGATGAACATCCGGTCTCTTGATGAAACATTTACAGATTTGATTATCAGTATTATCCATTTCATGTATCAAAGAACAAATACAAGATATTTAAATGTTATGTTTATAACAATTTTTATTGTAATAAATTCACATTTAAAATATTTGAATTTATTATGTTGAAAAAAAGTGTTTTATTTGGCAGTTAATCCGCCACGCAGGAACAGATAAATTTCTTGGTCTTCTGTATCCATTTTAGTATATTCTTCTGTAAATGGATTGCAGTATAGCTTTTTTCCTGCAATCTCTTTTTGTTTCATTTCATTCATTTCTTTCACCTCAATGATAATTCCAATTATAGAACTATATACTTTATCACAATAATCTATATATACTATAAAATATCAGTAAATATTAGATTTATTATGGAAACACGAAAAGTCTATGTCAGCGGTGGTTCAACTTATGTGATATCACTGCCAAAAAAATGGGTCAAGAAAACAAATCTCAAAGCCGGAGATTCTCTTGTTGTGACAGAACAGGGAAGCTCCCTGCTTTTTGAGACAAGTGTTATTGAAAAAGAGTCACGGGTAAAAGAAATAAAACTATCGAAGGTTCCATCAAGCGAAGCCCTCGCGCGTATAATAATCGCTAATTACCTGGTTGGATATGATACCCTGAAGATCAAGCTTGACAGGAAAGATAATCTTCTCTATCGGGAAGCTGTGAGGAATATTCTTGATTATTTAATAGGCATCGAAATAGTTGAAGACACAGACGATTCCATTATCCTTGAGATCATGGTCGATTATAAGAGGATGATGACCATGCAATTATTGCAGAGGATGTTCGCGATCAACAGGTCAATGCTTCTTGATCTTGGGAAAGCCCTTGGAACCTGTGATATTGGGCTTGCTAAAGATGTAATTGTACGGGAACGGGAGGTAGACCGCCTATATTTCCTGGTCGTTCGCCAGTTAAAAAGCGCCGTGGAGCATCAGCAAATAGCAGAAAAACTGGGAATAAAATACCAGAGGGATTGCCTTGGCTACAGGATTATCGTGAAAGTCCTTGAGCGCATCGCAGATCATATCGAAATTATCGCTAAAAGTTATATAAAGCTATGCGAGACACAAAAAGAATTGAAACTTGAGGAGTTTATTAAACTAAATAAGAGTACAATTGCCATTTTTGAAAAATCCGTCGATTCCCTGTTTTCAAGAAATATTTCATTAGCCGAAAAAATATTCCAGGAATTAAAAGAGGTCAAAAAAATGCATTCTGATATTTCAAACAGGTTGCTACAACCAGAAAATATCCAATCTGCCATACTGCAAAAAACCATGCTGGACAGTCTTGGAAGAATTGCTAGTTACAGCGGGGATATCGCCGAGATAGCCATCAATATGTCGGCAGGTACAATGGATTTTCCTGAGTAATGGGGGGTTGTTTGGTGAGGATTGTATTGTTCGTTTTTTTTCTCTCCCTGGTACAATAAAATTAATACTAATAAAGTCATATTTACTTTTATGTCATCAATTTCAGAGTCTAATAGGATTGCGCATGAGGTGTATAAAGCCCATATTGAAGAAATAAAAACGCGTAAGGGAGATATTGTAGTAATTGATCTTGTTCAAAAAAAAGTTTTAGATGTCATAAATAAGGATGAGGCACTAACTTTTTTACAAAAGACAGCAGATGCTTTACATAGACATATATATCTTTTAAACATTAGCCCTGATAAACCCCTAGTGTGGGCGAGATGATGGAGTGGAAATACACAAAAGATATTCCCCTCATCCCGGTTGAAATTATAAACCCATATAACAGCCGCAAATCAAAACATCTTGCTCTGGTTGATTCCGGATCAGATTGGTGCTCGCTGCCAAAGCAATTGTGGGACGATCTGGACTTTTTGGAGATAGGATTACTTGAACTCGGAACTCCAGTAGGATTTACTGAAGTTGGTTTTTCCTGGTGCAATATCAATATTGCAGGCAAAACGATTCCTGTGGAAATTCATTATACCATAGGGGATGAAATATTGATTGGCAGAAATGCAATGAAGCATTTCTTAGTTACTTTTGATGGCAAGAAAGGTAAGATAATATTTGGGGATTGAAAAAATCATCCATGCTGTAATTCCCGATATATTAATAATACTCTTGCTCATTACAGGCCCTGATACTAATGATCCGAACCCATTATTCCACACAGATCACACCGCAAATGAATGGCAACAGCGTCACAATATGCGGTTGGGCGCATGAGATAAGAGACCTTGGAGGCATCACTTTCCTGGTTGTCAGGGACAGGGAAGGACTTGTCCAGGTCACGCTTTTTAAGAAAGCCATTGATAAGAACGTTCTTGAAGTCGTAAAAGGCATAAGCCGGGAATCGGTTGTTGCAGTCACGGGAAATGTGAAGAAGGAAGATAAAGCCCCGAATGGCTATGAACTTGTACCTACGGCAATTGAGGTTCTTGGGAAAGCGCAAACCCCTCTGCCTATGGATACCACAGGCAAAGTGGATGCTGACCTAGATACAAGGCTTGATGTGCGGTTCATGGATATGCGCCGTTCCCAGACGCAGGCCATCTTCAGGATCCGACACCTTATCCTTAAAAGTATCCGCGAGTTCCTGGACAGGGATGGTTTCGTGGAGATAACGACCCCAAAAGTGGTAGCTACAGCCACTGAAGGAGGAACCGCGCTTTTCCCGATAACTTATTTTGAGCGTGAGGCTTTCCTTAATCAGAGTCCCCAGTTATTCAAGCAGTTGATGATGTCAGGCGGGCTTGACAGGGTATTTGAGATAGGGCCAATATTCCGTGCTGAAGAGCATGATACGCGAAAACACTTGAATGAGGCTACATCTATCGATATTGAAGCGAGTTTCATTGACCATGAAGACGTTATGGTGATACTTGAGAACCTTGTTAATTATGTTTACACTTATGTCGCCGAGAATGGTAAGACATATTTGAAAAACCTGGGCGTTGAGATCAATATCCCCCAAACGCCTTTTAAGCGAATAACCTATGATGAAGCAATACATATCGCAAAAGATAACGGCCTGCAGATCGAATGGGGTGACGATCTTTCCACCGAATCCGAAAACTCGATAGGAAAGACAATTGGTGAGCATTATTTCATCACCGACTGGCCTTCAAAGATAAAACCATTTTATGCATTGCCCTATGAAGATAAACCGGAAATCTGCAGAGGATTCGATATGATGCATCCGCGCATGGAACTTTCTTCGGGAGCGCAGCGTGTTCATAATTATGACTTATTAAAAGAAAGAATAATTGCCCAGGGATTGAATCCGGATGGATTTGAGTTCTATCTCAAGGCATTCAAATTCGGTATGCCGCCCCACTCTGGGTGGGGACTGGGAGCAGAACGACTGCTTATGACGATGCTGGGAATTGAAAATATACGCGAGGTCGTCCTTTTCCCGCGTGACAGAAGGCGATTATCTCCATAAATTATTTAACTTAAAAGATATGTCTATAATGCAGGAAGTCAAGAACCAAAAACTATTTGTCCATTTTGACCATTAAGATAACGAGGGATATAGATGAGCACTGAAAGGGATATCATAATAGAGCGATTAGAGCAAAAATTAGCAGCAAGAGATAAAGAAATAGCGCAGATACAGGAAACTCTGCGTGAATCTATTCTTATTGAAATGGAAAAACGTTTTTTAGATAAGATAAAACTTCGGGAATCCACACTTGAAGATATAAGAAATAAATTTGGCGAGAAGATAAATGAGATAATCCAGATGAATAAAACCCTGCGGGATTCGGTGCTTGGACAAAAAAAGACCGAAACCGATGTGATCCGCCAGTGTGAGACTCGTATGGAAAGGATGGAACACAGGCTCATTGAACTCAATAGCGCCTATGATGGAGTCATGAAAGAACTTCTTGACCAGAAATCAATAATTCAAGAAATAAGGCCCCCTAAGCCAAAGGAAGAGCGAAGAACAAGAACCGAAGAAAAACCGGAAGCCAGACCGGAACCAAAACAGGAAGTAAAACCTAAAGAAGAAACAAAGCCTGCCGAAAAACAAAGGCCAAAGACCGAATATATCATAGCTGACAACTATATTCCAAGAGAAAAAAGAAAACCGCAACCGCAAATAATTGAAGCTGAAGATAAGCCCATAGAAGCGGAAGTCAAAGAAGAGGAAAAGCTAAAAGAACAGACCAGAAAACCTGTATCAAAGAAAAGTGAAAAGATAATGGAAGGGGTGGAAATAAGCGAGACCTTGAAAAGAGGTAAATAGTGCATATCAAAGAGATAGAACTTCAAAACTTCAAATCCTTTGGCAAAAAAGTTAAAATACCCTTTTTCGATGATTTCACGACCATTTCCGGGCCGAACGGAAGTGGTAAATCCAATATAATCGATAGTATCCTTTTCGGCCTTGGTCTCTCAAGCTCAAGGGTTTTGAGAGCCGAGAAACTTACCGATCTTATTTATAATGGTGATTCTAAAGTTAAAAGGGATTTCGCGCAGGTTACTATCCGTTTTGATAACAGTGACAGGGAAATGCCTGTTGATTCTGATGAGATCGTAATAACGCGAAAAGTCAGGCAGACAGAATCCGGATATTACAGTTATTACTATTTTAATGAAAAAGCAGTTAGCTTAAATGATATTCATAATTACCTTTCAAAAGCCAAGATAACGCCAGAAGGTTACAATGTGGTCATGCAGGGGGATGTCACAGCAATAATCGAAATGACCGCCACCGAGAGACGAAAAATAATAGATGAGATAGCAGGCGTTGCTGAATTCGATGAGAAAAAGGACCTGGCCTTAAATGAGCTTGAGATCGTGCGTGAAAGAATAGAAAGGGTAGATATCATCCTGGCTGAAGTTGATGACCAGATAAATAAATTAAAACTGGAACGAGACCAGGCTTTAAAATACCAGTCGCTTCGTGAGGAAAAACGAAAATATGAAGGATACATTCTCTTTGCAAGGCAAAAAGATGCAAAAAATGAACTTCAAAGACTTCTTGGGGAATTGAAAGATAAAGAGACAAAGAAAGAAGACATGATAAAGCAGGTCGAGGCGCGCAAAAATGAACTGCTTGAGACAGAAGAGCAACTTAGCGTTTTGACATCTTTGATAGTCCAGAAAGGGGAAGGAGAACAGATAGCCCTTAGAAAAGAGATCGAATCTATAAAGGGTGAAATCTCCCGTTGTGTAAGCATTATTGAACTTACCGAGAATGAGATAAATGATATCGAATCACAAAAAAGAAAGGCTTTCCTTGATGTTAATGATATCCAGGGTAAAATAAAAGAATTTGAACTCAAGCTGAAAGAGGAAAACCAGCGCAATGAAACAATAAAAGCCGAACTAAATGACAAAAATGCAAAGCTGTTAATCTTAAAAAGCAAAATATCCGAAGTAGACGCACGATTCGTTGAAACACGCGACAAGCTTTCTGGAAGAAAGTTTGAACTTGAGGCAAGGAAGAACGAGAAAAATGAACTGATGCGCGAGGAAGACCGCCTGCTTGACGCAGCGCGCAGAAAGTCCTCAGAGAGCAGGGACAGGGAGCTTGAGATAGAGGATGCAGTTTCCAAAATGAAATCTGCCGGTTTTGATGCTACTAATGCTAAAAACGGTATCGAAGAAATAAATACCAAAAAGCGTGAGCTTTCAAAGGATCTTATCGACCTTGAGAAAAACAGGGTGCAGATAAAGAGTGTTATTTCAGATATCGAGAATACCCTGCGCACATTCCAGCAGGAGTATGCAAAGTCAGACGCGCGAATAAAAGCTGCGGCCGAACTCAGCTATAGCGGACCTGTCGAGGCAGTTATTTCTGCAAAGAAAAACAAAGAATTGCCAGGAATATATGGTACCATTGCAGAACTTGGGAAAGTCGATAAGAAATATTCGACAGCGCTTGAGATCGCAGCCGGCGCCCGCATGCAATCAATAGTTGTCGATACGGATGAAGATGCGGCAAGAGCCATAAATTACCTGAAAGATCGCCGGCTTGGAAGGGTGACATTCCTCCCATTGAATAAAATGGAACCAATGCAAAACATGTCAAAAGCAGAAAAAGAGGGCATCATCGACTATGCCATTAATCTTGTGAATTTTGACAGTAAATTTGATCCGGCATTCTGGTATGTATTCAGGGATACACTTGTTTCAGACAGCCTTACAAGTGCACGCAGGCTCATGGGCAACAAGAGATTGGTCACACTTGATGGTGAACTCCTGGAAAAAGGCGGGGCGATGACAGGCGGCTCTATCAAATCAAGGCTTTCTTTTGCAAGCGGTGAAGGGGAAAATATTAAAAAGATCGCTGAGCAGATAGCAGAATATGAGGGAAGAAGAAAGTCTGCTGTTAATAAACTGGAAAACCTGGAAGAACATCTTGTAGGGATCAAGACCGAATCAGCGGGTCTTGATAATAATATCGTGCGCCTGCGGATGGAACTGACCGAGATCGAGGGACGCGGCTCACGAATGAGTGAAGTGATCGAAATCCGTAACAGGGAACTGAAAGAGATCGAGGAAGCGCGCATCAAGATAAAGAAGGACATGGATAATGTGGAAGGACAAAAGCGGGAGAAAGACGCTGCGATCAATAAAATAATGGAGGAGATCACAAAGATCGAAGAGTTGCTGAAAGGCTCTGAAGTTCCCGAACTTAACAATAAAGCAACACAAATCGAAGAGGAAATTGCGCGGCTTGGGGGCAGGATCGGGGATATTGAAGCAGGGATCAATGCGATCACACTTGAGCGAAAATACGCACAGGTAAAAATAGATGAAACAAAGCAGCGGCTCTCTGAGCTTGATAAAAAGAAAGATGATTTCCGCACAAAAACCAGTGGCTTAAAAGAACAGATAAAAACGCTTGAATCCCAGCTAAATGTTAAAACTGCAAGAGAAAAAGAACTGGGCGGGGAACTTTTAACCCTTCAGGATAAAAGAACCCAGGTACAGAAAGAACTCACCGCACGGAAAGACAGGCTCTTTGATATCCAGAGACTTCAAATCGATATTGACCGCAATTTGCAGGCATTATATTCTACAAAAGACGCATTGACAGAGCAGATAATCAAACTTGATAATGAGATAGCAGGGCTTGGGATCGCCCGGAATGAGGAAATCCCATCATCCGAGGCGATCACACAGAGGATACAGGCTCTAACGAGGGCGATGGATAAACTTGAACCTGTGAACATGAGGGCGATTGATGAGTATAACGAGGTCGAAAATCGGCAAAAAGACCTGAAATCAAGGCGCGATATATTATTCAATGAACGTGAGGAACTGCTTCTTCGCATCAAGAAATATGAGGAACTTAAGAAAGAATCCTTCATGGAAACTTTTAATGGTGTCAACGAGCAATTTAAGCAGGTCTTCGGTGAATTATCAGAAGGCACAGGCGCGCTTTTCCTTGAAAAACCGGATGAGCCATTCACTGGCGGGATGACCATTAAAGCCCAGCCGTCAGAGAAGACATTACAGCGCCTTGAAGCCATGTCGGGCGGTGAAAAGAGCCTGACAGCATTATCGCTTCTTTTTGCTATCCAGCAGTACAGGCCAGCGCCCTTCTATGCGTTTGATGAGATCGATATGTTCCTTGACGGTGTGAACGCGGACAGGGTGGCAAGACGCATCCAGAAATCAGCAGGAAACGCACAGTTCATAGTTGTTTCGCTGAGAAAGCCCATGATAGAGGCAGCAAGACGCACGATAGGGGTTTCGATGCAGGAGAACAATATTTCAAGCGTTACTGGCATCAAGTTGAATTAGGATTAGATGCAATATTTATATACACGAGTTACTTAATAAAAGGAGATGGAGTGCTTGCAAAAAAAACTACAGTCTACGGTCTATGAGGAAAAAGCACCTTACAGCAATACGATTAAGCTGGTAATGGTATCTGGCTTATTCTTACTGGCTTTTTTTTAC
The DNA here is from genome assembly GCA_041648475.1 of Candidatus Methanoperedens sp. GTDB lineage: Archaea > Halobacteriota > Methanosarcinia > Methanosarcinales > Methanoperedenaceae > Methanoperedens. Next base: position 53,134 of record JBAZOV010000007.1, on the reverse strand, counting down.
TTTATAGCTGTCTTTAGAAAGCCTGAGCAGGCTGAATTCGCTTTGCTTTTGGCGGTATCAATCTCAGTTCTGGTTACGTGGAGCTTTTTCAACATCAAGTTCAGGATTACAACCGATGGTGTGGAGGCTGCAATGCCTCCTTTTATATACAGAATCCCGTTTTCTGAAATCAAAGAGATTAAAACGATAGAAGACATTCCCTGGTACGCAGGTTGGGGTCTGCGCCTGTGGGGCAGAGGGCTTGCTTTCATCAGCATGCGTAAAAGTGCGGTGTTGATTGAAAAGGAGAAAGGGTTTTTCAGGAAACTTATACTGACTACTCAAAATCCTGAAGAATTCATTAAAAAATTAAAAGAAGAAATGGAATGAACATGGATACCTGTCGCTTATATTTCCTGTATTCTTCCCCGTAAAAAGAAAGTAATCTTTTCTCCTCTATGAAAGCGCCTGTCACACAATATCCTGAAATAAGCAGTGTTGCCAGCAGATCAATTTGAGTCATGTTCATTTTAGTGATCAGGATCAGGATTCCTGCCAGATAAAGTGGATGGCGAACTATTGCATAGGAGCCGCGCGTTATCAATGCTTTCTCTTTCTCGCGCTTTATGCCGATGAATTCAAGGACATCAGTCTGTACTGCTGCATAACCGAACAATCCTAATGCGCAAAGGCGAACTAAGATAACAAGAGGATAAAGATTTTCAGGAATTGCATAAACTAAAGGACTGGATTTTGAAGCTGAAGCCCACACCCAAAAAGCCGGAATGATTAATGGAAAACTAATTACGGAATATATCAGCCTGTAATACCTGTAGCCCTTTCCCATGAGCTTTTCTGCCTTATTTTTTGCATGATCCATAGCAAGAATGCTGTGAAATACTGCAAAAAACAGGAAATATAATGTAAATGTAAGCAGGATGTTCATTACATATTATTTTATTGTAGTTATACTATTTAATTCCTTGTGTCTCATGGAAAATATTGTTTGGGTGACTGAACAGTTACGAAAAAATAAAAAAAAATCCAGGAAATTATTCCTGGACTTCCGTTCCGACCTTCTTTACGAATGGCTTATTGATCTTATCGGGCATCCATTTTGGTTTGTTTGCGGGTGCATCAACAACCTCTTTCCAGCCATTGAAAATATGCAATTTCTTTGTTCCACGTTCCCTTAATTTTATCTCAACAGGTTTCTTTTTGGTTCCACCGATGCGATTTGCTGCTTTAAGAGCAGCCTGTCTTGGCTGGCGGCCTGTAAAAACACTGCTTTCTGTCCCATCCTTTTCAACTAAAACAAAATTCTTAGTTTCTGCCATAATTCATATCTCCTTGCAGCATTGCTGCGCCACTAAATACTCATTACCCGTTATTAAATCTTATTCACATGAATAAACATGGATAACTAGTGTCTTGAATTTCAGCTTAATTTTAATTTATTCCTTGAATTATCTGCTAATTGTTTTTCATCTTTCTTTACTCTCCTTTCAAGTTTTTTAACATCTTCTTCCGGGGGGAGAGCTTCTGGAAATATATCATTATTTAGGAGAACATGTCGAATATCTTTATTATTTTTTATATGTTCCTTTGTAATATCCGTTTCTCCTTGCAAGTTATTTTTATTGACATTATAATTAGTAATTTCAGTTGCAAAATTTTTGGCACTAATTGTAACTGTCGGAAGAAAATCAGCCAATGATCTGTTATCCGGAATATTCATCTTCCTTTTGATCTGGAGAGTTGTAAATCCTCCAAATAATGCATGGTCGCCTTTGCTCCTGATTCTTGCAAACCCACTTTCATCAACTCCCCTTTCGTAGATTAATTTTGAGAGTTCAGTTTCGGAACTTATTAGCTTTCTTCGTGCCTCAAGCCGTTCTGATAAAGCAATTCTTTCTTCGATTAATTCCTGTTTTCGGGTCTGGATTGCAAAATAACTCTGGGCAAATGCTATTTCCTGTTTTCTTGGGTCGCCATTTTGTGCTATCAGATAACATGCATAGCGGGTTAACATGATGTCTTCTATTTCTCGTTCTGCTCCCGAACCAATCTTAACCATTTTGTCGGCGCCGACGAAATGGTCTGTAATATTATTTCCTGAATTATTGCATGAATCCTTTGCTTTTTCTATAACACCCTGAAATTTACGCCACTCCACGTATCCAAGTAGAAGCTGTAAATCTCTTGCAAACCAGAATTCAATTCCATCATTTTCATAGGCACATTCTTCAAAATTTTTTGTTAATCTGGTTATAATCTGCTTTTCCATCATATCACCTTAACAATTGTAAAAAGAAAAATAATAAAAAGTCTCCGAAATCACTCTAAATTCTGCAATTTCGCCGCCTGCAATGTATGTTCCATCAGGATAGCTATCGTCATTGGACCTACGCCACCAGGAACAGGAGAGATCAATTTCACTTTTGGAAGCACATCCTCAAAATCCACATCCCCATACACTTTTTCATCCTGCCATGTTATACCAACGTCAAAAACGATTGCCCCTTCCTTTACCATATCAGCTTTGATCAATCCCCGGACACCAGTTGCCACTATCAGGATATCGGCTTGCCTTGTCTGGCTTGCAAGATCCTTTGTGAACACATGACATATCTTAACTGTTGCATTCCTGTTCAAAAGCATCATGGCCGCGGGCTTTCCAACTACATTGCTGTGCCCCACGACAACGACTTCCAAACCCTCTGGGTTGATATTATGTTCCTCAAGCGCCCTGATTATCCCTTTGGGCGTGCATGGGACAAATCCCTCGCGCCCGATAAGCATTTTACCCATATTGAGGGGATTGAAACCATCCACATCTTTTTCTGGCGCGATCTTCATCATCACTGTTCGTTCATCAATATGCCTGGGCAATGGAAGCTGAACAAGAATTCCGTGTATTTCGGGGCGGTTGTTCAAGTTTTCAATAAGTGTGATTATCTCTTCCTCTTTTGTTTCCTGGGGGAATTTGTGGTCTTGCGAAACAATACCCACGCGTTTACATGCCCAGTGCTTGAGCTTCACATACAGTTTTGAAGGAGGATGCTCCCCGACAAGTATTGTTGCAAGAGCAGGCTTGATGCCGTGCTCGCTTACAAAGATTTCAACCTCTTTCTTGACCTGCGCCTCAATACTTTGCGCTATTTTTCTCCCATCTATGACTCTGGGATCAGTGACCTCAGGAAGCGGTTCCATGATATTCACTCGTAGGGGATCGGGAACTGGTTGCACAGTTCAAGCATAGTTCTCTTGACATCCTTCATTTTGTCGATATCATTAATGTTTCTAATTATTTTATCGACCGCTTCAGCAATAATAACCATTTCCTTTTCCTTCATTCCGCGTGTTGTTACAGCAGGCGTTCCGATACGAATGCCGCTTGTGATGAATGGGCTCTTGGTTTCAAAAGGAATAGTATTCTTATTCAGGATAATCCCGGCTTCCTGCAGTTTTGCCTCGGCCTCCTTCCCATTTATGCCAATTGGTGTGAGGTCAACAAGCATCAGGTGATTATCAGTGCCGCCGGATACGAGGTCGTTGCCTCGTATGATCAACTCATCTGATATCTTTTTCGCGTTTTTCACTATCTGCTTCTGGTAATCAGTAAATTCCTTGCTCATGGCTTCTTTGAATGCCACTGCTTTTGCTGCAATAACATGCATCAAAGGGCCTCCCTGAATACCTGGGAAAACCGTCTTATCAATATCCTTTGCATATTCCTGCCTGCACATTACCATCCCGCCGCGCGGTCCGCGAAGTGTCTTGTGGGTGGTAGTTGTCACAAAATCCGCATAGGGGACAGGATCACAGTGTACTCCTGCCACGACCAATCCTGCAATATGTGCAATATCAGCAAGCAAAAGGGCTCCAGATTCATCCGCGATTTCCCTGAATCTCTTGAAATCAAGTTCCCGTGGATATGCGCTTGCGCCTGAAACGATTATTTTGGGCTTGTGTTCTTTTGCGATCTTTGATAATTCATCGTAATCGATCGTTCTTGTTTCCCTTGAAACACCATAAGGAACTACCTTGAACAATTTTCCTGAAAAATTGACCGGGCTGCCATGCGAAAGATGGCCTCCATGCGATAAGTCCATGCTCATTATCGTGTCGCCGTGATTAAGCATTGCAAAGTAAACAGCCATGTTCGCCTGTGAACCGGAATGCGGCTGCACATTTATATGCTCAGCCTTAAAGAGTTTCTTTGCCCTGTCGATGGCAAGATTTTCAGCAACATCTACGAATTCACAGCCCCCGTAATATCTTTTTCCCGGATAACCTTCAGCATATTTGTTCGTCATTACCGAGCCCTGCGCCTGAAGCACTGCCCTGCTTGCGTAGTTCTCAGATGCTATCAGGTTCAGTTTCGTTCTCTGTCTTTCAATTTCATGTCTCATTACTTCATAAATTTCAGGATCAATTGTTTTTAATGGCATAATAATTCCTTTTCAAATCATTTAATGATCTTCACTTTGCGTCCGTCTATACGCAGCTTATTTTCGGCAAACAATTTAATGGCTTCGGGATAAATCTTGTGCTCCTGTTCAAGTATCCTTTCTGAAAGAGTTTGCGCGGTGTCATCTTCTTTTACTTCCACGCATTTCTGAAGAATTATGGGTCCGCCGTCAAGTTCTTCATCTACAAAATGAACCGTGCATCCCGCCACTTTCACACCATGTTTGAACGCCTGTTCCTGGGCATGAAGTCCGGGAAAAGCAGGAAGGAGTGCAGGATGAATATTGACAATTCGGTTCTTATATGCATTGAGCAGGGGTTTTCCAAGTATCTTCATGTATCCTGCAAGCAGCACAAGTTGCACATTATGGGAATCCAGGACTCTCAGGATTTCGGTTTCATAAGATTCCTTTGAATCAAAACTCTTTGGATCTATATGAACAGCATTTATTCCATGCGTTTTTGCCCTTACAAGAGCATAAGCATCTGAAATGTCGCTTATCACTATGGATATTTGCGCATGCAAATATCCATTTTCGATACTGTCAATGATCGCCTGGAGGTTTGAACCTCTTCCCGATACAAGCACTGCTATTCTGATCACAAGATGCTCTTATACCCCCCAGGAATATAATAGGTTTTGGTTATTTGCGTTTATAAAACTCGGTCAATAAATCGTTTGTACAGTTGATCTGCGCTTTTGCCATCCCCACCGGGCAATCGTGTTGATGTTTGTCGCCACATTGCAGGCAGCCCTTTTCCAAAGCGCGTAGATAATCTATTTTAGATGAAAAACATTCGGTCAAACTGTTCACCTCATAGTTAAAATAACGTGAGTAAAAATAAATCTTCTGTTTTGCATGGTTTTGGAATTACCATAATAAACTCGTAAAGTTTTAATATATCCTGTTGTTATTAAGTGATTCTGAATATGGCTTCCCAAATCAACAGCGATGATGAATATTCGTTATCTGCCATCAACACAAAGAATGAGGTTATCGAGGTAGTTGTTCGAAAATGCCATCATTGTAACCAAATCGTGCCAATAGTTGGCATGTGTTCGGATTGCAACACCGAATATGAACATAAAAATACAGTGGAAAACCCTGAAACCGGTTTCATCCATTTTGTATATGAATGTTCAGGTTGCCCCCCGGCAAAAAGGAAAGCCCAGAAAATAATAAAAATAAACGATGGCAATAACAGGAAGTCAAGTGATGAATTGATGAAGAATTTCCTTTGAGATCTAATCTTTTGCCGATTCTCTTACAATATCTCTAACACTCACTATACCAATCGGCGTTTGTGATATCCCAACTCCTCCTTCTGAAAGAATCAGTAATCTATGCACATGCTTCGTTTTCATTATATTTGCTGCTTCAATTAATGTAGATGTTGGTTCAACTGTTTCCAGATTGGGGGACATTATAGACTCTGCGGTCATATTTTCCCAGTTATCTTTTCCTATTACTTTGAGTATATCCATATTTGATATTACTCCAACAGCTTTGCCATCATCTCCCACGACACAAACACCTGAGAAATCTTTTTTGCTCAGTATTTTAGTGACCTGCATGCAAGTATTTTTTATCGACACTGTTACTACACCTCTGGTCATTACATCTCTTATTAGTGAATTTTTCGATTTCAAAACTTATTCCTCCTTTGTTGTTATGGATATAGCAGGTGTTGTATGGGTATGTGCTTGGGTACGGTATAGAAAAACTTCCCACTTATGATAACTATAATTATTATAATAGTATTTATAGATTTTCGGTCGCTTATCTTATTCTTAAAAGCAAAACCGAGCCAGAGTGGTTAAATAGTATAAAAATATCAAAAGGAAATACTAAAAGACCTAAAAAAATATTATGAACTACGAAGAAGTCAGAGCCCTCAGGAAAGCTTTTAATTCTGTGAAAGAGCGACAGGGCATTAACCAGTTAAAAGACTTTAGTGAGAGATCAAAAAGGTTGATCTCGTCAAGACAACTTTGCGTGGGTAATGAGGAACTCCTTGAAAAAACTATTTCAAATATAAGGAAGAATGACATCAAAGTTTATCTGGCGACCGAAAAGCAGGAAGCTCTTGACATTATCCTGAGTGAGATCGGTCAGGAAAAACTTGTAGTGAAATCCAAATCCAATGTGACAAAGGAACTGGAATTAACAAAATTTCTTGAAAAACAAGGATTAACCGTTGTGGAAACCGATATTGGTGACAGGATCCTGCAAGTAATGAACGCAAAGCCATCGCATCCCACAGGACCGGTGACACATCTATCCGCAAAAGAAATAGCAAAAGGGATATCGAAATATTATGGTTTGTCCGTCAAAGAAACACCGGAAGAGATCGTAAAAATAGTAAAGGATGACATAGTTTCGAGCCTTAATAAAGCTAATATCGGGATCACGGGAGCAAACGCAATTACAGCTGAGGAAGGATCAATTCTCATGACCCACAACGAAGGAAATATCCATGAGGTCATGAGGAAAGACAAACATATAATTGTGACGTCAATTGATAAGTTATATCCCGATATTGAATCTGCTATTAATATGTTAAAGATCCTGTCTTTTAATGCCACAGGTTCCATCATCCCTTCATTTGTCAATGTAATCACCGGAGTAACAAAGACCGCTGACGTTGAAAAGAAATTCATAAAAGGTGTTCATAATCCGTCCGAAACCATTCTTGTTCTGCTTGACAATAAAAGGCGCGAATTTGTGCAAAAAGGGTTCAAAGAACTTCTATATTGCATAGGATGCGGGAACTGCTTGCTGCATTGTCCCATGTATAATACCATCGGAAATGAATATGCGATTGATAGCTACCTCGGAGGGAAAGGACTGGCCTATTATTCGATATATTCAGGTGAACCTGATGAAAAACTGGAGCTTTGCCTTGGCTGCGGGAAATGCAAGGAGAACTGCCCCCTTGAACTTGATGTTCCTGAGATCATCACAAAGCTAAGAAGCAGGGGTGTGTCTTCGGATATCTATTTCTTCCTGAAATCGCATATGCTGTGGGCGTATTACCAGACTCTATTGAGATTGAAGAGCTAAGATACTCCCGCCATTTCCACACACTTTTCAGTGGTTGCAAGGATGCTTTTAACCCCGCAAAGGTTTGGCGCATACTTATAAGCTTTCCCTGAGTTTACCATCATGCATTTGAACTTTTCACTTGCTGGTGACACTACCATGCAGGTATCGCAAAAAACCTTCGCGCCGCTTTTCTCGATGCGCTTTATCAATGCCAAATTCCTGTTCTTTATGGCGCGTGACGTGCATATCCACGTCTCCTTTTTCACCTTTTTCCCATCAAGAAGGCGCGCAAGGTTTTCAAGTTCAGGAACGCTGCTGTGAGGGCATCCGAAAGCTACCAGGTCAGGTTCAACATATCCAGTCGGCGGGGACTTGTAAATCTCCTGTATCTGTTTTTCCTCGATCGTGATCTTTTCAGGTGGCATTTCATATTTATCGGCTTCCGGCGTGATTCCTCGGACATGATACAGCGCTACTGCGCCGGATGCAGCCATTGCTGCGCCGAGTGATTTTAGTTCGTCTTTCGTGGGATGGGAATTAAGCTCAAAAATCGGAACTTTATCACCGATCATCGCACCCACAATGTATCCAAGCGCGCCGTAATCGGAATCATGAAGCTCTGGCTCCACAGTGATCGAAATGACCGGAATCCTGTTCTCATCCAGGTGAAAGCCAAAATTCGGGGTCTTTCCAATAAGCGCAGCGGAAAGTGCACTTGGTCCGCCTTCCCTGTTCGTTCGCGCACCGATAACAGAGTTTGCGTATGATATTGTAGATGATTCGCTCCACGCCACATGATCACCAAAACCTGCAAGATCGTCAAAAATATTATAAGGGGTGCAGGAGCACTCGGTTTTAACACCCAGCGCTTCATAAGCCCTGATGATCTCCTGCTGCTTGTGCGCGAATTCCTCGCTTACCCCCATTTCTCTCCAGCATTCCATATCCATGCCTGCGGGATTCAGAATAGAAGGCACCACAACTTTTCCTTTCAGGTCTGATATCCACTCAAGACCAGCATCGCCTATTGTTTTATACGAAACTCCTGCAATTTGCGTGCTCTTTATCGGGATCAGCCTGTCCGCGCCGTAGATATCGCCAAGAGCCGCGAGTATTTCGATGGCTTTCTGGTATGTCGGGCCGCGCTCTCCATTCATGAGCTTTTCTTCATCGGGTGTGAGGTACATTTATACCTCTCTTTGCGTTCTCTGCGGTGAGATAATTTTCTGTTCATTTATGAGATCTGAACCGAATCCTATTCTCCTTACGTTATATTTTTTTATCGTGGAGTTATTATCAGCGATTTTGGTCAATATAGTATTATAAGTCAGCATTTTCATCCTTTTTATCGAAATTAATATTGTTTGCAATCTCTCTAAAAATCCAAGTATTGTGAAAACCTCTTCTTTTATTTCTGTTAGTGCCCCTGAATATAATTACATTAATTCCTATTTCTCTGCAAACATTACAGGTGCAAGATTTCCAAGGCTTGTCTAACAATGTTTGCTTATATTTTTCCCTTAGGTTATCTCCATCATTTGAATCCCGAAGAAGAAGATTATCATATTTCAAAATAATATCCAGAACTTTATCCGCACCAATTATTCCTCTATCAAACTTATTTAACGCCTGCAAAGCATCCTTCTCCATTTTTATCAGGTCATCTATTGAAAAACCATTTAAATTAGCATGTTTTAAAAGTCTTGGATTTGCAGCCTGGGGTACTCTTATGGCAGCATACCATTTTCCACTTGGAGCCAAATAATTCTGTCCTGACCTGAGCCATGCTTTTCGTAAAAATGATGCACTATCAAAACTTGTTACCCCAAAATTTTCAAAATCAATCAGATAGCTTGGTCTCAAAACACCAAATAAGTGAACATTTATACCTTTTATAAAAGGTTGTATTTCCTTTAGAATCCCCAAGATAAAATCTGATTTGTACTGAACAAGTCCTCCAAGACCTATATATTCATATCCCATTTTAACCAAGGATTTAACAGATTCTCCATAAGTGTCTATATCATAACCCTGAGCTACACCAATCGGGGTGAAATTATATTCTTTTTTCGTATGTAGTTTTAGAAACTTTTTAGCGTTTTTTAAGGTAATTTTTATCCTTTCATCTTTTTCATCTTTGGAAAGAATTATTTTCTCCTTCTTTCCACTCTTTTCATCTCTGACCATAATATAATCAACAACCAGATGATCCACAGATACCCCGTAATCAAATCCTAATTTATCGTAAATGTTAGAAACATTCTCAACACTATAGAACGGCAAAGGTGGCGCCTTCTCTTTAACGTAACCAAAAGCGCCGCAGTCACCAATAACTTTTAAACAGGAATCTTTTGGGATCTTTAGATAATCCTTGATATTTAAATGGTCTCTAATTGTATATGTCTTATTATCTCCATTTTTTAACGCTATTTTTGATTGAAATACACTTAAACTAAACAATATTCCATCATAAAGTGGCTTATCAAATAATTGATGAGCATAAATATCGTGATTATAAGGGTCTTCATTATGTTTTTCGGAATATTTATCAGTAGCAAAATTAAAATCAGGGTCTAACCGATCCTCCCAATCAGGGAGAAAATATTTTAATTGCATGCCACTTCTGGTATTCATGGTACTGTAGGTGCTCCAGGCTGAGCAGAACGTGGACAAAACGTTTTAAAATCGCATGCTGTGCATGTTCCCATATTAGGTATAGCTCTCCAGCAGGATGTAATACTTTGTCCTACAGTTTCCGATAATACCGAGTTTTCAATTTCATCTACAACAGTATCAAAATTTTGAAAACTTTGTAGTACATTACTTTGAAAAGTTGGTATAATCCTGATTGACCGCGACTCTTTGAATGGAAGAGAAAGAAGAGGTCGTCCAGGTGTTCTTGGCTGCCAATTATTAATTTTCTGCAGGTCTAATCCTGATGGTATTACATCTGTTTCATTGTTAGCAATTTCTGTTTTTAATTTTCTTAAATCTACTCCAGATGGAACCAATTCATTGAGATAAAATAGTATTCCTGCAACTATAGGTTTAGAATGTGGTTGTTGACTTCTGAGCCCTGCATAGGTTAGTATTTGCCATTCATGATATTTCCAATTATTATCAAGTTGAGATGGTCTTCTCATACCTTTATAATCGATTATAACTTCATATTCCGGTGAAGTAAGATTGTTTATGACCTCTCTTAGCTGCGAGTTTTGGTGTATGTAATGAAGAATTAAATTTCCTGATGGTGCACTGATGAGATTGATAGAGCTAATAACATCGATAACTCCTGTTATACCATAATAATTAGATCTACTTCTTGGTTGATAATTTGGCATATCCCTTATACCTTTAAGTCTAACTTCTGCCTCATCAATTAGAGGGAATAAGTGTTGTCCCCATGTATTTATCGCCGCTTCAGTTCTCTTGCTTGCGAGAAGTTTATGAGGATGACTTGTATCGGGACATAATCCTTTAGTATTTGAAGGAGAGGAATCGTATCTGCAAAAATCCCTTGCTGGGGGATTTAAACCCCTTGCACTCAATCTTCGATGTATTTGAAGTTCAATATTACGGATTTCAGAATTCCAATTCCATGGAAACCTTCGCATCTGTTGGTTTTGTTCCCATTGACGATAAGCCTCTTCCAAAACGCCATGGATAAATTCTCCAAACCACAATTGAACAGGCGTGGATGGGGGTAGAGAGCCTTTATTTTGATATCTATATTGTAATCCACAGGCAAGATATGATAATAAATCACCCGTTAGGCTGTATTCAGGGATTATATAGGGTTTTGGTCTGACAGATAGCGACATTTTTATATCTCCTAAATATGCAATAAATTGAGTAGTCCTCTGCCCCAATGCCAATTTCCATTTCTATCCCATCCTGTAGCGATATTTTGAACGCTATTTATTGCAGAATCTAAACCAACTAATAACAAAACATCTTGAGCTCTACTGTAAGAAACAAAGTAGTGTCTTATTAAATCATCAAACGCCCTATCCAAAGCAGGCCGTTGTGGTCGCCCCATCGGTGAGAATGGTCTGAGTGTATCTTCCATATTGCAAACTCTTCCGCCTTCTCTTGGGAATCGTTTAAATGCTTGAGTGTGGTGGTTTTTCTTAAAATCAGAGCCTACATCTACTATTACCAGAGGAAACTCCAGCCCTTTTGCCTGATGAATTGACAGAAGGTTTATTCTATCGCTAGGTAATGTTTCTAGGAGGTCTTCATTGATATCAATTACACCTACTGCAATCGGCATAAAAATATTCCAAAGAGCTTCTTTAACAGAAGCCTGTTCTAAATTGGGATTAGTTGGATCAATAATAATTTCAGCTTCATAATTACAAAATAGACCTGCTTGGCACATTGTTCGTGTTATTGCTTCAAGGTATACTAATCCTTCTATGTCATTTTGCATATTAGGAATCCAAGTGACAATTTTATAAACTAAATCTACTAGTGGAACTTCCCATCTACCACTTCGAACTTGCCTGCGGAGAGGTATTCTGTGCTGCCAAGCATTTACAAATTCTCTAAGATTTCTTTGGGTCGCTGGTACTGGGTTATTATTAATAAAATTAATAGCCACGCTTCTCCAAGTTCCGAATATGGTTCTAGCATCCTGAGGTAAATTCGGTATATTATTTTGGACTTCACTGTTTGGATCTATACATTCCAAAATTAAACCGCATAATATTTGGACATCTAATATCTTTTCTAAAGATTGCCCTCTAGGGTTGAAAATTTGTATCGGTGATGAAAGTCCATTTAATTCTCTACGCAACAGCAAAGGGAGTCTAGGATTTTCGCCACTGCCAAATTCTTGTGGCGAACTACACAATATAGCAACATCTGCTGGAGAACCGACTATTTGATCAACTTGTATTATGTATTGATTATTTTGATGTTGTATTTGAAAACCTCCTCCATGAATTACTCTATCTATAAATTGTGCTAAATCATGGGAAAGAGTATTAACATCATTTCTGAACATTCCTAAAATAGGATAATTGTTAGATGGAGAAGGTATTTGGCGTGCTGCTATAATTGAAGGTTTACCTGCAACTCGTACATTTTGAAATTGCCTGTCTAGGGTGATGAACCTGTTACAAAAATCAACTACTAGGGGTGTAGATCTATAATTGCGAGAAAGGTATATAGGGGGTGGACTTATACCTAATTGACTACTTGTTCTCGTTGAAAATGACTGGAAAAGATCAACAGTAGCACCTCGAAAGCGATAAAGTGATTGGTCATCATCTCCTACAACAGTCATACTGCCCCCATTCATTAATGCTGCTCTTGCTAACTCAAAATATATTTGCTCTTGGAGATAATTTGAATCCTGATATTCATCGACAAGGACAAATTTGATATCTTGAAGAAATCTACTTAATGTTCTTGCTTGAAGTTGTGTCAAAAACTCATGCTCTAACCTGGCAAAATCGTAAAGAAGTCTATTCCGTAATTCTTGATTGTAATCATCTATGGCATCACATACTATTGGAATGCCCGGATCACTGGATTGAGACCTATAAAGGTTAATATTTATTTGATCATGAAGAACTCTATCATTAATTTCTCTCAGTATTTTGCTTATTTCAGATGGATTTAGTGGAGGCCAGGCGCCTCTTAAACTGGTTATATAGTTTTTAAGAATCTGGTTGTTATGCCTGCCGTGCTCAAAAAGACCAACCCTAACCATCAAAGAATTGGATACAAAATCCTCAATAACAACTGGTGAAGGCGCACCTGGAGCTCGATAATCCCCCATTATTTCCTCAGCGATACTATCCAAAGTACCAGTAATGATATTGTTGAAATTTATTATTTGTAATTGATTTCTAACTGAAACATATGATGGATGAGATAAAAAAATACGTTTCATTTGATCTCCCCATCCGAGAATCCTTGATCTCAATTCAGCCGCAGCTTTTCGTGTAAATGTTGTAACTAAAATATGAGACGGATCTACATTATCTACAAAAATAAGTTTTAGAACCTTTAATGTTATAACTGTGGTCTTACCACTACCTGGTCCTGCTGGTATAAATAAAGATTGATTTAGAGGTGCTACTATAGTGTCATGTTGCTCTGGATTACTCTGCCTTCTAATATCTCTATAGAGTTGAGTGACGACTGTATGTTCGAAATCATTCCAGCTAATCACGATACCAACCTCTCTTTTGCTATAATAGCGCTGAGCCATGTTTTTAGTTGGTGCAGTCGCTCCCCAATTTGTCCATTTGCCCAATTAACATTATGTTCATCAAGTATATTTTTTGACTCATCTAATGCAAGCATGTACTTTTTCCCAAGGTTTATGAATACTTCGTCATAATCTTCATTTCTAAAGGTTCTTTCCAGTTTCACCATAATCTCATTGGCTAGTTCTTCAGCTCTATTAGTTGTCATTATTTGATCATAGTGAGAAATAAGATTGTCAGAATTGATTAACCCATATTTAGCAGAAAGAATTAAAATGTCTAAATTTTTTGGTTGATTTTTTCGGACTATACGATAAGAAGGGCCGTCATATAATTCTAAGGCACATGCGCCATAGAGTTTTTTTTTCTGTTTTGAACAAGGTAATATAAGTAGATACTTATTATTTTTATTCTGATGAGTCATTTTTTCAACTACCAAATAAATATCATTGCCATTTCATATATAATATTTTATCAATTATTTATAGATATTTATTTGATTTTTCCATTATCCATTATCTTCTTCTCCACTCAACTCCTTTTCCAGTTCCTCGATTGACGGCAGATTTCCTTTAAGCTGTTCTGGCAGAGCATGCAAGAGCTGGTATGTTGAAACACCCATTGGCTTATTCATATCGCGAAGCGCATACTCTGCAATAATTCTATTCCGGGTCTTGCAAAGGAGGATACCAACGCTGGGCTGGTCATACGATTCCTGCCTGAGCAGGGTAATATTGTGATACCACGTAATTTGTGCAAGTGCCTCTTGCACAAATGCTTCATCAGGATATGCAGCTGCAAAACCCCTCATATACTTGAGATTACGAATTGAAAATCCCTTCATTTGAGGAAACTCACGGGACAGATCATGAGAAAGATTTGTAATCACTTTCGCGCCCCAACCCTGCTCATCCTGGCGCTTAAGAATATCCTTTCCAATATGCCAATAAAGCAAAACAAGCTCACTATTTACCGAAAGTGCTGCGCGTGTCTGAGCTGAACGAATCCTATTCTTGATATCAGCAAGGAATTCAGCATAATCCTCCTCATTCATCGCATATCCTTCAGAAATCCCATTATCCATTATTTTTTTCCAGCTCATACACGGGGCTTTCTTGAAATTTCCGGCTTCTTCGCTCTCTCAAACTTCCATCTCTTGCTCAGATCCATCGTGGCATCAATACCCACCTTCGTTCCTATCCCATTCTCGGAACGCGGATCAAGAGTACTGCCCCTGACATTCGGATAAATGTATATGTCCTCATCGCCCTTTACCCTTGTCGCTATCGCAAATTCTATATCGTTGGGATTAAAAATATCGATATCATCATCCACGATCACCACGTGTTTCAGGCTCTTGTGCGCTGCAAATGTGGCGTCAATGGCCAACTTCGCTTCATCGTCATTTGTTTTATGGATCTGCACCGCAGCATGGAAATAATAACACCCGCCAGGTGTCATAACAACATTCTTAACATTCGCCACTTTCTTGACTTCATTGAAAATCAGAGGCTCATACGGGATTCCCATCATTATATGATGCTCACTCCCCGCAGGAAGAAGCGCGTGGTAAATTGGATCGCGCCTGTGTAATATTTTTGTGATATATATCACAGGCTGCTTCCTGACAATGTCATATGTGCCGCTGATATCCACAAAAGGCCCTTCATCCACAAGTTCTGTTGGATGTATGTATCCTTCAAGCACGATTTCAGCATGTGGAACCTTTACGCCATTTTCCAATTCAATTACTTCAAGCGGCTCACCCTGAAGCGCCGCTGCATAATTAAACTCCTTGCCTTCAGGCACGCGAGTCGATATGGCAAATAATGCTACGGGGTCGATACCGATAACGATAGCTACAGGAAGAGGTTCACCGTTTTGCGCAGCTTTCTTGTGAAGGTTATACGTATGCCTGAATTCAACAAGCCGCACTGCAAGTCTATCTTTTCCGATCACCCTTAGCCTGTGGATAGAAGCATTCATCAAACCCTGATATTGTGAAACAACAACACCAGCAGTAATATACGGGGCGCCGTCACCTTCAAAATGAGTGAGAATGGGAAGTTTATACAGGTCAGGTTTTTCTACTACTTCTTTTGTGGGTGAATCCTTTACCAGTTTAACTTCACCTTCAGGAGGACACGATGATAGATGCTCTATAATTTTTTCGGGTGCAACGCCAAGAGCTTCTGCGAGTGAATCTCTCGATGCAAGGATGTTCATGACAACTTTGGAGCCATTCACATTTGTAAAAAGAGTGGGGTCATTCCCCACCATCGAAGAAACTTCATAAACCGGCGATAGCGGCTCATTGATCTCTTTTAGTTTGCCTTTGCGCCGGAGTATTTCCAGAAATCCCCTGAAACTCATTCACGCCACCGCTTGTACAAATTATGCTCGATATCAAGAAGGTCAAGAGCCCTGCCAGCCATAAAATCAATGATATCATCGAGGGTTTTTGGTTTTGTATAAAACGCCGGACATGCAGGAAGAATTGATGCGCCTGCTTCCATTGCTTTTTTCATGTTCTCCACATGAATTAGATTAAGCGGCGTTTCCCTTGCCATCAATACCAGGGGGCGCTTCTCTTTCAGGCAGCAGTCGGCAGCTCTTGATATCAGCGTATCTGACATCCCGCTTGCGATCGATGCCAGGGTTTTCATGCTGCACGGCGCAATGATCATGCCTCTTGACCTGTGTGAACCGCTTGCTATCGGGGCTGTAAAATCATGA
The DNA here is from genome assembly GCA_041648475.1 of Candidatus Methanoperedens sp. Taxonomy (GTDB): domain Archaea; phylum Halobacteriota; class Methanosarcinia; order Methanosarcinales; family Methanoperedenaceae; genus Methanoperedens. The sequence goes on along the minus strand of JBAZOV010000007.1, from coordinate 36,678 downwards.
TCGTCATAGACGTTATCACCTAATTCTTCAACATCACTGACCGAAAGGTCGGTTTCTATCTCAATAAGTTTCTTTGCAGAACCTGAAAGGACAAGATGGGTTTCATAATTTTTCATTTGTTTTATGGCTTCAAGCAGCCTTACCCCATACTGGATACCTGAGGCACCGCTTATCCCGATAATTATCTCATTATTCATATGCTATAGTTGGTTTGCTTTATTTGAATAGTTTACTGAAAAATTCTTAAAGCTCTCCCTTCTTCTCTTTTACCTTCTGCACAAGGTCAAATATCTCATCAACATTTTCGCCTTCAGTGCACAGTACGATAGAGCCTTCACCACCATTCACGCCGCCGGAGCCTATCGCAAAAACATTCTCGGCACCAAGAAGCATCAGTGCTTCCACTTCGGTTATAACTTCACCGAACAGCGGCATCATTCCTACAGGCAGCCCTGTTGCTTTGCTGCATCGCTGTATCCCAATTCTTCTTGATATTTCTGTTACGGAATAAGGGATCGATTTTTCAAGCCCAACAGGAATTACAAGATTAATCCCCTTTGCCATTACTGTTCCAATAAAACTTCCAGTCGTTCCTCCTACAGGATTTGCCATCATAACACCTGCAACACCATCCGGGTCAAGAGCATTTGCTCCCTTGATGACAACATCCTGGGATGTCATCTCATTCAGGATATTATCGGCGTTAACCTCTATCCCGTTCTTCAGGGCAATTGCAGGCAGGCGCTTATCGTTCGGGACAACAGTTGCAGTTTCACCAATGTAGCCTGCCGCGTATCTTGAATGATCGATCTTTTTGCCAGTGAGTTCCTCAGCGACATAGGAATTTGTAGTACCCAGCGTTATCAGTATCCTTCCATTTTCTAATGCATTCTGTATGACTGGAAGCCTTTTTACTCCCATGGCAATGATCCTTTTCGATTCAGGGGGTGTGAGTGTTATTTGTATCTGTTTCATTATAATCAGTTCAAGTCGGTTATGAAATAAATAATTTATTGAAGGGACATAACCAACTATTTATATCAAGTAAACTTTAGTGAAAACAAATTTACTTGATTAAGAGGCCAGTATGCACATCTCAGATGGAATTCTTAAACCGGAATGGGTTTTTTTCTGGTTCGCAATATCTACCATATTTATCGCCCTGGGTCTTCGTATAATCAACAAGCGCATCAAAGAAGATCCCGTATATCTTCCAAGAATAGCCCTTTTAGGCGCTGTGGTTTTTGTGATCTCGGTCTGGCACATCCCTGTTCCTGTTACGGGTTCATCATCACATCCAGTAGGAACGCCCATGGCTTCCATAATAATAGGTCCGTTCGCAACGGTCGTGATAAGTGCGATCGCGCTATTTTTCCAGTCATTTGTAGCCCACGGCGGCTTAACAACAATTGGCGCAAATACTTTTTCAATGGGAATTGTGGGGACTTTCGGGGGCTATTTTACTTACAGGCTCTTTAAAAACATCTCTCCTTTATGGTTTTCTGCGGGAATGGCGGGGCTTGTTGGCAGCATCCTCACATACATGACAACAGCCCTTGAACTTGCCCTTTCCCTGAATCCTGGGAATGTCATGCATTACTGGAAATTATACTCACTGGGATTCATCCCCACGCAATTGCCCCTGGCATTTGCGGAATTTGCGTTCACAGCATATGTTATAAAATATATTCATGACACGGGCAGCATGGAAAAAATCGCTGTTTCATGTCCCCTTGACAGGTTCACAAAAACTGCCCTGCTGCTTATGGTATCAATTATTTCGATCATCGCAATAGGTGCCTATGCGGGTTATCTGGATGGCGCAAAAATGGCGGGAACTGATGGCATAGTTGAAGCGCAGGCTGCGCCCCTGGCATCACCGGACGGGATCGGGATAAGATTAATGGCACTTCTGGGAGAGCCTCTGGGTTTTGCCATGGTAGGCATAACTGGCGGTCTTTTTACGGGATATTTCTTAAGTGATCTCAGGAGAAGGAACTGATGCCTGGATGGCTTTCAGGAGACCCTTTGAACGGGATCATAATTACTGTAGCTTTTTTCATATCTGTTATAATTGGCAAATATATCAGGATGAAAAGAACCGCATCCGGATTCCGGGGAAAATCCATAGACCAGAGGATCAAACTATTTGTCCTGTTCTTTCTTATCATTTCCATTACACTGATGACGCACTGGTACATACCCATTGGAATTTCAATGGTCTGCATCCTTATCTCAATAAGAGCTAACAAATTTGGGGATTATAGCAGGAAACTGGTATTTCCGTTAGTCCTTTCTCTTTTTATAATCGTGATCCAGGGCTTAACTTACGGGTCAACTAAGATCGATCTGGGAATCATTTCAGTATACAAAGAGGGATTTGAATATGGATTCCTTATATTTTCCAGAGTATTTGCAGCAACCTCATTAATAATTCTTATGCTTTCAACTACTTGCGAAACAGATATCCTTGATGCCATGCGATGGTACAGGATACCCACAGTAGTAATCGATATTTCTTCATTAATGATAAGATATATTAAGGCATTTTCAACCGAATCAAGAAAGATGAAACAGGCGCAGGAGTCAAGGTGCGGTTTTTCCAGAAGCTGCGGATTCAGGGAGAAAATGCATAATATCGCTTCCATATCCGGGGCGCTCATTGGTCGCGCGTTTACAAGAGCGGAACAGGTTTATCGAGCCATGGTTTCTCGCTGCTGGAAGCATGATCAGAGTGACATGCTGGGACATAGGCCTTTGAACAACAGTGATATGCTTCTTGGATTTGCATTATCAGCAGGTATCATCATCCTGCTTGGGATCGACAGGGCTTTATGAGGGAAAATGAGGTAATATGACAGCGATACAAACGATCGGACTTGAATATGTTTATGCAGACGGGACAAGCGCCCTTTCCGGGGTCAATTTTGAAGCAAAAAAGGGTGAGAAAGTTGCTGTTCTAGGTCCAAATGGCAGCGGAAAAACTACATTATTTTATCATTTTAATGGTCTTATTAAACCCAGGAGGGGCGAGGTGAGGATATTCGGGGAGAATATCAATGATGCCGATATCGATACAGTAAGAAAACGTGTTGGTCTTGTATTCCAGGAATCTGATAACCAGTTATTTGCTCCAACGGTTTTTGAGGATATCGCTTTTGGTCCCAGGAACCTGAGATTATCGCAGCAGGAAGTAAAAGAACGTGTAGATCATGTGCTTCACAGGTTCGATATTGAAACACTTGCAAAAAAGAACCCGGCAAACCTAAGCGGCGGACAGAAAAAAAGAGTGGCAATAGCCGGGGTTGTAGCCATGGAACCTGATGTTCTTGTTCTTGATGAACCTACATCAGGTATGGATGCAGGAGGGATTACTGACACAATAGGAATTCTCGATGAGTTGAACAACGACGGGAAAACTATCATCATTTCAACGCACGATTGCGATCTTGCAGCAGGCTGGGCTGACCGTATTTATATTCTCAACAGGGGAAAGGTTTTCAGATCAGGAATTCCCAGGCATATTTTTTCAGATGAAAAACTGGTGTCTGAAGCCGGATTGAGGCAGCCTGTCATCGTCCAGACGTATCGCGAGTTCAGGGCCAGAGGGATATCAAAAGGCGAAGTGCCACTTTCGGTCCTTGATCTTATGGAATCATTTGACGGCGCCAGGGTAATGAATGTCAGGTGTGCGATATCAGGATGTGTTATCAAAGCAGGAGATCCCGTCTCACTCAAGATAGAAGACGGGATGCTTGTCGCCAGTAAAGGTGAAAACGGTGTAAATGGTGTAACAGGGATCGCCATGTTCGATGGAAATATTGGTGAAGATATCGCAGTAAAAGAAGTTGTGGGTAATATTGAACAAATGACAGGAAAGATCACGGTGATCAGGGTTCCTGGCGTCATCGAAGGCGGGTCACGGGCAGTGAACATGGATAAAGTCCGTGATATCCTTGAAAAGAACAAGAGCAAAAAGATAGGGGCGATGGGCACTTCCGCAAAGGCGTTGATGAACAAGATGGGTATTAAATGCGACCTTGAATTTGATGTGATACAATCGGCAATGCTTGCAGCTCTTCGGGGTTTGAACGTGGTTGTCTTTGCATCGGGAGGTATGGCGCAAAGGGTATTGGAAAAAGCCAGGGAGAAGAAGATTAGTTGCCAGTGTTTTGTGCTTAATGAATATATTTAATTCATCAAAATAAAACCCAAAGAAACCAGAACAATAATCCTTAATAACGCGATTACTGCGAAATTATGCCGGAAGGAGGGTTTTTTTGTTTTATGCTTGAAGATCACCATTGCAGCGATAGAACCAAGTATCCCAAAAATTAACGTAGTAGCCAGAAGCGCTTTTTCAGGTATCCTGAAGATGCCCAATTTGGCGAACAATTTATCGATGCCATAAATCAGGAAGGGCAAGATCTGGAGTACCATAATTAAAATAATTAATTCTATAATTAAAGTCATATTTATATTCATGTGCGATTTTCTTTGTGATCTTGATTATATTACAATTGCCAGGCCAAGAAGGCTTCTATGATGGCATTCAATTCGCTTCATTCAATTTGGTTTTTCCCTCATACTTACCGGCAACATACAAAGTTTAAAATATGATGCAGTTTAGATAATAATATTAATGGGTGGAATTCATGAGTCTCATAGTAATAGCAATAGGCGGAAATGCAATATTAAATCCTGAACGGGGAAATCCCAAAGAGCAGCAGGAAAAGATCGATGAAACATGCAGTGAGATCGCACAAATAGTCCGTCAGGGCAATGATGTTGTTTTGACGCATGGTAACGGCCCCCAGGTCGGCAATATCCTTGCGATGCAGGAAGAATGCGGATTTGTGCATCCACAGTCTCTGGACATAATTGGAGCCCAGACGCAGGGCATGCTGGGATATTTACTGCAGCAGTCACTCAAGAACATGCTATCGGAGATCGGTATCAATAAAGAAGTAGTTACGGTTTTGACCCGGGTTGTAGTGGATGCATCATGTTGTTCATTTGAGAACCCAACAAAGCCGATAGGCCTTTATTATCCGCAAGAACGAGCGAAGATAATGATGGCCAATGGCATGAAGATGGTTCATGATAATAAAGGATACCGGCGGGTAGTCCCTTCCCCGATCCCGCTTAAGATCGTAGAAGAAAGCGCCATCATGGAGCTTTTTTCCCGCGGCGTATTAGTCATTGCGGCAGGAGGAGGAGGCATTCCTGTAGTTGAAAAGAATGGTTCACTTGTCGGTGTTGAGGCCGTTATTGATAAAGATCTGACTGGAAGCATGCTGGCATCGGATATCGGGGCTGACATTTTCTTGATCCTCACGGATGTTGAGAACGCGGCATTGAATTATGGAACGAAAAATCAGGTCGATCTTCACGAAATAACAGTTAAACAAGGTGAAAGATACATAAAAGAAGGGCATTTCGGGAAGGGTAGCATGGAACCAAAAATGCTTGCCGCTGTTAAGTTTGTAAGATCGGGCGGTAAGACCGCGATCATATCAAGTCTTGATAAGGCACTTGAGGCGCTCGCTGGAAAAGCTGGCACAAGAGTTATTTCATAATAACAACGAACTCACACGAACTCGATGCGAACTCACGACTGCATTAACGTATTTAGGTTTTTGTTTTTCTTGACGAGATGACTTTATTCAGGTCAGCCACCAGCGCATCAACATTAATACCATGCGCCATTGCGCCTTCTTCGATACTTTCAAATGCAGATACGTGACATCCCACACAATGCAGACCGTGCTTCATGAATACCATCATACTCTCTGGATGCTGAGTGACCACGTCCTCTATTGTCATGTCTTTTGTTATAGTCATAATGTCCTCTTATTTATTCGTATAGTTACGAACAGCGATAAAGCTTTCCAAACGCCCAGTTTAATATGGGGCTTTCACACAATAAAAGTTATGTTAGTGGTGCGTTCCCTCAACCAGTTTCACGCCTTTGTTGTGTATCATCTGCTTTATATCCTCAATATGCGGACACTTTGCATAGCTTTTTTCAAGCATCATACATGAACTCAGGTGAATTACATCCACATTATGTTTCATGAGGCTGTCCACAAGCCTGAAAATTCTCCTGCCAGGGCATCCACCGCATGTGAAAAATCCGATTATCTCGGCATCTTTGCCGTATTGCTCAAAATGCACCTTTCGTTTGTTGAATGCTTTGAAACATGCGACCCCAGGACATGTTTCACTTACAATATCACAACGCACAACCGCGATTTTTGTGGTTTTTTCTTCTTTTTCTCCTTTTCCCATTATTGCCCTGAATTGCAAGGCAGCTTCATTGACATCCTCGATTGTAACGATGTTCTTTCCCTTCTTTTCGACAGCGGTTTCGATTCCCATTTTTGCCATGCTCCGGACATGTTCGGGGACTTTTTCGAGTTCTTTTAAAGCATCGGGTTTCCATTCCATTGTTGTTGCCTCAATTTCAGACAGGATCAACAGGATTTACAGGATTAGTCAATAAAATCGTATCCTGTCGATCCTGTTAATCCTGTCAAGACTCCTATCTGGATGAACCTTGATTATCCATTGATTTCCAGATATTATATATGAATATGAAACATGAAATAACCTCTATCACGCCAAAGATAATAACAGCAAGAATTGCGTCAGAAGTATCCTTCCCTTTTAGCATATACATCCTCATAATTGGGTATGAAAGCGAAAGCCCGATCAATCCTATGTTAGCAAGCCAGAATTGCAGCATTCCGAGTTTCCTGCTATAAAGGGGTTTACTGCTAAAGCGCGGGATGCTCTCATAAGCAAGGCCAAAAACCATGAAAGATACCCATCCGACTAAGGCAAAATGTGAATGCATGAAGCTGTATCCCGGACCAATTGTGATAAGCACACCCAGGATCGTGCTCAGGGCAAGGTACACCAGGCTTGTTTTTACAAAAAGTTTTGCGAGCTTGTTCATAAGTCCTGCTTGAACCCGTAAGTAATAACTTCCATGTCAGCGTCTATGAGATAATCAAAATCGATCAATTTATCCCAGCCTGCTTTCACGAAAACCCCGCCTATGCATGCGCCAAGAATTTGACGGTCGGGATACCCCTTCGTAATTTCTTCTATCATGGCTTTCAGGCCATTGACATTGACTTCCATTTTAGGCATGGCAAGTCCTCCAAGGAGAACGACCGTATCAGAAGACGGATCTGCCTTTTCCCCAAGCTGCATGCCGTAATCGGTCATTACGACCTTTGCAGCCAGCTCTTTCCTGAGGTTGGGAATAAATACCATCTCTTTTCCGGCATCGCGTAAAACATATCCAAGAAGTTCAGCGAACGGATTGCACCAGCCCGGACAGCCGATGAAGGTTATTTTCTTCCGACCGCGCGCAAGTTTCCTGAATGCTGTGAGCATCCCTCCAATGCCTTCAGCCTTTTCTATTGCTTTCATGGGATCACCTGCAAAGATTGTCAAAGAAGGATATAAGTTTTTATTTAATGATCTCTCTAAAAAAAAGATACTTCTGAAAAAAAAGAAAAAAGAATGAACTGAGATTTAAGCTCAGATCAATGCTGCTGTAATACCCATTACACCGGACTGGATGATGATAGCGACTGTGATTATTACACCTGCCATTTCAAGAGCCACGGCGACATTTCCTTTCTTGAGTTCTGCGAATTCATCGATCCCTTTGGTCAATCTGTCGAGAACATTTAAAGCAAGATAGATCGCTGCAATTGCAAGCACGATTCCAAGTACAAGTTGAAGTATACTAACTAAGAGTATCGCGATACCTCCACCGGACAGAATACCAACTTTCATAGCCTGTAATATCCCTACTGAAATACCTGAAACTCCTGACTGTACAACTATTCCAATCGCAATGAATACTGATGCGACAAGAATTCCCACCGCAGTATTGCCTTTTGCGATTTCCTTTTCTTCGTCAATACCTTTAGTTATTTTTCCTAATACTGAAAATCCAATATACAATGCAACAACTGCAAGTATAATTGCAATAACTAATTGTAATATTCCTACTATAGCAGTTCCTAAACTTAATACCATATTTTCACCTCACGCATAAAGCGTAACTCTATATTGGCGCAAGGGTAATATAAAATTATTGTGTCATCTTTAATATATTAGCCTCAATCGAGATATACAAGGGCTTTATTCGGACATATTTTAATGCATCTCATACATAGATTGCATTTTTCATTATCAACCCGGGCTATTCCGTCAACACGGGTCAAAGCGCCAGTTTCACAAATCCCGTCGCATTTGCCGCATTTCTTGCATCCCATAACTATTATCGAACCTTTTTCAATCGATCTTTGAGCCTTCATTCATAAGTTATTTAAACTTATAGGTATAGATAGGTTTTGTATATAACATGCAAAACACGTGATCACAATGCCAAGATCTATTCCTGAAATGATCCGCCAGGACTTCAAATGCGATGATATCGCAAAGTGTATCCTCGGACTTAAGACTATCGATATCGATTCCTACAAGGTACTTTCTGCAAAAGGTCCGATGACAGCAGAACACCTTGGTGAACTCCTTAACAGGGAAAGAAGCACAGCATACAGGTCGCTCCAAAACCTGATGACATGCGGGCTGGTTCACCGCGAAACAAAAACGATAAGAGATGGCGGTTATTACTATGAATACATAGCTCTTGAACCTGCCCGATTAAAAGAAATGGTGCAGGGAAATATTGATGAATGGTATAATAAAATGAAGGCGCTTGCAGCCAATATCGATAAAGATATTATGAAATAATTCAGGTTCCAAAGATACTGTCGCACACTTCTTCTGTTTTTTCCCTGAATTCCTTCTGGGAAAAACCCATCATCGAAGCTGCAAACATTGCGCCGCCTGCCCCCACGCCTTCTTTTACATCCCCGTTCTCGTACATGGCAAGCCCCTTCCTACTTGATTTTCCAAAACCGGGGTCTGCCGCAAATGCCTGGTATCCAAGAATTTGTGTCATTTCCCTGAAATTTGCGCTTTTATCATCAGCCACATAACAGGTCGTGGCGATAGAAACATCACGCACAAGACCAAGATGTTTAATAATGCTCAAAACCGAGACCATCTGTGTTCCTCCGGCAAGTACGGTCTTCTGATCAAGCCCGTCCACAAGTCCTGCGGCGCAGGCCATCATTGGATCGCCCAGGCATTCCACAGCGTCAAGAGGCCTGTCCCTTAAACTTCCGAAGGAAATTCCGGAATTTCTCATCGCTTCCTCAACGACTTTGTTCTTGATACTTAGAGGATTTTTCGGGAAGCTGGATGAGACTTTGCCATCATAACCAAGAGCTCTGAGTACACCCATGGCAGTAGTTGTGCCGCCGGGCACGCTTTCACCAATTATCACAAAATCCGAGAGTTTCCCAAGCTTTTCACCGAATGTGCGGGATTTCCTGTAAATATCATGCGCATCGACAACAGCATGTCCTTTTCGGATATCTCCACCCGGCTGGCAATTAAGATCGATGGTCGGGATCTGGGGACGAACGCGAAGGCCAGAGTTAATAAAAATGCAGGGGATCCCTGTCAACAGCATTGACGCTCTTGTCAGGACAGCAGGAGATGGAGCGCCGGATGGTGTCATCGCGGGCTCATTGATGCTTATGGCATTTCCCGTCTCAACCAGTTCCGCATCTGCGGCAGGAGTATAATCTGTAAGCTCCGGGGATTTCCCTGCCGCGGATATATCCGGGATCTTCGCTGTTTCTGTATTTGCAAGTATGCACAGGAACAACGGTTTTTCCGGTGAAAAGTCCGGGCAGGGTTTTACCCACATCATTTCCTTATAAAAGGTTTGAAGTTTCGATATGAATCGAGGCAGGACTTTTTACAAGGCTTCCCATTTTAGCGCCTACAAGGTTATCAATTCCCTTGTCGGATGCAATATCCACGATGCGCTGGGTTATCACGCCATCGAACACTACGCATTTGATGTTCCCATTAGACTCTTTCAAGGCTGTTGCGAGATCGCGAACTGGAACTTCATTCAATGTATTATTATTTTCATCTATGAAGCGCGCGCTTAGGGTTCCGCTTAACTCTTTTATGTGTTCATGGTATGGGCTCTCTTTAACCTCTTTCTCACGCTTTGGTTCTTCCCTGACTTCCGCTCTTGTTTCATATCTTGGCTCAGATCTTGGTTCCCTGGATTCAATTCTGGATTTTGGTTTTTCTGGCTGGGCCTCAGGTTCAGAAACTTCTTCGCGTGCTGGTTTTACTTCAACTTCTTCAGGAATTGTTGAATCGCCTTTTCCAGCTTTCTTCTTTGTTGCGGCAAGTATGGCAATTCTTCTCTTTTTGCTCACCTGGTAATAATCAAATCCCTGCTCAACAGGAATTTTTTGCCTTAATGCTTTTACGACCTCTTTCTGGACAAGTTCCTCAACGCCTTTTCCATCCGGGGCACGTGCAATAAAATCAACATCCGCAACCTGGAGCAGTTCCTTTATGATTAATTCTCCGCCCCTGTCACCATCTGTGAATGCTGTAACAGTCTTCTTCTTGCACAGGTCAGCAACAGCCTGCGGTACATTTGTCCCGCCCACTGCTATTGAGTTCTTGATGCCGTATCGAAGTAGGTTCAACACGTCTGCCCGTCCCTCTACAACGATGATGGCATCAGAATCAAGGACGTTCGGGCCCATCGGGATGTTGTCTTTCCCGTATGTGGTCATTTCCTCGATCCTTATGGATTGCCTCACTTCATCGATGATCTCCTGGCTTTCGGGGAGCATCTCATCGAACATGGCGGTAAGAACCTGTTTTGCCCTATCCACGATCTGCTTTCTTTTTGCGCTTCGAACATCTTCGATCTTCGATATGGCAATATTAGAAATGCATGGACCTATCCGGTCAATTGTTTCAAGGCTGGCCGCAAGAACTGCGGTCTCAACTTTGTCAAGACTTGATGGGATATCGATCGTTCCGACTGATTTACCCATGTTCGACTTAATATTGACCTCAAGCCGTCCGATCCTTCCGCTTTTCTGAAGCTCCCTCAGGTCAAGGTCGGCGCCTATGAGTCCTTCTGTCTGTCCGAAGATCGCACCGACAACGTCGGGACGTTCTATTACTCCATCCGCTTTTATCGTAGCATGAATGATATATTTTGTTGTATCTGAATTTTGCATATATGGTACCCTCCCTAAGAATAGTGTTAGAAACAGATTTCATTGGTTCGAGTCTTGCAATCCTGCAATTATCTCTATCCTGAACTAAACAAGTATCGGATTAATTCCGGACTCCTTCTCGTTATTTTACAACCCAAACCTGAAATGATAAGTAACATTTGATCTATCTGGCCGCAATCAGTTTTTGCGACCATTTTATGATTATGAAATATCTAATCTAACAACTTCTCTCTGGATGATGTTCACATAGAAACTCAACGTTTTTTAACTATGTAAACTTAATATCCTAATGTAAATATCCCGTTAAAAAGCTTGTGGTCACCAAAAGTTATTTTTACCATGATAAAATATTATCTATTCATGGATATTCGATATTGCAAAAAAGACTGCAAGGAATGTACCCCATGCGAAGACTGCGGTGCACCGCAATTCAGCGTGAATGTGATGTGCGGCAGCTGTCTGGGCTGCGAGACCCCGCATGTCGAAATGTATGAATGGAAGTAATTGATTCTACAGGTCATTTTTTTCTAAGAATCAATACAGGACTGCGAACGCATCCACAAGATTAATTAACACCGTAAAATATATAGCTGTTGCACTACACAGGTGCAAAATGGTCGAAAAAAAGGAGATACTTGAAATTTTAGGTGGGTATGATAAAGAAAACATAGCTATTGCTACTGTTTGTTCACATAGCAGCCTCCAGATCTTTGACGGGGCAAGGAAAGAGGGGTTCAAGACTATAGGGATAAGCGTAGGCGCTCCGCCAAAATTCTATGACGCTTTTCCAAAAGGAAAGCCGGATGAATTTTTTATCGTTAAAGATTATAAAGAAATTCTTTCAAAAACAAAAGAGCTGGCAGCAAAAAATGCCATCCTGATCCCGCACGGCTCATTTGTAGAATACCTCGGAGCAGATAATTTCCAGAATCTGCGTCTTCCCACATACGGCAACCGCAGAGTTCTTAAATGGGAATCAGACAGGGAAATGAGCCGGGAATGGCTGGAATCAGCAGGCATAAAAATGCCGCGCCAGATAAAGAACCCGGAAGATATTGATTCTCCCATGATGGTCAAATACTATGGCGCAAAAGGCGGTATGGGTTTTTTTGTTGTCAAGAATTATTCGGATTTCCAGAAACGGATAAAACCGTCTGAAAAATTCACGATCCAGGAATTCGTCCTGGGAACGCGTTATTACATGCATTATTTTTATTCACCCATAAAGCAGGATGGATATAAACTAAGTACTGGTTCGCTTGAACTCCTGGGCATTGACAGGCGTGTTGAATCAAATGCCGATGAGATATTCAGGATCGGTTCACCTACCGAGCTTGCAGAAGCCGGAATATATCCCACCTTTGTCGTGACGGGAAATTTGCCTCTCATGATCCGGGAATCACTCCTCCCCAGGATTTTCGATATGGGGGAGAAAGTAGTTGAAAAATCTATAGAGTTGTTCGGGGGCATGATAGGACCATTCTGCCTGGAAACAGTCGTAACAGACTCACTTGAATTGAAAGTATTTGAGATATCAGCACGCATCGTTGCTGGAACGAACCTGTTCATTTCAGGTTCGCCGTATTCTGATCTTGTGGATGAGAAACTTTCAATGGGGCGGCGTATCGCCCGCGAGATAAAAGTTGCACGGGAAATGGATATGCTTTCGGAAGTGATTTCATAACCATAAAAAAAGAATATGATGTAATTATTGTAGGCGCAGGACCTGCGGGAATGTTTGCCGCGCATGAACTCGCGCAAAAGATGAAAGTTCTTGTTGTGGATATGGGAAGGGATATTAACGAGCGCGAATGTAAAATGAAACGCCGGGGCATCTGCACCCACTGTGACCCCTGCGATATAATGTGCGGTGTGGGCGGCGCAGGAACTTATTCTGACGGGACGTTGAATCTTCGTCCTGACATCGGAGGCGATCTTGCCGAGCAGACAGGGAACTCTGAATATGCATGGCAGCTTGTTGATCTTGTGGATAAGATATTCCTGAAATACGGCGCGCCAGAACATCTTTATGTGCCTAAAGGGGATGAAGTAGAGCAATTAAAGCGTCGTGCGGCGTCGGTTGGCGCAAGGTTCATTGAAATTATCCAGAGGCATATCGGTTCAGATAATGCGCCTGTAGTCATCGCAAATTTTGAGAAAGACATGAGAGAGAAGGGTGTTGAGTTCAGACTTGATACCAAAGTTGAGGATTTGATAATTGAAGAAAATACCTGCACTGGCATTATCCTGGGAGATGGCACAAAAATAAGCTCCAGATTTACGATAATAGCGCCTGGAAGGGTTGGTGCGAAATGGATCGATGAGGTCTTGCATAAACACAATATTGCAGCAAAATATGCTCCCATTGATGTTGGCGTTAGGGTCGAAGTGCCAGCGATAATCATGGATCCGATAACATTCATTAATCATGACCCAAAATTCCATATCCAGACAAAGACCTATGATGATTTCGTGAGGACTTTCTGTACTAACGAAAGGGGCTTTGTGGTCAAGGAAGAATATGAGGATTTCATTGCCACCAATGGTCATTCCATGACGAACGAGCAGTCAGAGAACACAAATTTCGCTTTTATAGTCAGGGTCGAACTCACAGAACCCATTGAAAATACTGTGCGTTACGGAAGATCGATCGCAAAACTTGCAACGACAATAGGCGGGGGAAAACCGTTAGTCCAGAGGATGGGCGACCTGAGGCGCGGAAGACGGACAACCGCACAGAGACTCAAGAAAAACCAGGTGATAAATACCCTGAAGGATGTTACGCCGGGTGATATTTCCATGGCGCTGCCCCATCGCATCGTTACCGATATAAGAGAAGGGCTTGATGTATTGAATGAGATCATACCGGGAGTTGCGTCTGATTCCACACTTCTCTATGCTCCTGAGATCAAGTTCTATTCGATGCAGGTGCTTGTTGACACGAACATGGAATCAAGCGTAAAGAATCTTTTCGCTGCGGGTGACGGCGCGGGGCTTTCCAGGGATATTGTGAATGCTGCGGCGACGGGTATTATTGCGGGGCGGGGTATTTTGAAGAAAGTAGGGTGATGAAGCGACTAACCGAAGGCTTCTGCCTCATCAGCTAATTTTTTCAAAGACATAACAGGCAGTTTAGGCATAAGCAACTTCTACTGTAGTCCAAAAGGGGATTGATGTCTCGCGAGGGATATCTTCTCCGAAACTTTCAATATAAAGTTCTATGGCTTCTTTGATGTTCGCTTGCGCTTCTTCTAGACTTTCTCCCTGCGAAGTCACGCCAAGTTCAGGACACCGAGCAACAAAGAATTTATCCTCTTTCTGAATTGATACCAGAAATGATCTCATATATCCATCCTTTTTGTTTTTAATATAAATAAATTATCTCATGAATTAAGAATTACTTTCTCTTTTTATTTCCAATGATATTTTCATCGATAGATTTCGGGGCAATTCTGAATCAATAAGCGCCCCCTGCCCATCGCTCCCTCTGCGGCGCCGTCCCAATATGATACATTTGACGGACTTCATGAAAAAACAGATTTATCCAATAAATGCTGATTTCTAACATTTTCTTAAAGGGGAAAATGACAACAAGGAAAAGAGTTTACAAATAGAAATGACATAATATATTATCTAGTAGTTTGAATTATAGGAATATTTAAAGGAATGCAAATGATCACTGAAGCCGATACCTGTCGAAAATATGTCATACCTAAACTGTATTCATCGGGCTGGAGTGATGACCAGATCAATGAGCAGAAAACCTTCACTGATGGCAGAATTATAGTTAATGGAGAGAAATACATAAGAAGAAAACAGAAGCGATCAGACTTCTTATTAAAGTTCAGAATAAATTTTTCCATAGCAGTTGTTGAGGCAAAATCAGCTTATAAGAATGCAGGGGATGGATTACAGCAGGCTAAGAACTATGCGGAAATTCTCGGTCTTAAGTTTGCATATTCCACGAACGGTAAAGGTATCGTTGAGCATGATTTCATCACCGGCAAAGATACAGATATGGAATGTTTCCCCACACCCGATGAACTCTGGATAAGGTTCAGCCAATCAGAAGGCATAAAACCTGAATTTGCAGAGAGATTTCTTACCCCATGCAATAACCTGGACGGCAAGACGCCGCGATATTACCAAGAAATTGCGATCAATCGTGCAGTCAAGGCTATCTTGCAGGGAAAAAAGAAGATATTAGAGACGCTTGCCACAGGTACAGGTAAGACATACATTTCATACCAGATAATCTATAAGTTATGGACTACACGCTGGAACAGGACTGGCGAATACAGGCGTCCGAAGGTGCTTTATCTTGCTGATAGAAATATCCTTGTTGATGACCCGAAGGATAAGACATTCGCTTCCATGGGAGATGCAAGAATAAAGATCGAAGGTGAAGCGATCAAGAGCAGGGAAATATATTTTGCAACCTATCAGGCGATAGCAAAAGATGAACGCAGACCCGGACTTTATAAACAATATCCCAGAGATTTCTTTGATCTTATTGTGGTTGATGAATGCCACAGAGGAAGTGCTAGAGATGAAAGCAACTGGCGCGAGATACTGGATTATTTTGAACCTGCATATAAGATAGGTATGACTGCAACCCCACTTAGAGAGGAGAATAGAGATACATACCGGTATTTTGGAAACCCTATCTATACTTACAGTTTGAAACAGGGCATTGAAGATGGATTCCTGGCGCCATACAGGGTTCATCGTGTCGTTTCGAGTGTCGATGCCACTGGCTGGCGACCTGTTAAAGGAGAAAAAGATAAACAGGGCAGGGAAATACCAGATGGGGTATATGGAACTCGCGATTTTGAGCGTGTAATTTCCTTTAAATCCCGAACAGAGGCTGTAGCTAAACATCTCTCTGATTATCTAATGAAAACAGACAGGTTTGCAAAGACCATTGTCTTTTGCGTTGATCAGGAACATGCTGAGGACATGCGCAAGGCTTTGAATAACTGGAACCTTGACCTTGTACAGCAATATCCTGATTATGTTTGCAGGGTTGTTTCAGATGAAGGAGAGATCGGAAGAGGACATCTTGACAGATTCCTTGAATTAGAAACAAGGGCTCCAGTCATATTAACAACATCACAGCTTCTGACTACAGGAGTTGACGCCCAGACATGCAAGAATATCGTTCTTTTCAAGGTCATTAATTCAATGGTGGATTTTAAGCAGATTATCGGCAGGGGAACCCGTGTAAGAGAGGACTATGGGAAGGTCTTTTTCACAATTCTTGATTATACAGGAAGTGCAGTAGGAAGGTTTGCCGACCCTGAATTTGATGGCGAACCGGCGCTCATCACAGAGGAAGAGATGGATGAGGATGGAAATTCACTTAACGGAAAGTATGAAGAACCACATGAACAGGAAACACAGAAAGGAACAGGGCAATCTTTAGGTGAAACTCCAAAATTATCCAACGATTCTGAAGGAGAACCAAGAAAATATTATGTGAATGGTGGTTCTGTTGAAATTGTTGCGGATGTGGTGTATGAACTTGATCCAGATGGTAAGAGACTTGCACCAATAAAATATACTGATTATACCTTGAAGCAGGTGAGGAGCATGTACACATCTGCCGCAGAACTTCGCTCGAAATGGAGTGATGCCCAGCAGCGCAGGCAGATTTTAGACTTGCTGGAAGAGAAGGGAATTACTGTTGAACAGTTGGCCAGTGCCACAAAAAGATTTGATGCTGACCCATTTGACCTTTTATGCCATGTTGCCTACAACGCGCCGGTTCGTACAAGAAAGGAAAGGGCTGAACTACTTCGAAAGGACAAAAAGGATTTCTTTGATAAATTTGGTGATGAAGCACGACAGATATTGAATGAAATGCTGGACAAATACATAGAATTTGGAACTGTGCAGCTTACTGATACGAATATACTTAAGGTTCCTCCATTATCTTTGCATGGAAACCTGATGGAGATCTCAGAGCTATTTGGCGGAACAGCAGCGTTTCGAAATAGCATTGGAGAGATGCAAGTTCTTTTGTATGCAGATTAGAGGGTAATAGAAATTATGGCGCGTAAAACGAAGGATGAAACACCAAAGACGACAACACAGCAGCTTGGGAGCCTAATAAAATCGGCGCGTGATATCATGCGCAAGGACAAGGGATTAAATGGCGATCTTGACCGTCTGCCGATGCTTACCTGGATAATGTTCCTTAAATTCCTTGATGATATGGAACGGATGAGGGAGACTGAAGAGGAACTTGCTGGAAGAAAGTATAAGACTGCGATTGAGCCGCCTTACAGATGGAGAGATTGGGCAGCGAAAGAGGACGGCATAACAGGGGATGAACTCATTGCATTTATCAATAACGATGAAGCTGTAATACCTGATGGAACACGTGGCGCGGGTTTGTTTGCTTATTTGAGGAATCTTCGCGGGGCTAACGGCGGTGACAGAAGGGACGTAATTGCTACTGTTTTCAGGGGCACTATCAACCGCATGGTCAATGGATATCTTCTGCGCGATGTCATCAATAAGATCAACAGCATCCATTTTACTGCATCCGAAGAGATACATACGCTATCTCATCTTTATGAAAGCATGCTTAAGGAAATGAGGGATGCTGCAGGCGATTCTGGTGAGTTATATACCCCTCGTCCGGTCGTAAGGTTTATGGTCGATGTGATTAACCCAAAACTTGGAGAATTGGCAGAAGACCCAGCAGCAGGTACAGGAGGTTTCCTGGTTGAAGAATTTGAGCATATGAGGAAACAATGCCAGAAGGTTGAAGATTTTGAAGTGCTTCAAAAGAGTTCAATTCGGGGTGGTGAAGCAAAGCCCCTACCATATCTTCTTTGCCAGATGAACCTGCTTCTTCACGGTCTTGAATATCCGCAGATAGACCATGGGAATTCTCTTCGTTTTCCTCTTCGCGAAATCGGAGATAAAGACAGAGTGGATTTAATAGTTACAAATCCACCATTTGGAGGTGAAGAAGAACGGGGAATACTTTCGAATTTCCCTGAAGATAAACAGACGGCAGAGACTGCGCTTCTCTTTCTTCAACTGATCATGCGGAAGTTGAGGAGAGATATTGGAGGGAAGAGGGGAGGTCGGTGCGGAATAGTCGTCCCTAACGGTACTTTATTCGGGGATGGCGTCTGTGCGCGCATTAAAAAGGAACTGATCGAGGATTTTAACCTGCATACCATTATTCGGCTGCCCAATGGTGTTTTTGCGCCTTATACAGGAATCCCTACGAACCTGTTGTTTTTCGAGCGCGGTGGGCCGACAAAGGAGATATGGTATTATGAAATACCAATGCCAGAGGGCAGGAAGCAATATAATAAGACCCAACCGATGCAGTTTGAGGAGTTTGCGCCTGTTATGGAATGGTGGAAGGAAAGGAAGGAGAATGGACAGGCATGGAAAGTGCCTGTGGCGAAGGTTATTGAGAATGGATACAATCTTGATATCAAAAACCCTAATGGCAAGGCGGATCTGGAGCATCTGCCGCCTGAGCAGTTGACTGAAAGTATCCTGAAGAAAGAGCAGAGAATCGCAGAGATTATGCTGGAGATTAAGCAAGTGCTGGCAGAAGGAATTAAACAATGAATAAACGCCCCAAGAAACTCGTTGTGGTTGAGAACGATAGCGAGATCGCAGGATATGACACAATTCTCTCTGAGGTCATTGACCTTCTTGAATCGTCAAGGCGCGCTTCTGCCAGAGCGGTCAATGTTTTCATGACTTCAACCTACTGGCTGATTGGTAGAAGAATTATTGAATGGGAGCAAGCTGGAAAAGAGCGTGCTGCCTATGGGGAAGCATTGATCAATCGTCTATCAGCAGATCTCACGAAGAGATTTGGTCGCGGTTTTTCACGCCAAAATCTCCAAAAAATGCGGCTAATCTACCGGATTTATCCACCGGAAAAGATTTGCCAGACACTGTCGGGCAAATTGCCATCTGAAAAATGCCAGACACTGTCGGGCGAATTCAAAGAACTTGTAAGAGTTGGGAATGGTAAGCTTCTTATGACCTCGCCAGAAATATTTGATGCATTATCCCTGGCTTTCCCACTCTCATGGTCACATTATGTACGCCTGATTTCTGTTGATAATGAAGATACACGCCGCTTTTATGAAGCTGAAGCCCTGCGCGGTGGATGGTCGGTGCGCCAGATCGATAGACAGATTTCAACTCTCTTTTACGAGCGGACATTACTTTCGAAAAACAAAGCTGCAATGCTTAAGAAAGGATCAGAGGCAAAACCGGAGGATGCTGTAACACCTGAGGAAGAGATAAAGGACCCATTTGTCCTGGAGTTCCTGAACCTCAAGGATGAATATTCAGAAAACGATCTGGAAGAGGCACTCATCCAGCATCTGGAAAAATTCCTCCTTGAACTGGGTGGAGATTTCGCATTCATTGGCAGGCAGCGTCGCCTTCGCATTGGCGACCAGTGGTTCCGTGTCGATCTTGTTTTTTTCCACCGAATCCTGCGCTGTCTGGTCATTATCGATCTTAAAGTCGGCAAGTTCACGCATGCCGACGCAGGGCAAATGCACCTCTATCTCAATTACGCCCGCGAAAACTGGATGCATAAGGACGAGAACCCGCCGGTAGGGTTGATTCTCTGCGCAGAGAAGGATGCAGCAGTTGCCCGATATGCTCTTGAGGGGCTGCCAAACAAAGTTCTGGCAGCGGAATATCGCATGGCTTTGCCTGATGAAAAGGTGCTTGTAGCAGAACTTGAGCATACGCGAAAGATGCTGGAAGCACGTCTGCCGATACGGGAGGCTGGAGGATGAGCACTTATTATATGTCAAATCTGATTGCATCAAATCAATCACCGCAAAGTACGCAAAGAGCGCAAAGCACAGCAACTTTTTCACCACAGTATGAAAGAGCATTACCACAACGATTTAGAACGCGGATCGCGCGGATTTTCACGGATACTTGTTATCCGTGCGTATCAGCGTCATCCGCGCAATCCGCGTTCAATTGCCCCCCATCTGCGTTTATCTGCGTTCATCTGCGGCTAATATTCGTTTCATTGAGCGATAGAACCCCGAAAATCAAATTTGAACTATTCCCAATTCAAGAAAAGATTGAACCATGCAATAATAACCAAGCTCATTCCTGGCTGAATTTATTAAAAAACAAACCGCAGATACACGCAGATGAACGCAGATTTGTTAATCTGAACATCCAGCATTTATCTGAGGTTTATCAAGGAAATAGTCTGATCAAATCACCGCAAAGAGCGCAAAGCATAGCAACAATAATCTTTGCGTCCTTTGCGCTCTTTGTGGTGAGATTCATAAAAAAACTTAATAAGTTATCGAGCATCGCTGTTCCATCTGTGTTCATCGGCCTTCATCCGCGGTTAATATATCGGACGGCGCCGGCGGAGGGACGATGAGCGAGGAGTCAGTAATTCATATAACAAGGGAGGGATTTGAATCATAAAACTAACTTTCCATCAAACTAAAGCTGAAGTATTAGTGCGAGCGGCTTCCACGGTCTTATTTGGCGCCCTTCAACGTATTGGTACCCCTAAAAAGACTCTGGCTGAGCTTACAGAAACGCCTCAATACGGATTTACTGCCAGCAGTTCAATCGAACCGATAGGTCCAAAGTTTGTTCGAATTACAGATATCCAGGATGGAGCAATAAATTGGAATTCAGTACCGTATTGTGAGTGCCAAGATTCAGACAATTATCTTTTGAAGCCTAACGATATACTCTTCGCGCGAACTGGTGCAACAACTGGAAAAACATACCTCGTTAAAGAGACACCTTTTGCAATATTTGCTTCTTATCTTATCCGAATAAGGCCAAAATTGGATATCAATCCAGCCTATCTCTACTCATTTTTTCAATCAGACTTGTACTGGTCTCAAATAGCCGTAGAGAAAGAAGGATCAGCTCAGCCGAATGTAAATGGTAAGAAGCTGAGCAGTATTGATTTGCCAATAGTTGATTCAACACTTCAGTTAGCGATAGCAACGTTTCTTCAGGTGGTTCGAAACAGGCAAGATGGTAGCAAGGAACCTCTTCCTGAACTTCCCCATCCCCTCTCAGAGCAGCGCCGCATTGTGGCGCGCATAGAGGAGCTGGCGGCGAAGATAGAGGAGGCGCGGGGGCTGAGGAAGAAGGCGGGGGAAGAAGTGGCGGCTTTTCTTTCATCTTCAAGCGATGCGGCATTCAAAATGCGATCTAGCTGGAGAGAAGCATGTATAGGAGATTTTTGTGAAACTCCACAATATGGCTATACAGAATCATCAACGAAAGAGCAAATCGGCCCTAAATTCCTGAGAATTACCGATATACAGAATGGTCAAGTCGATTGGGAGAAAGTGCCATTTTGCAACTGTCCATATCCTGAAAAATACCTACTGGAGGAAAATGACCTTATTTTCGCACGAACTGGAGGAACAACTGGAAAAAGTTTTTTGATTAGGAAGTGCCCAAATGCGGTTTTTGCTTCCTACCTTATTCGTTTGCGTGTAAAACATTCTGTATCTGTCGAATACCTGTATCGATTTTTTCAAACTCCTTCTTATTGGGGGCAGATTACTGATGAAAAGAAAGGTACTGGTCAGCCAAATGTAAATGGAAAGAAGCTGGCAAATATCCGCGTGCCTATCCCGCCCCTCACCGAACAGCGCCGTATCGTCGCCTACCTCGATGCACTTCAGGAAAAGGTTGACGTGCTCAGGCACCTCCAGGCAGAGACCGGCGCCGAAATGGATGCGCTGATGCCGGCGGTGCTGGACAGGGCGTTTAAGGGGGAGTTGTGAACATCCATTACCCGGATTAATGCTGAATTAATACGTTGGATCGGAAACGGTACATATCAAAGCGCCCCCTTGCCCATCGTTCCCTCTGCGGCGCCTTCGGCCTGATGAGGAGAGGGGGACGGGGAGATGAGATGGAATTGAAGGGGGCTGGAATTCCAGTAGCACTTGCCTTATACAAATCAAATAAAATTACTTTCGATCCGCTTAGTCTTAATTTCTTTATATTTCGAATCGTATTTACTATGAGACTGTCGGAAAAGTGCCAAAATTGAAACATCCAAAAATATTGTCGTAACATAACCGCTACGCATCGGCATATCAAATTTAGACTGTTAAATCATAAACCCTCAAAAAACAGGGTTTTCCGACAATCTCACTATAAGAAGAGTGTGGGTTATGTACCATGTCGTTCCATCATAAATTTTTCAAATTCTTCTATAATATAATCCTTTTCAATGCCTTCTTCTTTTCCAATTAATAGAAATTTATTTGAAGAAAGATCTTTTTCTTTCGTTATCCCTGCTAGATTTTTGAAATAATCACAATGCCCATCTGAATCTCTTAAGACTAAATCCTTCAATCCTCTTTTCCTCTTTCCTTCACGCTCATAATTGTCAGAGTTCTGGGATGGAATGTAATGTGGAAGAGAAAATAATATGGATGGGATTTCATGAGTCTCGTCCTCACCTCTCATAATTTTAAGATTCTCTGAAAATTGTCTTTCTTCTCTAAACTTCAGGTCAAAACCAAATACCCTCGAATATTTTGATGAAGCTTCTTTTAGAGCCCTAGAAAAATCGGAACTATTGTTATCATTTAAGTAATATTTTTTAATTAATGTATATTCTGGTTTACCATATAATTGTGAAGTATATTGTTTAAAAATTGATATCGGAGAAAATAATCCTAAGAAATCGTTAATTTCACAATCATTTAATAGTAGAAATTTTTTGGTAACGTTATCGTTTTTTAGTCCATAATATAATGAAATAGTACAATAAATAATATGTACTATTACTTCATCTAAAATAACTTTATCATCATTTTCGTAAACCTCTTCATACATATTTTTCCTAAATGTTAGCAAAGAGGTGAGATCCCTTTTTCTTTTTTCATCGAAACATAATGATGTTCGTTTTTTGTCTCCTTCTTTGAGTTCACAAAAATGCGAACTTTGTATAATTAAATTTATATCAAAATCTATTTTCTTCCCTGTATGTATACCATCCCTCAATAAATAATCTATTCTATCAGCATCAATTTCTGAATCAATCATATCCGAATAAGCTGGTGGAAATTTATCTGAATTCTCAAAGTTATCTAACAACATCGATTTTAAGAGATCAGTATCAATTACTTTAATTGACTCAATAGCGCCTTTTAATTGATATTTTTCATCTGTTAAATATATCTCTAACAAAGTTTTATCAATTTTTTTCTCATATGAATAATGGCTTGATAGAGGACTACGGGGAATTAGAAATTCTTTGATACTATCTAAAGAATGCCCTAAAGGCGGATGAGCTACATCGTGGATTAATGCTGCCACTTCTAAAGTTGCTTGGTCCTTGGCATGGATAGCCTTTTCTTTGATAAGATGTTCGCAAAATCTTTGCATCACAAATAAGGTGCCAAGCTGATGCTCATCTCTTGTGTGTTTTGCACCAGGATATATCATATACGCAGTAGATAACTGTTTAATAGCATTGCATCTTCGAATTAGTGGTATACTTAGTAAATATTTAATTTCAGGTCTAAGATGGACTAGTCCATGAACCGGGATATATACTTCGCTGCTTTGCCAGTCGGTTTGCTTATATTCCTCTAATTTTTTAAAATACTTATCGACATGACCATCCAGCCATAAATTCATTAGCTTAATTCTATCGGGACGAGTTGTTTTCTCAATATCTGGAAAAATTTTTGAAAATTCGTTTAAAATTAACGATTCTTGTTTACTTTCGGAATCTGGCGAGATTTTCTCCTTCGCATAAGATTCTAATAATTCCTTAGCCTCTTTACTAATCGTCAAAATAATCACATCCATTTAATTGAAAATTTTTAAATCATATAAATATAACAATAATAATTTATCAGAAACTTCCAAATTCATAAATTTAACCTGCTGCCCTTTATATAATTCATGAATTTTATCTAATAATAATGTTTTGTTTTGTTTTTTATCGAATCTAATATATCTATATAATATATATGTGCAATAAACTAATGAATATAATAAGGAACTAGCTATGTAAAGACTTATTACAATTATTATAAAACTGACAATTAAAAATGTGTAGAAATCGACATATGTTGTATAGGTTTGGTTTATCGAATCAAAAAGTTTTTTGAATATCTCATCCTTTGCAGAGTTTATATAAATAGCAACAATTGGAAAAAATATGGCTAACTTTGAATAATGCTTTTTTATATTGATATAGTACATTGCATGACTCCAAAATAAAAAAAGAATGGTTTGGAGTCGCATTTATTACTCAAATATACTATTAAACTTTTCTTTTACTAAATCCGGTATTTCAATTTCCTTAACAAGACGTTCCCCCTTCTCAGTGAGTTTACAATGTGGATTAGAAAAATCTATCTCTATCCACCCAACATCCTCAAAAATCCTTAAATCATCATAAAACTCCTCTGAAGCCAAATCATTGTTAAATCCTCTTTGAAACCTATAAGTAACAACACCCCTTTGATTGAGTAATTTTATTTTATTCTCTACATCCTCAATTTTAACCATACCACGCTTATCTCTCTCAGGTATCTTTTTCATTATAGCTAAAAGAAATCCACCAGGTTTTCTTATTTCCATCAAGTATCACCGCAACATCTGACCATTGCAATAGTAACTTTAAATTAATGATTTAAATACTTTTTTCAAAAACCTCTATATATAGACTGTTAAATCAATCCTAACCGAAAAGGATATATTATATAGCCACTATATATAGTTACTATATTAAGGTGTTTTCATGAATCATCATAATTTTGCTGAATTATATACACAAGTGAAAATTTTATCTGTATTAGAAATTAATGATTCAATCAGCGATATACAACGTAAAACTTCATTATCTTTTGTTACCTCACAAAAAGCAATTAATAATTTAGAAAAGAATCAACTAATTAAAACTCAAAAAAAAAATAATAAAGTAGGAAAGTCCAGAGAATGTATTGGGTTTTCAGATGCACATCGCAGCTTTTGTAAACAATTAATAATGATTTTAGATCATTTGGATCAATATTTAGAAAATAATATCATTATTGAACCTGATATTAAAACTGCGTTGGATAAATTACAAAAAGTAAAAATTGAACGAATACTCGATAATAAACAATCAACTTTATTTTAAAATATATAGATAATTTAATAATATACAAAATAGTTTGTGTGAATCAGATCAACCCCATGTGTTTGGCCACCTGTCCTACACCCATATAATTTTATTGATTATATTTTAAAAAATCTCCTTAGAATTATAACCCACATTTCATCAAATTCATCGAACATAAATACATGCTTTCATAATTCCTCCCAAAAGTGTAAGTATCTTTCTTTGGATTTCATTAATTTATGGTACTGGCAGAAGCTAAATTTATCAATTGTTGGCTAATAATCACACTTAACTCTTTTGAAAGTAACCCACTTCTTGAAGTAAAGGCTGCAAAATCTTTTACAGGCTTCATCAATGTGTCCACATTTTCTTTAATCGGCAATGGCAATAAATCTTCAATTTTAATATCACGATTTCCCAAAACGGTTTCAAATGCTAAAAGATCAAAAAACCGTGGTATCAAGAAGGAATATTTAGGATTTTCACATGTTCTTATTGAAAACTCAATAAAGTATTTGGAATATTCTGGGACTAAACTTTCAACGAATTGATTACTTGAAATTGGATATTTAGCATTATATCTTTCTTTTATTTCTTTTGACATAAATTCATAAAAACCTTTAAGTAAGCGTTTCCGCTCTTCGTGTGCAAGCTTTCCTCCTAATAACTCAATTTTTGCGTAATCTTCTTTATTGGAGCTAGGTATAGTAAATAATGTTTTGGAAAATTGCAGGGCTGATAGAGAAAGATGAGAAAAAGTGTATGCTAATAGAAAACTTTTTGCCTTAGGCATAAGACCATCAAGTTCAATAATACGTCTTGAGCATGCTGCGAGGTTGTTTATTTGCATTGATGGGGAATCGTCCCAATAAAGCGTATTGACGTATTCTTCTACCCCCGATTCCAGCTTCCTAAGTAAGCTAAATATTTTTTCGATGGGTGGATCGCAATTATTTGAAAAGGATCCTATTAATTTAGTGTTATCGATTCTGTAGGCTTTTTCTAGATCACATAGTTGTTCTTCAGATAATGGAGTTATATCGAGTCTCATTGCTAAATCAGCATATTTAACTCCAAATAACTTTGTTCTAAGAAAAATACCTTGACGTGCATTAAAATATTTCATAAGACCAGATAGCCAAAAAAGGCGTTCAGGTGTCTTAATTCGCACACCTGACTTACAATCACAAATTAAGTAATTTGTGCAAAGCTCTTGATCAATTTTTATTGCTAAAACATCTATATCTGTATATTGGCGTTTATCCAATGATTCAATAATGCTTACGTTTCTTCTAACTAGATATCCATTATACCATAAATATCTCATTAAGCGGAGCTTAAGATTGAAATCTTGCTCTTCTTCTGGAGATGCATTCATAGTTTAACACCGCTTGCTAATTCCATTAATCGATCATATTCTTTCTTTGCTTTGACTTCTTTGGTTGCACTTAGCCTTCTGAGCTCTGATGAATAGCTATAAACACCTTTAACCAAAATTTCTTTTGCTTCAAGTTCATCTTTACTTGTAACTGGCGCTTCTCCCTGTAATAAGTTATCAGCCATCTCAGCGGCTAGGTTGTTCTCAGGTGTATCTCTCCATACGACTCTATAGGCTTTTCCATACCTTGTCTCAGCTGGTTCCAGCTTTACTATTCCTTGAAGGACTAATACTGCATATTGGACAACAGCATAAGGATGTGGTTTCATACAATTATTTCTCATTGCATTGAGAATAGACCGAGGATATAATATTCTTGAAACTTCGGCATGATGTTGGCCATGTCGAACACATGAAACTATAAGTCTTGCTTTCTCATAAATATCGCTATTTGAATCTGTCTGAAATTGGGGGGTAGCTGAAAATAAATATTGATGAGACATATTATTTCTATCACCAATAGCAACTGAAGGGAAGAACCCGTGATAGATTCCAGAACCAATCAAAGTAGCTTGATTTCCCATTTTTTCGATAGGCATTCCGGGATATTTTCTGAAATTATCAACCAGTGAACCTATCACCTTAAGTCGCTCTTCATTTTGCTTCTTTATAAAAGTTGCAACATTATCATAGTTTGTTGCCCAGTATAATGGCGTCCATATAGTCTCTAATTCATATTCGTCTGATTTTAATTTTCCTAGGTAATTAGCCATTTCACCGTAGTCTAAGGTTGCCTCAAAATCTTCTTCTTTGATATTCAATTCTGACAAAAGAGCTTCCTTTGAATAAGGTCTTCTTGAGAGCTCTGCTAAAGAATAAATTGTGGCTTTATCTATTGCTGTAGGTTGTTGGTCTTCCCAAATCGTACCGAGAGTTGATAAAATATCTGCAGCTGGAGGGATTTTTTCAGTTATTGTCCCAATTCTATTACCATCTTGTTTTACTTCAATCCAGTCTAATTTTTCAAACATTGGGATGAAATCTGATTCAACGTTTCTAAAGTCCATTTTCAGAGAAGAAGAAACTCCAGCTAAATTTTGCCTATTAATAGGTTCTGCATGACATCTTATTGCAACAGCTAATCTTGCTGCATCACCAATCCTTCGAGTGACACCTAAGTCATAGTCCACCAGTCCAGGAGATGTATTAATCAGGCATTTACTAATTTCTACACTCTTAGCAGTAATTTGAGCTTTATTTAATTTCTTCACAATTTAAGCCTCATATACTAAAATTTTAATATGTGTCAAAATATTAATCTTCACCCTATACCTCCCAACTTCTTTATATTCCAACCACTAACAGCCCCCACATCCCCATTCATGCGGTATCGACGACACTATTTTCTTAGCGATCCACATCCTTTCTTCCCTTTGCATATCCTGCAGGTTTGCAGTATTGATATATTCTATTTCATCATCGGATCTCTCAATCGTAGATGCAATCTTCCTTGCAATTTCGATCCGTTCTTCTTTTGAAGCCTTCCTCAACCATGGCTGAAAATCAATATTACCAGACTCTATGGCTTTATTTGAAAAATTGAAGGCTCTCTTCATCCCTTTCACACCCCCACACCATATCTCTTCCTGTCCTTGAGCTCCTGCTTCTTACCCTCATTCCATCCTGAGACAGCCTGGATATATCCGGTAACGCGGGACAGATGCTCAACATTATCGCTCTCGCAATTGGGGCACTCATCCAGAAGCCCTGACGCCACATGGAAATCTTCCATGCACACTGTCATGTCCTTCGTGAAAGCAAAATAGCCCACCTGAGTGTTCTTTGCAATGTTCATCGCGAACTCCTTAAGACCGTGCGGGTCTGGCGCCGCTTCACCCATCCAGATATCAAGGATATTACCTCCATCCACTATCGGGAAGAAAGTCTCCTCAAGCTTGATGCGCTGCGGGAGCGACACATCTGCGTTGGGCGGGATGTGCGTGCCATTCGTGTAATATATCGGGAGATCTCTTGTTTCCGAGATGTGCTTCAATGCTTCCGGGACATTTCCTTTTATTATCGGCTCTGCGCACTTGCGATATTCCTTATGCAGGAGATCAGAAACTGCAAACCTCTGCGCTGTAGTCTCGGCAGGCGTTCTTGCAAGCGCTATCTCCATGCCGTGCTTCTGGGAGAGTTCCTTTGCATAGAACTTCATCTCGAACATTGCGCGGATAGCAAGCCTTCGTGCCTCTTCGCTCTCATGTATCTGCTTTCCGGTATGGTGCTGCACCATCTCATTTATCCCGACCACGCCTATCGTATAGACAAGCCCTTTTGTATCCACAGCAATCTGTCCGTGGGTCATGGTGAAAGGATCTTTTGGCCTCTGGGTAACGAATGGCATCCTTCCATTTCCGATAACGATATCCATCCATTTCTTCTTCACCTTGAAAAGATCGATGCACATGTCCATCATGTTCTTCAATTCCCTGAAAAGCGCCTCATCGTCCTTTCCGGATTTATAAGCTGCGCGCGGGCAGTTAAGCGAAACTACCTGCCATGCGCCCATGGAGAAATGCTTCCCTTCGCGGAAATACAACTTATCATCAAATTCTGAGTCCTTATCATGCGAAGATGAGAAATTATAAGCGCAGCACTGGTAACAGCTTATTCCCTTACCCGCGCCCCTGTATTCAGGAAGCTGGTTATCAAAATAAGGAGTTCCAAAGCGCGCCGCAAGCTCAAAAGACTTGGTATATAGTTCATGGTAGCTCAAAAGCTCAGGATGGGCACGATTGAATTCTTCATCTTCTATCATGAAATCAGGCTCGATGCTTATCTCAGGCTTGGGGAAATTGAATGGTTTTCCCCAGTAATCGCCTTTTAACATCACGTTCATCATGGCTTCAAAACCAAGTCGCACCTCGCGTTCAAACTCGCCGTATGTGCGCTTTGGCGCCTGCTCGCCGTCCCATACCCTGCCTTTATAAACAACAGGTTTATCACGCCATAGTGAAGGGACGCCGGGGGAGAGCTGGACTGAGGAGAAGACCAGTTGTCCCCCGCGTGCCACCATCATCTGGGTCATTTCATAAACGAACATCTGGGTGAGCTGCTCTATCTCTTCGTAGCTCATTCCCTCAAAATAAGGAGCCATGAAAGTCAGGAAGTTATAGAAACCCTGCCCCCCCGCAAAATTTGTCTGGGCGCTGCCAAGGGCTTTCACTGCATGGAGTATCGCAACTTCCGCTTTCTTTGCAGGTCCTGCCACACTTGCCTTTGTTCCGCTGCCGTCCGGCATGAGACCATAATAGAAGAAATACCGCAGATCCCAATCCTGGCAGAAAGCCCGCGTTCCCAGGTATTCAAGGTCATGGATATGGATATCGCCGTTGAGGTGTGAGTCTGAGATCTTTGGGGGAAGCATGAGTAGATACTGTTCCTTGCTCATCTTGTCGGCCTTTTTCTTGTGGCTTGTCTCAGCGTTCTCCTGGAGGTTCGCGTTGTCCCGCGCCTCAAAACCCGTTCCCATGTCGATACGGTAAGCATCGTACACAGGCGTCCCTACTCTTGTGGAGATATTTCGCCAATCTGTATGCCCATGTTCAAGAAGTATAATATTGACAAGCTCGCGTACGAGAGGTCCAGACAGGAATTTCACATTCATGTCCTTGATCCTTTTCTCGGTCTCCTTTGCTATCACTTTTGCCTCTTCCAGAGTGATACCAGGTGTCCCGTAGAACTGCTCGCTTAGTTTTGTCTCTTTAATAAGTTGTTTAACGATAGTTTCCCGGTCCCAGTCCATAAGGTGTCCGTCCGTTGTCCTTACTTTCGGAATAACTGAAACGAGGGAACCAATAAGCGTTTTCTGTATTGTCTGCACTTCTTTTGCTTTCTGTACAGTAATTACTTTTTGATCAACATCCCCCTTATTCTCATGAACAAAAGCCTCGTATAACTCCTCTTTGTTCTCTTCCATGAGAGTTAACATCTGTACTTCTATATATTTACCCATCTTTTACACCTCATTTTGTTTTGTAGTTTAATGCGAAAGCCGCCGATCAGATGAACCTGTACCCTTTGGCCCATAACGATCTGGCATAACCTACCTGGCATCATTGAGCAGAATTTCGATCTTGTCCTGGTTGATCCTGTCCTGTGTGAATAACTCATTATAAATATGGAATTTAGTTCCAATTTGCAGCACTGGCGCAGCCATGGTGAATACACCGTTCATGCGCAGTTCTGTCAATGCCGCCGGGGTAGCCATATCTACCTCTGTGAATTGTACTTTTGCATTTTCCACGAATTGCTTCAGTACCCTGCAATTCGGACAGTTTTTTGTTGAATATATAATGACGCCCTGCACGCTTGATCTCCTTGTAAGTACAGGGATTCTTTTCAAGACTTATAATGGTTTTTCAAACTATATCTGGATACTAATCGAAGGTTTTGTTATCATATATGGTACCATGTTTAGCATCACATCTGGTACAATAGCTGTCAAATCAAATATCATATTGATTATCCGTTTTGTTATCATATTAATTTCCGTGTTTTCCATGCAAGTAAATGCACCATAAACCTATATATCCGAATAAAACGATTATTTATGATAATAATCAGATAATCTGATTAGCCTTGAAATATAGATAAAAACATATCGGGAGAAAATGATATGAATCCGGGTGTAGACCGCTATAAGTATATGTCTATTCGACAATTACATGACCTTTCGAATGAATTAAAGGAAGAAGCAAAACATGATCCTTCGCGAGATGCAGAATATCATGTTGTTTTTAAAGCATACGAGGATAAGATCAGGGAAAGGGATAGAAACAGGCCAAAATGTATTCCTACACGTTTTGAACATGGCATTGATGTAATGGAAGAATTTTAAGAAGCATTAATTTTTTAAACTATCTTCCTTCAAAGTTACACACTTCGTCAGCATCAACAACCATGGCTTCACCGAGCTTGTAAACTTCGGTTCGCCGCACTCGTGCATGCCCTTTCATTTCCAGCTGAAGACGCGCAAGCTGGAACTCGGATTCCTCATAAGAATCGGGCGTCTTCTGGACCACCCTGTGCATTGAAACCTGTTTTTCACGAATTCGCACAATAAGACCCAGAGTTCCCGCCCTGATATCTTCCTGGCTTCTTGATGTTATAAATATGACATCTCCAGCCTCAGTTTCCAATACTGAACGGAAATTATGGGGGCTCCTTATCTCAATGGTCTTTATCTTCTCATGTTCAATTTCTTTGATAACATGATGCGATATTCCACTTAAAACTATATTACGCATAGAAATCACCCGTACATTGGGAATTCTTTCCTGGGAGGTGGAGATGTTTCAGTAGTCTTCACCTGTTCTGCCAGCTTTGAGAGTTCAAGTTCTATCTGGTCAGCCTGGCTCAACAATTTCTCTTTATCTATAGATAGGTCAAATATGCCATTTAGAACATTTATTACCTGGACTGCTGCTCTCGGATCAGGATTAGGTCCAGGTGTTTCACCTAGCATGCTAACCGCCGGAATGCCCCTCAGGAAGCATTCTGTCATTATGCTCCCTGAAATACCGGATATTGTCCCGACCTGGAATATTTCAGTCTTATCTTTTATTTTCTCAAGCCATTCTGCATTCGTGGCCCCTCCAAAAACGCGTCTTTCTCCTGTTGTTGTAGCTATCCCTGCAATTGAAACTATGTTCTTTGCATTTATTTTTTGCATCCAGTCTATAAGGACTTTGCTGATATCATATGAAGCGGTTGGATGTATTGGAATATCAGATATTATTACTACTATATCTTTTTTTGGAGCCTCATAAATACGAACAGGCATATAGACGAGCCCATTAAAAAGCACAGCAAGGGGAGGGAAATATTTCGAATCGATCGAGCCTACATATTTCATAGCAAGCTCTTCAATTATGTGCTGGCAGGTTATGTTGCCTACAAGACCGATTCCGGGAAACCCTACGATAACTAATGGATTCTTTGATTTAAGGGGTTCATTGATAATTTTCACAAATTGTTCTGATGTTTCCAATGACATATTCCACCATATTATGAATTAGGGCAAGAGTAAATAAAAGCATCGAAACATAATCGAGGAAAAATCTTATCCCCTTACAAGTTATAAATCAAATAAGATGGAGACTGGAATATGGAGACAGGAGAGATAATAGAGATTTTTGCACACTCTGGATTCCAGATAGATCCGCAAGCGCTTGACGCTATGAGAAAAAACTCTCCAGAGCAGATACAACATTTTATAACAACGATCGATAGTTCAGTCCTTGTTGTAGGGATAGAACATATCAAACCGATTTTTTCAATTAACATAAACATGCCTGTGGAAAGCACCGTAACCATACTTAAAGATATTACCAACCAGTCCACTTGCATTGGAGAATATACCGAATTCGTGCAGTATTTCAGGGACCGCTACAGTTCCCTGGGTGATATCCTTCGCAAAAGATTGGGCGCAAGACCCATAGAAAGCCTAAAAAAAAGGAACCTTGATTCAAGGGAAGAGCTTTCCGTGATCGGAATGGTACTTGATATCAGGACAAGCTCAAACGGGCATAAGATCATTGATATCGAAGACCCGACCGGGACGATAAGAGTCTTAATTCATAAAGAACGAGATAAAGAGCTTTTTGAATCGGGATGCCGTCTTCTTCTTGATGAGGTGATCGGAATAACAGGCACACTTTCTTCTGATGGTAACATGATATTTGCGAACAGGATCTCATGGCCTGATATTCCCAATTCAAAGAATGGGAGCCTTAACGGGAAAAAAGGTGGTGGGAAAGCAGTGTTCATCTCAGATATACATGTAGGAAGCAATACTTTTCTAGAAGATTCATGGCTCAAATTCATTGATTGGCTGGATGATGATATTAATTATCTTTTGATAGCAGGCGATGTGGTTGATGGGATAGGGATATTTCCTGGACAGGACAAGGAACTGGCCATTTCCGATATCTATGAACAATATGAAAAAGCGGCGGAATACTTAAACGCCGTCCCCAAGCATATTAAAATAATAATTTCACCAGGGAACCATGACGCTGTGAGGCAGGCAGAGCCGCAGCCGCGCTTTCCCGATAGAATAACAAAAATGTTCCGGAATGATATTATCTTTGTGGGAAACCCGGCCATGGTGGATATTGGGGTTAAAGTCCTTATCTATCACGGCAGGTCAATGGATGACATCATTGCAAGCATTCCAGGGTTTTCGTATAATGAGCCAGAAAAACCCATGCATGAAATGCTAAAACTCAGGCATCTTTCACCGATATACGGAGGAAGAGTATCTATCGCGCCTGAGAAAAAAGATCATTTCGTGATCGACGAAATTCCCGATATTTTACATTGCGGGCATGTCCATACAGTAGGTGTTTCACGCTACAGGGATGTGCTTACAATTAACAGCGGCACATGGCAGAGCCAGACAGAGTTCCAGAAACGCATGAATCTGCAACCAATGCCGGCAAGAGCCACAGTTGTTGACCTCTCAGGAATGGAATACAAAATAATGGATTTTAATTGAAATATGTTGAACAATACTTATATTCATATACCAAGCATCGGCGCCTCAACAGAGCGTATGATATGGAAATCCGGCATAAAAAGCTGGGATGATTTTCTTGAAAATCATGGATTGATCAAAGCTACCAAGAAAAAGCAGCGATTATTAGTTTCCGGAGTTGAAGAGTCGATCGAACAATTGTATAGCAAGAATCATATCTTTTTTGCAAAAAGGCTTTTGTCCCGACATCACTGGAGGGCATACAATCATTTCAAGGATAACACCGCATTTGTGGATATTGAGACAACCGGCCTTTCAATGAATTATGATAACATAACAATGATCGGGATCTTTAACGGGACAGAAACGAAGACATACATTAAGGATATTAACCTCCATGAAGCAAAGGAAGAACTGAAAAAGTATAAACAGCTCGTTACTTTTAATGGTGCAAGGTTTGATATTCCTTTTATTGAACATGAATTTCCTGGGTTTTTTAACCACCTGCATATTGACCTGATGTACCCTCTGAAAAGTATCGGTTACAGCGGCGGTCTTAAGAAGATCGAGTGCTCACTCGGAATAAGAAGGAGTGAAGAGACTGAAGGGATATCTGGTTTTGAAGCCGTTCATTTGTGGAACAAATACCGTTGCGGGGATGCAGAAGCGCTGGAAACGCTGATCAAGTATAATAAAGAAGATGTGGAAAATCTAAAGACGATAATTGATATGACATATCAGAAAATGATGGATAATGAAGTCAAACAGGAGGAGTAAGGGTAACTCCATCGAGCAAAGGCACAGTTTTCAGAACTCAAAATGATTTTATTATTACCGCAGTTCTTACCAGTTCGTTCATAAAAGACCATAAAAAAGTTTTCCCGCAATTAATAGCAGCACAATAGCAAATAAATTACTGATTCCTTTTGATGAAACACGCTTGAATAATATTTTCGAGCCAAACTGGGCGCCTGCAAAAGCAGCCAGGCCTGTATAAAATAATACTCTAAGGTCAAGTGTTTGAATTCCAAAACTCATATGTCCAATGAATCCTGATAATGAAGTGAACGTAATAATAAAAGCAGATGTAGCGACTGCATTCTTCATGTCAAATCCCAGTATGAGAAGAAGAGGTACAATAAAAGTGCCCCCTCCGATGCCAATGAAGGATGAAATGACTCCTATTATGAATGCCAGTCCAGCTCCTGCCAATATCTTCTTATTCCCCGTCTGTTTTACCCTGTAACCAATGTTACTGAAAAAAAGGATCCGCAGAGCTGCGATCAAAAGTATGACCGAAAGAAAGAGAATTAGGATCCTCATTTCTACTTTGTTTGCAAGATAGGAGCCCAAAAGTGCACCGATGATTGATGTTGATATCAATGGATATGCAAATTTTTTATCCACAAGCTGCTGTTTTAGATATGTGATCGAAGCGGAGGCTGTGGTAATCATATTCAAAAAAAGCGCCATCGGTATCGCTGTGAGAAGATCAAATCCCAGCCAGAAAAACAAAGGCGTATAAATAATAGCACCACCAAGACCAAGAAGGGAGAAAAGTGCTGCGATCAGGAATGAGATCACAATAATGGGAATTAGTTCCATAATTAATACTAAAATACATCGAAACATTAATAATCATTGGGAGAAACCTTTAAGTTTGGAGAACATATATAGTTCGTAAGGATACAAATGAATAAGAAAAATCGTTTATTACTTGGAGTAAGTATCATTGTGATTTTGTTAGGGTACATGGGATACATGCAGTTAACATCGGAGTCAAGCCTTTTCGAAGTAAGCGGTGCGCTGGCTGCGAAGGAAAAACTTGGAGATAAGCCGATCACTGTAAATGGAACATTAGTTCCAGGTACTGATAACTGGGATCCTGCCACAAAGACCTTAACCTTCAAGATGACTGATGGTGTCGCAACTATGAATGTTGTTTATATTGGGGATAAACCTAACATGCCTGCTGAGACAGTAAGTATCCAGACTATAGTCACTGGACAATTCAATAACAACGTTTTTCAAGCATTCAGGATGCTTACTAAATGTCCTTCAACTTATGAAGGAAAAAGTGTAATAGATATAAAATAAGTTGAAATGAGTGAGCATAGCGACTTTCTACAGTTCCCGAGAGTTCGCACATCTTAGTACAATGTAAAACGTTGACAGGCTTAACTTCTGTGTTCGGAATGGGTACAGGTGTTGCCCCGCCGCTTTGGCCGCTATACTCGCTTATGACGGTAATGTTCAGGGATGTTTAGTCCCAGGACGGATTAAGACCATGTATAAGACATATAGAATTTTTGAATGAATTCCAATAAAAATAATTTGAAATAAGTGAGCATAGCGACTTTCTACAGTTCCCGAGAGTTCGCACATCTTAGTACAATGTAAAACGTTGACAGGCTTAACTTCTGTGTTCGGAATGGGTACAGGTGTTGCC
>JBAZOV010000006.1:0-132983 GCA_041648475.1 Candidatus Methanoperedens sp. | reverse complement strand
AGATGAGAGGGACCTGTAAATCAAACTTCACCGGATTCCTTAAAAAGAATGCAAGCCTGATAAATCATGAAAAGGTAAATGAAGATATTATTTTGAAAAACCAGTCGGATTTAAACGGTATGAAAAGCAATGCCCCGTCGAAACAGTGTGAGAAATGTTTTTCAAATGTCCAGTCGCTTTTCGGAAAGCAGGTCGATTTAATGCGGTCATTGCAAATCTATAACACAGATAAAGAAAAGAAACAGGATATATTAGTATTGCCTGACGAACTGATCGTTAATGACATACTTGAGCCACTATCCAACAAACAGCGCCTGCAAATAATAAAAGCAATCGCGATAGAGACAAAAACCTTTTCAGCGCTTTCCGAACTCACAGGACTCAGGGGAGGGAATTTACTTTTCCATGTGCAAAAACTGCTTGACAGCGGAATGATCTTACAGCGCCATGAGCGGGGAGACTATATGATCACGGATAAGGGATTCAAGGTCTTAAGAAGTATTGGTGATATGTATTCGGTATTGAATAATGGTAATATTTAATATTGCTCTGGTATAATTGCTTCGTATGACAGCACACCCAAGCGGTAGAAAATTAGGAGTACATAAAATCACCCCTCCGGATGAGAAAAAATGCGAAGGGATTAAAGTCCTTGGTATCTCCGGGTCTTCAAGGCAAGAAGCTGGCATGAGCAAATCAGAGAAGATACTTCTTCAGGCGCTTGATATGACAAAAAAGTATGGGGCAGTTACAAATTTCATCAGGCTGCAAGATTTGAAGATATACTATTGCGAGGGCAACTATTCCCAGGATCCGAGTCTGTGCACATATCCATGCCAGGATTCCATGAAATATGAAGATGACCAGATGCAAATAGTTTATGATGCTGTACTGGACACTGATATTATGATCCTTGCCACTCCAATCCGCTGGAATAACCATTCAGCATTGATACAGAAGTTTGTGGAAAGAATGAACTGTATCGAGAATTCAGATGTCTGGTTTGGCAATAAATTAATTAAGAATAAAGTGGCAGGACTGATAGTAATAGGTCATGTGGATGGAGTCCAGCATGTGGCAGGGAATCTCATGAACTTTCTAAACTGGGTAGGATTCCACATGCCGCAGGATATGATTGCTTCATGGGTGGGGCCTAATGATGAAGATACCACCAAAGATTGGGATGATATCCAGAAAAACAAATATACTCAGGAAGATCTGGAAAACATGGTTCATAGTCTTCTTAAACTTGCTTGCGATATCAAGAACAGTAAAGTGGTCATATAGGACTTGAATTTTTTTAAGACTCCATTTTCCATCTATGGCGCTTTCCCTGAATCGCAGAAATAATATCCCTTCAACTTGTGTTTTTCATGCACAGGACATTTTGGGCATTTACAGCCTTTTTTTTCAATTTTTTCAGGGGATTTACCTCTTGCACAAAACAGCATCGGATTTGTGGGGAAGGGAAGACTTGGACAGGTTCCGCAGTAGTCCATGCAGATATTAAGGTTCTCTTTTGTATCTTCTACCAGCATTTTTGTTCCTCT
Organism: Candidatus Methanoperedens sp.; assembly: GCA_041648475.1. Lineage (GTDB taxonomy): Archaea > Halobacteriota > Methanosarcinia > Methanosarcinales > Methanoperedenaceae > Methanoperedens. The sequence goes on along the minus strand of JBAZOV010000006.1, from coordinate 131,433 downwards.
TATGCCAGCATCTTCTTGAACATCATCCTGACCATCATTCTTTTAAGGATGAAATAATCCTGGGTGGCAGCCATTACAGCCTGTTTTTCCATCATCTTTCTTTCTTCTGACCATGTCGACATCACTTTCTTTAAGGTTCCCATCAGAGCTTCCTTTTTTTGTTTTGGTAAACCTGACATGATATCTGTTCTTGTTTTTACAATTTTAATCCTGTCTTCTTCTGACAGTTCTGCAATGGTATCGAGCATATCACTTATTGCAGACATTCTTTTATCTTCCGGCATAGTTGAGAACTGTTCCATCCGTGCGCCCAATATCTTTCGCCTATCTTCTTCGGATTTTGATGCCAGCATTTGTACGGCTTCCATCATCTGGTCGATTTTCTCAGCCTTCATTTTGTATTCCTGGCATGCAGGACATTTCTCAAGGTGTTCATCCAATGAGGCAGTATCTTTGCCAGAACACTCTTCACATGCTTTAGCCAATTTTTCTAATTCTTCTCGCATTGTCATAAAATAAATTTCTCCTTGCGAGATGATTATAATCTGAGTGATATATAGCTTCTTATGGGACTCCATTAATTCATTTATTGGATTGTCTGAAAAAGACACAGAAAATGCAGTGGAAGATGTAGCGTGATAAAAGTAGCGATCGTAGTTCTTGCAGATAAGGCTATCCCAAACTATATACTGCTTCACTAAAATAGATTTACTGAGAAAAACTACGCAAAATCTGGTATTTAACATGGAAAAATATGATTTAATAATCCTCGGCAGCGGTGCTGCTGCTTTTGGTGCAGCGATAAAAGCCGTGAATCTGGGAGCAAAAGTCGCGATGATCGAAAAAGGTACAATCGGCGGAACATGCGTCAATGTTGGCTGCGTGCCAAGCAAGCACCTTTTGCTCGTTGGAGAGATCAACTACTACAGGAATCATGGTCATATGGGGCTGGATGTAAGGACTAACCTTGACTTTGCGGAAACAATAAATGAAAAAAGAGAGATCGTGGAGGGTTTGAGGAATGGCAGATATATCAAAGTAATTGACTCATTGGAAATAACTCTGATAAAGGGGAAAGCTGCTTTTGTTTCAAAAAATGAAGTCAATGTGAATGGAAAGATTCTTCAGGCTGACAAGTTCGTCATCGCCACAGGTTCTTCACCACACATTATTCCAATAGAAGGCATAGATAAAGTGGATTATCTTACTAATGTTGAGGCTATGGAGTTACCTGAACTTCCCGTTTCAATGATTGTGCTGGGTGGAAGAGCTCTTGGTCTTGAATTTGCCCAGATGTTCTCGCATTTTGGAACGAAAGTAACTATACTCCAGAGAAGTCCCGGAATAATACCGGAAGAAGAAACTATAATTTCGGATTATCTTAAAACATATCTTGAAGAAGAGGACATAAATATTCAAACAAATGTGATTTTGAAAAGTGTGAGGAAAGAAAAAGGTAACATCGTAGTCAGCGCGATTGTTGGAGGGGAAAAAAGGGAATTCGAGGCTGAAAAATTGCTTATGTCTACAGGCAGGAGACCCAATACTGTGGATATGGGTCTTGAAAAAGCAGGTGTCAGGGTAAATAAAAAAGGTGCAATAATCGTAAATGAGGAAATGAGAACCACTTCTCCAAATATCTGGGCAGCGGGCGATGTTACAGGCGAACCCATGCTTGAAACTGTGGCTGGGAAAGAAGGTGCAATTGCTGGTGAGAACGCGATAGCCAATAAAGGAAAAAAGATGGACTTCTCGGCAGTGCCTCATGCTGTATTCACCATACCTCAGGTAGCAAGCGTTGGCTTGACAGAAAAACAGGCTGAGGAGAAAGGAATTACATGCAGATGCAGCACCATTCCAATGGAGCTTGTGCCTAAAGCGCTCCTGGAAAATGATTCACGTGGACTTATAAAAATGGTGATTGATGCAAAAACGGAGCGCATACTCGGAGTCCACATACTGGCTTCGCTTGCATCGGAGATGATCCATGAAGGAGTATTTGCTGTTAAATATGACATGACCATTGATGATATTATAGACACTATCCATGTTTTTCCGACTATGACAGAAGCAGTAAAACTGGTTGCACAATCATTCAGGAATGATGTCAGCAAGATGAGCTGCTGCGCTGAATAGAGTGGCATTTGGAGTTTAGTTGTTTAGTGTATTTGTTTTTTCAAAAATGCTTATAATCTATAAAGGATGAATAGTAAATAAAGCATTATGAAATACTGAGAAACATAATGCAGGTAATATCTTGGAGGAATTATATGAAAACATGTAACTTCAATAAATCAATAGTGGTAGGATTGGTGATATGGCTGTCGCTAAGCATCGTATTGGGTTCAGCCGGCACCCTTACGTCTGTAAAGGTGGAAGCTGCACCGGTCATAGATGGCACGCCTGAAGCATTATGGAACCAGGCAACTGCCATGACGGTGAATGTGGCCGGTGGAGCAAATACAGGCGCGCATGCAGTAACTCTGAAAAGCATTTATACTGATGACTCGGTGTATTTCCTTGCGGCATGGAACGACCCGACAGAAAGCTTAAGGCGTGAGCCCTGGGTCAAACAGGCGGACAATACATGGAAGCAGCTCAAGGATCCGGATGATAAAGGTGGAGACAACAACAAGTACTACGAAGACAAGTTCGCCCAAATCTGGAATATAAACTCCCCGGGATTCGATAATACCGGATGTTTCTCAACATGCCATGCCGGAGAGGCTGGAAAATCCTTCGGTAACAAATATACTGCAAACCCGGGTGAAATGGCGGATATCTGGCACGCAAAACTTGTACGAACAAATCCATCAGGTTATATAGATGACCAGTATGTGGATTCCACACGTTACGATAAGTCCAAATCGTCGGATGCCGGGAGGAAGAGTGATCCCGGGCTCGTGCCTTATTATACAAATATCAATGCTGCCAAGACCGCCCCTAACTATACATCGGCAGACCAGCCCGCTGCGCCCTACTGGATTATTGATGCCGAGAAGCAGCCCTTCAAGGATACATATAAGGCTAATGACGAAATAGCCGCAATCATAGCGAGACCTCCTGACGGGGACAGGGCGGATATAATGGCCAGGGCTGTTTATGCTGATGGCAGGTGGACGATGGAATATGGCAGGAAGCTGACAACAGGAAGCCAGTATGATGTGCAGTTTTCAGATATGAAAAAGGAGTATTCCTTTGGCACTGCGATCTTTGATGGTGCACAGGTTAGGCATAGTTTCGAGACCGGCGTGAGCAAATTGGTATTTGCTGTGCAAGCCACGCTAACACCAACTTCCACCCCAACTCCGACAGAAACAGCAAAAGCGCCAGCATTTGAAGTGTTCCTGGCTATTTCAGCGCTGTTCGCGGCAGTACTGGTAAAAAGAAGGTGAAAAAATTTCCTTCTTTTTTTCAGCTCTTCAATGTTTATGCATTATCGGCTGTCCCAGTACCCAGAGATTAAAAATGAAAAATATGAGAACGAATATCAGTACAGGGATATAGGCAGATTTATTATCATGGAACATCCTCCCAGAAATCTTTTTACCGATTGAAATTGAAACTCCCAATCCGATAAACATTAGCAGCCACTGGATCAGGAGAATGTTGTTATTGTTGAGAACCGGAGCAGGCATATATCCTGATGTCCCGAATATATCCCATCCAAAGCCAAAAGGATCCGAAAGGGCAGGAATGATCCCGGTCCCTTCTTCCAGTAAATGGCGGAGGTTATGGGATAGATGCATCAGCAACCCCAGGGGAATAATGGAGTATGCATAGCCGGTGAAAATGTCCTTGAACGATGTTTTTTTAATGAGCAATTTTGAAAAGGCGATGACTATTGAATAAATCAGAATGGGGATTACTGCCGAAGTAATGAATAAAACGAATCGAACCGTATCGTAACTGGCGCCAGTATATATCATTAAATCCCGTGTAAAAACAGCCCACGGCCGTATCATGATCAATGTCTGGAATATAGTCACTCCAAGGAGCATCAATATGAATATTGATTCATCCATCCGGGTCTTTTTCAAATTCAAAAAATCTCCTGCAAAGGAACGAAGATTAAGGGAGATGTTGTTCCGATGGCAGGTTTTTATGCATTCTGAACAGAGGATACAGTGTGTGTTTTTCTCCATGGTTCCCGGATATTCGAAAACCGGGCATGGGTAGCCTTTTTCGTTGCCTGATATACAGTATTTTTCTTTACAGGCTTTGCAGGTTTCTTTATCTTTTGCTCTTAATTCAATAGGCGCAAACATTGAATATAAACCTATTAATCCAGTTATGGGGCATGCATACCTGCAAAAGGAACGGCGCTCGAAAATAATTGATATTATTACAGCGAGACCGAGTAAAGCAACAATAAAATACGCTGTCAAAAGTGGGCTGTTCACAAGATTGAACTGGAAATCAGCCCATGTTATCACAAGAAATAGAATCGCTGCCAGGGAAAGATTTCTGAATTTTGCGGGGAATTTCCTCTTTAAACTGAATGTGTCATTGACTCTTTTATAAAAAGTCCGACGCTGTACCCAGTCCCCGATGGCTCCAAAAGGACACATGAAACACCAGGCCCTTCCCACTAGCGCCAGGCTTATTAAAAGAAGCGACCACCATATAACCCAGATTGAAATGGTTGTAAGGCTCTTGTTGCTGTTCTGGATCCCGAAAAAGCCTGCCAGTACGACAAGAACGAAAAACAGAACTGCTGGCAGTTGAAAGAGGAACTGGGTTTTGCGGTTTTTGAAAAACGATGTTGTAGCTTCATCTTGAAGTATATCATATTTTCTTTTATCCTGGTTATTTTTTTCAATGTCCATATTTTCTTAAGAATCCCACGATTATGATCGATACGATAACCGGACCAAGAATCATGCCCAAGAATACTGGATCTGGTTTTGTAAACGAATCTGTTAAGTCATCGTTTATTTTGATATTACTGCTGAAAACCCAGGTTTTACCATCGTATTTACCATCTGAAAAATATATGTCTCCTCCGTCCTTTACTTCTGCCTGCCATGCAACATAAACATCGCCTCCTATTACCCCGATTTGAGGGTCATAATGCTTTCCTTTGATATCATTTACTTTTGTATTTTTTATAAATTCAAGTCTTCCATTCTTCTTCATTCCTTTTGAGAAATAAATGTCAGAGCCGCCGTCTCTGCCATCTTCCCATACTATGAAAATTTCACTATCTCTCACTACAATTTCAGGATGCATTTGATCGCCTATCTCATCGTCATTTACCCGGATATTACTATCAAATTTCCAACTGTCATTTTCGAACCTGCCTCTTGAGAAGTATATGTCAAAATCTTTATTCCGGTCATCGTACCAGGCAATATACACACTTCCATTTTCAAATGCCAGTGAAGGAGTATAATGGGATACATTAGCAGAATCATCATTTACTCTCATATTCGTGCTAAATCGCCAGATTCCGTTTTCTTTTATTCCATGTGAAAAATAAATATTATAATTACCATTCCTCGCATCCAGCCAGGCAATACACACATTTTTTTCATCATCCACAGCAAGCGATGGCGCATAATGCCAGTTACCGGCAGGATCGTCATTCACTCGTATCGGTTTATCGAATTTGTAAACACTGTTGGTGGAAATTCCTTCTGTGAATTCTATATCCCAGGTTTTCTTGTTCATCATTGTTGCATATACGGTTCCATTGCGGACCTCAATGGAAGGCAATACCTGACTTCCGGCATCTTCAACAACGGGCGAATCCTTTTTGAACGTTATATTGTTTTCTTTAGCAGTTGAAAAATAAAGCTCTTCAAATCCATATCTATCATCCTCCCATGCAACATAGATATTGCCACTATCAATGGCTATTGAGGGTGACCCGTGTCCTGTAGTTCCTTTGATTTCATTTATCCTGATATTCTTATCAAAAGTCCACCCGTTCTGAAAGCTTCCTTTTGAAAGATATATATCCCCTGCTTTATGGGGCTGATTATTCATTATCCTTGTATAATTACCGTTTCGCTCATCTGCCCAGACAATATATACTGTGCCATTATCAGCAGCTAAAGATGGGAACCACTGGAGAGAATTGCTCTTGACTCCTGAAGAAAGTGCACTTCCATTTAAATTAATATTCAGGATAACAAATACTATTATAATTATCAATAAATTACGTTTTTCTTTTTTCATCAGTGTTTTTAAAATTATTGCACATCAAGCTTTTGCGGACAATTTCATGTATTTCTTTTCAAACTCATCCTGACAAGTGGTGCAGCAAAAGAAATAGTCTTTGTCGTCGAATTTCTTCTTTACAGCGTCTCCTGCCTCTTTCTTATTGCAATAAGAACATGTCAGGCTTATACTGGAAGAGGCAAGCGGGATAGTTGAATCCTTTGTGAACGCATTTTTTACTGATAATATACGGATGTTATTCACATCAGTAAGATTTATTCTCTCCTGTATCGTTAGAATCCGCCGCATATCCCCTGCTACCCTTGATACTATGGCTGTGTCAGAATCAGAGGTTACATACAGCTCCTTAACCTCTTCAAGACTCCGGAGCTCTTCAGTTATCCTGCTGACAGCGCCTGGCTTTGCATTTACAAGGAGTATTGCTTCGGTTATACCCAGCTTACTATTATCGATATCTATGGTGAATTTACTGATTATCCCAAGTTCAAGCATCCTGTCCACACGGCTCTTGACGGTTGGGACGCTTGTAAGACAGCACTTTGCTATCTCCTGGAAAGATTCCCTGCTGTTGCTCTGCAGATGTGCCAATATCTTGACATCGAGATTATCAAGTTCTATCATATAATAGTTTACATACGGTGTAAACATAAGTACTTTATGGTAAATCTTTTGGGTTCTATTCGAACTCTACTTACTTTATTTCTTATCACTGTATTTTGAAAAGTTCTCTAGTGCCAGAGGTCCGAATGCATCCACAAGTCTATCCAGGATTCTATTAGTGATTATTGTGGCAATCTCTTTTTCAGAAAAAATAGGTTCATAGAAATATTTTATCCTGCCATTTATGAGCTCTAAGTGCCTCATTGCAAACCCAGCCTTAACCAGCCTGTCCACAGTGACAGCAACACTTGTCAATGGAATATCTGTTTTTTCGGTCAGCATTGTTGTCGTCATCTCCCCTTCGCTCCACAAAGTTTTCATTATCCTGGTTTCAATAGGACTGAAGAACTTGTTGAGACCGTCTTTAGAAAGATCGATTTGATCCAGCCTGACCATTAGTTTACAACTGACGTAAAGTGTATTAAAGGTTACGCAAATAAACTATTTTATAAATTTTTCAGACGTTTGATAGAAGCTATCTCGTCAACCAATTTCTCATTTTCCATGCGCAAAATTATCAGGGATGTCAGGAGAAGGAAGAATGCAATAATGTTCATAAGGACCGTACCAATAACGGCATCTCCAGTGATCCCCCCTCCTCCCGGACCTATCACAACCGGGTGAACGGTAGCCCTGTTCCACAACCTGATGGACAGGAAACTCAAAGGTACACTTATAAAGCCAAAAATGCCAAAAACTGCCGAGAGCCTTGCGCGTTTTTCAGGTTCATCTATGGATTTTCTCACCATAAGATAAGATACATAGATTAAAAAAAGGACAAGAGAGGTATTTAGCCTGACATCCCACGATACCCAGTACTCACCCCAGGCCGATTTTGCCCAGATAGAGCCTGTGATAAGAGTAAGGAAAGCGAATATCACGCCGATTTCTGATGCCGAAACTGCTCTTATATCCCATTTTTCTTTCTTTGTCCTCAGATACATTATACTGGAAACAAATACAATTGTGAAAGCCAGATATGCTGTGGCTGCTATGGGAACATGAAAGTAGAATATTTTGAAATTTATGGGATCTCCTACAGCTTCCATAGGATTAACGGGAATGGGCGCAAGGAAGAATATCATATAAGTTGAAACGATCAATGCTATGGTTGTCAATAAAAAAAGTATTTTTCTGAACATGTTATGGGTATACAGTTAAGTTTCTTCGCTATATCAATTTCCATTTACAAAATGAATAAATAATCGATATTTTTCTTATATTTATTAAGCAAAAACTACTTAAAAGGAGAAGAATGTAAACTAATTAAAAAGTTGGAAAATCTTAAATTCCATAAAAAGTTGTGGGGAAATAAGGAGAGAGCAATCTAATAAAGAGTTTATCTATACCAAAAAGAAGCAATATTCCAGCTACTATAAGCACAAGACCGGATAATTTCTTAAGAAGCTCTCCATTCCTTGAAAACCATGTGTATCTATTAGTGAACTTCTTCCCGTAATATGCAATTGCAAGCATTGGTAAACTCATGCCTATAGAATAAACGAACAACATCCATGCGCCATATGTTGTATTTCCTACCGATGCGACTAATGCAAGCACAGCGCCAAGTACAGGACCAACACAAGGGATCCAGAGAACACCAAGCGACATGCCCAGGAAAAATCCACTCATCAGGCTTCCTTGAGGCATTTTGGAAGAGAACTTATTTAAGAACCCAAAATTTTGCCTTAAACCCTGTGTTATTGAACCTGATAACTTCATGAACTCCATATTCACATCTTCATCAAAAAGCACAAGACCCATGGTTATTATAAACAGGATAGCAATGTTGCGTAAATAATCAGTATATGCTCCAAATGTAGCCCCAAAAGCAGATACCAGCACACCCATAGTTGTAAAGCTGACCGTTAGCCCTGAAACAATGGCAAGTGGCCGAAACTTATGGCCTCCGGAACCTGAAAATATTATAGGAACAAGTGGTAAGCAGCACGGTTTCATTATAGTAACTACCCCTGCTAAAAAAACCAGAATTATTGAGATATTTGAAGGTTCCATTCTTTACACTTGATGTAAAACAAAGTATATATTGGTTTTGTCCATTTTAAGAATCATTTCCTTAATAATTTTTGCTTTCGCTGTATTTAAATACCCGAAGGTACTAAAAGGGCAGACTTTACATGTGATGTAAAGACGGAGAAAACGGAATGAATCAAAAAATATTAATTTTAAGTATGATTTTATTGTTGTTTGCATTCGCTTTACCTGCGAATGCGCAAATGGATAATATGAATATGAATGATCCCAGCACAATGAACACGGATGAACCTGCTGCAGGACATGGCGTGAATGGGGAAGTGAACTGGTATGTGATAGCACTATTTATCGGGATAATTGGAATTTTGGGATACTATGCTTCAAAGACAGAAGAACTCAAGAAAATCAACTTCCTGAATTATCCCACGTTAAAATCTCTTCTTAAAAGCCGCTGGTACCCCCTGATTTTCGTCCTACCAACAATGATAATATTCGCAATAATCGTGATAAAACTTTTCTTTGGCAGTGCTGAAGCATCTTCAAATTTTGGCTCCATCATGATGTGGATATTCCTATGGCCGATTTTACCTGTCCTTTTCCTGCTGTTCGGGAGACTGTGGTGTTCGGTCTGTCCTCTTTCAAGAGTGAGCGATGAAGTGCAGAAAAAAGTGGGCATGCAAAGAAAAGTGCCAAAATTCCTTCAGACGTATGGTGTCTGGATAATTATATTCGCATTTCTTATCATAACATGGTCTGATGTTATCTTTGGCGTTGTTGAATCTCCTTTAAATACAGGAATTCTATTATTGTTCATATTTATTGGCGTAGTGTTCATGGGAGCAGTATATGAAAAGAGAGCATGGTGCCGCTATTTATGTTTCCTTGGCGGTCTTTCAAGCAACTATTCCATGAGTTCAGCACTTGAACTCAGGACAGACAGCGAAGTTTGCAAGACATGCAAGACGCCTTTATGTTATAAGGGTGATGGAAAAACAGAAGGTTGCTCGATGTTTGAATATCCAAGGACCATGGATTCCAACCGTGCCTGCAACTTCTGCTCTAATTGCATAAAGACATGCGATCTTGATGCAATAAGAATAACCCCGCGTCCACCAACAAGCGAACTATGGTTCATCAAGAAACCACGGTTTGAAGAATCATTCCTTGCCACTGCTTTGATCGGTATCGTAGTAAGCCAGACCGTGATAATGCTTGAGGTATGGGAACCATTCATGACATGGTTTGAGAATACCACTGGCATCACGAATTTCCCGGTGGCGTGGACATTGATCTTTGCCTCAGGAATGTTAATACCACTATTGCTTATGCTGGCTGCAAGTTTTGTTTCAAGTATAATGTCAGGAAAAACATCAAATTCTGATATGATAGCAGACCAGACAGCAGAAATGAGTGCCGTATCGAAGGATTCCATGGAAACGACTCTTTCCGGCTTTATTCGTTATGGATATGCTCTAATTCCCCTGGGACTGGGAATACACCTTGCGCATAATGCCAAGCATTTCCTCGGTGAAGGTTTTTCCGTTCTCTATAGTTCGGCATCCCTTGTGGGTTGGAATATTACAGGAGACCTGTCAATATTGAATATGCCTACAATACAGATTATCCAGTATATTCTTTCGATACTTGGAATCCTGGGTGCCATATATACAGCATATAAAATATCCACTAATAACCCCAATTCAAGGTCATCTGTGCTGCCTTATATCGTATTGATATTGATGTTCGGTATTATAGCACTGTGGATGTACTCTATACCCATGGCTGCGCGGGCACACTAAGAAAAATCAACATCAATGAATAAGAAACACAGGGATTTAATAAATCTTCTGTGTTTCCCTTTTTTTTCTTTAAAACAAAATATTATCCCTTCAGCTTTTTCTCAATGATCCCTGGCCATATCGATGCCGACACTATCATAGAAAGCACAAATACATACACCATCCCCGCATACATATCTATGGGTTTGTACATTTCAGGATTTATGCTCACTTTACCAGCAGCAAGGAAGTAGAAAATTAACACAATAACAATCGAAGTTACAATACTTGCAACTAAACTGTAAATCCCAAGTTTTTTTTCCATAATTCACTCCTGTAATTTTATGCGCTTCATAAGGAGCGTATTCATTGTGACCGTAACTGAACTTGCAGCCATCGCCGCGGCAGCAAGTGCCGGATTGATAAGATACGGGGGATTGGTGAAAGGATACAGTATGCCCATAGCTATGGGTATTCCCACGGAGTTATAGAAGAAAGCCCAGAAAAGGTTTTGTTTTATTTTGCGAAGGGTTAGTTTGCTCAGTCGTATTGCTTTTGCAACATCCCGCACATCATTTTTTATCAGCACAATTTGTGCGGATTCAATCGCCACATCCGTGCCGCTTCCAATGGCGATGCCCACATCTGATTGAGTAAGCGCAGGGGCATCGTTAATCCCGTCCCCTACCATCGCTACTTTCCTGCCTTCGGCCTGGAGTTTCTTTATTTCAGAAGCCTTATCTTCAGGAAGTACTTCTGACAATACCCTGTCGATCCCTACCTGTTTTGCGATAGCTTCTGCAGTCCTTTTGTTGTCTCCCGTTATCATTGCGACCGAAAAGCCCATTTTATGCAGATTGGCAACAGCTTCCCTTGAATTTTCCTTCAGAGTATCGGCAACCGCTATGATACCAGCTATTTCGTTATTCTCTGCCACGAACATTGCAGTCTTTCCATTTTGTTCGAGTTCTTCCAGTTTTCCTATGAGTGATGTGACATCCATACCGTTTTCTGACATAAGCTTGCGGGTTCCTATAAGCACCCTCTTTCCGCCATATTTTACTTCTACTCCACGGCCTGGTATTGCTTTGAAACTCTCTGCATCCGGTACATCGATCCCCCTGGCTTTTGCGCCTTTGAGTATGGCTTCACCAAGCGGATGTTCAGACCCCTTTTCTGCTATTGCTGCAAGTTTCAGTACTTCATTCTCAGATCCCTTTACAGCAATCACATCAGTAAGCGCTGGCTCGCCTTTTGTTAGCGTCCCGGTTTTATCGAAAACGATCGTATCAAGCTTTTGTGCTTTCTCGAGCACTTCACCGCCCTTGATGAGAATGCCGTTCTCGGCACCTTTACCTGTTCCCACCATTATAGCAATAGGTGTTGCCAGCCCCACGGCACAGGGGCAGGAGATGATAAGAACTGTTATGGATATCAGAAGCGAGAAAAGAAAAGGAGAAGCCATCCCCATCCCGAATGTTGAAGGCACGTTGAATTTTTCAAATCCTATAAAGAACCAGAAAAAGAAGGTAAGCAGGGCAAGCACATGCACTGCAAGTATGAAATGCCCCGCCACGATGTCTGCAAGTTTCTGAATAGGTGCCTTCTGCGTCTGGGCGTCTTCTACAAGTTTAATTATCTGAGCAAGTGCGGTGTCAGACCCAACTTTCGTAGCGGTGAATTTAATCATACCTGTCTTGTTCATAGTAGCGCCAATGACTTCTGCGCCAACAGTTTTCTCAACAGGCATACTCTCGCCTGTAAGCATGGACTCATCCACTGCTGTGAGACCATTAACGACTTTTCCATCAACAGGTATTTTCTCACCTGGTCTTACGACTACGATATCATTGATCTTTACATCCTCAACAGGTATCTCTTTCTCCTCACCATTCACCATTATGCGCGCCGTCTTTGCGGCAAGTCCCATGAGCTTCCTTATGGCTTCAGATGTCTTTCCCTTCGTCATCGCCTCAAGATATCGCCCGAGCACAATGAACATGATAAGCAGTGCTGCAGTGTCATAATAGGTATGTTTGTATGCCTCGCCAAGATCAAGGAATGTGGCTGCTACGCTTACTAAATATGCTGCTCCTGTTCCGGTCGCTATCAGGAGATTCATGTCAGTCATGCCGTGTTTAAGACCTTTGTACGTCCCTTCAAAGAATTGCCGCCCCGGGAACAGCATTACGATTGTGGCAAGAATGAAAAGCAAATAATCGTTTTTCAGGAAATCAGGTACGAATGCCCAGCCAAGGTTTCGTCCCATGTCGCCAAGAGAGATCGGGATTGCAAGCACAAGAGCAATTACCAGGTTTGTCCTTTGCCGTTTGATCTCCTCATCGCGCGCCCTTTGCTCCCGGTCGGCATCGGATTTTTCTAATTTCAAAGAGGCACTGTACCCCACATTTTCTATTACTTTGATAATATCCTGGACTGAAATAAATTCCGGGTCGTATGCAATTTTCGCGCGTTCAAGCGGAAAACTTACGTTTACCGATTTTATTCCCGTGGTTTTCTTAAGCGCTGTCTCGATATTGAGCGCACATGAGGCGCAATGCATCAACCCTACCTTCAGCGTTACTTCATTCTTTGCAACTCCATACCCCAGTGATGTTATTGTGTTTTCAAGTTCTTCAGTGGTCACTTTTGAAGAATCATATTCCACTGCAGCTTTTTCGAAAGAGAAGTTAACAGAAGCTTTCACGACACCATCAATTTTATTGAGGGCTTTTTCAATATTCTGGGCGCACGATGCGCATGTCATTCCTGTGATCTTTATAGGTGTCTTCTTTATCTCTCCGTCTTTATCCACAATTTTCTCAATAATTTTATCAGCAACTTTTGCTGAAGGTTCAATGATGGCGGTTTTTCCTGGAACGGGGCAGGCTTCATCGTCATCTATGACCTCATAATCTGCGTCCTTGATGGCTTTTTTAATTGTTTCAAGAGTTGTCACTGAAGAATCAAATGAAACTTTTGCCTCGCCTTTCTTATGATCTGCTGAGGCTTTTGTGACCCCTTTAACACTCTTTGCTGCTTCGGTCACGGTTTTTTCGCAATGACCGCACATCATGCCTTTAATTTTTATTATAACGTCGTCCAATGGAAAATCTCCTGCTATTCGTTAGGATAATACAGTATTATATTTATCACTTATGTTCATTCCGGTTTAAGAAATAAAAAAATTAACAGGCTAATTTGCGATTTTGCAACAAAAATGGAAACAATTTATTGCGCTAATTGAACTCTTTTTCATCAGCGCAGGGCTGAACTTAGAACGGTCACAGAATATCCATACATTTCTTGCGAATAACGCTTCTTGGCTTATTCAGCTCGCTTGCTGTCAATGAGGCTGGCGCTAATGGTCTTGTGTATGGTGGCACCATGTTCTTTGTAAAAGAGGTCGCATCGGTTGCCTTTGCTTCAACCAGAAGTTTGCAGCCGTTCCAACAACGGGTCTCTTGCTCCAGCGTTCTTGAAAGCCCGATCGCGCCGCAGGCATGATTCGCAGGCACCGCATGGCTTCTCGCCCCCCTCATAACATGACCATGACCATTCAATAGGTGCATTTATTTCAAGACCGTGTTTCACTATATCGGTTTTGTTCATGGAGATCAAAGGAGCATATACTGAGGTTTTTGTCAGAGTACCAAATTTTAGCATTTCATTGAAACGGTCCACGAATTCAATGGTATTGTCTGGAAATGTAGCAGCTTCTTCAGCGTCAAAACCTGTGACTATGTGGTCATAATTAAAGTTCTCAGCAAGGGCCGCCCCAATTGACAGGAAAACAACATTTCGTGCAGGCACCCATACCTGTTCGGCTGTTTTTTGTGTCACCTCTTTGTCATCCAGTTCATTTCCGGAAATTTTTGGCATTTCCCCTCTCCCCGTCAGGACACCGCGAAATGAGCCGTACCAGGGAAGGGGGATGACAATATGCCCCACTTTAAACTTCTCGCAGATGGTATTTGCATATGCGATCTCCTTTTCTCTTGCTCTTTGCCCGTAATCAAAAGTCACACAGAAAACCTCTTCGCACCTGTCGAAGGCTTCCTTGAATGCAACTGTTGAATCAAGCCCGGATGAAAGTAAAACGATTGATTTCATAAGAACCATTTATCTTTAAGCAGTAAATATTTATCGTTTGGCGCTTATTATTCGCCGATGCGACCCACAATAGATGAATATTTTATGGAGATAGCGACTGTCGTTGCAAAACGTTCCACTTGCCTCAGGAACCAGGTGGGAGCGGTAATAGTCAAAGACAAGCGGATACTTTCAACGGGCTACAATGGCGCGCCCAGGAATCTTGAGCATTGTCTCGATATCGGCTGCATCAGGCAGCAAAACAACATAGCATCTGGCACGCGCCATGAACTATGCCGCGCCGTGCATGCTGAACAGAATGCCATCATCCAGGCTGCGCTTCACGGTGTCAGTATCGAGAACGCAACCGTTTACTGCACACACCAGCCATGTATCCTTTGCGCAAAGATGCTTATCAATTCCAGAGTCGAGAAAGTCGTGTTCGGGACAGTATATCCTGATAAAGAAGCGCTGGTTTTTTTTGACAAGGCAGGGGTTAAGATCGAGCAATTCTCCTTCAATCCTGTGAACAGGGGAAATAATGTTTGAAATACTCGCAACGATATTTTGGTTAATTATTAAAGCATCATGGTTGATGCTTCCTGCCTATATCGCAAATCCAACAGCGGTCGTTTTTGGCGGCGGAACGCCCATCGATCTTGGAAAGAAATGGAAGGACGGGCGCAGGATATTTGGCGACGGGAAGACATTTCGCGGCCTTCTTGGGGGAACAGCATGCGGCGTAGTAATAGGTCTTATCCAGATGCAGGTGACTTCACTTTCATTTCTTGGAGTTTTCACGCTTGTATCTATTATCACGCTCTCTTTTGGTGCTCTTCTTGGCGACATGATAAAGAGTTTTTTCAAGAGAAGACTTGGGTATGAGCGCGGCGCAAAATTCCCGCTTGTTGACCAGCTTGATTTTGTGGCAGGCGCCTGGATATTGACATATGCCTTTGATCCTCTGTGGTTTTCGGATAATTTTCTTTCATATCCGTGGATAATGGTAACTGTTATCCTTTTTACACCGCTTTTACATAGGCTGACTAATATTATTGGATATTATGCCAAATTGAAAAAGGAGCCATGGTAATGACATCTCTCTGCGATCACCTAAAGGAATGCGGTGCAATTAAATTCGGGGATTTTACCCTTGCATCAGGAAAAAAGAGCAAGTATTATATCGATATCAAAAAAGCAAGCGCAATTCCAGGGATATTGAAATTGATAGCCAGCGAAATAGCCGAAAAAATAAAGACCAAATCGATAGATGCCGATTACATCGGCTGTGTCGCCCTTGGCGGCGTGCCCATAGCTGTTGCTGTGTCGCTTGAAACGGATCTGCCACTTATAATAATCCGAAAAGAAGCCAAGGAATACGGAACAAAAGGACAGATCGTCGGGGATTTTGTAAAAAGTAGCAGGGTTCTAATGGTGGAAGATGTCGCAACGACTGGCGGTTCTGTCATGAAGGCCATCAAGTTATTGCGAGAGGAAGGCCTCATCATCAGCAATGTCATCGTGGTCGTTGACCGCGAGGAGGGGGCGCGCGCGGCTCTTGCGGCTGAAGATATTGAGCTGACACCGCTTGTGAGGATCAGAGATTTGTTAAAGGAATGAAGTGTTAGTTTTTCAAACAAATCGCTTCACTACATTTTTCCAATTTTAATTTATTTCCTTCTTGCATAATTTTCAATTCCTCCTGTAATTTTCCACTTAATTCGAATAATTCCTGAATTGTTTGACCACATGATTTTACTCCATCTTCTAAACTTATTACAGCCTGAAAATCTTACATTGCTGTTTGTTTGGCGGAGAACATTTAAATATATCCTTTGAGAATGTTTATATGATATTATTTGGTGGAACCATGAACAAAGATATACTTGTAACAATAGGATTAATAATTGGTACATTAGGTTTTATTATCAGTGTTGCTGGTAGTTTTAATGTCCGAGACGCCGTCAGCAATGCCATTGTTATTCAGAATATTATACTTTATTCTCTATGTTTAATCATCATTGGCACCAGAAGGGAAACATAACTATACTATACAGCATTCCTTCATCTGAAAGTTAATTCATATTCTTCATCCTTCTTTTTGTTTGAAATGGTACCAACATGATTTGAAACTGTCACACTATTTGAAAGTCATCTGCCCAATTAATACGAATACCGCTCCTCTTTCCAGGGATCTGCCGTATTGCTGTAACCCCTGTCTTCCCAGAAACCCAGTTCCTGTTTTTCAGTAAATATCACCTTTCGTACCCATTTGGCGCACTTGTAAGCGTATTTTTTCGCAACGACAAGCCGCAGCGGTCCGCCGTGCAGGGCTTCAAGAGGCTTTCCATCAAAATTATATGCGAAAAGGACATCAGGCTCCATGAGCTCATTAAGCGGCATACTTGTTGTATATCCGCCATCCGCCTCTATTGTTGCGAACATGGCGTTGCTTTTGGGTTTTACGAGTTTTGCAATATCACTGAACCGCACGCCTTCCCATTTATTATCAAACCTGCTCCATCCTGTCACACAATGGAAATCACTTATATCGGTTGTTTTTTCAAGCGACAGTAATTCATCATATGTCAACCGGACGGGATTTTCCACAAGTCCTTCAACGCGAAAATCCCATGTATTTCTGTCAAATTCAGGAACTTTCCCGAAATGGAGGACTGGAAAATCTGTGGTCAGTTTCTGGTTTGGGGGAAGTCGGGGCATGATATTGATTTAATATGGGTGGGATAAGGTAATAAGGGTGGCTAATGGAGATAACTAACCAAATATTTATGGCTTTATAGATTAAAAAGAGTGTATAAAATATAATTGTTGGGAATTATGTTTGAGATAGATTCAAAATCACAGAATAGAACACGGATGACGCGGATTGCGCGGATTTTCACGGATACTTCTTATCCGCGCAATCCGCGTTCTATCAGATTTGCTGCTCTCTGAAAAATCCGGCATCAGAGACGAAAGTATCTGCGTTCATCCGCGTTCATCTGCGGTTTTTTAAAACGGTGATTTTTCAGACAGGATCAACAGGATTGACAGGATACGTTTTTAATCCTGTTCATCCTGTTATCCTGTCAAACTTTAAAGGAGGTAGAAACTTTGCAGATAAAATACTCCCCCGATGCAGATGCATTGATAATACGACTCAGAGAAGGTACATTAGCAGATTCTGTTGACCTTGCTGATGGAATTATCGCGCATAACTCGAAAGAGAAGAAGATCCTTGAAATAGAAATCCTGGGTGCTTCAAAAGTTGTACAGATGAATGAATTGAATGTGTCGTTAAAAGGCGCACAGGTTGCGTTTGCTTGAGACATTTATGCTGTCTGAGAACATGACCATCTGGCTCCCCCTCTACACTCTCACCCCAGCCATCGCCCGCGCGCTCATGGAAATCGAAGCCGCGCGCGACCTGGAAAGTTATTACGGTTCCCTAGCGGTGCACCCGCATCACAATTATTACGAAGGGCGCGCCGAAGCCGACCTGACGCAGTGGCTGGAGTACTTCGCCAAAGCAGAACAGGTGACTACATCACAGGTTGTAGCAGACCTGGGACATTCAGAACTTATGGAGCGCCTGCTGCTCAAAACCTGGTTAAAAGGTGGTTGGTTCGTCATTGCAAATAAATCTAACGAGAAACGAACATACGGTTTATCGGAAATTCATCGGCAATATATCAGCAGTTTATCGGCAATGAGTGGGGCAGAAGAAAAATGAACTCTAAATTTTCATTCCCAATTCTCTCTTAATATTTTCTTTCTCATCCTCCCCCGGTTTCTTTGGGAAATTGAAAATCCGTGAGAAGGTCTCATTAGCCATTGGTCGGTTGCAGTCAGGACATCCCGATGTCTGGAAGGCTTTCCCGTTTTCGATAATCGAAAGGAGCATATTCTCATCAATCCCGAAATCACAAATAATATTATTCTCAAATCGCATATCAGTGTAATCCGCCAGTTTTTCAACTATCAGGTGCCGTGCAAGCTGAACAGCCCTGTAATGTCTGATAATTTCATTCTCTGGTTTTACAGCGCCTTCAAACTGCGTTCCCGGAACATAGGTGTAGGAAAAAAGCGCCGAATTAACATTATTTTTCCATAATTCCGAAATAAGCCTGATGGCATCCTCATCCGTTTCCCCAAGACCAATTAAAAGATGAGTTCCCACTTTTTGAAATATGCCAGAGGCTCTTTTTATCCCATCCATGTGCGATTCCCATGAATAAGGTCCTCCGGCGCTTTTTCCTTTGATCTTATTGAATAACTCCGGCGTACAGGCATCAAGTGAAATGACTATTTCATTTATATTTAATGACCTTATTACTTCAAAACGCTCGTTGCTTACTGGAAAAACCGATAGTGAGATGGGTATCTGGCTATTTTCCCGGATCATTTTTATCAGATGAACCGTATCCCACCACCATGAATCATAAAGCGCCGTCTGGATACAGGCGCGCGCAAGATAGCCCCTGTCATACGCCATCTTCAGGCGACTGACAACAGCCCCAAGATCATAAGGTATATACATGCCGCGCGCAATGTGAGTAAGGTCTGCCGATGAGCCTTTTGCCTGGGCGCAGAACTGGCAATTCGCATTACAGCGTTTTTCGGTGTATATTTGAAGATAAGCAGTAGTAGGAGGCGTATCCATCTGGATCATTTCAAGACCCAGGACGCCAAGTGTTCCCATAGATGCCCTGACTTTTTTCATCAGGCAACTATTTGGGAAATCATTGTATATCTAATGATATGTTCATCGGGTTAATTGCGGATGTTCATTCGAATATTGTCGCGCTGGAAGCTGTGCTTCTAGAGATGGATAATCTGGGAATTGAAAAGATATTGCATGCAGGCGACCTTGTAGGTTATAATCCTTATCCGAATGAGACTATTGAATTGTTCAGGAAAAGAAAGATAATATCGATCCGTGGAAACCATGAACGTGCGCTGCTATCGGGAGATATGTCCGATCTTAACTGGCATGCTGCATGCGCTCTTCGATGGACATCGAACACAATAAGCCGTGAAAACCTGGACTATATTTCAAAAATAAAAGATACCGAAGTCATTTCATTGGGGGATACGGAGATATTCCTGGTTCATGGAAGCCCGAACGATCCTGATGAGTATGTTTATCCGGAAGACGTTGAACCGGGACTTCTCACAATGACTAGTTCTGATATTCTTGTCCTTGGTCATACGCATATTCAATTCAAGAAACAATTCAATGAAGGCATAATAGTAAATCCGGGTTCGGTGGGGCAGCCAAGGGATAAAGATCCAGCGTCTGCTTTTGCTATTCTTGATACTGATACAAAGCGGATCGAACTTGAAAGAACTGAATACGACGTAGAAAAAGTGATCGAAGATATGCGAAAAACATATCTCCCTGATGAAATAGCTTTGAGACTTCGAGATGGCGTTTAGCAGGAATTGTGTTTGATCGCCTTTGTGGGGCATGCATCCACGCATGCGCAGCATTCGATACAGTCTGCAATGCGTGTGGCTTTTGATTTTCCGTCCACGAGTTCAAAAACATTGGTGGGGCAAACATTGATGCATTCGCCATCGCCATTACACTTATCTTCATCGATCTCGATCGTTACAGCGCCTTCATATTTTTTAACTGCCATGATTTTTAACTCCAATCCGGTTAGTGTTATTATTCAAGATTAAATGTTTTGGTTGCGAAAATTTTAAGTATCCAGAAACATGTTTGTGATTGTGCCAATCAAAGGTTTTATAGAATATAAACGAAGAGAGTACTGTAACGACATCCAGTGTCCTGTACAGGTGATGATGAATAAGAAAGCGCAGGACTCTACAGACTATAATGACCTGAGGGGAATATGCCAGGAGAAATGCCTGCATACAACTTATGAATTCCATCACTGGCTCATCGAAAAAGGCTATTTGCTTGTAAAACCTGAATAAAAATAGGAGGAAATTGAAAATGAACTGGGGAATGAAAAATAGGATTTCACGAATAATAAAGCCCAAAACAGGGCGATGCGTAATGCTTGCTGTTGATCACGGTTATTTCCAGGGCCCAACTACCGGGCTTTCCAGACTCGGTGAGACGGTTGAACCCTTGCTGCCTTATGCTGATGCTTTAATGATAACAAGGGGTGCAATCAGGAACTGGATTGATCCGGCTGCGGATATACCAATAATTTTGCGTGTTTCAGGCGGGATAAGCATCCTTAAGGAATTATCCAATGAAGTCATTACGACATGCATCGAAGATGCGATACGGATCAACGCTTCCGCGATCACATGCTCAGTATATGTTGGCGGGGAATTTGAAAGAGAAACAATACAAAACCTATCAAAGCTTGTTGATGAGGGTGAAAAATACGGTATCCCTATACTTGCAGTTACTGCGGTTGGCAAAGAGATGGCCAGAGATGCGCGTTACCTTGGCCTTGCCTCAAGGATATGCGTTGAGATCGGCGCACATATCATAAAAACGTATTATACCGAAGATTTCGGAAAAGTCGTTGAAGCTTGCGGCAATGTCCCGGTGGTTATCGCCGGCGGCAAGAAACTGCCTGAGAGAGAAGCGCTGCAAATGGCATATGACGCAGTATCCAATGGCGCTAGCGGTGTAGATATGGGACGCAATATTTTCCAGAGCGACAGCCCCGTGGGTATGATAAAAGCGGTACGGGCGATAGTGCATGATAAGAAGCCAATTGATGAGGCTTTTGAGATATACAAAAGTTCAAAATAACCATGAAAACCGCGGTATATTACAATAACAACGATATCAGGATAGAAGAGAGGCCAAAACCCGAATTGAAAAATGGTGAGCTTCTTGTCAAAGTA
Organism: Candidatus Methanoperedens sp.; assembly: GCA_041648475.1. GTDB lineage: Archaea > Halobacteriota > Methanosarcinia > Methanosarcinales > Methanoperedenaceae > Methanoperedens. Next base: position 109,882 of record JBAZOV010000006.1, on the reverse strand, counting down.
AAAGCCTCAGGCATTTGCGGAACTGATCTTATGGAATGGTACAGGATCAAGAAAGCGCCGCGTGTACTTGGTCATGAGATGACAGGTTTGATCGTGGGATCAAGATCAGATAAATTCAAGATCGGGCAAAGGGTTTTTGTGAGCCATCATGTTCCCTGCAACGCATGCAAGCACTGCCTTTCCGGGAACCACACAGCCTGCGAAACGCTTCATAAAGGAAATTACGATCCTGGGGGATTTAGCGAGTATGTAAGGATCCCGGAAATAAATGTTGAAAACGGAACTTACCTGCTTCCTGAAAATGTCTCCTATGAAGAAGGGACAATGATCGAACCCCTGGCATGTGTTGTAAGGGCACAAAGGATAATCGATGTACGGGAAGGGCAGACCGTTCTTGTCATGGGCTCAGGGATATCAGGTCTTCTAAACATTGCAGTGGCAAAATCCAAAAAAGCAAAAGTCATAGCCACTGATATCAACGAATTCAGGTTGGGGAAAGCGCGGCAATTCGGAGCAGATGAAGTATTCAATGCAAATGAAGAACTGGGCATCAAAGCTGACAGGATCATTATGTGTACAGGGGCGATGCCTGCTTTTGAGGCGGCATTTCGTTACATTGACAGAAAAGGAATAATAATGCTTTTTGCCATCCCGAATAAGAACATCCTGATACCTGTTGAGGATTTCTGGAGAAATGAATTAAGCATCGTATCCAGTTATGGCGCAGCTCCTGTTGATCTGGAAGAGGCTCTGGAATTGATCAGGAATGGAAAGATAAATGTCCAGGATATGATAACTGACAGGGTAAGTCTCGAAGATATCCAGAAAGGCTTCAAGATCGCTGGTGGGGCAGGGAATTCTTTAAAGGTTGTAGTCGTACCATAACAATATCATAAAGAAAAGGAAGAATAGCAATGACAAAAGAATGCTTTTACTGCGGTTTCAAAGACCCGATGCCCTTTACATGCAAATTCTGCGGCGGCTCTTATTGTTATAGTCACAGGCTTCCTGAATCGCATAATTGTTCCGGACTTACGGCATACAAAGCAAGGGCGGCGGAAACAGGAATAATTTATAAAACAGATACGGTAATAAGAAAAAGGGAAAATCCTGCCTTCAGGAAATTAAAATATGCTGCATCAGCGATCACAAGTAATTACTCTTTTATTATCTTGTTACTGGTTCTCATTTCGTTTGTTATCCAGAATATCATTGGCAAACAGATTTACTTTTATAATTTCGCACTTGTTGCATCTGATATATTTACCCGTCCCTGGATCCTGATCACTCACATGTTCTTGCATGCTGACGGGATACACCTTCTCTTCAATATGATGTTCCTGTTTTTCTTCGGACCTGAACTTGAGCGTCGAGTTGGCGGGAAAAGGTTCCTTTTGATTTATTTTATTTCAGGATTAGTTGCAGCGCTGGGCTATTCGTTTTGGACTCTTTTCGTCCTTGGAACGAACGGATCTGCAGTTGGCGCAAGCGGTGCACTATTCGGAATATTCGCATGCCTGGCAATTCTTGCGCCGGATATCATTGTCTATGTCTATTTTATCCCGATGAAAATAACCATTGCATTGATTTTTTTCGCCTTGTTTGACCTTTTGTTCATAGGCTCAAGCGGCGACCTCGTCGCACGCAGCGCGCACTTAAGCGGAGTGGTGGCGGGTCTTGTGATCGGAAAATATTTGAAAAAAACAGGGAAATATTTGCGCTAAAATAGTCAAGAACAAAATTCATATTAAAAATATCTCGAACACTTTGCGCTCTTTGCGTCCTTTGCGGTGATGATTTTTTCACCGCAGAGAGCGCAAAGGACGCAAAGATAGTTTGAATTTTTTGGTTTTTAACTATATAGCTCAAACTTCCTTTGGTCCGGCTATTCTTTTATAATCACTATGGTATTCGTATATTTTATCCCCGGCTTTTAATGTGATCCTGAAACCGGGCGTGATCACCTGTGCGTACTTCATCCCTTCTTCCGGATAGCCAAGGCTTGAATCTCTCCAGTCGATAGATTCTTCTTTGACCAGTTTTATATCTCCTATCGGAATATTCAATTTTTCAGAGAGGTCTTTTTTTGCAAGGTCCACGACTGGTGCATATTCAGGAACTACAGCATCGTTAAGGACAGTTTCAGATTGTGTTTGTTCTATTTGTTCTACGCAGCCTGAAAAAATAATGGCGATGAATAGAATGAAAATTGGGAAAAGATATCTTGGAAATTTCATGATTAGATTTATAGATTAGTGCATCCGCTACATAAATGTTATTCAAACCCCATTTTTTTAATATTGAATTCCAGCATGAAATTAAGTGCTCCTTTACATTCTTTCACACAAAATCATCCATAAGCCCGCCAATATCAATCTTATCAATCCCCTGCTTCACAAGCGGCATCTCCTTTATCTGCGGCAATTCATCCTCATACGTTGGCGATAGTACCTTATAAAACACACCGATCGGTATATGATCGCCCCATTCCTGCGCTTTCGCAAATGCTTTCATCTTATCCGAAGGATCATGCCCCACTGTCGAAAGATCATAAACCCTCTGCTTGTACCAGTCATAAGTATTAACATGGTTAAAACTCACGCATTGCTGGAAAACATCCACGAGTGAAAAACCCCTGTGCTTTACGGCATCCACTATTGTTTTCTGGAGATGCTTGACATCCCCGGCAAAACTTCGCGCGACGTATGTGGCGCCGGATGATATTGCAAGAGCTATTGGATTTACAGGCACTTCGATAACACCCGATGGCGTTGATTTTGTCCTCATCCCTTTTTCGCTTGTGGGTGAGGTCTGTCCCGTCGTAAGCCCGTATATCATGTTATTGTGCACGATATAGGTCATATCGATGTTCCTTCTCATGGCATGAATGAAATGACACATCCCGATACCATATCCGTCGCCATCCCCGCCTACGGCGAAAACAGTAAGTTCATGATTGCAAAGCTTTGTTGCCGATGCTACCGGAAGCGCTCTTCCATGAATGCCGTGTAGCCCGTATGTCCTTAACCAGTGAGGCAATTTTCCAGAACATCCGATGCCTGAGATCACGGCGACATTTTCCGGTTCGAGATTTAATTCAACTATAGCCCCTTTTAGCGCTATCAGGATACCAAAATCCCCGCATCCGGGACACCAGTTTGGTCTATCGATCGTATTCAGGTCTGTCATCTTAACCATGTGACACCACCTCCTTTATTGCGGCGTGAATTTCTTCGGGATAGAAGGGCCGACCATCGTATTTCAGGATCTTATGGGTAATGCTCTTTCCGGTTTTTTCCCTGATGATATCGCAAAGCTGCCCCGTGAAATTATTATCGACTACAACTATATTTTTTGCTGAATCGATAACTTTTGACACTTTTTCTGAAGGGAAGGGATTCAAATATGATATCTGTAAATAATTTACCTTTATTCCTTCTTTTTCAAGTGTAAAAATGGCTTCCCTTACAGGCCCTTTTGTTGACCCCGCAAAAATGATAGTCACGTCTGCGTCAGCTGATCCTTTTAATTCGGGTTGTTTCAATTCCTTAGCGAGAGCATCCATTTTCCGCGCTCTCTTTTGCATCATTTTTATCCTGTTATCACTTAGTTCCGTGATATTTCCCTCTTCATCGTGCTCATCGCTTGCGGCAGAGTATATTCCTTTTCTTGTGCCCGGTATCGTCCTGGGTGAAATACCATTTTCAGTAAACCTGTACCTTTTGAAAAAAGTCGTATCAGGAGAAGCTGCAAGCTCTGATGGAGTAGCATATGAGCCCCTGTCTATGGAAATCCTTCCGGTATCGAATTTATCTGTAGTCTTATGGCTTTCAGCAAGGTTCTTATCTGATAAAATAATGACCGGAGTCTGGTATTTCTCAGCGATATTAAAAGCCTCCATTGTCATATAGAAACATTCTTCATTGTCTCCCGGAATAAGGATCGGACGGGGAAAATCACCCTGCGAGGCGTTCATAGCGAATTTCAAGTCCCCCTGCTCAGACCATGTCGGCATGCCCGTGCTTGGTCCGGGACGCATTGAAAGGATTACTACGATCGGGACTTCAAGCATCCCTGCGAGCCCGTAACCTTCGGTCATGAGACAGAATCCGCCGCCTGATGTTCCGCACATCGCTCTCACACCAGCAAAACCCGCACCTATCGCCATGTTTATAGCGCAGATCTCATCTTCTGTATGTTTGACAACGATATTGAACCGCCGCTCCTGGGCAGCCATGAAATGCAATATTGAAGATGCCGGAGTCATGGGATAAGCGGAATAAAACTTACATCCTGCAATGATCGCGCCGATGCATAATGCATCATTGCCAGTAAGGAGCATGCGTCCCTTTACCCCTGTTTTTTCCAGCCTGTATTCGAAATCATCCTTGAAATTCTTTTTTATGAAATCATAACCTGCTTTTGCTGCTCTTGTATTCTCATCGATTATCGAGGCGCCTTTTCGTTTGAATGTATCCTTTATTACTTGCGCCACAATTTCAAAATCATAATCTACAAGCGCGATCGAAGCACCAAGGGCAACGTTGTTTTTCATGATCGCCTGGGCGTTGATCTCTTTTATAATGTCGTTGAATGGGAGAGGATAAATCCTGATGTTTTCCCTTAAGTCTTTTCGGTCAATAGCATCTGAAATATCGCATATTATTCCTCCGCCGTCAACGATCTCATCTTTATGCATAAAAATGGTTTCCTTATTCAGGGCTATTAAAATGTTCACTCCCCTGACCTGCGAAAAAATCTCCCTGTCTTCCACTCTCACCTGTAATGTGTTATGTCCTCCCTTTATGAGAGATGGATATTCATTGATATCATAAACATGAAGTCCGCCACGGGAACAGGACTGCGAAAAAATAATGCCTGTCGCCATAATTCCTTCCCCGGCTTTTCCGCCTATTTTCCAGGTCAATCTGTTCTTTTCCATAATTGTCATCCGGCCATCTCCTCATAAATGATTGCGCCGATAAGCAATATAGTTTATGGAAAAAAAGTTGAGACTTTTTTGATATCTTCTATTATGAAAAAAAAAACCACAGAACACACAGAGGACACAGAGAATTAGTATCAATAATATCTTCGGCTTCGTATTGCCTTAATGTTTTTGAGTTTAAAACATTTTAAAAAAAATCTCAATTCAAATGGTTGTTTTTAAATAATATCCAAATTAATATAATCATTGACTGACAATTATTTGTGAAAAATATGGAAAAAAATTCCGACCTTGAAAATATTACTGGCCTTTCAGAAGAAGATGCCTCCAGAAAATTGGATCAAGAGGGTTTTAACGAACTTCCATCCCAAAAAAGGCAGAGTATTTTTACCATCCTGATTAACATTTTATTTGAGCCGATGCTGTTACTCCTTTTAGGTTCAGGACTTATTTATCTAATCCTGGGAGAATTAAATGATGCTTTGATGTTGCTCTTTTTTGTGATCGTAGTAGTGGGAATAACCTTTTACCAGGAAAGAAAAAGTGAACGGGCGTTAGATGCTTTAAAAAACCTCTCCAGCCCAAGGGCACTAGTAATAAGGGACGCAAAGCAAAGACGTATTCCGGGACGAGAGGTAGTCAGGGAAGACATTATTATATTAAGAGAAGGCGACCGTATCCCTGCTGATGGGAACGTGCTTTTTTGCGGAAATCTTCTTGTAGACGAATCCATGCTTACAGGCGAGTCGCTAGCTGTTAGAAAATCAGAATGGGATGGAAAAACGAAGCCAACAAATCCAGGTGGTGACGATATGCCATTCGTTTACTCAGGTACGCTTGTAGTCCAGGGTCACGGGATGGCGAAAGTAACAGAAACTGGAATACACACAGAAATGGGAAAGATCGGAAAAGCCCTGCAAACAATCACCCAGGAAGAGACGCTGCTTAAGAAAGAGACTTCACACCTTATACGTAGTTTCGCTATCGCTGGGATAATATTGTGTGTTTTTGTAGTGATATTTTATGGATTGACCAGAGTGGCAATAGAAGGGGACAGAGCCTGGCTTAACGGTTTGCTGGCCGGTATTAGTTTAAGTATGGCATTGCTCCCTGAAGAGTTTTCTGTGGTCTTGTTGATCTTCCTGAGCATGGGAGCATGGCGCATGTCAAAAAGGCAGGTTTTGACGAGGCGAATGCCCGCTATTGAAACACTTGGTTCCGCAACTGTATTGTGCGTGGATAAGACGGGGACTCTTACAATGAACCGGATGATATTGAGTTCCCTTTTTTCCAGAGGGGAATTTTATGACGTAGCTAAGAATGGACACCTGCCACTTCCGGAAAAGTTCCATGAATTGCTTGAATTTGGCAATCTTGCAAGCCAGGTGGATCCTTTTGACCCGATCGAAAAGGAAATAAAAAACGGCACGGATAAATTTCTTTCAAATTCGCAACACATTCATAATAGCTGGAAGCTTGTCAGGGAATATCCGCTCTCTAAAAACCTTCTGGCATTGTCAAATGTATGGGAATCAAATGACAGGCAAAAGCATGTAATCGCCGCAAAAGGCTCGCCTGAAGCGATAATAGACCTGTGCCACCTGGATGAAACGCAAAAAAAAGAGCTGCTTTCCAGTGTGCAGAGTATGGCAGATAATGGCCTGAGGGTGCTTGGTGTAGCTCGTTCTATCTTCCAGGAAGAAAGTTTGCCCGAAATGCAGCATGATTTTAGTTTTGAATTTATCGGATTGCTTGGTTTTACAGACCCGGTCCGTCCTTCTGTTCCGGCAGCAGTATCTGAATGTTACACAGCAGGAATGAGAGTCATAATGATAACAGGGGATTTTCCCGGAACTGCCAGGCATATTGCCAGGGAAATCGGTTTGAAGAACCTGGATAGGATAATTACAGGACCTGAGCTTTCTCAAATGAGCATCCGGGAGCTCCAGGAAAAAATAAAAGTCACAAATATTTTCTCCAGGGTCGTGCCGGAACAAAAACTTGCGATCGTTAATGCTCTAAAGGCAAATGGAGAAATAGTCGCGATGACAGGAGACGGGGTAAATGACGCTCCTGCACTGAAATCTTCCCATATTGGTATCGCAATGGGAGAACGGGGCACGGACGTGGCGCGAGAATCTTCGTCCATTGTCCTGCTCAACGATGATTTTTCATCCATCGTCGAAGCTGTCAGGCTGGGAAGAAGAATATTTGATAACCTCAAGAAAGCAATTTCCTATATTTTTTCAGTTCATGTGCCCATTGCGGGTCTTGCGCTATTTCCGATCTTATTCGAGTTGCCTCTTATTCTTTTACCTGCGCACATAGCTTTTCTTGAATTGATAATAGACCCAGCCTGTTCGGTGGTCTTTGAGGCGCAAAAAGAGGAGAAAAACATCATGCAAAGACCGCCCAGGAATCTCAAGGATAAGTTATTTGACAGAAAAAGTCTGATCAGAAGCCTGTTCCAGGGATTGAGCGTGCTTTTTTTTGTTTTGATAGTATTTCTTCTGGCATTGTATTTGGGAAAGTCTGAGAACGAAGCGCGAACAATTACATTTGCCATGCTCGTATTTGCCAACCTGACGTTGATAATTTCAAATCTGTCATCGGAAGGAAATATTTTAAAAACATTCAATTCGCAGAACAAAGCATTATGGATGGTAGTAGTTGGAGCGCTTCTATCGCTTGTTATGGTGCTGTATGTGCCCGCATTCAGGGAACTTTTCCATTTTTCCGTTCTGCATTTTGACGACCTGATAACTATACTGATCGGGGGAATCGTTAGCGCAGTGTGGATTATGTTGATCAACATTAAACTGAAATAAATTTCAGCTCACTTTCTCATGCTCTTATAAGTTGCATGTTCTTTCCTGACCACTGGCACGAACTCCCAGCCGCTTTCTTCAATAACCTTTACAATCGGATCACGCACTCTGTTCACATCGAATTTGTATTCGTAGACCTTGCCGAGCGTCCCGTCTTCCTTTATCCCGTATTGCACTTCCCATGACTTCTGGAAAAGGATCCTGCCCCTGAAATAAGATTTCTGGAAAGTGGCAACAGGATTAAGAGAGCCACCTGTGCCAACCATCCATCGTACAGTTCCCGTTTCCTCACAGTAGCGCACAGCTTTGCGGGTCTCATCCAAAACAAGATATGCACGGTATGCCATGGAAAGGCGTTCTTTCGCAAAAATGGCGTACCACGCAGCATCCACGATTTTCCATTCAACGAACAGGTCTGTTTCAGGGTCTGATTTTATGACGTATGGGAGGTCTTGTGAGTTCAGAGCAAGGAGTTTTTGTTTCAGCTTTTCTTTACTAATCGGCAAAATGTTATTTTTTTTATTGCCTCCGAGATACTCAAAGTGACCAAGAGCATAAATCATTGCACCGATACCAGCAATGGCACCTAGTAAACCTATGACAAGACCAATTAGAGCTACTATTTCCATATTTACGATATCCCCAACGCGCCTGCTATCGGCGCCGGGGGTTTTATTGTTCCTGTCACGCCTGCTTTCGCATCTTCAACATTCCTTGCCCACAGGAAAAGGCATGTGTGGTAAGCGGTTGTAACATACATGGAAAGTGCGATGATGATGACGATCAAAATTGCTGCAACGAGTATTGCTATCAAAGGCGAAACCGTCGCCAGAGAGAAACCAATGACAATAGCGATCACAAAACCGATCACTGAAAGAAATCCGGTAACAAGCCCGACCGCTATTTCACCAACACCTATCGGGAGAAGATTATTTTTGATGATAGATGTTGCCCTTTCAACTGCGCTCTTCAAGTCCCTCTCTTCAATAACAATTGCAGGGATCATGAAGTAAGTGGCGACAGTCCATGCTTTTTCAATGAATCCAATGATCATACCTGAAAAACCTCCGGTAACACTTCTGTCTTTTCTCGTTCTGCCTCCCAATATCCCCAAAATTATATTAACAACAGCAGAAATTATTGCAAGATAGAATATTGTAAATGCATTTTTCTTTGTCGCAGCCCATGCCTCAGACATGGTAGCATCGCCGTCTTTGAAATAATCATACACAAGAAATGCTGTCATTCCTGTGAAAAAGTAAGCAATAAAATAGTTTCCCAGGAGAATAAAGAACGCGAATAAATAAAAAAAATTTCCCGACCCCAATCCTGACTGGAGCAAAAACATGATAATTACAGATAATATCGTAAAAAATGCTCCTGCAAAAATCGAATAGAATGACGGTTTAATAACATCTGCATCCTTCATTATGAGGCTGAAACTCTCTTTTATGAAGGAAAAACCTTTAAAAATATTTTCAAACATAATATCTCACATTCTATTTTGAGTTAATTCCATGTCAAACAGGTCTATATAAATTTAATTGTCACAACCTATATCGCTGTAGTAATCTAAATTGCAGGTATCTTTTTCCAATCCAATCTTCATGGATTTTTTCCATCTTTTCTATTATTTTCGATTATGGTTCCAATATTTCTTTTATTTACAGCATCAACAATATTCCGGGGATTTTCCCCATCAAGAACAATAGTCCGTATATTGCTTCTCTCGATGATCTTGGCAGCAAGCAGGTCAAAAGGCGAGTTGGCTCCAGCGACCATTTCAGTTTTCATAACGATCTCTATAAGCTGGTGTGGGGTCATGGTTTCAAATTTTTTTGCATCTTTATTCTTTTTGGGGTCGCTTGTATAAACACCATCAATGGATGTTGCATTGATAAGAAGGTCAGCGCCCGTGTATTCTGCAAGTACGGCTGAAACCGCATCTGTGGTCTGTCCTGGAGTTACTCCCCCCATTACAACAATTTTCCCGGCCAGGCTTGCGTTCCTTGCTTCCTTATAGTTCAATGGTGGTTCATAATAAGCAGCATCCCCAAGGGCTGCGATGAGAAGGCGGGCATTGAGTCGTGTGAGTTCGATGCCGATAAGATCGCATGTGGCTTCGTCTGAACCAAGGTCGCGCGCCACTTTGATATATTCCCGCGCCGCTTTTCCCCCTCCTGTTACGATAAATATAGTATGGTCTTTACCTATTTCTTTTATTACTTGCGCATAAGCAGCAAATTTCCCAGGCTGCAATTCCCGCGCGAGAACTGAGCCGCCGATCGAAACTACAATCTTCATGAATCGACTTAATGTTCTCTTTAAATATTATCCTTCTTATGCGTCAGAAAGCAATAAGCTATGCAAACTCCTATGATTGCCAGTATCACGAATAATATTTCAAGCACCATAATTTTATTAATGTTACCGTTTTATATAAACGTTTTGATTCATATTGATTTTTTGTTTCGTGTTGACAAAACTCCTATGAAAGTTATAAGTATTTAAAAAAGTATTTTAATATAGATATTAAATGATAGACCTCGTAGCTCAATCTTTTGATAATATGGGTATAAATTTTAATTTTTTCCAGAAATTAGCTTTAGCTACGCTTATCGGGATACTCATTGGTATTGAAAGAGAACACAGGCGTCCTGAGAAAATGGAACTTATCGCAGGGGTTCGCTCTTTTACCATAGCCTGCATCGCAGGAATGTTATCATCATTCCTGGCATTAAAAATTAATCCCGGTATTCTTCTTATTTCTCTTGCGTTTTTCGGGATCATATCCGCAGTATTTATATATATCAAAAATGTGACTTTGAAAACGCCTGGAATAACCGGCCCGATCGCATTATATTGCACATTCCTTCTCGGTGTCCTGATAGCATATGAATTCTATTTGCCTGCGATCGCCGGCTCTGTTATTATTACCCTGCTGATGGCGGAGAAGCGTCCCCTTCATTCCTTTGCAACAAATCTCACAGATGATGAGATCTTAAGTGCTGTGCGTTTCCTTGCAGTTGTTTTCATTCTCTATCCTATCACTCCGGTTGCATCTTATATGGGAATAATTAATCCCAGGACTATTCTCCTGATCGTGATATTTGTCGCAACTATCAGTTTCATAAGCTTTGTTATTATGAAGGAAATGGGGACAAAAAAAGGAATACCCCTGTCGGGTATGCTTGGCGGGCTAGTGAACAGTGAGGCAACAACAGGCGCTCTTTCTTCGATGGCAAAAAAAAGATCCGATCTTATCGAGCCGATTTTTGTGGGGATCATATTATGTAATGCAGCCATGCTTCTTAGAAATCTTGTTATTGCCCTGATCGTTGACCCTACAGGCAAGGTGTTCTTCCTGGTGGCTATCCCGCAGATACTCATGGTCATTTTCTCAGCGGCGGTTGTGATCAAATCAAAAAATGATGGGCATGTTAACGAGTCGATCCAGCTGCAATCACCTTTTGCGCTATCTCCCTCAATAAAATTTGCCCTGGGTTTTGCAGGTTTATCAGTAGTTACAAGATTTGCCAACCTGTGGGCGGGGGCGGCTGGAGTTTATGCGACTGCTCTTGGTGGTTTTATCAGCAGCGCGGTCGTTACTGCATCGGTGTCCGCGCTTGCCGTGAGTGGTCATATTTCTTACGAAACTGCGGCGCTTACTGCTCTCCTTGCAAGTATAATAAGCACGGGGAATAAGATGCTTCTGGTCAAATGGTCAGGTCCTCCAGGTCTTGGAGCACTGGTAAATAAAACATTTACTCAGTTCATAATTTTGGGGACTATTATCCTCATTGTATGGGGATTTTACATTAATCTTTGAGCGCTTCTGGCATTATGATGGTGGAATAAGGAATGCACCGGAAGTGGCATATTTTTTTGGTTTTTCGCGCTCAAGTATGTTCAGGGCGATATCATAATTGCTTTGCATTATCCTGTTTTTCTGAAGGTATGGTTTCATTTCATTAATTAAGGGATTAATATCCACAATCTCCATTGAAATTCCAGGAAATGCCGTCTTAGTGTTCTTTTCCAGGAAATCAAGCAGTGTCGCATAGTTCACAGGATCACATAATATGACGATCGATGGATTCCCGGATTGAGAGGTCAGAATATTTAACCCTTCGACAATATTTGAAAATATGATCTCGTTCTCTTTTATTTTATGATCAAGGAATTTTTCATAAGCCACCGCAAATTCCCCGGCTTTATTTCTCAGGTTCTTCACAAAATAGTCCCTTGCCTTGAATTCAAGTAATCTTCTTAACCTGCTTAAGAATTCATCATAGAATTTCCTGGTTTCTTCATAGGAGATCGCCATTTGCCTCATGTTTTGGGAACTGTACCAGAGTTGTTTTGGTTTTTCCCGGAAGTTTATTATTTCATTGGCCGCTCTTGCAGCCTGTAATAAGAATTCCCCGTCCTTTTCAAAAACCTCTTCATATACGGGAATGATCTCCTCCCTCGATATTTTGTCGACACCATAAAAAATAAGGCTCAATGGAAGCCGGTCTTTACTTTCGATAAGCCTTGTGTTCTTTTCAATGATCTGCGTTATATATATCCTGTAAAGTGTCCTTGCAGGTTCGATCATGTCGCTTGAAACCGTTTCATAATACTTTTCCCAGAATTCCCGCGGTGAGATGAGCCTTTTATTATATTTGTTCTCAAGCTGGGAAAGATCGATCGAAATATCAAGAAAAATAGCCTGCGGCTCAACAATATCAAGAAGAGTTAGTAATTCCTTGTGGACTTTTTCCGCACTTATTAAAGCATGTCTTGCGCTGGGGGGAAAATATCTTTCCAGCTTAAAAGGGTTTTCCAGGTGTTGTTTAATGGCTGCATCATCAAGTTTAGTTAGCCAATCCCGGACTACGGAATCATGTACTTCAAAAATATTGATTGAAGGGATAAGGAAAAGTCTGGACATTGCTTACAATCAGTTTCCCTTTTTTTCAAGTACCTGCATCAGCAAGTTTCTTAGATCTTTTCGAATATCAATTTCAGGCGTTTTGTCAAGGAAAATAAGCCCCTCTTTTATCTTTCCAACGTCAGGAGGATTATTTTTGAGTTCAGATATGGCGCTTATCAAAATGTTTATGTCCTGTTTTTGCTGCGTTTTCCCTGTTATGAATACGAATGATTCCCCCTCTCTTTCTAACCTTACCATTCTTCCACCTCGATTTTATGCATCGTTATTTTAGTTCTACTGCAAAGGTTAAATAATTATGTTCAATATCGGTTTTGCACTTAAAATCGCATCTGCACCTAAATTCATAAAGTTGCACCTAAAGTCCTTCGTCTGCACTTAAAGTAGGTCAAAGATTGTAGACACCACACGCAGTTAATCTTGATGATTTTTTTAAATCTTGCTCTATGATGAATTTTCTATTCGTTTGTTTTCCAAATACCAATTATGCATGAATCCGTTAATAATAAATAAAAAAGTCAGAGATAAAAGAAAGAGAATCATTTCTTTGTGTTCTTGTAATCTTATAAAATAATAAGAAAATAACATCACAACAATAGATAATCCAGTTGCAACAGCTAACATGGCTCCTACAGAATCGTCAGACGCTTTTTTATGTATAACTTTAACTAATATATATCCGATTATGATTCCTATTGATACTAAAGGATAAACCAAGAAAAAATATATAACAAATGAATAAACTAATGCCAATACCATATTAATATCATATTTATAATTTAAATATAAAGATATTATTATCGTTATTATGAATAATGAACCAATTTTTATCTCATATAAAAATGATAAAAGATGGGGTTTAGTAGAAGAGAGAAAATATTTCGAAAAAAAGGTAGAACATTTTCTGTATAAAACTTCATCGTTGTATATAAAATGCAACAATAATATAAGCACGTATATAATTATAAACCCAGCAAATATCGTGATGACTTTATCTGTATATTTTACTATCAAACCAGCAAAAAAAGAAAGGAATATTGTTAATATCGAGGGGGGTTTTAATATTTCTGACATACTCTGGCTTTGTGACATGGCTCTATTCACCAAACAAGATTATTGTATTTAAATGCAATGATGGGATTAGATTGCACCTAAATTCCCTTGTCTGCACCTAAAGTAACTCAAAACAAGGCTTTTAGGTGCAAACCTTTCAACACCAGAAAGGTTTTAATTGCATCATCGCCTTACTGACCACTCATTAACTGGAGATTATTTTTATGCTAAAAGAAGCAGGGCAATATGATGCAAAATCACTGGAACAGAATATACACAAATTCTGGGATGAAATTGATGCTTATTCGCAGGTAAGGGAGCAGAGGATAGAAGGACCTAAATTCTTTTTCGTTGACGGTCCACCCTATACAACTGGACGCATACACCTTGGCACTGCCTGGAATAAAATAATCAAGGATTCAATACTTCGATATAAATCCATGAATGGTTTCCATGTTCTTGACCGCGCAGGCTGGGATATGCACGGGCTTCCCATAGAAGTAAAAGTGGAAGCAGTGCTGGGTTTCAAAAATAAAAAAGATATTGAAAAATACGGTGTCGGGAATTTCGTGGCAAAATGCAAGGAATTCGCTCTCTCCCACCGGGATGAAATGACCCTGCAGTTCCAGAACCTTGGAGTCTGGCTCAACTGGAAAGACCCATATATGACGCTGCGTGATGAATATATCGAAGCAGCCTGGTGGACGCTCAAAAAAGCACATGAGAAGAAGCTTCTTGAAAAAGGTTTAAGGGTCGTAAACTGGTGTCCCAGGTGCGAAACAGCCATAGCTGACTCCGAAGTCGAGTATTCGGAAGTTTCCGATCCATCTGTGTATATCAAGTTCCCGATCGTTGGTGAGGAAAATACCTACATAGTGATCTGGACAACAACCCCATGGACAATCCCCGCAAATATTGCGGTTGCAGTGCATCCTTCTTTTGAATATGTAAAAGTCAGGGCTGTAAAGAACGGCAAGGAAGAAATCCTGATAATGGCGCATGAGCTCCTGAAAAATGTCCTGAAACAGGGACGATACCAGGAACATGAGGTGCTTGAAACCATCCTTGGAGAAGACCTGAAAATTGCATATAAAGCTCCATTGGGCCATAAAGTGCCCAAACAGAATGAGTTCCCCCATAATGTTTACATGGCAGATTTTGTGACAGCCGAAAATACAGGATGCGTACACATTGCGCCAGGCCACGGTATCGATGACTTTGAACTTGGCATGAAACACAAGCTCCCCATATTCTGTCCTGTCGGGCCTGATGGCAAATACACCGAAGAAGCTGGCCAATATAAGGGAATGAATGTCAAGGAAGCCAATAAAACAATTATCGATGACCTTACTGAAAATGGTCTTTTGCTTGCAAGCGGAAAAATTTCTCACAGGTACGGGAATTGCTGGAGATGCAAAACCCCGATCATATATCTTGCAACAGAGCAGTGGTTCCTGAAGATCACTGACATTAAGGACAAAATGCTTGAAGAGATAAAGAAGGTAAAATGGTATCCTGATTGGGCAGGTTCTGCCCGTTTTGCAGACTGGGTCAAGGGTTCGCGCGACTGGTGCATCTCACGCCAGAGGTATTGGGGGATCCCGATCCCTGTATGGGTATGCGATTTTTGCGGCGAGATCGAAGTTATGGGGACAATGGAAGAACTGAAGAACAGGTCATGCGTTAAAGATCTCACAGACCTTCACCGCCCCAATGTGGATAATATCCATATAAAATGCAGAAAATGCGAAAATAGGATGAGCCGCGTTCCCGACGTTTTCGATGTGTGGTTTGATTCCGCAGTGGCATCATGGGCAACATTGAATTTCCCGCGTGATGAAAAAACCATTAAGGAATGGTGGCCAGCCGATTTTATCACAGAAGGTCATGACCAGACCCGCGGCTGGTTCTATTCCCAGATGGGGGCAAGCATGGTAGCGTTTGGGAAAGCGCCATATAAGAGCGTGCTGATGCATGGTTTTACTCTCGACACTGAAGGCAAGAAAATGTCAAAGAGCCTTGGCAATGTGGTTTCACCCGATGAGGTCATTTCCAAATTGGGGGCAGAATCGCTGCGTCTATATGTGCTTTCCCAGAATGCGCCATGGGATGACCTGAAATTCAGCTGGGATGAAGTTGGGACGGTTCACAGGATGCTCAACATCCTCTGGAATGTCTATCGTTTCCCGCTGCCATATATGATCCTTGACAATTTCAATCCTGTGGACTCCAATGAAAAGCTTGCCAGTCTGCCGCTTCGTATTGAGGACAAATGGATACTGTCAAGAGTACAGAGCCTGATAAAAAAAGTCGAAGCTTCGATGGCGGAGTACAATCTTCATAAAGCCACAAGACCCATTTCTGAATTCATTCTTGAAGACCTCTCTCGCTGGTATATCCAGCTCATAAGACCAAGGACATGGCGTGAGGCAAACGACCCTGACAAGCTTGCTGCATATTATACTTTATATGAAGTTCTTGTCACATTGACGAAAGTAATGGCGCCATTTGCGCCGCATATCGCGGAAGAGATGTACGGAAACCTTGTTCGAAATATTCATCCGGATGCGCCGCAAAGCGTTCATATGTGCAACTGGCAGCCGGCGAAAGAAAAATTCATTGATATAGAGCTTGAGAAGAAAATGGATCTCATCAGGGAGATAGTTGAGGCAAGTTCAAATGCGCGCCAGAAACTCAAGCGCAAATTGAGGTGGCCTGTTAAGAGAATAGTGGTTGCGCCGAAGAATGAGATCGTGATTGAAGCGGTCACAAGCCTTGAATCCGTATTGAAAGAACAGACAAACGCAAAAGAGATAGTTTCCTTAAAAACCGGTGAAACATGGGATCAGCTTGGCGTGGAAGTCCTGCCCAATCATGCAGCTCTTGGACCTGTATTTAAGAAAGATGCGGGTAAAGTGATCGCTGAATTAAAGACGGCAGACGGAAGAGCGATAAAGAAAGCTATCCTTGAAACTGGCAGTTTTGAATTAAAAGCCGGGGTCATAACTGCAGATATGGTGACCTTCAAGGACTTGATCCCGCCTGCTATTGCTTCAGCCGTGTTTTCGGCGGGTGACGTGTATGTTGACACTGAACTTACGCGTGAGATCGAATCCGAAGGTTATTCCCGTGAAGTGATCCGAAGGATCCAGGATATGCGAAAAGAGCTTGACTTAGCGGTTGAAGAAGAAATACGTGCAGCTGTTGAAATAAAGGATGATCGTGTGGCTGTCCTTGTCCTTGAAATGAAGGATTTCATTGCAGGCGAAGTGCGAGCAAAATCTTTGACGATAGGTCCTGAGGTCGAAGTAGACGGTGATCTTGTGAAGGATTGGGATGTCGAGGATGTTAAGATGAGGGTGGGGATAGGGAGATAATATCGGGTTGTGGGGGTTTAATTCTTTTTAGCCAGAAAAACATATATGTAATTGAAACATTACATGTAAATTGAACGTAAATGACCATGATTAAACACATTCAGACAAGCATTGACATTGTTACATATGATCATCTCAGGCATCTCTCCCAGGTGCAGAAAAAATCTATCAAAGAGACACTGCAGGAAGC
Organism: Candidatus Methanoperedens sp.; assembly: GCA_041648475.1. Taxonomy (GTDB): domain Archaea; phylum Halobacteriota; class Methanosarcinia; order Methanosarcinales; family Methanoperedenaceae; genus Methanoperedens. The sequence continues at coordinate 92,550 of JBAZOV010000006.1, read as the reverse complement.
CATCAAAGAATATCTAACGAAGCATGAGAAAAAGATAATGGAGGACCCTTTTTTCAACATCGTTGGTTCTTTTAAAACAAAGGAAGGAAACTGGAGTGAAAGAGATGACTGGAGAGAATAGATGCGGATATTTCTTGATATCAGAGGAAATCTCCTTATTTGTGGCTTAAATCTGATTAAACCTGCGTTTCATTATATGCTCTGATAATCTCTTTTTTATCCTCATATATTCCACATCCGAAAGACCGATGGAATTAAGTGCAGAATCCCTGAGGAAACAGGGTTTTGTTATCTTGCAGCACCATGCCATGCTGCCAAAACATGTGCCTTCCCCGTATTCTATGGGTGTGTTCTTTACAAAATCAGTCTTTATCTTCATGAATTCCTCGGCGCTTATGCCTGCCTGTTTCAGTGCCCCATGTAACGCGCAGGCCTTGACAGGAAGGCAGCAAAAAGCAAGCGCCCTTAAGTCCCCGCCGCCGCAGATGTGCTTGGGCGCATTATACCAGCCTGTCATGGATTGGATGGATGATATTTCAGAGACAAGGTTGTTGATAATTCCCGGTTGAGATCGCAGGGCGCGCGCAACAGAAACCATATCGGCGCCGTGAGAGAACATCTCCTTTGCGACCTCAAAATCAACCACCGAATTATTGCCTATGATGAACAGGTTTGTATCATTGCGGATGCGTTTGATAACTCCGATATCTACCCCGTCAGGATGCATGGCATCTATATGGATAATATCGGCGCCGGCTTTTTCGATGGCTTTTCCAAGCTCGGTATCGTTCACAATGTTTGCCCTTATCTTGACCGAGAGCACAACACCTGTTTTTTTTATCTCGCGAATATATTCACTGAGTCTGGGGACGTCTTTTAATAATGCCTCTCCAGCTCCCATTTCAACCATTTCGGGCTGCCTGCAATGCGCGTTTATTTCAAGAATAGCATTGAATTCTTTTGCAATATTCGCAGCTTCAATATACGGCGCTAGCGATGCAGCTCGCACATTCACCGAAATAGTAGTGAAGTCCTTTGCGGTTTCAAGTTCACTTCTTAAGAATTCAAGAGGCGCATCGGAAACAAATTCTGTTCTTCCTCGTTCAATTTCTTTCCTGGCCGCGTCATTTGTGGGCTTATCGAGATTGTATCCGCCAAGGACGATCAATCCTGCGTTTTTAAAACCTGCTGCGAATTTACTATCGGTAATTCCTGCCATGGAAGCCACAGCAATTGGATTTTTGGGTGATGCATAACCAACTTTAATATCAAATAATTTTTCTGTCACAATTTTTCCTCATTAATTAATTGGCCTTTAGTTGTCGGAATCATTAAAGAATTTTGCGCTAAAACAATTTCATAAGCTTTTTATATCAATAATCCAGTTTTAAGTTAATATGGTGGTCTAATGGTCACAAATGAAATTCTAGATAATTATTTGCCTGTCGTAATTTTTACGATAATAGGTGTTGTATTCGTGGCTATCTCTTTATTCATGTCAAGGATGGTCAGGCCCAGCAACAAGACAAAGGAAAAACTTTCCACGTATGAATGCGCAGAGAAGCCTATAGGAGATGCAAGGGTACATTTTAACATTCAATATTACCTGATCGTTATAGTTTTCCTGATCTTTGATGTTGAAGTCCTGTTCCTGTATCCCTGGGCAGTGCAATTCAAAACCCTCGGACCGCTTGGATTTTTTGAGATGGTATTGTTCATTGAAGTACTAATTATAGGTCTGGCCTATGCATGGAAAAAGGAGGCTTTAGAGTGGATCCAGTAACTATTGACACTACAAAAATAAAAATAACAAAGAAGCAGCCAGTGACTGCGCTTGATAAATTGAATGATACAGGTCTGATAAGCACAGTCCTTGCAGCAAGAGAACGGGAAGGAATGATTCTTTTTTCAACTATCGATCAGGTATTTAACTGGGCGCGTTTGTCCTCCCTGTGGCCGGTCACTTCGGGTCTGGCCTGCTGCGCTATCGAAATGATGGCAGTAGCAATGGCGCATCACGACATTGCCAGGTTTGGAATGGAGATATTCAGGGCAAGCCCGAGACAGGCTGACCTCATGTTCGTTGCAGGTACCGTTACCAAACGCATGGCACCAAGAGTGAAACAACTCTATGAAATGATGCCTGACCCCAAATGGGTAATAGCAGTAGGCGGTTGCGCATCGACAGGTGGACCTTATCATGAATCATATTCGGTATTAAAAGGTGTGGACCTTATCATACCTGTGGATGTATATATTCCGGGATGTCCTCCGCGTCCTGAAGCATGGATCTATGGCGTGATCCAGCTGCGCGAAAAGATAAAGAACCAGGGATATGGAGCAAAATGGGGGCTTAATAAATGAATGCGGCAGAAGAGTTAAAAGCCCTGTTACCAGGGTCTGTTATCAGCACAGGGCTCCAGTTGAATAAGCCCATGGCAGTTATCAAAAAAGAAGATCTGTTAAAAGCTGCAGGAAAAGCAAAGGATATAGGATTTGACCATCTTTCAGTAATTACCGGAATTGATTATAAGGATCATTTTGAAGTAATATACAATTTCTTTTCATACAGCAAAAAGCAAAATCTTGCTTTAAAAGTAAATCTGGATCATGATAAACCGGAAGTTGAAACACTTACCTCCCTGTGGAATGGCGCGGATTGGCTTGAGCGGGAAACGTTTGATCTTGTGGGAATTAAATTCATCGGGCATCCCAATCTGATCCGCATATTGCTACCGGATGGATGGAATGGACATCCGCTGAGAAAGGATTACGATATGAACACAGAGCAATTCGTTACCATAGGCGAGAACGGGGACGATGTGGTTAGTCCTGATGGAACTAATCTGCTCAGGAGGAAATAACGTGGAATCGGATGAACTTTTTATAAATATGGGTCCTGTCCACCCGAGTACACACGGTGTAGCAAGATTCAAATTAAGGATGGACGGCGAAAATATCAAGGAATGTACGCCTGTAATTGGCTATCTTCACAGGGGAACAGAAAAGATTGGGGAAATGAAAACATATCTTCAATTTATCCCATATACAGACAGGCTTGATTATATCTCGGCTTTTCCTAACAATTATGCCTTCGTGAAAGCTGTTGAAGAACTTGCAGGCATAGAGGTGCCGCTTCGTGCAGAGTATATCCGTGTTCTTACGATGGAACTTAATCGGATCATTAATCACATTGTATCGATCGGGTCCCTGCTGATGGATCTTGGAGCAGCCACAATGATAATGTGGGGATTCAGGGAAAGGGAAAATGCCCTCCAGTTATTTGAAATGCTATGCGGCGCAAGGATGACATTCAATTATATCAAACCCGGTGGAGTTCGGGAGGATATCCCTGATGGTTTCATGCCTAAACTCAATGAATTCTTAAAAGACATGGAGAAACGCATAGATGATTATGAGCAGCTCATCAATGGTAATGAAATATTCCATATGAGAATGAAGAACATAGGCGTCATAAATGCGAAAGATGCGGTGAATTATGGATGGACAGGCCCGACACTTCGTGGCTCAGGTGTAGATTACGATCTTCGAAAATATGAACCCTATTCAATATATCCTGACCTTGATTTCAAAGTATGCGTGCGAAACGAAGGTGACAGCTACGCAAGATTTATTGTAAGGATGGATGAAATGAAAGAAAGTCTTCATATCCTTCGCCAGGTCGTGGACAATATGCCTGCTTCAAAGGAAATAAGCAGCGCAGAATATGGAATAGCTCCGATGACGGGCACTCCAACTGGTGTTTCTACATATTTCCCAAGGATATTTACACCACCTGCGGGTGAGGTTTACAGCAGGATAGAAGCGCCCAAGGGAGAACTGGGATTCTATGTGGTCAGCGACGGCACTACAAAACCATACCGCGTGAAAATAAGATCGCCCTCTTTTTGCAATTTAACAGCGATACCGAGTCTGGTGAAAGGATTAAAGATCGGTGACCTGATAGCAGCATTCGGGACAATTGATGTCGTTCTTGGCGATGTGGACCGGTGATATAATGACAGAAATACCAAATGGTTACGAACTTATTGTATTTATCTTAAAATTTATCGGGATTTACGAACCGATTAACAATGTATTCGAGAGTTTTGGACTTGAATATTTACTGCGGATCATAATAGTAGTAGTGGAGATAGGGGTTTTATTCGTTTTCATCCTTTTGACGGTTATGTTCCTCACATGGATGGAACGAAAGGTCGTCGCCATGGTGCAGGCAAGATACGGTCCTATGGTCACAGGACCACGAGGATTGCTCCAGCCTGTAATGGATGGTGTCAAACTCATAGGAAAAGAAGATATAATTCCAGCAAAAGCTGACAGGTGGGTTTTCACACTGGCACCATTTTTAATATTTATACCCGCTCTGCTTGTATTCATCCCGTTGCCATTTGGCCCGTCGCTGATAATATCAGATCTAAATGTTGGTCTTCTTTATATCATCGCAATATCTGCCATTTCGCCTATTGCGATTTTAATGGCAGGCTGGGCTTCCAATAATAAATATTCATTGATGGGAGCGATCAGGGCTGTCGCGCAGGATATCAGTTATACGATCCCTCTTGCACTTTCTGCAATTGCCATTGTCTTATTAACAGGATCACTGAGCACAGTGGAAATTGTCACAGCGCAAAGTGGAACATGGTTTGGTTTTATTCCAAAATGGTTCATATTCCTCCAACCCCTGGGTTTCATTCTATTCCTGATAGCATCGATTGCTGAAATGGGTCGCATACCATTTGACTTCCAGGAATCTGAATCAGAACTCGTAGCGGGTTTCTTCACAGAATACAGCGGCATGAAATTCGCGATGTTCTTCCTTGCTGAGTATGCGCACTTATTTTCAGTTTCAGCAATTGTTGTTACATTGTTTCTGGGTGGATGGTCAGTACCTTTCATTAATTTCCTCCCGGCTGGATTAGCTGTATTAGTTCCAATAATATCGCTTGGAGCTTTCTTGATTAAGACCTATGCAATAATATTCTTTGCAATGTGGTTAAGAGATACAGTACCCAGGATGAGAATAGACCAGCTTCTTAATCTTGGATGGAAAATTATGATACCACTGGCTTTACTTAACTTACTTGCAACAGCTATTCTATTGACAGCAGGGGTGTTCAAATGACCTGGATAAGCAAGGATTGGGCAATGGGCGGAATAATAAAAGGGCTCATTGTCACCTTAAAACACGTATTGCGCGTTGGTGATAGGCCAACAGTGACCGTTCAGTATCCCTACGAGAAGATGAAAACCCAACCAAGGTTTCGGGGATTGCACGCGATTGATGAAGACGCATGTATCGGCTGCGGGATTTGTGAAACGAACTGCCCTAACAGCACTATAACCATTGTAAAGCATAACACGAGATGGTATCCGCAGGTCAATGCTGGAATGTGCCTGTTCTGCGGCATCTGCGTGGATGTTTGTCCCATGAACGCCATGAAAATGACGGGAAATTATGAGCTTGCGGATTACAGCAGGGAGAGCCTGGTCTATGGTCCTGGCAGGTTATTATTCAAGAAAGAGGTGAAACAGTAATGGAGATAGTATTTATTGTTATTTCAATTCTCACAGTCTTATCATCTATTATGATGGTGCGATCAAGTAATTTAGTCCATAGCGCCCTGTACCTGGCGGGAACATTCATTGGAACAGCCGGTCTGTTTATACTTCTGGAAGCGGAATTCCTGGCATGGGTGCAAATCCTCGTGTATGTCGGGGCGGTTGTAACTCTTATATTATTCACTATTATGTTGACCAGAAAGGGAGAGGAAGAATAAAATGATCAACAAGGTCTTTAATTTACTGATCGTATTACTGTTATTTGCTGTATTATTCATAGCATTAGATGACAGTACGACCGATCTGGCAAAGAAAGAGGAGATAAATTATATCAGTATCGAGAAGTTAGCAGGCGGACCTGATATCAGGGGCGGAATATTTAGCGATTTTGTTTTTTCCTTTGAATTGCTTTCCCTCTTGTTGCTGGCTGCATTGATCGGAGCGCTTTACATCGCTAAAAAGGAGGCTTAAAATGGGATTATATTCATATCTCTTAATTTCGATCATTATATTCACCATAGGTGTTTATGGTATCATCACACAGAGAAGCGGGATCAAGATCCTCATGTGTATAGAATTGCTCCTGAACTCAGCAAACCTGAACCTTGTGGCATTTTCAAGTTATAACGACAATGCAACAGGCCAGGTATTTGCCCTGTTCTCAATAGCAATAGCAGCAGCAGAGGCTGCTATAGGATTTGCGATCCTTGTAGCTTTATTCAGGTTACGCGATACGATCAATCTTGACAATATCAATATCCTGAGGTGGTAATATGTTCAGCGACTATGCAGCATTAATTGTATTATTACCGGTCATTGCATTCGTCCTTACGCTTTTCCTTGGAAAGAAACTCACCTCTGGAGGAGCATATCTCCCGATAGCAGCCATCGCAGGATCATTTATCATCTCCCTTGGGATATTCTTAGAAATATATCCTGAAGGAATAGTACAGCAGTCAATTCCCTGGTTTAGCAGCGGAACAAGCACGATGAATATGGGTATCCTGATCGATCCGCTGGCAATAGTTATGCTTTTGATGGTTTCGTTTGTGAGCCTTCTCATTCATATTTATGCAGTGGGATATATGTCACACGACCCTGCAAAACCCAGGTATTTTGCCGAAACATCATTGTTCACGGCAGCCATGTTGAGTGTAATTTTATCGGATAATATACTCCAGTTCTTTATTTCGTGGGAAGTTGTGGGTGTTTGTTCATTCCTTTTGATAGGATTCTGGTATCATAAGCCATCAGCAGCGGCAGCAGCCAAAAAAGCTTTCCTTGTTACAAGGATCGGAGATGTGCTGTTCCTTGCAGGTATAGTCATGCTCTATGTTAACTTGGTTAAGATTATCAATGATCCTGCAAATGCATTTGAAATAGGGTCAGGAAATTTCATCCTGCAATTCAGTACCATGTTCGAAGCAATTCCGCTTATTGATCCGACGCAATTAACATACATCACACTTCTTTTCTTTGGCGGAGCTGTGGGTAAAAGTGGACAGTTCCCGCTTCATGGCTGGCTGCCTGATGCGATGGAAGGACCAACTACGGTTTCAGCCCTTATCCACGCAGCAACAATGGTAACAGCAGGTGTTTACCTTGTGGCAAGAACATTCCCGATGTTCGTTGCAACTCCGGATACAATGTCTGCCGGTGTTCCAGACGCACTTCTCATTGTCGCATATGTAGGCGGTTTCACGGCTTTGTTCGCTGCAACAATGGGACTTGTAATGAATGATATTAAACGAGTGCTTGCATATTCAACTGTCAGCCAGCTTGGTTATATGATGCTGGCACTTGGCACAGCTGGTACTGTCCTTGGAGCAGGTGCAGTAGGCATATCCATGTTCCACCTTATAAGCCATGCCTTCTTCAAGGCTCTTCTTTTCCTGTGCGCTGGAAGTGTTATTCATGCAGTAGGCACGAACGACATTCGTGAAATGGGCGGGTTATTCACTAAAATGAAAATAACCGGTACAACAATGTTCATAGCTGCCCTTTCCCTGGCAGGGATCGGTATCCCATATCTTGGTATTGGAACAGCCGGTTTCTTTAGCAAAGACAGGATCATTGAAGGTGCATTCGAGTACGGCGAAAAAACCGGGGACCTGATCCCTTATGCGTTTGCCGTCATTGCAGCTCTCTTGACTTCAATATATATCTTCAGGCTGTGGTTTATGGCTTTCACTGGAAAGCCTCGCTCTGATAGACATTCGCATGAATCACCCAATGTGATGACAGTTCCATTAATGATCCTTGCATTGTTCGCACTGTTCTTTGGTTTCTCACAATTAGCATTCTATGGTTATGTCGAAACTAACTTTGAATTGATGGGTGTAGAGATCGCGGTACATGAAGGTGAAGCGGTCCATCCTCCTATTATAATTGTCTTGCTTCCTGTGATCGTCGGAGTGCTTGGCTTTTTGATATCTTATGCAATATACTACAAACGGATGCTTGATATGAGTAAGATCATATCATCCGAAAATCCGCTTTATAAACTCCTGTATAACAGGTATTATGAACCAAAGATCGGTGCAGACCTTATTGGTGTAAAATTGACCCATGATGTCGTAGCACAGTCAGGAGAATTCATTGACCGAAAGATCATAGACGGGCTGGTAATAGACTCAATAATAAGCAATACCGTTTTCAAGATTGGCGAAATAATCAGGAAAATGCAGACTGGCGTTGTCCAGAATTATGCCTCTATTACAATTCTGGGAGTGGCATTGCTTTTAGTTTTACTTAAGCTCAAATTCGGAGGGATATAATGGTCGGCTTAATTTCATTGATGATCCTTATCTCGTTAGCCGGGGCGCTCATAACGTTCCTTGCAAAAACCCGCGAGCAGGCAAGGACCATAGCTATAATAACATCAGGTATATCACTTGCAATATCGCTTGTGATTTTCTCAAATTTTAACAGTTCAATATCTACAATACAATTCCTTGAATCGTATTCATGGATACCTTCAATAGGTGTAACCCTGAAATTCGGTCTTGACGGCATAGGTATGCCGCTTGTGCTCCTGGCAAATATTATTATCCCGCTCACTGTAATTTTTGCATGGGGCGAGACAAAACAGGCAAATCGATTTTATGGATTGATACTTCTTGAACTCACAGGAGTTATGGGAGTTTTCACTTCACTTGATTTCTTTGTATTCTACATATTCTGGGAAATCGTCCTGATCCCAATGTACTTCCTGATAAGCATCTGGGGAGGACCAAAAAAAGAATATGCGGCAATTAAGTTCTTCATATATACGCATGTGGCAAGTCTTGTAATGCTTCTTGCGATATTCGCCATGTATTTCAATTCATTGGATATAACCGGGAAAGCGAGTTTCGATATGTTCCAACTCCTGAAATCCTATCAGGTAATGGACGGAGATCTGATAAAAGGTGTAATATCTCTCAAGGACGCAGTATTTATTGGTTTATTGTTTGGTTTCATAGTCAAGATGCCAGCAGTACCATTCCACACCTGGTTGCCCGACGCGCATGTTGAAGCGCCCACAGCAGGCAGTGTAATACTTGCAGCTTTGCTCCTTAAGATGGGAGGTTATGGCCTGTTCAGGGTTATCCTTCCGATCCTGCCATATTCAGAGTCACCTTCGATAATGATCACACTGATGGCAATAATTGGCGTAGTGAGCATCCTTTACGGTACTTTCCTTGCCCTGGCCCAGCGTGACCTCAAGAAGATGGTAGCATATTCAAGCATAAGCCACATGGGCTATGTGACCCTTGGCGCAGCAGCTCTTGTTCCGTTGTCAGTCAGCGGAGCGATGTATCAGCAGTTCTCACACGGATTGATCACAGGCATATTGTTCATGTCATGCGGCGTGATCCAGCACTCGGCTGGAACAAGGATAATACATGATCTTGGCGGCATTGCAAAATATATGCCAAAACTAACCTTTATCATGCTACTTGGATTCCTTGCATCCCTGGGATTGCCGGGAATGAGTGGTTTCATAGCAGAATTCCTTGTGCTTGTGAATTCGTATTTCACGCTTCCCACCTTTGTGATCCTTGCCCTGTTTGGCATCGTGTTCACGGCCGGATATCATCTGTGGGCTATGCAGCGAGCGGTTTTCGGGACATATAATGAAAAACTGGGGCATATCCATGATGGGGCGAATTATGAAATAGCTTCCATGGCAATTCTTGTGCTTCTTGTAATATACTTCGGGCTAAATCCAAACCCCGTACTTAATATGATGACCGTGAATGCAGAGCAACTACTGAAATATGTTGTCCTGAGAGGGGTGATTACATGAATCTTAACATCAATTTTACTTTACTTGCGCCTGAAATATTGCTTACTGTACTGGCTTTTGTAGTAATAATAATGGGTCTTTTAATAAGCAATAAATCCAAGAACATGCTGGGCTACATAAGCGCAGCGGGAATATTGGCTTCAATTGTGTATATTGTTGGCAATGGGATGATCGCAAATGTAAGTTACTTCTATGATTCCATAGTTGTCGATCCCTTATCCCAGATATTCAAGCTGATATTCTTAATAGTTTCATTGATGGCAGTTATTGCTTCCATTGAATATTTCAAGGATAATCACAATCAGGATGAGTATTATGCACTCATTCTCATGTCCACAGTGGGCATGATGGTCGTTGCATCAGCAAATGACCTGATTGCATTGTTCGTGGGTTTTGAGCTTGCAAGCATGTCAACGTATGTTCTTGCAGGATTTGAAAAGAAAAACCCGGCATCACTTGAAGCAGCATTGAAATATTTCATAATAGGTTCGCTTTCATCAGCTTTGATGTTATTCGGCATGTCGCTTATCTATGGAATAACAAGCACTACAAATATTCCTGGGATAATTGAATTCTTCAAGACCGCGCCCCTCATGGCAGAAAGCTCACTGGGTCTTCTTGCAATGGTATTCCTTGTTGCAGGATTTGGTTTTAAGATGGCGCTTGTGCCATTCCATATGTGGGCGCCCGATACATACGAAGGCTCACCCAGCGTTATCTCTTCACTTTTGGCAGCAGGCTCAAAAAAGATGGGATTTGTGGCAGCATTCAGGGTGCTCGTGCTTGCACTGTTTGCGATCCGTGCCGACGTCCAGTTTGTATTTGCGATACTTGCCATCATAACCATGACATACGGTAACATCGTAGCATTATCCCAGCGCAGCATCAAGAGGATGCTTGCATATTCATCCATCGCCCAGGCAGGATATATCGCTCTTGCTTTCGTTGTGATGACGCCGATGTCAATTGCAGGAGGAATCGTTCTTGCTCTTGGGCATGCATTAATGAAAGGCGGGGCTTTCATTGCAGTTGCTGTTGTGGGATACATGGTTCTATCCGATAACAAGAACGCAAAAAATATTGATGACCTTGATAATTTCGCAGGACTTGGAAAGCGGGCTCCTATAACAGCATTAGGGTTCTTCGTGTTTTTCCTTGCATTAGCGGGCATACCGCCGTCAGCAGGATTCATCGGGAAATTATTATTGTTCTATTCGATCACAGTAGAGGCGATCAGCCTGTCAAGCAGCTGGCTTCTCCTGATCGTAGTAATAGCAATATTGAATAGTGCCTTGTCGATCTATTATTATGCACGCGTAATAAAATACATGTATGTGCTGCCTCCAAAAGGTGAAAAGATCAAAGAACCTGCAGCTTATGTTGTTGCGATACTGATCGCTATAGTAGGAACGATCGGAATAGGCCTATATCCTGAACCATTCATCAATATGGCAACGAATGCAGCACAAGTAGTTCTTGGAGTGTGATAATATGGCAGATTGTGAATTATGCGGTGTGGCAAGACCAACCCTTTGTCCTGTAAAAGTAAAAGCTCCCGGTGTATTTTCAGCTTACCCATCCGGAACATGGAGAGGAATAAATGTAGAATGCCTCGATATTTGTCATGAAGCTAATATGCAACGTGTTCCGGTAAAGGCAAATAAATGCGATCTATGCAGCACAAGGAATGTGCCGCTGTTCCAGGTTAATGTCCCGGTGCCAATATTTCAGGAACCATATCATAGGGAAACTATCAAAGCGATATGTGAGAGCTGTTTTGAGGCATGTGAGGATACCATTAAAAGACGTGTTGCTGAAAAGACAGAGTCGCCACATCATTAGATAATAGGAAGTCGGACAAGCCGGATTTGGACTTGTGATTCAAATCCATTTCTTTTTTCAAAAATATTCGAGAAGGGATCATGCTTCAGGACATGCACCGGCTGCGGAATTGTTATAGTTTTATCACATATTAACCATCACAAATTCTTTACAACCTCCAAATCCAATATTTCCTTACGTCTGTTCCAATCTGGCATAACAGCATCCATCATATTATAGAATTTTTCATCGTGGTTTCTATGCTTAAAGTGTATTAGTTCGTGTAATATTACATAATCAATACAGAATTTTGGAGCATCAATTAGTTCGGTATTCAGTAAAATTGTTTTTTTGTTTTCAATGCAAGAACCCCATCTGGCTTTCATTAATCGCATTACAATTTTAGGTCTTTTTATATCGTATTTTTTAATTTGTTTATAAATTCGTTCCAGAGAATCATTAAATACAGTTATAGATTTTTCTTTATACCATAACTTTACAAGTTGAGATTTTCTGACTGTGTTATTTTTGTCTTCAATAAACAGATTGAAAAAACCCCTCTGGCACTTGACACTCTCTTCGTTAGATTCGATAACTTTGAGTCGATACTGTCTTCCTAAATATTTGAAAGTTTCACCGCTTAAATATTCACGTTCAAATTTCGTCTCAGGAAGTGTTTTTTTGAAGTATTCTGTGTTCTTTAATATCCAGGATGCTTGACATGGAAAGCATTGGCAGGATAGATTCACTTGAAATAAAGAAATTTCTTCTTCCTTTGATGGAGAAAGGAAAGAGAATAGATATGGATGAGACCTCCAAAGAAGTGAATGAATTTGTATCAAGGCTGCTTGAACTCAATGAAAATATCGTGCTGCTCTCCCATCCTATTTATTAAAGATGAAGCATCTATTACGCCGGAGATTCCATGATTTTCAGGCAACACCGCGCCCAGCCCCATTCATCCCCCGCGCCTGGCTGCTCCAATCAAGGTATGTTGCGATAGAAAATATATAACCTCAATACGGGTCTTTGCATCCCATAAAGGCCTTGGACAAAGTACAGGGGAAGAGATGACTGAAACCGTCATAAGTTGGCACTGTCCTAAAATAGACAGCGTAATTTCAAAATAGGAACAATACTTATTTTAATCCATCGGGCATCCCTCGCTGTTCGCCTGCGAGTGCATGAGTTCGCTTTCAAGCTCATCGCAGAGGGACATGAGATGGACAACTCTGGCGACGATGCGGATAAATATTATAACCGTGGATCGCCTTATATAAGCTGGTAGAAAACATTGAATCAGATAAATCTTCTTACGTTGAAAATATTACTGGATATCAATGAGCAAATAAAAATCCGTGCCTCAAAAGACCATCGAATAGAATATTCTGGAAGTGAAGATTATCCGATCAAGATGCATGAACTCAAAAAACTTATCGAATATGCTCCAAATAACCGGGATGTCCTTGAAGTAGCTGCATATTATTTAAAAAATATAATACTTTTACAAGCTTTCCCTGATGCAAACCATAGAACAGCATTAACCTCAATCGAAATGTTTCTGGAAGATAATGGTCTAAATTTAGATTATAAAACTGTGGAAGCTTTTAATTTTAGAAAAGAGCTTTATAACAGTAGATTAATGGTCTATAAGACATATGAAGAAATGTCAACAAGAGTATTAAAAGAGGATGATAACCAGGCAGGAAATAGTGTATTTACATTATGCCTGAAGTTCATCAAGGCACATGTCAAATAGATTAACTTAACTCTATTAACACTTCATATCTACGGTCAAGAATGCGATTTATTGCTTTTAACTCGAACTCTCTATCCATATTCTTGTTTTTTAATACAACAGATTCAATATTACTCTTTTGATGCAGTTTCATTATTATCCTTGCAGGTCAAGTATAAAGATTCATATTATTTAAATCCTTTTCCCGTTACCCCGCCAGCATCCTCCCCACAACCGCCCATATCAACCTTTCGCTGTCCGCCTGCAAGCGCATGATTCCGGCTTCAAGCTTATCGTAGAGTGTCAACACCGCGCCCAGCCCCCGTCATGCCCCGCGCCTGGCTGCTCCGATTAAGGAATGTTGCGATAGAAAATATTATACCTCAATACGGGTCGTTGCATCCTGTACAGGCCTCGAAAATCGTTCGAAATCATATTGGTAGTTATCCTCACTCTTTTTTATATTTCCCCAGTACCTTTATGAACTCCTTAACATCAATCGGTTTTTCCACATAATCGTTAAAACCGCTGGCTAAGAACCGTTGCCTGTCCCCTTTCATTGCAAAAGCGGTCACAGCTATCATTGGCGTGTTCTTATACCCAGGTATGTTCCGGATCAACCTGGCTGCTTCGATCCCATCTATGTCTGGAAATTCTATATCCATTATTATCAGGTCATAGGTTTCTTTTTGCGCCATTTCAACGGCTTTTTTTCCACCTTCAGCACCATCTGCACAAAAGCCCATCGACTCTACGATTTCCAGCTCAAGCTCCTTGTTCAAAGAATCATCCTCGACTACAAGCACTTTTGTCACCTGAATATCCTGATTTGTTGCCATTTAATTCCTAACCTCGTCTTTCTCCTTATGCTCTAATCTTATGATGTGTGATATCAGTCATTGCAGTACGCACCTCCGGCTTTCCGTCCATTGCCTCCATCCGGAAACTGGTCAATCGAACCAATAGCATGGAACCCTCATCTCGTTTGAGCATCAGCTCGCAGCTTTGCTCCCCCCAATTCTTTAATGCGTTAGATAAATGTTGATCCCATTTTTCACAGTCTCCTGGTATGACAAAGCGCCTGAACCCATGGTTTATCAGATCATGGCGCGTTCCTCCAAGAATTACGGCGCCTGTTAGGTTCGCCTCCCGAATTTTGCCATCGCTCATGAAAGTAAAGTACCCGACAGGGGCAAAATCATACAGTTCGATGTACCTGTTATTTATTTTCTCCAAATCTTCAAGGCACTGTTTTATCCTAAGCAGTGACTTCACTCTTGCACCTAATTCAATCCAATCTATAGGCTTGCTTAAGAAATCGTCCGCTCCTGCCTCGATCGCCTTTATCCTATCATTTCGGTCAGTCAGGCTGGTCAGCATTACGATAGGTATAAAAAAAGTTTTTGCATTGCTTTTAAACTGTCTGCAAACCTCGTAACCGTTTATTTCCGGCATAATCACATCCAGAAGTACCAGGTCAGGAGACATTTCTTCTGCTTTGGCCAGCGCTTCTTTCCCATCGGTTGCAGTATGTACTTCATACTCCTTCGACAAAAATTCCTTTACTAATTCAATATTAACAAATTCATCATCCACTACAAGTATTTTTTTCATTTAGTTTCCTCCGTCAGTGCGTGTTTTCAACGGCAGTGCAAATGTAAACGTAGTTCCTTCGCCATACTTACTCTCCACATAGATTTTGCCGCCATGCAATTCCGCAAGCTGCTTCGTGATAGCAAGACCCAAACCCGTGCCGCCATATTTTTGGCTGATTCCCGATTCAAGCTGCTCGAACTTATGGAAAAGTTTCCCAATATTTTCTTCTTTGATTCCGATGCCTGTATCTGAAACAGAAATCTGTGCCATGTCCCCTTCTTTTTTTGCTATTATGGTTACGATCCCTCCCTCCTCTTTCGTGAACTTTACTGCATTGCTGAGTAAATTGAAAAGAATCTGCTTGAATCTCTGCTTGTCAGCCTCTATAATATCAAGTTTCGGGTCGAATTCCGTTTTCAGGAGCACGTTATGCTTCATTGCCATTTCTTTTATGAGAGATAGCGTCTCTTTAAGGGTTCCAGGCACTGACATCTTATCGAGCACAAGTTCTATTTTCCCGGCTTCTATCTTGGAGAGGTCAAGAATATCATTGATAAGGGCAAGCAGGAATTGATTGCTCATAAGAATATTATCCACATAATGTTTCTGTTTTTCGCTTAATTCTCCAGCCATGCCCATTGTAAGAAGTTCGGAAAACCCGATGGAGGCATTCAGAGGTGTGCGAAGTTCATGGCTCATATTGGCTAAAAACTCGCTCTTGGCTTTGTCTGCAGCTTCAAGACGCAGGTTTTCAAGACGTGTTTCTTCTGCCTTCTTGCGCTCAGTGATATCCCTGAAAATTCCCTGAATTATCTTCTTACCAGAATATTTAATGACACTCGCAGTTATATCTACAGAAACAGTCTTTCTATCTTTTCTCAGCAACTGAACATCAATTAAAGAGCCTGAACCCTTTTTTGTTATTTCCTTAAAATTACTAATCGTTCTTTCAAGCTCTTGATCTGGATGAATTTGAGTCATGTTCATATTCGAAAGTTCCTCTCTGGTATAACCCAGAAGTTCCTCTGCTTTTTTATTCACTTCCAGCAAATTCCCCTTATCATCAGCGACTAATATTGCATCACTGGCATCGTTAATCAAAGCACGATATTTATCTTCACTCTCCAGGAGCGCCTTTTCAGCACACTTACGCTCATCCAGTTCTTGCTGAACCCTTTCATACAGCCAGGCATTTCGCACTGTAGTACCCATTTGCTGACCGATGGCAGATAGCAGTTCGGTTTCCCCGATTGGAAATGCATGAGCCTTGTGTGATGCCATGCAGAGTATACCTATCAGTTCGCCGCCAGAAATAAGCGGTACAATTACCAGAGTATGAAATTCTTCCTGAATGATAAAAGAAGCAAACCTGTTTGCAGGATACTCTGAAGCGTCGAGTACAACTGGCTTTTTCTCGGCATAAACCACATCAAAAACCCCTTCGCCAGATTTGATACGCTGCATGTTATTTACAAATTCACCTGAAAAGCCGTGATATACGTGCAGTGTCATATCTCCATTCGGTTCCCGTAGATAGATGCTGCCCGCTTCGATTTTCAGAGCTTTGCACACTGTATCCAATACCTTATTAAGCATTATTTCCATATCCAACGACTGCGCGGCAGCAAAGTCAATCGTGTAGAGCGTGGAGAGGTCACAGTTGAGCCGCTTCATTTCCTCATAAGTCATCTTCAGTTCGGCTGTACGCTCTTCTATCATCTGCTCAAGATGCTCGCGATATTTACTCAATTCGTCTTCCATGCGCCGTTTTTTGGTGATATCTTCAATGGCAAGGAGTATTATCGGTGTACCGATTACTTCCTGATAGATTTGACGGGCATTGAGCAGCATTATTTTTTGACCGATGGTCTGGAACTTATGCGAAACTTCGTAGTTAATGAACTCTGTTTTTTTCGGAAGGATATCCTCAAGCAAAGTCCGAAGCGAGGGGATATCCCATTGTCGGTTTCCAATGTCGTAGATCAAATTCCCCACAGTTTCGACGGGCGTCACTTCGAAGGTACTATAGAAACTGCGGTTGGCTGAGAGTACTTTTAAGTCTTTATCCAGTACCACAAAGGGCTCGCGCACTGTATCTATAATGCCGGCATATCTGCGGGCTTCCTTGTATACAATCTCAACCTGCTTGCGTTCAGTGTTATCACTCATCGCTGTCCTGCACAGTAGCTTACCATCACTATCATGCACAGGCATGCTTTCCAGCAGGGCATCGAACTGGTTTCCATCCATATCCACCCTGAGTTCACAGTTCATCTGTTTTTCAGTATTGAAAACCTCCCGCAGATGCAAATAAAATGCTTCCTTATGGTCAGAGGCGATGTACAGGGAAAAAGGCTTTTTGATCAAATGAGCTCTTTCTCTTCCAAGTTTTTTTGCTCCTGTAAGATTTACCTCAAGGATCAATCCGTTTTTATTAAAAGTGAAATAACCAATGGGTGCAAAATCATACAGATCGGAATACCTGTTGCGTGCATCCTCAAGTTCCTTTTGTGCTCTCTGAAGCTCTTCATTCTGCATTTCCAGTTCGATCTGGTGCACCTGGAGTTCATGAACAAGGCTCTGAACATCGCCAGACGACAACTTTTTCAGGTCTGTGGTTTTTCCCTTTAAAACTTCTTCCGCTTGTTTGCGAATGTCGGTTGACTTTATTCCCTTCTCATGCACGGTTGACATTTTTATTTGTCTCCTGTTTTAGATTTCAATGGGATAAAAAACGCAAATGTACTGCCTTCCATCTTGTTACTATAATCATTATAAAAAAATATTTTTTTAATATATATATATATATATATATATATATATATATATATATATATATATATATATATATATATATTAATCAACGCTTTTATCCCGGCGTCTGTAAGCTTCCTTCCAAAGGATTTAATTATATTTGTTGTAAAAAAGCTACTTTCTTGATCATCAAATGAAAGATATCTTGTTTCTTTTGACATGCTTGAGATTTCCCCGAACGTGCAGCATACAGTTCTAATCATAAACGACACCAACCATTTTTTCCATAGCAGATTAAAATCTACCAGTTATCCTAATAATTGTAATAATAGTATATATATATTTGTTGTTGCGGAAAAATGTTGTCTGACGAATTGTTCTTAAGAAAATAGCGTATAATTTTTAATAATACGCATGTTAAGACGATGGATGACCCGGCGGGAGGTTGCACTGGGGACGTTGTTGAGTTTTTCTAGTGTAAATAATAAACAAACCCTACCGTGACATTTATATCCCAGGCAACACCGCGCCCAGCCTCAGTCATGACCCGCGCCTGGCTGCCCCCAGCTCCCTTCTCTCACAGACCCAGAGCCCCCCCCGCCCGTTTTTCGCAGGCGCAGGCACTGGCAAGACCACGACCATCACCGCGAAGATCGCGCGCAATTTTTATATTAAAGCCATTATGAGGTTTTTTTCAGGCTCAAATATATTACATCTTCACACCCTCATTTATATTTGTGTGAATTCAAGGCACTCGAAAGAGAGATTAAATTGCCTTTGGATCATACAGATTTAAGAGAAATGAAAAAACGCCATGACGTCGAGGGTTTATTGGGTATCTTCGATACTGGCGATATAAAAGAATGCCGCGAATCCATAAGAATGCTCGGGGAATTAAGGAGCAAGAAAGCTATTGTTCCTCTCATTGGATTTCTTGAGACGGATGATACACAGATCCGGTCAAATGCTGCATGGGCTCTTGGTGAAATCGGGCATGTGAAAGCGGTTCTTCCTTTGATAGGTCTTTTAAATGACCCTATCGATAATGTAAGGATAAACGCAGCGTGGTCGCTTGGAAGGATAGGAGATAAGCGCGCCCTGTCTTCATTAAGGTATGCAATGAGAAATGGTTCAACAGAACTAAGGAAACATTCACGGGAAGCAATTACAAGGATAGAATCGACCGAAGCTGATAAGAGACATGGGCTGGAAAAAGAACAAGACGAACCGGATTTTTCGGACATGGCTGTTCCACTCATTACACTTTCAGTTCCTCCAGATATGGTGTGCAGTTATCTTTCACGTGTGGAAGATGAAGCTTCGCAAACCGATTTTGCGAACACAACACAGTTCTCAAGAGATGTCCTGTTAAGGGATACAGGTAATCACACGATACTGGAAGATGAATTGCGAGAGATCATACTGGGATTAAGGAAAGAATCAAGTGGACCAGTTTCGATCGATATTTTATTTAGATATAAAAATAACAATGGTGATAATAAGACAAGTTCAGTATGGCTTCAAGTGTCAACAAGAGATAAAAAGGGAAAAGAAATTAAACGGCAATACAAAAAATTCCCGGTACGGGAAAGACATGTTGAACTGCAAGCGTATTCCAGGGATGAGGACGAATTTGAGGACATCCAAAAACCTGGTTATCAGGAAATTCAAGAACAGCCTGAACCAGAAATAAAACCGTGGGAAACTATACCTGAAGTAAAACCCAGGGAAACCAAACCTGAAGTTAAACCGGCAAAAGAGCAAGTCCATCCGACAGTAAAAATACAAGAACCGCCAAAGCCAGAAATACAAGCAAAGGAAAATAAACCTCAATTAAAAACTGAACCTGTCAGGGAACAGGTAAAAATAGAGAAAAAACCTGAAATTAAACCAGAGGCAAAACCACAAGCAATGCCGGTAATCGTGTCACCCCAGGTGAAACCTGGAACTGTTTGGACCGGATCTGTGGATTCAGCCGTGCAGCTCCTGAGCGATATCGGCATGTCAGGGATGACAAAAGCTGCTTCTGCTGTCACCCAGTTATCAGGGGAGGAAGAGGAGGCCAAACATTCCCAGCTGCGCACGCTTCCTGTGGATGAACTAAAGGATGAAATATTGAGCCTTGGGGATAGTGTCGTGATGATAGGCGTCGGACTTAATGGGAAAGGTCTCTCAGGAGATGTGAATGGGGAAATGCAAATCTATGTTTCAAAACAGGATGCACTTGATGTTGCGAACGAACTTTTATGTAATACTCCCGAAACATATGTAAAAGAATTCACAGATGATATTTCTTCCACATTAAAGGAGATCGCAAATATTTTCGGAGGGCAATATGTCAGCGCGATATCAGAATACATTGAGGTGCCTTTTTTGTTGAATGTTCCATCATTCAAGACAGGCCAGTCTTCACAGATTGCAGAATCCGCATTGAAAGATATTGGAGGAAAAGTGGAGTTCGTCCTTGCTACACATCTCGCATTTGGACCCAATAAGGTGGGACGATTGATAATACTGCTTGATCCGACATCATTTGATACAATTATAAAGAAACTTTTCTAAATTGGAAAAATTGAATACTACCCCCACATGCTTCCCATTTTCCCCAACCTGCTCATCTTACTGTAGTTAAGTATCTATTCTATTTAGTTAAGCAATGATTAGATTGCAAATTTTTCTCCAAATCAGGTAGTATTCTACAATAATACTCAACATAATCATGTCTCTAGTAGCACTGATAAATAATATGTTGTGAAAAAAGTAGCACTAAAGTGTTCCACTCAAAATAAAGGAAAATTGAATGTCCCAGATAGCTTATTAAATCATTACATTGTAAATTCATATAATGATCCCTGATTACGAAGACATTGCAGAATATATCATTAATCATTACAAGAATAAAGTCATAGAAGTAGGAGTTGGAAACCTTCCCCATGTAGCACTCCTGCTAAAAGAAAAAGTAGATATATTGGTCACAGACATCAACCCCCAAAATTTTACCGCAGTAAAATTTTGTAAGGATGACATCTTCAAGCCAGATATGGGCATCTACAGGAATGCTTCCCTAATTTATTCTATAAGACCCCCGATAGACATGCAGGATGCGATCGCAACGATTGCAAAAGAAGTGGGTTCTGACTTAATTATTAGACCTTTCGGAAATGAAAAAGCAGATCTAAGGAAATATTTTAAAGAATACTCTCTTGTGAATTATAAGAAGGCTAGATTTTATCTCTACACAAAATCTTATATACCATAACTACTTACTTAAGGTTAGTAACCTCAAGTCACTAACTGGGGGTGAAGCACAGACATGGAATCAGCACAACTATTAGATATACTCGGGAACGAGAACCGAAGAAAGATCCTGCATCTTCTTGCAAGCCGCCCATGCTATATGAGCGAAATAGCAGAGAGACTTGACGTAGGCGCAAAAGCGATCCTGGGGCATCTTGAGCTCCTTGAGCGTGCCGGAATAATAGAAGCAAGCACAGATGAGCAGCGGCGCAAATACTTCCATATAACAGATAACCTCCGTCTTGAGGTATTCGTGTCGCCATATTCATTTGAGGTTGAGATGACCACTGTTGTGGAATCAGCCCCTCAACAGAATATCCCAACCAACCCAGTCAAAGGCTTAAGATCGCTTTACGGCGAAATCCGGGAGCTTGTTGAAAAAAGGCAGCAGGTTATGCAGGAATATCAGGACATCCAGGGGATAATCACTGAGAATATGGGATACTGCATGGATGCCATAGAAGATGTCGCTGATGACCATATCGAAGCCGAGATACTCTATGCACTTCTAAAAGGTCCAATGAACAAACGTGTGCTTTCCATGCACCTTGGAACACCCGAATATGTGCTTGAGAGATATATCGAAAAAATGGAACAAAAAGAAGTACTGAAAAGAGACAATAATAATTATATAATAGGCTAAAGACTATAAACATAAGCTAAAAAATAAAAAGAAGTGAGAAGAGGTAAAAATATGTTCAAAGATTGGAGACGGACAGATAAGGGATTTTTCAATGAATTTGAAAAAGAGATGGAACAGGTAAATGACCTTATGAACCACATGATGCAATCCATCGGAAAAGAGCCGCAAGTATATGGTTTTAGCATGCAGGTAGGGCCAGACGGCATACCGCACATTGAGCGATTCGGGAATGTCGCGCCAGTAGGCAAGGACAGCGATGTCAGGGAACCTTTCACAAGTTCAATGATCGATGAAAAGAATAATGCATTCAATATTACGGCTGAAATGCCCGGAATAAACAAAGAAGACATCGAACTTAATGCCACTGAGAATGAAGTCGTCATAAAGGCGAACAGCGCTTCCAGGAAATATTACAAATTCATACCAGCCACAAGCCCTATCGACCCGGATAGCGCGAGTGCTAAATACAATAACGGAGTGCTTGAAGTGACCCTGAAATTGAAAGAATCAAATAAACCGCAGGGGAAGAACATAAAAATCGAGTAAATATAGAGCACAAAGTTTTCGGTAAATAAAAAAGAAAGGAATTATGGATAAAAAAGATAAGACCATAACTCTCAAGGTCATTGAGGCAAAATCATACGATGCAGGACGCGGTATTGCCAGGATAGATCCTGAGATCGCTTATGAACTCGGATTACAGACAGGCGATGTCATAGGTATCGAAGGCGCAAAAAGAACGGCTGCTCTTGTTTGGCCTGGTTATCCTGAGGACAGCAATACAGGATTGATACGCATCGACGGGACAGTAAGGCGAAATGCCGGAGTGAGTATCGATGATAAGGTGCAGATCCGAAAAATCCATACCGCTGGGGCTGAAAAGATCCTTTTTTCACCTACACAGTCATTAAAGATACAGGGTGGAGAAGCGTATCTAGCACATAACCTGGAAGGACGTGTTATTACCCGCGGGGATATTGTGGAATTAAACATTATGGGTCGCCGCGTTGACCTCGTTATCGTTTCGATAAAACCTGTTACTGATTCCGTTATTATCGGAGCCAACACGGTCATTGAGATAAGCGATAAGCCTGCAAAAGAGATGCCTTATATCCCCAGGGTTTCCTATGAAGATATTGGGGGGCTCAGAGACGAAGTTAAGAAAGTACGTGAAATGATAGAGCTTCCTTTGCGCCATCCTGAGATTTTTGAACGTCTTGGCGTTGAGGCGCCAAAAGGGGTTCTTCTGCATGGTCCTCCGGGCACGGGAAAGACACTTCTTGCAAAAGCGCTTGCCTCGGAAACAAATGCAAATTTCATAACTCTCAGTGGTCCTGAAATAATGAGTAAATTCTATGGTGAATCCGAAGAGAAGCTCAGGGATATTTTCCAGCAGGCTGAGGAAAACGCGCCAAGTATCATTTTGATTGATGAAATAGACAGCATCGCTCCGAAAAGAGAGGAAGTCACGGGAGAAGTAGAGCGGCGCATTGTGGCGCAGCTGCTTGCTGTAATGGATGGACTTAAAGCCCGCGGCAAGGTCGTGGTGATCGGAGCCACGAACCGACCTAATGCTATTGACCCTGCTCTACGTCGCCCTGGCAGGTTTGACCGGGAGATCGAGATCGGAGTACCTGACAGAAAAGCGCGGTTTGAGATAATGCAGATACATACGCGGGGAATGCCGGTGGCAGATGATGTGAAGCTTGACAGGATCGCAGACCTGACGCATGGTTTTGTAGGCGCTGACCTAGCAGCACTTACACGAGAGGCTGCCATGAACGCTATCAGGCGCTTGCGGCCTGAGCTTGATCTTGAAGTACAGATAATCCCCGCAGAAACACTGAACAAGTTGACTGTTACAAGTGATGACTTTAAGAAAGCAATGCGTGAAATGACGCCGTCTGCGCTTCGTGAAGTATTTATTGAATGTCCCGACATCCACTGGAGCGATATCGGCGGGCTTCTTGAAGCGAAACAAGAATTGAAAGAAGCAGTTGAATGGCCTATGAAATACCCAATGCTCTTCAAACAGGGAGGCGCCAGGCCGCCAAAAGGAATTCTGCTGTACGGTCCTCCTGGAACAGGAAAAACCATGCTTGCAAAAGCAGTGGCTACTGAAAGCGAGGCTAATTTCATAAGCGTGAAAGGCCCTGAATTCATGAGCAAGTGGGTTGGCGAAAGCGAAAAAGCCGTCCGTGAGACCTTCAGGAAGGCAAAACAGGCAGCTCCCTGCATTATCTTCTTTGATGAGATCGATTCGATAGCACCGACTCGCGGCGCTGGTTCGGATTCCCATGTGACCGAGAGGGTTATCAGCCAGATGCTTTCCGAGGTCGATGGGCTTGAGGAACTTCATAATATTACAGTGATAGCTGCGACCAACAGGCCGGATATAATCGACCCGGCGCTTCTTCGGCCAGGAAGGATTGACCGGTTGATCTATGTGATGCCCCCTGATAGGGATTCAAGGCTTGAGATATTTAAAGTCCATACGGCAAAGACACCGCTTGATGTCGATGTTGATCTTGAAACGTTAGCCGATGATACCAGCGATTTCACTGGTGCAGATATTGCTTCTGTTTGTAATGAAGCCACGATACTTTCGATAAGGGAATATGTTACATCAGGCAAACCCACAGATGATAAGTCAATAAAGCAATTGAAAGTTGGCTATCATAATTTCAGGGATGCAATGACCCGTGTGAAACCATATTCCAAAAAGGAACTGGAAAAATTTAAGAAGATATCAGAGAATTTCATATACCAGTGAAAATCGGGGTCAGGGAGATACAAAGTTCCTGATTTTTTTTCTTTTTTTGAGCATTTTGAAGAGTAATGGCCTATCTATTAAACGCACTCCACCCATAGATTCAACGTAATCCCAAACTTTTCAGCAGCTTCCGTGAATTTCTATGATCTTTAAAAAAGTTCACGATTATCATGCCCATAAATTCATTAAATTTTATCTCTGGGGCTTTGTAATGCGGCCCATCATGTTCTATTAGCATTTCAGGTAGAAAATTTAATAAATCTGCATCAAATAAATCTTTTTTAATTCCAACATGCAAATGATGAAGAGGCTTCGTAATTCCGTTTGCTCTTCCTTCATTTTCATAGACAAAGAAAAACCCAGTTCCAAGACATATATATTCATAAGAATATCTTGTAAGGTATCCATTAATTATTTCTTCATTAAAATTTAATAAATAATCTCCAATAAATTTGATTTCTGAAAAAAGAGTTCCATCACCCAAACATTTTTGACTTTCTGTTTTGGTGAGACGTGGTGGTTCAAAAATAATATCCTTGCAGTTAGTATAAAAAATGCCTTTTATTTCACTTGCCCGTTCTCTTATATTCACTCGTATTCTTTCCTATAAAAATCATATAAACATACCAATTTCATTGCATGAAAACCATGAAGTTTATTATCTTGCCATGATTTATAGAACTCTGTAATAGGCATACCGAACTCTTTTTCACCATTGGCTATTTCTCTTTCCACATCTTCTCTGGTCATTGTATAAATACCGTTTTCGTTACCATTGATACCCACATGGCGTATAGATTTATCCGATATACCAACAGGTAATCCAACATTTTTGTTGAGTGAATCAATGTGAGAACATCGATTTCTGTTATTGCGCCCTGATAACATAGATTTCAGAGGCTTTTTTAATTTCAGAGACATATTTGTGAAATATAAGGTTTGATTATACTTATAATTTTGCAGGGTGTCGAAAATCGGTCAATTTCTGGAGTTTCATAAACACATCCTTTTTCAGATCAGCTTGCCTGATAATACAATTCTACAGCACCTTCCCCATCACCGCAATCGCCCTCTTCAATTTTTCCTCAGAGACCGCATAAGATATCCTGATATGCCCCTTCCCGTTCTCCCCAAAAGCCGTTCCTGGAACAACAATAACTCCATTTTTCAGCAATTTCTGCGGCGCTTTCTCATCTTCAACTTCCGGGAAAGCATAGAATGCTCCTTGCGGCTTTACGCATTTTATACCCATATCGCTAAAGCCCTCCATCAGTATATCTCTCCTCTTCCTGAAACTCTCGCGCATCTGTCCCACGCAGTCCTGCGGCCCCTCAAGCGCTGCCTGCGCCGCCTTCTGGGCTATTGAATTTGCGCATGCCTGGATATACTGGTGCACCTTTAGCATCTGTTCCACATAATCCTTACGGGCTGCAGCATAGCCAATGCGCCAGCCGGTCATGGCGTATGTCTTTGAAACAGCGTTTATCGTTATCACATTGTCAGTGAATTGCGCAGGGCTGACATGCTCGCCTTCATAAATGAAATGCTCATACACTTCATCCGAGATTATCGTAATATTATTATCCTGTGCGATCCGGGCTAACGCTTTAATTTCCTGCCTCGTTTGCACTGTGCCTGTGGGATTTGACGGTGAATTAACGATAATCGCACGAGTTCGTGGAGTAATGGCTTCGTTTACGGCTTCAGGCGTGAGGGTTAATTTTTCACCCAGAGGAACGCTCACTGGTTTTGCGCCAGCCATTTTTGTGAGGGCGATATATGAAACAAACCCGGGATCCGGAATTAAGACCTCATCTCCTTTATCGACCAGCGCCGAAAGTGCGAGATGAAGCGCCTCGGAAGCGCCCGATGTGACAATGACCTCTTCGGGTGATACTTTGAAATGATTTTCCTGTTCAAACTTCCTGCAAAGCGCAAGACGCAACTCAGGAAAACCAAGGTTCATGGTATATCCGGTCAACCCATCGTTGATAGCCTTTATCGCTGCAGTCTTAATATGCTGCGGCGTATCAAAATCCGGCTGTCCGAGTCCAAGATTTATTGAATTTGGCCCGGCGCCTTCGAACATCTTGCGGATGCCCGAAATATCAATATTTTTTACGCGTTCTGAAAACATTTTAATCACTCAAATACCATATGTCTTTTCTTCAATTCTGCTTCGCTTGTTCCTGTCCTGACCATCAATTCCGAGATCACGGCATCAAGAAAAACAAGCGCTGATATCTCAAAGATCGTTCCAAGAGGTGCTAACTGGGGAAAACCCATCATAATGCGTTCGTGATAATCTTCATAGATAACATCTTCCTTTGGTCTTCCCGGAATAATGACGACTATATCTGAAATAGTCCCTAGTGTAGAATCTTTATTGGATGTTATGACTGCAAGTTTTGAGCCGATCTTTTTTGCGATCCCGCCCAGATTTGCAATAGAAGGTGTCTCACCTGAGCCTGAAACCCCAATAACAAGGTCTTCATGGCCAACTGCCGGAGTTGTTGTCTCACCAACTACAAAAACGTTAAAACCAAGATGCATAAGCCTCATTGCAAAAGCTTTTGCAACCAGTCCTGACCGTCCGGCTCCCATAAGGAATATTTTCTGTGAACCCATTATGCCTTTAACAAGAAATGTTACAGAACCAGTGTCAAGTTTTGAAGCTACTTTTTTTATGTGCTCTGCGATAAGGTTCATCGATTCAATAGTTGCTTCACATTCTTTCTTTTCAGATTTCATTTTGACACCGGTTCATCTTTATTCTTATATTCGATCCTTTTGATTTCCCACCCATCACAGTTCTTCAATTTATTGTAGATCAGATTTATGATGGCAGGGCTTCCATCCCAATTAAGGTTTATCTTCACATTATTTTCGTGAAGATTAAGAAAGATCGAACGAACGAAATGGGCAAGAGCGGCTTTCCTGGAAAAAGGGAGATTGAAAAAAGCCCTGTAACCTGATTTTGTTTTTGCGTATGATGTCAATACATATCCCATATTCTCATATTCTGCTATGTTCTTGAAATCACATATTATTTCCTGTTCAAGATTTACGGAAGGGTCAATACTTGATATTCCAAAAATAACTTCACGTATTGATGATTCACCCGCCTGCCTGCCAAACCATAATATGATTTTATGGGAAGTCAGGGATACCATCATATCGTCGCGCCCCAGGTCAACAGCAATTACTTCTTTTCCATCGCGAATAAGATCGGATTTTTCCGAAGCCTCCTTTTTCACTGTTATTCATCTGCCATTGTTTGATATATGTGCTTGATATTAATTATAGATATTTCCCGATCAGGTCTTTTAATTTCCTCTTGGTCTCAACCGGGATCTTATCGGGGGCGGTGACAATTGATCCCGCAAGCGCATTTGAGCATACGCAATTCCTGTCAAGTGATATCCTTGGGATAACCTCTTTTATGATCTTGCGCACTGCCTCCTCATTTTTCATTGCATTTGAAATGACCGTTTCGATATTCACATCGTTTTCATTCCAAACATCATAATCAGTAACAGTGGCTATCATGCTGTAACATATCTCGGCCTCACGCGCAAGTTTTGCTTCTGGAAGCGCGGTCATCCCGATAATATCAAACCCCAGCCCCTGGTAAACTTTTGATTCAGCGCGTGTTGAAAATTGCGGTCCTTCCATGCATACATAAGTTCCCTTATTATGGACCGAATATCCAAGGTCTGAAGTAATATCGTAAAGTAGCGATGACATCTCTGGACAGAAAGGATCGGCAAAACCGATATGTGCAACTATCCCATCTTCAAAGAACGTACTGTCTCTCATACGCGTCCGGTCAAATATCTGGTCAGGTATCACGATATCAAGCGGTGCGTGTTCAAGCTTAAGGCTGCCCACAGCTGACGCTGAGATAATCCTTTTCACGCCAAGTTTCTTCAGAGCCATGATATTTGCTCGTGAATTTAATTTGCTTGGTGAGATCCTGTGCCCTTTCCCATGCCGCGGGAGAAATGCCACATTAATATCGCCAAAAGACCCTATCGTAATGGCATCAGAGGGTTTTCCGAATGGTGTATCTATTTCAACTTCCTGTATATTATCCAGCATCGCCGTATCGTAAACACCGGTTCCTCCTATGATCGCAATATCCGCCTTCATAATTCAAGCTCCTTCATATGTCCATACTTTTTTCCCTGAAATGTTTTTCGTCCTGATAACTCCTCTTCTTACCATCTCAGCGAGTATTTCGTCCATACGGTCAGGCTGGGCTATCTCAAAGCTTATTGGATCAATATTATGATATTTTAACAGTCCAGTTCTTATTTTTTCGACATTCCATTCATCCAGCTTCTCCTTTGCCATTAAGCGTGAGATGATATCGATCATATCCTCTATGAAATTCCATGGATATACTATCCAGCCCCATTCCTGCACGACCTCGCCGCAATAATCGGGTTTTATCTCCGATGTATATAAATACTGGAGCACTGCTGTACGCACTTCTTTTGGACCATGTTTGCTTATATATTCTTTTGCATGGGCTATGCTTTTCCCGGTGTCTGTAATGTCATCTACTATGAGCACTTTTTTTCCGGCTACGGCATTATCCGCAAGAGGGTACCTGATATTTGGTCCGCTGCCTGCGTTGGCTGTACCCACATAATGTTCTATTTTGAGGCTTGTAAGATCATTGAGCCCCAGGAAATCGCAAAGCACCCTGCCCGCAAACCATCCGCCACGCGCCAGGGCGATTATTGTATCGGGTTTATACCCTGATTTTTTCACATCATTCGATACATGCCTGCAAAGGTCGTAAATATAATCCCAATTAGTTATTACACATTTAAATTTATCCGGAAGTACCATTTAGTAACCACCTGAAATAAAAAGGTTATTACATGGCAATATATTTTGTGTAATTTCTTGATCTTATTAAGGTTCAAAAGCCTCATAATTATCAGTAGATGATGAATAAGTATTTATATAATAAAACCATATTGAAACTGGATTGATTTTCATGGCTGATAAAAAGAAAACAAAGACAGAAAAGGGCGACTCAAAGCGAGTTCCCACGGGGATAGAAGGTTTTGATGAGTTGTGTGGCGGGGGACTGCTCAGGAACAGGACATATCTATTATCAGGAGCTGCAGGTTGCGGTAAAACAATATTTGGGCTCCAGTATCTTTATAATGGTATCACAAAATATGGGGAAAACGGTATTTATATAGCGACAGAAGAGAGGCCTGACCAGGTCAGGGAAAATGTTGGAAAGTTTGGATGGGATTTCGAAGCGCTTGAAGATCAGGGAAAACTTGCGATAATTGATGCATGTTCAACAAAAATAGGTATACCATCCCATGAAAAATATGTTGACGTAAGACCTTTTGACCTTCGATCCATGATGGACCAGATAATTGCTATCCAGGATACCATCGATGCTAAAAGAGCACTGGTCGATGGGACAACGTCTATCGGTTTCTATCTGCAGGATCCTTCCAAGATACGGGTAGAACTCTTGAAATTAAGCACGACACTTGAAGTACTGGGATTGACTTCGCTGATGACCTGCGAGGTACTTGATGATGGTAAATCAGATGGTTCAAGCAGGTTTGGGGTCGAAACGTTCGTCACAGAAGGTACTATTACAATGTATAACAAACGTTTAGACAGCGTCAGAGTGCGAAGTATCGAAATTCTAAAGATGAGGGGTTCAGAACACAGCCATAACATCCACCCCTATGAGATCACTCCGACCGGAATATTGGTGCATCCTAAAGAAGAAATCTATACCGGTTAATTTTTTTTTCAATATGGTTAAAAAACCATTAATAGTATTGAATTTCAAAACCTATGCAGAAAGCATGGGCGAGAAAGCAGTCATTATGGCTAAATACTGTGAGAAAGTGAGTCTGGAATCCGGAATTGAGATTATCGCCTGTCCGCAGACACCGGATATATTCAGGGTCTCCGGAGTGGTCAAAATACCAGTGTTCGCCCAGCATATAGACAGTGCTGGAGCTGGTGGTTTTACAGGTCATATAAATGCTGATTGTGTACATTTTGCCGGCGCAGTTGGAACGCTTATCAATCATTCGGAGCGACGCATCCTGTTATCTGAGCTCGATTTCGCGATCCAGTCTGCGAAAAAAGCCGGTTTGCGAACGATCGTTTGCACGAATAACATCGCGGTAACCTCAGCAGCAGCGGCGCTAGAACCTGATTTTGTGGCTATTGAACCGCCTGAACTGATAGGTTCGGGAATTCCGGTTTCAAAAGCCAATCCCGATATCGTGATCGGCTCTGTGAATGCGGTCAAAAGGATAAACCCGAAAGTGAGAGTCCTGTGCGGCGCTGGTATTTCTACCGGAGATGATGTGGCAGCGGCTCTTGAGCTTGGGACAGAAGGAGTGCTTCTTGCGTCAGGTGTTATAAAGGCGAAAGACCCGAAAGCTGCGCTGTTTGACCTGGTGAAGAAGATTTAAGACTTTATATTCGCAAAGAATGTAAAGCATAGCAACAAAATCTTTGTGTTCTGGTATGAAAAAAATAGCAACGAACTCGATACGAACTCACGCCACTGGAGTTCGTTTTAGTTCGTACCAGTTCGCTGCTTTTTTCATGTTCATTTATTAACCACAGTTCATAGCCGACTCTGAGGTGCGAGTTCTATAGTTCCCCAAATATATTTATATATGTTATGACTATGTTATAACATATATGAAACAAAGAATACGCAAAATTGGCAATAGTAGCGGGGTAATAATCCCTCAATCCCTTTTAAAAGAATTAGGTCTGCCTGAAATAGTGGATATGATTATAATCGATGGCTGTCTATCAATCCGTCCATCCAGCAAGGCGATCAGGCGCAAGCCAAGGGATAAAGACGAGATAGAGGGACTATACAATATCATGAAAGCAAGTGCAGATAAAAACGTGATCTGGACAGGCAAAAGAGAAATGGAACGGCGATTATCGTGATCCCCGAATTACAAAAAATATTATCCATCAAAAATCTGGTAGATAAAAAAGCGTATTTCATGTCACTCCTTACCCGTGAAACTGAGAAAAAAAACATAAAACCTATCGTTGTGGGCGGGTCAGCAGTTGATTTCTATACGAACGGTGTTTTCCAGAGTTATGATATAGACCTTGTAGGAAGCCGGAAAATAATCGGTGATATCCTTGAGAATACGTTTGGATTTAAACGCAGCGGAAGGCATTGGATCGATGAAACAATAGGTATTTTCATAGAAGTGCCGGGGGATTACTTAGCTGGAAGCAAAGACAAAATAACAACGATGACTGTTGAGGGTTTAAAACTCTATATAATTGGGATCGAGGACTTGATCATAGATAGGCTGGCAGCCTGCCATGAATGGAAATCAGAAACGGACTGCAAACAAGCTCATTACCTGCTTCGATATTACCAGAGCAGGGTCGATTTTGAATATTTAACCGAAAAGGCAAAGGACGAAGGGCTTTTGGCTGTCCTCAAAAAATTCTCTAACTCCAAGTAGCGCCTGGACATTAACGTTAGGCATATAAAGTTTCAATCCTTGTTTTAGTGGATGTGCCTCTCGAATCTCTTTCGATTGGAAACGGGAGTGGAGAGCTTGGAGGGTAACTCTAACGGTTTATTGACACTATGGACACTTTTCCACAAAATGAAATGACCATAAACTTTAAGGGTTAGTACCATCAATAAACAATCAACAGAAAATAATCCTTAAAAGGTCATATTCATGGCTAGAAGGTTCTATATGCATAAAGTTATGGAAAAAATATTCGGATTAAGCAATATGTGCTTATCAACCATTGCTTTTGGGTTGATATTTGTATCATTAATATTGTATTCCATAGATATTATCAGCCTTGCCAAGGAAGCATATATTGTACTGCTGATGTTGATAATTTTCGTTTCAGATCAGCTATTGTTGAAACCACTTTTTGGCAGGATCGAAGATAGTATTAATTAGTCTTTTTATTAAGCACATCTGCAGTTTGATTACGTTCCCACGTATCATCGAATAATTTTAAACAAAGAAATAGAATATATTTTTCTTTTGTGTACAGTCCTATCGTCTCATTTTTTCCACTCAATACCGTGAAAATTACTTCATTATCATTAACAAGAAGCATCTTGAATCTGCCAAAACTTGTATCAAGATGTTTAATTCGACCTTCATTACGCATTTCCCTTAGTTTTGAAATTCGTTTCTCAACATCCTTTTCTTCGCGGGTCAAATAACCAGCATAGTATCCAGGCATCAATTTTTGATATATCTTTCCGAGGATCGTTCCGAAATTTGTGATTTTCTTTTTATTGAAATATTCCTTGATCTCCTGCCGGGATGACCCGATAATCCTGTAATCAGGTACGATATTTTTTCCGGATAATATCCTCCACTGTGTCTCCAGGTTTGAATGGATCGTGTCAAATGCTTTATAAGTATTCGTTATGCATTTGATGGAAAGAACATCACCCTGGGATGTCATTTCCTTCATTTTATTCTCGATCTGGTTATTTCCTGTTATCACCGAAAAGTCAGATGGAAATTTCTCAAGCACTGCAGTGAGTGATCTTATATTGGGTTTCATGAAATGAACGACAGCCAGTTCCCCGAAGGTTGCCATTAACACACTGCCCAGAGTAATGGTGGGTATCCAGCTTTTCAAGAACTCCAGAGAAAGTTCGATCCTTGTGATCAGGCTGCTTTCAAGTCCACTACCAATTGCAAAAATTTGAGTGAAAAGACCGGAAGGTGTCTCGCCAAGAGATTTTAATCCGATAGCGGTATTGACCAGGAATATCAGGGATGCAATGGCTGTTACCCCGCTGACATAAATGCGCCCGGAAAAACGCCCATTCCTCCTGGTTATGACTCGAGCGAAATAGCAGAAGGTGAGAGCCAGGAAAGGCATTGTGAGACTGGCATTTGAGATTTCTGTAAGGGATATTACGCCATACTTGAAGAACTGATGAAAAATATATGAAAATAGGAGAGCCCCGATACCGTATCCTATTACAAGATTAATGAACTTATTTGGATTTAGCTCAAAATTGGCATTTATGAGTCGGTCTATGATTGAAACCACAAAGCCTGAAACAAGTTTTATGTAAAGTATTGGGATGGTTATGCTGAAGATGAAGAGGATTATGAAATTGTTGAGATCCATTGGAGTGCCTTTTTATCTGTTATTGATATTTAAGAATTTGGAAAAAGAACTTATTAAAGGCTGCATCTACGAGCAACTCCAAAGCCCCGTGAAACTGATCTGCCAATACCAAGATAATCAGGAATCTTGAAATTTGTTTGGAATTCTCCCTCAAAACCAATTAGTGGAATACCTTTTGAATAAACTTTTATGGGAGATAATTTTGTTTTAACTTTGATCTGGTCAAGCACTACATATCCAAGAGATTTAGAAATTGAGAGAAGATTGCCAGCTAAGACTTTATGTAAGAGTTCAACTTTATTTTTTTGGTCTGACTTCAAATATGACTCATAATTTGTCTCATTCAAGGCTAACCAGGGGACTATAAACCTGTACTGGAAAAATGTATCAGAACATCCAAATTCCTGTTTTTTCGTTATGACCTGTTTTTCTTCAATCATGTAATTCTTACTTCCAATAGTGAGAACTTCAATATCTTTCGATATATTTTCCAAAATTTCTACCCCTTCTTCGATTCCAAATATTACAGGAGTACCTCCGATTATTTTGTATTGAACTTTTGGATATTGATAATAGTTCTTACCATTTTCGGCATGCTGATGCAGAATAGGATGGTTTTTGAATCTGTTCCCGATGAAGCCCCGCAATTTTTCAGGGCTTTCCGTTACCGGGTATTTTGTTTTCAGGATTAGAGTTAGAGTCTGGATGTCCATTTTTTTTGTGTTCTACACTGATCCTATATGGCGCCTAAGTCATATATAGTTATAAATTATTATATTTCATTTTTGTTTTATTTTTATATCCACCTTTCCAAATCCCTTTGACTTGTAACCACCAATGGTTTTTATATTCACAAAGCGGTCAATAATAAACTCCTTGATGAGATCATCTCTTGACCGTGGCTTTGCAAGCCATGCATCTCCTCCAGTATACTCTTTAAGATTTCTCGCTTTTCCAAGTTCCCTATCTCTAATAGTGTCTTTAAGAATAACTGTCAAGGTACCTGTGAATTTAATACCGTCAGGCACCAATTGGTATGGTCTGTTTGTCCCCTGTTTTACAGTCTGGATTGCCCGATCAATATTTGCCGAATATAGTTCATTAACTGCTGTTTTTGCATACAAAAAAGGCACCTTTACGAATCCTTCAAGTCCATTTGCCCCGAGGAAATAACAAACCGGACAAATCTCATGCAGTTCGTTGCATTTTCCATGGCATGGATAGTGACAGCCTTCTCCTTTGATATCTCCTATATCTCCTCCTTTCGGAGGGATTAAGTTATAGAATCTATATAACCCATTCACCACAAGCTGATTTTCATCAGGAGAAAGCTTTGTTGAAGGTATGCAAGGTTGAAGATTTTTATCCGACCATTTTTTTGCAACACGATCTAAATAGGTATCAATCAGGTATCTCTCAATTTCGCAGCGGTAAGCACCTTTGAGGGTAGAACCCGGAACAACCACCTCATTGCCCACAAGAGCTATCGGGTTATCTATTCCCGATAAGGGATTTGCTATTCCCCCGATTCGAATAGGTTCTAAAGTTGTCAATTCAATTTCATATTCTTTTTGTTCAATCATTTTCTCAAACCTCCTTTATACTTATCAAACTTTTTATTATAAACCGTGCAGTTTTTCTGTCTATAGATGGATATTTTTCAATGATTCCAAGTACATGAAGAAGCGTTTCTGCCTGTTGCTCCATACCTCTTCTGCTCTTTTTCTCCTTCAAAAATGCCCTGGTCATGGTTGGACCTTCCTTTTCGAAAATATCCCCAACAGTATTCAGGAACTTATTTGATCTCTGTTTAATAGATTCAATATTTACATTTTTCTTAATTTCTTCAATAACCTTTGCGGCAACATCCTCTGTTTGATCTTCCATCTTTTTTTCACCCTTTATTTTCAATAAAAATCCTGGCGCTTCAACTATGCTGCCTTCAAATAATGAAAGCACATACTTACCATCTGTTTCTGATGTAGGTTCAAAAAGATATCCGAAATTTGCTGTTTTCACCCGTTCAATTCCAAAAACATCATGTAAGAATCTGGTTGGCTTGCCTTCTTCAACAAGTTTTTCAATTTCCTCTTTTCCAGCTTCAAAATTCGCATCATTAAGCTTAAAAAGTGGCAATCTGGTATTTAATTCACCTTCTCTGGAATCAGCACGGGGAACAATTTCTTTATTAATTAGTTTACACTCCCCAAAACCTTTGGATTTCAATCCGCCCATCCAGAAACTTATCTCTCCTTTCTGAGATAATATCTCTTTTACATCTTCATTTTCTTTCAGATATACCTCGCCTTTTACACGATGAAGATATTCGGTATAAATAGGAATTATACTGGTATCAGTTGACCTGTTTCGAGGGGAATAGGTGAGCGTCTTAATGTGATTCTCCTTGAATTCATCCTCATCTTTATATAAAAAATGTCCACATGCATGGATTTGCTTTGACTTATCGGCATTTTTGCTGTTTCCAAATTTCGCCTGAAGCGCGCCTGTAATCTGGCTATAAGGAATTGTTGTGATAACAGGGCGATACTGTCCTTTTTTAAATCTTTCTCCAAGAATGAGCAATTCAGAACTAAAATCAAACTTAAAGAAATTCATTCTTCATCCCCCATGATTTTTGCATATGTCAGAATTGTTTTAAAATCAATCTTATTGCTCAGAACTCTGACCGATTCATAAACTCTATAATCTCCTCTGTCATAAACAAGAACTTTTGCCAGTTTTTCTGAGGCTTCAGAAATCTTTGCAAGCTTGTGCAGTTGCTTGGATGCAGGTATTTTGAACTCGTGTATTAGTTTTTCGAGCAGGTTTAAAGAAAGGTGCATTTCGCCCCTTCCAATGAGATTTACATTCACATCATTTTTTGGGTTTTCAAAGTTTTTCCAATGCCTGAAAAAGGCAAATTTTACATTGGACACTGAAATCGAAAGAGTAACTGGAGATTTTTGGTCTTTCAATTGTGGAAAATAATTTGTGAAAAGCTGGTTGTATATTTCAAGTATATCTTTTATTTGGCTTGTTCTTTCAATTTTTACGCAAATAAAATCGTTAAGAATCGGCTGAATATTTTCAAGTTTAAATTTGTATTCGATTTTTTTATTGAAATCTATTAGGAAATCATCATAATCTTGCTGAAATTCTGTAAGGACAGAGAAATGTAATTCGTATAAATCTTTCTGTTCAATTTCAGCTTTCAAATCTATATCTTTTATGTATTTATCACTATATGATTTGTATAGTTTTTTAAGAATATCACTTAATAAATTAATATCCAAGTAAATTTTAATCCAAGCGACCTTTGAGAGCTGTTCGCTTTGATACCAATCTTTTAATTGTGGGGCTACGGATTCATCATATTCTCTAATTTTTCGACAAGATACACAAATATTTTCGACCAGTCCTTCATCAATCCATGGTGGTTCAGATGCAGGAGCTAACTGGCATATTTCACAAATATGTGGGTCTATTAATGGCTCCATATATTTGTATTTAGTATAGCATGAGAATTGGACATCAAAATTACTATTTCCATCTATTGAGAGACCAGTGTTCATTTTTCTTTGTTTGATAGCTCTTGGGGTGGGAGTGGCTTCCTGTAATTTGGTTATGGCTTCTTCCACATATATATTGAATCCTTTTTCTATAAATGGTTTTACCAAATCATCAATTTTTTTATCCACAGGTAGGAATGCTAAGAATTGGTCGGATGTTTGCAATATTACATTTTTAGCTTTAGATAACTTTTCTAATTCCTTTTTTAGTAGTTCAAAAATATTTAAATCTCGAACTCGTGCTTGATAATCAGGAAAGTTAATCTTACAATATAATAATTTAATATCCCAATTTGTTTCCGCATTTTTTATATTCCTACCCAAATCCCATTTTCTTTCAGCATTTTGGACATTTATTGATTCATCGGAAGACCTAAACTGCAATAAATTATTTTCGCAATTAATGTCAGTAACCAATGGTTTGAAGAAATAATAAAGTTTTCCCACAAGTTTTGAATGAGTATATAAACTGGTAATATTCATGGGAGGCATCTGGTCT
Source organism: Candidatus Methanoperedens sp. (assembly GCA_041648475.1). Lineage (GTDB taxonomy): Archaea > Halobacteriota > Methanosarcinia > Methanosarcinales > Methanoperedenaceae > Methanoperedens. The sequence goes on along the minus strand of JBAZOV010000006.1, from coordinate 54,818 downwards.
TCAGGTGTTGATAATAATTTTTTATGGAACAAATCATTTGCAAGGAATAATTCTCCAGAATTGTCTTTTTTAATATACTCGATTATTTCCTTTAACTGGTCTTTTGTTGAGAATAATTCAGAATTTTTTGGTCGTTCATTCCATAGCTTTTGAAAAGACTTATCGATTTTTTGTCTATGAATCTCTATCTCGTCTTCTTTATTCTTGAGGATACTTAACTCATAGGTTCTACCATCATGAATTCGTAAAATGGCTTTTTTTGTAATATCGTCTCTTGTAATATCGACAAATTTCCCTTTAGAGGACAGTATAATTTTATTTTCAGAACTCTTAATAAATGATGATTCATCTGCCCAAGAGATATTCAATTCATCAATAAGGAAACGCCGAAGTTTATCATCATCTGTTCCAGGGATTTTATCCCATTTAAATATACGATTAATTCTATCTTTGACATCTTCGGGAAGTGCTCTTGAAATTCCAGATGCTATATGGTCTGCAAGCTTTAATATAAAAATATCAATATCTCCACTTTTCTTGTGGTGTAGTTTTATACCTTTCCAAGTTTTGTTTGATGGTTCTTGAATATGAATAATATTATTCATATTCACGTTTTCGAAATTATGTCCTTTGATATCAGGATTAATTGTTTCCCAATCAATCAACTTTCCAATATCATGAAGTTCCGGAATTAATTCATCTTCGACCATCAATCCATCCCATTAAAGAATATAAAGGTTAATTACCTTCAGATTTTACTATTGTCATATCATCATATTTAAAATTTTCCATTTAATATTATTTCAATCCTTGTTTTAGTGGATGTGCCTCTCGAATACGCCAACCGCAACGGATGGCAATATACTATTTTGTTTCAATCCTTGTTTTAGTGGATGTGCCTCTCGAATACCAGCAGCGACAACCGACGATATCAGCCTTGAAGGTTTCAATCCTTGTTTTAGTGGATGTGCCTCTCGAATTTCTGTCTATTTTCATTCTCATCACGTTCTATTAAGTTTCAATCCTTGTTTTAGTGGATGTGCCTCTCGAATATGGCAAGAAAACACCGAAGAAACGAAAGATATGACGTTTCAATCCTTGTTTTAGTGGATGTGCCTCTCGAATCCTATTATTGAATTATCAGGTTCACAATGCTTAATTGTTTCAATCCTTGTTTTAGTGGATGTGCCTCTCGAATCCTGAAACAAGGTAAAATTAGGAGGAATAAAATGGGTTTCAATCCTTGTTTTAGTGGATGTGCCTCTCGAATAATGTTTACCCTTTGCGATAATCTACATTTTAAAGTTTCAATCCTTGTTTTAGTGGATGTGCCTCTCGAATCTGGGAAGGAGTTGGAAACGATAACAACAAAGTATGTTTCAATCCTTGTTTTAGTGGATGTGCCTCTCGAATGACCTTACTCTAATAAGCCAATTTTCCATAGCGAGTTTCAATCCTTGTTTTAGTGGATGTGCCTCTCGAATTACAATCTTCTTAATTTATAGTTTTCAAGATGAGAGTTTCAATCCTTGTTTTAGTGGATGTGCCTCTCGAATTCCATTGTGGTTTTAGTACTCGAATAAACGCTTTTAGTTTCAATCCTTGTTTTAGTGGATGTGCCTCTCGAATTCATGGAGGGGTTAGGTCTTATTTTCGCTATCGGATAGTTTCAATCCTTGTTTTAGTGGATGTGCCTCTCGAATTTCACTAAATGGAAAGCTGTCCCATTATAATCCATGGTTTCAATCCTTGTTTTAGTGGATGTGCCTCTCGAATTCAACAGAAATATCACCTAAGGTAAGTAACTTCTTTTGTTTCAATCCTTGTTTTAGTGGATGTGCCTCTCGAATATGTTTAGAACAATATAATACAGACAAAGATATAATGTTTCAATCCTTGTTTTAGTGGATGTGCCTCTCGAATTAGACGAGTATATAGATGGAAATAATGAATTTGGAAGTTTCAATCCTTGTTTTAGTGGATGTGCCTCTCGAATATTGATTTTACCATAGAGTATTTACCTCTCTACTTAGTTTCAATCCTTGTTTTAGTGGATGTGCCTCTCGAATCAGCTCACCCACGTTGAAGCTGTTGACGCAGTGAATGTTTCAATCCTTGTTTTAGTGGATGTGCCTCTCGAATAAAAGAGATTACTGACAGCTTGATTTTAGCCGTCAAGTTTCAATCCTTGTTTTAGTGGATGTGCCTCTCGAATACAATATAATCATCTTTCATTTGAGCCGTCATGAGTTTCAATCCTTGTTTTAGTGGATGTGCCTCTCGAATTCAAGCGCAGCATATTTTGTTCCATCAGTATTATATATTGTTTCAATCCTTGTTTTAGTGGATGTGCCTCTCGAATACCATTCTCTATTCCTCCTGATACGAGTATACGCTGTGTTTCAATCCTTGTTTTAGTGGATGTGCCTCTCGAATTCTATTTTATCAGGCACCTTCAGCGAACGATGCTGTTTCAATCCTTGTTTTAGTGGATGTGCCTCTCGAATAAATTTTTGGAGCAAATATGAAACCAGAAGATCAAAGTTTCAATCCTTGTTTTAGTGGATGTGCCTCTCGAATTTCAACCTCAATATCAAATTCGAAATTCTCATCAAGTTTCAATCCTTGTTTTAGTGGATGTGCCTCTCGAATAGTGAAGTTACGGCCACATCATTAGTATATACAGAGTTTCAATCCTTGTTTTAGTGGATGTGCCTCTCGAATCAACACAAGTAGATGCAGCCTCGTTATCATATTATAGGTTTCAATCCTTGTTTTAGTGGATGTGCCTCTCGAATATACAGCATTAGTAGCGAAGGTAACGCTCAACAGGGTTTCAATCCTTGTTTTAGTGGATGTGCCTCTCGAATATATAGCGTTCCAAGAATGCCCCCTATCAATAGAAGTTTCAATCCTTGTTTTAGTGGATGTGCCTCTCGAATATACTTGCATCTTCATTGTTAGCGCATGACTGGCAGTTTCAATCCTTGTTTTAGTGGATGTGCCTCTCGAATGTGACTGTGAATTATTAGTCGCTACTGCTATAAAGTTTCAATCCTTGTTTTAGTGGATGTGCCTCTCGAATCTTGTCAGCTTGTCTTTAATATCCCCAACATCATCAGGTTTCAATCCTTGTTTTAGTGGATGTGCCTCTCGAATATATCAGTCTTAATACCACATGAAGAGCATACTGAGTTTCAATCCTTGTTTTAGTGGATGTGCCTCTCGAATAGAGGGCTTGGGAGGTGGTGTATCGTGGTTCTTTTCGTTTCAATCCTTGTTTTAGTGGATGTGCCTCTCGAATCCCGGATCTCCCGCTCGGTATCTGCAATATCCGTTGTTTCAATCCTTGTTTTAGTGGATGTGCCTCTCGAATAATCGGGATTTACTCCGCTGTTCCCAGAGGAATTACTGTTTCAATCCTTGTTTTAGTGGATGTGCCTCTCGAATTCTGTTCGATTATACTGGCAACTGGTCGCGCCCATAGTTTCAATCCTTGTTTTAGTGGATGTGCCTCTCGAATTTAAAACGCAAAATACTCTTATTATGAGGAGGTTAAAGTTTCAATCCTTGTTTTAGTGGATGTGCCTCTCGAATTTTGTAGCTAAAGTTGCACCGCCCTCGATACTAATGTTTCAATCCTTGTTTTAGTGGATGTGCCTCTCGAATACATCATTACTTTTTGTCAATTCAACACCAAATATGTTTCAATCCTTGTTTTAGTGGATGTGCCTCTCGAATACGCAACTTCAAACATAAGCGTTTACGGCTCAAATGGTTTCAATCCTTGTTTTAGTGGATGTGCCTCTCGAATACCCGGTCAGCATCGCTACAAGGGGCGTATAGGGAGTTTCAATCCTTGTTTTAGTGGATGTGCCTCTCGAATATGATGAAAACTTCTGATCGCCTGACTGCATCCATGGTTTCAATCCTTGTTTTAGTGGATGTGCCTCTCGAATTATAATCTCACGATTTCTTTTTCCTTTCTTTGAGATGTTTCAATCCTTGTTTTAGTGGATGTGCCTCTCGAATGTATATCATTATCAGACGATGTAAATTTAATTTAGTTTCAATCCTTGTTTTAGTGGATGTGCCTCTCGAATTCTTCCCCTTGTTGCTTCTTAGCTTCATTGAAGATAGTTTCAATCCTTGTTTTAGTGGATGTGCCTCTCGAATCTGTGAATGACTTAGGCCACACGCAAGCCACAAACCTCTGTTTCAATCCTTGTTTTAGTGGATGTGCCTCTCGAATTGGGAGTCGAACCCATGTCAACATGCCGTCCCGATGTTTCAATCCTTGTTTTAGTGGATGTGCCTCTCGAATTGGAGGTACAAACAATGAAAGAGGGATTAATCCGATGTTTCAATCCTTGTTTTAGTGGATGTGCCTCTCGAATGTCAGCAGGTTAAGATCGAGGTGAAAGCATGAATGAGTTTCAATCCTTGTTTTAGTGGATGTGCCTCTCGAATTCGCGTATCCTCCTGAGTCGCCGTGGTTCCTTAGCTCGGTTTCAATCCTTGTTTTAGTGGATGTGCCTCTCGAATAGCGGAGTCCAATAAAACATCACTGGCTGTCGTTGGTTTCAATCCTTGTTTTAGTGGATGTGCCTCTCGAATTATTGAAGCTCAAGTTATAGAAGAGATCCAGAAACAAAGTTTCAATCCTTGTTTTAGTGGATGTGCCTCTCGAATTAAGGGGTTTAAACTCCGGACATTGGTTGGTATCGAGTTTCAATCCTTGTTTTAGTGGATGTGCCTCTCGAATATGCTGGCATGAAACACAAATGTGTGGGGTGTATGGTTTCAATCCTTGTTTTAGTGGATGTGCCTCTCGAATCGTATCCTCCTGAGTCGCCGTGGTTCCTTAGCTCGGTTTCAATCCTTGTTTTAGTGGATGTGCCTCTCGAATTCTTCAAAGCCATCAGGCATCTTGAAATACTTATGACGTTTCAATCCTTGTTTTAGTGGATGTGCCTCTCGAATGTTGATTTAAGGGGGGTATGAAAGCATGAACATAATGTTTCAATCCTTGTTTTAGTGGATGTGCCTCTCGAATTGAAGCTCAAGTTATAGAAGAGATCCAGAAACAAAGTTTCAATCCTTGTTTTAGTGGATGTGCCTCTCGAATCAAGCCCACGCTATGCGTGAATGACTCGACTTTGGTTTCAATCCTTGTTTTAGTGGATGTGCCTCTCGAATTTCAAACGTTGTAAATACAACTATTGCTTCAACTGGTTTCAATCCTTGTTTTAGTGGATGTGCCTCTCGAATATGGGGATGATAACATGATATCGAAGAATTATTGGTGTTTCAATCCTTGTTTTAGTGGATGTGCCTCTCGAATACCACAGATTTTCACCTGTTTAAGGCAAAATAGGTGTTAATAGGGCTTAGTTTTTGCGGTTGGATTTCTTGCTGCAAAATTATAGATTAGTATTTAAAGACAAGAAAATCAGACACAGATGTTGCTGTAACAGCAATCAATGCACTTATTCTTATATTTGGACTTTCCCGGATAAAAGCCTTTGTCAATGATCTCAAGGATTTCATCAATGATCTCGATGCCTTTCTTGAAGTCTTTTTCTGTAAAAACAATTTCTTCTATATGATTATTGCTTCTTGTGAAACAGATGAAACCTTTTTTTACATCGATATTATAGTTCTCTTTGATCATCATTGCATGAAGCACAAGCTGGAATTTATAAGTCTGGAATATAGTATCCTTGAATTCAGCATACTTATATTCAAAAGGTGCCGCAGTTCCATCATCCAGGAAAAGGATCTCATCCACGATCCCTTTGATATGGTGGTTTTTCGAGGCTATGAAAACATTAATTTCTTTTTTGACAACGCCAAGCTTCTTTCTCAGGTATTCGGTGTTTGTAATTCGTTTTTCATCATGCACTTCTCTGCCTTTTATGACCTTGAACCTTGATCCCTCATTCTGCGGGATGTCAAGACAATGCATGAAATAAATAAAACGCGGGCAGAAAAGGTATTCAAGCACATCCGAAATAGTTATTATCGTATCTCCTGCCGGCATAGTCCAATCCTCAAAAGAATTTCGTCAACACTTCATCGCTCACAAGCTCCTTGTCAAAAGCCTGGCCAAGGAGCTTGACCTTCCTGAAAGATTCATCATCCATGGGGAAAACATAAACAGAATCCACATCAGGGTCGATCTCGTCTTCGCATTCAAGAGCCAGGGAATCCCTTTCATTCGCATTAAGGGTACCAAGAAAAACACTTTTTTGCACCCTGTAAAGCCCTTTATCAAGACAAATACGCGCCACGTTCTTGCGTGTTGTATTATCTGTAATGTCATAAACCACCCAGACCATTGTCATATCATTTTCTCCTTTTTTTTTTAGTTTATATTTATTCCGCCATGCTTTTATTTTATCAGGCTATTCGCTATGCTGTGGCATTCCATCTGTATAATGTTCCTTATCTTGACATTGCGCCCGTTATAATCAATATCTTTATCAAGCGTTTCATTGATCGCGGTTATTAAAACCGCTTTACCATCCTTATTCATGTACAAGCCGCCGGGGATTTTATCAAAAAGCCCTTCATGCACCTGTTTTTTGGAAAAGAGATTCATAACCGTCCTGTCGATATGTATCCTGAAGATCTCAATAAGGTCAAAAACAAAGCTCTTCTTATTATAATTATCCGTATGCAAAAAACCCAGATAAGGATCAAGTCCAGCTATTATGCATCCTTTCTCGACCTGTGAATACATGACGCCATAGCCGTAATTAAGAAGGCAGTTAAAAGCATCTTGAGCCGGATCACGGCTTCTGCCATTGAATTGCCATGCATCGGGCATGATATTGCTCAGGGCATTGAAATAATTGAGTGAAGCCATACCTTCATTTCCCATTATTGAACCGCGCTTTTCTTCAAGTGATCCTTTCATGCCAACAAGAGTTTCTCTAAGTTCTGCGATTTTGGCAATATTTGGCTCGATCAGCTCTTTATCATCCGGTCTATTCTTTTTCAGGTCTTTAAGGAAATCAAGCTGGTTATCGATCTTTTGCACGATCCAGCCGCGTGCCAGGTTAAATCCTACAACGGAAGCTTCAGCTTCAAGCTGCCGTCGCCGGATAAGGGTCGTGCTGCCAAGTTTTGAATGCCAGACTCTTCCGAAAGGGTTACCATGGAAATCCAGGAAAACAATATCGATATTGTTCTCAACAGCGAACTCGATGGCATCCGTGCTTATGGTTGCTGATGTAGTTATGAGGATGCTGTCAACCTTGTCTGCTGAGACTTCAAAGGTCTTGTCATCGTTCTTTACGAGGAAGCAGTTCTTCTCTTTTTTCAGATACGCGCCGCGCGTGTTTATTACGAGTTGCATCAATGATCAGCCACTTTTATTTTGATAATATTGTTTCATTTTATCATGAGTTATCATATTTGTCAGCTTTAGTATATATTATTAAAGTTCATTTCAGATCATTTTTCATGACAACTGCGCCAAAACCTCTTGAAACCGATTTCCCCAAACCGAGATAATCTGGTATTATGAAGTTTGCCTGGAATCCTCCGATAAAGGTCATTACGTTCACGTCTTTCAATCTGCGTTTCCTGATATTTACCTGTACATCGCATTTTATTTTATCGGGAACCATGTATTCCAGTGATTTCGACATGGACAGCAAATTTCCAGTTAGTGTTTTTCTCAGGAACTCAAGCCTTTCCCCGCCATCCTTCAAACCATAATATTTCATATAGTTCTCCTGGTTAAGAGCAAGCCATGGAGTAGCGAACTCATAGGAATATATCTTATCTGAGAGCCCGAATTCCTGGTTCTTTACGGAAATGCCCCTTTCAACGATTTCATAAACTTCGTCCCCAAGTTTTATCTCTTCGTATTTATCATAAACTTGTTTTAAAACCTCGGCACCGTCATTGATGCCGATGACCATGGGCGCGCCGTTTATCATTTTGTATTGTACCAGAGGATAGCTGTAAATGAATTTATCGGCGTTGTGCTGGTGGAGAAGGGTGTATTCGTTGAATTTCGTGGCGAAGAAGCCGCGAAGCTGTGTTGATGTGCCTTCTATGGGACGATTGGAGGCAAAGGTGAGGGTGAAGGTTTTGAGGTTCATATTTTAGTTTCTATGTACCTGTCAATGATTTCTATAAATTCATAAAAATCCTTCAATTCCATGTTTAGAAAAGAATATGACCTCGAATCATCCACACGGCCATATTGATGAACAAGAAGATTTCGAAATCCGACAAGTTCTTCAAGCCTTGTTGAAAGTGGCGCTGGTAATATTTTATTTTCTGCAAGCTTCCTGACACTATCTTTACTATCAGACGGCATTCCAAATCCTTTCTCGGATATGATCAAATTGCATATATCAAGCAAATTCTCACATGACAGCTGGAAAGCACGTTCACATGCTCGTTTCCTGAGACCATTATTCAGATAATCTTCTTCTTGTTCTGGAAGATATTCCTCAAGTTCCCTCAGATAGTTTTCCATTTCATCTATCTTTTCCAATAATCTATCATTATCCATAATTATCACCTCAATCTGGCTCTAATGCGTTCCATTACATGCTTATGGTACTCCCCGGTGAGCCTTTTATACCGTTCATATTCCAGGTCATTGATCTTTGAAAGTGTTAGTACATGATACATGTCCTGCGTGTATAGGACCTTCCCTTCGAGAAAAATCCTTTTACGAATATAGACTGGTAATTCATCTATGAATGAAATATCGATATTCTCCGGAACAGAATTGTTAATGGATATTCTCTCTTTGAGTGTAATTTCAACGTCAGGTTTTGGAATGACACATATGTCTATATCGCTATTTTCTTTCTCAGTTTCTCTTGCCTTTGATCCAAAAAGGATGATGGAGTGAACCAGTCTGGAACTCTTGAGTTTAAGGATCACTTCGTTGAGGTCTATTTTCGATTTATTTTGGTCGTTCATTTTTGGCACATGAACAATTTGATTTTTCATCATTATTCCTTCTGATTTATAATTATTTAAAGAATGGCTATTTATTTCTATTTTATACATTTTCACTCTTTATCTGCTTCAACAACGGCGCTGGGGGTTGCGACCCCCAGACCCCGGATGTGCGCCGCCGTTGGCGGGGTTTTCTGGTAATCAATGGTTGTTTGTAAATCTGTCCTGGGATTTCATTTTTATATTTTAATGCACCATAGTTATCAGTTTTGTTAACTTTGGTGTATAAAAAAAGGTGAGAAATCGTACGATAGAACGCGGATTGCACGGATGACACGGATGCGCACGGATCCGCGAAAATCCGCGCGATCCGCGTCATCCGTGTTCTATTCAAACTATGGAGGTTAGTATTATATTCCATATTTCCTCGCATAGTTTATTTTTAAAAATATATCATTTAACTGTGTTAAAAATCCGGCGCTATCGCTTGCAGGCGCGGGTTTGTTTGCGAAATATGGCGGTAAAATATAGACTAAAACAAACCGCAGATAAACGCAGATGAACGCAGATTTATTAAATCGTTGGTAAGTTTGCCTGATCATATGTTTTCTCCGTATGCTCTTTGCGCCGCCTGTCCGCATGCACCGCACCTGGGGGAAGCGAGGAGAGGGGGCGGGGGTGAAGATGTGGAAAATCATAATTAAAACAGTAAGGTTCCTCCTGACCCTGGTATGAATCCAGTTTCTAAATCATACCTATATTTTAATTCTTCCATTGAAACATAGGCTATCCCAGTTTCATTCTCAGGCTTAGGTGCCTTATCTTTGGGGATTGAAATTACGTATTCATAGAAATCTTTTTTTATTTTTAAGAATTCATTTTTTCTCTCAAGTGGATTTTTTAGTTCTTTTATTGCCTTATATTGATTCCATACAGCTTTAGCAAAATAGTCCAATTCGATAAATACATCGATTTTATAGTAGTCATCTTGTATAAGTTTAAAATTTTTATATAGCTGTTCAAATTCTAATTTTTGAACAAATGAAAGGATCTTATTAGATGCGTCATCACTTCCACTGTCTTTGATTTTTTTAAAATATTTATTGCTTAAGGTTAAAAAGTAATTTTCACTTATTCTTTCAGGAACTTCTTTGAGGACTTCTTTAGTTTTATCGATCAGAAAAGGTGAATAGATATACCTATAATATTCTTTATTTTCATCTTTCAGAATAAATAATTTTACCAGCCCTTTCTTCCCCTCTGAATAATTTCGATTGCATCTTCCAGAAACTTGGTTTATTGAATCCATCGTTGAAAAGTCACGATAAACAGTATCAACGTCAATATCCACTCCAGCTTCAATAAGTTGAGTGCTAACAATTATTTTTCGTGCTTTATTATTTCTTATATCGTTTATTCTATCAAGACGCTGGCAAGGAGTGATGTTTGTGGAAAGATAATATAATTTTGTGCCTGCAATTTTTAATGATTCTAAATATTGATAGACACTTTTTGAAGAATTTATTGTATTAAGTACAATAAGAAAATTATTATCTTTATTTTCTTCAACATCCCTTCTTATGAGTTCTTTAAAATTATTGAGAAGCAAAGGTTGAAGGTTTGGTATTAATTCAATTCTATCAAATTTATCAAAATAATATTTTTTATTTTTTACAAGTTCAACAATTTCTTTCTTGCTTTCATCAAAAATCAATGGCTGCGTCGCAGTTACAAAAATAAAATAAGTGTTGAAGCATTTTGAAAATAATGAGATAACTTCTTTGAATAAAAGCCAATATTCATGAGGAATTGATTGAACCTCGTCAAGAATAACAATTGAATTTATAATGTTATGAAATTTTCTTAACGACCTATTTTTATTTGAAATTAAAGAGTGGAAGAGTTGTATAAAAGTAGTTACAATTATTTCAGAGTTCCAGCCCTCAATTAGTAACAAACTTTCAGAAGTATCGTATTCAACATTTTCATTAGTTTCATAAAAAATATCAGATAAATGGTGATGCTTCAATAAAATATCGGTTGTTGGAGTATATCCCTGAACTTTTTTAAAAACATCTTCAAAAACTTCGAAATTTTGATCTATAATACTTAAAAAAGGAAGTGAATATATGATTTTAGGCATGAAATGTCTTTCATTTTTAATCCTATCCCTCAGTTTTAAAGAAAAAGATAATGCAGTAAGTGTTTTTCCTGTTCCAGTCGGAACATTCAAGGAATAAATATTATTATCTAAACTTAAATTTTTTAATTCTCCTATGACATCTGAATAAATCTCATTTCGAATAATATCCATTTTACTTTTTGGTTTATCATAGCCTTTGATTATTCGATAATTATCAACCAAATCTATAGGAATCGCATTATTACGGTCAATTTCTTGAATACCCGAAGCATCTAATTTATCGGAATTTAAAAGAATAGAATAAAAAAGTTGTGTCAAAAGATAATATTGTAATCCAGGCGCATCCCCTTGGATGGATTTCTCATTTTGCAGATGATCAGAAAAAGTTCTTCTGTTGCTTTTGATTTCTTTGATAATGCTTTTATAGGTATTAATAAATTTAATTATATCAATATTTGGTAATAATTCCAAATAAATCAGTTTGAGTTCTTCTAAACACAAAGAATTAATTTGCCGGTTTAAGATTTCTACATTTTTATCATCTAAGTCTAAGATTTCATCTGTTACATCTCCTAAGTTTCCATGATGTTTTTTTACTGCAAAATAACCTAACATCGGTAAAAATTCTAATTTTAAATCTTTAAGAGATTCTTTTATAACAAAGTAAGTAAATAACGAAGAAAGTAGTCCATGTCTTGTTTCAGGATTATTTTTAAGCGAACTTTTTCGTTTTTCGTCTTTTTCATTTATGTAATTTTGAAAATTAATTGTTCCTTTTCCAAAATCATGTGAAACCCCTGTTATAAATGAAAAATCGGCCAAGATTTCATCGTTTAAATTGAAAATATTCGAGTTGATTTTCTTGGATTGTATAGTATTTTTACAAAATAAACCCACATTTCTAAGGTGAACAATTAAAAATTTATCCGGATGGGATTTTAGATTAAAGAAAGATGATTGATTCATTAGTTTCCAATTCCCAATATCTATCAACTTTTGCTGTTATTCCTTTTCCTTGAACACCGTTTCTTTCAAACATAACTTTTCTGTATTCCTTTAATGATCTATCCAGTTCCATTTCCGTTGGAATGGTTTCAGAAAAATATTCTCCATCTTCCAATTTGATTTCTTTGATCGAGTCAGTAGGGAGAGCAGAATCCAATTTTATAAACTCAGTAGATGATTTTTCTCTAATCGCTTTTTCTCCAATGAATTCAAAATTAGCTATATGTTCGGTGATTCCTAAACATGGAGTATAGACGCATTTATGATGCAAAAGCATAGATTTTGCGTTGTTAAATATATTTGGATCTGTATGATAGAAATATATTCTATATTTTGCATCTTTCACAAATTCGAACCTTATTTGTGTTCGAGGGCTGTGGGCGCCTTTTTTGATTGGAATGAAACAATCATCTTTTGTGTTAATCAGATTTTCAGCTAATCTGACCTTTTTAATTGGATTCAGAATTCTAACTGCAATCTGTGCCTGTTGTTTTGAGAAATATTTCAAATATTCATCTTTTGGAAGACCTAAGATAGCCCCTATAAGCCCACTAATTGCTGTTCTTGGTGGAATTGAAAAAGAAAGAGGCGATGTTGTAGTATAGTATTTTCTAAAATGTGCATACTCACCCCAAACATCGAATACCAATATTTTATCCATATACCCTACAATGATAACTGCAGCGCTGGAATTCCAGTGGTTTTCAAGGCTTCATTAATCGTGATTTCTTTACTTTCTAATTCAAATCTTACTCTGTCATCAATTTGATATTCAACATTTTGAATTAAATCCTTTTTGTTTTTTAGTACATCGATTATTTTTGTAAGATTTATCTTAACTTGAGAGATGTCTCTCAACTCTTCATCAGGAACTTCTTTTATCAATGAAATCATACTATTGAGGTCACCAATGTGGTAATTATTCTCTTTGTAATTCACTTTTATAAGCAACCTCGGAACCTGACCCACTTTTGATCTTGATATTAAATTTTTTGTACCATTCCAGATACCATCTAGAAGAAGCTTAACATCATCATCAGTTAGTTTAGTATGTTTTGCAGCGTTTTCATTTATTATTCCATAAAAATTGATTAATGAATATGGCAGAAAATCTTCTTCCCGAAATGTCTTTCGTTCCTTATCCTTTCCTGAAGCAAATGCACCAGTACCTTTAAAGTGTTTATTAAATACTTTATGGAGTGATCTACCTATCTTGAATTGAACCGGTCCTGTAAAAGTCAAAGAACTTGTCTGTTCTTTACTTTCAGTTTGTTCAATGATATCTTCTTTAGGCTTTTCGGTCTTTTTTCCTTTTTTAACTTTCAATTCCAACGGAATTGTTGCTCCGAAAAGTCTCACGTCTATACACTGTTTTAGAATTTCAGAGGTAGCAATCTCTTTTTGTTGCTGAAGTGTTTTGCCCTCTCGTTCAGCTGATGGAATATGTTTTAAAAAGTCTGATGCTCTTTGTTTTGCATCCTGAATGTGGCCTTCTTCATCGGATATCTCTCGTACAAATATATCTTGTTTCTTAAAATTGTATAAATAGTCCCGGATAGTTCTCTTAAGCCTTACATCTGTTACTAGATTGATGCCTGTTTCTTCATCAATTCTTGGTTTATTTTCATCCAAAGGGTCTCCATTTGGATTTGCATCTTTCACATCGTACAAAAAAACAAGTTCCGACCTATTTGTAATTATATTGCTCATGTTGTTTCCTCCGTTGATGATTTAAATAAATTTGAGAGATTCATACCCAGTACAAAATAAAAGCTGATTTCATCGTTAGACATTTTCCACCCTTCTCCTGACTGAACCATATATTTCCCAATTAAAAATTCCAAATTTTTATAATAATTTTTCCCATATTCTTCAAGTTTGTTTTGAATTTCGGGCAACAATTTTTTAATATGTTTTTCATCTAATTTCAATCCCTGAAGTTTTACTCTAAATGGTGTAGCTTCTCGATCAATATATTGAATATTCAATAAGTATTGCGTCAATACACCTTCTAAGAATATTGCTTTTTTCGAATCTTTATTAAAGAAATCGGGAAATTCGTTAAACAAGATATTTACTTTCTCTTCTAATTGTAAATTTGTTCCTTGCAGTAGGTTTGTGATGCTCTTTTCAGTCATATTTTTTCCTCCATTAAAATTGCCAAGAAGTTTTAATTCATTTAAATAAATAAGAAGTTGAAAACCTTTTAAAGTGAGATCTTGTGTTGATTTTTTATCTTGAAATTCTCTTCGAATTTTCTTAATTATTCCCCTCATTAAAAATGAATAATCAATTTTCTTATTTGTAAAAATTTTATTTGTAATTTCAAGGAAATATGTGCTTAAATCCTGTTCTCTATTTTCTTTATTACGTCTGGAAAAGAAAGAATAAATATTTCCAAAGTTAAATTCAATCGATTTGCCATCATTATAGCTACTGAAAATTGATATATTATCAACCTTTTTTTTAGCTTGGAAAAGTTTCTTTAATCGAGAAGGCAAAATATCTTCTATATATAGTAAAATCCGGAACGCAGAGTTATCTTTTTGATAAATTATTAGATTATTATTGAAAAAATTTTCTTTTTCTGCAAGGATGCTTAGAATGTCATCCTCATTAGCATCTAAAAGGCGAATATACTTATGTTCAAACTTTGGATCTTTGTCTTTAAAATCCTCTAAAATTCTAAAAATGTCATTTCTTTTATTTTCATTGAAGAGTTTTGGAATAACATAATAATCGAACCCATAAAATCTAAAGCTTGATTTTTCATGAATGTATTTTTTTCCTTCTTCTAATGTTAACGCGCATTTTAAACATACAGGGTAATTTTTCCATGCTAATGATTGATCGAATCCACCGCTAACAAATCCAGGCTTATCAACAGTATAGAATTCATAAGTTCCGACAAAACCATATACCTCTTCGGACTTTTTTCTACAAACTGAACAAACTCTATTAGTAGATTTGGATTCCGTTCCATATTTTTTATAATAATCTTTCAAAGTCTTTTCAAGTAAAATTCTCCTAAAAACCGGGAAGTCTCCGATATACTTTTTAACGGGAGAATAAATGAGCAAAGTTATTATACTTTGATCCTTTTTATCAAGACTATTATATTTAATCTTTAAATCTGATAAAATTGCTTCTTTATTAGATTTTATACAATCATTTAATCCTTTTAGAAATTCAATTTCATCATTATTTTCCTTGGTAATATTCGTAAACCAAAGAAGTATTTTATTCGTAAATGTCTTATCAATCTCAGTAACCCTCCCTGTGGGGGTTAAATCTGTTCCTCTGGAAGCACCTTGTTTATACAGATATTGCTTTACCTTGCTTTTGCTATATTCTTCTAATTCAATACCAGCATATCCAAAACCATTTTCATTTTTATTAACTCTAATACCAAGAATATGTTTATAAGTGCCATTACTATCTGGATCTTCGATGACGATATCTGTCGGGTCTTCTAATCGTCTTCCATCCTTTTCAAGTGAGTATTCTCCTATTTCTTTTACAGCCTCAATCAATTCAAATCATCCTCTTTCATAGGTACTCGCCCGCCCTCTTCCGCGCCCTCATTTCCATAATCCCATTCCATTTTCACCCTTCCATATTCCGACCGCCATTCCACAAACGCCTCGCGCCCTTTCGCAGCCTGATACTATCCAAACGCCCCATTTCCTTATATATCTTTTTGGAGCGGTGTGAAAGTGTTCTTGCATGGGATGATGGCTCAGGTTTCACGAGAAGGGCACACGGATACACATTATCCGTGAAAATCCGTCTAATCATCAAAAGAAGGGCATGCAAAGCATGCCCTATACCGTGTAAACTGAGGTTTCAGTTTATCCGTGTCATCCGTGTTCTATTCAAACTAATCTCAAAACATAAAGGACGAAACAAATCCTGTCGATCCTGCTATCATGTCAAAATTGTTCAAAATTATAATATTATATTCAAATGGGCGATAAATTCCAGTTTACGACATCCTTAAATCTTGGAATAGCATTTCAAATCAATTATGGCAAGGAAAAAATCCACGAAAATCACTTTACCTGTAATTGTTGAAAAAGACGAAGATGGTTTTTATGTGGTAGAATGTCCACTCTTAAAAGGTTGTTATTCTCAAGGAGAGACTCTTGATGAAGCTCTCAAGAATATACGTGAAGTAATAGAAATGTGTCTTGAAGAAGAGAGCGAGGACGAAATTTCTAATATTGCACATATCCAGGAATTCAGTTTCCATACGGTAGCAGTCGAAGCATGAAATTACCTGTCATATCTGGTAAAGATGCAGTAAAGGCATTTGGAAAATTGGGCTATGTTACGGTCAGGCAAACCGGCAGCCATATTCGAATGAAGCATCAATCAGATAGTTCAAAAAATCCGCTTTCCATACCAAACCATAAAGTGATCGGAAAAGGTTTACTCAGAAAATTATTGAGAGATTCAGAAATAACAATTGATGATTTATACAAACTTATTTAAATATTTTATAAACTCATTAATACTCATCCTTGTAGAATTCATAATAGCAGCCCAATTTCATAGCCTCATGCCCATGTACTTTACCCTCTCTCCATGCTTTATGGAACTCTTCTGGTGCCATCCCGAATTCCGTTTCAATTCGAGATAACTCTTTTTCAAGATCCTTTTTATCCATAATATGAAATGGCGGGATATCCTCAAGCGGCGCTTTAATACATTTCTTCAGCGCCGTGCTTTTTCGTCCGGTTATTCCAGGTCTTTTTGATCTTTGTGTCATGGTTTGGTATAAGTTTTGATTGTACTTATAATTTTGCGGCAGCCCCAACGTCTGCCTGGCGCGCCGGATAGTTAAAAATATTTGTGTTAGTTTTGAGTTCGTTGTAGACTCACCTTACTGCAACCCCTTTCATCTTCAAATATTCCTTAGCTTCACCGATCGTATATTCCCCGAAATGAAAAATACTCGCAGCAAGCGCAGCATCTGCTTTTCCTTTTGTGAAGGCATCATACATATGCTCGATATTTCCTGCTCCGCCTGATGCTATTATCGGTATATCCAGCGTTTCAGATAAAGTTCTTGTGATAGGGAGGTCATAGCCATCTTTGGTCCCATCCTTATCCATGCTCGTGAGCAGGATCTCCCCGGAACCGAGTTTTTCAACTTTTTGCGCCCACTGCACAGTATCAAGACCTGTTGGCGTTCTTCCGCCGTAAATTACGACTTCATACCATGCTTTTGTGCCATTTTCAAGCTCTAGTATGGTCTTGTCCTTGTTATCCATGATATTGGTATTTCGCCTGCAATCAATAGCAGTAACAATACACTGGGAGCCAAAAATATCTGAAGATTCTTTTATGAAATCAGGGTTCTTGACCGCTGCCGTATTTATCGATACCTTATCAGCGCCCGCACGCAGGATATTGCGAATAGCATCGGTGCTGCTGATCCCACCCCCGACCGTGAGGGGGATAAAAACCTCATCTGCGGTGCGTTCTATCACATCGATCATGGTTCCACGGCGCTCATGAGATGCTGTGATATCCAGAAAAACAAGCTCATCCGCTCCCTGTTCATTGTATCTTTTGGCAAGCTGGACAGGATCTCCCGCCTCTTTCAGGTTAATAAATTCAATGCCTTTTACAACGCATCCGCCAGCTTTATCAAGCGTTACATCAAGGCACGGGATTATTCGTTTGGTGAGCATTGCCCTTTTGTAGTTGTTATAGAATCAAATAGTTTTGGTGTCCTGTTTTTTCACAGTAGTCTCACCAAGCACCCTCTTCATCAGTGGTGCATCCCCAAAAACGTCTTCTCGTTTGCCTTTATTATTGAAATATACAGCGACAAGAACGATCGTAAGCCCAACGGATTCAAACCCGGAATTTCCTGTAAAATTCATCCCTAACAATGCCAGTGCGCCCATAAGCATCCCGCGAAGTGCTCCTTTCCTGTATGAATCCAACTTCGTGCGCCGGTATATACGGATATCCCTGAGGGTGAGGAACATTATAGAAATAAATCCAAATGCTGCAATGTAAATATATATCATTTTATATCAAACCAAATCAAATACTATTCATTTTTTCAGGCTTTATCCTTTTCAAATATTCTTTCATCATAGCAGGGAAGGATTTTGCTTCAACGAAACGAAGTCCAAGCTGCTCGGCCCATTTCTGTATACCCATATCGCTTGCCACCACCGCTGCATCAAGCTCTTTAGCAAGCAGCAGCACATCAATATCAGGCGCGCTGTCAAGGATACCGTAACGCAATGCATTCCTGTACTTATCACGGAATGAATTTATGACTCCGCCTATCACGTTGCGCTCAATTTCCGGTTCAATCTCATGCCTTGTCTTTGCTTTTGTAGTCCTAAAAAGGCATTCGGTTGCCGATTCCCATATAGCATCCTCTGCCACATTCATGCCTTTATTGATGCGCCCGCGCATGAAATCCACATAATCGTAAAATATCTTTGAAGGGATCTTCACTTCATACCGGTCAGGTGTTTTTTTCACAAGCCATGTATCCATCTTGGCCAGTGTATCCTCGCCGCATCCGTTATTTTTTGCAAATTCCCTCATTTCGGTATAAACTGAAGGATAGGGGATATAGCAGCTAATGCCAAGATGCAGCCGCCCCTCTGCAATAATATCAAGGATACCCCCCATTGCAATGTCAAGCGTTCCTCCCTCAAGCTCTCGTGTCTGTGTATCAGTAAGGGCGCTTGTATCTAGAACAAATCTCTGGCGAAGCATAATTTTAACTCTTATATAATTAATCCTGATTTATTTCTCTTTTAATAATATATTCTCAACTGAGCATAAAAAGCTTTAGCTTGGTTGGTTTTTTACGTTTTCAAAAGCGGTCCATCTTATCCTTTCTCCTTGTTAATAGTTCATACTTGAGGATTACATCCACACTGGTAAATGGTAAATTTACAAGATCTTTTGAAAGGACGTTATCATAAAGTAAAAGAAACCTGTAAGGTGTCCTGGCATATTTATTTTTCAATTGCTCCAGGAATTCATGTGATTCTTTTCCCCTGTGCATCGAAATTGATGAATAATCAATAAATTGCGAAAAAGAATCTATTACGATAAGATCTGGCTTTATGATCTGTATATATTTTTCGATCAATTCCATCATATCATTCAAGCTGGCCGGAGTTGGCTCAAATTGGCAATCCTGACTTGCCTTTTTTTCAAATATCATACTTGAGACGCAATCGATAATAAATATCTTCGACTTTAGATCTTTCAGGTGTGGTTTCATTGAATCATTTGATTTTGTCAATGAAATATACATAATTTTCCCGGGATTTGGCATCTTGTTAAGAAAACCAACAATGTCGGCAAAATCCATTGAATCATGGATCAGCAGAAATGTATTCCAGAAATCCAGCAGTATTCGCTTGATCTCATTATTTACAGATTTCCAGTAATTCACAGCAACAATTTCAAAACCTTCTTTCATGATTTTACCTGAGTGTATTTCTTACCCGATTCACGAGATCTGTCACATCGAATGGTTTTGTTACATAATCTTTAATATTGAACTCGCTCTTCAATATATGTTTTTCCTCATCTGAGAACCTGACAACTGAAACGAGCATTATTTTAAGATCCCCTAATCCTTTTTCTTTTAATCTGGTGAGGATATCTTTTGTTTTCAGGCCAGGCATCATCACATCAAGCAGCACGAGGTCGGGTTTTACTGCATCAACTTTACCCAGGAACTCCTCACCATTGTATGCGACCTCTGTTTTATGATTTTCCATCTCCATTATTGTCTTTAAAGTCTGCGCAATATCCCTGTTGTCATCAACGATCATTATTTTTGTCATATCTTAAACCTCACTTTTTGTATCTTCGAACATAATTGACTCAACCTTCTCTTCTTTGACTTCATGAATAAATGGGATTGAAAATATAAACACAGTGCCTTGTCCAAACTCACTTTCCACCCCGATCTTTCCACCGTGGTTAATGATTATGCGATTGCAGATAACCAACCCAAGGCCTGATCCCTCATATTTTCTCCCATAACTTGAATCCAGCTGCTGGAATGGCTTAAATAGCTTATCTATATCCTCTTTTCCAATTCCAATCCCGGTATCTTTAACTTTTACTGTAACATTTTCGGCATTGCATGATAATTCAACTTCTATTACTCCTCCCGCGTCTGTAAATTTGATGGCATTATGTATCAGGTTCAGGATGACCTGGGTGATCCTATCTTTATCGATTGTTATCGGAGGAATTTTTTCTTCTTTCAATATAATTTTCAGGTTCTTATTCAATGCGTGGATTTTCAGGGTTTCAACTGCATTTTGAACTATTTCGTTCATGCTGGCAGGAACCATATTGAATTTCATAACGCCGGATTCGAGTTTGGAAAAGTCAAGGACGTCGCCGATCAGCCTGTCAAGCCGTCCTGTATTTCTCATGATCATCTCAAGACTGTTTCTTTGTTTTTCCGTAATCTCTCCAAAGTATCCTGCAAGCATCATCTGGAGCTGGGCATTCATCGGAGTAAGAGGGGTTCGCATCTCATGGGAAATAACACTTAAAAACTGCGTTTTAAGTTCATCTGCTCTCTTAAGTTCAGTTTCAGTTTTTTTGAGCTGCGTGATGTCTGTTATTGCAGTAAGGATCTCCGGGGTACCATCCTTGGTCTCCATTAAGATACTGTTCAGTCGGACAAATAGCCTGGAACCATCCTCTCGTTTGAGAGTAAGCTCGCAGCTTTGCTCATCCCTATTATTTAATGCGCCTGATATCTGGCGGCCCCACAATTCAAGATCTTCTGGCACCACAAAGGTCCTGAATTCGCGTTTCATCAGTTCCTGGCGTGCAAGTCCTATAATCACACCACCTGAGAGGTTAACCTCCCGGATCAAACCATCACGGGTGAAGGTAAAGTACCCGGCCGGAGCAAAATCATAAAGTTTAATGTACCTGTTCTTGCTATCTTCTAAATCTTCAAGGTACTGCTTTATCTTAAGCAGTGACTTCACTCTTGCACCTAATTCAATCCAATCTATAGGCTTGCTTAAAAAATCGTCCGCTCCTGCCTCGATCGCCTTTATCCGGTCATTTCGGTCAGTCAGGCAGGTCACCATTACGATCGGTATGTTCATAGTTTTTTGATCGCTTTTAAGCTGTCTGCAAACTTCATAGCCGTCTATTTCCGGCATAATCACGTCAAGAAGTATCAAATCAGGAGAACTCTCTTTTACTTTTGTAAACGCTTCTTCCCCATTTGCTGCAGTCTCTACACAATAATTTTTTGAAAGAAGTCCCTTGAGAATTTCAACATTAAAAGGTTCATCATCAACAACAAGAATTTTTTTCATTTTGATCTTTCTGTCCTTATTATCCTATATAATAACTCATTATAATAAGTATTGTGATGGATTGTTCTTTCACCTTTTAAAAAGTTGCGGCATTGTTGCAATACCTTTATATCAAGCCCAAATAATATAATCCATCCATGAGGGAATCCAAATTATCGAGAAAAACGAACGAGACAGACATCGAACTAAAGATCAATCTTGACGGTTCAGGTAATTCAGATATCAATACAGGGATAGTATTTTTTGACCATATGCTAAAATCTTTTGCAAGACATGGTTCCTTTGACCTTACGATAAAAGCCCGCGGCGACCTCACGGTAGATGATCACCATACGGTTGAAGACGTAGGCATTACACTTGGCAGCGCCATCGTTAAAGCTCTTGGAGATAAAAAAGGCATTGAGCGTTTTGCAGATGCCTGCGTTCCCATGGATGAGGCACTTGCATCAGCAGCAGTCGATATCAGCGGACGCAGTTTTCTTGTTTTAAATGCAAAATTCACAAATCCGAATATTGGCGGTCTTACATCCCAGAATGTGCGGCATTTTTTTGAGTCCCTGACCGCAAATGCTGGAATTAATGCACACCTTGATGTATCAGGAGATAATGACCACCACAAGGCAGAAGCGCTGTTCAAGGCTTTCGGGATAGCGTTAAAGAAAGCCGTCACAGTCACAGGTTCTGGTATCCCCAGCACAAAAGGCGTGCTATAGATTAATGCCATCAGTACTCATAGAGTAGTAATCTATAGATAGATAGCTTTACTAATACTGAATTTAGTGATACTATGGTCAAAGATACATTTCATTAATTTGTTGGATCGAATGAGACTATAATACATATTATCAACTCTGATTCTTGGTATATTAATAATAATAGCTCATTTCACCTATTAATTCTTTCATGGTGATAACATGGCGTTCAAGAAATGGTTGGCTGAAACGAACTTCGATGCGACTTATACACCGTCGCATGAGTGCTTTTTACGATAAATATTTGCGCCGGAATGGATTTTGTATCTGCGCAAATCTGTGTAATCTGCGGATTCAAATTGCCAGAACTCTTTTTTCTATGGAAACCTCGGCACGCATCGACTCGGTTTGATTCCCAGAGCGTCACGATGCGGTGGACGTGACACCAAACAGCTATGCTGACAGAATGGCGCGATGCCTGGTGATTTCATAAACATCTGGCTCAATAAGATTCAATTCTTTGAATATCCGGATGCTTTTCCCGGCAAAATTGCCACAGCCATAGCAGACGCGATCAATGCCTTGTATATATCAACACCTATGAATGGTAAAGCGCCAAGTTCAATTGCTTTTTCGGCATTTACTCCAAGTACGATCGATAACTGGACAACTCCGAAAACATAAATTACCACAATGCCAAGCATCATAATACTTAATATGCCAGCAAAGTTTCTTGATTTCATGAAAGTGTCGGTAAACCAGCCGATGATCAAAGAAGCTGCAATGAATCCTAAAATATAGCCCCCTGTAACACCTGTAAGGATTTCAAGACCTGCTTTTCCACCTGTGAACCATGGAACTCCGGCAGCGCCTATTGCAGCATATAATCCCTGGCTTACGCCTCCGTACCATTTTCCAAGAACAATCCCTGAAAGGAGAACCGCAAAAACCTGGCCTGTGACTGGCACCGGAGTATAGGGAAGATAGAACCTCAATTGGGCAAGGATGCCTGTGAGACATGCAAAACCAAGAGCAAGTACAAGTTTGTTCACTAATTTTGATTCAGACCGCCATTTGAAGAAATCATGTTTGGCGGATTCGTATTTAATAAAAATATCCTTGAAACCGTTTGCGAATTGCGACATATTTTCACCGATTGTTAACTTTTTTCTCAGTTAAGTAGACAATGCATATAAATTAATCGCCTGGTGACTTATTTCCTTTCTTCAATAGCCATGCCTTCTTCCTGTAATACGAAAGCGGATGCGAAATCCTGTCGCAGAGCGCAACTTTACCGAAGCAATTACCATAAGTTGTCATGGTTGCGCATGACGGGGATGTATATGCCGTGCCTGTGGCTCCGTGGATATGATTGACCTGGTATCGCGTGCGCTCCTCATCAAAATCAGGCGAGACCTTGAAGAGTTCAATAATTCCTTCAACGTTCATCCCGATATTAAGCAGGAATGAAACAAGAGCGAAACGCATCGAGTGCGCAAGATTCACTCCAGCCTGGCCATTTGATAATGCATGTACCACGCATGGCGGGAAACAATCGGGCATTATCTCCTTGAATTCCTCAATATTGAACTCGGATTTTCGCACAGTAAGGGCATTTCGGATATCTTCAAGATATTGCCGGAGTGACTCGCATATTTCAGGAGGAACTGCGGCAGGCAAACCGGATTCGATCCTTTTCCTGATGGCTTCTTCCATGATACGGGAGAAATCTTCCCTGGAAAGTGACACTTTTCCCCGGTCCATATTGCGGTTAACGAGCTTCCATTTTGGTTCATGGATGACATTTGCATATCTTATATAATCCGTAAAATGAATGACGAATAATTTCTTATCCATGGATGAGTCAATATTGAAATCAGCCGCTAATTCCTTGATCTCATCATCCCGGAGTTCTTTTACCTTTTCAAAAGCTGATTTTGCTTCTGAAAGTGCATATCGTTTTATGAGATAGCTGTCGTTGACGCACGAGACAAGAATTCTTGCCACAGGATACGAAAGAAGTTCTTTTTTAGCGCTGCCTTCGTCTGGATTTACATTTCTCTTGATGCCATCCCCGATAGCTTCAAGTACACGGCTTTTTCCCCTTTCTCTTATAGGTTCAAAAGCCCTCTCCGTGAAAAGCTCATCAAGTTTGAAATCCAGTGCTTCTACGTATTTTGCTGCTGCATTAACAAAAGGAAAATAAGCAAATTTGAAAACATCCATGCTTATTCGGATTCAACCCTTGGTGCCAGCATATAACTGACATCTCCATGACCCTGGGCGATTTTGATCCTGATCTTCAGGGGGAAATCCTTTCCCAGGTCTATTGTAACCTCATTGGATTTTGCAAGTATCTTGCTAAGGTCGGATAGGTAATCAAGTGAGAATAATGATTTCGCATCAGTTGCCTGTAAGTCTATTAACTGGTCTTTATTCAATTCAACAAGCACTTTATCAGTGTCTCCTTCCGCTTCCATGAAGAATACATTTCCCCTTACTCCCATAGTCATATAATCGCTGACTTTCTCAGCAGCTTTTACAGCCCTTTTTATATCCTCGCCGCGAATGACTATATGGGCGGGAAGATCAAGGGTCGGGACTTTTGGTTCTTTGCGTATGGATGAGGGATCAAGAAGTGACATTGTATATGCAAGCCCGCGCATCCTGACTATGAGTTTATGTGCTGCTTCATCAAGCTCAAGCTCGATAACGTCGCTATTAACCGCCATTTCCATTACCCCGTTCAATTTCGTCAGGTCGATACCCAGTTCCCCTTCTGTTGCTTCAAAGGAATCAAAAGCATCTTTTGAAAGATCAAAACTCACCATGGCGACATTCGAAGGATCTACCGCCTTGACTGATAAACCATGCGGTGTAAGCCTGAATCTTGCTTCATCTACGAGTGTTGATATTGATTCTATGGAATCTTTCAGTTTTTCTGCGCCTATTACTGCCTTAAACATTATACGTCTCCTCTATCAAAATGATGTTTGACTTTAATAAGTATTTCTATCTATTTTATTCTATCTATTAATGCGTCGATACTTTCATATCCAACTTATGCATTTATTGCAAAACATGACAGGACGTTCTATTGATATCGCTCTTACGCAGGCTGAAACCGGGGACAAAACAGAAATTGTTTATGAGAATGTTTGCACGCTTTCTACAGAGCCCGAATTGTGTTTTAATTATGCTACAACAGATGAACTCCAGAAATGGGGTTTTTCGGAAGGATGCTTCAGTTGCCTGATGAAGGACCAAAAGGATGTTATCATCCAGGTCATCACGACATACCAGGATCATGATGGAGCAAAAGCGGCTTATGATGCAGATGCCAGGTATCTGAAAAGGAACGGATACGGTAAACCCTTGATCGCTAAAAGTATAGGGGAATCTTCAGTTGTGTTAAAGAAAATCGATACCGACGGATTCACTTATAATCTCCTGTTCCTGAAAAATAATGTATTTGCCGCAATAAGCGCCAAATACAAAAAAGACAGCCCGGAAAACTTAGAACATCTTACAGGGTTTGCAGAGAAAGTAGAAGGGAAGATCGGATAAAGGATTTTTTTTCTTTCGGAATGTTTTTGACTGTTTTTATTGCGATCAATCACTTATAATTATCGAAAAATCTTAATGTTACATCTCTAACGATCCCGCACTCCTTTGCATATTTGAAATAGAGTTTAAGGCTGTCAACACTCTCTTCATCAAGATCATAATTCAATGTATGAAGATACTCTCGCATGAAACTGCAATCTATGTTTTTTTGTTTTCCAATGGCACTTGCGATTTCACCTATGTTGTTATATGCATAATCTTTGGATCGCAGCAGTGTTTTTATTACATATCTGACTTTATCGGGATGCATTTTTGCAAATTCTTCCCTGACGACCCACAGGGCATAAACCATTTTTTTCCCTGTGAGAGTTTTCCAAACATTTCCAAGATCAGCGACGATCTGATATTTCCCGATGGCATTAATGGCACTATCTCCGATCAAGAGAGCAGCGTCTCCCTGCTCCAGCATTCGGTCAATATCAGTTCCATGACATTGCCTGATATTTACATTTATCCCTTTTAGCCATAAAATTATCTTGATAAGTGTTGCAGAACTGGCAGTGGTCTCAGGAATGCATAGTGTTTTTCCTTCAAAATCAGATAGATCCAATTTCCCATTTGAACATATCAACACGCTCTTTGTAAAATCATTTGAAGTTATGGATAGCCCTGGCAGTATGAGAAGGTCTTTTCTTTTGCAGTACATTATCGATGAGATCGGGCTGATATCCAGTTCCTCATTGAAGAGCATGCGCGCAAGTTCAACCGGATGAGCTTCTTTGATATCGATGTCAATCGACTCTACTTTTCCCTTTTCCATGGCATAATACGGGAAATCACAGTTGGCAAAAGCGATCTTTCCAAGACGGATCATAATTTCAAGAGCTTAATGACACAATGCATATTAGATTGTTGCTACGCGAAAGTAAACAAAAATCCTTCAGAGAGTTCAATTTAATAACCACATCTTTTATAACACTTGAAAGACAATCATTAGCATGGAGGCGGTAGTGACGATAGATTACACAAAAGAAACAAAACTGAATGTGAAATCTGCGGTCGAGAAACTGACAGAAGACCTCAAGGCAAACAAATGGGGTGTTTTGAGTGTCATTGATGTAAAAAAAATACTTGCAGAAAAGCTAAAGATCGAATCGGACGACTATATAATTCTTGATGTTTGCAATCCGGGTCTTGCACACCAGGGGCTTTCGATAAATAAACAGGTCGGGATGATCCTTCCCTGCAAGATAATCGTTTATTCCGATAAGGGAAAAACAAAGATATCCCTCTATAAACCTACTGTAGCATTAAGCACAGCAAGTACACTTGCAGGTTATGATAAACTCAGCAAGCTTGCAATAGAAGCAGAAGACGGTTTAAAGAAAGTAATTGACCTTCAATAAGAAGAAATTAAGAAAATCCTTTCAAAATTACAGGAAAAAGATTAAATCAACTTTAAACAAATATACTATCGGAGAACAATTATGGAACCAGAAAAGGTAATAAACAGCATCGAAGGTAAAATGGGATTTACCCCTGAGATCATGAACATGATGAGTGAAATGAATCCGGAGATGTTCCAGCATTACAAAAAATGCGATGACGGGATCCAGGAAGACGGCGCACTCCCGGCAAAAGTAAAGGTATTGATGTCACTTGCAATAATGGCATCGCAGCGCTGTGAAGCATGTTGCGAATCCCAGATGAGAAGCGCCCTGAACCACGGGGCTACAAAAGAAGAAATAATGGAAACAATGAATGTAATTTTCATCACTTCCGGCGCTCCGGGCGTCGCAGTATGCAGGAGAGCCCTGAAAATGATTGATGGAAATGAAGAAAAGTGTGGTCATGGCGGCGGCCATGGAGCCGGTCATGGCTGTATGGGCGGAAGAAGAAAACAATAAACCATAAAAAAATAATACAATTGGAGGAAACAATGAGCCAGAAAATAATAGATGCATTGAATAAGGACCGAGAAGGAGAATTGGCAGCTATCATTCAATATATGAAACATCATTATGAGGGAGAGGGTATGGAAAGCCCGGCTATCCTTGAAATATTCAAATCAACAGCAAAGGATGAAATGGGACATGCAGAGAAGCTTGCAGAGCGCATTGTCTATCTTGGCGGGACTCCCATAAAGAAACCTGAGCCTATCATTGAAGGCGGAGACCTCAAGAAAATGATGCAGGATGACCTTGCAAAAGAGAATGCAGCTATCAAGCAATATAAAGAGCATATTAAGCTTGCTATAAAGGAAAATGACCCCACGACCAGGCTCATGCTAGAGGAGATCCTCTCTGATGAAGAAGGTCACGCCGATATCTGGGAAACCACACTCTCAATTAAGAAATAACCATGTTCGGAAGAGAAACGCAATTAGTGGACTGCAGGGAAACAATGGGCCTGGGTCGAGGCGGTGGTCTTGCCCAGCGCGGGACCCTTTCGGAAGCCGCAAGACCTGATGTTGTGGCTATTGCCATGACACCAGGACGCCGACATATCACAAAACCTGTGTGCGAGATCACACAGGGCTTACGCCGCGAAAGTATACAGGTAAGCGTACTTGTGCTTGAAGCCGGCGCCGGTATTCCTATGGATGATGTCGGAGCTAATACAATTTCAAAAGGTTACGGAGCTAATTTTGGTCTGTCTGCAAGAGAAATTGAACAGATATCAAGGCACAAAATATTGCTTTTAAATATGGGAAATGTCAATTCTCATATCATTTCAAAAACAAGGAAGTTCTTGAAATATATAAAAATCCCCACGGTAATTGCCTGCGAATATCCAATAGATTTTGAAGATTTTGCAAAAGCAGGGATCAGGACAAAATTTGTAAAACCAAAAAATCCTGAAACTGAAGGCACCGTAGTCGCGATTGTAAGCGGCATAACAAGGGGTGAGACCTGCTCAAGGATCAAATTGAATGAACTGGCAAAAGAGATCCGCGCCATACTGAGTGAGAATGTAGAAGCAACCCATGTGGTCAGAAGCGACCTGTTAATACAAGAAGGATTAATGGCAAGTGAAGGAGAGTGAAAGTAATATGAAATGTTATGTTTGCGCTAAAATGGGAAAAGATACTGACGCAGTGGCAATCTGTATCGTATGCGGAATGGGCGTTTGCATGAAACATGCAAAGTATGAGGAAACACCTGTATGGAAAGGCGACTATCCTGTAAGACTTGAAAAGGATATCGAGAACCTGAAAAGAATAATGTGCCCACCCTGTCATGAAGCCCTTAAGGAGAACTGGTGATCTTTATGCTGAGATGTTATGAATGTGCAATAAATGATGCAAAGGAAGAAGCAGTTTCCATATGCATAATGTGCGGGAAAGGGCTATGCATGGAACACGCAAAGAGGATCGATCTTGCTATCTGGGAAGGAGGTTATCCTGCGCCGGTTAAAATGCTCAAGAAAAGTCTTCCAAGATTCGTATGCAGGGATTGTGGAAATGTGCTTGTTCCCGGAGGCTGTGAATAAATATTATGTTCGAGGTCAGGTTCCATGGCAGGGGCGGCCAGGGCGCGGTCATGGCTGCCCAGACCTTAGCAGAGGCTGCGGTAAATGAAGGAAATTATGCTGTAGCCTTTCCTTTTTTTGGAGCTGAACGACGTGGAGCTCCGGTTCTAGCCTTCACCCGGATTGATAAAAAAAAAATATACAGCAAAACGCAGGTTTATGCACCCGATTGCGTGATCGTGCTTGACGATTCCCTTCTTGATACGATAGATGTTGTTTCAGGGTTAAAACAAGATGGCACGGTAATTATTAATTCAAAAGAAGAACCTGATGACATTGACCTTGGCGTATGCGTTCGAACAGCCAGTGTCAATGCCACGTCCATCGCGCTTGAAATCCTGAAAGCCCCGATCACAAATACCGCAATCCTGGGAGCATTTGCAAAAGCCACTGGAATTATCAAGATCGAATCCCTGGAAGCATCCATCAAGGAAAAATTCGGCGAGAAGCTTGGTGAAAGGGTCGGCGAGCGAAATGCGCTTGCTGCAAGGACTGCTTATGAAAAAACGATCATTGGAACCAGCAGGGGCGTAAAAAAGCTTGCGGCAAAGAAACAATGGCTGCCGGATTATCAGGATATTCCCATCGGTGCTGCCCTTATAGAAGGTAAAACAGAAGCAGGTCTTATAGGTCCGGGGAGTTTTATAGAAAATAAGGTTTCCGGCTGGGCGACATACCGTCCATTGAGGGATAAAGAAAAATGCACAATGTGTCTCCTGTGCTGGTTTTATTGCCCGGAGGGAACAATTGTCAGGATTTCAGACCGCGGCGACCTGATGACAAATTACGATTACTGCAAGGGCTGCGGCATATGCGCCAATGAATGTCCTGTTGATGCGATAAAAATGGTGAGGGCGCGGGCATGAAGAAAGTAATAACCGGGGATCATGCAGTAGCAATTGGTGCAAAACTGTGCCGCGTTGACGTAGTTCCAGCTTATCCCATAACGCCGCAGACTCTAATAATCGAACATATCGCGGATTTTGTGAATGACGGTGAACTTGATACAAAGTTCCTTACCATGGAATCAGAGCACAGCGTCATGAGCGCAGCAGCAGCGGCTTCTGCCGCTGGTGCCAGGGTTTTTACAGCCACATCTTCCCAGGGACTTGCATTCATGCATGAAATGCTTTATGCAACAGCTCCGCTTCGTCTTCCAGTCGTAATGGCAAATGCCAGCCGTACGCTTGGCGGTCCTCCAGGTATCTGGTGCGAGTATAATGATTCCATGGGAGCACGAG
Organism: Candidatus Methanoperedens sp.; assembly: GCA_041648475.1. Lineage (GTDB taxonomy): Archaea > Halobacteriota > Methanosarcinia > Methanosarcinales > Methanoperedenaceae > Methanoperedens. The sequence continues at coordinate 24,352 of JBAZOV010000006.1, read as the reverse complement.
ATTCCGGATGGCTGCAGCTTTATGTAGAAGATAACCAGGAAGCTCTGGACATGATCATCCAGTCTTTCAGGATCGCTGAAGATAAACGCGTACTTTTACCAGTTATGCCCTGTCTTGATGGTTTTGTGCTTACGCATACTGTTGAACCCGTTGAGATCCCAACGCAGGAGGATGTTGATTCGTTCCTTGCACCTTATGACCCAGATATTATTCTTGATCCGGCAAGACCTGCTATGATCGGGACTTTCATGCCTGCCGAATATATTATGGAGTTACGAAGGCAGACTGTCGGGGCTTTTGAATGTGCAAAGGATGTTATCAAGGAAGTAAATGACGAATTCGCAAAAAAATTCGATAGGGATTATGGGGGACTTGTCGATACTTACAGGATGGATGACGCCAGGGTCGCCCTCATCACAATGGGAACTGTTACTAGTACATCCCGCGAAGTCGTCGATGAACTGAGGCAGAAGGGTGAAAAAGTAGGCATTATCAAGCTTCGGTTTTTCAGGCCATTCCCTTCGGAGGATTTGAGAAAATTAGTAACAAACCTGGATGCGCTTGGTGTTTTTGACCGCTCGATATCATATCATGGCGGCGGACCTGTCTATAATGAAGTACGATCGGCGCTTTTTGGCATGACAATACCAGTAATTAATCATCTGGCAGGACTTGGAGGGCGGGATGTGACAAAAGAGCAGATATTTAAGATGTTTGAGCTGACGTCTAAGGCGGCTAAAGGGGAAAAAGTGAAAGATGTAAACTGGCACAATACAAGGGGTGAAACAGTATGATAACGATTAAAGAACTTTCTGATGAGAACCTTTTCACGGCAGGCCATACAGCCTGTCCCGGCTGCGGAGTCGCTATGTCTATAAGGAATGCGATAAGGGTTTTTGGAAAAGATACGGCTGTATACGTGCCCGCAAACTGCGCCGTGGTATTTGGGACTACTTTCCCGCATGGCGCCTGGAAAGTCCCGTTTTTCCATACTGCTTTTGAAAACACTGGCGCCTGTCTCACAGGCATGCAGGCGGCTTTTGAAAAGAAGGGGAAAAAAGTCACTGTCGTTGGATTCGCTGGAGATGGCGGAACTTATGACATCGGCTTGCAGAGCATGTCGGGCGCGGCAGAGCGCAACGAAGATATAATTTATATTTGTCTTGACAATGAAGCGTATATGAACACAGGCATCCAGCGAAGCGGCGGAACGCCTTTTGGAGCATGGACTACGACTACACCTGTTGGTTCAAAGATACAGGGAAACCAGCGATTCAAGAAAAACCTGGGGGATATTGTGGTGGCTCATGAAATTCCCTATTATGCGACGCTTTCGATCGGGCATCCTCTTGATTTCATAAGGAAAGTTGAGAAAGCAAAAAATATGAAAGGTTTCCGTTTCCTGCATATGTTCACGCCATGCATTCCGGGCTGGAAGATGGATCCTGCAAAGACAGTTGAGGTCACAAAAAGAGCCGTTGAAAGCGGCATGTGGACGCTTTATGAGGTTGAGAATGGCGAGAAGAAGGTCACATATAAACCTGGTAAAATGAAATCTGTGAGGGATTACCTCAATATGCAGGGACGGTTCAGGCACATGAGCGATGAGGACATTAATAAGCTCCAGATGTGGGCATGCAAGAAATGGAACCTCCATTACCGGGAAAAAGGCGCGCCTGATATTTGTGAAATTGAGCCGCATGTTGAACATCATGCTGTTACTGAAGAACACAGGGAGATGCACGGACCATGAAGGATATTATAAAACCAAAGCTATATACACTTAGCACGTGCGTTCATTGCAGCGCAACAAAACGATTTTTGAAAGAGCATAATATTGAATTCGATTATGTGGATGTTGATAAATTAGATGGAAGTGAAAGAGAGGATGTGCTTTCGCAAATGATGAAGGAAAGCGGAAGTATGAGATTCCCCACGATAATCATTGGAACAAAAGTAATAGTTGGCTTCTATCCAGATAAATTAAAAGAGGCGCTTGGCTTATGAAGACAATTGAAGAGATGTTCAAGTCGATGAAAAAAATAGCCAGTGAAGAGGGGTACAAATTCAACCCGAATAAGCTTGAACTCAATGACATTCTCCAGGGAATGTTGGACAACAAGCTGCGATATGGTTATGCGTCATGCCCCTGCCGCCTCGCAAGCGGAACACTTGCGAATGATATGGATATCATCTGCCCATGCAATTACCGTGATGCAGATATTGCAGAATACGGATGCTGCCTTTGTTCGCTTTATGTGAACGATGAATGGATCGCGGGGGAGAAGCCGCATGATCCTGTTCCTGAGAGACGTCCGCAGGAATATTTCATAAAGGGTTATCCTGCTATCAAAGAACAGAAAGGAGCAGGAGGTGGAGAAATGGTAGAAGTTTACAGGTGTCAGGTATGCGGGTATCTATGCGCAAGAGAGGAAGCGCCGGATATGTGTCCTATATGCAGGGCAAAGAAGGAGAGATTTGAGAAATTCAGGATGAAATGAACAACTAACTTTTAAACCTTCTTTTTCGTTTTCGCTGGCAAAGATGACACATGATCATAAACACTCAGCAATTCATGGAATTTTTCAGGATCATTATACAGGGAATCAGGCAGAACTACATATTCTCTCCTCTTCTTCCCGATCAACCGCTTTATTATCTGTACGATTTCAAAATTTCAATACCCTTTTTGGGAAGCTCAAGCAGGTCTGATCGTATCCTGTCTTCGTCAATCGATATTACTCTTCCCGCAAGGGCTTTCAAATGCTCCTCATAAACTTCCTTTGCAGTTATCTTAAAATCATTGTGATAGTATGTCCTGATAATAATGTCACTCAAATCCAGTTTCTCATCAAAGGTCGGTTCTTTTTCAAACAATGCAGGAACTGTAATAAGTTTTTTCCCACTATCAACTTGCGATATAAAAACATAGATCGTTCTTCCGATGTACGATTTTGCAGCCGCTGCAGCAAGCCTTCCTGTAAATCCACTTCCTTTGACACCGTATATCAACAACCCGCAATATCCCATTTCTCCCCGCTTCAGGAAATATCTGACATTAAGAGATAATTCCACATGCATTATAGGAACCGTTAGCTGGGAATACTCTTTATCGACTGCAAGTTCCTCAAAACCATTCAATAAATCCATAAAAATTAATTAATAAATGACTAATACTGGAATATTACTTTAATATTACTTAAATATTAATTCCTGATCTTATCAAGCCTCATCCTGAACTCTTTCCTGTGCCTTTTTTCTTCATCAAGTATATGTTTTAACACACCTACCACTTCCAGATCATCAATTACAGCTATCTGCTGTTTGTATATCTCGATCCCTTGCGTCTCAAGTTCCACCTGTTTCATGAGCTGCCCCTCAAGTCCATCTCCGCCAAAATCAAGCTCCTTGTGTTCCATGCTCGGCTTTCCGCCCCGTTTTACTATCAGGTCAGCCAGCCAGTTCATATGCCGCATTTCATCTATGGCTATCGCTTCTGTGACCCTGCTGGGATCACATTGCGGTATGATGAAAGCATTCCTGACATAAACCATCGTTGCTTCTATTTCCCTTACAAAATCCTGGTTCAATAAGCGGATTATTTCATCGACTTCCATTTTGCCTGCCTGTAGAATTATTGAGGATTCAACAACAGATGAGTATTTATCTTTATTTGAATACCATTGTTTTTATATCTGGCAAGTATATTTCGGGATATGTTTGAAGCCCTTGAGGGAATATTAATCGGCTATGGATATGTCGGTCTTTTCCTGGCAAGTTTACTGGCTTCGACCATTCTTCCATTCGGAAGCGAGGGGCTTCTTGTCCTTCTTGTATATAAGAAATTCAATATTCCTGCCCTGGTATTAGTAGCATCTGTCGGCAACTTCCTGGGGGCATGCACGAGTTATTACATAGGTCTGAAAGGGAGGGGATTGGTTGAGAAATATCTAAGGTTTGACCCAAAGGAGATCGAAAAAGCAGAGAATATCTTCTCAAAATACGGCTCATTTGTGCTATTATTTACATGGCTTCCCTTTATAGGGGATGCAATTACAGTAGCCAGCGGAATCTTGAGATTCAAGTTCTGGATTTTTTCTATCCTTGTATTCACAGGGAAATTCATTCGATACCTGATAGTTGCTTATTCAGCGGCTGTTTTATTGATGTAATTGAGCCCAAGGCAAATCTGAGACGATAGCTTGAAAATCAAAAAAAAATCCTGATAAAAGCTCAAATTCCAAAAAATCTACGTGAACTTTAATATCTATTGAATATCTAATAGTTATTTAGAGGATTCGAAAATGGAAGTAAAAACTGTTAAAGAAGGAATTCTTATTCCGAAAGGGATTCTCAAGCAACTCGGCATCGAGAATTTTGAAGTTGTTTCAAAAATGCATGAGATTCTGATCAGACCTAAAACCAGCACTAAAAGGCACTATGGATTTGTGGGTTCAAAGAAAGTTGACGAAGAATTTATTTTGTCTTTAGAAAATGAATGGCATGAAAGGGGAGAAGATTGAAACTTGCTGAATACAATAAATATGAATCTATTTTTATAGATGCCAATATATTCTTGGATTATTCTTTACCTAATCCAAAATATGGCGAATCTGCCGCAGATTTCTTAGAAAAAATTGAACTCAACAAGATTAAAGCAGTGACTTCTCCTATTGTTCTTGACGAGGTTTCATTTATTATCTTAATGTATAAGGGTTCACTTCTTCTTAAAACACAAAACAGGAAGATGATTATTGAGACTATAAAAAAAGACAGAGCATTTTCTAATTTATGTTATGAGATGGTAGAGGAATTTAATGAATTCCTATCCTGCCTGAAAAGTTTAAGAATAGTTCCTGTCGATTATGAAGAGTATAAACATGCATCAAAAATAGGGCAGAAATATTCGTTATTACCAAGTGATGCTCTTCATGCATCAGTAATGGAAAACAATAAAATCCATAATATTGCAACCAGAGATGGGGATTTCGAACGGATTGACGATATAACTGTCTGGAAACCGTGAGTATTTCCACCGACACCCTTTCACGGTATTATCTCGCATCCATTATTAAATTCAGGATAATCAAAAGCCGACATATTTATAATCCCAGCGTCAACAAGCCCCCGAATGTGCGGCACAGCTTCCTGCAATTCCCTAACAAGATGCTTTACCGTCCGGCAGATCATGGCATATCCATCTTCCCTGAGCAAATGCTGCGACCTGTTCACAAAAAGACATCTTCCGCCACATATACTGAAAATATCACATGATGTGCAGGGTTCACTAACATTTGATCTATCAACAATTGAGGACGGGGCATCTTCATAGATAGAGCCAACGACTGAAAAATCAAAATCAATAGAAACAGGACATGCGGATATCCTGCCGTCAGGCATTATTGTAAAAAAATCGATGCCTGAGCCGCATCTAAGGCTTGATCGAGAACCGTGAAGAAGGGATTTCATAATACCAATGAATGGAACTATACCTGCAACGCGACCTGTTCGTTCCATCCCGGAGATCCACCATTTAACAAGTGAAGAGATACCGGAATTATAAGAATCGATCCATTCGGGAAGACCGGGTACTGTATGCTCCCATGCTTCCCAGAACATTTCAAAATCAAGCTGCCAGTGGACATGGTCAAAACACTCTTCCAGCGTAAGAAGATGTTTGACATTCTCGAAAATATCAGTGCCCTGAGCCACAGTCATTCTTGCGACTATATCCCCGCTGAAGCCTTTTTGCCTGATGATCCTGATATTTTGAAGTATCCTGTCATAAACACCATTCCCTCGCTCTTTGTCCGTAATTGCCTTTTTCCCGTCAATGGATACGAGGATCGAATGGAACTTTTCCAGGTACTTCGATTCAAGCTTATCAAGGTTCATGCCGTTGGTCTGGATGACAAATCTTGCATGAGGTATTGAATCCATGATATTTTTCATGGTTTCAATGCGAAGAAGAGGTTCCCCGCCATAGAATTCAATGATGGGATCTTTATCAAGAGAAATGAATTTTTTGAGGTCGTCTATCGAATACTGGATTTCCTTCGGAGGCGTATCGCTCCCTCCGCCGCAATAATTACATTTGAGGTTGCATTCTTTTGTAAGGATTATATGGTAATGCATGGTTTGAATAGAACACGGATGACACGGATGACACGGATCAGACGGATTTACACGGATAGTTATAGTTTAGTGCAACACACGAGAGCGAAGCGATACATAAAGAACAATAAGAGAGATTGTTGGAACAAAATATATTTATATTATTAAACATATTTCGAATAATCTGTATCGAATTTAGCCATTCTTATACAAACAGGGGAATTATAGTTCTCTCCTTGAGGGTAATTTTCGCGGAATTGTTTCAAAATGATTTCTTCAATTACTGAATATCTTATAACAATTGCCAGCCTTTTTGATGCAACACCAGATAAACTAAATGATATTATAACATTCTTTTCACAATCAGTAAACTTTCTTCTTTTATCTTTATGAATAAATTTACTTTTCTTGATTATATTTAACAAAACGACGTGACTTTCTTTTATTTTTTGAGGTAACTCTATGTCTTCAATCCACTTTTCTATATCTGGTTGGTCTATTAATTGTTTAAATTCAATAAGATTAATTCTGTTTTTTAATTCAACAATATCCAAAGCATCACAGGATTTAAATGATTCTTGCCCATGTTCGCCACAAAGTATTTCAGTAGTTTTATCAAAATCAATAGCCAATGTATTTATGTGACTAATACCCTGTTTTGCGGCATTTGGAAACTCCCTTATTCTTTTTATTTCAAAATATCCCTCATTTATACCAAACGTCTTTAACTCATTCAGCATATTAATCACCAAAAACCAATCTCTCGAATGGTTTTGATAATTTATCTAAAACTTCATCTTTATTGTCTGTTTTATCTACAATCAAAACTTTCCCGTTATTTATCACTTCGCTTAAATAGAACTTAACATTTTTTTCAATTTTTGTTTTTCTTGAGTATTTATTTACCGCTTCAATAAAATAAGGACTATGAGAAGTAATTATTACTTTAATCCCATTTTCAACTAACTGTATTAAAATTTTAGCATATTCAATTTGCCATTCTGGGTGCAAATGAACTTCTGGTTCGTCAATTATTAATAATAGATTTTTGTTAAATTCCCCTGCGTTTTCTAAAAGCTGCAATATCCCTAAGCTTTTTATCCCAGATGCAGTATTTATAATTTTAAATGTCGATGGTTTGTTACCTTCATTTTTCTGGAAAAAAAACTCGTCATTTTCCTCATCAAAATAAACATGACCATTAACAATTTCAGAAATATTTAACTTGGTTTTTTCTTTGTTCAAGGAGTGTTGCTTCAATTTAGACAATAAATCCATAACATGATAAACATCTGGACTTCGTAACTGTCCTTTTGAAAGTTCTAAATATTTTTTATAATCTAATATGAAAGGCGTTTCTATAAAAACAGAACTATCAAATGGGAAAATATAATCAATATTTGGTTCTTCGATTGATGGTTTATTATCTTTTATTATAATATTTATTATTTTGTTTTCTCCTTCATAAACTTCTATTCTTCCTTCATCAGCAGAAATATTAATTATTTGATTGGAAAATTCCGAGTTTAAAATTTTTTGAATTGACTTTATAATTTTCGAACGTTTAGGTTCGGTTTCTTGAAAGATAGAAATAACTTGGCCATAACGTTTGTTGATGTTAGCCTTCTTTTCTTCATCTATATCAATGTCGGACAATAATTTTGTGGTGGTTTTCATTAACTCAAATAATTTTTTATTGTCAATATTTATATAAAAACGAAAACTTACCATTAATTTATTTAATTCAGGATATTTATTTAAGTCAACACTCTCTCTGAGTAAAAGATAAATTTCTCTGAAATACATATTCAATTTCGCAGTTTTGTCTTTCTCATAATTTCTTTCAAAATCTTCAAAGGATTTAGTTAAAGAATAAGCTATTTTTCCAACTGTACTTTTACCACTATCATTATTACCTGCAATTACCGTTAATCCATTAATTTCAACATCTGCTTTCTCAATAATCCCAATATTTTCTAAACGCAATCGCATACTATACTAAACACATTCTCTTACTATTTAATTATTCATACTTCTTGCTATTATGACTGCGTTCCATAAGTGTGAGGGATTTTGCTACTTATGCAACAAAATATATTCATTAAACAAACACGACTAAGACCATTCAGCAGCTATCAATTTGTAACAATGAAATGAATGCAGAGATGCACAACGTAAATTAATTAACATGATGATTATTTAGGTCTTATAAAACCAATTAGCTCTTAAAGGTTTCAATTACTCTAATACGATCAAGATGACGGACGGCGCGTAAACGCGTCGTCCACGTGACGTGCTGAAGCGTGTATCTATCAAAGAATGTCAAACCATAAAATGACCCTTAAAAATAGTAATATGGGTTAGAGCGCCAATTTAACAATCGCGCCGGACAACGTGCGCGATAGTTAAATCGGGAGGTTGGGCGATAATGCGACTGCGCATAATCGCGTTTTTCCTTTGTCTTATTGTTAAATTGTTTTTATGAACCTCAACGCTTCACGCCAATTTGTTAACATACTTTTACCTTGCTCAGTTTCTTTCTACTCGCATTAAGTATTGTAAATCCGATTACTTCTCCTTTTTCGTATCGAATTATGGTATCATCATCAGTAAGCTCAGAATCGTCTGCATGGCTTGGTTTTTTAAAGTTTATGTATAAGACGTCAGCCTCTTTATCATAGGCAGTCCAAATTCTTGGATATGGAACACCAAGTAAATCTGGTACGAGAGTCATTATTTTTTGTACTTCTACCGCTTCCATATATTTCGCCTCTTTTCAAGTTGTTTTCTCTGCCTGGTTAAGAAGGCAGTAATCACAAATCCATCTTCTTTACTTAATTCCTTATATACTACCACAATATACTTCCCTTCTTCTATAACTCTTACTGCTAAAAATTCCCCCATTTTACCCTCATAAATAGCTTCAGGCTCTTCTACCGTTTCGAGTACCTCAAAATAATAACCAGCCATCTCTGAGTGCTCCTCTGTGATATGAAACCATCTTTCCTCAGGAAATCTAATGGGCACGCCGGTTTTAGATATTATGATTCGCATATTTTTCTATTTGCAGAATGACCTATAGAACTAAAAGTTAATCGGTTTGTTAATCTTAATGTAAAATTATTAGTATTGTGTTATATCCTGCCGAAATCTTCCAGTCCGGGAAGAAGAAGAAAGACCAACCAATTTTTATTAATATGCATGCCAAGACCTCGGACGAATGCCTTTCATAGAAGCCATGAGCGGGAAACTAACGGGCAGCCCTGCGCGGCAGGGTCTGTGCACAATCCGTTTTCCATTTCACGTCTAATCAATATCGCTAAGATCGGGTTTCTTCTTCGGGTTTGCGTCCTTTGCTGCAGAAATGACATCATCAATTCGCAGGATCATGGATGCTGCCTCGGCCGCAGAACTTATTGCCTGTGTCTTAACACGAAGCGGTTCAATAACGCCGGCCTTAAGCATGTCCACAGGTTTACCCTGGAATACATCAAGACCAAATGTCTTATTTCCCTGTTCATGCTGGTTCCTGAGTTCAACTAGCATATTAATAGTGTCAAGTCCTGCATTCTCTGCAAGGGTCTTTGGGATTATCTCAAGTGCCTGGGCAAATTTACTGACAGCAAGCTGTTCTCTTCCCTGGAGCGTGGTAGAATATTCCCTTAAACGAAGTGCCAGTTCGAGTTCTGGTGCGCCGCCACCTGCGAGAATTTTTCCATCTTCGATAACTACACCGACAACTCTCAAGGCGTCATGCATCGCGCGGGCAAGGCTCATAACAACATGTTCTGAGCCGCCGCGTAACAGAATTGAATAGGTATCCGGGTTCTTACAGCCTGTAATGAAAATCATTTCGCCATTTCCAATCAATTTCTGTTCTACAAGTCCTGCTTCACCAAGTGTATCCGGGGTGATCTCATCAAGGCTTGTGATGATTTTTCCTCCTGTAGCCCGCGATAATTTTACCAGGTCGTTCTTTTTAACCCTGTGTGTCACGAATATTCCTGCTTTGGCAAGGAAGTAACGAGCCATGTCATCAACGCCTTTCTGGCAGAAAACAACGTTTGCACCGCTTTTTATTACTTTTTCCGCGGCATCGCGGATTAGTCTTTCTTCCTGCTCAAGGAACATGCGGGTCTGACCGACCGATTCAATGGATATCTCAGATTTATTTTCCGTCTTTCTCACTTCGATAGGTGTAGCAAGGATCGCGATTTTCGCATTTTCGATCTTTGAAGGCATGCTCTGGTGGGTCTTTATCCTATCAAGGACTATACCCTCGATCAGTTCACTGTCTTCAACTGATCCTTCGCCTCTGCGTTCGATCGATATGTCCTTTATATTTACTTTATTCTTGCCGTTTTCCTTTTTCACTATTGATTTTACGGCTGTAACTACAAGGCCTGACAGTTTTTCCCTGGAAAATTCCACGCCTTTACCAGTGAGTGCGGTCTGGGCTATATTTCGCAGGTGGTTATCATTAGAATCTGTTGCAATTGCGGAAAGTATTTCCTTTGATTTATGCGCAGCAAGATTGAATCCCTGGATTATCGTTGTTGGATGAACGCCCATTTCCATGAGTTCCTGGGCGCCTTTTAAGAATTCTCCTGTCAAAACTGCGGCAGTCGTGGTGCCATCGCCCACTTCATCGTCCTGTGTCTTTGCAACTTCTGCGACTAATTTTGCAGCAGGATGTTTTATCTTCATTTCATCAAGGATGGTCGCGCCGTCGTTCGTTATTATCACAAGACCCGCCGGGTCAGTGATCATCTTATCCAATCCCCTTGGACCAAGCGTTGTGCGCACGGCTTCAGCCACTGCCCGCGCCGCCATGATATTACTCCTTTTCGCTTCTTCTCCTCTTGATTCTTGCGTTCCTCGTCTTAAAATAATGATTGGCTGTCCGCCCATTTGACCTGACATAATATTCTCCTTTATCAAATAATTAAATGAAATGCGTCTCTTCCAATAATGGATATAACTTATACGCCGGGTTGTTTCATGTTTATAGTTCTATAAAAAGATATCGCATAAACACAAGTTAAGTTTATAATAGAATAGTATTATATTATACAATATAATATCAGACGTTGATCCTATATTATAATCTGATACAGGAACGCGATGCCTTTGTTGCAAAAGCGGTCACAGCTATCATTGGCGACAAGCACTTTTGTCATTATTTTCCCTGTGCCTTGATAGGCAGTGTAAACGTGAAAGTCGATCCCTCGCCGTATTTACTCTGCGCCCATATCTTACCGCCATGCATTTCAACAAGCTGCTTCGTGATCGAAAGCCCAAGACCTGTTCCCCCGTATTTCTGGCTGATCCCGGGTTCAAGCTGATCGAACTTTTGGAAAAGCCTGCCAATGAATTCTTCTTTTATCCCTATACCTGTATCGGAGACAGAGATATTCGCCATATCGCCTTCTTTTTTCGCTGTTATGGTTATTGTTCCCCCTTTGTCCTTGCTGAATTTCACGGCATTACTGAGTAAATTAAATAAAATCTGCTTGAATCTCTGCTTGTCCGCTTCTATATACTCAAGTTCCGGGTCGAATTCCATTTTCAGTAGCACCTTATGCTTCATTGCCTTTTCTTTTATGAGGATAAGCGTTTCCTTAATGGTTACGGGCACTGATATCTTCTCTTGCACAAGTTCTATTTTCCCGGCTTCTATCTTAGCGAGATCAAGAATATCATTGATAAGGGCAAGCAGGAATTTATTGCTTGTAAGAATATTATCCACATAATGTTTCTGTTTTTCGTTTAATTCTCCCACCATTCCCATATTTAGAAGTTCAGAAAAACCAATAGAAGCATTCAAAGGTGTGCGAAGTTCATGACTCATGTTTGTAAGGAACTCTGATTTGGCTTTGTCTGCTGCTGCAAGTCGCTCGTTTTCAACACGTAGATATTCTGCCTTCTTACGTTCGGTAATGTCGCGTTGAACTGCCAGGAAACCGATGATGTCTCCATGGGCGCTAAGGATAGGATTTGCTGAGCCCTCAATGTTTAAGATGCGCCCATCCCTGGTCTTATTGGCTAATTCTCCGTTTACGACCTTCTTTGCAAGAAGCGTATCCCAGAATTGCTTATAAACTTCAGGTGGAATTAATTCTGATTTCAAAATACGGGGTGTTTTTCCCAGTGCTTCTTCCTTGCTAAATCCATATATCTTCTCGAAAGCAGGATTAACATAGATTATTTTTCCATCGATATCGGTTATAAAGATAATCTCATCCGATCGCTCAATTCCAAGTTTGAACTTGAGTAACTCCTCCTCTGCCTTCTTGCGCCGGGTGATGTCCTGGACTGTACCATGCAATCCTACAATCTTACCGCTGGCATCATAATCCGCTTCTCCATGGGCGAAAGTATGTTTTATAGAGCCGTCTGGTCGCACCATATCCAGATCGAGTTCATACTGTTCTCCGCTTTGCAAAGCCTTCGCTACTGCAACACTTAGCAGCTTCCAGCTTTGCGGTGTGTAGAAAGATGACATTTGCGCATAGCTGGGAGCAGAAGAATTCGAATCAAGCCCGTTGATATGATAAAGTTCTTCCGACCATATCACAGTGTCTGTTTTCACTGTCCACTGCCAACTGCCGATGTGGGCTAAACGCTGCGCATCTTTCAGATTTTTTTCGCTCTTCTGAATCGCTTCATCCATCATCTTGTGTTCTGTGATATCTCTGAAAATGCCTAACATATAAGTCTTGCCCCCAAGTTTTATAGGCGTTGAGTTGATATCAGCATAAAAGACGCTGCCGTCTTTTCTTTTCATAGGAATGTCCTTAGCAAGTTCTATTTCTTTTCTCGCTTGTTTTTGGAACTGATCCAGTACATAAGGCAGGTCTTTTTCCGGATGGAGGTCCAGGACACCCGTATTTTTAATTTCCTCCTCGTTAAATCCAAGCATTTTACAAATCATCCTGTTGCCAAACAGGGTTTTCTTTGTTTCAATGTCACCAACAAGAATTCCATCCAGCGCATTATTAAAAATGGTTTTGAATCTGTCCTCTGATTCTCGCAGCTTTTCCTCAGCCTGCTTGCGTTTCGTGATATCCTGAATAATAGTTATGTGGTGACTTGGCTTCTCTCCCGGACTCCACATTGAAGAAATTGTTCCATTCACCCATACGACATCTCCGTTCTTGTGGATATATCGTTTTTCCATGCTGAATTCGCGGATCTCTCCTGATATCAGACGTTCCATACTTTTAAGGCTGGACTTATTGTCATCAGGATGTGTGATGGACTGGAAATCCATATTGCGCAATTCTTTTTCCGAATAACCCACAATGTCACAATATTTTTTATTAGCTCGCAGGAACTTGCCTGTTGTTGACTCAACCAGTATTATACCAACAGCCGCCTGGTCGAATATCGCCTGGAAATGTTTATCCTGTTCTGCGAGATGCATGGTTCCTTTCTCGACCTTTTGTTTCATTTTGGTAATATCATTGAAACGAGTGCTATATTAAATATTCTAAATTTTTTTCAGGGATGTAAGACAGGAATGGGAGGATGAAGAACCTGATTTTCTTAAAATCACGGAAGATCTGATAAAATTCTATACGGAAAAATAGCGTGAAAAGATACATCCAGATAAGAAAAATGCGCTATGTCAACCACAGTATGGAGAAACACCAGGTACTTGTGGGGAAAAACGGGCTGATCGTTGCGGGTTCGATATATTGAGATCAACGAGATAAAATCCGCTTCACCTGTGTTCTATCCCAACTTCTCGCACACTATCAACTCATTCCCGAACCCGAACACATGCAGCGTTCTTGTTCCATTTAATCCTTCTTCAAGCGTTTTCCTCAAATCCCAGTATTTTCCAGGATCAATATCAAGCCGCAGGACTACATTTTTTGCCTTTTCGGTTCTCAATAATCCTTTCAATGTGACCATATCCATATCAGTCCTGCCAACAGCCCTGTATGTATCCTTAAAAAAATGCGATTCAACCAGCGTGTGTGATGTCAATAGTGTTCTGCGCTCATCCTTCTTAAAAAAGAAAACTTCCTTTTGTTCCTGAGCCAGTGTTCCTGCCAGTTCATCCAGGAGCCCTGCCTTTACAACTGAAGGTTCTGGTTCATAAACATACTCACAAAGCGGACTCTCCAAAATTTTCGGCGCGCCGGATAAACACAACCTTTTTGCGCCTGGGAGCACGACTGCACTTTTTTCGCAGCATTTTAGCGAACCCATGTATAATGTCAGCCTGTTCAATTGCCCGTTCAGGGAAAGGTACTCGCGCTCGCAATCAAGCTTTATGCGTTCCGGTGGCATCTGAGGCGGGGCATGGAAAGCAAGATCGGGTATTATGCCGGAATAGATTCTTATGATCTCTGTAATTGGGGGCTTTAAAGTCTCAAGAGTCCTTTCTTTTTCCGATAGGGGACGCGCCGGATCTGAAAAAATAATGTCAGCGTCAGATACTTTTTCCTTTACCTGCGCCGATAATGCATCGCCAAGTATGAATTCAACGTTATCCACACCATAGAGCCTGCAATTCTCTTTTGCGTACTGGAGTTTTTCAGGATCATTATCAACAGCATATACTTTCCTGCAAACTCTTGCAAAAAAAATGACCTGCCCGCCGATACCACATCCAAGGTCTGCGATTATATCGGTTTTTAGTCTGTTTGCGATGTATTTTGCAACGATCTCTGGTGTAGCAAGCTGTAAACCTTCTTCATTTGATACGATTGGTTTTGTGAATTTGATGGTGCGTTTATCCCTTGTCATAATCTGGTATGATATTCACAGAATTGTATTTATGTTGTTTCCCAAAATTAAATTCGTAATGAAACGAACATTATTTATATAACTAAATCCATCTATATTTAATGGAAATGTCCCGGAATACTGCAATTCTATCTAATGATCGTGGCATGGTGGCGCTGGACAGCCCTGTCAAATTACAAATTCTTGAACTTCTCAATAATGGTTATGCTTCATTTGATGAACTTGTGGACAAATCCAGGAAAGCAAAATCCACGATATCTGTGCATTTGCATGACCTCCAGGAAATGAATCTCATACAGGAGAAAACTTTCCCCAATGATAAACGAAAAAAATATTTTGTCCTGAATGCTATATATCTTGCTTATTCCGAACCTCCTTTACACCAGCAATATGATACCCAGATGGATATTATCGCTTCAACAATATTTGACGGAGATTCTTTCAAGGAAAAACTTTTCTGCTCATTTCGATATGTAATGGAAGCGCATGGTATTGACCCAAGACCGATTTTGAAAAGGCTTGGCACGGATATTGGTATAAGGATAGGGCATGAGTTTGAATCAAAAGAATGTGGTGGCATCCTTGAGGAAATTTCTGACTTCTGGACCGAGCACAGGCTTGGGGATATGACTATAAAAAATGGGAATGGGACTGAAATTACGGTAGTAAATTGTTATCATTGCGGCAAAATGCCAAATGTGGGGAAAACACTGTGTTCCATGGACGAAGGCATCATCGAAGGTGTCTTTTTAAGTAAATTGAAATATGCCTGCAAGGTCACTGAAATAGAATGTTACGGGACAGGACATAATAATTGCAAGTTTGTTCTTACAGAGAAATAATGCTGGTTATGTGACCCCATAAAATTTTCTCCTCACTATTTTTTATATTTCCCCAGTATCTTCATGAACACCTGAACATCAATCGGTTTTTCCACATAATCATTAAAACCGCTGGCTAAGAACCGTTCCCTGTCCCCTTTCATTGCAAAAGCGGTCACAGCTATCATCGGCGTGTTCTTATACTCTGGTCTGTCCCGTATCATCCGGGCTGCTTCGATCCCATTCATGTCTGGCAGTTCTATATCCATTATTATCAGATCATAGGTTTCTTTTTGCGCCATTTCAACCGCTTTATTTCCATCCTCAGCCCCATGAACAGAATAGCCTATCGCCTCTATGATTTCCAGCTCAAGCTCCATGTTCATTTTATTATCCTCAACTACAAGTACTATTGTCATTGTTTTCCCTCATTTTTGTTTGATTTCAACGGCAGCGTGAAAGTGAACGTCGTCCCTTCCCCGTATTTGCTCTCCGCCCAGACTGTGCCCCCATGCAATTCTACCAGTTGCTTTGTAATCGCTAATCCTAACCCAGTGCCTCCATATTTCCTTGATGTTCCCGTGTCAAGCTGCTGGAACGTTCTAAACAGTTTGCCCATGTCCTCTTCCTTTACACCAATGCCTGTATCAGAAACAGAGATTTGAGCCATATCTTTGACTTTCTTCGCCCTTACTATGACCTCGCCACCCTGCGGTTTGCTGAACTTCAAAGCATTGCTTAAAAGAGTGAATAGAATCTCCTCGAATTTCATTCTATCAGCATCTATAGACTCAATTTCAGGATCATTTTCTTGTCTAAGAATTAAGTTGTGCTTTTGGGCATCCATTTTTATGTGGTTAAGAGAATCATTAATCGCACCTGGCAAAGAAAATCTTTCAATGTTCAATTTAACTTGACCTGCTTCCATCTGGGTAAAATCAAGAATATGTTGAATGAGATTAAGAAGATGCCTGCCGCCCGAAATAACATTATCAACATACTTTTCCTGTTTATCATTCAACTCACCGGCATATTTCGTCTTTAGAAGCTCTGAAAAGCCAAGTACCGCATTTAAAGGTGTACGCAATTCATGGCTCATCATAGCCAGGAACTCTGATTTTGTCTGGTTTGTAAGAATAAGGCGCTCTGTTTCGATTCGTAATTCCTCAGCTTTCTTATGGTCAGTGATATCCCTGACAATACTTGTTAATCCAACGATTCTCCCATCACCATCTATCAGTGGCGAAATCGTGAAGCTTACATCTATTTTAGTCCCATCCTTGTGCATGCATATAGTCTCAATACCGCTTATGCCTCTTCCAGCTACCGCATCATTGACTTGTTGCTGCCTTTCTTCCAGCAATTGTGGAGGAACTAATAGCTCTGAGAGGTTCTTCCCAATTACTTCTTGAGCAGAAAAACCAAAAATTTTCTCTGCACTCTTATTCCACGAAGTTACCCTGTCCTGGAGGTCTTCTATTATTATTGCATCGTTTGCGTTGTCAAAGAGGTTTTTGTAATTTTCCTCAGCTGCTCTGCGAAGCTTCTCCTCGCTTATGGCAAGCAACTCATAAGGCAAATCAACTGAGGACTTGTATAATGATAGGAATATGAAGTAGAAGGCTGCTACTTTGATCAAATGCGCTGGAATCTCATAGTTGAAGTAAATAATATCACTGAAAACCAGAATAATAAAGCCATATATTAAAGATGTTAAATACTTTTCTCCTGTTTTCTGGACCCTCTTTGTGTAGAGATAGCTTCCATACAGGATGAGAAACGAAGTTATGGGCAGCGCGATCATCCTTGCAGTTGAAATCCCGCTTTCTGGAGTGGGTATCACAGGCAGGTGCTCATGAAAGAATAAGACTAAAACCGATAGCGAAAAAATTAAAAGAATTGCAAGAGTAAAAAGATAAGCTCTGTTAATCAGTTTTGGGAAATTATCTTTGTAAATAAAAACACTTACCAAAAACAACGGAGCAGAGACAAGTCGAGCCATGTACCAGAACCCAGCCGCCTTTTCTGGTGTATTTGGGGTGATAAACTCGGGCATAAACGGATAGGAAAACGTGTGGAAAAAGTCGAGGATGCCTATGATTAGAAAGGCTGCACCCAAAAAAAGAGCATGATTATCTTTGCTTTTCCCGTATGTAAACCATGTCATTGCAAATATGGATAACGAGACGAAAACGGTGAGAAGCTCAGCGATGCCTTCAATAAAATTTTTCTGTCCCTCCGGGATGAATTTATCAAGGAAATATCCTGCAACAAAAAGCAATGCTATAACTGCAAGTATTTTATAAATGCGCTTCATTTTTCCTCATTTTTCGCATTCAATGGAATTGTAAACGTAAATGTGCTCCCTTCTCCGTACCTACTTTGCGCCCATATCCTGCCCCCATGCAGTTCCACAAGCTGCTTTGTTATCGCAAGACCAAGCCCGGTGCCTCCGTACTTCTGGCCGATTCCTGATTCAAGTTGTTCGAACTTGTGGAAAAGCTTTACAATAGATTCTTCCTTAATGCCGATGCCAGTATCAGAAACAGAGATATTTGCCATAGCCCCTTCTTTTTTCGCTGTTATAGTTATTGTTCCCCCTTCCTCCTTGCTGAATTTTATGGCATTGCTGAGTAAATTAAAAAGAATCTGCTTGAATCTCTGCTTATCTGCTTCTATAAAATCAAGTTCAGGGTCGAATTCCGTTTTCAGGAGTAAGTTATGCATCATTGCCTTTTCCTTTATGAGAGATAGTGTTTCTTTAATGGTCAGGGGCACAGACATCTTATCGGGCACAAGTTCAATTTTGCCGGCTTCTATCTTGGAGATATCAAGAATATCATTGATGAGAGTAAGCAGGAATTGATTGCTTGTAAGAATATTATCCACATAATGTTTCTGTTTTTCGCTTAATTCTCCAGCCATGCCCTGTTTAAGAAGCTCTGAAAATCCTATTGACGAGTTCAGAGGGGTGCGAAGTTCATGGCTCATGTTTGCAAGGAACTCAGATTTGGCTTTGTCTGCAGCTTCAAGTCGCTCGTTTTCAATACGTAGTTTCTCTGCTTTCTTGCGTTCTGTGATATCGCGGAAAAAGGCTGCCATACGATTTGCACTTATTTGAAAAGCAGAAACCTCAAAACCCCCGATAATCTTATTTTCATTATAGTCAATGGATTCGGTTTCATAATGTTCCCCACTTTTAGCTACATGGCGATAAGCAGTTGGTATTTCTGTCTTAACAAGTTGGGGAAATGCTTCTTCGATGGTTTTATTGATGAATTTTTTATGATCTACGCCAAGAATACGGTCAGCAGAGCGATTTGCACCTGTAAAAATCAATCGATCATCCGGATAAAGTTCATATATATGAGCCCCAAATGGAGCATTGTCTATGATTTCCCGCACCCGGCGTTCAGAGTCTTTCAATGTCTCCTCTACTTTCTTTCGCTCAGTTATTTCTGCGTGCAATTCTTTATTGCTTTCTTCAAGTTCTGCTGTCCGTTCTTGAACCCGCTTTTCTAACTCATCATGTGCTTCACGCAGATTCTCTTCCATTAATTTTCGTATAGTTATATCACGAGCGATCCCTGTCGTACCTATAACTTCGCCTTCATTGTTGTAAATGGGAGTTTTGATTGTTTCTATCCACGTCTTCTCCCCTGTAGTAATTTCTAATGGTTCTTCTACTTGTTTTTGCCTTCCTGTTGCCATGACTTCTTTATCATCAGCCCTGTATCTCTCAGCTAAATCCTGCGGCCATATATCCAGATCATTCTTGCCCACTATCTCTTTGCGATTTACTCCACATGCTTTTGCGAAGGGTTCATTGACCGCGATAAATCTGCTTTCTGTATCCTTCAACCAGGCTATATCAGGAATAGTGTTAAGAATCGCCTCTTGCTGGCGATTCTGTTTCTGCAATTCTTCATCCACTTTCTTGCGAATGTTGGCTCTGCCTTCAGGTTTTGGTTTATCTTTTTTCATTTCCTACTCACTTCTTTGCCTCAAGCGGAAGCGTAAATGTAAATATACTGCCCTCGCCGTACTTACTCTCCACCCAGATCCTGCCTCCATGCAGTTCCACAAACTGCTTTGTGATCGCAATCCCGCTGATACATGCGGTTATCGCAATGCAAACGAGAATCAGCCGCCTTAGAATAACCTCTGGACGACCTTCATACCACTTAGACATACTTTCTTTGATCGTAGAAATTTCTCCTGTGTTATGATTTGACCGGCTATATATTTCCCAGAATGTGCGGGGTATATTTCAAATCATAAACGACACCAACCGTTTTTCCCAAAGCAGATTAAAATCTGCTGATTAATGTAATATTTGTGATGAATACTTATATATTTGCTGATGTTAAAAAAGTTGACTATCTATAAAATGTTGATCCTATTCAGTATGCTCCCTGCGATAAAAGCGAGCATGGCCAGGAACATTCCAACTTTAAAATATTTTGAAGAACCGGCTGGATTTTTTCGTAATATCTGTACCATGGCATAAAGAAAAACGATATCCGCAATCCCCACAACTACAAGATAATATGCATTGAAAATCCCCATAAAATACGGCAGCGGGCTCAGGAAAACTGCAAGAAGCCCGAAAGCGCATGCAACATATGCGGCTTTTGTTTCCCCTATCTTTATGGGAAGTGTGGATGCGCCGTCTTTTTTGTCCCCTTCAATATCCTCGATGGTCTTCACGATCTCACGCGCAAATGTGGCAAGCACCGACAATAAAAAGAGCACCAATGTAACCTGGATGCCTTTTCCCCCATAAGCGGCTCCTCCGAAAAGGAATGTGGAACCAGTAAGATAACTTACGCTCAAATTCCCGACAAAAACTTTTCTTTTTAAGAACGATGCATAAAAATATAACAGGAATGAGTTGAAAATCGCGATCCAGAACGGAATATGTATTGAATGTATAGAACCGATGAAAAACGAGACAATAATGCCAAGAACAAACAATCCTATTGATATGTTGTATGCCCGCCGCCTGGAAATCCTTCCCGATGGTATGGGGCGGTCAGGGCGATTGATGGCATCGATACTCGCATCAAAATAATCATTGATGGCATTCCCGGCGCCGGTGATGATGAAAACCGTGATGAAAATAAGTCCCACCCATAAAATATTCCCCGGCGCCGCGCTGTACGCGATAGCAGCGCCAATTACAGCAGCAAGCCCTGCCATTGCGCAGTTTTTGTATCGGATCAGTTCCAGAATGACGTTCATCAATCTCCGCGTCCCACTTCCAGCATCCTGTCAAGCGTCATCTTTGCTTTTATCCTGATATCTTCAGGAATCGTAATTATATGTTCATTATTTTCAAGAGCCCTGATTATACTTCCAAGAGTATTCATTTTCATGTTCGGGCAGACTGCAAAACTTGTGGCAGGGATAAACGTTTTTTCGGGATTTTCCTTGCGCAGCCTGTGCAAAAGCCCAAGTTCTGTCGCTATGATAAACTCATTTGAACTGGATTGTTTTGCGTATTTTAACATGCCTGCAGTACTCAGGACCTGGTCGGCAAGTGCCACAACATCTGGCCTGCATTCTGGATGAACAAGAATTTCAGCACGAGGATGGTCTTCTTTTTCAAGAAGGACATCGCCCGGTAGTATGAGATGATGTGTGGGGCAATATCCATTCCAGGGAATAATTTTCTTTTCCGTATGGGCGGCCACAAACAGCGCAAGATTCCTGTCGGGGACAAAAATGATTTCGTCTTCAGGGAGCGCATTAACAACCTTGACCGCATTGGCGGAAGTACAGCAGATATCGCTTTGCGCCTTGACGGATGCAGGAGTGTTCACATAGCATACGACCGCAGCATTTGGGTATTTCTCTTTTTCAAGCTTTAGCGAGTCGGGCGTTATCATTGCTGCCATAGGGCACTGGGCATTTGTCTCAGGCATCAGGACAGTCTTATCTGGATTAAGAACAGCCGCGCTTTCGGCCATGAAATCCACGCCGCAAAAGACGATCGTTCCAGCGCCGCTTGAGACTGCTTTCTGGCTCAAGCCGAATGAATCTCCAACAAAATCTGCGACATCCTGCACATCTCCACGCTGGTAATTATGTGCAAGAATTATTGCATTTTTTTCCTTTTTTAACTGTTGTATCCTTTTGACTTCGTCCATATTTCATGGTCAAACATTATCCTATTGCTTAAATTGTTTTCTGAAATGTATGACAATATTAAAGGGTATTGAAAGACGTTAGGAAATAGATGAAGTCGATACGCAGGAATACGCAATTGATCCTTGCTCTTGATGTCACGGATAGTAAAAACGCGGTCAGGATAACAAAAGAAACGGCGCAATATGTGGATGCCGTTAAAATAGGATATCCGCTGGTTCTTGGTTCAGGACTGGGAATAATAGATATGATCTGCGATTATGCACCCGTTATTGCGGATTTCAAGGTCGCTGACATCCCCAATACGGACAGGCTTATTTGCAGCCAGGCATTTGAAGCTGGCGCAGGCGCAGTCATCGTACATGGTTTTACCGGGATTGATAGCGTTTCAGAATGTGTAAAAACCGCGAAAAAATATCACGGTGAAATATATGTGGTCACCGAGATGAGCCACCCTGGCGCAGTCGAGTTCATGCAGCCCAAAACGCTGGAACTTGCTTCTCTTGCGGTTATTTGCAAAGCTTCCGGTGTAGTTGCTCCAGCCACGCGCCCTGAAAGAGTGAGTTATATAAGGGAGATCGTGGGCGATCTGACGATCATATCACCTGGCGTGGGCGCGCAGGGTGGACGCGCTGCCGATGTAATAAGAGCCGGAGCGGATTATATTATTGTGGGAAGGAGCATTTATGAATCGCAGTCTCCTGGAGTTGAAGCTGAAAAGATTGTGAAAGAGATAGAAAAATGCCGATGATGAGAAAAATTAAGGCTGAATTGTGATGAGCCCTATGAGTACTGATGGCATCAATATATGCATAGATAGGTCGATTGATATTGATTTTTTTGAAGACGATTTTTCAGCTTTTTCATCTTGGTGGGGAGCATTTCGTAGGAATATATATCAATTAGACCTCACAACCGCTATCAATTTTAGCATCCCAACAATGACCGTTACAGCAAGCAAAGGGATCATCGCAACAGAAATAGCCGCACTTAACCAGGAGAATACATTATACAAATATTGAATATTGACACCGAAGTAGTTCAATGAATATATAGTTGCAACAATGACAATTAAACCTGGAAGCATGCTAGTGATATCTGTTTTGCTGGGCGCTGCGCCTGCTCCCAGTGTCAGTGCAAGGTAAAGAAAAACATATGTTTTCCAGTTCAAATAATCAAGGCCAGCGATGAAAGAAAGTGTTCCATCGAGCAAAAATCGTGATTCTGCGATTATATCAAAGGAGGCTGGTGGAAAATCAAAATGCACTCCAAAGTAACGGCTTATTAGCAGGAGTATTGCAGGACATCCGATCAATGGAGCGATCGATATGGCAGCATTTCCAACGAGGGGTATCTTTGGAGCTGTATATTCCACATGTCCTAAAGTGTCACCTGAAGGGACTACGCTGAACTTTGTTATGCGCGCACCCATGAGCAAAGCCACTACTGCGTGACTGGTCTCATGTGCTATCGTTCCTGGCAGCATAAGAACAACGTACAATGTTTTCGATGCTGATGACAGGGAGCGATGCAAGTATTGTGAAATCAAATAGAGCACAATTGCCTGGAGTGGTATGATGTACATGTTTAATTAGGGAGAAGCATATGATTGAATATATAAATAATGGAATGCTGGGAATAAAACTGGAGACAAGAGGGGTTTAAAATAATATGGCGATAACATTCACTGATGAAGACCTGATGTATCTTGATACAGAACAGGATGCGCAATTACATTCGATCAGACAGGCGATCGAGGCTTTGAAACTGAAAGGTGACACAGCATTTTGTAAAAAATGTGGTCACTTGATGGAGTATTTTACAGTTGGAAATGCGAAGCTTCTCCAATGTGTTTTCTGCGGGAATAGAGTTGCAGAGATGATCAAATTATGAGACTTAATCACGCACCAGTTCCTTCAGCCGCTTGATCGATGCCATCCCATCATCAATTGCTTTTTTCTGCTCTTTTTCAAGGTGAGCGATTATATCCTTGAATCTAACTTTAAGCGAATATACCTTATTCGGTCTTCCTTTACCCGGCTTCTTTTCTTCACTCTTGTCGATCCAATCAAACGGATTTAACTGCCTCATTGCTATGCTGACTTCAGGCTGGCACAATCCTGTTCCTCTCTCAAGATCAACAGATGTAGCCGTATCCACTTTTCGAAGATATGCCAGGGTTCTGGCAACTGGCCTGCTCAGACCTGAGGAAATGAGTATTTTTGCGATTTCTTCGTCGCTGTCATCAAGCTGTTTTATATCAATAGTCTTCATAATGATTCCTATATTATATTATGTTGCAAGATATATTTAAATTATATTAATCTTTCGATATGAATCTTTGAGAAAAAGTGTGTAAAATAAATGGACACCAAAAGGCGATGTGTGGAAATGACCGTTAGTTTTATCCTTTGCATTTCTCATAATATAACCTGCAAGGACTGACACATCCGAATCCCTCAAAATTCGTTTTTTCAGTCCCTGCAATAACGGAAATGAATTATTTA
>JBAZOV010000005.1:0-135110 GCA_041648475.1 Candidatus Methanoperedens sp. | reverse complement strand
TGGCCATAACAAATAGCTGCTGCCCGATTCAAAGGGTTATAAGAGGCTTGAGCCGTATGAGGGGAAACTTTCACGTACGGTTCTTAGAAGAGGAGGAGAGAGCAATCTCTCCTTCTTATTCGGCGATCTTCACAGATACGTTGAGATTATTTAATCCGGTGAGGCTAAATAAATTGGCGGTCGAATGACTCAACTGGCAATAACGGCGAGGGATAACAAAAACCCCATTTTAGCAACCCTTATTAGAGATATCCTTCCAGAACTAAAAGATGCGCTGCAAAAAAGATATGGGACAAAGCTCAAATCCATAATGCTATTTGGCTCTTATGCGAGAGGTGAACAAACAGTCAGCTCGGATATAGACATAGCCATAATTCTTGAAGAATTTTCCCATGCCTGCACCGAAATCGAGCGCACTGGAGATATTGTATCATCATTATCGCTGAAATTTGACACTCTCATATCACTTGTACCCATAAAAGAACAAGATTGGAACACAAGAAAGACTGCTTTGATCTCAAATATAAAACGAGATGGTGTGGCTTTATGAATGAAGAGATGAAGGCACTTTTAAAGAAAGCGCAGGATAGCATCAAAGGAGCCAGGATTTTATTTGATGATGAATTATACGGTTTTGCGGCTTCAAGAGCATATTATGCCATGTTCTATCTGGTAAGTGCAATCCTCCTTACAAAAGATATGAGTTTTTCGAAACATCAGGCGGTTGTGGCTTCATTTGGTCAGCATTCATTCAAGCTGAATGGCTTTGAAATTTCAGTTACACAAAGTACGCAAAGCTCATCCATACCTGTTACCTCGTATGAAAAGGCAGCACCATCACGTCTTAGAACACGGATGACACGGATCGGACGGATTTTCACGGATCCGTGCGTATCCGTGTCAACCGTTGCGCCAGTTGACGTCGCCCACACGTATGGCTCTCGCCATACGTGGAGATCCGTGTCATCCGCGCAATCCGTGTTCTATCGAAATCCATCTGCGTTTATCTCACTTTATATAAAAACATTCAATTTTAGGAGTAAACATTCATGAAATTTAATCCTGATGAAATAAAAGAAGCGACAAAAAAAGATTTTGATGCAGCATGGAACGACGGCAAAAAATTCGTTTCATATCCGGGCATCAACGAAAAATATCCCCGAACATTTTTGAAATACGGTAAACCACATCCTGTTTTTGACACAATACAGCGCCTGCGTGAAGCGTATATGAAGATGGGTTTTGAAGAATTCATGAACCCGATCATCGTAGAAGACAGGGATATCCACAAACAGTTCGGCTACGAGGCGCTTGCTGTTCTTGACCGTTGCTTTTACATTGGCGGTCTTCCAAGACCCAATGTAGGGATATCGGATGAGAGGATCGCCAATATCAAAAACATCCTCGGAGATATCGGCGAAGAGGGCGTGGAAAAGATAAGGCTGATCCTTCATTCCTATAAGAAAGGCGAGATAGAAGGAGATGACCTTGTTCCCGAAATGGCTGCCGGATTAAAAGTTGCAGATTCAAAAGTGGCGGTGATGATCGACCATGTGTTCCCTGAATTCAGGTCGCTTGTCCCGGTTTCTTCGCAGAATACGCTAAGAAGCCACATGACTTCAGGCTGGTTTATCAGTCTGGGTGAAATGTGCGATTACCGAAAGATCCCGATGCGTTTATTTTCTGTGGATCGAGTGTTTCGGCGCGAGCAGGCCGAGGATGCCACTCGACTTATGGCTTATTATTCTGCATCCTGTGTTATTGCGGATGAAAACGTAAGCGTCGAGGATGGCAAAGCTGTTGCAGCAGGGCTTCTGTCGCAGTTCGGTTTTTCGAATTTCATGTTCAAGCCTGATGAAAAGCGCAGCAAATATTATGTTCCTGATACCCAGACAGAGGTGTTCGCGTATCATCCGAAACTTGTCGGTTCAAAAACAAAATACAAGGACGGCTGGGTTGAAGTTGCAACCTTCGGAATATATTCGCCATCTGCACTCTCGCAGTACAATATTCCTTATCCGGTCATGAACTTAGGAATGGGAGTTGAGCGTCTTGCCATGATATTGCATGATTCAGGCGATGTCCGCGCACTTGTATATCCGCAGTTCCAGTATAAGACCAACTGGATGATGTCGGATAGCGAGATAGCATCCATGATATTCGTAGAAGATGCGCCGGCAACTGCAACTGGAAAAGAGATACAGGAAGCAATAGTGAAGACATGCGTGCAGTACGGGAATACGGTAAGCCCATGTGAATTCACTGCATGGGAAGGGCAATTGTTCGATAAACAGATTTGTGTGAAAGTGATCGAGCCTGAAGATAATACCAAGCTTTGTGGACCTGCTGCGATGAATGAGATCATTTCTTACAGGAACGATATCCTGGGGCTTCCGCGAACTTCGAAATGGGATGAAGCTTTCAAGAATGGTGTGAGCACGGGAATAAGATATATTGATGCTTTTGCGGCGCGCTGCGTAAAAGAGATAGAAGAGGCTGCAAAGAATGGCAGCGGATCTGAAACCAGGATCAGGATCATCAAAGTGCCGTCAGAAGTAAATATAAAGATTGACCCGATAGCACAGAGGTATATAACTGGATTGAATAAAAAAATTGATACAAGAGGACCTGTTTTTACGACAGTAAAGATGGAGATAATATGAAGCAGACAGGATACGCTTATGCATATGGCGCAGGCACGATAATCAATGCTATTTCCACATGGAAAGGCGCTGCTTTTGGCATCGACCTCAAGACCGAAGCTGAAGTAGTACTTACAGATGATAAAAAAATAACAGGATACATAGAGGAAAGCGGAGATACTAAACTTATCGAGCGCTGTGTTGAACTCACACTTTTGCGCTTTGGCTCAAAATCCGGCGCCAAAGTAGCCACAAAAAGCCAGATACCCATAGCAAGCGGACTTAAGAGTTCAAGCGCCGCCGCAAATGCGACCGTGCTTGCGACACTTGACGCGCTTGGAGAGAAGCTTGAACCCATGGAAGCCATAAAGATCGGCGTCCAGGCTGCGCTTGATGCAAAAGTGACCATCACAGGCGCTTTTGATGACGCATGCGCCTCGATGCTGGGGGGATTCGTGATAACGGATAACAAGAACAAGGAGCTTATTAAAAGGGAAGAGCGCACCTCGGAAGTGCTGATACTTGCACCTGAGAAAAAGGTATTTAGCTCTGGAACGAATGTCATGCGCTCGCGACTTATCGGCAAGTGGGTA
The DNA here is from genome assembly GCA_041648475.1 of Candidatus Methanoperedens sp. Lineage (GTDB taxonomy): Archaea > Halobacteriota > Methanosarcinia > Methanosarcinales > Methanoperedenaceae > Methanoperedens. The sequence goes on along the minus strand of JBAZOV010000005.1, from coordinate 131,875 downwards.
GAAATGGCTTACAGGGAAGCGGTCGCAGGAAGTTATGAAAAGGCGATGACACTTAACGGTTTCCTTTATTGCGCAGCCCTTGGATTCAGCACAGAACCCATGATGGCGGCGCTTGAACTGGGAATTGAAGGCGTAAGCCTTTCGGGAACAGGGCCGGCATATACGGCTCTTGGCAGTCCTGAGCTTCTTGATAAACTCGAACCTGTATGGGGGCGACCAGGCGCAAAGGTGATAAGAACAAAAGTCAATAATAATGGTGGAAAAGCATGCCGCTAAAAGAGATAAGGATCAAAATTGAAAAAATCGATGCTCATATACTTGATCTTATCGAACAAAGGACTGCACTTGCAAAGGATGTTCTTGAGGCTAAAAAGACAGAGGGGAAGCCCATCAATGATGTTGACCAGAACAAAGTGGTCCTGGAGAGGGTTTCGAACATGGCGAATGTGAGGGGATTGGATGGGGAGGAAGTAAAGAGGATATTTGAGATATTGATAAAGATGAATATCGAGCGCCAGCATGAGTTGATGGGGGAAGGGAATTTGCCGTAAATTATGAAAATTAAATCCAATAAATCTCTGGAACCTGATGTATCCGATGTTATTACAAAGATAAAAGATTTTGGAGGAGACAGGATTAAATTTATAGTATTATATGGTTCAGCAGCAAAAGGGATAACTACAGATTTATCTGATATCGACATTGCAGTTTTTTACAGTGGCGACAAGAGAGAAAGATTTCAGTTCAGGATGAAAATCCTTGGTAGAATTGGCAATAAATTTGACATTCAAACTTATCAGGATTTGCCATTATATATTCAGAATGAAATATTATCCGGCGGTGAAGTCCTCTATTACAGTGATTATACAGAGATTTTCAATACATTCATGAAAACTATCCGGGAATTTGAGGATTTTAAACCGCGCCTGGAGTTGTATTATTCAAATATGGGGGTTTAATTTTGGAAAAATCGGATCGTGTGCGAATACTCACGAAACTTGATGAGATGATGAAGTATGTTGAAGAACTGCAAAGTATGCTTCCTGATCAAGTAGAATATGAGCATGATCTCATTAAAAGGAGAGCCTGCGAGAAAACAATTGAAGTAGCGATCGACTCATTAATCGATGTTTCGGCAATGATAGTTTCAGCGCAACAATTTGGTTTACCTAAGAATGAAGAAACCATCTTCGACATGCTTATTGAGAAAAAGGTAATAAGCAGTAAACTTGGGGAAAAACTAAAAGATATGAAGGGATTCCGAAACATCCTGATTCACCGTTACGGACAGGTTGATGATGAAATGGTATATCACAATTTAAGCAGTTGTATGAATGATTTTTTTGAATTTGAAAATAATATTAAAATATATTTACATAAATAGAAAAATTGATCGCATAATGATTTGATGGCATCATCCATTGATTGAGAAAAATATAAAGATATGGCAAAAAGAATAAAGGGATTGTGAGATATTCCATGATAACTAACATGAGCATTCTTGTTACGTTTGCTGAAGACAAGGGCGGCGCATCAGTTAAAATTAAAGGCAAGAAGGAAAGGCAGAAGAAAGAAGCTGTTATATCCGTAAAAGGAAAAAAAAGTTCCTCTTTTAATTCGCGTATTCCAATCATTATTGGCGCACTCCTCATTATAGCTTTTATCTATTTCCTTATTCCGCAAGGCAGCGATAAATGGAACGTAAGCGACCAGGGAATTCTCTTTTATCCTGAAAACCGGGGGAAGGTCGATGTCACAGTTCTCAAAACCGAGTCCCATCCTGGTTATACTCTTGAAACCATCTCTTTTCCGAGCAAAGATTATACCGTGGAAGGACTCATTCGAATTCCCGCTGCGGGGAAAAAAGTGCCTGCCGTTGTTATCCTGCCTGGAGCTACCGTTCCCAAGGAAGGAACTCAGACTCTTGCTGATATTTTTTCCAGTATGGGATATGCAAGTCTTGGCATAGAACAGCGAAACAGGGGCGGGGTAGATTTCAGATCAGATTTTGACCTGTGGAAGAACGGAAAAGAACCTGTCGAACATAAAATGGTATTTGATGCTCTCAGGGCAGTAGATGTATTAAGGCAGGAACCTTCGATCGATCCGGATAAGATCGTGATCGTTGGCGAGAGCAATGGAGGGCGTTTTGCAATTATTGCAGCGGCTATCGACCCGAAAATTTCCGGGATTATCGGGATCAGCACAAGCGGATATGATACCGAGTCCCAGATAACAGAGATCAAAGATGAAAGTGTCATCAGGTTCTATCGCTCGATCGACCCTGAAACCTATCTTAAGTCAATCCCTCCGAGAAAATTCGTGATGCTTCATTCAGTTAATGACACCATCATCCAGATAGAATATGCAAAGAATACGTTTGAAAAGGCAATGGAGCCAAAACAGTTTTACACCGTTACGACCGGCACTCATGGATATAGCGAAGGTATGATAGAACCGCTTGAGAATGAATTGAAGATAATGTTCGGGTGAGGGGCACCCAAATCCGTGAATATCCGCGCAATCAGCGTCATCCGCGTTCTATTCGTCTGGATGATTACTATTTTCTAAACCCCGAACAACCATGCAGAAATCAGGTCATCACGATAATTTATTAGTCTTCCACGGCAATATATAACTATTCTCTTTATGTCCACAGATAAGATCATAATCAAAGGCGCACGCGTCCACAACTTAAAGAATATTGACCTTGAACTCCCAAGGAACAAGCTCATAGTCATAACCGGACTTTCAGGTTCAGGAAAATCCTCTCTTGCTTTTGATACGCTTTATGCGGAAGGACAACGCAGGTATGTGGAATCGCTGTCGGCATACGCCCGGCAATTCCTGGGGCAGATGGATAAACCGGATGTGGAATACATCGAAGGCTTATCTCCCGCCATATCCATCGAACAGAAATCCACAAGCAAGAACCCGCGTTCTACCGTGGGCACAGTCACAGAAATCTACGATTACCTGCGACTTCTTTATGCACGCATCGGAAGACAGCACTGCCCCACCTGTAAAAGCGAAATAACACCGCAAACCGTTGAGCAGATCGTTGGCAGGTTGATGTCGCTTCCCGAAGGTACAAAGCTCCATATACTTGCTCCCATCGCGAGGCAGAAAAAGGGTGAATATAAACAGATATTTGAGACCCTTTCGCATTCAGGATACAGCAGGGTCAGGGTTGACGGCAAGGTTCTTGAACTCACAGGGGAGATCACGCTTAACAAACAGCAGAAACACGATATCGATGTGATCGTAGACCGCATGATCGTGAAAAAGGGGATAGAAGAAAGACTTGCTGATTCTGTTGCAACAGCACTTCGAGAGGGAAATGGCATAGTTGTGGCTGAAGTTCTCGAAGGAAAAGAGATGCTCTTTAGCGAGCATTCAGCCTGCGTAAAATGCGGGATAAGTTTTGAGCCGCTTGAGCCCAACATGTTCTCGTTCAACAGCCCACGCGGCGCTTGTCCGGCCTGCCAGGGACTTGGGAGCACAATGGAATTTGATCCCGACCTTATAATTCCCGATAAAAACAAATCAATAAGTGAAGGGGCGATAGAGCCATGGGGATACGAACATGGATATTATCGTCAGATGCTGGTCTCTGTTGCGAAACACTATGGTTTTTCACTTGATACGCCTTTTGCCGAGCTTAAACCTGAACATGTGCAGATAATAATGCATGGTGGAAGCGAAGAAGTGCTTTTCAGGTATGTGCCCCGCGACCGTGAAGGATTATGGGAACACCGCAGCATTTTTGAGGGGGTGATACCGCACCTTGCAAGAAAACACAGGGAAGCGCAATCAGAAGAGGCACGGGAAAAAATCCAGCAATATATGAGTATCAATCCATGCACTGTATGCAATGGCGAAAGGCTAAAACCATCAAGCATTGCGGTCACGGTCGCAGACAGGTCAATTATCGAAACCACCCGCATGTCAGTGAAAAAGACGCTTGAGTTCCTTGAAGGGATCAGTTTTACGGAAAAAGAAGCGATCATATCCAAGCCTATAATGAAGGAGCTCCGGGCCCGTCTTGGGTTTTTGATGGATGTGGGTCTTGATTACCTTTCACTTGACAGGGCGGCAGGCTCTCTTTCCGGGGGCGAAAGCCAGAGGATCAGGCTTGCAACGCAGATCGGCTCAAGTCTTGTTGGAGTTCTGTATATTCTCGATGAACCAAGCATCGGGCTTCACCAGCGCGATAACGGGCGGCTTATCAATATGCTCACACGGCTTCGGGATCTTGGCAATACCGTGATCGTTGTCGAGCATGATGAAGATATGATACGAAGCGCAGATTTTATCGTAGATATGGGGCCTGGGGCAGGAGTGCATGGCGGCGAGGTCGTTGTGACAGGAAGCCTTGATGATATAATTAATTGTGATAACAGCCTTACCGGGGATTATATAAGTCACCGCAAAACGATCCCTGTTCCCGTTGTGCGAAAAAAACCCAAAGGCAAAATAACGATAGTCGGGGCAAGCGAGAATAACTTAAAGCAGATCGATGTGAACATTCCCCTGGGCGTCATGACATGCGTGACAGGAGTTTCAGGTTCGGGAAAAAGCACTCTTGTTAATGATATTCTATATAAGGCGCTTGCCCAAAGGTTCTATCATGCAAAAGAAAAACCCGGAAAGCACAGGGGAATAATCGGGCTTGAAAATATCGATAAGATAATAATAATCGACCAGTCCCCCATCGGAAGGACACCCCGTTCAAATCCTGCCACATACACAGGGCTTTTCACACCGATCAGGGATATTTTCGCGCAGCTTCCATCCGCAAAATCGCGGGGCTACCTGCCCGGGCGTTTTAGTTTCAACCTGAAGGGAGGACGATGTGAAGCATGCAGCGGAGACGGGATAATCACGATAGAAATGCATTTCCTTCCTGATGTGTATGTGCCCTGTGAAGTCTGCCACGGGAAGCGCTTCAACAGCGAGACGCTTGAAATTATGTATAAGGAGAAAAATATCGCGCAGGTGCTGGATATGACAGTTGAGGAAGCGCTAACGTTTTTTGAAAATATCCCAAAAATCAAGCGGCAGCTTGAGACGCTTTTTGACGTTGGGCTTGGTTATATCAGGCTCGGCCAGCCCGCGACAACTCTTTCTGGCGGCGAGGCGCAGCGCATCAAGCTTTCCACGGAACTGAGCAAAAGAAGTACAGGCAGGACACTTTACATCCTGGATGAACCCACGACAGGGCTTCACTTTGCAGATATCCAGAAACTTCTTGATATGCTTTCAAGGCTTGTCGATGCTGGCAACAGCGTGGTGGTCATCGAGCATAACCTTGATGTGATAAAAGTTGCAGACCACATAATCGATCTTGGACCCGAAGGCGGGGATAACGGAGGCAGGATCATTGCCGAGGGAACGCCGGAAAAGGTGGCACGGATAGAGGGATCGTATACGGGGTATTATTTGAAGAAGGTTTTGAAGGGATAGGGGAAATAATTTAGTCAGAAAACGAATACGAATGGCACACGGATGACGCGGATCAAACGGATTTTCACGGATAATCCAATCCGCGAGTATCCGCGTCATCCGCGCAATCCGTGTTCCTGCGTTGCTTTACAGTTTACTTTTGTTTCCTGAAGCATTCGTCTCAAGAATTTTAGAAAGCCTTTATTATCATGCAGAAAAGATAATCAACAACAAAAGACGAATACCATGCCAGAACCCCAGAACAATCCAAAAGTTTTCATCAGCTACAGCCATGATTCAGAGGAACATAAGGAGAGAGTGCTGGCTCTCTCCGATCGTCTGCGTGTCGATGGGATTGAATGCATAATTGACCATAATGAAACGTCTCCATCCGAAGGATGGGCTATATGGATGAGCAATCAAATCGCAGAGGCTGATTTTATTCTTGTGGTATGCACCGAGACCTACGAGCGCAGGTTCAGAGGAAAAGAAGAAACTGAAGATGGTCTTGGAGCTATCTGGGAAGGAGCAATAATCACTCAAAAATTATATGAGGCTAAAGCCAAAAACACACAAATCATCCCAATATTATTATCAAATGCCAAAAAATCTCATATTCCAATTGTACTTCGCAATGCAACACATTACAGACCCGACACCGATAATGGTTACAAAACACTTATCGACCGTCTTAAAAATCCTCATAACAAATTAAAAACCAACCAAATCACATCTTCTCCTCAGATTACACCCAAATCTACAACGCCCTGCAACGTCCCATTCCAGCGCAATCCCTATTTCACCGGGCGCGAGGATGTTCTGGAGAAACTTCACAATTCGCTAAAATCCGATAAAGCCGCAGCCCTGGCGCAGGCGATCAGCGGTCTTGGCGGCATCGGAAAAACCCAGACAGCAGTTGAATACACATACCGATACCGGAATGAACACGATGCAGTGCTGTGGGTAAAAGCCGACTCATGCGAGGCTCTTATCTCTGATTATGCGGCACTGGCGCAGGTTCTTGATCTTCCTGAAAAGAATGCAAAAGATCAAAACCTTATTGTGGCTGCTGTGCGGCGCTGGCTTGAAAACAATTCAGGATGGCTTCTGGTATTTGATAATGCAGATGAACCCGGACTTCTGGAAGATTACATCCCAATAAATCATAAAGGTCATATTCTCTTGACATCGAGGGCGCAGCAATTTGATAAACTTGGAATTTCAAATCCAGTCGAACTTGAGAAAATGTCACTTGATGAAGCAAAAGAATTCCTGCTTAAGCGCACAGGACGAAGCAAACCGACTGAGGCAGAAAATGAAGCCATTCTGAAAATAGCAGAGAAACTTGACTATTTGCCGCTGGCTCTGGAACAGGCAGGCGCATATATTAAAGAATTGAAGTCCGGTTTTTCAAACTATCTATCCAGTTATCGCACAAGAGGTCTGGATATGTTCAAAAAGTATCCTCCTGTAACTGGTAAATATCCAAAATCAGTCGCTACCACATGGTTATTGAACTTTGAAGAGGTCGAAAAAACATCAAAAGCATCGGCTGAACTGCTGACCTCAAGCGCTTTTTTTAATCCTGACAATATCCCTTTTGAACTTATTATCAAAGGAGCGCCAGAACTTGGAGAACCGATATCGTCAGCCATTGAAGGTATTGAAGAAGATCCTTTGGTTCTTGATGAACTGCTTTTGCCTCTCACCAAGTATTCTCTCATAAGCCGCGATGACAATGTTTACAGTATTCACCGGCTTGTGCAGGCTGTGATCAGGGACAGGATTGGTACAGATACACAGCGAGTCTGGGCAGAACGAACAGTGAAAGCCTTAAATCGCGCGTTTCCAGCAGTTGAGTTCTCGAACTGGCAACTTTGTGAAAGACTTATTCCGCACGCACAGGCTGGATATGAGCTTATAATAAAATGGAGATTTGAATTTGAGGAAGCTGCGAGATTATTAAATAATGTGGGACTTTACCAGTATGAATGTGCTTTTTATTCAGAAGCAGAACGAGTGTACAGATGTGCGCTGGAAATATTTGAAAAATCGCTGGGCAAAGATCATTCCGATGTAGCGACTTTAATCAACAATCTGGCGCTGCTTTATTATTCACAGGGCAAATATGACGAAGCAGAAACAATGTACAAGCGAGCGCTGGCAATTAGTGAACAATCGCTGGACAAAAACCACCCATATGTAGCGATTTCACTCAACAATCTGGCGCTACTTTATTGTGCACAGGGCAAATTTGCCGAAGCAGAAACAATGTTCAGGCGTGCGTTGACAATCTGCGAAAAATCTCTGGGCAACGACCATCCCGATGTAGCGCAGTCACTCAACAATCTGGCGCTACTTTATGATTCACAGGGAAAATATGACGAAGCAGAAACAATGCACAGGCGTGCGCTGGAAATATGGGAAAAATCTTTGGGCAAATATCATCCCGATGTAGCGACTTCACTCAACAATCTGGCGATGCTTTATGTTTCACAGGGTAAATATGCCCAGGCAGAACCAATGAACAGGCGCGCCTTGGAAATATGTGAAATATCTCTGGGCAAATATCATCCCAATGTAGCGGCTTCACTCAACAATATAGCGCTACTTTATAAAAAACAGGGTAAATCTGAAGAAGCAGAACCATTGTATATACGAGCGCTGGAAATACTCAAAAAATCTCTGGGCTCCGATCATCCCAATGTAGCGGCTTCATTTAGCAATTTGGCGGAACTTTATAGGGCACAAAGAAAGTATGACAAAGCTGAACCCATGTGCAGACGTGCGCTGGCAATCCGCGAAAAATCTCTGGGCTCCGACCATCCCGATGTAGCGCAGTCACTCAACAATCTGGCGGGACTTTATGATTCACAGGAAAAATATGACGAAGCCGAACCGATGTACAGGCGCGCGCTGGCAATATGGGAAAAATCCCTTGGTGAAAATCATCCCAACTTAGCAACTGTCTGCGAAAACCTCACCGCCCTCCTTCGCAAAACAAACCGCGAGGCAGAAGCGCAGGAGATGGAGGAGCGCACGAGGGGGATACGGGATAAAACCAAGTAGCGTGAGTTCGTTTCGAGTTCGTACCAGTTAGTTGTTAATTCTTTGACGTTGTTCTGGTTGAGCGATTTCTATGGTTTCATCGTTTTAGCGCCCGCGCGCCACGACTGTTAAAATATATAAATTAATCAATTGATTTTAAATTTCTGAGGTTTTCAAACAACAAGAGAATAAAATGGCTCAAGCACAGGCGCGCCCCTATAATACTTGAAAAAAATCAATTGATAAAAATCACCCAGCATAGCCACCTTCTCGAAAAATCCCGCCCTCCTTCGCAAAACAAACCGCGAGGCAGAGGCGCATGAGATGGAGGAGCGCGCGAGGGGGATAAAGGCAAAGAGCGCTAGCTATAATCAGGTGCTAACTTAATAATAAAATTTAAATAGCAAAATCTATTCGGGAACTTTAAACCTGTTCAGGAACTGTTTTGCGCTGAGTACTTCGAAATCCTTTGCATTCAATTGCAAGAAATGCCTGTTATCTGAAATCAGGTATTTCGCGCCAACCCATTCAGTAAATGCGCCAATGGTTGCATCTTCTTTCTTGAGACCTTACGTGATGTATTTTTCAAGCAGTATGTCCGGTATTTGATTATCGTCAATTACTTTAAACCATCCCGATTCTGAAATGAATTTCCTGACTGCTCCTGATTTGTCTTTACCAGATTCAATCTTGATATTTTCTGAAACCTCTTCGAGAACAATAGATGGAATTACGGCATTCAGGCTTTTACATGCCCGCAAAACAAGGATACACTCTTTCTTTTTTGCAAGGAATGCGAACAGGAACTCATTACTGTCCAGCACTACCTGCATATTTCTTTCTCCAGATATCTTTTCTCACTATTTCTGCCTGTTTCAGAAGTTCCTGTTCTGATTTTTCTGTCTTTGGAATATCTGTGATCAAATCTTCAAATTTTACTGTCCATTGATCAACAGATTTTTCTTTTGTTTCGATTAATCGCCGTACTGCGTCAGTTATAAAATCAAGTTCATCAGAATATTCACCGACAGAGATGAAAAATTTCATTCTTTTTGACAATCTTTCAGGAATACTTTGAATTACATTCGTCATTTCGTTCATCTGGAAATATATTGGTCTAACTAATATGTAAATCTTTGTTTGTCTTTTAGAAATATTATTTGATAAAAATCACGCCAACATAGCCCCCTTATCGAAAACTCCCACTGCCCTCCTTCGCAAAACAAACCGCGAGGCACAGGCGCAGGAGATGGAGGAGCGCGCGAGGGGGATACGAGGAAAAGGAAAAGGGCCTGATGGAATTTAATATATGTTCATCTCTCTTCATATTCATTTATGTACGTGTGTTCAAAACCGGCTCTGTAGTCTTATAAACCACTACCCATAAGCGCCCTCCCTTCTCATGCAGCTCAACAGGCACCTCAAAAGTCCTGCTGAGCAATTCATCAGTAAGTACTTCTTCTCTTGCGCCGCTTGCTATCACTTTGCCTTTTCGCAGGGCAAGTACATGGGTTATAGAAGGCAGAATCTCTTCGATATGATGCGTAATATAAATTAAAGTCGGTCCTCCTTCCATAACGGTCATTTTCTGCACAGCTGTAAGCAATTCTTCCCTTGCTTTAATATCAAGTCCTGAGCAGGGCTCATCAAGGAGCAGCAATTCAGGTTCAGGCATGAGCGCCCTGGCAAGGAGTGTTTTTTGTTTTTCACCATCTGAAAGGGTTTCAAATCTGCGGTCTGACATACCAGATAATCCAAATATATCAATTAGATCACAAGCTCGCTTATGGTCTTTAGCGGATGGAGTCTCATACAAGCCTATACTTGCAAACTTTCCTGAAAGAACAATATCCCTGACCGGTTCCCATTGATGGATCATATTTCGTATCTCAGAGCTGCATTCCCCGATATGCAGCCGCAGTTCCCGCAGGTCTGTAGAGCCGAATTTTTTCCCCAGGACACATGCTTTACCTTGCGATGGCTGGTGATAACCATTTATAATACTTATAAGACTTGTCTTTCCCGAACCGTTTTGGCCGATTATCGCCCAGTGCTGGCCATGATCGATGCACAGGTCTATGTCATGCAGTATCCTGTTGCTATTTCGAATAAAAGATACATGGTCTAAGCGGACGATGGGATTTAAGTGCATGGTGGTCTCATCAATTTGCTGCACTATAATTTTTTGCTTTGTGGGAAAAGATATTTTGATATTGATAACGAAAGTTTAAAATATCGAAAGGTACAAACCAATATAATACAACCGGAGGTTGGAATCATGTGCAGTACCTATTCAGGATTCTCAATAATGCCAGAAGACCTTGAAGAAATGAAAAAAGGAAGTTCAATGTTCTGGTGTGTTTCATGCAAGAAAACTTTTATGAAAAAGGGTGCAATGAAATGCCCGAATTGCGGGTCAGATAAGATCAAAGCAAGAGCGCCATAGGCTTTACAAAAAAATAAATTGGTAGATGACGATTTTTTTTCTCTACCCGTGATAATAACTGGGTTCTTCCTTTTTCTTCTGTTGTGCCTGCTGGAAATTGATAACCGGAATAGGCATGGATGGAGGAAGACCCAGCGACTTTGAGATGAGCAATGCAAGAGGGGCAAGATTTGCGACCATGGTATTTGCAAGCTCATTCTGGATATCGCCCGGCGCTTTTCCGGCGTCCCACTTTTCTTTCAGGTCTTTTAAGTCCTCGTCGCTGTAATAATCCGATGATCCTTCAAACCTGATGTGACCGATATTGGGGCTCAGGTAATTTATGGCAAAGGTATATTCCACCCTCAATACTGATTTTTCCCCGAATGGAGTATTCTGCGAAACGAGTAAGGGATTTTTAAGATTTACATCGTAATTTATATTGATATTCTTATATTTTCGAATATCCTCAGAGGTTGAATAAACCTTTGATTCCACATTTGTAAGCTGGAAGTTTAAGATCATGTTTTCTCAGGTTTATATGCTATTTTGAGATATTAAATCATTCCCATCTCACAATAATGCTTCGATCTCTTTAAAATCCACCCTTGCAGTAGAATCAAGTGTAAGCGGCGTTACTGAAATGTGCCCTTTCTTCATGACCGCTTTTACATCAGTTCCTTCTTCTGCATCCTGGATTAGATCGCCATTTATCCAGTAGTACGGCCTGCCCCTGGGGTCAAACCTTTCTTCCACGCCCGTAATAAATATCTTCGGAGCCAGGCGGGTGATCTCGATCTCTGTATCCATGTTCGCGTGTTTTGGTATATTGATATTGAGCAGATTTACTCCTTGCGGCAGACCCTTCCTTATCACTTTTTTTGCGATCCTGTTAACGATTTTGACTCCCACTTCAAAATCATAACTATATTCGCGGTGGTCATCGAACTTATCTCCCTCATCGATCACCTGTATTGATGCGGCAAGCGCGGGAATGCCATAGCTTGCGGCTTCAAGGGCTGCGCCGATAGTTCCGCTTGTTGTCACTGTATCGGTACTTATGTTCTCTCCTATATTGAAACCGGAAAGAACAAGGTCGGGATGCTCCTTCAATATCGAAAATATACCTATTATGACAGAATCGGTAGGAGTCCCGGCAACTGCATATGCCTTGAAACCATTTACATTTGCCACCGACACCCGAAGCGGTTCAAATATAGATATACCGCGCCCAACACCGCTTTTTTGTGTCGAGGGTGCAACGACAGTTACTTCCCCAAGATCGCAAACGCTATAATATGCAGCTTTAAGTCCTGTGGAATATACTCCATCATCATTGGTCAATAGAATCTTATTCATTGCAATCAAATAGTCTCTGGATAAAATAAATCTGTGGTTTTTGTGGTTTTTAATCTGTTCTCCAGAAACTTATAAGAATGATGGGGTTGTATGCACAAAAAAAATGGAGATAACTAAATATGGGAAATATTAGACAAGGATATGTAAAATCATTAACAGCCCAATTACTTGAAAAACACAGTGATGAATTCAGCCTGGATTTTAACCAGAACAAGGAAAACGTAACCAAATACACAGACGTCGAAAGTAAAGTTATTCGAAATCGAGTGGCTGGATATGTTGTAAGACAGTTAAGAGTCAAGGCCACAAGAAAGAGATAATTATCTATGATACGCGGTGTTCTGCCAGCCCTTATTACTCCTTTCACAAAGGATAATAAAGTTGACAAAGAAGGTCTGGAGCAGAATATCGCTTTCCTGATCGAGAACGGTGTTTCAGGAATAGTTCCCTGTGGAACCACAGGCGAATCTGCGACCCTTTCGATCGAAGAACATGAAAAGGTCATAGAAATTGCGATAGAATGCTCCAAAGTCCCGGTAGTTGCTGGAACTGGTTCAAATAATACCACTGAAGCGTTAGAGCTGACCCGTTCTGCCATGGATGCAGGCGCTGATGCAGCCCTTTTGATAACTCCTTATTATAATAAACCAAATGACAGGGGAATGCTTGCGCATTTTAAGAAGATAGCAAATGAAGTTGACATTCCAATAATACTCTACAATGTTCCATCGCGAACCGGCATAAATCTCAAGCCCGAAGTTGTTGCAGAACTTGCAAAGGAGAGCAATATCATCGGTGTAAAAGAAGCAAGCGGCAACCTTGACCAGGTAACAAGGATTCTTGAGCTGACACAGGATGAGGATTTCGTGGTTCTGTCCGGGGATGATGGATTGACACTTCCAATAATGGCACTCGGCGGAGTCGGTGTAATTTCAGTTGTGGCCAATGTCGCTCCGAAACTTACGGTTTCGATGGTTGAGGCGTTTCGCAAAGGAAACATGGACGAAGCAAGAAGATTACATCTTAAACTTGCCCCGCTCATACGCGCGGTCTTTTTAGAAACAAATCCTATCCCGATCAAAAAGGCTGTGGAACTTATCGGACTTCCGGCAGGGGATCTGAGGCTTCCTCTTGCATCTATGAGTGACGATAATGAGCGAAAGTTAAAAACCGCATTAAAAGACCTCAACCTTTTAAAGGAATAATATGATAAAAATAGCTGTCACCGGCGCCTGCGGGAAAATGGGCGGGCTTATTATTGAAAATGTCCTGAAATCGCAGGATTTGAAACTTGTGGCAGCCATTGATGTCACAAATATCGGCAAGGATATTGGCGAAGTTATGAGGATCAAAAACCTTGGCGTTGCAGTGACGGATGCAAAAGATATTGATAATGTCCTGAAAATGTCAAAGCCTGAGGTTCTTATTGATTTCACGATAGCCCATGCGGCAGTGAATAATATAACCGCCTCAGCCAGGAATAAGGTAAATCTCGTTGTGGGAACAACAGGTTTCTCACCTGAACAGCGTGCGATCATTGATAAATCGATAAAAGACAACGGCATTGCAGCGGTTATTACACCTAATTTTTCAATTGGCGTGAATGTTTTCTGGGGTTTGCTCCAAGAAGCCGCCAAACGACTTGATGATTACGATATTGAAATAATAGAAGCTCACCATAACCAGAAAAAGGATGCGCCAAGCGGTACAGCCATGAAAGCTGCAGAAGTAATCTCACAGACACTTGGCGGGAAAGAGCTTGTATATGGAAGAAAGGGTCTTGCTCCACGGCATAAAGAAATCGGCATCCATGCCGTTCGCGGCGGAGATATCGTGGGAGATCATACAGTACTCTTTGCAGGCGATGGCGAGCGAATTGAGATAAAACACCAAGCGCACAGCAGGGCAGCATTTGCAAAAGGGGCTGTGAGGGCAGCAGAGTGGGTCTCGAAGAAGTCGCAGGGCATATATGAAATGTCAGATGTCCTGGGTATTAAATAAGCTTAAGATTTCCCAATCCCATAATACATAAGAAAGGTTGAGTTCAATGTCTGAAAAGGATAATATTAAACCAAAAATAATGGTTGATTGCGTGGGACTCTATTGCCCTATTCCGATTTTCAATACGACGACTGAAATGGAAAAAATAGAACCGGGAGAAGTCCTTGAAATGGTCACAGGAGACCCGGCTGCCGTCCAGGATATACCACGGTGGGCAAAAAGAGCGGGGCATAAGTTATTGAAACTCTCGCAGGTTGGGGAGGAATTTCATTTTTTGATCCAGAAAGGGTAAAAAGTTGGGCATGTGGAGGCAGGACTGCGAAGTTATGATCGAAGGATGCCTGGTGAATGAACTTGCAGGTAACGAGAAATACGAAAGTTAAATAAACCAATATTGTGTATTAAATATTATTGGCGAGTAAAATATGTTATCTACACTAATCAGCGTCATGCTATCACTTATTTCCGTATTTCTTTATGTCGGGCTTGGGGCGTATGCCCTGACAAAAAATCCACGTGAGCGAACAAACTTTATCTTTGTCCTTCTCATGCTCGTATTTATAATATGGTCTATGGGAACATACAATATTGGCATTATGACAGAAAATGCGCCGCTTGAAGAAATATTGCTGTTTATGAAATTAGAGTTAAGCGGTGTTATTATTTCTATAACATTATTTGTCGTGTTTGCTCTTTTCGTCCAAAAAAAAGAAAATCCCTTGAAAAACCCGCTCACATACATTTCCCTTCTCTTCTCAATATACCTGCTTAACCTGATACTGACCATAGATACATCGACTCTGGAAAACAATATCTTTATTCTAAATCCCCAGAATAAACTGGACTTTTTTCTTTACTCGGCGGTATTTGGAATAGCAGGTGTGTATGTACTGTTAAGGCACTACATGACAAGTAAATACAGACAAAAGGAGCAGGCAAACATCATAATACTTGGTTCAGTTCTTGCAATATTGGTTGCTGTTGTTTCAAATATAATATTACCGCTGTTTTTCAATATATATTTACTACCGCTTTCATCTCTTGCACCTGCGTTGATGGGGATATTTTTTGCCTATGCGGTTTAAAAGTACGGTCTTAATATCAAAGCTGTGCCTGAAATATCGATTACTTCTTTCTGCGGGGTGGAATGCAAACAGTGTTCACAATACATTGATAAGAAATGTTCAGGATGTCGTTATGAAGACAATAAATACCGAAACTGTGAAGTTTACAGATGCGCTGTTAAAAATGGGTACGGGGACTGCGGTGAATGTAATGAAATATTCATTTGTATGAAACGAACCGAAAACATAAAGAGTTGTTTTACTTCAAAACCCGGTTTGCCCGATGAAAGACCTGTGTCTGACCTGCGATCTGAAAAACATATTTTGTAAAAGATGACGGATACGAAAAGTTTCTTAACACAATTAAAAGCAGCATTTATGGATTAATCGTCTCAACCACAAAGCTGCAGGATATAAGACAAAAATATGGCTTGATCAAAACACCGATCGTTTGGGTATCAGATGAAGCATTCGAAGATGGAGTGAGTCCAAAAAACCTGAAACGATTGGCTACTGTGATTATAAATTACATGAAACAGATCGAAAATGCCGTTATTCTCTTTGATGATATTGATACACTCATTTTAATCAATGGTTCTGACAATGTCCAGCATGTTGTCCAGACACTTAGCACTTCGGCGCAGATTACAAACAATATTCTCATAATACAAACTAAAATGGAAGAGGATGAATTGCACAGGATGAAACCGCTTTACTTTAAACGCAAAAACCCCAAGCAAGAGCCAAAGAAGAAAAGCATTAAATATGACACATGATAAAAATGAACACGACCGGGATAGAAACACCTGGAAAAACTGTGGGTCCAGTCATATCAAAAAAAGGACGAATTAAATCCCTACTATATTTCTCTTCATTCCTGAGTTATGGGCTTGGAGACGGCATAACTGCCGCCTATATGATGGAAAAAACCGGAGCTAGCATAGAAGCGAACCCTCTTGCGCAAATTTCCTGAGAGATAAGACGGGCACAACCATAGTTTCTTCAGGTTTTGAATTTTCTTTCAGGAGACGGTCTATTATTCCATATATCTTTGAAGAAAAATACTTCTCATTGCATTGATCACATACCTTGGCAGGCACGTTCTTAAAAACATAGAGCTTTTCTTTTTTCCAGAGGTCAAGGCTGATTGTTTTATTCTTTAAATCACCCTTACAGAACTGGCATTTATCTTCCATTATTTTCTCCTCTTATATTCAATCCATTTATTTTCATCAGGGTAATAGACCGTTATTAATTTTATGATCGGTGAAAAGGCACAAACAACATGAACTGGTTTGCCTTTCTCATCTTTTCCATATATAAGGCATGATGGATAAGGTTTATCATCATTATATTCTTCAATTATTTCTCCATGAATAATTGCGTATTCGATATCTTCTTTCCAGATATCGCGCTCCAATGCCCTTTCCAGAGCATGCTGGGAAATCTCATAATTATCTGCTATAATGCTATCTTTTATCGTCTTAATATCCATCAAATTATCATTTTTCTATATGTCTGATCATATTAATAACAGCACCCTGATCAACACAACTTCAACTGGCGCAACGGTTGACGTGGACACGCCCGCCAGAGGCGTAACTCTGGGCGCCATCATACGCGGGTTCGGATTGTCAAGACTCTTTTGTGTTGTGGAAGCATCGGCGCCTGTAAGCGATGTTCAATTATGATCTTTTTGTTCTGAAAGCTTTTTTCTCACATTACCGTTGGAAAACACCATCAAAATTTGATAGTACCATCTATAGATATCGTTTTTTGGCAAAATTATATAGTATGTAGTTATACATACTATATAATTTAAAACGATTTATAATAAGAAATCTTCTAATCAAATCCACATTTCGCACTTGAAATATTAAACCGTATAGTTCGTTTTGAGTTCGTACGAGTTAGTTGTTAATTTTCATCCTACCTTGAAGATAGCGCAAAGCCATGATTTTACAACAAAATTTGTGAAGCGCTTCAAACGCTCCATCTCTCCCACATAACAATTTCATCAAGGCTTTTTCGTGCCGTATGGCCTGGAACAACTGAAGGATATCCCAAAGGTAAAAGCGCAACCACTCTTACATTCTCAGGAATAGCTAATATTTCTTGGACCTTTTTTTCATCGAATGCGCCGATCCAGCATGTGCCAAGTCCTTCTTCAACTGCCTGGAGAGTCATATGATCCACAGCAATTGCTGTGTCAATAGGATAAGCCAGCTGCCCGCATGACATCACATATTCGGATTCAACCGAACATGCTACAATTACTACAGGCGCCTCGGCCACAAATGTCTGGTTCCTTGCAGCTTCGCAAAGTAGTTTTCGCGTCTTTGCATCCTTTATTATGACAAACCTGCGTTCCTGGCGGTTCCCGGCAGAAGGAGAAAGCCTTGCGGATTCAAGGATCCGGTTCAATTTTTCTTCTTCCACTTCGCGCGTGTCGTATGCCCTTATACTTTGCCTTGATTGAATTGCTTTCTTTACATCCATAATACCCCCAATCCTTTATTTATTAAAATCTTGTTGATCAAAATCACTGCAGCGCAGCTCTCACAAATGCCAAAAACGGCGGCGATGGTTTTCCCGGGCGCGATTTGAATTCGGGATGGAACTGGGAGCTAAAGAAGAACTTGTGCTCTGATATCTCAGCGATCTCCATCCTGTGATCGTTCCTGCCCGTGAATTTCATGCCCTTTGCCTCGATCTGTTTTATATATTTTGGATTTACCTCATACCTGTGGCGGTGGCGCTCAATAAGTGTTGTACCTCCGTATAATTTGCTTGCAAGTGATCCTTCCACAAGGACAGCTTCGCAGTTCCCAAGGCGCATGGTACCGCCCATATTCGTGACATTTTCCTGTTCGGGCAAAAGATCAATAACAGGATGCTCTGTCTTTGCAAGCTCTGAACTATTAGCATCCTTCAATCCAAGCACATCCCGCGCAAATTCAATGACCGCAAGCTGCATACCCAAACACAGGCCAAGATACGGAATATTATTCTCGCGGGCAAATTTTATGGCAAGAATCTTTCCCTCTGTTCCACGCACGCCGAATCCGCCAGGAACAAGAATGCCATTGTATTTAAGAAGCCTGTCAATATCTGCAGGTTTTTTCTCAAACTCCTCAGCATCTAGCCATTCTGCTTTTACACGGCAACCGCACTCGATACCGGCATGTTTGAGCGCTTCGTTTATACTAATGTAGGAATCTCCTAGATGCGCATATTTTCCGACAACTGCTATGCGGATCTCCCTGTCGATGGAAGCCATCTTTTTCATAAGGATTTCCCATTCATGGGAAATTTCTTTTTCTGTCAGTTTGAGTTTCAGCATTAAATAATCAGAAAGCCCTTCCTTTTCCATAAGAGTTGGAACATAATATATATCGCTTGCATCATGGGCGCTAATTACCGCTCCTGCAGGGACATCGCAAAATAAAGCGATCTTTGATTTCGTGTCGGAAAGTAAGGGTTCTTTACACCGCGCAACTATTGCATCTGGCTGCAAACCAAGGCTCATTAGTTCTTTAACTGAGTGCTGCGTAGGCTTTGTCTTTTGCTCACCCTGCGTATCAAGGGGAACAAGTGTCACATGCACGAACATGATGTCCTCTTCTTTTTCTTCACTGTGCATCTGCCTCACCGCTTCAAGGAAAGGCATGCTTTCGATGTCACCGACAGTTCCACCCACCTCTATGATACATATCTCTGCGCCGCTTTTTTTTGAAACTCTCCGGATCCGTTCTTTTATCTCATTTGTAATATGCGGGATGATCTGTACTGTCTTACCCAGGTAATCCCCGCGCCTTTCTTTCTCAATGACGGTCTGGTACACCTGACCGGTCGTGATATTATGCTCCCGTGTCAGTTCTATATCCAGAAAACGTTCATAATTGCCAAGATCAAGGTCAACTTCGCCGCCATCCTTGAGCACAAAAACCTCTCCGTGCTGGTACGGACTCATTGTTCCTGCATCAATATTGATGTAAGGGTCGATCTTAATTGCCGTCACATTAAAGCCCTTGTTCTTAAGTATCCGCCCGATCGAAGCTGCCGTTATTCCTTTACCAAGCCCGCTCATCACACCGCCAGTGACTATGATATACTTCATGACGACATTTTAGGTCTGCAAAAGAGATATAATTAATGGAATATGCCATTATACTTATTTTCATCAGATTGGTAAAACTTATTATCTATACCCGCTTAAATACAATTGGTGATCAAATGAAAGTATATATTTGTGAAAAAAGTTGCTGCCCGGTAGTTGAAACTGTGGGCGATGACGTATTGATCGGCGAAGATACGAATATTGTCAGGTTAAAGAAGAACGAGTGGAATAAACTGGTTGAGAAAATCCATTCAGGCGAGCTTCACGCTCTCTGATATTAAAATTCAGGAAAAACCTTTTTTTCCTATAAGGGGGACAAATACGACGCCCCCTTTAGCTTCTTTTTTTATCCCATCAGTTTTTGTTACAAGATATAACTCCTGGTATAATCCTCCAACCGGGATCACGAGTTTCCCACCGTCTTTGAGCTGGTCTGTCAACGTATCAAGTATTTCAGGAGATGATGCTGCAACGCTTATTCTGTCATAAGGTGCAAATTGGGGAAGCCCCAGTGTTCCATCCTCTACGATGACAGTAACATTTGAGATGCCTGCCTTTTTCAGTTTGTCACGCGCAGATAATGCCAGGGCTTCTATCCTTTCAACCGTATATACATGCCCGCTGCCTGCAAGTTTCGCCATCACAGCTGCATGATATCCAGAACCTGCTCCGATCTCAAGTACCTTCATCCCGTCCTTTATATCGAGAAGGTCGCACATTATCGCCACCATATGTGGAGCGGATATCGTTTGCCTGCATCCTATCGGCAAAGGATAATCTGCATATGCGTTTGTTTGCTCATTCTCAGGAACAAAAAGGTGTCTTGGGATGCTACCAATCGCAGCAAGAACACGTTCGCTTATATTATGTTCTCGTCGGAGTCCTTCGATGAGTCTGTTCCTTTTGATCTCAAACTCCATACAGAATCACGCTTCTTGATAATGATCCTTTCGCCCTTTGCCTTTGAAAATCTTTTTGGTTCTTTTCTTCCCGAATCAGCCCAAATTCTTTTGATGTCCTTTGCACAAACGGCAACACCTTTTCTGCTTTTGAAACCGCCGTCACGTATTTTTATACGGACTATCTTCAACTTGCGGTTGTTCACTTCCACTTTGTCCCCGATCACAAATTCCCTGTCACCTGGAACGCGCATGGAAACCGATTCCGTAGTTTCCCTGTGGCTTATGGCAAATTTGACAATAGCCTCATCTATAGCTCTTGACCATATCGTTTTTATTTCTTTAGCATCTGCTTCATCAGGTCTTTTATCCCCTATCTCGATGGAAGTTACCTTAACAAGGAACGCCTCTCCAGTTTTTTCATCATCTATAAGCAGCTCATCCTCTTTTCGGATCATTCCTGTGAGCATGGCTTTTGTATGAATGGATTCCTTTCCCTTATTAACGATAACTCTCACAAGATTATTTCCGGGTTTCTTCTCTTTATGTACTGATTTGCATTCATTGCACTGCAAAAGTACGTTCTTTTTACCTTTAAGTACTGTATGTGGTACAGGATCATCCGGTGAACATGATGGACATATTGTTTCTATATTTTCCATATGTTAAAATTGGGGGCTTGATAGATATAAATATCTGGGGGAGAAATTTGTAGGAGAGAGATTTTACAAATTAAGGTAAGATATATTTAAATAGAAAGATAGCATAAAAAGTCTATTCGGAGGCATTAAAATGAGGCTAAGCAAACAAAGTTTAATCCTGGCTATAATCGTGCCATTGATTTTTGGACTGATAATAATCTGGAATTTCATGAGCGCTATCAATACACTGGTAGATATTGTTCCAGGGGGATCAACAGCTAAGGTATATGACCAACTCGTATCTATTGGTATTTTTTCATTCCTTGGTCTTGCAGTATATTGGTGTGTAATGGTTTACCTGATCTATTTGCTTCAGGAGAATCTGGCAACACTGGACGCAAACCTTGACAAAGCAGCAGATATTGGTGCAAAGCACCTGTCTGAATCAAAGAACCTATTGAACCAGGTAATAAGTATCCTCAAAAGATACGAAACAAGCCAGTAATATGCTTTTAGCATATTACTGATTTATTTTTTTTATTTTCAGTATTTTTTTTGACTTTTAAATAAAAAATAAACACAAATTACTTATATATTCTCATCTCTTTGTGGACGAGATATTATGAACAAAATATTTTTACTAATTATGGTAGCTGCCATATTGCTGAGCGGCTGCGTTGATAAAACTGATACGGCTGTGAAGGCCGGGGATAATATTTCTGTAGATTATACAGGAAGCTTTGTGAACGGAAAAGTTTTTGATACTTCCATTGAAAAAGTGGCAGAAGAAAACAATCTTCCTCCTCGTGGCGGGGCATATGAACCTCTTAATTTCACAGTTGGAAAAGGACAAATGATTAAGGGATTTGATGAAGGTGTGATCGGAATGAAAGTGGGAGAGACATTAAAATTAACGATTCCGCCTGAAAAAGCATACGGTCCAAGTAATCCCGGGATGATACGGGGAATTCCGATTGTATTTGTTGTACCTGCAACAACAGAAATGCCAGCAACAACAGAAATTAAAACAGTTCTTGAGGTTCCAGTCAGTGACTTTGAAGGAATCCTCGGTTCTGGCCACAAAGTAGGAGATATTGTGACACTTCCGGAGACGAATATTAAGGTTACAATTCAGAATATTACTTCTACCGTTTCTTTGATATACAATCTAAAAGTTGGAGACGAAGTCTGGTCACAAGGCGCCCCATGGAATCAGACCGTTGTGAAAATCGATAACAAAAATATAACACTCCAGGCAAAAGTGAGCAATAATGAAATTGTTCATTTGCAAGGCGCTCCATGGAATGATACTGTTGTCAAAATTGATGAAAAGAACATCACTCTAAAACCCAATATAATAAAGAATGCGATCATCCAGTTACCTGATGCTCCTTTTAGCACGACAGTTGTTGACATCACTGAAACAAACATCACTTTAAGGCACAATCCCATTCCTGAAACAACTATATCTGTCCCTGATATGTTTGGCCAAATGGAAGAAATGAGAATCAGCTTCAATGAGACATCTGTGATCATGGACACGAACCCTGAAATAGCGGGAAAGACTCTGATCTTTAATGTGACATTGGTATCAATAGAATAATAAAATGATGCAAAAAGAAGAGAAAATAGTGGTCGTACTGCTGGTGATGGCAGTACTATCACTTATTATCGGTTATTTTGGTTTTGCCCCTGTGGTTAGCGCATATACTCCTGATTCAAAGGTAGGTGAGAAGGTCTATATGGAAGGAACGATTCTTCAGAAACAGATGACAGCAAAAGGGGATCATCTCATACTTAAGATCTCAACTACAATTAAAAATTCAAATGAAAATATAAATATTAATGTATTCATCGCAAAAAACAATGGGGCAAAGGAAGTTTACGATACAGTCAAAAAAGATGATAAAGTAAGGGTCGATGGTAAAGTGGCGCAATTCAATAATGCCATGGAAATAGTGGTTGAGAGCGCAAATGATGTAAGAAAGCTCTAATTTTAGTTTTCCTATATATGTTAAATTGTTAGTTTTTCAACTATAATCTTTTATCCTGTAAATACATATTAAACATCATGGTTATCAAGACCGAAGCCCTCTCAAAAAAATTCGGCAAAATAACAGCAGTTAACGAATTAGATCTTGAAGTGGAAGAAGGAGAGATATTCGGGCTCCTTGGGCCTAACGGCGCCGGGAAAACCACTCTTATTTCAATGCTGTGCACAATGTTAAAACCCACTTCCGGAAAGGCGTGGGTCAATGGTTTTGATGTTATCAAAGAACCTGGAAAGGTTCGAAAATCAATAGGCATTGTCTTCCAGCAGGCAAGCGTGGACGATCTGTTGACGGGACGGGAAAATCTTGAACTGCACAATCTTCTTTTTGGAGTCCCAAAAGCAATAAGAAAGCAGCGTATCGATGAAGTGCTCTCTATAGTTAACCTTGAAAAACGCGCAGATGACTTTGTGAATACCTATTCGGGCGGGATGCGGCGGCGCCTGGAACTTGCACGCGGGATAATGCATCACCCGAAGATCTTGTTTCTTGATGAACCCACGCTTGGTCTTGATCCCCAGACAAGGGAACATATCTGGGAATATATAAAGGAACTTGCTGCAAAGGAATGCATGACAGTCATGCTTACCACGCATTATATGGAAGAGGCGGAACAGTTATGCGACCGGGTCGCTATCATTGATTACGGTAAGATCGTGGCGCTTGATTCTCCTGATGCGCTCAGGAACAGAGTTGCCGGGGACATCGTCAAGATCAAACAGAAGATCCCTGATATCCAAAAGCTAAGAAAGCTTGAATATGTTATGAAAGCTGAAGAAAAAGATGGATTGCAATACATTTCGATAAAGGATGCAAGCAAACATCTCCAGGACTTGCTTTCTAATACAGGCCCGATTGATTTTGTGGAGGTAAGAAGAGGAAGCTTAAGCGATGTATTCCTTCATTACACGGGCAGGGAGATCCGTGAGGGTGAGGCTGAAGGGGGATTCTGGGAGAGGATGATGAAACGATGAGTGAATTAGAAGGAATTTATGCGGTTTGGCTTCGTGAAGCAAAAATATATATTCGCGAGAAGGAGAGGCTTATTTCGGCAGTAATATCGCCGCTTCTGTGGATATTCGGATTCGGTGCAGGTGTTGGCACAACGATTGAGAGTGTTGGAGGATTCTCCTACCAGATGTTTATTTATCCAGGGATAATGGTCATGACGGTTTTGTTCACATCACTTTTCTATGGCATTTATATAATCTGGGACCGCAAACTTGATTTCCTGAAGGAAGTGCTTGTAGCGCCAATTTCAAGAGCCAGCGTATTTGCCGGGAAGATGCTGGGCGGGGCAACGGATGCGATGGTGCAGGTAATTTATCTCATAATAATCGGATTATTTTTCTTAAATGTTCCTTTTACCCCCCTGACAATCATAGAAGCGTTCCTGATGCTTCTTTTAATATCAATTGCCATGGTCAGTATCGGACTTGTGATAGGCGCAAACCTTACAAGTCCTGAGGGTTTTAGTCTTGTGATTAATTTTGTAATGTGGCCAATGTTCTTCTTCAGCGGCGCACTTTTCCCGGTGAGTGATCTTTCGCCATGGCTTGCTGCAGTCACTAAGATCAATCCGATGACATATGGAGTGGACGCAATGCGCGGTATCATCCTGGGAATAAACCATTATCCACTTCTGCTGGATACGGCAGTGTTGATGGTTTTTACGGCAATGATGATCGGAATTGGGATTATGAGTTTCAGAAGGATGTAGGACTAATAAAACTTATTAATCACTTGCGCATAGTTGGGGACATGATTGTTTCAATGACTCTTGAGCTTAAAGATATTCCTGGACAGCTTGTTCTAGCACTGTCGCCCATTTCGGAATTCCATGGCAATATCATGAGCGTTATTCACCAGCATGACGAGAAAACACCACGCGGGACGATACCTGTCCAGATAAGATTCGAAATTGAACACCAGGTATTGAATAAGCTCATAGAACGGCTTGAAAAAAGCGGCGTAAAAGTAGCGAGGGTAGGGGAAGAAAGACTTCGGGCAACAGTTTCCGTAATTCTCATCGGCCATATTGTCCATTCTGATATGGGAGATACTATAGACAGGATTGATTCGACAGGGTTTGCAGAAGTGGTGGACATGTCACTTTCAATGCCTGCTATTGACAAAACGTCATCGGCATACCTTGTTATCAATGCAGTTGGAGAGAAAGAATTAAGCACGGCACTTGATATTATGAGAGAAGTTGCAAATAAGAAAGACCTTCTCATGATCGAACCTATTCATATGAATTCGGTGGGAGCATGAGGACGTTTAAATTATCCATTATCGGATTTGGCGCGGTAGGCCAGGGTGTAGCTCGTTCTATCTTATCAAAGCAGGAATACCTGAATACACAGGGGATAGACCTGCGAGTTGTGGGAATATCAGATTCAAAAGGCTGTGAAATAAACGAAAATGGTATTGATATTGAAGCTGCACTTTTGAGGAAAAAACAAAAAGGTTCTGTCGCAGTTGGAGCAGGAATTGGACTTGATATAATCCGGGATATTGAACATGATATTGTTGTCGAAGTAACACCAACTAATATCAACAATGGTGAACCTGGCCTTGGTAATATGCGCGCTGCGTTTGAGTCGGGAAAACATGTTGTAACTTCAAATAAAGGACCTCTGGCATTGCATTTTAGTGAATTGAAAGAACTGGCTGAAGATAACGGGCTTTTTTTCAGGTACGAAGCTACTGTTGGCGGAGCTGTCCCGATTTTCAACCTTGTTCATGAAGCTCTTGCCGGGAACACTGTGATCGGGATCGAAGGCATCCTGAATGGAACATGCAATTACATTCTTACCAGAATGTCTGATGAGAGAATGCCATACGATCTTGTCCTTAAGGAAGCGCAGGAATTGGGCTTTGCTGAGACCGATCCAACATACGATGTCGAGGGTATTGATTCTGCTATAAAACTTGTGATAATCGCAAACTCTGTGTTTTCGCAGGCTGCCACATATAAAGATGTGGACGTTACAGGTATCAACAAAATTACACCCGAAGCGCTGGAGCTTGCTAATAAAAATGATTATGTCGTCAAACTCGTGTGCGAAGCAAGAGATGGCAAGCTTACGGTTGCGCCGCGTCTTGTCCCGAAAAGGCATCCGCTTGCAGTAGGTGGCACGCTGAACGTTGCATCGATATTGACAGATCTTGCAGGAAGGATCACGATCAGCGGTAAAGGCGCGGGTTCTATCGAGACTGCAAGTTCTATCCTTAGTGATATTTTGTATATCGTGCGAAATTCAAAGAGTTAATTATTTTATGTTCGGAAAAATAAATGGAAATCGAATTCAAAGAGGATACAATAATATTCGACAACGATTATTTAAAAAATCATCAAGCCATTCGAATATCTAATAAAGGAAGTTTTATTCCTAATATCGAGCTAAAATTTGTAAAAAATGACCTTGACAGGTATTCCCTTGAAAATAGAAAGCATGTAAAGCTCGCAGATAAGTCATTATATCTATCCCCTCTTGAATTGCAGATTCCCTACAAGCTATTTCTGGGGTCAGAAAAGGATATTGAAGATGCGCGGTTCTTGTTCAAACTTTTCAAAGAGAATTTAAATATTGTATTGCTCAAAATGTTCTTGTATAAACTGAAAGTTTCAGATAATCAGGTCAAAAAATACCTGGGAGGTTTTGATGATAATTGATATAGAAGAATTAAAAAAGGAGAAAGAGACCAATTTCAAGGAACGATTGGATTTCATTGATAAATATGTTGAATGGATAAAAACCACACCAAATAAAGTATGGTCAAAGCAACATAAAGACTTCATTGACAGTGCATTTCGAAAATCATGATTTATGAAAAAATTAACAAAGGCTGTTCGTGTAAAGATGGAGGAATCGGAATCAGTCCGTCAAAAACTTATTTCCTTGTCAGCCCTTGATAAATCGAGAAAGTTATTGAAAAAAGATGGTTTTATCGAGATCCCCATCACTGAAAATTTCAGAACAAATGAATTCACCCTGGTCGATCAAGATAATCCAGAGTATTACTTGCAGGAAAAAACAGTATTCAACGACCTCGATATTCCTGAGAACGAAAAGAATTTATTGCCGCGTGGATGGCAGATCCTGGGTGATATTATCATCGTAACACTTGATGAAAAAATAATGGATAGAAAAGTTGAGATAGGAAAAGCCCTGCTTTCATTTTATCCGGGATGCAAGACCGTACTTCTTGACAGGGGAATAAGCGGCCAGATGAGGCTGCCAGATCGTGAGATCATCGCCGGGGAAAAGAATACTGAAACCGTACACAAAGAGAATGGCTGCCTTTTTAAGCTAGATGCAATGAAGGTCATGTTCTCACAGGGAAACCTGGCTGAAAAAAAGCGGATGAGCAAACTGGGAAAAGATGAGACTGTGGTCGATATGTTCGCAGGCATCGGCTATTTTTCAATTCCCATAGCTGTACACGCAAAACCTGAAAAAATAATTTCTATTGAGATTAATCCTGTTTCTTTTAGTTATTTAAAAGAAAATATTGCTCTTAACAGGGTTGTGGATATCATTGAACCAATCGCAGGAGACTGTGCAAAAGTAACGCCGCGAAGAATTGCGAACCGGGTTATTATGGGATATCTCGATGGGCAGGAATATCTGGAATCCGGGATCAACGCCCTGCTGCCTGGCGGGACCCTGCATTACCATGAAGCAGTGCCAGAGGCGATAGAGAGCCGCCCTGCTGACCGGATAATCGAGGTTTCAAGGTCGATTGGAAGGAATGTTGAAATAACAGGGCAGCGCAGGATAAAAAAATACGCACCCGGAGTCTGGCATGTGGTGGTGGATGCAAAGGTGGATTAATTCATTTTTTTCTATCCTATAGCTCATTATTTTGCGGACAAGAGACCGATTTTTCACCCCTTAAAAAGTACAAACATTTTCCACAGTCTATACATTCGTTTAAGGTTTGCTCATGTATGGATTTCTTCACAAAGAACGGATCAGCGACCTGAGGTCTGCATATGGCGACGAGATCTGCTTTTTTTTCATAAATAACGCGATTGGCAAATCCAAGACTTCGTATATTATCTGAACAGATAACCGGAACATCTACAACATCGCGGATCGCTTTTGCCAGGTGAACGTGCACTCCTTCACCCATATCCTTTGTCGGAGACATGTGTTTCATGCTTGCATACGTTCCTGCCCCCACACTTATAATATCTGCCCCCGCTTCCACAAGGCGATGGGCGATCTTTCTCGTATGGTCAATTGTCAGGCCGCCTTCTACGTATTCATCTGCGCTGATCCTGCATGATACTGGCATGTTCCCTACTTCTCTTTTTACTCTTGTTATTATCTCTGTGAAGAATAATGTCCTATCGTTGCCATATTCATCTGTGCGCTTGTTAGAAAATGGCGAGAGGAAACCTCCGATAAGGTAACCAAAAGCGCCATGAAGTTCGATCACATCCGCACCTGCTTTCTTTGCCCTTATAGCAGCATTCACGAAATCATCCTGTATCCTCTTTATTCCTTTAGTATCAAGTTCAATCGGCATCTCTTTCATTACAGGGCATGGTATAGCGCTGGCTGCAACCAAAGGATGGCCGGTCATTACTGATAACGTCTGCCGCCCCGCATGCATCAACTGCGCTCCGGCGACAGAGCCGTTTTTCTTTATGACTGAAAAAAGTTCTTTAAGACCTGGAATTTGTCTGTCATCACTGATCTTTATAGCATTCGTGTTTGGGGTACCATCATCCGAAACTGCCATGCCTCCTGCGATGACAAGACCGCTGCCTCCTACAGCTATATTTTCATACATTTTCTGCAGTCTTTCGGTAACAAATCCCTCAGATGTGGCATAATTTGCCTGGAAAGCCGGAAATACAATCCGATTTGGAAGTATAATTTCATTTATTTCCAATGGTTCTAAAATGCTCTTTATATTCATAAGTGTAAAACTGTAATATGTCTCTTTATATTTTATATTATCCTACCTTTTAGGCTCTCTATCATCAATATTTTCGTTTTTCATTATTATGGCCAGTTTGATCAACCTGTTGACAGTTTTGCGCATGCTTTTTAATCCTTCTTCATCTTCTTTTGCTCCTTCTGCCCCCCTGTCTTTTGACCAGAAAGCTCCGCCCAGATTTGCCCCGAAAGAACCGCCGCCAACGGGTATTGCCTCATTTATGACATAAAAGTTAAGTATAGCCTGTATCGAGGGTTCCTGACCGCCAATGCGGTCGCCACCAACCGCAAGAGCCGCGCCAGGCTTATTCAGGATAAAATGTGGGTTCTGGGCTGCAATGGCTCTGCACCTGTCCATTATGACCTTTGTCTGCCCGCTCACCATTCCCTGGTAAACTGGAGTTCCGATTATGATCGCATCAGCCCATTTAAGTTTTTCGTAAACCTCATGCATATCATCTTTATGAATACATCCTTTTTTTTCCCGAACGCAGTAGTCACAATGTATGCAGAAGTTCAATTTTTTTCCCATTGCGCAGAAATATTCGGTTTCGACGTCATATTTCTCCTTTGCGTAATTGAGCGCTTCCTGAACTATATGATCGGTCGCGCCTTTTTTCGGGCTTCCACTTATTCCAAAAAGTTTTATCCTGTGTTCATCGTTCACTTACAATAATTAGTTCAGGGATTCAAATATCTTTTGTGGCCTATGGAAGAAAAATAACAGATTCAAGCATACATATAATTATGCTCAATTATCGGCATTTTATCGATTGCCGCAGGCTGGATGTCTTTATTTCCTGAGAGGTTGGTAGCTACTATTTGCAGGAAATTATTTTCTATGAAAGAGAGCTCTTCCTTGCTCATCCCTTTGCGTTCCATGACAAGTTCGCTTTTTTCATTATATACATGAAGTGTACCTTTTTCATCATCAGATATTACTTTCCATATCCTGTCTACTGGTTGGATCCACGCCCAAATTCCCATTTATAAAACCTCCTATTTTTAAGTCTTTCACATTTTCATGGAGTTGTAGTCATTCGATTTTCAAGTTAGCCTGTAAATCGGATGAGTCACAATTTGACATGCAATTCCAATTTTAGTTATAATCATATTTAAATTTATCTATTAAAATTTTAATAATCATAATAATAACAATGTTTGGACTTTCTTCACAGGAAACCAGCCTTGCCAGCCGTCACTTATTTATACTCATATTATAATGATATACAAACGGACTGATATCAAAAATGATTATAGTCAGTGAAGAAGAAGACGATAGCGACTCTAATCCGTTTGTTTTTTTAAGGCAACCAGTACACGACAGCGTATTTAATATCAACCATGACTACCGTTATTTGAGAATGGGATATTATGTATCTGCACATGCGGAAACCTTTGGAGTAGAAGTCACACCGAATTGTACAGAAATAATGGATGCATACAGGAACCCCCTGCTGATTGAAAAAGCCAAAAGGAACGGTATTCGCACCAATGATTACAGGCTCATAACATCCGCTAAAAGTGAAATTAACGCTCCGGCAGTTTTATTTGCCGTGAATCCTTTCACTAATAACTCAATGAAAGTGGTGGATTCAAACTCAAACCTTCCCGGAATGATAAAGAGAATGAGCATGGGTGCCAGATTTCCGGTTTCGTTACATCCACTTACAGGAGAAGTTCTGGAAATAATCCAGATGTTCGGGGAATCAACAAATGATGAAACCTCAGTATTCACAAAAAGATTCTATGAGGTTTTTAATATTCCAATTTGCAAATTGGTGGTCCAGATAGACGACGGCGGCATTGTGCTGAACCATTGCGAACCCGCAACAAAAAAGGAAGTAAAGTGGGATATCGTTCATGATAAAATGCATGAGATAAAACAGGGTATCTAAAGTAATGAAAATCGCCTGTTTTGTAGAGGCATATAATTTCGATCTTAAATCAGAACGAAGTGCCCTGTTGAAATTCAAGTCCACTGCTGAATCAATGGGGCATTCCTTTGAATTTATCTATAAAGATGATATATCAAGAATCTCAGATTATAACGCCCTCTTTATCCGCGCTACTACCGATCCAAGCAGCTGTGCATACATCGTATCAAGACTAGCCGAGCAATCGGGCTTGAAAGTAATCGATGATCCCCATTCCATCAGGACATGCTCTAATAAAGTGATCCTCCATGATATTTTCCAGAAAAATAATATTCCTTCACCAGGGTCGATTTTATTCTATGGGGATTATTCCCCGGAAAATATAGATGGAATATTCAAATCGCTGGGGTATCCAGTGATCATAAAAACGCCATATACTCGTTTTTCCTCACATGTCGAAAAAGCCAGCAATGTTGCAGAATTCATTGAAATATCCAAACATTTGCTCAGGAAAGCCAAGGTTCTCGTTGTCCAGGAATATATACAATCAGATTTTGATTGGCGCGTCGGGATACTCAGGAACGAAGTGATTTATTTATGTAAGTATTGCTTCCCAAAAGGTGGATGGAAAATAAAATCAAAAGTAAATGGAAAATATGAGTGGGGGGATACAATTGCAGTATCGCGGGATTCAATTGCTCCTGAATTAAAAGAAATTTCCTTAAAGCTCTCAAAATATGTTGGGAATGGTCTTTATGGTCTTGATGTTAAAGAAACAAAAGATGGATTCAGGGTCATTGAAATAAACGATAATCCAAGCATTTACGATGGATTTGAAGATGTTATTGACAAGGACATTTATGAAAAGATCATAACTGAACTTGTTTCATAATTTCCTGATAAGATGGAGGGCATCATCACCGTTCGTATAATAATTGGATAATTTTTTATCAACGTGAAAACCTTTTGACACATAAAGATTCTGCGCAGCGTTATTAGTAATTCCGGTCTCCAGTGTAATATTATCATATCCTATTTTTTTTATTATATCTGCTGCAAAATCCATGAGCGACCTCGCTATTCCCATTCGCCTGTATTCAGGATGCACATTTAGAGAATATATCCTTGCATTCAGGATATGTTTTCTTAAAAGGATGATCATCGACCCTATGACATTTCCTTCATATTCTGCTACAATGACTATGGATTTGGCTTTAAGGATAAGATATTTAAGCTGCCTCGTATGAAATGTTTCTTCTTTAAAACAAATGTTTTCAAGGTTTAAAAGATCACCAAGATCATCTTTTTCAGCCTGGCGAATATGCGGTTTCAAGGAACTGCCACACGAGATCGTACGCATTCCTGTACCTGTTTTACCACTTCAGGATAATCACCAAAGATAAAACCAAGATCTACTGTACCAACAACATCAACCACTCCAATCGCAGCGATGCCATACCCCTCTTTGTTTCTTATCGGAACGACGATCACGGGGATCCCGGCGTATTTTCCACTCGTGGGAATGATCCGCAACATCTTATTTTCTTTGAGGACGCATTCAAGCACAGGACCTGTGTAATTATTATCAAGGATCTTTCCTTTTTCGATCCGTACGCCATTCTTATTAAGGCTTCTCATGGTCACAGGCAATCCCAGGAGTTCATGTATCGCCATCGCGACCTGTGCGATATCTTGCGCACTTGAATCCGCCGTTATCTGGATATTTGAATATTTCATATTTGTTCGAGGATTTTTTTAGTCATCATCTAGCAACAAGTACAGTACACTGGGCATTTCGTACTACGTTTTCAGCTACACTTCCCAGAAGTACCCTTTTTATACCTTTCTTTCCTTCGGAGCCGACAACAATAGTTTGTACTTTAAGGCTTTTTGCAACGTTAAGGATCGTTTCGGACGGGCTTCCAAGTTTTAATATTTTTTGCACTTCTACACCCATTTTTTTTCCATCCTCAACAACTTCATCCAGGACTTTTTCACCGTATTTTATTAATTCAGCCTGTTCAGATGTAGAAGGGACATTCACAATGTAGAGAGCTGCCATTCGAATATTATATGACTTCGATATCCTTAACGCCGCAATCTGTGCTATTTTCGCTGATTCTGAACCATCAGTCGCAAGAAGAACTTCAACTTTTACCATATCTGATTTTTAGACGGCTAAGATATTAAAGCTTACAGTTTGTTTTTATTAAACAATTTATCTTACCAATTAATGTCACCATTTGTATTACTTAAGGTACTGGCAATAAATCCGTCTTTTGTTTTACAGGACTCATAACTATGAGGTTTTCAGAACATCTGGACTCATATTTTGCCCCATTCAAATCGAGCACATTCAACAGGATTTTTTCGATCGCATTGATTGCACGTTTATCAGTGTTGCCATGATAAATATATAAAGAATTCTCGTTCACGTCGATGCGTTCAACGATCCCCATGAATTCGTACACCGATTTCATTGTCTGCATAAGTACATCAAGAGGTATGTCTCTGATCGGGATCTTATGTATAGCCTCAATAGGGGTCGTGAGGTAGCTTGGAGCTTCTTTTCCAATCAGTAATTCGTTATAGTAATTCTTTGGTAAGGTGACCATATTATAATTGGTCTGTTTATAAAGATTAACAATACATTTCCAGAAATCCTGTTTTTTGGAAATTTCCGATGAAATTTCCTCCATCTCCCCAAAAAAATTAAGAAGCGATTGTTTTGCAATGTTAACATTCAATTGTTTTCTGAAATTCACTGTGATCTTATTTGAGCCCCTCTTAAGTGAAATAATTTCTTGTTTTTTGTTAATTACAAGGAAGGAAGATATCATACCTGCGAGAAATTCCATTTTATAACCGCTATTTCCGGAAAGTACAACTTTTACATGTGATGGATTTACATTATCATTGTAATCCTCAATTTTTACCTGGGTTTGCCAGCTCACACCATTTGTCATGTCATCAAGATATTTTTCAAGATCAGATAGCAATACTATTTTTGCAGGATCTATTATACTGTTTAAATGCTCAGGGTCAATAAGCCTTCCGCGCGCCTGTTTGATCAACCAGTAAAAAACATTTTCAGTAAGAT
Source organism: Candidatus Methanoperedens sp. (assembly GCA_041648475.1). GTDB lineage: Archaea > Halobacteriota > Methanosarcinia > Methanosarcinales > Methanoperedenaceae > Methanoperedens. The sequence goes on along the minus strand of JBAZOV010000005.1, from coordinate 97,888 downwards.
TATAGTCAGTCTTTAATCCGTCTATAAGATTATTTACAGCTTCCGGATCTTTTGTAATTATATCTATCAAATCGATTATTTCACGCATGGCTGCGCTGAAATTTCCGTTGTGTTTTTGGACGAGAGGCTCAAGTTTCTTTAAATGTACAGTTTCCAATGAAATGTTTTTTCTTACTGACATATATACGTCCTTATAGCTAACAATATTCTATGGTTCACCTGAATATAAACAAAGTTGTGAAATATTTCACAACGTTGGTTTTATCCTTGAGAATCCATAGTATCATTAGAGAGAACGAAATGGTTTCCCAAAATGTTACGATATTAAGTTTTTTACTGCCAATAGCAATGGTAATAGGAACTAGTTTTGCAATTGAATTCTATCGGGGATCACCACTTCTAGTGCTCGCCCTTTTTGCTTTAGGAGGGGTGATGCTATGTGCATATATAATCATCTTGCGGTCAGAGAAGTACAGGTCTGTCAGATAAAAAATATTAGTTCGTTGTTTTTTTAAGATTAATTTAAGGACTTGGGGTTCTTAGCCAATTTTTGAGTTTATGTTATAATTTATAGTGAATATATTTATACATTATCGGATACTATTAAGTTTCAACCATTAAAAAGGTAATACAATGGTTGGAATATAGAAAAGAAACAAAATCAATAAAGCCTTTATATTGAAAATAACAATTATTATGAAGGAGGAATTTTATGGAACAAGTTAGTGCACACAAATCTGTAATAGAACTACACAGTATCCTGCATAAGGATAATATGACAAATAGTTTTGATAGAGCCCTTGCCCAGGGAAAACGCTGTTCATTCTGCGAACAGGGGATAAGCTGCCAGCTTTGCAGCAATGGCCCATGCAGGATAAAACCCGGCGCCGAGCGCGGAGTCTGCGGCATTGATGCAGATGCCATGGCCATGAGGAACATGATGTTCCTGAATACCATGGGAATAGCAGCGTATACCCACCATGCCAGGGAAGTCGCAAAAACTTTAAGAGCAACAGCCCTGGGTAAAACTCCCTTCAAGATCAGCGATGAAGCAAAACTTCGAAGCTTTGCGGGTAAGCTGGGATTAAAAACCGATGGCAGTACAAAAGATATCGCCATTGCGGTAGCAGATGCGATGATCGCGGAAATAAACTCTGATTCTGACATTGAGCTTTCAAATGTTCTTCGTTTTGCTCCAAAGTCAAGAATAGATGTATGGAGAAAACTTGGGATCCTTCCCGGAGGACCACTCAATGAGATCACGGATTGTGTCACAAGCACAATGACAAATATTGACGGCGATTATGTTTCGCTGGCAAAAAAGGCTTTGCGTCTTGGTATTTCCTGTATTTACGGCTCACAGATACCTCTTGAAATGGGACAGGATATTCTTTTCGGGACACCCAAACCGCATGCAGTCAATGTTGACCTTGGGATCATCGACCCTGCATTCGTGAATATTGCTGTAAACGGTCATGAACCATTCATAGGCGTAGCGCTGATCAAAGCAGCCTATGAGGCAAAAAACCAGGAAATTGCCAAAAAAGCTGGCGCAAAAGGACTTCACATCATCGGTTCCATCGAAACAGGGCAGGAACTCGCCCAGAGATTCAATATCGATGATGTCTTCGTTGGCCTGACAGGAAACTGGCTTTCTATCGAACCAGCGCTTGCAACAGGCGGTATCGATGTCCTTGCAATGGATATGAACTGTTCACCTCCGGGAATAGGAGAATACCAGGATAAGTATAATACAACTCTTATTTCAGTATCAAAACTGGTCAATGTCCCGGGCATGAAAGACCAGATAGTCTATAAACCTGAAGATGCAGCAGCTCAGGCGCAGAAACTCATAGATATCGCGATTGAAAACTTCAAGAAGAGAAAAGGAAAAGTAACAAATCCATCAAGCAAGAAGCAGAACGCTGTGATCGGTTTCTCGACCGAAGCATGCCTTGGTGCGCTTGGCGGAACTCTTGACCCGCTTCTTGATGTTATCAAGAAAGGTACTCTAAAGGGCGTTGTGGCACTTGTCAGCTGCACAACTCTTCGGGATGGAGGACAGGACATCAATACCCTGAAAATGGCACGTGAACTCATCAAACGTGATATATTAGTCCTCAGCGCAGGATGCGGAAATGCTGCCCTGCAGGTTGGAGGACTTACTACGCTTGAAGCAAAACAGGAAGCTGGCCCCGGACTCAGGGCGGTTTGCGAACTGCTCAAGATCCCGCCAGTGCTAAGCTTTGGCACATGCACAGATACGGGAAGAATTACTCTTCTAGTAACGGCTGTCGCAGATGCACTTGGAGTTGATCCGTCCCAGCTTCCTGTTGCGGTTACAGCTCCGGAATATATGGAACAAAAAGCAACAATTGACGCAATATTTGCCCTGGCATTTGGTCTATATACACACGTTGCGCCACTCCCGCCAGTGGCGGGAGCTCCACGCCTTGTAAAACTCCTTACAGTAGATCTTGAAGGAATAACAGGCGGAAAGATCGCTGTGGAAACTGACATGGTTGAAGCGGCAAATGGTATTGAAGCCCATATAATGAAGAAACGGGCTGCGTTGGGATTGCCAAAGTAAACAACCAGTACGAACAGTTAGAAAGTAAGAAAAAACAACGAACTGGTACGAAGTAAACTACTCAGGGCTATAAGCCCTGAGTAGTTTACAAATTCAGCTCATGGATAAGCTTTTATTGTTCGGTGTCTTAATGAGAGGCATGAATTTATCAGATATCCTGAAAGGTGCGGTATATGCAATTGTATTCGGATTCATGGGCATGATAATCGGTATCTGGACGGCAGACCTGCTGTACAGCATAGTACTAAAAAACATTGACCGTGTGACCACTATTTACTTATCAGTTGGCATCATAGTTTTGATTTCTGTGTGTGCTTCCATACTGGGTTTCACAAAAGGCAAAAATCTGATGGAATAAGGATGAATATTATATTACTTGGGCCCCCCGGAGCAGGAAAAGGGACGCAGGCCAAAAAAATACAGGAACATTACAAATTTCCCCATATTTCGACAGGGGACATTTTGCGCGAGAATATTAACAATAATACCACACTTGGATTAAAGGCAAAATCCTATATGTCAAGGGGCGAGCTTGTTCCTGACGAACTTTTGATAACGATCATCAAAGACCGGTTATCAAAAAAAGATTGCCAGAATGGATTTATGCTTGATGGTTATCCAAGAACTATCCCGCAGGCTGATGTGTTGCAGATGATATTAACAGAATCAGGAGAGATGGTTGACGCAGTCCTTAATATCTTTGTAGATGATGAAGAACTTATAAAGCGCCTTTCCGGGCGAAGAATGTGCAAATGCGGGGCAAGCTATCATGTTATTTTTAATCCTCCCGCACAGGAGGATGTGTGCAATTTATGCAAAGGGATATTATATCAGCGCGATGATGACAAACCCGAAACTATCAGGAACAGGTTGAATGTTTATAAAAAACAAACACAGCCATTAATAAATTATTATGCTAACAAAAAAATACTCAAGACTATCGATGGAAGTAAAGATATCCTACAGATATTTGAGGAAATAAAAGAAGTATTGGATAAATATGATCAATAAGACAATAAATAAGCTCGTAATGTTTCTTGGCATTTTTTTAATGTTTGGGATCATCATGTTCCCGAATATGAGGGAAAACATAGGCAATATAATGGATATGTTCCTGAAACCACTCCTTGGTGGGCTTCCAATACACATGATAATTTTCGTACTTGCGGCTTTTACCGGTCTTTACGCTTCACTTATCCAGAAATATACGATGGACTGGAGCTTGATGAGACGTGTCCAGGAGAAATCAAAGCTCATACAAAAAGAAATGAGACAGGCGCAATTATCCAACAATGCCGCAAAGATAAAGAAATTGGAAGGCCAGTACCAGGAAATGATGGGCGACCAGATGGAAATGTTCAAACAGCAGTTCAAACCCATGCTTTACATAAGTATTATTTCAATACCCCTTTTCTATTGGGTTTATCTTCTTATCAGCCAGAACCCGGGTGCTACTATGACCTTCCCCTTCTGGGGAGAACAGAACTTGAATGATAAGGTTTTCTGGGAATTCCAGTACTGGCTCTTCTGGTATTTCCTGTGTTCCATACCGGTCAGCCAGATGACAAGAAAGGCTTTGAATATAGGCGGAATGTAATTGATAATCACAATAAGCGGACCTCCCGGAAGCGGAAAGAGCACACTTTCGAAGATATTATCTGTCAGGCTTGGTCTTGAACTGGTATCGATGGGGGACATCTTTCGCAAATGCGCCAATGAAAGATGCATGTCACTTGAGGAATTCGGCCAGATCGCAAAATGTAATGAAAAGATCGACAGGGAAATAGATGATATGCAAAAAAAGATCGCCCGGGAAAAAGATAATATCCTGATAGAAGGAAGACTTTCCGGTTTTCTTGTAGATGCAAATCTTCGTGTCTGGCTAAAAGCCCCTCTTGAGATAAGGGCTAGACGCATTTCGAAACGGGAAAATAAACCCGAAACCCTGGCAATAGAAGAGACTTCACAGAGAGAGGAATGTGAAAGAGAGCGCTATTTGAAATATTATGACATTGATATTAAAGACCTGTCTGTATATGACCTGATAATAGATTCAAGTAAGTGGAACCCTGAAGAGATAAGTGAAATAGTTCAAAAAGCGGTAAAAACCTGATATGATACTCCCATCTGAAAGAAAAAGAGAGACGCTTGTAAAATCCGAAGATACGACCGACGATAAGTACGGAAAGAAACCGCAAGATCGTCTGATCGATGAATATATGCGAAAGGGTGCGATAAATCTTGATAAACCCGCAGGTCCGACAAGCCACGAGATCACTTCTTATGTGAAAAAAATCCTGGATTTGAAAAAAGCAGGGCACAGCGGCACTCTTGATCCTAATGTTACAGGACTTCTCCCAATTATGCTTGAGGATTCAACAAAAGCTGTTGATGGTCTTCTACTTGCTGGAAAAGAGTATGTATGCCTTATGAAACTTCATAAAGCGATGCCTGAGGGCATAATAAAAACTGTTATTAAAGATTTCACGGGTGATATTTTCCAGAAGCCTTCTATTAAATCTGCGGTAAGACGTGAAACAAGGGTACGGACAATTTATTATAATGAGCTTCTTGAGATCGATGATAATAATGTCCTTTTCAGGGTCGGTTGCGAAGCTGGAACCTACATCCGGAAATTATGCCATGATATGGGAATAGCGATGGGGACTGGAGCACACATGCAGGAATTGCGGCGCACGAAGTCAGGGCCTTTTCGCGAAGATGAAAAATTGATCACACTCCAGGACTTACAGGATGCTTATGTCGAATGGAAAGAGAACGGGAATGAAGCCCCCTTGAGAAAAGTGATCAGCCCCATGGAATTCGGACTTTCACATCTTCCAAAGATCGTAATACGGGATAATGCGGTGGATGCGATATGCCACGGCGCAGGTCTTGCAGCGCCTGGTGTTCTTACCCTTGAGTCCGGGATCGAAAAGGGTGATATTGTTGCGGTATATACGTTAAAGGGCGAGGGAGTCTCCTTCGGATATGCCCAGATGAAGTCCGCAGATATCCTGAGAGCTGCCACAGGGATAGTTGTGAGTACTGACAGGGTGTTCATGGAAGAAGGAACCTATGCTAAGGGATGGAAGGCAAAAGCAAAATAATCTTTAACAGGTTTTTTATACTTCAAAAATGTATTGGGTGCTCTAAGATGGTTCTTAATTCTATTTTGTGAGCCGTTATAAATCCGCGTGCCGAGGTAGTCTAGCGGCTAAGGCGCAAGCCTGGAAAGCTTGTGGGGCTTCGCCCCACGAGGGTTCAATTCCCTCCCTCGGCGTAATGCTTTTAATTCTCATGACAGTATGATCAAGCCAATAATTGCCCTTAACTGTATTAATCCAATAAATTTGAAAAGTTTGTCTATAACCTTTATATGGTTTAAAAACGTGTAAGCAAACTCAATACGCTTATCTAATATTGATTTTGAGATATCCTTTTGTCTAAAAGGATCACTTAAATTATCCAATATCGATACCGTTTTGTGCTTTTTACAAAAAAAGCTTTGACGAGATAGCCAAGCCCGGTATGGCGCAGGGTTGCTAACCCTGTGTTCCGCAAGGAGCTCGGGGGTTCAAGTCCCCCTCTCGTCGCCTTCTACTAATGGTGGTTTTTCGGGTAATTTTCTAAACTTACATTGCTGGTGCTTTTATTTCTCTCCCGCTTTCTTCTTAAGCTCGGCCAGCGCATTCAGCGCCTCAATTGGTGTCATCGCCTCCACATTAAGCTTCCTTAATTCTTCAACAACAGGCGATTCCTTTGCAGTATTATCAGCATCAAAAAGCATAAGCTGCGTATATTTCGCGCTGTCCTTCGCGCGCCCCATGACGCTTGCGCTCTCGACCTCCTTTAAGATCTCCTTTGCCCTTTGCGTCACCTTGAGAGGAACACCTGCAAGCCTTGCCACATGGATGCCATAACTTCTGTCAGTTGCCCCCGGAATTATCTTTCGCAAAAATACCAGGTCATTACCTTCTTCTTTTACTGCGACATGGAAATTCTTCACACGTTTAAGAACGCTGCTAAGTGTTGTTAGCTGGTGATAATGCGTGGCAAAAAGCGCCCGGACGCCCAGGCGGTCTTTATTATGGATGAACTCAACCACTGCTTTTGCAATGCTAAAACCATCATAAGTGCTTGTGCCCCTTCCGATCTCATCAAGCAGGATAAGGCTCTTTGGCGTAGCATTGTTAAGGATATTCGCAAGTTCCACCATCTCTATCATGAACGTGCTCTGTCCGCTTGCAAGATCATCAAAGGCGCCTACGCGTGTGAATATCCTATCCACAAGCCCGATGGAAGCATAAGTCGCAGGCACAAAACTGCCGATCTGCGCCATTACAACGATAAGTGCGTTTTGTCTCATGTACGTGGATTTTCCGGCCATGTTCGGACCTGTCAGGAGCAGGAACTGGTTTTCCTGGCAATCCATGTGCGTATCATTCGGAACAAAACCGCCGGTAAGGGCATATTCAACAGCAGGATGCCGTCCATCCCTTATGAGAATATTGCAGCTGTCATTCACTTCGGGTCGCACGTATTTGTTATTCACCGCAATTTCTGCCATGTTCGTGATAACATCCAGTTCCCCAATAGCCTGCGCCGTAATTTGAAGCTCTTTTGATCGTGCTGCCACGCCGAAGTTTAGCTCAGTGAAAAGTTCAAATTCAAGAGCCATTCGTTTTTCGTCGGCAGAAAGTATCAAAACCTCTTTTTCCTTGAGTTCAGGGGTGTAGAAGCGTTCACCGTTAGCGGTGGTCTGCTTTCTGATATAGTCGGAAGGCACCTGCGCAAGGTTTGTTTTTGTGATTTCGATAAAATAACCAAACACTGAATTGTATCCGATCTTCAGGGATTTTATTCCCGTGCGGTCACGTTCTTTCTGCTGCATTTGCGCGATCCAGTCTTTACCATGAAGGGACATTTTTTTGAATTCATCAAGTTTTTCATTATACCCAACTTTAATCATTCCGCCTTCACGTATCCCCTGCGGCGGGTCATCAAGAAGCGCCCTTTCAAGCAGCGCGACAATATCGTTAAGATCCCCAAGCCTTTCCACTATGCTCAACAAGAATGCAGATCTTATTTCGCTTTCTTTAAGTGACTTTTTAATTTCGGGTATGGCAAGAAGTGAAACTTTAAGCGCTATCAGATCACGGGCATTGGAATTGCCATAAACGATGCGCCCGATGAGGCGTTCTATATCGCGAACCCGTGTAAGTATAGAGCGCAGGTCATATCGCATCAATGTTTTCTTAACGATCTCATCAACGCCTTCGTATCGTTGAGTTATTTTATCCACAGATATGAGGGGCATAAGAAGCCATTTCCGCAGGAGGCGTCCACCCATAGGTGTTTTCGTATGGTCAAGTACAGATAAAAGAGAGCTTCCTCCTTCGCCCCGTATGCCCCGGATGATCTCAAGGTTCCTGAGTGTGATGGAATCAAGCACCATGAACTCGCTCTCTAAATAAACACGCAGCCCCTGGATATGACCCAGATCCCGCATCTGCGTTGTCTTTGCGTATGAAAGAGCAGCGCCTGATGCGGAAACAGCATGGGGGAGCTTTTCGCACCCCATGCCTTCAAGAGTCAGGACCCCGAAATGCTTAAGAAGGATTTCTTTTGAATTTTTTGTATCAAAAAATTCAGCGTCCAATTTATTAAGCGTGATGCTTGCACCCCTTAAGCGTTCGCCAAGTTTCTTATTATCAAAAAGCGCTGGAGGAAGGATACATTCAGCCGGATGCATTCTTGCAGCTTCGCTGATTATTTTGTCAAAAGACTGGTTATCTGCGAACTGCGTTGTCATGAATTCCCCTGTGCTCACATCGAGGAAGGAGACCCCAAAATCCGTACCTTCACCCGAAACCGACATGAGGTAATTGTTGGACTGCTCCTGGATAAGTGATGAATCAATAGCAGTTCCAGGAGTTATGACCCTGACAACTCCTCTTTTCACGACACCTTTTGCGTTTTTTGGGTCTTCGAGCTGTTCGCAAATGGCTACTTTGTATCCTCTTTTGATAAGTTTTGGAAGGTATGAATCAAGGGAATGATATGGGATACCAGCCAGAGGCATATCCCCGCCTTCTTTGTCCCTGCCTCGTGAAGTAAGCGTTATCCCCAGTTCTTTTGCTATTACCCCGGCATCTTCCCCGAAAGATTCATAGAAGTCACCCATCCTGAAAAATATCAGGGCATCTTTGTGTTTCTCTTTTGCCTCATAATACTGGCGCATCGCCGGTGTCATCTTTTCCATGTGTTCGACTGCTATATTTGTTTAATCCTATTTTTGCTTTTGGATTGCTTCTAATTTCAAACGAAAAAACGTTGGAAGAGATATCAAAAAAAAATAAAAAAATCTACTTAAATTATTATTTCTTGGGCGCAGGCTTAGGATTATCCTTGGGTTTCTTTTTCTCTTTATTCGACATGAACTTGTTCGCCTCCTGACACTTTAAAGTCATAAATAATATGTTTTTTAGGATATTAACTTATCTGTAATGTCTGAACACAACAAAACCGAAGAATTCCTCCAGAAACTCGCGCCCTGCATCGAGCGCGGCGACCTGGACGCATGTGTGGAGGAGGCGGCGCGGGTGGCGAAGGAGATGGGCGTGGGGGCGGGGAAGTTGCTGGAGCTGTCCACGGAAAAAAAGCAATCGAAGGATATATTAAAAACCAATCCAATAAAACATATATGGAATGTATTCAAATTGTACACGAACATAAGGCGGGTTAATATGAGTGAATTATTAATACAAATCCCAAAAGACATACCAGTGTCTTCTTTAAAAAGAAAAATCGATGATTTAATACAGGAAGAAGAAATTCGGTGGGTTTTATTTGAGAAATGCAAAAAAGAACTTTCAATAGGTGAAAATGAACTGGAAGAGCTCGAAATTGTAAGAGAAAAAGCATGGAAAGAAACAAAGAAAAAATACGGATTGTAATTGATACCAATATCTTAATGTCCGCTTTGATAAAAGACAATGCTTTTACAGAAAAATTATTAAAATCCGAGTTTCTTGATCTGTATTATCCCGAAGATGGATTGAGTGAAATAGAATATTATACTGAGTATATTATTTCCAAACGAAATAAGTTTGCACAAATAAAAAGTTTTGAGTATGCGTTGAAGTTTATCCTTGAATCTGTACAAATAATACCTTCTGAACTTTATTCCAGCAGGATAAAGGAAGCATATGAAATTATGAAAAATATCGATGAAAAAGACACTCCTTTTTTAGCCCTTGCATTGCAGTTAAATTGTCCTGTATGGTCGAATGATCCGCATTTAAAACAGCAGAAAAATGCAGTGTGTTATGATACAAATGAAATATCAAGACTTTTGAAAACTGCATCCTTATTCAAGGATTAATAGGGTGACAGAATAATGAATAATAATACCGAAGAATTCCTGAAAAAACTCGCGCCCTGCATCGAGCGCGGCGACCTGGACGCATGTGTGGAGGAGGCGGTGCGGGTGGCGCTGTAATATTCTGCAACATTTTATATATGTTAATTGGCATAATACTATTAATTTGAATGTGAATATTTATTCCCATCGATAGCGAAATTCAATCTTTGGTTAAGGACGAAAAAACTTCTATTGATAATGAGGTAAGATCATGAAACAAATTTTAATTAATGTTCCGGAATGGGTAGATGAAGAACTTGTAAAACTGCAAATGGAGAGAATATTAGCTATCGAAAGTAGAAAAAGAGAACTTATCGAGGAGACAGTAAAGAAATTGGATATTGGGGAAGAGGACTTGCAGCAACTTGAGATAATAAGAGGAGAGGTATGGAAAAAAGAGAAAAGAAAATTAAGATTGAGTTCGTCATAGATACAAATATTCTCATTTCCGCCTTAATCCCAAAAAATTCTACACTCAGGGACATTCTATTATCGGGGGATTTTCATATATATGCACCGGAATATCTATTAAAAGAACTTGATAAATATTGGGATCTGATTCTTGAAAAAGCTGAAAAAAGAGGAGTTCTCAAGTCAAATGTAGAGCTTACCAAAGAGGAACTTCTTTCAAAAATCATCTTTGAACCCGATAAATTTTATAATTTGAGAATTGATGAAGCTTATGCTATCTGCCAGGAATTCGATGAGAAAGATACTTCATTCGTGGCATTATCTTTGATGTTAGAAATACCAATATTGACAAATGATAAAGGCATTATAGAAAACGCTGGAATTTTCAAGGTGTTAACTATTGAAGAGATTTTTAAGAAATATAAATAGAAAAATTCTGAAATAAAAGGAACGATTTTACAATGTCCGAACATAACAAAACCGAAGAATTCCTGAAAAAACTCGCGCCCTGCATCGAGCGCGGCGACTTGGACGCATGCGTGGAGGAGGCAGCGCGGGTGGCGCGGGAGATGGGGATAGGGGCGAAGGAGATTCTTGAGTTATCTGCGGAAAAGGGAAGGGCTAGAGGATACGACCTCTCTTATATTCTTGCGCTCGCTGCGGCGCAGGGTCTGGAAGGGGAGGAAAAAGCAATGGCATTTAATAATGCGGGGCTTGCAGCGTTTTCACTCAAAAAATTGGAAATAGCAGAGAAACAATATCTTGAAGCCATTAAAGTTAACCCGAATTATGCTAAGGCACATACTAATTATGCAATCCTGCTCAAAGACTTGAAACGGTTTGATGAGGCAGAAAAACAGCATCTAAAAGCCATTAAAGCCAAACCGAAGCTTGCCGAGGCGCACAATTATTACGCAATCCTGCTCAAAGACTTGAAACGGTTTGATGAGGCGGAAAAACAGTATCTAGAAGCCATTAAAGCCAAACCGAATTATGCGACAGCACAGTATAATTATGCACTCCTGCTAGAAAAGCTGAAACGATTTGATGAGGCAGAAAAACAGTATCTAGAAGCCATTAAAAGCAACCCGAATCTTGCATCGGCGCATAATAATTATGCGAATCTTTTAAAAGATAAGGCGCTGTTTTACGAGGCTGAAAAAGAGGTTAGGATTGCACTTCAAATTAAGGCGACAAATCCATATGCACTTGGAACGCTTGGTGATATACTGTTAGCTGAAGAATATTATGAAGAAGCAGAAAAAGAGTATAAAAAAGCATTAAAAAATTCAGCTTCTATGGAGACATCCGCTGTTTCAGAGATTCGTAACAACCTCGGCTTCTTATATGCACAATTAAAACAATATAGTAATGCAAGGAATGAATTCATGAAAGCTATTGCTCTTGAGCCTTTGAATGTAAAGGCAATTCGCAACCTTCGGAAGCTTGGTAAAAGAATTACGCCTGAAATCTCCAAAATCCAGATTTGCCTTGCAGTCGTGCTGTTATTTTCGCTGTCGGTATCATTTTATTTATTCTGGATTACCAGATTTTCTGAAACTATGTTTGCGACACAATCATCTTTTTTGATTGCCCTGCTTGTCTTTATATTTCTGTATCATCAGCTTGATCGGTTTAAAGCCGGTCCATTTGAGTTTGAAAAGGGCACTGAACATAGGTTACTGGAAGCTAAAAGCCAGCCTTTAGAGTTCGAGCGCTAACCCCATGACCCTCCCCATCCTCGACAACCACATGCACCTCAACCCCGCCGGGCGCTGCCTCGACGCAGTCCGCGAATTCGCGCGCGCCGGCGGCACACATCTCGTTCTTGTCTCACTTCCGCCCTGGTCTCTGGGAATGGAGATCAATGCGCCTGATGATTACAGGCAGGTCTTTGATAAAGTCCTGCGAATCGCAAAGCGCGCAGAAGAGGCGGAAAAAGTAAAGGTCTTCGTGATCCTTGGAGTCCATCCCGCTGAGCTCACAAAATACTACGGGCGCCTCGGACTTGAGCGATCGATCGAGATAATGAAAGGCGGGCTTGAAATTGCGCGCGAATATGTTGTAGAAGGAAAAGCCATTGGATTAAAATCCGGGCGTCCCCATTATGAGGTTGAACCCAAAATATGGGACGCCTCAAATGATATCATGCGCTGTGGCTTTGAGCACGCAAGAGATGCAGGATGCACAATCCAGGTTCACACCGAAAGCGCGACTGAGGAAGGGATTTCCGAAATCGCAGGGATCGCGCGAAGTGTGGGATTGGCGCCGGAAAAGGTGGTCAAGCACTTTTCACCGCCTCTGGTCACACTCTGCGAGAAACATGGCATTTTCCCAAGTGTCCTTGCAAGTGAAAAGGCGATCGAGACGGCGCTTTCCGAAGGCACGCGTTTTATGATGGAAACGGATTACATCGATGACCTGGATAGACCCGGTTCAGTGCTTGGGCCGAAAACCATTCCAAGACGCACAAAACAGCTTGTTGAAAAATGGGGTGAAGATGTTTTCTGGAAGATACATAAGGAGAATCCGGAAAAAGTGTATGGCGTGGAGATTGTAGTTTAAATTATTGTTGATTTTGAATAAAGTTCCAAAGTTATCTCATGGAAAAATCATTCCGTTAATTTAATGTTATCCTCTTATAATTAAACACACTCGATATGACTCGTGATTATCTCACTATAGATGACATAGATACAAAAGGAAAAACAGTTCTATGCAGGCTTGATCTTAATTCGCCGATGGACCCGAATGGAACCATACTTGACGACAGCAGATTCAGAAGCCACATTCTGACACTTAAGGAGCTTGAAGATTCAAAAGTGGTGATCCTGTCCCACCAGAGCCGTCCCGGAAAGAGTGATTTTACAACAATGGAGCCTCATTCGAGGATATTATCCAAATTGATGAGGCGTAATATAAATTATGTAGATGATATTTTTGGTTCAAATGCTATTGACAGGATCAAAAAAATGGAAAACAGCGACATAATCATGCTTGAAAATACTCGCTTCTATTCAGAAGAATCGCTTGAACGCGCGCCAAAAGAGCACAAGAAAACCCATATGGTAAGGCGCCTCGGAGCAGTTTGCAATATATTCCTGAACGATGCTTTTTCGGTTTCCCACAGGTCGCATCTTTCAGTGACCGGCTTCACAGAAACCCTGCCAAGCATAGCTGGAAGGATCATGGAAAAAGAGATCGATTCCCTGAACCGGGGAATGTCTTGCAGTGAGCGTCCCTGCATCTATGTTCTCGGAGGGGCGAAAGTTGATGACTCCATCAAGGTCACAAAGAACGTACTTGAGCGGGGATGCGCGGACAGGGTTCTTGTAACAGGGGTGGTAGCTAACGTTTTTCTTGCAGCAGCTGGAGTTAATATAGGGAGCTCGAATATCAGTTTCATTGAAAAGCAGGGCTATTCTTCACAGATAGGTATAGCAAAGGAACTGCTCCTGCATTTCCCGAAAAATATAGGGCTTCCGGTGGATGTTGCCTTGAATAAGGGTGAAGAGCGTGTGGAAGAAAAAGTCAGCAACCTGAACACTGAATTTCCCATCCACGATATCGGCATCGAAACAATGGTACAATTCTCAAAAGAGATCAGCAACTCCAAAACGGTAGTCATGAACGGACCTGCAGGGGTATTTGAAAATGAAAAGTTCGCACTCGGTACTCGTGAACTAATAAACGCAGGAATGAAATCCGGTTTTTCTGTTGTCGGAGGGGGGCATATCGCGGCAGCTGCTGAACAAATGGGAGCTTCAAATAATTTTTCCCATGTAAGTACGGGAGGCGGAGCCTGTATTGATTTCCTGGCCGGTGAAAAATTGCCCGGTATTGAGGCATTAAAGGATGCTGCAAAAAAATACAGGAAAAAATAGCGCTAAGGGTTTTGATTTTACAGGCAGCATGGATATGCTTGTGGATGATATTGTAAAAACGCATCCGTTTTTCAAACATATATTACCTGACAATATCCTTATTGCAATATCGCCATCAAACGGCAACAAGAACGGTGTTGTAGCAAAACTGCGACCAATGCTTTTTGAAGGAGGTTTGCGTACAAAAACAGTTCGGGGGAATGAGTATGAAGCGCCCGAAGTCATTATAAATGGAATAAATATCCTATATATTGTATATTTTCACCTGCCGCGTTACCTGGATCATGGAAATCCTAAAACAAAACTTTCGACCGTGCTTCATGAATTGCACCATATTTCCCCATTATTTAATGGCGATATAAGGCGGTATTCAGGAAAGAATTATGCTCACGGCAGCTCAAGAAAAAACTTTGACGATTTAATAAATATTTACACTGATGAATATATTGAATCAACATCCCACCCTGAATTAAGTTATTTTTTGAAATATAAGTATTCAGAACTCAGGCGCAAATATGGGGCAATATGTGGCGATATGATACGCATCCCCCGTCCGAGACTGAAAAAAACGATGGATTTGGATTAGCGTTTATTTATCAAAGCCATAATACCCGGCCTGGCACTTCTTCTTTGTCCAGGTTGGAAAGGATCCATGCCAAATGACCCGAACATCTCCTCATTTGCGCGGTCGGTTATTTCCTTAAATACCA
Source organism: Candidatus Methanoperedens sp. (assembly GCA_041648475.1). Taxonomy (GTDB): domain Archaea; phylum Halobacteriota; class Methanosarcinia; order Methanosarcinales; family Methanoperedenaceae; genus Methanoperedens. The sequence goes on along the minus strand of JBAZOV010000005.1, from coordinate 82,867 downwards.
TCTTATAAGCCTTACAGTGAGGATCTACGCCCTGAATTTTGCCCCCGGTTGGCACTATGGCATTGTAGGGGCATCCGCCTCTGCAGAATTTGATGTAGGAACATTGCCCGCATTCCTTGTCCACATATTCCTTGAACTGGTGCATAAGCTTCCATGCATCAGACTTAGCAAGATCGTCCTTGCCTGGATGGTCACGGACGTTGCCCATAATATATTCTGGCATGCCTATGAAGCGATAACAGGGGTAGATACTGCCATCAGGCCCGACCGCAAAGGTGCTTCCCATACAATCCACGAATGTGCAGACTGTGCCCCTGCCGGTGAAATAGGCTTTGCACAGGTGGTCGATATTCATGATCTCGATCCTGCCCAGGTTTTCCAGGTATTTATCCATAAGATAGATCAGCAATTTTCCATACTCTTCCGGGTCAAGCGCCCATTTTTCAGGTTCATCTGAACGCAAAGATGGCAGGGCAGGATGCAATTTAAGATTATAACCATTTTCAAGGAAGAAGTTGAAGATTTCCTCCTTTTGTTTTACTGAATGCTTGGTAAATGTGCAAATGAAGCTCACCTTAAGGCCATTGGCTTTTGCAATTTCATAGCCTTTCATGGTCTTTTCGTAATATCCTTTTCCTCGTTGGAGGTCATTGAGTTCCTGCGGACCATCAAGACTGGAGCCGATAGGGATATTATACTTCGCCAAAATTTTTGCCAGTTCCGGCGTAATGACCCAGAGATTTGATTGCAGGGCAAAAGCTGGTTTCAGATTACTCAGACCTTCAGCCAGCAAAGGCAGCGCTTTTTTATAAAAATCCGCGCCCGCAAGGAGCGGCTCCCCGCCATGGAAAGTGAAGGTAACGGGCTCGTTCCTGAAATCCTTGAGCCATTCTACCACTTCTTTGATGGTTTCAATGCTCATTACCGGGGATCCTGCTTCGGAACTCCAGCAATAACTGCATCTGGCAGGACAGCTTAAGGTTGGGACGAGCATCACGTGAAAAGCCATAAAACTCTTTTGAGTTGAGTTTCTTCAAGGTATTAAAAGTTTTTCCTGTACTATTTTGCACATTTTTTATTCAGACTCTCTAATCTTTCTTCCACGATCTCTCTTTCGTCCTTGCATCCCAGCCCAAGATTGTAGAGTTCACGGGCTTTTTCGAAGTTCAAATGATTGAAACATTTAAAAGCATAAATATCTCCCCAGTTGACATATCCCCAGACGTTATCGGGATATTTCTCTACCAGTTCCTTAAATAGCCTGTCTGCAGTAGGTAAATCATCAATGGAAGCATATGATTCTGCTTCTGCCCTCTTGAAGTTATGGATTATTAATTCATCAGAATCGGGGAAAATCCTGCAAAAATCATTGCAATATTTGATTCTTTTCCTGAAAAAAGATTTGTTTGTTATACCTGCATTCTGGAGTTCCATTTCAAAATCCTGGCACCAGTTATGAATTGATTGTGTCATACCAGGAATGAATTCATCAGCTTCCTCAACATTTGTAATATCAGGTGGCACGAGATTCGTTATCAAATTCCATGCTTTTCCCCAGTTTTCTACTGCTTTTTCAGTGTCTTTCTTCTCAAGGCAATCATAACCATCCTGCATGAAATTATCTATCATCTCCACATTCCCGTGTTCGGGCATTAACCTGTCCCATAGTTCTATGATCGCAAGAAAAATAAAATCCTCCTCCTGTCCTTCTGCATGGAATTTCTGTTTATAATAGTAGTCTTCAGACAGGTCGATAGCGGAAATATATTCTTGAGCCTGTTCTTTAAAGTCTTCAATATCAAACTTGACATTCATGGATCTCAATTTGCCAATAATTTCTTCAGTGCTCATTATTTTTATTTTATCAAGATTCCATGACTTTGAAATAAAATCCTCTATTTCTTCAGCCCTCCCCGTTTTTTCTATTTCTTTTTTGAATTTAGCAAATTCCACAGGATTTTTCAGCATTTTTTGTTCTATTCTCATCATTGCCAATGGGCTGATACGTGGCAACTTAAATTCTGGCACCTGTTTTTTGGAATAATCAAAATCTTCAATAGTTTTTTTGTCCAGGCAACAGCGTTTGTATTTTTTTCCTGAGCCGCATGGGCATGGATCATTTCTTCCAGGTTTTGACGACATTTTATTTCACTGCCTTTATCCTTTCTTTTCAAAGCACTTATACATTTAAAGATTTATCGATACTCAAACGGCTGCGGCTTCATTCCTTTATCCTTCTGATTATCATCAATCCCGCGATATTCACTATCAATATCAGGATAATTGCGATAAATCCCCTGTTACTTATACCGGATCCGCTATCAGGTTTTATTAAATTGAATTGCTTATCCGAATCAAGGGACACTTTTTCCTCAAAATTCAAGCCATCTCCAGTTGCTTTCAGGGTATAACTTGAGTTTAGAGGCAGCCCCGAAAAAATAAGCTCAGAATCCGAGCGCTCAGACACTTTTTGACCATTATTCCATAATGATACCTGGTATTTCGGGTCGGATTTTACGAAAATGCTGGCATATTTTTTTACATTGATGGACTTGCCATCAGCATATTGTAGGTGTGCTGGCAGGTCAAGCACGCCCAGAAGCGTGGGGGCTATGTCCTCCTGCCCATATTCTCCGCCAATGACTCCTGTTACTATATTAGGGGAAAAGATAACGAGTGGTATTCGCACGCTTTCAAGCCTTGTTGCATATTTATCCGAGCTGTGCCCGCCCCGTCTTGCGTTTAGCGTGGCAAAAGACATGCCATGATCAGCCGTAACAAAAATAGCGATATTATTGTCAAGGGCTGTTTTATATATTGGATAAAAATCAGCATCAAGCGCCTCAATAATCTTCACATAATCATCATCCCCTAAAGCATGGGCGCCGCTATCGACCTCCCCCACATTCATTGTCAGGAGGAATCGTTGTGTTGGGTGTTTTTGTATCATTTCTGTCGCCACGGCATTTGCCGCATCTATTCCCCACCTGTTGAATGCGGAATATCTCTTCGCTCCTTTCGTTTTATTCATATATGTGGGAAGTTTCATCTTCCACTCATTCATCAAATCATACATGCCGGCTGGAGCTTTATCTTCCTGGATCGCTATCACGGGATCGTCAACAGAATTGTTCTGTGCGTACAAAATAATGTCCTGTTCGTTTCGCATATTCCTGAAATCTCCTGTTTCCATAACAGCAAGATTAACAAAACCATGTTCTTTTGTTACATCAAATATTGTGGCGCCAGGATAGCCTACTGTTTCTTCATTTGCATCAGAAAAACCGGTCACGATCATGGAATGAGCAATACCCGTAATGGGATGGCCGGTTCTAATATCCGCGATCCTTGCCCCGAATGAGAGGTTGTGCGTCTTTGCCTTAATGAGTAATGAGCCATCAAGAGCGGTTGGCGAGTATTCAGGATAATAATATGAAGAGCCAAAACCATCAACAATAAAAAGAATAGCGCTTTGCGGTCTTTCTACCTTGTTTATGGTTATTTCAGAAATGGCAAACGCGGTGTTTGACATTAATATAAATGATAGAAATAATAATATAATTAATAACGTTTTTTTCATAATGTACGCTCAAAGGAAGATGCAGATAAAAAGATTACTGAGCACATTAAATATATATGCACGCATATTCACAGCTCATGCGAATAGTGATATTAAGGCTCGGGCACCGTATTCAGAGAGACCAGAGGATAACCACCCACGTTGCACTCACAGCGCGCGCTATGGGAGCCGAGGGCATGCTCCTTGATTCTGATGACAGTGGCATAGAAAAAAGCCTGGAAGATGCAGGAGGAAGATGGGGCGGTTCATTTTATGTAAAAAGGATCACAAGCTGGAAAAGCGAGGTCAAGAAATGGAAAGAAGCGGGTGGTAAAGTGATCCACCTGACCATGTATGGCATAAATCTTCCTGATGCGATAACTGAAATTTCGACCGATGCTATTATGATCATTGTAGGCGCCGAAAAAGTCCCTCCTGAACTCTACGGGCTTGCCGACTGGAATATAGCTGTGGGAAACCAGCCGCATTCAGAGGTTGCAGCGCTTGCCATCACGCTTGACAGGTTACAGGCCGCATCGGGTAATGATGCCCTGAGGACACATTTTTCAGATGCAAAATGTGAGATTGTACCACAGAGGGCGGGAAAAGAGGTAATAGACACCGGGAGAATTTAAATATAATATTCATGTCTATTAAAAAAAACAACGAACTAAAACGAACTGGAACGAACTCCGGTGGCGTGAGTTCGTATGGAGTTCGTACGAGTTCGTTGTTAATTTTCATATCTGAGCACAGAGAAGAAGGATTATGACTGGCGTTAAGAAAGTCATCGTTATCGGAAACAGTGTCCGCAGTATTGCATGCTCAGCAAGACGTGCAGGATATACTGTTTATGCTCTTGACCGCTTTGGGGATGTGGATATGCAAAAATGCGCCACCAAGGCGCAAATCATTGAGCATATGGATGACAGGGAATTACAGCATAATATTGGCTCCTTTGGCGGTGCCGATGCCATTGTCCTTGGTCCGGGTTTTGAGCACCTGAAATTTAAAAATGCGCTGAACAACCCCGAAGAGATAATGGAAGAAGCGGGAAACAAATCCAAACTCCCGAAGAAACTTCGCTCGATGGGAATCCCGCATCCAGGGACTGAACCAATTGAGAAGGCAGATGTTTTAGGATTCCCGCTTATGGTAAAACCAATATCAGGGTCGGGTGGAATGAAGAATATTAAAGTCAGGAACGATGAAGAATTGAACCTATTCAGAGAGCGAAGGGATTCACATGAGTTCATCGCCCAGGAATTCGTGGAGGGAATACCATGCAGCGCTTCGGTAATAAGTACGGGGGATGAGGCGGTAGTTGTCGCTGTAAATGAACAGTTGATAGGGATCCAGAGGCTCACAAGATTGCCTTTTGCTTATTGCGGCAATGTCACCCCGTTTGATACAATATTCAGGAAAAAGATGGAAGAGTATTCAAAGCAAATCGCCATTGAATTCAAACTTCAAGGTTCAAATGGAATTGATTTCATGCTGACCGATAAGGGCGTTTATGTCATTGAGGTAAACCCGCGCTTCCAGGGAAGTATTGATACTGTTGAGCTCTCAACAGGTCTGAACGTTTTTGATGCTCATATAAAATCATTTTCTGGTGAGCTTCCCGAATTGAGAGAATCCCGATGTTTTGCCGCAAAGAATATCATATATGCTGATACGAAATTAAAGATTAACAGGGATATTTCTGATACGCTGGTCAAATACATGAGTAAAGGGAAGGCAGCAGACATTCCTCATCCCGGACAGGAAGTTTCAATTGATGAACCGGTGACGACGATACTTGCAACCGCCAGAACACGTAAGATGGTTCAAGAAAAAGTGAGTAGAACAGCGCAGTATATAAAGGATAAAATGAATAAAACGGAAGTTTAAAGTCCTATTAAGACAATTAAGATATGGTGAATTTTTTGGTTGATTTAACTGATCCGGTTATTAAAGGTTATCTAATAAATCTTGTTGGGGAAGAAGGTTACAAAGTAGTTGCGAATATGCCCGAAGGTGAGGTCACAGATGAAAAGATAGCCCAGGCGACAAGTGTTTTATTAAATATTGTCAGGCGCACTCTTTTCATATTATATGAAAACAGGCTTGCTAACTATCGAAGAGAAAGGGATACAGACAGCGGCTGGTTGACATACCTATGGAAACTTGACCTTAGCAATTTGAACCGCCAGCTTGATATCGAATCGAAAAAGCTCTTAAAGAATCTCAAGACGAAACTTGAATTCGAAGAGGATAAGGTATTTTATTTATGCGAAAAACAGGATGGACGATTCCTGTTTGAAGTCGCTGCTGAACTGGAATTCAAATGTCCGCTTTGCGGCGGGGATTTGATATACCAGGAAAATGAATCGGTAATACATGGCTTAAAGCAAAGGATCATCCAGCTTGAGGAAATGACCACGGGCACTTCTGCGGCCGGTGCTGCCGCGTGAATGAGAAAGAAGCGATATCCCTGCTTATAAACACAGGATGTTCTTCTTCTGTTATCGATCACTGTAAGACTGTTGCGGGATATGCAAAAGAAATTGCACTGAAGATAAACAAGAATTCAGTGAATAGGGGGATTCCCGCAGACATCGACATTGACGCTGTTGTCATAGGCGGGCTGCTGCATGATATCGGACGTTCAAAGACGCATGGAATACGTCATGCCGTAGAAGGTGCAGCTATTGCAGTTGAAAATGGGCTTAATGACAAAGTAGTAAGAATTATCGAAAGGCACATTGGCGCCGGGATACCCATGGATGAGGCTTCGGGTCTTGGGCTTCCCGAAAAAGACTATATGCCTGTGACCATCGAAGAAAAAATAGTGGCACATGCGGATAATCTTGTTTCTGGTGATAAAATCGGTACGTTTGAAGAGCTGATAATAAATTTAAAAAGAAAAAATTTTGATGAAAACGTCATCCATCGATTCATCAAATTAAACGATGAGATAACAGCTATGCTGGTTTAGAAGTGCTTTTGCTTAAGGCGCTTTCTATTATATCCAGATACTCTTCCTTAAGTGAATAAACTATTGGGGTTTTATATGATTCTTTGTAAGCATGGAGAATGCCTAATTTCGAGTGAATATATCCAAGCATTGATCCAACTGCGCTGGATGAAATGCTGAATTTCTTGTTAAGTTCGTTATATAATTGGTCAACAGTAAGTTTCTTTAATCGTAAAAGTATATCGATTATGAATTTCCTGAGGCCATCGATGTCAAGCTCAAGATACATCTCAAGCCGTCTTTTAATTCGTACCTTTAGTGAGTCCATCCTGTTATTCCTTTACCAACATAAAAAGCTCTTTTATAATATATATACTTTACTACATAACTTTTTAATTTTGCAAGTATATAATTATCAACCCTCCCTGTTAGAATTAAATAATAGAAAAAGACTTTATACCATAAAACAGTATTTTGGAGCTATAACTATGATAAATGCGAGGGATCGTCTTTTACACAATTGAATCGCTGAGGAACAAGAAAATAAGCATTTTTGATACCACGCTTCGTGACGGGGAACAGACACCGGGTGTTTCTCTTACAAATGAAGAAAAACTCCTCATAGCCCGGCAGCTTGATAAATTGGGCGTTGATATTATTGAAGCAGGTTTTCCCATGTCATCTGACGGGGAAAAAGCGTCCGTAAAGAAAATAGTCGATGCAGGGTTAAAACTCCAGGTTTGCGGACTTGCAAGAGTAATAAAATCCGATATCGATACCTGTCTTGACTGCGATGTTGATATGGTGCATACCTTTGTATCTACTTCAGATATCCAGAGGATTTCAACCATCAAGAAAAGCAGGGATGAAGTTTACAGAATGGCAATTGACGCCGTGGAATATATAAAAGACCACGGGGTAAAATGTATGTTCTCTGCTATGGATGCAACCCGTACTGATGTTGACTATTTGATTAATATTTATAAAGGCGTTGAGTCTGCACATTGCGATATAATAAATGTTCCCGATACTGTGGGTATTGCCGTTCCATCTGCAACATTCAAACTTATAAGTGAGATCTATGCAAACATCAAGATCCCTATTGATGTTCACTGCCACAATGATTTTGGCCTTGCAGTAGCAAACAGCCTCGCAGCTGTGGAAGCAGGAGCAAGCCAGGTACAGGTAACCATTAACGGGCTTGGCGAACGCGCGGGAAATGCAGATCTTGCAGAAACTGTTATGGGATTGCATTCGCTGTACGGCGCGAAGACTAACATTAATACGCAGTACATTGTTGAAACTTCGCATCTTGTGGAAAGATTGACCGAAGTTCGCATGCCACCGACCATGCCTATCGTTGGTGATAATGCATTTGCCCATGAATCCGGCATACATACGCATGGAGTGCTCGTGCGTACTGATACCTTTGAGCCAGGCGTGATGACACCTGAAATGGTGGGACACAGAAGACGCATCGTGCTCGGAAAGCATGCTGGAAAACATGCAGTAAAACAATCACTTGAATTTGCGGGATTGGCCCCAACTGACGACCAGTTAAATGAGATAATGAAGCGTATCAAGGATATCGGGGATAAAGGCAAGCGTGTTACGGATGCTGACCTTTATTCTATTGCGGAATCCTTAATGGGCGGCATATCCAGAGAAGAGGCGGCTATTGTCCTGAAAGAAGTATCAGTCATGACAGGAAATATCATAACCCCGACTGCTACCGTAAAAGCGATCGTGAACGGAAAAGAGCGCATCGGCGCACATATAGGTGTAGGGCCTGTGGATGCAGCCCTGAATACGGTAACGAGCATTCTTGGCGAGTATAAATTCAAACTTCGCGATTTCAGGATCGAAGCAATATCGGGCGGTTCTGATGCGCTCGCAGAAGTGCTTATTGGAGTTGAGGATGAGAGGGGCAGGGTCGTTTCAGCGCGCGCCACGAATGAAGATATAGTCATGGCATCAGTTGAAGCGCTAGTTGCTGCAATTAATCAGCTGATGAGACAGAGAAACTAATAGAATTTTTTACTGTTCCGGGTTTATCTTTTTTTGAAAGTGACGCCTTCACATGCTCAACGCAGGCTGAAAGTATAACATCAGTCTCACCGCTCAGATCCATTCCTGCAGCGCCTTCATGACCTCCTCCTGTCCCGTTGAATTTTGCACTTATATCTTCCATCAATTTTGCAAGATTTATCCCTGCACCCTGGATCTCCCGCCGTGCTCTTGCGCTCACTTTTACAACATCATCCCTTTTAGCGCCGACAAAAGCAACATCTGCGCCAATTGATACAAGGCTTGAGGCTGCGGCGCCCCCGAAAGAATTCAAGTGTGAAGAAACGATGATCCAATCATCTACGCGCTCTATGACACAGCGCTGCGCTGCTTTTAAAAACGCGATACGCATTGAAACATCCTGGGGGACAGACGAAAGAAGGTCGATCACTTCGTTGTATGTAATGCCGCTGTGATCCATCAATTCAGCCACTGCTTTGAATGAATCCGAAGAAGCATGCCTGAAGTTACCGGTATCAGTGACGATGCCTGCTAACAGTGCAAAAGCTGTGCGCCTCATGATGGGTGCGCCCATTTTCTTTAAGACTTCAAGAACGATCTCTGCAGTCGAACTCCTGTTACGATGAAGGAAAAAAACCGCATTCTCGCTCAGGGATGAGGTCGCATGATGATCAATTACTGCATATGATCCTAAAGGAAAACCATTCAACTGGCCTGGAGTGGATGTATCGACAACGACTACAAGGTCATACTCACCTTTTGGCTCCAGGACATATTCTATTTTCAACTGGTTGGCAATCTGGGATGCAACCCTGTCACATCCGTCAACAACCCCAATAGTGCCCCCTATTGCTTCTTTTAGGGCAAATGCACTTCCAAGGGCATCAGGGTCTGCATTCCTGTGGCATAAATAGAGAATATTATTGTAATCCAGCAGTTGATTATAGAACTCCGATTCGTCTAACTCCATGTTTATTGGGCGACCGGAGTACCGATGGCCTGCTTGAGTTGCTCCTGCAGTTGCTGGAATCTTTTCTGGATGCGTTCTTCCTGTTTCGCAAGGGTCTGGGAACGAAGGCCTAGCATATCTTTCTTCTCAATAAGAGCATTTTTTGTCTTCTCTTTCTCAGTTTTGATAAGCAAATCCCCGATAGCCCTGTAAACAACGGCATCAGTGCCAAGTTTGTCAAGTTCTTCAAGAGCAAGTTCGGTTTCTTTCAAATTTATCTCGATCTGGTTTTTCTGGACTGCAAGAGCCTGAGCCTGCTGCTGTATCTGCTGTAACTGTGCAAGCTGGTTCTGTATCTGTGGGGGTAATTCTGAACTCATTTAATTCACCTTTAAAGCTGGTGTAGTATTGTATATCTGTAATTTATACGTTGGGGTCAGGGGCTAGAGAACACATCTCATAAGTGATTTTTATTAGCCGCAGCCATCCGTTCAAGGCAGCCCTCATCGAAATTATGTCATTCGCCTCAACATTTAAGATCAATATCCCATTATTGAGTACAAGAGAGGTTTTTGTGCGCTGGTAATCCTCCTCCAGTTCCGGGAGCAATGCTTCATAGATTGTCCTGGCATCCTTCCCGACATCGAATTCAAAATCTGCGAGCACGAGCATGGAACGAAATAAGTGTTATGTTGTATATCTAGATTTGCAGAAAAATTTTTAAACTGGTTTGTATTATTAGAGTTGATCAAATATCTAATGGAATCCTGGATAACAATTGAAATAATAACGATAACTGTATTGATCGTTTTCTCAGCTTTTTTCTCCCTGTCGGAAACAGCCCTCATGTCTGTAAACAAAATTCGTGTAAGACATCTTGCAGAGACCGGGAATAAACATGCGAAAGTATTAATAAAATTGCTTGAGAACCCGGAACTATTCATTACAGCCATCCTTATAGGCAATAATGTGGTGAATATAACCGCTTCCGTACTTGCTACTGGCGCTGCGATAGAATATTTTGGAGAAACCGGGCTTGCAGTAGCTACCGGTATCATGACCCTGTTCATCCTGGTTTTCGGCGAGATATTCCCGAAAACACTAGCCTCAAGGAATGCGGAAAATATTGCACTGAATGTTGCAGGACCTATAACCACGATCATCAAGATCTTCAAACCCATTGTCTGGTTCCTGACTACGATCATAAATTTTTTGATATTACTTTTTGGAGGAAAAGAAAGAGTAAAACATCCCTTCGTAACAGAAGAAATGATCGAAATGATGCTCAAGGTCGGGGAGAAGGAAGGGACTATTGAGAAACACGAGCGGGAAATAATAACCAATGTATTTGATTTTACTGACGAGAAGGCTCACGGCGTAATGACCATGAGGGATCAGATCGTCAGTATAGATGAATCGGAAACTCTTGATAATGCACTTCATTTAATAAACAAATCGGGACATTCCAGAATACCTGTTTACAGGAATGATTTTGATAATATAGTAGGTATGATCTATGCCAAAGACTTCCTCAAATTCAGGACACATGATCTTTCCAAAATAAAAGTATTCGAAATATTAAGACCATTGCTTGTTGTAAAGGCGGGAAGAGATATTTCTTCGATCCTCAAAGAACTCCAGCAAAAGAAACTGAACCTGGCGATAGTGGTGGATAATAATATGAGGGTCATGGGACTGGTTTCCATTGAAGATATAATTGAGGAACTCGTTGGTGAGATATTTGATGAATATGATGTTGAGCCTGTAAATCGGTGATCTTAATGGCACCCGGACGTTGCAACCAAACCCATATCCATATTAGCGTTATTTCATCCCCCAAAAAAGAAGCCATGATCGCAAATCTCAAGAAAGACCTTGAAAGCGCCCTCAGGATAGATGAAAAAAAGCTCGCGCACCAGATCAGGACCACGGGCTTTAAATGCAGAAAATGCGCCCAGTGCTGCATGAATGAATTTGGTGATAACACTGTTATCGTTTCTCCTTCCCAGATCAGGAAAATATGCACGATATCAGGCCTTGAGCGTGATGATTTTGTGATACCCACGCCTTCTGTTGACAGGGATCAGGATGGAAATATACATACATTTGAATGGGTACTGAAAAAAAATAGCAATTGCATTTTCCTAAAGGAAAAACTGTGTGAAATATATGAATGCAGACCATTTTTATGCAGAACTTATCCTTTTTTCCTTCTTGACGGGAAACTTGAGGTCTGCGAATGTATTGGCATCGGAGGGAATATCGGCGATATGGAGAGTCTTGAAATGGCAAGACAACTTAAAGAAAGATATATTCTGGAAATAAAGGAATCGATGGCTGTTTTTGAAAAGTTCAGCGGCTTCAATCCAGGCGGCAGCGGCAGAGTATGCGTGCACGATAGCGAGGGAGAGCACTGGATAACATAGATTTCAGTGAAAACAAAGCAGTAAATCTACGCTAGAATCAAGAAATAAATAAAAAATGGTTCAAGGACCTATTCGATCCATGAATCCACTTGCGGCTCGACAGTCCAGTCAATAGCCTTAAAGAATGCCTCTATGTAATCTGCTTTCTTTAATCCATATTCGATCATATAGGCATGTTCAAAGACATCCATGACAATTAGAGGCAATGCTCCACACAGGTGCCCAACATCATGTTCATTGATCCAGATATTGAATAACCGGCCTTCTAGTGGATCATAATATAATATTACCCATCCGATACCCCGCATGGCCCCTGTTGCCTTGAAATCTTTTTCCCAGCTCTCGTATGAACCAAATTCAGAAACGATCTTTTTATATAAATTCGAATTTTTATCGATCGCTTTCCCATCTTTGATAATGTTCTCGAAATAATATTCGTGCAGCCTCATGCCATTGAATTCCCAGCCGAACCGGCGCTTTAATTCTGCATATTCCGGTGTCGCTATCTTTCCATCTTTTGCCATTGCTAAAAGTGCATCTGCGACTTTATTAGTATTTGTCACATAGCCCTGGTACAGCGTAAAATGGTTTTTAAGCAACTGGTCGCTTAAGCCTTTTGTGCCCAAAAGGCTATCAAAATTTTTTGCTTCATATGTCATATTTTATACACCCCTGCCTATTATCATATACTGGAACTATCATATACTTTTTGTCTTTAGCAAGTACCGATTCGATGCTGAAAGTTTGAAAATATACCGGCATATTTTGCCTAAAGATTTAAATCCTATTATAACATAAAATGATTACGTCATATGGAAAAAACGGCTGATAAATACACCTATTCCGAAACTGCGGCGATGCAGACAGTTTTTACGCGTAAGATAATGCAATTATCGCCTTCAGTAAAACTTGTTTTTAAAATCCTGGAATATAAGGGCCTGATGACCCAGAAGGATATTGTCGCAGAAAGCTATCTTCCTCCCCGCACTGTGCGTTATGCCCTTACAATGTTGAAAAAAGAAGGGATACTTGAAGAACGTCTTTATTATAAGGATGCACGGCAGTGCCTTTATGGCGTGAGGACACCGCAGCAGGATGAATTATTGTCTAACTTCGCATGCGGCATGGTATGATTGTGGTGCTATTCTGAATATAACGGGTACCCTCATCATACCTAATTTACATAATGGACAGGCTGTGGTATTATTCCTAATATGAGGATTCGGCTATTTCATCTTCCAATGTTGCTGGACGTACATGATGAATATTTCTGTTCGGAAATTTTATTTCCCCAAATACCTCTATATGTGTATCTTGGGTCATGGCAGATTTATTTCCGACAACGAGAGTTTCGCATAGAATTTCGTAACACATATCATCCAGACAGAGAAGATATGAGGCTCTTTCCCGTTCGATTTCATTCAGGGTATTTTCATTTAGTCCCATTTTTTTCACCCCGTAGAATATTATGCTTACTATGATAATAAAACTTTCGTTTATTAAATCCAATAACATCTCAAAGAAAGTGCTTCCCTCAATACCTGGTCAACATTCCCTTTCAAAACAGCATCCATGCTTTTTAAGACAACAGGATAATTATAACCTTCAGTGATCATTTTTATCAATTTCCCGTCTCCGCCTGCAATAATATATTGGATATCAGTATATTTTGCTATCATGGGAGAAAGCTGGGCCCTTACCTTATCAGCATGGTGTTTGATATCTTCTTCCACAAGGGCCTGGAATCGCTTCTGGCTCCAGCCTCCCTGTTTGTGTTTCCCCATTACACTGCTTCTTACGACTTCATGTTCTATAAACGAATCAGCCTCAGCAATCCCTATGAATGTTTCACCTGCATGAATATTCAATACAAGTATCCGTTCATATTCAAGATTCACTTTTAAAGGTTCAAGATTGAATTGCCTGTTAAGAAAAGATTCAGACCGAAGTATTGGAAAAACAGGTATTATTACAATATTTATGATCCGGTTGGTATCATAAAAGATTATTTTTCCAGTGGATGATTCTATTTTTTCGATCAGGTGAAGTGAAGAGTTATCAATTAAGTTTACAATATCCTTTGCCGCGTCCACAGAAGTTGTATCCTTTGCCAGGTATATTGTTATCAATGTTGAAAGTTTGGATTGTATTCCCCCAAGTAAGAACATCATCTCATCAAACCTGTTTAGAGATAAATTATCAGAGAACCTGAATTTCAATTCAGTGGAGGTTTCTTCTTTTAGTATTTGTATCTCGTTTTGAAGCGAAGATATCTTATTTATCGCTTCATTTAATTCCCGGTCAACATCCTGCTTTGTTGCGATGGTTTTCTTTGCTTTTTCATCTCTTTTCTCAAGCTGCAGGCAAAGTTTCTTGTTTTCCTCTTCAAGTTGCGATATTCTTACTTTCAGTGATTTGATCTCTTCTTTATTAAATAGATCGAGCACTTTCCTCGCCTCTTACTCCCAGTACAGTCAATTTTATATAGGTTTTGTCTTCGCTGATAAATTCAATATTTTCTTCGATTTTAATTATCCTTTTTGACCCTTCACCTATTCTTAAACCTGTAATTTTGCTAATATCAAGCGCAAGAGGAACATTTCCTTGAATTACGGGCTCAACGCCAATCCCTATATCCGTATCAAGTGATACATTGGCACGGATCGAAAGAACACGTTTACCGTTTAAGAAAAAACTGAAACTGCCAGGGTTTCCCCTATTTTCCCCTACCAATAAAAAAGGTTTATCTGCAAGATCCTGAAGGCTTGTTTTTCCACGGGTAACATAATTCCAGCCCATGAACCTGCCCAGGTGCTTGCAGAATATTCGTATCTTTGAAGATGGTTTTCGTGCAGTGGTTATGATCATTCAGCTTTGACCAGCTTTACAAGCACAGGTCTTTCCTTAACAAGGATCCGATGACCACAATAAGGACAGCGAACACCGCTATATTCGTAATCTATCTCCACTGCCCGCTTACAGCGGGTGCATTTATAAACCATATTTGTCCTTAATTTGCTGCAAGAGCAGCTTTCTTACTAATTTCCATCTTTACTGCCTGAACAGCTCTGAGAACGGTTATATGCGCAGGGCTTTGCGGAACATACGTGCCGCCAGCAAATGTATGATTGCATTTGTAACACTGCCATATGCCCGTGCTAATTCTTGTTATTTTATCTTCGCCACATTTTGCGCAAGTATATTTTGCACGCATTTTCTCTTCACTATCAGCTACAAGTTTTCTTGCCTTAGTGCCATATCTTACACCAAATCGTCCGGCAGATCTTGATTTTCGTCCTTTTGCAGTGGTTTGTGCCATGATTATATCTCCAGGAATTTTTGTCTTAATTCTTTTGCCTTCTCAATTGCAGCATCCACTATATAATTGATTTGTTCAGTCGTGAGTGGATTAACACCGCTCTTTTGCATACCTGAAATACCGCCATCCTGATTTGAAATAACGGTCAATTTTGTCCCGGCTATGCTTTGTTCGTTCAGCGAAGGATCAAACATAATAGTTCCGCCTATCTCAACTGCTGTCACGGCCACAGGCACATCTCTCATTGGTACCGGTGTGTCTTCTCCTACATCAAAGCGTTTTGCTGGCAATTTTGCGGTCATGAGTGCTGCTATGGCGCCAAGCGATGCAGCATCCATTATATTTCCACCATCGTCAAGGACATGCACATCAATAAATACCATCCATACTTTTTCTCCGGATGTTATGCACAGCTTGGAAAGGTCAATGGATTCGGATTCACGGATACCGCGGTCTACTACTCTTGCAAGTTCTACAGCATCTTCTCTTGGCGGGCCCGACTCAAACATAGGCGATGCAAGTGGAAGAAGTTCAAGGTTTGTGATAATAACTCCCTTGTCGGGTGTATCCGGGAACGGAGTGCCAGTCTGGATCTTAACACCGACTACCACATGCGTATCTCCGAGTCTTACGCGAGCTGAGCCTTCAGCCTTTTCAATGACATTTGTATCGATCTTTATATCCCTGTACTCGTCAAATTTGCGTCCATCTTCTCTTTCCCCCTTGATCATGAGATTATAGATATAATCTTTTCGAAGTTCAGACATTATTTCATTACTCATTGACTTCACCTACTATACGGGAGGTATATTTTTCAAGAAGTGCAGCTCTCTGGAGCTGGGCGATCTCAAGACAGCCCTTTTTTGCCATCTCAAGCCCTTCCTTGAATTCATCGCTTGAGAGATGACCATCCATCTGCAAGAGCGTGATCTTCCCATCCGGGGTCATGGCTACTGGCATATCTGCCTGTCCATAGTTATCTTCATCCTTGTTCAGGTCAAGAACAAGTGTATCATCAACTTTTCCCACAGCGCATGCGGAAACAAGACTTTTCATCGGTATACCGGCATCTGCAAGAGCTAAGGATGCGGCATTAATTCCTGCCGTCCTTGTGCCTGCATCGGCCTGGAGCACTTCTACAAATATATCTATTGCAGAACGCGGGAAATATTCCTGGAAGATCACAGGTTCCAATGCTTCCCGGCTTACTTTTGAGACTTCAATGCTCCTGCGATCTGGTCCCGGCCGCTTTCGTTCTTCAACTGAGAACGATGCCATATTATACTTGTACCGGACGACCGCGCTTGTTGATTTCTGCATATGGCGCGGATGCACTTCTCGCGGCCCATAGACAGCAGCAATTACCTTGTTTGCTCCGAATTCAAAATAACATGAACCGTCAGCTCTGTTCAAAACGCCCACTTTTATCTTGATGGGTCTTAATTCATCTGGTTTTCTGCCATCAAGGCGAATACCGTTTTCGATCAACTTTTCTGGTTTTGCCATAAATTTCCTCTTCTCTTTCTTCCTCGTTCTTTATAATTTCATACACGCAAATAATTTAAAGGAGTTCGTCCAGGATTCCCCCGGATTTTTTCTCTTCTTCGGTCTTTTCCTCTATTTTTTCTTTTTTTGTTTTAACTCGTTCTTTTAGAGGTATTCCTTTTTCTTCTTTCAGGAACTTTACTATCCTTTCAGTCAGGCCAGATATATGTGATTCGTTCTCGATTTTCTGGATCGTCCTTACTGCCAGGTCAACATTCTTATCTTTTCCTGTAAGCCATACCCTTCCGTTCTGGGCAATAAATATATTGCAGCCAGTCTCATTTTTCAGCATAGCGATCATCGATCCGCTCTTACCTATCAACCTTGGAACCTTGGCCGGTGTAACTTCAATTACACGCCCTTCTTTTATTTGTCGCAGTCTCTGGTCATTTAATGTAAGCTCAACTTTCATGGTCTCATCGACATCACTTATCAGGGCCATTATCGAATCCCCGACATTCAGGTATTTTGACATTTCAGAGTTGTCTATTCGTCTTGGGAATTCGGATATATGCAGCAATCCCTCATACGGGGAACGAATGTCTACGATCCAGTTAGAAAAAGAAACTTCTGCCACTATACCAATAACAATGTCGTCGCGTTTTGGTATATATTTACCTGATAGCGGAACTACTCGGATCTGTTTATTAATTGACACAATACCAAATACAGATGAAAATACTTTACCATCTTCAACATATGTACCCTCATCAGCAAGCTTTACATCATCTGATAAGAAATCACCCGGGATCACTAGTTTTTTATCCATTATCATCACTTTAAGAATTTTGTCTCCGCACTCCCTTTCGTCAGCCGGTTCAGGAGGCTGTATAGTTCGTCCTGCCTTCCTGCAGGTATTGTTATGACGCCTATCCAGGAACCGTCATTCTGCCATTCCTGCTTTGTCAGGGTTCCAAATCCTGCCACTCCACCATATGCTTTTGCAGCGAATTCAGCCGGAAGTTTTATGGCGATCCTTACCTCTTCAAAACGTATCGGGATGATGGGTCGTATCGCTTTCATTACGATTTCCACAAGCTCATCCACATTTTTCATAGGATCAAGGTGCACACCCGCTTCGTTCATAGCAGCTTCTATGCGTGCCGGTGGATGCGGACCTTTTGTTTGTGGATTTATGGCATTTGTCGCAATTATGTTGATCACTCGAGCCCTTTTTTCATCCTGGATCCTCTTTTTTTGCTCGGTAGTAAGATGTAGCTCACCGTCTATAATGATCTTTTTTGCTATTTGCAATGCATCGGTCGTCCCGAAGGCGTTTAAGACATCCTGTTCAGCCGGTCTGTCCCCATTTTTCGCATCTGAAAATACATCTTCAACTGCTATGATATCCTCCATTTTCACGGCTTCACCCCTTTTGAGGGACAGCGCCCCCTCAGGGTCTACGAAAACCTCAAAAGTCTTACCATGGGTCTTTAGCCTGGCGATTATAGACTCATCAAGAGTGACCATAGCAATTCACTCTTCTGATTTCTTTTTCTTATCCTTACCTTTGCTTTCGGATGCATGCATCTTTATGACCTGTTCCACGTATTTTTCCACTTCCGAAGGGGCAAGTTTCCTGAATTTCCTGTTTGAAAGCTCAATTACCCCGATCTCTATGGTCGAAGCATTAAAAACGCCTTCAGTAGTGCTGTGAAGTGCGTCAAGGCCAAGAATGATCGCTTCATTCAATTTAATATCATCAGTATATTTCTTCTCAAAGACCTCCATGGTCTCTGTTCTTCCTGAGCCGATGCTTGTGGCTTTATATTCAAGGAGAGCGCCGCTTGGGTCAGTTTCAAATAATCGTGCCCTGTGATCATCCACACCTGCAATAAGAAGGGCAGTGCCGAAAGGCCGGACGCCGCCGTATTGTGTATATGATTGCTTGAAGTCACATATTTTCTTGGAGAGGACTTCAACGCCTATAGGTTCATCATAAGTGACCTTGTTGATCTGCGCTTCAACTCGGGCGCGATCTATGAGCGCCCTCGCATCTGCGACAAGACCAGATGTGGCCGCGCCAATATGATCATCTATCTGGAATATCTTTTCAATTGATGCAGCTTCAAGTAATTTGCTTGTGACACGCTTGTCTACAAGCAGCACTACTCCATCCACGGCTTTTACCCCAACTGCCGTAGTTCCACGCTTTACAGCTTCACGTGCATATTCTACCTGAAATAACCGTCCATCAGGGCTAAAAACTGTAATTGCCCTGTCGTATCCCATTTGTGGTGCCATTTGCATTGTATTTTCTCCTGATATAAAAAACCGTAATTATTTTCTCTTGAGTTCTGGCTTATTTACGAGTGTTTGTTGTATAAACTTTTCCGTTGCGCCTTTGATAGTTCCGGAAATGCCAAGAACTAAAATCGAAACCCGAATTCCATGTATGTTATTGATGCACGCCAAACCCGCTCTTGTTTCCACTCTTTTTTCCCGCTCACAGCGAAGTATTCCATATTTTCCATCAAAAGACATGAGCGAAGGATTTATTTCACTTGCACCTTTATCCCCGTATATTGAGATCATTGAATTCAATATCTCACGGACTAATTCCTGCCGGTTTATGGTTTTTTCCGACATTACCTCAAAAGCCAGGTATCTTTTTTTTTCACGAAGCGTTGGAATTGTCTTCATAATATCTCAACACCTTCCTGTATATAATTCGGGCTCTTCCTTCGCAGTATATTTAGAGGTGTTGAACTCATTGCATCGACCGCTTCTTTTTCAGTCATCCCGAAAATACTTGAGATCGCAACCATTTCCCTTGGAGCACGCAGGTCATATATAGAATGGGCATCACTCGTGAGAATGAGCTGGAGTTTGTATTTTCGTGCATGTTTGAGGTTGATCCTCATGGTTTTCAACTCCCTTACACGCTCTACACCTTGAAGCCTGATAAGTAAACCAAGGTTAAATCCGATTGATACTGAGTTATCACTTGCTGCTTTTGCAAGGACATTATTAAACTCCAATGGATGCATGAGTATGTCAAGACCTTCTGTTTCCACAGACGCACGATTTATTTCTTCTTCCCCGCCCTCTACGATCAAAATATTGTCTGAGCCCCTGTATTTTTTTATTTCTTCCCGAATCCTTGAGGGCTTTGCCTGAATCTTAACACCCCTGTAGATCGAAAAATCTTCAGGGAAAATAGTTTTTTCATTTGTATCCTGACCTATCACGGCTATTCCGGAATATCCATACCTTTTACCCTCTATAGCCATTAAGCCCACATTTTCGGGATGGGTATAAAAATCATAGAATTTGGAGCCAAATCGTGACATTATCTGGCTTAATAATACTGGTGTGTGATATAGTTATGCGATTTTATTTACCTGATTATCAACGACATATTTAATATATAAGAAGCTATCATGGGGCAAGGAGAATAACAATGAAGGAACAAGTCGAAGTACGAACATTAAAGGAAGGGAAATATGTCCTAATAGACGAAGAACCCTGTGTCATTAAAAGCATATCTCATGCAAAGACTGGAAAACACGGCTCTGCAAAAGCACGTGTAGATGCAATTGGCATATTTGACGGCACTAAACGCTCAATCGTTCAGCCAGTTACGGATAAGATTTATGTCCCTATTGTAGATAGAAAAAATGGTCAGGTCCTCACCGTAAAAGGCGATGTATGCCAGGTAATGGATATGGCGGATTATGCCACACTTGAGCTTAAAATACCAGAGGAATTGAAAGGTAAGATCGAAGCTGGAAAAGAAATATCATACCTGTCATCCATGGGAAAAATGAAAATAGATATGCGTATTTAGATGCAAAATAAATTTTTCGCTGATGCAACTTCCGATTACGAAAAAGCTCGATATGTGATTTGCGGGGCGCCGTTTGACGCCACCTCAAGTTTCAGGTTCGGAAGTAAGCTTGCTCCAGATGAGATGAGAGCAGCCTCATATAATTTTGAGACTTACAGCAGTTTTTTTGATTTTGATCTCGACGAAACAGATATTCATGACGCTGGCAATCTGGAAGTAGCGGATAATATCGACGAAACGCTTTCTTTGCTTTCTATTCCTGCCAATAAATTTGTGAAGGATGGAAAGATCCCAATAATGCTTGGCGGGGAGCATTCTCTATCATATCCATTCGTAGAAGCATGCAAAAAGAAATATCCCGGACTTGGATTTGTTGTTCTTGATGCGCATATGGACTTGAGAGAGGAATTTCACGGCGAAAAGAATAGCCATGCATGTATTTCAAGGCATATCATAAATAATATTACAAAAAAATATGTTTCTATCGGGATAAGGAGCGGGGCACGCGAGGAATACGACTATGTCCGGGAAAATAAAATACGAATGTTTTCGTCAGAAGATGTATTTTCAAAGGGTATCGAAAAAGTGATCTGTGAATTCCGGGATTATATAAAAGGGCCTGTTTATTTATCAATAGATATGGACGCTATCGATCCTGCATATGCCCCCGCGCTCGGAACTCCTGAGCCATATGGATTAACACCACGCGATGTAAGGGCTGTGATTTCATCTCTTGCGCCGGATGTTGTTGGTTTTGATCTCGTGGAGATAGCTCCGGCATACGATTCCGGAGGAACAGCAGTACTTGGCGCAAAGCTTGTGCGTGATTTCATAGCGGCAAACGCGAAAGCGGGCAAATAAAATCCCTGAAAAATATTGTTGGCGGCGGGGTGGCCGCCAATCCCACTTAAAAAAATCCCCCTTTAATTTTATTTCCTCTCCCTCGCTCCTTTCAGCAACAACTGCAGCTCTGTCCTCGCAACCATATCCCTGACAGCCTCCACAGCGTCGATATTCGCTGAAATACTCGTTATACCAAGTTCCACAAGCCTCTTTGCAACCTTCGGATTGCTGCCAGCCTGGCCGCAGATGCTGGTCTTTACGCCAACCTTATTGCACTCGATGATGACATGCTCGATGAGCTTCATGATCGCAGGATGCAATTCATTATAGAGATGCGCCACATGCTCATTGTTCCTGTCAACTGCAAGCGTATATTGCGTGAGGTCGTTGGTCCCGAAGCTCACAAAATCAAGGCCCTCGGCTAAGAACTGGTCGATAATTAGAGCCGCTGCAGGGATCTCAACCATTATTCCGATCTCGATCTTGCTAAAATCAATTCCTCTTTCGCGCATGAACTCCTTAGCCCGCCTCAGTTCCGAAGGATGCTGCACAAGAGGTATCATTATTCCCATATTAGTGTAGCCACGCTTGATCAATTCCTTAAAAGCCCTCACTTCAAGCTCGAAATGCTCCGGATCCAGGAGGTCACGCCGGATGCCGCGGAATCCCAGCATGGGATTTGGCTCGATGGGTTCGCCCTCGCCGCCTTCCATTGCCCTGAACTCATCCGTTGGCGCATCAAGTGTCCTTACCCACACTGGTTTTGGATAGAACGCATCAACAACTGTCTGGATGCGCGAAACAAGCTCTGCAACATACTCATCAGCCTTTCCTTCCTTTATGTATTGTTTGGGGTGCTTCGGAAGACCAAGAATCATGTGCTCTATCCTGAGAAGCCCGACACCGTCAGCCTGGGTTTCAAGAGCCCGCGCAGTAGCTTCGGGGATAGATACATTGACCTTCACTTCGGTTGCAGTTACAGGTTTTGATCGTGCAAATGCCACTGTCTTTTCTGGATGGGCTGCCGCGGGCACAGCGACCTCTTTCTTGCCTTCAAATACAAGCCCTTTTTCTCCGTCTATTGTTATTTTCATGCCGTCTGTCAGCACAAGGGTTGCCCTTCGTGTCCCAACAACAGCCGGGCAGCCAAGTTCCCGTGCAACGATGGCGGCATGGCACGTAAGCCCGCCTTCATCAGTAATGATAGCAGCCGCACGTTTCATAGCCGGTACCATATCTGGCGTGGTCATGACAGCCACAAGAATATCGCCGTCTTTGACTTTACCGAGTTCGCTTGCATCCGAAACAAGTTTTGCCTCGCCATATGCAATGCCCGGAGATGCTCCAAGCCCTTCAAGGATAGCCGTCGTAGCTACTTTTTTATTCGGGTCTTTTTTCTTCTTAATGGTCGTTATGGGCCGCGACTGGAGAATAAATATCTCCTGGTCCTTTATCGCCCACTCAATATCCTGGGGTATCCCGTACAGGTCTTCCAGGATATTCCCGAAATCAACAAGTTTTAAGATTTCATCATCGTCGAGGACTTTTGCATTCTTCTTGTTTTCTGGCACAGGAATATCCATTGTCTTGCCTGTTTTTGGATCTTTTGTATGCATAACGTTTTTTGTGGCAATTCTTCGCTCTTTAATGGTCTTTGTATTCTTATCAACCAGGTAATAATCCGGAGAAACAGAACCTGATACCACGGTCTCACCAAGTCCCCATGAGCCTTCTATGATCGTGAGAGGCTCTCCGGTGGAAGGATGGGACGAAAACATGACGCCTGCTTTTTCAGCTTCCACCATCATCTGGACAACTGCGCAAAGATTCACCTTACTATGATCAAAACCCTGTTTTACACGATAATATATAGCCCGCGCCCCATATAGAGATGCCCAGCATTTCTTCACTGCGTCAATTACGGTTTGCTCTCCCTTCATGTTAAGGAAAGTATCCTGCTGTCCTGCAAAGCTTGCATCAGGCAGGTCTTCAGCCGTGGCGCTTGAGCGAACAGCAACAAAAACCTCTTCACCCTCTCTTTTACACAATTCCTTATATTTTGACCGTATGCTTTTTTCGATATCCTGGGGTATCTTTGCATCCATTATTATCTTTTTTGCATTTTTCTCAGCGCCCCTCAAAATATCCGCATCATCAACATCGACTTCAAGTGAAGCGAAAAGTTTCTCACTTATCCCATTCTCATCGATAAATCTGCGAAAAGCCTGCGCTGTTACAGCAAAACCCGTGGGAACAGGAAGTTCTGCCCGCAGCATCTCGCCAAGGCTCGCGCCTTTTCCGCCAACGATCGCGATATCTTCTTTTCCGACCTCTTCAAGCCATACAACCGAATCCTCTTTCATTTTTTATTCTCCTTTAATGATTTTTGAATTTTCATTAGCTTTTTATCATAACTTTCTACAGCAACTTTGATCATCAATTCAAGCTCTTTCCGGTTGAATCCGAGCTCTTTTGCAAGATTTTCGAGAAAATGTACATCAATTTCCTTATGCTGCGCCCTCTCTACACGGATCGCCTCTATCAAGGACATAGCATTTATGAATTTCCTGGCAAAATCAAATGTGGGCGTAACACTTCCATTTTCTATGCGCGATATGGACTCACGGCGAAGTTCCATCAATTCGCCGAATTCTTTTTGTGACATACCATATCTCTTTCTATAATCACATATCACATCCCCTGTGTCCTGCGCTAATAATATCGCTCCTGCTACATCTTTTTGAAATATTAAAAGCCATTCGGGGATATATAACATAGGTTTTGATTTCATTTTGATGTATTTCTCCTAAATATATGTTAACTTGAATGTCACATTTACTATCTTATTAGGATATTTCTTAATATTAAAGCTTTTCTAATACGCAATTTAAAATAACATGATTTATCATGTCACATTGGGTTGTATACAACAAAAATCTGAGTGAATCTATGTTTATTAAACGTAGGTTAAATATATTAACTTCTTATTAGTATTATTATGTACCTTTATAGAATTATATATCTAATGAATTAAGATTTCAAAAAAAAAATCCGCTGAAATAGAAAACATTACGGACATAGATACCGAAAAAATGGCGCCAAGCCTGCCATCTGACAATACTGCTACCATGCCAGAGGGAGAATCCCCTATGATCAAAGAAACAAGTATAAAATCTGAGCCTGTACCTGAAAAACCTCCAGAACCTTTATCAGAACAATCTCTTGAACCTGCATCTGAAAAATTAACACCAATTCAAAAAAAGAAAGAAATTGGCAAAGGCGAGGAAGAGCAGGTTACTGGAAGTAAAACAACAGGGAAAAATGAGAAGCCTTCGGCGAAAAAAGATGAAAAAATGACATCTGAAAAGCAAGGCTTAGAATTAAAGAAAACTCCATCATTTTTTGAGAAAATAAAATTATTCATCACAAAAGAACAGGAAGAGAAAGAAATCTATGACTCTGCGATACATGGACCACTTGTTGCTTTTGAAGGCATAAGCGGATTCACTGAACTTGAGCGTTACTGGGTTAACGAACCTTATGCTCTTGTCGTAATACTCTTTGATCCTGGAAAGAATTCAAATCTGTATTATGTTGTGGAGCCAAAACTTTCAGAATTTGAGAAATTATTCCTCGATGAAATAAAAGACCGTTTGAAAGATGTACTTCTTTTTGAAGATATAAAGAGCGAAGAGGATAAAAATAAGATCCTTACCGAAAAAGTGAGAAAATTGGTACGTGATTATGCCATAGATGTTACGCCATTAATTACTGAAAAAATATTATATTATACTCGAAGAGACTTTATTAAATTCGGAAAGATCGATGCCCTGATGCACGACAATAGGATCGAAGATGTCTCTGCAAATGGTTTTGATATTCCTATATATCTTTATCACAAGAAATATACAAATCTGGCTACAAATGTGGTTTTTACTGAAAGTGAAATCGATTCTTATGTGATACGCCTGGCCCAGCGCTGCGGCAAGCATATATCTATTGCAGAACCGATGATCGATGCGACCATGCCTGATGGTTCACGCATCCAGATGACGCTTGGCACGGTAGTAACTACACATGGAGCAACATTCACGATCAGGAAATTCAGTGAAGTCCCGATAACTCCTATTGACCTTATCAACTGGCATACATTCTCGGCAGAAGAAATGGCATACTTGTGGCTGTGTATTGAAAATAACAAGAGTTTGATATATGCTGGCGGCACTGCTTCAGGAAAGACATCTTCTCTTAATGCAGTTTCACTTTTCATTCCATGGCAGGCTAAAATAATCACACTTGAAGATACAAGGGAATTGAAATTGCCGCATCCGAACTGGATACCTGGAGTAACAAGAGACTCTTTCACAGCCGACGGGAAAGGAAGTATAGACATGTATGATCTCTTAAAAGCAGCCCTGAGGCAAAGACCTGAATTCCTGCTCGTGGGTGAAGTAAGAGGTAAAGAAGCTCTGACGCTTTTCCAGGCGATGAGCACAGGTCATACCACTTTTTCCACAATGCATGCAGATTCCGTTTCAAGTGCCATCCACCGTCTTGAAAACCCGCCTATAAGTGTTCCAAGGACGATGATACAGGCCCTCAATATAATAAGCATCCAGTCGCAGACATTCGTTAATGGAAAAAGAGCGCGGCGTAATATGAAACTTGTCGAGATCACAGATATTGATCCTACGACCAGGAACATTAAGACAAATGATATTTTTGTATGGGATGCGCTCACAGATAAATTCAACAGGGTGGGAGAATCTAAAGCCCTTGCTGAAATAACGTTACGCAGGGGCTGGAGTCAGGCTGACCTGAAACAGGAATTAATGTACAGGCAAAAGATCCTTGAATTCATGGTAAATAATAAAATTTCGGATTTTAACGCGATAGCAACGATCATTCATGATTATCAGGTAGCTCCGGAAAAAGTTCTCAAGAAATTGATGATAACAGGATGAGTGGAATGGAAAATATATCGAAAAAAGCGGATTTACTTTTTAGAAAATTAAAAACCCTGCCCCTTGTCCTTCTTGGCGAAAAGATGAAGGAACGCAAGGAAGAATATCGAGACTTGCGCATGGCGATGAAAAGAGCGCGCATCCCGATGTCTTATGAAATGTATATTTCAAATGCCATTTTTTATTCTATAATAATCGGTCTTATTGGGGCAATCCTTGGATTAATACTTGCATATGTCGTAACAAAGGTCGCAAAGCTGCCGGATAGACTCACCCACCTGACATTTACACCATCTACTGCCTGGCTTCTTGAGTACAGGGATATTTCAATAGCGATCTTTATTGTTATTTTTCTTACACTATTGTTCGGGGGAATAACTTATGTCCTGTTCCTGATCTATCCTGCCTTTATGGCTGGTGAAAGAAAAGGGTCTATTGACAGGAATCTTCCATATGCAGTGACTTTTATGTATGCATTGAGCCGGGGCGGCATGAATGTGATCGAGATCATGCGTTCACTCAGTAAATGTACCGACACTTATGGGGAAACCGCACGAGAGATGGATGTAATACTGCGGGATATGGATTATTTCGGGAACGACTTAAGAACTGCACTTCATAACATTTGTGAGATCACACCTTCAGATAAATTCAGGGATCTCATGTATAACCTGTTGACAGTAATAGACAGCGGCGGGAATATAGCATACTACCTGAGGGATAAATCCGAACAATATCTTATCAAAGAAAAGGTGGAGCAGAAAGGATTTCTTGAAACGCTGGGTTTGATGGCAGAATCATATGTTACCGCATTTGTGGCTGGACCTCTGTTCATTATAATTCTTGGTGTAATGATGGCCGTGATGACTCCGGGGGGGAACAACGTAATGCTGTATGCAATTATTTACGCAGTAATACCCATAGGGTCGATGATGTTCGTTGTGATGATCAGTATAATTACACCCGGTTCAACGGGAGAGGCACCGCTTTTACCAGTAGAACATTATGTGGGTGAAATCAAAGTCCCTGAAACCGAAGAAAAACCTGTATTTTTAAAATTTATTAAATCAAGAGATTCGATCAATTTAAAAAAAATGCTTATGTCCCCATTAAAACCGCTTAAGGAAAAACCAGAATATACACTTATTATAACTTTTCCCGTGGTGCTTATCTACCTTATTATTTCGATTATCCAGGGGATGAAAGAAATAGATTTCATTGATTATATAGACAATAAGATAGTTTTCGCAATTTATATAATTGTAATACCCCTGATGATATTCCATGAATATAAGAAGGGGAGGGAAGAACGAATACAAAGCCAGATACCAGATTTCCTGAAGAAACTTGCAAGCACAAATGAAACAGGCATGACACTTCGCGATTCTATCAGGCTGATGACGCGTTCTGAGAGTGGCCTGGGCAAAGAGATAAAAATGATATGGAATGATATGGAATGGGGACTTTCCATCAATGAATCTCTAAGACGCTTTGCCAACCGTGTGAGGACGCATATTGTTGCGCGATCGGTCACCCTGATAACAAAGGCAAATGAATCAAGCGGCGATATTGGCGAAGTATTAACTGTAGCGGCGCGTGATGCTGCTGTGGAGCAGGAATTAAAGACAGAGCGCAAAATGGCCATGCTTATTTATATAATAATTATTTATATATCATTTATGGTATTTATCGGGATCATTTATGTTATTTCAGCGACTTTCCTGCTGGAGATGGTAAAAGCCAGTGAAAAGGTCTCAAGTGGCGGGGGAGCTGCTGTTCCATTGAGTCTTGACCGCGCGAAAATGGCTATGTATAATCGCCTTTTTTTCCATGGCGCGCTTATACAGGGATTTACTTCCGGGCTAATAGCAGGCGTAATGGGTGAAGGAAGCGTACTGTCGGGTTTGAAGCACTCTGTGATTATGATGACTATTGGATATCTTTTGTTTACGTTGTTCGTGCTTTAATAACATGGACAAATTCGCAATAAAAACATTTATCTCTCTTTGCCCTGAAATCAGTATATAATGTTATTTAAACCCATTTCCCAACTCACTGCCATCGAACAGGAACGCCTGCTTACACGCGAAACTGCTCTTAAGGATGTTTTAGCGCCTGTTACTTCAATACTCAATGAGGTCAAAGAAAAAGGCGACGCTGCGCTTCGTAAATATACCTTGCAGTTTGACAAAGCCAATATTGGCGAAATTGAGGTATCCCACAAGGAGATACACGAAGCGGTTTTTTCACTTGATAAGAAACTTTTAACATATCTAAAAAAAGCTTCCTTGAATATAAGAGCGTTCCACGAAGCACAGCTTCAAAAGGACTGGATGAAAGAATTTTCGCCCGGAATAAAGCTGGGGCAGCGTATTACACCCCTTGGAACAGCAGGCGCTTATGTCCCTGGCGGCAGGGCAACTTATCCGAGCACCGCCCTTATGACAGTAATTCCGGCAAAAGTTGCGGGGGTAAATAAAGTAATAATATGTACACCGCCAAAACCGGATGGAACTGTAGATCCGCTTACCCTTGCAGCGGCGCATATTGCAGGCGCTGACCGTGTTTTCCGGGTCGGGGGCGTGCAGGCGATAGCAGCGATGGCTTATGGGACAGAAACAATCCCGAAGGTTGATAAAATTGTCGGACCCGGCAACGTATATGTGACCGCAGCAAAGATGTATTGCGGCGTAGCTATTGATTTTCCGGCAGGGCCAAGTGAAGTCCTGATAATCGCAGATGCTTCTGCAAGAGCTGATTTTATCGCGTCAGATATGATCGCACAGGCGGAACATGATCCAAATGCAGTTTCCATACTTGTTACGCCATCGGATGAACTGGCTGGAAAAGTAATGAAAGAAATGGAAATACAGTCGAAGGCTGCAAATAGAAACGAAATTATTCGCAAATCCCTTGAAAATACAGCTATACTTACCGGTTCTCTTGATGAATGCATTGAGTTTTCAAATAAATATGCACCTGAGCATCTTGAGATCATGACACGTGAGGATATACTTCCGAAAATAAAGCATGCAGGCTCAATATTCATCGGTCCATATGCACCGGTATCGGCGGGTGATTATGCTTCTGGAACAAATCATGTTCTTCCTACGGCCGGGTATGCAAGGGCATTATCCGGTTTGAATACTGACCATTTCGTAAAAAAATCAAGCGTCCAGGTAATTGAAAAGAACGGACTTGACAGCATTTCTGATACTATTATAGGATTGGCTGAGGCTGAAGGGCTCTGGGCTCATGCAAATGCGGTCAAGATCAGGAAGATGTGACCTTCTGAAATAAAGCTTCCCGCAGCAAAGGTGCCGTGTGTAACGATTAAGATCAAAAAGTCTTTTCAAACATTCCAAAACCTTTAAATACCCTTTCATCATAATTATGTATACAGGAAAGGCATATAAGATCTAAGACGGTGCTTTTTCTTAAAGGAGATTTTAATGGCGAAAATAATGCACGTTCAAACCGTTCTTATGGTCGAGGATATTGAGGCTCTGAAAGCAAAAACGGGTGAACCCAATACCAAAGATGCTCTCGCCAAAGCGGTACAGCATTACCTCGAATGTGAATATACTAACGTAGAGGATATGTGGACCAAGAAGCTCGAAAATGTTGTTAAGAAAAGAACTAAAGAAATATCTGTGGAGGCAAAATAATATGAAAATTGTAAAGAATGAAGACGCAGTATCGCCCGTCATCGGTGTTATCCTGATGGTAGCGATAACAGTGATATTAGCAGCAGTAATAGCAGCGTTCGTGTTCAATATTGGCGGAACGCAGACAAAAACACCGGTGGCAAGTTTAACCGCAACAGCATCATCAGCAACCAAAAACATCACAATTTCACATAGCGGTGGAGATGCAATAGACTTGAGTAAAGTTAAAGCATTAATTGAACAAGGAGATAATCGTAATACAATTTCTCAATTAAATACCAGTTCACAGGTTGTTTCTGTAGGCGATAAACTTAAAATAAGACAAGATACAACAGTAGCTGTATATGTAAATAATGTCAATGGTACAGTCGCCCTTACAAGTAGCAATCCTTTCGTATTGGCTGCAGGCATAGTAACAGTAACATTAATTGATACTGATTCAAACCAGCAGGTCGCAAGACTTCAAGCAACAGTATCTTAAACTTAAACCCGTTGCCCCTTTCCTTTTTTCAGGGGGGCAATTTTCCTTTTTTTTACTTACATTGAATAAAAAGCTTATTTTACATTATGTTATATTACATTCCCTTCATCACGAATGAACAGCAGCAGATATCTTTCTAATCATCTTAGGTTTTCCATCGGTTTTTCCACAATATCTTATCTCAACCACGTGACCTTTTACAAGTTCCTGCTGTTCCAACTCTGAATCTAATCCGGTATCACTTTCAATTTGTTTCAAAAGCTCTTCTTCATCTTTTGCAGTGTATTTTCTCATATTAATCATGTTTTGGTCTTTTCTCTATATAAATTCTTCTTACTATCTGATGCATCAAAAGCCGTTATCAATCGCATTTCATTAGTTGTAGCGGGCTCTAAAACCACTATCATCACCCTGCCATAAGATTCCCCTAACACCATATATCTCAATATTCCATTTACGTTAATCCTGTATGGAATAAAATATCCTTCAAGAATGTTATGGACTTCTGATAAGCTTACTTTATGCTTTGCAATATGATCAAGCGTGTTTTCGCCATATATCAGCTTTATTTTTTTCCAATCAGGCATAGGTCATCTGTAGCTATTGACTTTTCAATCTTCTTTATGTCAATTTCTCCTTTATCTGGTTAAACATAAATGTCTCAACAATTACTTATAGAATTCACCCCTTTTCTTTTTTATGGGGGGAAATTTTCCTTTTTTTATACTTGCATTGAGAAGTGTATAAAAGCTTTATTTTACACCATGAAATCTATAATATCATTTTATCGGCAAAATATCTTTAGTTTCAATCGAAAATTATAACCATAATTAAATTCTATTTATTCTCATGGAAACTGTTACAAATCTGACTGAATTCAAATTAGAATTGAAAAAAGAATTAGGAAAGGAGATTCTGATAGAAGTTCTGGATATAATTCGAGACGAGTTTTATATTCCGGAAAAAAGAATTCGCAAGGCGTTTATAAAAAAAGTTGAAGAAGCCGAACAAAGAGTGAAAGAAGGTAAATTTTCAAGGTACACCACAGAAGAGTTTGAAAAAAGATTTCTTTAATCATGGCTTATATAATCCAACTTGATATTGTTCTTGAAAAAACGCTCGATAAACTAAAAAAGAAGGATAAATCTCTTTATCAAAGGGTGATATATAAAATAATCGAAATTAGTAAAAATCCCGAATTGGGTAAACCTCTCCGAAATGTATTAAAAGGTAAAAGGAGAATCCAAGTTGGTTCTTTTGTTCTTTTTTATTCTATAGACAAGAAAAATGAGATTGTAACTTTCCTTGAGTTTGAACATCACGATAATGCATATCACTGATAATGTGCACATTGGTGATATGCAAGTTACAATTAGATCAAATCTTCCCCTTCCCCCCTATCCTTTTTTCAGGGGGGCAATTTTCCTTTTTTTCAAACCCTTCAAACTTTAAGATTCTCAGCTTATTCCTACATCAGCTCTGTTCTCCGTGATGTGAAGGTAGGTGAGGGCGCCGGTGGCGTTGTAGTCGATGAGCAGAGTAGATCCTGCTGCATTCGGGCCATGTTTTCCTGCAGGAGAACATTGATAAAACGACACATCTGTTGATTGAGACATCAACCATATGTAATGCTGTATGATTTCAAAGAGACTTTTTTTTGTAGTTCCTCCTGTTAGATATTCACTCCCCCAAGAAAAACCACCAGTACTATTTTCTTCGTTATTATTGATTTTATATATGCATGTACCAGTGGCTGTTCCCACCACTTCATTTGTAACATATGTCAGATTTAAAGTTTCATTTAACAAATCGGCAATAACATCATTATCAGCATCCTTGAAGAAGGCATCAGTTTTAGTCCATACCTCTGCAGGCTCACTATATCCTTTTCCAGTATCTCTATACCCTACACCTATGTCAGTGCCTTTTTTTATTTCGATTATCATAGTTTTGGTACCTGAAGTTGCACTCAGCTGCCAGTTAAAATTACTATCAACATTTTTTAATTTGAAACTAAAATTCTCAAGCGGCGTGGTGTCACTAGCATCAAGCCCCCTGAAAGTTATAGGATCCGTTATGGACGTGCTTTCTCCCAGAGTAGATGGCACAATTCTAAGTTCTATGTTAGCAGCATGGGTTGTAGAATTCGTAGTTACTTCAGTATATCCTAGGCTTCTTGCATAATCAGCCCATGCAAGATAGTAATCACTCGTAATATTCACAAAAACTTTTCCAGCACTGTCATTAACAGGATTAGCCCTTGCCATAAAATTCGGATGTGGATACTGAATTGTGGTTCGAATTTTCTTGATTGATATAGTCGCTGTTCCTTTCCCTCCCACAGATGCATTGCCGCTTATATTGATCACAGGAAGTGTTAATGTCACTCCGTTATAATGGATCTCAGGGGGAGAAAGCATAACGCTGCCTCCGCCAGGATATTGCGCCCAGACTCCGCCTCCTTCGTATGCGACTGTCCTCTCTCCAAGGGCATATTTTACCCTTCCCATAGGTAAAATGATATTAAAAGAACTGCTATTTATAACAATATAACTCGGATTCCCTGTGCTATTTGGCTCAACCGTGAGTGATCCTCCGCCAAGATTAATATTTGTTATCTGAAGTGGTGAGTCTCCTAGCGTTACCCTGCTTGCCCGTGAGTCAAGTACCGTAAATGCCTGCTCTGCATTCTTAGCATTTGCCAAATCCTGAAGGCTGTAAATTGCAGGCACACCGAATATGGTTAACATAGATATTCCAAGAATTGTGATCGATAGGATAATGACATGACCTATGACTTCTGAAGCTGCTCTCTCAGAAAGAAATAATTTCATTCTACCTCGGCATCAAGCTGGATGTTCAATATATAAATATCAATATTTTTCATGTCAAATTCTATTGTACATGGGTCCGAAATGCAATTACTCTTTGCCATCATATCATTAAAATATGATTCCCATCCACTTGAATATGTGCTATTTATTGTCACATTGATGTTGCTCATATTTTTATAAATAGTAACACTGGGCATACCTCTAGCCGTAACCCTGCTCATTCCGCTGCCCGCCATAGATGAGGTGCCCCCTATTGAAACAACAGGAATGACAATCATATTGCTATAGTTGGAAATAAGCGGTTTTGAAACAAGTATAGTATTACCGTTTGGATACTTTGCCCATACCCCCGTGCCTTCATAAGCGAAGATAGTTTCCCCAACCACACTTTCAATACTTCGCATCTGCCTGTCAACCAGAATGACATTCTGGTTCGTTGAATTTTTTGCTGTAATATTGATCCAACTATTTCCTGTAACACTCAGTGACCCGCCATACATTTTCAGCTCCACATTTTGTGATGGCGCCTGCCCCATAACAACTTTATTTACATTATTTGCCAGTACGATAAAACTCTGCCGGGTATTTTCTATGTGGTTCGCCTCCTGGACGTTCTTCACGATTGGATATCCTGCTACCCCTATCAATCCTATGGAAAGCACCAGTAATCCAATGAGTAGTACATAGTCAACTACTTCAGATACTGCTTCCTCAGATGAAAGAAATTTTATGCTCATGATTGTTTTATTTTAATTGATTTATTATTGTTATAGTAGTAAAGCGTATAGTCCTGTGAACTGCTGTATATTTCTTCGGTTATATCATAAGAAGAATTGAAAGGTATCCAGGCTTTTGCATCATTTTCCGAGTCTATTGATATCTTTTTCCGGGTTATATTGATACTATAACCCTTATTTGCAACAGATGCCGGAATTGAAAAATCGTATTCCAGCTGGTTCACAGTGCCGCCATTCGATATGGTTAGGTTTGCAAGAGTATCCATAGAAGTTACCCTTATGGCAAATCCACTTCCCAGTATATCAAAACTTGTCCTCATTGCTGTTTCCGAAGAGCGCTGCGAGAGAGTATAAAAAGAAAGAATAACTCCAGAAAAAACCAATACTGTAATTGAAAACATGAGAATAAAACCTAGTGAGATGGATACAGCATCCTCATTATTTATTAAATTATTTTTATTCATAGTATCACCATGGGACGCAGACAGGAAAAGTGATATTGGCACGCATCTTGCTGGTTGAGAAAAGTATTGTTGCGTTCAGTATGTAATCTCGTGAGCGGATGAATGCTTTGTTGTTATTCGTAGTTCCTGTAATTGTATAATTGCCAGAAGTGGTATTGCCAAACCTGAAAACAATTGAATATGGATCAATTGTCGTGGAGTTTGTGAAATTAATTGGATTATTTGTAGTAGTTGTCAGGTTTATCCAGCTTTGAGAGCTATTTATCAATCCAATCTGAAAAGTGCCGCTAATGCTAGTAATATTAATCGATATATTCGAGTTCCTGACATTTTCAATTACTGTCCAATTTGTTTCACCATTCGCGGTTCCATTCTCTGAAAAATGTGCAGGAATATTATTTGCCCAATTACTTACATCCCAGCTTACGTTCACTCCTTGCCCATGCCTGGCATAAATGTAGGACAGGTTTCCATTGAAATTATTCATTTGATTTGAAAAGATATTGATATTGGTTGCGTTTCTGTATGCGCTTTTCATTTCATCCCCGCTTATTTGCATAAGGTTCACAACATCATATTTCAGGGGACCTCCCCCCTCTTCTCCTGCCATATTGCTTTCAAATATGATATTATTGAGCATTACCGTGGTTAATACAAGACCAATGGAAATAATAAAGCCCGCAAGTAACATAAACTGGGCAGAATCATTTTTTATTATTCCCATCACATCCTCCATAAAATAAGTTTAACATCTACAATATTATAAAGGTCGGTTGAGGGATCGATATCTGTTAATTGAATATTATTCGTATTTGGATTATCACTGTCGTGCAATACGATCTTCCTTGATACTATAACAGCGTTATCTGAAGGATTCCCATTATAGATCATTCTCTGGGTGAAATATGAAGTTCCATTATTTGCCATAAAAGTAATTTCCACATTATGGGCAATCCCTTCCGAGACCAAGGTGGAATTCAAGATATTCGTCAGATTATTTGTGAGATTATTCTGAGGGTTTGTAGCATTTCCCTTTTCCATATATTTTGTTCCATTCCAGGTGTATTCACTGCCTTGCCATTTCAGTATATCATTCTTGAGATTTGAATTATATCCAGCTTGCGAATAATCAAGCACCCCTAAAATATCCTGGCCCAGCACCTGGAGTTCAGTTTCTACGTGGACATTGGCTGTTGAAGATGTAAGCGGTGTCATGGAGGTTGCATCTATTGCATATACTATGACAAGAAGCATTATTGTAGCCGCAGCCACTCCTTCCAGGGTATGCATCTGACCCTTTTCGTTGAACATGATTACCACACCCTAACGGAAAGGAGAGCTGTTTCATTGAAACCTGTGGAAGAATTCAGGATCAGAACCAGCCTCTTTGTCTGCCCTATATCAGTATTGTCCGGAAGTGGCGGACCGCTTTGATTAACGATATTGGATAGGTTGGTAGTATATGAAACGGTCATGTTCAAGTTGAAAGAAGTTTCAGGACTGATCAGGCCTATCTCAGTACGGGTGTTATCATAGGCGATTGTATTTGAATAATCTAATTTCGTATTATTGAATGTATACAATTTTCCCTGTTCTATAACATTGAGTTGTACAGCTTTATCCATATGAAGTAATCGCTCTATTATAATCGTGGATGCCCTATCAGCTGCCAGTGTAGCCTGGTCAGAACTTGACTGGAATGGAATAAATATATTATTAATGAACTGAAAAACAAAAAAAACAGACAGGAGAAATATTCCTATTCCTGCTAGATAATCTATATTTACCTGGGCATTATCATTTTTTAGCGATTTGAAGATTGGATAAGATACAATACTATTTTAAAAGACTTATAAACATAAATACATTCTCTTTATCCGCGCACTATTTCATCCGCACATCGAAATCCCGCCAGGATCGAACCGTTCATGCTCCTTTCCGGATAATTGGTCTGCGAGAACATCCCTGCAAGATAAAACCCTTTAATACCAGTCTTAAAAGGAAATACTTTTTTACCGTATCCTGTTTCATATACCGGCGCTGTATCCAGATCTCTTCGCAGGCGCCACCATTTGACCTTTTTCCGGATCCCCGGAAACAGCTTTTCAAGCCCCTTCAAGTATAATTCTATCACTTCTTCATCCCGCAAGCTCCAGAGAATGCTTTTTGGATCCTGGAAATATGAGGTCGCATACATCAGGTGTTCCCCATAATCTGATACAGGGATAAAATTGGTATGTTCAATGACGGCGCCAAAAGGAACATCTTCTTTAATGTTGAGCCAGTAAATATCATCCATGACTTTTTCGGATAAACCAAAAAGAGCGCATGCAGT
Organism: Candidatus Methanoperedens sp.; assembly: GCA_041648475.1. Lineage (GTDB taxonomy): Archaea > Halobacteriota > Methanosarcinia > Methanosarcinales > Methanoperedenaceae > Methanoperedens. Next base: position 45,966 of record JBAZOV010000005.1, on the reverse strand, counting down.
TCCCTGATAACTGATATTAAGATCAATATCAAGCCCCGCAAGATTTGTGTCAATGATCTTTGAAAGGACATGGGGCGCAACCGTTGAAATAACCCTGTCGCATTCGATCCTTTCACCATCCACGATGACGCCTTTTATTGAATTTCCGGCAATCTCAATTCGGGATACATTGCCTTTTCTTATGATCCCTCCCTTATTCCTGACATTGCGCGCCATTTTTTCAATAAGCGCCGCGAATCCCCCGCGCATGTAACCTAATTTTTCACCTTTTGTTCCCCTGTTGGAACGGATCTGGACACGCCCGAGAAGCCATGCTGCTGACACTTTTTCTTTATTATCCCCGAACTTGCTGGAGAGAAGCGGCAAAAAGAAATTATTATAAACGGATTCTCCTGCCGTATCGATTATCCAATCTTTTGCCGTGATATCATCAAAAGGAGTCCTGTCTTTTATGGATTTGGCTTTTAGCACAAGTAATGTCAACCTGATTACATCCATTAGCGGCAGCGCCCTTAATATTTCAAGCGGAGAATTCATCGGATATATTTTTTTATCAAAATAGTATCCAGTTGTACCTTTTAGCCATTCAAGCCGATCTATAAGACCAAGTTCTTCTATGAGTGAAATAAGTTCTTTATCGCTGGCAAAGATATGGTGGTAATATTGCTCGATGTTATAATTATCGATCTTATAACTTGATGCCATTCCTCCAAGTTCAGGCTCTTTCTCGATGATGATTATCTTGTCTTTTCCTGCAAGTTTGTATGCTGCGGCAAGCCCGGCAAGGCCGCAGCCGATAATTACTGTGGTCATGATCGTTAATCCTGTTTATCCGGTCTAAATTTCCATTTTATTGAACATCCGCGCCTGGAAGCCGTGATATTTACAGAAACCTTCTGCATCCTTCTGGTCTATGGTTTTGCTATCAAATGAGGAGAGGTCGGATGAATACAACCCATAAGGCGAATTCCTTGCGATGATCTTCGCATTTCCTTTGAAAAGCTTCATCTTGACATTCCCGGTCACTCTTTCCTGGGTCTTATTAATAAAAGCATTCAAATCCGCATAAAGTGGCTCATCCACAAGACCTTTATAAGCAAGCTCGCTCCAGGTATCATCAACGATAGACTTGAAACGCAATTCATCCCTTGTCAATACAAGTTTTTCAAGGTCTTTATGCGCCATCAATAAAATAGTCGCTGCCGGATGTTCGTAGTTCTCCCGCGCTTTTAAACCAAGCACTCTGTCCTCTATCATATCAGTGCGCCCGACGCCATGTGCTCCGCCGATCTTGTTAAGCTCCTGGATCAATGATACTCCAGCCATCTTTTCACCATTCAATGAAATCGGTACCCCGTTCTCAAATCCAATATTTATTACCTGGGCAGCATCAGGCGCTTTTTCAGCCGAGACCGTCCATTCGAATATCTCTTCAGGCGGTATGAAATCAGGTTCTTCAAGCCGTCCGCCTTCGATACTTCGGCTCCAGATATTCTCATCCACGCTCCATGGTTTTGACTTTGTTGCAGCAACTGGTATCCCGTGTTTTTTCGCATATTCCATTTCCCATTCCCGCGTGAGGTTCATATCCCTCATGGGAGCAAGAACATCAAGGGAAGTGCTCCTGAAAACAACTTCAAATCTTAACTGGTCGTTGCCTTTACCCGTGCATCCATGTGCAAGAGCATGTGCTTTTTCTTTTTTAGCGATCTCTACGACCTTTTTCGCGATCAATGGGCGTGCGATCGATGTGCCAAGCACATATCCTTCATAGCTGCCATTGGCTTTGATGAGGGGAAAAATATAATCTTTCACGAATTCATCTTTTGCATCGATGGTATAATGTTTCTGGCTTATTTTTTCAGCCTTTTTCTCAGCCTGCTCTATTTCTTTTTCCGGCTGTCCAACATCTACCGTTACTGTAATCGCATAATCGCAACCATAATGTTCTTTTAAGAGAGGGATACACACGGATGTGTCAAGCCCGCCCGAATAAGCAAGTACTACTTTCTTCATGGGGATGGTTTAATAGTGGATGAAGATTAATAGTTTTTGCAGAAAAATCAGAACTTTTTAAAATCTTCTGGAATAATAAAATTGTATGTGCTCCGATCGGGATTTGAACCCGAGTCACTGGCTATCTTTATTTCAGCGCCGGATGGCGCAAAAACTTGAAAGGCCAGAATGATTGGCCTACTACACTATCGGAGCGCAGTAGGCCTAATAATACACGACTATATTTAATGGTTTGGTACAAACTTCTGATCAAGGTTTAAAATGGGTCTATTTATTGAAAAATCGGTCGACATATTTATATACTGTAAATGATGGTTCTTACTATGGTGTCGAAATGGAAGATAAATGCCCTAAATGCGGCGAAACTCTATTAACAAAGACGATCCAGAAAAAAATAGGTTCTGGAAGTATAGATTATCCGATAGCTGCAACTTGCCCGAAATGCAAATGGAGCAAAGACCTGACCGGTGCAGGTGATATAGCTGCAAAGCCGGTAATGGCGGAAGCAGGCAAACCGAGGAAAGAAGAGGTAAAAACAGAGATTAAAACCGACATTAAAACAAAGGTTCAAACCGTTACCCCCTCAAAACCAGCCCCGTCCTCTGGAGGTATCAATTCACTTATTCCTGTCATTCTTGCAATACTTGTTTTGGGTGCAATTGCATGGGTATTTTTCATAAATCCGGCGCAGAATGAACCGGTTGTTACAACCCCAACGCCAGTACCTACACCGATCGTTCCACAAACTCCAGTCCTGACGCCCACAAGCATCCCAACTCCAGAAGTCACCGCTTCGGGCAAACAGTTATCAGTAAAACTTGAATTAAAGAGAGGTTTTACCCCAAAAACAGTCCCGATTAAACCCGGTGATGAAATAGTATGGACAAATGATGGAACATACTTAATTACCCTGGTAAGTTCCGAAGGTCTTTTTGTGGATCAACCCCTGAATAATGCCAAAAGAATGAATTACACCTTCAAAAAAACAGGCACATTCAGTTTCTATCTAAAAGAAGAAAAAAGCCTGACAGGAACTATTGTCGTAGAACCTTAAATCATAGTCCAATCAAGCTGGAATCCATCAAGAGTCATGAGGGTTATTTTATGTTTGATCCCGGGCAATTCATAAGGCACGTCTTCAAAACCGATAAATAATTCCTCATCAGGACTAAGCTCTGGCGGTGCATTTGCAACTTTGCCGAAGAAATATTTCTTACCTTCTTTAGGATCCAGGACGACCACATTTCTCCATCCTTTAGCTTGCGCCACGCGTACAACATTGCATTTCCTTTTGAATTTCTTTAATGTCTTTTTAACTCCACCGACCTCGGTTTCAATAGTTTGGATCACGTCACTATCATTTTCTGCCATTGTTATCACCTATAAGAACCTTGATATACCAGCTTATGTATTAAACCATACTATTAACGGTGATAAATATGGGCCTTCCAGCAACTAAACGCTATCTTATTGAATTATTGCACATGCACAAACTTACCTATGAACAAGTAGCTCAATACTCAGGTTTGCCTCTTGAAAGAATAAAAGCAATAAAGAAAGGTGACACTGCTACCGATATGGAAACCCATAAATTAAAACAGGTTGCATTTCAACTCTCCGAGCTTCGCCAGAAAGACACGGGCGAAACAATGGATTAGTTCTTAAGAATGAATGATGTCCAATACATAAAACATACCCTTATAAAAACTGACACAGTCGAGCAAAGATTATACCAGCTCGCCCTTGCCGGGGAAGCGATCAAGAGATCAACACTGATCGTGCTTCCCACAGGTCTTGGGAAAACTATAGTAGCACTGCTTGTAATGGTGTCACGCCTTTCGAAAGGCAAAGTTCTCCTTCTTTCTCCCACAAAACCACTTGTGGAGCAGCATTTTGCTTTTTTTAAAAATGTCTTGAATATCCCTCCTGAAAATATCATATTATTCACAGGGAATACTCCTCCGGGAAAGCGGAAAAACATGTGGGAAAAAGCCCAGCTTGTAATTTCAACGCCCCAGGTCATAGAGAACGATCTCCTTGCCAAGAAAATAAACCTTGAACAGGTTTCATGCATCATTTTTGATGAAGCGCACAGGGGAACTGGAAATTATTCATATGTCTATATTGCGCAAAAGTATGGAAGTCAGAACCCACAACCGCTTGTCCTGGGAATAACAGCAAGCCCTGGAAGTAATACAGAAAAGATACAGGAGGTTTGTGCAAATCTTCACCTGAAATCGGTCGAAATGAGAACGGACTCTGATCCTGATGTTAAACCCTATATTTTCGATAAAGACATAGAGTGGAAATACGTCACCGTGCCTGTTGAGATCAAAGGCTTGAAGCAATTAATGGAAAAAGTTCTCACCAACAGGCTTGATAAATTGCGTGAACTTGGTATTATTTCAGAGTTCCAGAAACATTTTTCAAAAAGGGAAATGCTTGATCTCCAGGCGCAATTGCAGACCAAGCTTAGATCATTCCCTGACCAGAAGATCTACCAGGGAATTTCCCTTCTTGCTGAGATTTTCAAGGTCAGCCATGCTATCGAGATCTCAGATACTCAGGGCTCATCAGCCTTATCCAAATATTTTGAGAGGCTTGATAATGAAGCTCGCTCAAAAGGCGGGAGCAAAGCCGCAAAGAGGCTCATGGAAGACCTGAGCATGCGCCAGGCTGTGCATCATCTTAGCGGTTGCGACGGGAATAATCCCAAATTAAATGAAGTGAAAATACTCGTTGAAAAGCAGATACATGACGCTCCAGAATCACGCGTCATCGTCTTTACGAATTACAGGGATACAGCTGAGCTTGTAACAAATTCCCTCAAAGAAGTCCCTGGCATAAAACCTGTTAAGTTCGTGGGACAGGCAAGTAATTATATGGACAAAGGTCTTACCCAGAAACAGCAGGTGGAGATCATACAGAAATTCAAAGACGGCGAATTTAACACGCTTGTGGCTACTTCGGTAGCTGAAGAAGGGCTGGATATTCCTGCAACTGATCTTGTTGTTTTTTTTGAACCCATCCCTTCGGAAATAAGAAGCATCCAGCGAAAAGGACGTACTGGCAGGAAGCATGAGGGGAGAGTTGTGATCCTGATGGCGAAAGGATCAAAGGATGAAGCATACTTCTGGAGCAGCAACAGGAAAGAGCAACGGATGGTCAGGACTATGAAAAACATTGATCTGGATATCGAAAAAGAAACACCAGATGATCCTGAGTTAAATGGCCAGACAAAATTAATGGATTTCCCTGATGCGCATGCATCAAATCCAGAGGCTAAAGCGCCAGATGTAAGTGTTTATGTTGACCACAGAGAGATCCGTTCCCATGTTGCGCATACCCTTGAAAAGCTTGGAGTTGAGATCATTTTAAGAACGCTGGCTGTGGGAGATTATGTAGTGAGTGATCGCGTTGGGATTGAACGGAAAACTGCGGATGATTTCCTGGGCACTTTTCTTGACGGAGGAGATCTCTTCGGCCAGATATCAGATCTTGTGCGCGCATACAGTCGTCCTCTTCTTATTATTGAAGGAGAAGGGCTCTATACAAAGCGCCAGATCCATCCTAACTCGATCCGCGGCGCACTGTCCACTATCGCCATTGATTTTGGGGTTCCGGTGTTGTTCACGAAGGATGAAGAAGATACCGCAGCATTGATAAGTGTGATAGCAAAAAGGGAACAGACGGATTCGAAAAAGGAAATAAACCTGCATGGGTCAAAGACAGCCTCAACACTTCCGCAACAGCAAGAATATGTGGTATCTGCGATCTCTGAGATCGGGCCTGTCGTGTCAAAGAATCTCCTTCGCCATTTTGGCAGCGTGGAGCGCATAATGACTGCATCTAAAGAGGAATTAATGGCTGTTGAACTTGTGGGACCAAAGACGGCTGACAGGATACGGGAAGTTGTTGGGGGTATTTATAAGGGTTAAGAAATAAATCCTTATTACATGCTTTTTCGTACGTCTCAAAAAATGGAGATTAAATAATGTCAATAAAAGAACTCGAAGAAGAAATCGCAGAAATTGAAAAGATAAAGGAACGCTGCAAACCAGGTACTTTGCAGTGGAATAACATCGACAACATAATCACTGAAAAGAAAAAAGAACTCGGCAAAGAGAAAAATCCAGACTCTTGCGAAGAAGATCATGTACCTGGCCACTGTGGAGGAGATTGTGGCAGTTGCGGAAGGTAATAAAAAAGCAGAAAATATAATACTTAAAGTAATGTATAACGTAATATCATGAGAAGCGATAACATAAAGAAAGGACTTGAGCGAGCCCCGCACAGGTCTCTTTTGAAAGCGGTAGGGCTGACAGATGAAGAAATGTCACTTCCTTTTATCGGAGTGGTGAATTCCTGGAATGAAATAATACCCGGCCATATCCATCTTGGTAAGCTGGCAGAGGCTGTAAAAGCCGGTATACGCATGGCAGGGGGTGTCCCTTTCGAATTTAACACTATAGGAGTATGCGATGGCATTGCCATGGGACATAACGGCATGAAGAATTCTCTTCCCAGCAGAGAAATAATCGCTGACAGCATTGAACTCATGGTGGAAGCGCACCAGTTTGACGGAATGGTCATGATACCCACATGCGACAAGATCGTTCCAGGGCACCTCATGGCTGCGGGAAGGCTGGACATCCCCACAATTGTCGTAACTGGCGGACCCATGATGCCAGGGATCGTCGGAGATGAACAAAGGGATGTAATATCGTTATTTGAAGCAGTCGGCGCGCGCAGGAACAATAAGATCACAGACCAGGATCTCAAGAACCTGGAAGATTGTTCATGCGGCGGCGCAGGGTCATGCGCAGGATTATTCACAGCAAATACCATGGCATGCGTGACAGAAGCTCTTGGGTTAAGCCTTCCCGGATGCGGAACAGCGCATGCAGTAGATGCAAAAAAAATCAGGATCGCAAAACATTCGGGTATGAAGATACTTGAACTTATTGAAAAAGGAATTACTGCGCGAAAAATCGTTACACAGGAATCACTTGACAATGCAATACGCATTGATATGGCTATCGGAGGAAGCTCCAATACAGCGTTGCATTTGCCGGCAATAGCGCTGGAATATGGCCTTTCACTGTCACTTTCAAGATTTGATGAGGTCAGCAGGGAAACGCCGCACCTCATAAACTTAAGGCCAGGAGGAGACAGGTTCCTTATTGATTTTGAAAGGGCAGGCGGAGTTCCCGCGATACAGAAACGCCTCATGGACAAGTTATATCCGGATACGCTAACGGTCACAGGAAAAACTCTTGTCCAAAACCTTGATGAATATATCATAATAAATCCACGCGCAAATAAAGAGATTATAGCAACGCTAGATTCCCCGGTACATGCCGAGGGAGGAATAGCTGTGCTTCGTGGAAACCTGGCTCCTGATGGCTCCGTGGTAAAACAGACGGCAGTGAGCAAGAACATGTTAAAACATTCAGGTCCGGCGCGCGTTTTTGACAGCGAAGAGCTTGCGATGGCTGCCATAATGGAAAAGAAAATAAAACCCGGCGATTGCCTTGTTATCAGATACGAGGGGCCAAAAGGCGGTCCTGGAATGCGCGAGATGCTCTCACCAACTGCGGCAATAGCTGGTATGGGACTAATTGATTCAGTCGCACTCATCACTGACGGGAGGTTTTCAGGCGGGACACGAGGGCCTTGCATAGGTCATGTGTCGCCTGAAGCGGCTGTTGGAGGGCCAATTGCCCTTGTTCGTGAGGGAGATATGATCGAAATAGATATTCCAGGTCGCATCCTTAACCTTAAGATTTCGAAAGAGGAATTTGAAACGCGTCAAAAAGCATGGAAAGCACCTCTGCCAAAAGTTACGAAAGGATATCTTGCGAGATACCAGAAACAGGTAGGATCAGCGGATAAGGGCGCAGTGATTAGGTAATTAACCATTCGCCATCGGTCAATATATTAATCATGAAATTGTTCGGAAATTCCGAACAGTTCAAGCGGAAGGATCGAGGCAAATATCGGTTATATAATATGGAAAACAAGAAACTACAAATACGAAATAGCACTGTGGAATTTCTGATTTTCACAAAACAACAAAACAAAAATACGATAGAAGTTCGCATTGAAGATGAAACGGTATGGCTTACTCAAAAGCTGATGAGTGTTTTGTTTGAAAAAGGTCGAAGTACTATAACAGAACATTTACAAAACATTTTCGAAACCGGCGAATTAAAAGAGATTTCAGTATGTCGGGATTTCCGACATGCTGCCGAGGATGGAAAAGAATATACTACTAAATTCTACAATCTCGATGCCATTATTGCCGTTGGATTTCGGGTCAATTCAGAACGTGCAACCCAATTCCGTCAATGGGCAATTTATATTTTGCGAGATTTTGCTATTCGTGGTTATGTGCTTGATAAGGAACGTTTAAAAAACGGTTCTTTTTTCAATAAGGAATATTTCGACAATTTGCTCGCTGATATTCGGGAAATCCGTGCAAGTGAGCGTCGGTTTTATCAGAAAATAACTGACATATATGCAACTGCTGTTGATTATAATGTTGAAAGTGAAATTACAAAAACATTCTTCGCGACAGTACAGAATAAATTACATTTTGCCACTCATGGGAACACTGCCGCTGAACTGATAATGGAGCGGGCAAACAGTAATAAAGAACACATGGGTTTAACTACCTGGAAAAATGCGCCTCATGGAAAAATCATAAAACCAGATGTATCTATTGCCAAGAATTATCTCTCAGAAAAAGAGATAAAAGCATTAAACCGTATTACTACAATGTACCTTGATTATGCAGAAGACCAGGCAGAACAAAATATTCCAATGACAATGGAAGATTGGTCGAAAAAGCTGAATGTCTTTTTACAATTCAATAATCGCGAACTATTAGATAATCCCGGTAAAGTAGCACAAGAGATAGCAAAAGCATTCGCTGAAAGTGAATTTGAGAAGTACCGCATAGTGCAAGATCGGTTATTCGAATCAGATTTTGATAAAATGATAAAGCGCATCATAGGAAAAAAAGATGACGACAAATAAAATGCCTTCAAATATCTCCTTCGATCTCGATGAAAGTCTCCTTTTCTGGTGCACTAAATGCAACATTCCCTTACTGGATGAGCAATGCGGCATCTGCAAAGAAAAAGGCACACGCACCATTCTCTCCCCGCCAGGAGATGTCCGTTTTGCCTCACCGCATGAAAAAAGCATTATCGAGGACATTATTTCAAAGGAATTTCCAGGAGCTTCTCTTTCGGAAAAGCTTATTCTCCTGAATAAGATCCCCGGTGAAGACAAGACTGATGAAATTATCGTGAACGGGTTGCATTTCGGGATATTAAGATTCGATATGTCACTTCTTTCTTTCAAGCTTGACATGATGGTTGAAGGAGCCTGTGCGCTTATTGATTCTGATATTGACGGGAAATTTGTAAAGATCTCATCGGGCGGACGGCACCTGAGCGGTAAAAACATAGATGGACCTGACATAATTGAATGTTCAGATGATATAAGGGCGGGGGATACCGTGCTTGTGACCAGCAAGAACCTGAGCGGCTTCGGGATAGCTTACAGGGACAGCGCGCAGCTTAAAACCCCGGGGCGGTCGTTAAAGATAAAAAAGATCGGTTCAGAAAATTACGTTTTCCTGCCAGGTAAACCATCGATGCATGATGTTATCCGCGCAAATGCGCCTCACATGAAGAGACTTGTCAAGGATGCAGTAAATACGATAAAAGGAATAGCCAACCAGAAGGAGTTTGCCGAAACCCCCGTATATGTTTCTTTTTCGGGGGGAAAAGACAGCCTTACCACGCTTGACCTGACCCGAAGCGCCATAAAAAAGCCAATAAAAGTTTTTTTTGCCAACACCGGCATTGAATTCCCGGAGACAGTTGAATTTGCACGAGGTTTCTGCAAGAAAAACAATATCGATCTCATTGAAGTAAAAGTAAATGAGGCTTTCTGGGAAAATCTTCCCAGTTTCGGGCCTCCGGCCAAGGATTTCAGGTGGTGCTGCAAGGTCTGCAAGCTTGCGCCCATCAATTCTGTCATTGAGGAATGCACGCGCGGTGGAAGAAAGTGCCTTACCATTGACGGGAAACGCAAATACGAATCGTTCACGCGTTCCAGGATCGCCCCGAAGGAGGAAAATCCCTTTATTCTAGGGCAGGTGAGCTTATTTCCGATCCGCAACTGGCGTGCTATCGAGATATGGCTTTACATTTACTACAGGAAACTTGATTATAATCCCCTTTACGATATGGGTTTTGAGCGCGTGGGGTGCTGGTTATGCCCGGCTGAACTTGGCGCAGAATATCAAAGGTTTGGCGAGCTTCATCCTGAACTTTTTACGCGCTGGAACGAATATCTTTTGAAGTGGGCAAAAGATAACGGGCTTGATGAAGCGTTCATCAGGCATGGATTCTGGCGCTGGAAAAACCTCCCGCCAAAGATGCTTCGGCTTTCTGAGGAACTCAAAGTCAATACGAAATTTGAGCCCAAAAAAGAAGAGTTCAGTATAACAGTAACAGGCGGGATTTCGCCATGCAAGACCGGCGGATATACAATGGAGGGCAAGATCACAGGGCTCCTGCCTCCAGAAGTGCAGGATATCGCAAATATCCTGGGTGAGAATGTGTTTTCAGAAGACCTCGGTGTTCTCTTGATCCAGAGAAGAGGTGCAAACGTCAAAATATTCTCTTCGGGCCACATATCTGTCAATGCGCCGGGAAATGATGAGGCGCTTGCTATTTTTGAAGAAACCGCAAAGCAGCTAATAAGAGTGAAAAAATGCACAAATTGCGGCATATGTTTGAGAGTCTGTCCTGTAAATGCTATTGTTCTTGAGCCGCATCTAAAGATAAAAAAAGAATGTACACGATGCGGGAAATGTACTGATTCATGCGTTGTTGTCAAATATTTTGATAAGATTTTGCCTGATTTCAGGAAAAGATACCTGATTTCATGATACAAAATCTTTAATAGAACTTAAAACGATTCAAAAGCCCAGTATGAGATTCGTGATGAAATTCGGAGGCACTTCTGTTGGCGACGGCATCCGTATGAAACATGTCGCAGAACTGGCTAAAAAATACCGAGATCAAGGAAATGAAGTCGTTCTTGTTACTTCAGCTCTCAGCGGCGTCACTGATGCTCTTCTTAAAAACGCCAGGGATGCCTCAGAGACAGGAAAAACATCAGGAGTTAAGGATTTCATCATTGATCTTACAAAACAGCACCATAAAGCAGCCTCTGATGCTATCAACATTCCTTCGATAATTGAAAAAGTGACAAAGGACATTGACCAGCGCATAGAGGAACTGGAAAAAGCGCTGATCGGGATTTGCTACCTTGGTGAACTTACTGCAAGATCTATCGATTATATTTCCTCATATGGCGAAAGACTGGCTGCGCCCATCATTTCCGGGTCATTTAATTCTCTGGGGGTAGATTCATGCTCCTTCACCGGAGGCGAAGCGGGAATTGTAACCACTGATGAATACGGCAATGCCAAACCTCTTGAGGAAACATATTCCCTGGTAAAAGAAAGGATCGAACCGCTTCTTAAGGATAGTATCCCCGTGATATGCGGTTTCATAGCCGAGAACGAAGCGGGCATTATCACAACCCTTGGCCGGGGCGGCTCTGATTTCACGGCATCGATAGTGGGAGCAGCGATAAAAGCCAATGAGATATGGCTCTGGAAAGAAGTAGACGGGATAATGACCACTGACCCGAATATCGTACCTGAAGCACAGCCCATACCGGTGATATCATATATCGAAGCAATGGAACTTTCATATTTTGGGGCTAAAGTGCTCCACCCACGCGCAATTGAGCCTGCGATCAGGCACGGTATACCTGTGCGCGTAAAGAATACATTCCATCCTGAGGTTGCTGGCACACTTGTTGTAAAAGACCAGAAGCTGAGCAAGGATGTTGTAAAAGCTGTAACAGTCATTAAAAAAGTGGCGCTCATTAATATTTCCGGCGCAGGAATGGTAGGAACAATTGGTGTTGCAGCTCGTGTTTTCACCACCCTTGCAAATGCAGGCGTCAATATTGTAATGATAAGCCAGGGATCATCAGAAGCAAACATTTCACTTGTGGTGGATGAAGCCCACCTCGATACGGCTGTGAAGGCGATAAAAACTGAATTCAAGAATGGGACAATAAAAGAAGTGACACCTGACAGGAACATTGCGGTAGTTGCGGTTGTTGGTGCAGGCATGGCAAATACGCCCGGAGTCGCAGGCAAGGTATTCGGAGCGCTTGGAAAAGCCCAGGTGAATGTTATTATGATAAGCCAGGGTTCTTCTCAGCATAATATTTCATTCGCAGTGAGTGAAGAAGGTGCAAAGAAAGCAGTTTCCGTGCTGCATAAGGAATTCGGTCTGGATAAGGCCAAATAATCTCTTATGATCGATATTAACAGCCTGCCATTATTATCGAAATTAATACTTGCAGTGGGTTTTATGGTCGGGATAATATCCTTCATAATATTCCTGCGCTATCCGATAATGTTGATCCTTATGAAATATAACCCGAAATATCGGGAATATATTAAAAGATCAATTGCGAGCAAGAATAAAAATAAATTAGCACGTGCATACGGGAAGAGATTGGTGAAATAAATGGGTATTCCAAGGAAAATAATTTTTGTGACCGGCAATCCCCATAAGGTCATTGAAGCAACGGGCATCCTTGCGCCCCTGGGCATTGAAATAGTGCAAAACAATTGTGGCTATCCTGAATTACAGGAAGATGGTCTTGCTGCGATAGCAAGTTTTGGCGCGAAGTGGGCAGCGAATAAACTTAATTGCGAAGTCATGGTGGATGATTCCGGCATTTTCATTGAGGAGCTTTCAGGTTTTCCAGGCCCGTATTCTGCTTATGTCGCCAAAACCCTGGGAAATGAGAGGATACTTAAACTCATAGAAGGAGAATCGAATAGGAGCGCAACCCTGAAATGCGTTATCGGGCATTGCCGTCCCGGTGAGGAAGCGATGGTTTTTTCGGGGGAAGTTAAAGGAAAGATCGCTAAAAGTATTCGCGGGAACCTGGGTTTTGGATATGACCCGATATTTGAGGTGGATGGGCTGACGTTTGGCGAGATGAGAGATGAAGAGAAGAACAGGATCTCACACAGGTACAGGGCGCTGGTCAAGTTTGTGGAGTGGTTGAAAGATGGAAAATAAATCTTTTGTATAGAATTTAAACTTGCACTTTAACTCCAGGTCAATCCAAACTCTATTTTATGTTTATCACCTTTATCCTTATATTATTGTAAAGCCTATCAATTTGAAATTATCGAATGGACACTGAAGTGATTATAATTGGGTAAAAACCTTCTCTTGGACGATGGACAAAATATCGTAAAAAAAGCGCAAAACGCACAGGATAGAGGAGATTCCAGGCAGGCAAGAGAGCTTTATCGCAAAGCTATAAAAAAATTCATGGATGCGTGCGAAATATCGGATGATTTCAGTGAAATAAGCATCATCAGAAGCCAGATAAGTTATTATAAAAACCTTGCTGCACAACTGGACGAAGTATTAGGCAGCGACCTGACCATGGGAACAAAGTCTGCCTCCCCTGAAAATAACGATAAGAAAGAATCTGAGATCAAAGAACTGTTAAAAGGAACAGGAGTTAGCGAACAGGTATTTGAGCTTGTCATTAAAATCGCTATTGAAATAAGCACTGAAGGAAGAGAAGGGCGTTCCATAGGTACAGCTTTCCTTGTTGGCGATTCAGCTAATGTCCTTGCAAAATCAAAACAACTTGTATTCAATCCGTTCAAAGGTTATGTCAAAGAGGAAAGAATGATAACTAACTCCGAGATATGCGATAATATCAAGGAATTTGCCCAATTAGACGGCGTTTTCGTTATTTCAGGTGACGGAGTAGTTGAGGCAGCAGGGCGTTATATCACTATTGATACTGGCAATGTAAAAATACAAAAGGGACTTGGGACGCGTCATTCTTCTGTTGCGGCCATGACATATTCGACAGAATCAATCGGAATAGTTGTATCGCAAAGCGGCGGTGTCATAAGGGTATTCAGGCATGGCAAGGTAGCTGCAACAGTCAAGGCCGCATGACACAGACTATGAATGTTGAAAAACTTCTACTCGAACAGGAACGAATCCAGGCGATTGATTTGATAAAAGGTATAGATATTGTTTTTATGGTATTGTTTAACTATTCCGTCACTTTGGATTATTTCAGGTTAATCCCGATACCGTCTAATTATTTATACCGATATATCTTTCCCATTTCTATCGCCTCTATTTTTATTTTCATGTCAGGGGTTACATCATATATAAGTTATGAAAAACACAAGGAAAAATTAACCCGAAAATATTTCACACGAGGGATAAAACTTCTTTTTTTTGCAACATTAATAACGCTGTTCAGTTCTGTTTTTGTACCCCAATATACGATATTTTTCGGCATACTACATTTCTTTGCAGTATCTTCTTTTTTAATTCCATTTTTTATTAAATATAATAAACTAAACCTGATTGCTGGCGTATCGATTATTTTATCAGGCGTTTATTTACAGCAACAAACATTCAACTTTTCATATCTATCCTGGCTTGGTTTCATTCCAGAAACCCTTTCTACATTCGATTATTTTCCTCTGATACCATGGTTTGGTGTCATGTTACTTGGCGTTTATTATGGGAGATATATCATTGAAAAAACTGTAAACATAAGGTTTAAGGGAAAAAATTCCAGTATATTTACATTTTTGGGTAAACATTCATTAACTGTTTATTTGGTTCATCAACCTGCACTTATCTTACTTTTAATCGCTTTTGGATACGAAGGAATTTAATACAAGAAAATGAATCTAAATAGTAATGAAATATGCCATCATCTCATTGTTAGAGCAAAACAAGAAGAATAAATTCTTGAAAAATACGATTGAGTTGCGGTGTAAATGCGGTTTTTCGGAAAATATCACTTATTATGATTTTTTGTCTGGCGGGGAATTCGAGATTGGAAAGTCCACACATACTGTCAGCCCATTCATATCCGAATCCATTTATGATGAAACGATAAGTGTCACGCCGCTTCAATTATCAAGAAAATGCACTTCGTGTGGTGAAAATATGGTCGCAGTGTTCCCGATTTCGCTTGAAAACATTATCCCGATGCTGCAGTCAAAGCCTCCTGATCTGTTAATGTATGGCTAAATACCATGGAAACGATAGAAGCCATAAAATCCCGAAGGAGCATCTGTGGATTTACAGACGAAAATGTGGATGATGAAACCGTAACCAGCATTCTTGATGCTTCCGATTCATTTGAATTAATGGCTGTAGTAGCGATGGGGCATCCTGCCAGTAGGCCGCGGATTCCTGAGAGAAAAAAGCTTGGTCAGCTTGTTTTCTGTGAAAAATTTGGAAAAAGCTGGTGATACATCTCGTTTTTAGTCGGTCTTGCTGTATCATTATCATGATAGTTACAATTATATAAATATACAATAATATTATATACTATAGGATTCATTCACTAATTGTTAACGATTAATCTGTAAAGATCGTTCACAATAAAGGAGGAAAAAAATGATAGTTTCACCGTACTGTAAAAAACATGATATGGCGATAAGACTCCTGACACTTTCGCACTGTGAAGATCGCAGCGATGAAGATTGCGAAGCCGGCCAGTGCGAACATTTTGGAATGAGGTTCTATTTAAAGAACACGTTTTAGATTCATTATAAGACAGGATCAACAGGATTTACAGGATTAAACACAAAAATCGTATCCTGTCGATCCTATAAATCCTGTCAAAGAACGAGTTGACATCGTTTCTTGTGATAACATCTATTAACGGCTAATTTACCAGATCTAGTTGATCTCATCGTAGCCGATCTCTTCCTTTGTCAGGTAGCATGCAGGGTCATCAGCCCATACATTTCCATATATAGCTTCAGCCCTTACCCGGAAATTCCCGTTGCAGATATCGAACCATTTGCAATGGGCGCACCTGTCGGCATTTGCTTTGATAAGCGGTTTCCTGTTTTTGAGTCCGGCCATGAGTTCGTTTGTGGTGTCAGTCCATATCTCGCTGAATTTGCGTTCCTTAACATTACCGAAGGAATAATGCCTCCAGAACTGGTCAGCATGCACGGAGCCGTCCCAGGATACACAGCCTATGCCTATGCCTGTTGAATTTCCCTGGTTCATCTGGAGAAGTTCAAATACATCTGCCGCACGCTTTGGATCTTCCTTTAGGAGGCGGAAATAGACATACGGGCCGTCGCAATGGTTATCAACCGTCAATACCTCTATCGGGAAACCTTTCTCATGCAGCGCTTTTGTCCTGTCCATTATGATATCAAGCGTTTTCCTGCTTTCTTCATGCGAAAGTTCATCTTCAACCATTTTTGAGCCACGTCCAGAATAGACAAGATGATAGAAACAGACGCGTGGGATTTTCTCTTTTTCAAGGAGGTCAAAGATAGCGGGAATATCCATAACATTTTTCTTGTTGATCGTGAAACGTAATCCCACCTTAACCCCTTCTGCAAGGCAGTTGCGCATGCCGTTCAATGCGGCATCGAATGCGCCTTTTACGCCCCTGAACGTATCATTTGTTTCCTTCATCCCGTCAAGTGATACGCCGACATAAGACAAACCGATATCCTTCAAGACCTTTGCCATTTTTTTATCGATAAGCGTGCCATTAGTGGAAATGACCGCTCGCATTCCTTTTGATCTTGCATACATGGCAAGCTCAGGCAAATCTTTTCGCATTGTTGGTTCACCGCCTGAGAAAAGGATCACGGGAGCGCCAAATTGTGCGAGGTCGTCTATGAGTTCTTTACCCTGCGCTGTTGTGAGTTCATCCTTATATTCTATGTCTTTTGACTGGGCATAGCAATGAACGCATTTGAGGTTGCAGCGCCTGCCCATATTCCAGACCACGACCGGTTTTTTGTCTTTTGAAAATTGCAATAAATGTGAAGGGAGTTTGCTTGAATCACGCCCGTACCTGAGGGCGTCTGAGGGTTCAACCGTTCCGCAGTAAAGTTTTGAAATACCGATCATAGAAATCTATCCTGACGCTATTAAGTTAATTCAATTAATAATCCTTTGTGTTTATCATTCTTTATCTCGATCGTTGATGTATTTTCGGCCAATTCTTTTTCCACATAAATACTCAAACCGCCTCGAATGAAAGTAACATCGCCTGTAAGCGCTTTTTTCACAGGGATCATCTCAAAATGCTTGCAGCACCCGCCGCCGCCTATAAAAATACGCATGGCAAAGGCATCCTCTTTTTGCAGTTCATTTTTTATTATTTCGATGGCAGCATCATCGATCAAAAGATCAGTCATAGTATATTAATATTATATTATTTTTATATCCAGATTCATGCAGCTTCAATCTCAGGTTCAATAATAACCTGTGTCTTCATGGAATTCGCCACAAGGCATCGTTTTTCAGCATGTTTAAGTATCATCATTATTTTTTCCTCAGTTTCTTTTGCCTTGATCTTTGGTCGTATGATTATCTTTGTGAATCTTTTCAATTTATCAACAGTCTCAAGTATCCCTTCGGCTTTTGATTCGTATGATATCAATTCAACTCCCATGTTCTTCAATGTACCAAGAAGCGTCGTCATATAGCAAACGTTTGCAGAGGAAACGTAAAGGTCTTCAGGGCTTATTATATTCTCGTGACCGCCAAATTCAGGAGGCGTTGCAACCTCGATTTCCTGTTTGCTTTCCAGGAATTCAAGGTCTGCTTTTTTTTCCCCTTTCCATTTCAAAGTATTATGATAGAGCCATTGGTCTTGTTCCATGTTAATCTTCCTGTAATCTATTAAAATATATTCTTAATTGATGTTATAAAATTAAATACTTTGTATCTTATCATAACCCAAAAAACAAGAATCATGAATCAAAATAACGATCCGATAAATAATTGCCTTGCTCAACTTGGCTATAATGAGAAATTCAAACAGGACATAAGCGCAGAACTTAATAAATTATTTAAAGATATAGATTTTACCAGTATCAAACAAAGAGTAAACCTTGCAATAATAGAAAAAGACACGGTCGGATTGATAAAATCCCTTAAAGACCTTATGTTCCGTCTTGAGGACAAAGGCATTTACCGACCAGAAGCGCCTGTGCGCGTGATAAGACTGCTCATCAATGGATTGAACCTGAAGAATGAAGATATTTTCTATTTGATCGCAAGAGCACAGATGCCTATGGAAGAAAAATTAAAAGAACAGGAATTCCTGGCTTCATGCGCAGCCATAACACAGCTTGGATATGTCATGTTGAAATGTCTTGTCCCGCAAGTGAGAGCCGCAAGTTCAGGTGAGCATGTTTTTCTTGTGATTGACAGCTTTTCGCCCGAATCGAAGATCTTTGTGGATTTTAGCATCGACTCTATAAAAGAAGTAAATGTTAACCTTTATGAAGTAAAAGAAAATCACTGGAAATTAAGAAAAAACCAGGATCTTTCAGGCCTGGATACCGAGACTGCCGAATATTTAACCCAATATTACTCGGATTTCCAGCTAGCATCCGGCATCGGCCTGAACCACAATATACATAATAATCTTGGCCTGGCTTACGAGAAGTTAGGACAGTTCGATGAAGCGATAAAAGAACTCCAGGCTGCTTTGTATCTGTCTGGGGATTATGTTGAAGTCCATAATAACCTGGGCGTAACCTATGATAAAATGGAAATGCCTGATGAGGCTGAAATTGAATTGAGGGAAGCTATCAGGATGAATCCGGATTATCTGGAGGCACGTTGTAATCTTGGAAATATCCATGCAATTGAAAAGAGAGATATTGAAGCGATAAAAGAGTTTATTGCGGCGCTTGAGATTGACCCAAAATATGTTCCTGCCCATCTGAATCTTGCAAATATCTATTATGAGTCTGAGAGACATGAGGAGGCATTAAAAGAGTTCAATGAGGCATTGAGTCTTGACCCAAATCTTCCTGAAGCTTATTTCGGTATAGGGCTTGTGTATTATGAAAATAAAAGTTATGAAAAGGCATCACAGGCGTTCATAGAGGCTGTGCGTGGTTCCCCTGGATTGATGGATCTTGTTCCAGATACTTTAATTCTCAAAGTAAAGCAGGGTGTTTCAAGGGTGAAATAATAGATTATCTTTACTTGCTGTCCTCAAATCCAAGCGCTTCAGGCAGAGTAAAATTCCCGACATAAAGAGCAGCCCCGATAACAATGCCTTTTGCCCCCGTTTTCTTGATAATTTCTATATCCGAAAGCGTAGTGATTCCTCCTGAAGCTATAACAGGTATTCCCAGGGCATCCACAAGCTCCTCTGTGGGTGCCGGATTTACACCTTTTAGCAGTCCTTCGGTATTGATATCCGTGAAAAGAATGCTTCCAGCTCCGAGTTCTTCGAACTTCTTTCCTAATTCAACTGCTGTAAATGCAGATTCCTTCGCCCAGCCATGTGTGGTGACCTTTCCGTTTTTTGAATCAAGAGCAACTATAATTCTCTGTGCGCCAAATTCCTCTGAAAGTTCTTGCACTATGGAAGGTTCCTTTATCGCAGCAGTGCCCAGAATTATCCTGTCCGCGCCCATGATAAGGAGATCCTGAGCATCCTTTAGAGACCTTATTCCTCCCCCAACCTGCGTTTCAACACCTGATCTTTTCACAATAGATTCTATTATGGAACTGTTTGAACGCTGCCCGTCTATGGCGCCGTCAAGGTCGATCAGGTGAATTATTTTTGCGCCGTCATGTACCCAGCGCATGGCAGCAGCTACAGGATCGTCTAATGATATCCTCTCTGTGCCAGGAATGCCCTGGATAAGGGAAACGCATTTTTTATTTTTCAGGTCAATTGCGGGGATTATATGGAACATATTGGAGTGAAAGGCATTTGGTGTTTGACTAGAGGCAATTTTATTATTTAAAACTGCTCCTCTCAAGAGTGTGTGAGTTTCACTTTATAAATTTAAAGAAAATCCAGGAAATAGGAAACAGTATTAAAAAATGCAATATCAAAAATAAAAAAACAAAATCAAATGGATATCCCTCCAGGAAATAGCGAGTTTGTAATACAACATCAACTGTCAGAGAAAAGAGTAAGGATTTCATAAAAGGGTTTTGTTTCCTGACAAGTAAAAAAATAAAAAATCCATAAATTGTTCCATAAATTATCTTGTTTGGAAAATATCTTGGAGGTACAGCATATTCTTCTCTCAGGGAATGAAGCAAAAAATCTACAAAGGCAAATAATAAAATTAATGCAAAGATTATGACAAATATGAAAACTAATTCCCTGATTTTTGATTTTGAGCTCATAATAGCTATTTTGTTTTTGATTTCATAATATATAATATGAGCGGCGTTTCAGTTCATTTTAGTTAGGGGCATCAATCCAATAATTCCGTTACGTGATATAAAAGAATAATCCCGTTACGGATATATCATAGCGATCCCCCGTAACGGCATCGCCTCATAAACCACCTAAACTTCATCACCCGTAAACCTCACCCTAATATACCCCCCAATCCAATCTTAGCCCATAATGCCCCCAATCTTCGAAATTCTTCATAAGGACTGCGCCGGTCGCATCGCACGGCTTGAAACTAAACATGGTGTAATCGAGACGCCAACTATAATGCCTGTTGTTAATCCTAATATCCAGACCATTAAACCATCCGAACTTCGAAAATTCGGCGCCCAGGCCATAATCACAAATTCATACATAATTTATCGCAAACCAGAACTCAGGGAGCGCGCCCTGAGGGAGGGACTGCATTCACTTATCGGTTTTGACGGGCCTATAATGACAGATTCCGGTTCATACCAGTTATCGATCTATGGGGAAGTGGAAGTAAATAATAAACAGATAGTTGAATTTCAGCGGGATATCGGTTCTGACATCGGCGTGCCACTCGATATACCAACGCCTCCTGATGTTTCATGGACGCGCGCCGAGTCTGAACTTGAACAGACGCTGGCGCGTGAAAAAGAGGCTCTGGAATTAAAAAAAGACATGCTTCTTGCAGCGCCAGTCCAGGGTTCCTCATTTCCCATCCTGAGAGAGAGAGCGGCGCGCGAGTTGAGCCAGCTTGATTTTGATGTTTACCCCCTTGGCGCTGTTGTTCCTCTTATGGAATCATATCGGTATTGCGATCTTGTGGATGTTATCGTTGCAGCAAAAAAGGGATTGTCTCCTGCCGCGCCTGTGCATCTTTTCGGGGCTGGGCATCCCATGATGTTCTCACTGGCTGTGGCTCTGGGCTGCGATCTTTTTGATTCCGCATCTTATGC
The DNA here is from genome assembly GCA_041648475.1 of Candidatus Methanoperedens sp. GTDB lineage: Archaea > Halobacteriota > Methanosarcinia > Methanosarcinales > Methanoperedenaceae > Methanoperedens. The sequence goes on along the minus strand of JBAZOV010000005.1, from coordinate 24,646 downwards.
TTTATACGCAAAGGACGGAAGATACATGACGGTGCGTGGTACTTATCACATAGAAGAGCTTCAGTATCTTCCCTGTTCCTGTCCTGTTTGCAGTTCGCATAGTGTTCGTGAATTGATGGAAAGCGATAAAAAGGAAGAGTTGCTTGCCAGCCATAATCTTTATGTGACTTTTGAGGAGATCCGGGAAGTAAAACAGGCTATCCATGAAGGAAATCTATGGGAACTTGTGGAATATCGAAGCAGGGGGCATCCTAAATTATTATCAGGACTTATGCATACCCTTGCAAAACATTCAGGGTGGATCGAGGAAATCCAGCCAATATCCAGGGCAACATTCTTTTACAGCGGGCCTGAATCAGCTTTGAGGCCTGAGGTTATAAGGCACAAGAATAGACTGAAAAATTTGAATCTTAAAGGAAAAGTTCTTGTCAAGAACCATAGACTTGATAACGAAGACGATTTTGACTGGGTGCTTGAATTTAAGCCGCCATTTGGCCCATATCCGGTCGAGCTGAAGGAAACATATCCTTTGAATGCTGAGGTGTGTGACGTTCCTGATCATGAATCATTAACAGTGGCGCTTCAAAATTTGATCGAATTGATGAAATTAAATCCTGATTGTGAATTTACTATAGCGCTGGATGATTTTTCAGGGCATCCATTAATGACGGAGATTCTTCTCACAGCAAATGTTTATGCATTCTCCCTCTAATTTTATACTCATGTTATCCCATAACGAATTGATCGCTCTTATTAACGCAAAGCCCCCACTCGTCGAACAAATGATAGACCCGGATATCCAGGTACAGCCAAACGGTGTGGAAATGACCCTGAAGCATGTGGAATCACACGAAAATTCAGGGGCGATCGCTTTTGACAATTCCGAACGTAAACTTCCCCAGACGAAGAACCTTGATTTTGATAAAGATGGATGGCTGCATTTGCCAAAAGGCAGTTACAAGATAGTGTTCAATGAAATAGTCAATATCCCGAAAAACATCGCTGCTATCGCAAAACCGCGCTCAAGCCTGCTTCGCTGCGGTGTTACCGTTGAAACCGCTGTCTGGGATGCAGGATATAGCGGAAGAAGCGAGAGCCTGCTTGTGGTCTATAATGAAAAGGGTTTCAGTATCAAAAAGGATGCTCGCGTTCTTCAGCTTTTGTTTTTCAAACTTGGAGAGGAAGTCCTGAAAGGATATTCAGGCGTCTATCAGAACGAAAATCTACGAACAGGAAAGTAGAGTATTTTGAATATATAGTCATCCGCTAATTCGCACAGGACAGCGATTTATAAACAACGAACTGAAACGAACTGGGACGAACTCATATTACCCAGAATTCGTCCAAGTTCGTTTTTTTTGTAATATGTTTATATAACCATGAATTAACATCTCAGTATGGAAAATGGCACAAATCGTAAAAATATTAAACCAGGATCAACTGTAGGGATAGTTTTAAAAGAAGATCAGAGGAGCGGTAGAATAACCAGAGGTATTGTTAAGAGGATCTTAACCAGTTCTTTATTTCATCCAAATGGAATCAAAGTTGAATTAATGGACGGCAAAGTTGGAAGAGTTAAAGTGATCCATTCATAAGCGCCCCTTTTTGCCAGTCGTCGATTATTTTCATAGCAGCCCGTGATTCATCAATCTCACCCTTTTTCTGTAGGAAATTGCACTGTCTGCCAATGAGTATAAGTGCATCATAGGGATCCTTTCCCTCAATTGTTATTTTATAGAATGATTCAAGGATAGTTTTATTCTCGGCGCACATTTTCTCAATTATTTTCAATGCAACACCAATGGGGTCCTCCAGGTGTGATGCACTCTTGACTCCAAGAATGCCCTGTAGATATTGGTCGTTCTCGCCAAAGGGAATCACTCCTGGGGTATCGATAAATCTGATACGTGAACCAGCTTTTATAATTTGCACTCCTTTTGTATGGCCTGATATTGGTGACGTAGGGGCTGAGTGTCTCCCAGATACGGCATTTATAACCGAAGATTTTCCTGTATTTGGATATCCAAGAGTACCGACCTGTATATCTCGTCCCTTTACGTTGGCAGTTATAAGGATCATGTGCCTTAACATCGTTTTTCCAAATCCATCCTTACAGGACACAAAGATCGTAGGTGCAATTTTTGACAGGCGTGATTTTGTTTCCTCAAGTATTTCCCTTGATACAAGATCGCATTTGTTGATAACTATTATTAACGGCTTCTTTGAACGCGCAACATCACGCTCTACCTCGTGATTTCGTGTCTCCTCTGGAAACCGGGCATCTATGATCTCAAGAAGGACATCTGCCTGTTTGATAACATCCTTTACCATTACTTTATAACTTGTCATTCTATGTCCTATTATGCATGATAGGAAATAAGGAATGCTATCAACAGGAGTATTTTCTTGATGATAAAAACGGATTCATTTTAGATATCAAAAATCTTTAAATACTATTATGCTTATCATAAGTATGAGCAGGCAATATTTTTAAAATGTCACTCCTATATAAAACACACACCTATCCAACGCCTGCTCAATTTTAACATAAATCAAAGCATATCCAGCGGACTCTTTATCTTTTTAATCTCCTCGTTTGAAACCTGCGTATATATCTGAGTGGTCTGCAAATTCGAGTGCCCTAGAAGCTTCTGGATCTTTCTAATGTCCACGCCGTTCTCAAGAAGATGTGTTGCGAACGAATGCCGAAGCGTGTGTACGTGCACAGGTTTATCGATGCCTGCGCGCTGGGCAGAGACTTTGATCGCACGCTGGATACCGCTTGATGACATTTTTCTGCCATTTATCGAAAAAATATAACCTTTTCCTCCTGCATTTTTTTTTTCGATGTAGTCTAGAAGGTCATTTTTGAATATTTCAGAGACAATAAATATCCTGTCCTTTGCACCTTTTCCAAGCCGTACCCAGCCTGTGCCATCATTCAGGTCAAGGTCTGAATATTGCAGGTTGATGCATTCCGAAAGCCGAAGGCCAGTGGAATAAAGAAGTTCAATTAAGAGCCTGTGCTTTATGTTTTTGGTATGATTGATGAGGTCTTTTATCTCCTTATGGGTCAGCACTACAGGCAGCTTTTTTGATGTTTTTGGCGTTTTTATCAAAGACATGTTTTTTCCAAGCATATCTGTATAGAAAAATTTTAATGATGCTTTTATGAGTGCGATCGAGGAATTTGATAGCGAATCGTCTGATATCTTGGAGGCGAGGAACTCCTTTATATCGTCATCTATTATCACTTCAGGATTTTTTTTTATAAATTCAAGGAACTTGCGGTTATAGAAAAGATACATCTTTGATGTCTGTTTTGAAAAGCCACGGAGTTTTAACTCAGTCTCAAGCTTTTTCAATTCGGGTGGAAGTTCAACTGGCATAACAGTTTATTTTTATGTATTTAAAGTATATAAAAACTCCCTCTAATTTTCTGAGATCGCTGAAAAAGAATCACAGCAACTGGAAAAAAAGTCGATTTTGCTTAGAAAAAAACTTAAATATTACAGTTGCCGATATGTATTTATGTGATTTAGTCATATATATTCTTGCTTAGAAAAGGAACATTATGGCTGCTATTCCATCAATCGGTGATAAGGGACGGTAATAAGCGAGGGTTGGGTGCAGAATATTTTATAAATAAACCGTTTAGAGGGTCGGCTGCACACCACATGACAAAAACAACTATTGTTTATATTCCTGCGTGGATTCATATCGAATTGCAGCATCAACATAAATTCCCCGATACATTAGATGTTATTAATAAATGGTCTGAGAAATGGCTAAAGTTTGAACAGAAACATGTTGATAAATCCCTGCAATGGAAATTAGTAAAATTCTATCGTATATTCGTTACAAATGTTTACAAGTGAAAAGTACGTATAATCTACCTTATACGTACTTTATGGACAAAATGCCATATTTGACGTGAAAAATTATTGATTTTTCCTGATTTTGACAAACTTTCATCAAAATTAGATTGTTCCCGATGGCTCAAAAATTTCTGTTGTCACATGCAAAATGATCTTTTTCCCTTTGAAATCTTGTTTTGTGATTTCCAGGGTATTAAATGTAAGACTCGATATAGAACTATCGCCACAAATTAAAATAAGAGGTCTGAATAAAAATAAATATCAATTTCCGTTACGGGAATATTTTAGAAAAATTGCGTAACGGAATGTAACGAAGTAAATACCGTTACGGTATTATTCAGTTACAATCGCGTCACGGATTTATTCGGTGAATATATTATAATTATTTGTAAATATATATTTAAAAAGTAATTTTGCAACCCATTTGCGTAACGGCTAAATATCTAAAAAATACCGTTACGGAATTACGGTAAAAACATGCCGTTACGGAAAAATGAGCCTAAAATTGCGTTACGGTATTGTTTTAAGAAATGCCGTAACGGAATTTGATATAATTAATTACGTAACGGAATTATTACTAGTTATAAAAAATAACAACTGAATCGTACGAACTCAAAACTAACTCATGCTATAGTTCGTTTCAGTTCGTATAGTAAACCATACTTACGTAATTCACAGGATTACACGAACATTCCCGCGACTTCTTCTCTATGCTCTTTTATTATCAATTTATTATATGCATCCTTAAAATCCTGCATGGTGACGGTTTTTCCTTTGCGCCGGATAACGAACATCCCTGCTTCTGTGACGATAGCTTTTAATTCAGCGCCACTCAAGTCATCCGTCATTCCTACAAGTTCTTCAAGGTCCACATTATCAAGTTTCATGTTCCTTGTATGGATCCTGAATATCTCCATTCTTCCTTCAGCATCCGGTGATGGAACCTCTATTATCCTGTCAAACCTGCCAGGACGCATCAGGGCCGGGTCGAGAAGATCGATACGGTTTGTGGCAGCAACTATTTTCACATCGCCGCGGGAGTCAAAACCATCAAGTTCAGCCAGCAATTGTACCATTGTCCTGTTCACTTCAGATGAACCTGTAGTTCCATCATATGTCCTTCTGCTTCCCACTGAATCTATTTCATCAATAAAAACAATACTTGGAGCTTTCTCGCGGGCGATCTGGAAAACATCTCTTACAAGCCTTGCGCCTTCACCTATATATTTCTGCACAAGTTCGCTGCCGCTCATGCGAATAAATGTCGCCTTTGCCCTGTGCGCTACAGCTTTTGCTATAAGCGTTTTACCATTGCCTGGCGGCCCATAAAGCAAAATGCCATGTGGCGGCTCAACACCCACTTCAATGAAAAGCTCAGGACTTGTGAGAGGAAGCTCAAGTGTCTCTATGACTTCATCTATCTGTTTTTTCAAGCCGCCTATCATATCATAATCAATATTCGGGCTTTCAATAAGTTCCATTACACGGGCTCTTACATCCACGGATTTAGACAATACCTGGACTATTGCGAGATTCCCTGTAACCGCAACACGAGCGCCTTCTTGCGCCTCAGCGAGGTTTTCCGGCGGAATCATTGTAACAATTTCCTGGTTGCTGCCATGCTGTCTTAACAGTGCCATGTTGCCCATAATTTCTACAATGCTGCAAATGAAAAGCGGCGGTCTTTTTAATTGTTCTATCTGCGTCTGGAATTCCTGGATCGTCTGGATGTATTTATTGTTCAGGATAGCGGCTTCGAGAAGCTTGGAATGCATATCCCTCATCTGGTTCCTGAGCATACTAACAGTTTCTTGCAGTTCCACTATTTCGGTCTGTGCATCCTTATTTATTGCCCCTCCGACAATCGGGGTCTTTGCTAACACATTATCCATATATGCTATACTGTTGACTCAAAGCATATATATTTTAGGTGCATAGATTTATTATGATGCAGCTAAATTAATCGTTTTTATGAAGCTAATTGCATTTGTTGGAATGCCCGCATCTGGAAAATCAGAAGCATCAGCTATAGCAAAAAAACTGGGGATTCCTGTAGTCAATATGGGAGACGTTGTCAGGGAAGAAACCGCGCGAAGAGGTTTACCCCCCACGGATGAAAATATCGGCGGCACCGGAACTGCGCTTCGGCGTGAAGATGGGTTGGATGTAATCGCAAAACGATGTGTTCCAAAGATCCGTTCGATAAAATCAACAGTGGTCGTTGTCGATGGAATACGAAATATCAATGAAATAGAATATTATAAAAACGAATTCGGCAATGATTTCAAGCTCATAGCTATCAATACTCCTTTTGAGATCAGATTCGAGAGGGTAAAAAAGCGTGCCCGTTCGGATGATATGAAAAGCATGGAGGAATTAATAAGACGTGATGAGAGGGAAAAAGGCTGGGGACTTGACAGGGCAATAGAAAAAGCTGATATCAATAGCGACAACACAGGAACCATAGAAGAATTCAAGGAAAAAATGGAAACATTACTGGGAAATATATGAACGCGAAAGTTGCGGTTTTTGCACCTGTCTATCCAACGGAAGTGCAGGAAAAAGTTGAAAAAGCAATATTGAATTTTTTCCCTTTTACACTTGAACTCCAGGATGATGTAATTCCAGGGCTTTACGGGGAAGGAAACATTGAAAACTTAAGAAAACTCCATTCGTGCCTGAGGGAAGAAAGGATACTTGATACCGCACGCCGGATATTCCTTAATGGGATACAGGGAAATACGACACGATTTAGATTGAAAAAGCAGGTCGCATATATTGGCAAATTGAATTTCCCGGGAGGTGTGGAAAACCTTGGCTCGATCGACGTGGAAATTTCGGCGGATAATGAAGATGACCTTTTGGCCATTATTGACTGGTTGGCTCCACAGACAGTGGATGGCGAACCTGTGATAGAGATCGAACTGTAACACATGAAAAAATGGAGCTGGAAAATTCAGAAAAGATTTCAAAACTAATGACATAATTTTTATATAATCATATCAGACAAGTAGCTGATGGAGACCACACTGGAATTTGGATCAAAGAGGGTAAAAGCTAATGTTCGAATGCTTTCTGATATGAAAGATGTAATTTATGACCATGACTGGTTTTCCAGTGTGCAAAATTTAGAATTATATTATATGTACCGCGATCTATCACTTAGCAAGAAAGACGCGTTTTTAATAAAAGAACATGGCCTCAGGTACGATATTACCGTCATACCGCCTCTGATGCTTGGATGTGAATATGTGAAAACTGCGGGGCATTACCATCCCCTTATACCCGGAACCAATATCACTTTTCCTGAAATATATGAAGTGCTTGGCGGTGAAGCTCATTATTTACTACAAAAACCGGACGGAGAAGGGATCAAAGATGTGATCCTGATAAAAGCATACGAGGGCGACAAGGTGATAATTCCACCCGGATACGGGCATCTTACCATCAATGCATCGAATAAAGTTTTGAAAATGGCAAATTGGGTAGCTGACAACTTTGAGTCCATATATCCCCCTATTAAGGAAAAAAGAGGCGGAGCATATTTCCTCCTGGAAACAGGAATGGTAACGAATAAGAAATATGATTCTGTTCCAGAAATAAGGTTCTTAGAATCTGCAAATCTAAAAAAATTAGGATTGCAGAAGAATAAAGAGATGTATGGGCTTGTGCGTGATATGAATAAACTTGAATTCCTTAAAAAACCACATGAGTATGAATGGGTATTTGAAGAAATACTTGGCGAATAATTTTACATAATCATTTCTAGATTCGCGCAATATTTTTAAATGCATGGGATATTTACACGTCCCATGATAAAAGTCTCAGACATCACCACCTTTATTAAATGTCCCAGGATGTGCTATTTCATGAACAGAGGACATGATATGATTTATGAGATATCACCAGGTTACCTTGAAAGAATCATATTAAAAGAGCTGGCATTGACATATGATTCTGCTGTTAAGTGCAATGACAAACTTTCTTTCCTGAAAACTGAGCTTGAAAGGGTCTCAAATGAGATCAGGGTAATATATCCCAATGAATTAAAAAGTGTTGATGATGAAACACTTGAAAAATCCATTACGGATATTTTGTCACTTCTTGATACAATCAGTTCAAATCTTTCTACAAATAGCGATTTCTATTTGGGTGAATTTGTTTGTGATGAACCCATTTTGTGCTCAACAAAATTTGAACTGACTGGCAGTCCTGACAGGATGGTAAAAATAAACGAGAACTTTATTCCCTCCATAATAAAAACTGGCAAAATGCCTGATAACGGCGTCTGGCAAGGAGATCGGATCCAGTTAACCGCCTATTCAATTCTCGTCGAAGAAAAATATAATTCAATTATTGAAAAAGGGTTCGTAGAATATGCGCGCTGGGGCACTGTAAGACCTGTTGTTATCAAACGTAATGAGCGCAGGAAAGTCCTTCAAATAAGGGAAAGGATAAAGAAAATACAAGATGGTTTTATGCCAGAAAAACCTGCCGATGCACCATGCCAGTACTGCGGATTTGCCGGAATATGTGATGTGAAATCAACACTTGCATCGAAGTTTTTTTAATACGCCGAGGTAGGGATTTGAACCCTAGCTTACCGGAAGGTAAAGCAGGTCTCGAGCCTGCCGCGTTAGTCCGCTCTGCCACCTCGGCATGGTAGGCCTTTAATATAGTTTATTTGCTATTAACCTTTGGAATGAAATATCTAAAAAAGGTGCCTAATGCGGCTTGACTCCCATCTCGTAGATATCGGTAACCTGGGTTCCCGCGGCAGGGCTAAACGGGCGATAATGGAAGGGCATGTCAGGGTTAATGACAAAGTCATAACAAAACCATCTTTCGACGTGGGATATTCTGATAATATAAAAATAACATCAGGGCTGGACAGACCCGCAGGCTACTGGAAACTCAAAGATATACAGGAGAAAACAAATCTCATTAAAAACGGCGATCGTGTTCTTGACATCGGCTCAAGCGCGGGCGGTTTCCTGCTTCTGGCCTGCGAGATTGCATCAAACGTGCATGGGATCGAGTTTAGCCAGGAGTTCAGGCTGGAACTTGAAAGGATCGCACATGACAAGCCTAATATCACAATTGAATTCGCAGATGTATTCACCATCGCACCTCTTAATGAAATATATGATGTATTTCTTTTTGATATTACAGTGAGCCCTTTATCTTCCATAAAAGCGCTTGAGAATGTATTTCCCTCATTAAAAAAAGGGGGAAGATTGCTCCAGGTTTTGAAATTACCAAAAAGCAGTGAAAAAGAGCCAATTCTTGCAAAGCTGACCTCGATAGGATTTGAGATCGAGCAAGTGATCGAGGCTGAAAAACAGGAAGCATATATCATAGCGAGAAAAATAAAATGAGTGAGTTCGATTTTAACCTGGACTGTATCATAGATACCATCAAATCAAAAAACTATAAGACTATCGGGCTCCAGTTTCCCGAAGGTTTTAAAAGAAAGGCTATTAACATTGCAAAGGAGATTGAACATGAGACAGGCGCAGGCATTATTCTATCAGGTAACCCTTGTTTTGGAGCATGCGACATAGATACAGTACTGGCTGGCAAAGTCGATATCATGTTTCATTTCGGGCATTCAAAGATGGGCAAATTTGATAACGTTGTTTTTATTGAAGCGCGATCCAATGTTGATGTCCTGTCGTGTATAAAAATAGCGCTTCCACTTTTGAAAACCATAAAGCTTGGTCTTATAACCACGGTCCAGCATGTTCATAAATTGGGGGAAGTCACAAAAATCCTTCGCGAAAATGGTATTGAAGCGATCCCTGGAATAGGAGACCACAGGGTTAGTTATCCCGGCCAGGTGCTTGGATGCAATTTCACGGCATCGCATATTGATTGTGAAGAATATCTTTATATCGGTAGCGGAATTTTCCATCCGTTGGGGGTCGCAATAGCAACAGGTAAGATAGTAGTTGCGGCAGACCCCTATATGAACACGGCTGAGATTGTCTCTCCAGAAAAATTCCTGCGAAAGCGAAGTGGATATATCGCAAAAGCGATGAACGGGGAAATATTTGGCATAATTGTTTCCACAAAAAGCGGCCAGAACCGCATAGAGCTTGCAAACAGGCTTGCCATGATCGCAAAAAAGCACGGGAAATTTGCGCATTTGATCATGATGGATCTTGTGACCCCTGATCAATTGCTTGCTTTTAAGGTGGATGCATATGTCAATACAGCCTGCCCCAGGATAACTATTGATGATGCCGAAAGATTCCATGTGCCCATCCTCACGCCGCAGGAATTTGAGGTCGTAATGAGTGAGCGAAAATGGGATGACCTGAAAATGGATGAGATCCTGGAAAACGATGTTCCGGAGTAACTTTTGTTTTGAAATTAATCGGTTCCTATTATCCCAATGATCAGGGGGAAACCAACTATTTTAAAATTATTATGGCTTATATAAAGTTCTTCTATTTTTTTACCTGCAATACCCTTTTTCAATAATTCCGCTCTCTCCTTCGGTGTTTCTAACATTAATATCTCCATTCCACGGACTAAATATTATTATACCCGTTTTTCCCTAACTCCATAAATTAAAATACCTTATTAATATAGGCTTCGATACCATTTCATCAAAAAATCTTTTTAATATCTCTCAAGGATATTATATAATGTATCTCTTTTTGCCACTGGACGCCCTATTTTCTTTGCAGTATGGATAAATTCATCTACACTTTTGCTATGAAAAGGCACACCTGCCGCCCTTACTACATTCTCTTCGATCATTGTGCCGCCAAGATCGTTCGCTCCAAAATAAAGAGCCATCTGCGCCACATCGATGCCCTGGGTCACCCAGGAAGCCTGGATGTTTCTTATGCGGCCATTAAGAAGGAGCCTTGACAATGCAACCATCTTGAGATAATCAATCCCGGTTGAATTTCCTTGAAGTAAAGTATTCTCGGATTGAAACGACCATGGTATAAATGCAGTAAAACCATGATACTTTTCCTGCATATCGCGCACTCTTATTATATGCTTGACCCTTTCTTCAAGGGTCTCCTCATGCCCGAAGACCATTGTAGCTGTTGTCGGAATACCCAGGGAATGAGCCGTTAGCATAACCTCTTCCCATTTTTTCCATCCGATCTTTTCGGGTGAAATAGAACCCCTCACCCTGTCATCAAGTATCTCAGCTCCGCCGCCGGGAATAGAATCAAGACCTGAATCATGAAGACGTGAGATTGTTTCTTTTAAACTTGCGCCGTATAATTTTGAGATATGCACTATCTCAGGAGGGGAAAATGCATGCATCTGCACTTTGAACCTTTTCTTAACAACACTTAACATTTTTTCATAATATTCTATTGGTATATCAGGATTCAATCCGCCCTGCATAAGTATTTGTGTCGCTCCCAGCTTTACGGCCTCTTCAACTTTCATAAGTATCTCATCGATACTCAACACGTAGGCATCTTTTGCATCAGCTTCTCTGTAAAAAGCGCAAAATTTACATTTTGATGTGCAAATATTTGTATAATTAATGTTGCGGTCGATAACAAAAGTGACAAGCTCCCCTGCGCTTCTTTTTCGTAAAGAATCTGCAGCTGCGCCTAATAAATTCAGGTTATTACTTTTCAATATTTTTAATCCATCATTAATATCAAGAATATCCGGTGATTCATTAGACAATGCCCGGCTAAGAATTTCAATTATTTCAGGATCATCCCCGAATTTTTCGATCATATCAAAATTTGTCATCCTGCGAATAGCTCCTCTTAAATTTTAAAGCAAGTTCGGCTTTCATAAGTTCTCTTCCCAGATAAGCAGCATGGTCAATTCGCGAAATAAGACCGCGCTCGATAATAGTCTCAAGTATCTCCTTTGCGGTTGAACCCACTATTGTATTATCATTTATAATATTATTAATATTAACAATATTAGTATTAATATTAATATTAGTATTATTTCGCGCCATTATTTTTCCAGGATATAACTTCCCGTTTCTTATTTCATCATCAGTAATTTCGATTTTAAAACATCCTGAAGGATCAAGATGCCATTTTTCACTGCCTTTTGCATCAATAAATGTTGGGGGAAGTTTCCCATATTCGCGTCGCCGTTTCTCCTTTATTTTCAGCATATCAACTCCGAGGTCTTTCGGGGCGCTTCCTCGATTTTGTGACAGCATCATCATGGTCGAAGCTGTTTTTAACTCTGAAACGCTGCCGCAGGCTTTATGGCTAAATTCAGGCGTGAATAAGATACTTGCGCCAAGTTCCATTGCGATCCCGCAAAGGATGGAATTAACTCCGATAGAATCAGCGTCAATTAGTTCAGTTACGTTTCCAACCCCAAAAAATAATGGCGTAGTTTTGTCGCGTTCCCTGAATTCACAGTACCTGCTGATGGATCTTGAAATACCATGGCCTGCGGGTTCAAGCACGGGATCAGCGATAATATTTTTGATTCCAAAACTATGTGCTGATTCTATGTTATAAAACAGGCTTTCGAGATCATCCGATCGATCAGGGATTATGACCGAAACCATGGATTTTTTAATTATGCTATCTTTTACTTTATCGATATTTTTAGAATTAAGGCTCAGGACGATGTCTATTCCAGCATCAATCGCTTCATTTATCAGGTCAGGCTCAAGTGTATCAACACTCAGCGGTATATCCGTGACAGATTTTGCGGTTTTTACTGTTTTTCTTACATCTGGTCTTGATGTATCCAGGGAGATTCCCAGGTCTATAATATCGGCTCCACTATCAATAAAATAAATGATCTTCTTAACAAGTTCATTCTTTTCAAGATTGCCTGCATCCACAATTTCAGCCATTATTTTCATTCTGGAATTCCCGCCGATCTTTAATGATCTTAAAGTCAAAGGTGAAACTGCGATATTTTCAAGTTCAATTACTTTGTCGATTGCATTTGAGTGTTTTTTTTCGATTAAAAGTTCACATGCCGGGATTTTTGTTGAAAAATCAGCGTTCCCCGCGAACGAAAGAACAAAACCAAGATCAACTGCGTGCTTAGGTCCAAGTCTTATCGCAATACCAAGCTCTTTTTCAAGTCCTGAAAAATCACCTGACGACATGCCTGGTATGAGAATAAGGTCATACTTTTTTTGAGGTAAAGAGCGTCTTAGCAAAGCAGGAGTTGTAAATGCTGCAACTTCTATATCAAGAACAAGAACATCTGCCTTATCTTTCACAGATTTTCTTGCAGTGTTCTCTGCCAGTTTCCCGGTAACTACCAGAATATTCATTTTTCCACATCAACCAAGCATCTTCATTTGATAAATATTCCATATCCCGTCTGAAATAAACCCGACAGCTATTGCTCCGAGGAAAAGACCCATGAGGCGTGTCATTACCATCATGCCCGTCATTCCCACTATTCTTGAAAAATGATCTGAGAACCTGAAAATAAGGAATGCAATGATAAATGTAAGCAGGATTGCGGCAATTACAAGCATTTTCACAGTATTGATGTCGATAGCATATTCATCGGATCCTTTGCTAACATAAAGGATTATTGTAGTTATTGCGCCAGGTCCTGTCAGCATCGGCATGGCCATGGGAAATATGGAAATATTTTCCTTCTGGGCGACATCGGATAATTCTTCGGATGTAATGCTTTCCCTTGTTGTCCTTGCAAAAAGCATATCGATGGCAACGAGGAAAAGCAAGATACCGCCTGCAACACGAAGCGAATCCACTGTAATACTGAAAAAATTCAATATGAGATTTCCTGACAAAGTAAATATGATCGCAATAATGCAGCCGATAATTGCAGAACGTTTTGCGACATATATCTTATCTTCCTTTTTCATGTTGGATGTTACGGAAACGAAAGCCATTACTCCGCTGACCGGATTTACGATTGAAAAGATCGCTGTGAAAACTAAAACGAAGAATGTGAGGTTAGAGGTCATTGTTAATACATTTCATTAAAAGCTATTGAATGTTTTGGATAAATGCGGCTACCGGGAGTCGAACCCGGGTTAGAGACTATTTCCCTGCTATTGTTAATAATTACAAAAGCTGTTGGGAAGCCTCTGTCATAGCCACTGGACCACAGCCGCAGTTTGGTATGCTAAATAATGGTTCAAGTGATATATTGTTTCTGGTTCTATTACCAAAAAAAAATCGTTTTTTTTTTGATGCTCACTTTAACGCTTTTATGAAATCGTCTATTTCCATCACTTTGTAGGTAACTGTCTTGATACTTCCACGTGATGCTATTTCCACGATCGCCTTTGTGATCTTTGTTTCATCATCCGCTTCTACTATCGATATGAAGTCAAAATTCCCAAGAACAGCGTACTGGTCAATAACCTCGACACCCATGTTCTTTAATTCATTATTAACTTCTTTGACCCTTCCGGGATTTTTCTTTAAAGTCTTAGCGCCTTCGTCTGTTAAATTAGATATTATAATATATCTTGTCAAAATGGTTAAATACTATAATTTACAATGTTAATACTATGGATATTAAAAATGATGCTTTATACAATTCATGGTTAAGCACTATGAAAAAGAATACTAAAAAATCCTATGCGTATGGATTATTAGAATATTGCAGGTTTTTAGACAAGACACCTGTTCAGCTCATAGATGAAGCAAGACGCGATTATCTCGACAGAGTGCCACCGTGGGAAGTCAGACCAGTTATAGACCTTGAAAGATACACAGAGTTTTTAAAAAGTGAATCCAGCGCAAATATGACCAAATTAACGCGGATCAATGCAATTAAGAATTTTTACAAATTTAATAAAATACCGCTTTTAGTTAATGCAAGCAATATTGCCAATATTACAACTGAAAAATATCTGGATATTCCAGTAATGAAAATTGAGGATATTAGGAAATTCGTTAATACATGTGGCTCAAAACTAAAATTGAAAGCACTTATCTTGACATTCATAAGCTCCGGACAGGCACAAGGCGAGATATTGAAATTAAAAGGAAAGCACCTTAAAAATATCGTCAGTGGTGTAGCAATAGTAAATTTAACCAGAGGTAAAACCAACCAACGATATACGTTTTTTATTTCAGGTGAAGCATTAGAAGCCATAAAAGAATATAAAAAAGATATCCCGGATGAAGAATATATTTTCACACTCGACAAAAACAAAGACCCCTTAGTAATTGAAATTGTGGATAATATGTTTGCCCGGCACGCGAGGGGCTTAGGTTATGACAGAGCGTATTTTTCACCACATAGAGCAAGACATTTCTTTAAAACTTCATTAACTGGTATCGTAGATAGTACATTCGTTGAGTATTGGCTCGGACATAAACCACGCGGAACGGATGCAAATTACTTCATAGGATCTTCAATTCAAGATCGGATGCTGGAAGCCTATATCAAGAATCTGGATATGCTAACAGTATTCACAGATAAAGAAGTCCTGCAGAAGCAATATGATGAACTAAAGGGAAAAGTGGACGTAGAAAAAGAGGAGCTTAAGACCCGAATAGATGCGATGGAAGAGCAGCGCAAGCAGGATGTGGCAAAACAAGAAGAATGGATCAAGGCATTAATAGAAAAGGGAGTTGCCGAGAAGATGGAGAAGAAGTAATTATTTTTTTTGTGAGATCGGGGTAATTGGGCATTAATTTAAAATCAGAATTTATCCCAACTGTACTGCTTCTCTTCGTTTACAACCGTTCCGTTTTTGTCGATTAAATTGTAACCACCATTTTCATTTTTTAAAGTTAAGCTGAAAGCCGCTTTTTCTTTCAGGCCAGGCGACATATTGCACATGATGGCATATGCTAATTCTTTGGCTGCTTGGGTTACGATGGGTGTAAAATCTTCGAAATGTTTGGCATTGTGATATTGTATATTTTCCTGAACGGATCCCTCTATACGTTCTTTTACTTTTTCTTTAAATTCCTCAAACGAAAGCCCTTCCTTGTCGACACGCAGTTCATAAGTAAAGGGATCGTAATCTATACTGGATGAATTATATACATTAAGAATGGTTTCACTTTCTAAAAGTTCAGGTATGCGTTTTTCCTGCATTTCGATTGCTAATTTTTTCTCTATCACAAATGTTTCTTTTGCTCTATCCAGATACAAATTAATGAAAGCGGGAATAGCCTGACTTGACACTGCAATGTTTGTATCACACATTGTATTTATTAGTTTCAGGACATCTTGAGGCTGTTCATAATCATTTATAAATGTATAAAAAATATTATCATCTTTTAATCCTGTTCCTTTAATATATGGTCTAATGATCTTCTTTTCGATTAATGAAGGTAGGTGATAAAAACACGCTTGGCGTGTGGCGTTTTCCTTCAAATCGGCTAAACTTATATCTTTTTGTTTTATAAGACCGATTATTTTTTCCTTGTTTCTATTTTCTTGTTTGTCCATATTTATACCCTCAGCTTGTTTTGGACACCCGTCCAAAAAAATAGCCTAAATCTTATATTGTTTAGACCGATATATAAAGTATGTGATACACACATGAAACAATTGACAATATTACTAAACGAAAAAACAATAAAAGACGCTAAAATGATTGCGGAACTGGAGCAGATACCCTATACGGTATTGTTTAGAAATTGGATCACACAGAGAATACGAGAATATGCACCGGCTGTCAATCCTGCAAAGACTCCAGCCGATGCAAGCCAGCCCTCAACCAGTTAAGGAGTGATGCCAGCATGTCAGACATTAAAACCTTTTTGGCTAAAAGTCCATCGGTCACCGAGATCCTGGAGTTCGTGGAAGAAGAGAGTAGCAGAATAGTTGCAGAAAGAAAGCAAGCACCAGGGAGGGCGATAAATGAATAAAAAAGATATGCCCTTCCCGATTACCAGTCAGGAAGAACACAACAAACTAAGCATTCGTAATAATGCTGTTTTTGGTAATAAATGTATTGCAGATACGGAGTGCAACGAATCCCCGTCAGCCGGTTGGCAATTCGTAAAATATTGTATGAGAGGTTAATTATGTCAATTGATTTTAACGCGCTAAAAGTGCCAGCAAATAAGACCGTGAAAGTATCCCCAATATTATCAACAATCCTTGTTGGTAAACCAAGCAAGACAGCATTTTTCCAAGTACGAACAGGGGAAGGATGGGAAGCAATAGCGCTATACACCTACTTCCCGGAAGGTTCTAGTAAGGATAGCCAGCCCTACCTAGTAATGCCAGAGCAGCAGGGGTTGCTTGAAGAAATGAAATTACTGACACCAGCAAAGTTCTATTTTTATATAATATACGGCAGCAACATTATGAAAATAGACCTAGTAAGCCAAAAAACAAATAAAAACGGCGACATAAGCAGATACCATTTGACACATATGGAAGCATTGGAGGCCGCAAAAATTCAATGGGTAAGACTGAAGGCAGATACAGAGGGCGGCTTTTATTCGTACTCGTTGGCCGAAGATACTTTACCCTCTCCAGCGTGGCCAACAAAACCCGCGAATATCCAGGAGGCAATCGAAATAGCTTTCAAAGGTTTTGTGATTGATTCGGACGATCACCCAGAGTTAAAAAAACTTAGAGGTAAGCTCTTATGACAAAAAGTATTTGGTCGTGTGACTTTGAATTTAATTTTATTGGAGAGGGTAATAATCCCTCTCCAGTTTGCTTTTGTGCAACTGAACTATACACCCAAAAAACTTTTAAAATATGGCTAGATGGAGAGAACAATATTCCCGCACCGCTTGATTTTAACGATCCAGATATGACATATATTGCCTATTTTGCAGTCGCCGAAATGTCTTGCCATTTACAACTAGGTTGGCCAATTCCGAAGAACATTCTAGATTTGTACGCCGAATGGCGCGTATTAACAAATGACGGGATGCATAAGGGGAACAGCCTTTTAGATGCGTGTAAGTTCTTCGATGTTGTCACTATTGAATCAGCCGAAAAGGAAGCCATGCGCGGTAGAATTATAAAGGGCGCACCATTCGAAGACCTAGAAAAAATAGACATTCTATCATATTGCGAAACCGATGTTCTCGAAACACTGGAGCTATATAAAAAAATGCTTCCACATATTGACAACATAGACAGGGCACTATTTAGGGGTCAATTCATGGCCATAAATGCGATTATTGAGCATAACGGTGTGCCAATGGATTCAAACACTCTCGAATTAATGAAAGAACATTGGGATACTGTGAAGCTGGAGTTAATAAAGGAAACCGATAAGGATTTTGGATTCTTTGACGGGATAACATTTAAAACACAGGCCTTTATAAATTACCTTGAAAAGCACAATATGCAGTGGACTTTCACAGAAAAGGGCAATTTATCGATGGACGATGACACCTGGTCGGACATGGTTTTAGTGTATCCTGAATTAAGACCAATAAAAGACATCCGGGCATTGTTAGGCAAACTAAAAAAACTGAATATTACCTGTGGGAATGATAAAAGAAATCGGGGTATGCTGTCCCCATTTTCTACAAAAACCGGAAGGAACGCACCAAAAGCCCAATGTATCTTTACAAATTCAGCATGGTTAAGAAGTTTGATTAAGCCAGAGGAAGGGCAAACACTGGCATATATCGACTATGAGCAGCAGGAATTTTTTATTGCCGCCATATTGTCTAAGGATCAGGTTATGCAAGCAACGTATTCCAGTGGTGACCCCTATTTACAATTTGCCAAGATGGCTGGAGCAATACCTCCAGACGGGACAAAGAAAACGCACAAAGCCGTACGGGACACGTATAAGCAAGCGTGTTTGGCCATTCAATACGGAATGAGGGCACAAAGTCTTTCAATTCGTGTGAATAAACCTTTGGCCTATGCAAATGAATTAATAAAGCAACATCAGCGGCTATTTCCCAGATATTGGAAGTGGCAGGATATTGTAATTACCCAGTCAAAGCTGCATAAAGAGGTGCAGACTTCGTTCGGATGGAGAATGAAAGTATTGCAGGGAACGACAAAAGAGGATTTAACACTAGGCAATTTTTTAATGCAATCCACTGGAGCAGATATTTTAAGAATTGCGTGCTATCTTCTCAACGATGCAGGGATTAAGATTGTTGCTCCTGTTCATGATGCTTTAATGATTCAAGTTGATTCAAAGACAGCGGATCCAGACATTAAAAGGGCTGAAAGTATTATGCATGAGGCGTCCAGAATTGTATTAGGGCAACCATTGAGAACCGAAACTGTAAGAATTGATTACCCAAATCGGTATATGGATGATAAAGGAAAGACAACGTGGGACAGGGTACAAAGGATATTGGAAGGGATACAAAACGGAACCATAACACCACAAATCGAAGATATGGGGTCAAAGTGGGTTAAGCATGTTGAGAGGCTTAATAAGAGATCCCACAACAATCTTTCATCCTGGTATAAGGATGTAGATGCAGACTTGATTGACTTTGAATCTTTGAAGGATAGCACCTTGTCAAGGACAGAGAATGGGAAGAACTTGAAAGGAATGTGGAGGGAATTTTTATGAATGCACTGATTAAAAAAAGTGCAAACTTTGCACAAAATCGTGCAAGTTTTGCACAAAATCGTGCAAAGTTTGCACAAAATCGTGCAAAGTTTGCACAAAATAATGCAACGGGTGACATTATTTCAGTCTCTTATAATCTCTTAATATCACTTATAGTCTCTAGTAATAAAAATATAGTGGGTAATATAGAGGTGGGCAATGCCTAATAATGGATATTGTTGTTATATACCGGATTGTGTTATGTTGGAATTATCTGACATGGCCTCTATAAAGTGTATGTATTTCATTTTAAAAAAATGTCGAATGGCAAAGCAAATTGAAAATATCCCCCTATCAATAGATGAAGTCAAAGGATTAAGTAAGCGGTCTTTTTACTATGCTTTAAAAAAGTTGGAAGATGGTAAATGGATTCATACAGATAAGTCAGATTGCCACACATATAAAATAACCTTGAACGAGAACCATCATTTCTCGAGATTTGATTTAGATCACTTGAAGGGAAAAACCAAATATACAGATAATGGGTTGGTGACAGCATGAACGCCGAACCCATATACCCAATAATAGGATATAAAAATAATATTCCTATCATATCCACAATAGAACGCCAGGACATACCCGGCGGTCAAGAGTTTTATTGCAGATATTGCCAAACGATACACCATCACGGACAGACAGACGGTCACAGAATCGCGCATTGTTTCGGCGATACTCCATATTGTGAAACCGGATATTACATAAAACTTGAAACCCTATATACACCCGTAAAGAAAGGATATGCGAATTATAACCGAAATCCAACGATAACCATAAAGAACCATATCACTTATGCCTATATCACGCTGGATATGCAGCCGGATAAATACCTTAATAGTGAAGGAGAAAAGGTGATTGATAGTTTTTTTAATGACCTCAGACAGAATCTAAGGATTCATTCAATTTATGGCGTTGGTCGATCAAACGCGGGAATAACCGTTAAGCGGAATTGTGCCCGGCATGTTGCAGAGTTTTTTAAACATATTGCATTTAATCCACAATATGCAGAAAAGGGAAGGTAACATGGAAAAAATGAAACAAGAAGCGGCAGGCCTTCAACTTAAATAATTGAAGCCCTTCAACTTTCACCACAACCACAAACGGCAGACATTCAACCGGTGTAATTATGAGATCCCGAAAGAAATACCCAATTTATCACGAATCTAAAATACAACAATGCGCCGATAGTCGGAACAGGAAAGCCAGGCGGCAGTATGAACGATTATACAAAACTGGATATTTCATAGAATTGAAGCCTTCAATTCAACTGCAACCGCAAAGCTCAGACATTCAACTTGATGCAATTGCAATAAAAGAATTAAAAACATGATTATAATAAAACAAGCCTTTCAACTTTTGCCCTCTATAACCAAAAAACACTATCGTCAGGGCTTCAACTCCAACAAATCAAATCAAAATAAAAGAAGGAAACTTTATGCAAATAACGAACGGTGAAAAAGTTATATTTGAAATCCCACTGCCAATGGTGATTGAAAACAAAATAGACGCGCTTGATGCACTCTTAACAAAAGAGAAGAAATACACATGGCAAGTTCTGGCAATAATTGCCATAATTATTTCCCTGATCATCAAATAGTTATAACTAAATAGGCAATTAACTTATTTTTTGTAGTCAAAATTCATTATTTACTTATTATTTATAGGTAACTTACTTATACTTATAACGCCTTTATACTACTATGCCAGTAAAATCTATCACAACAAAGCGCAAGCAGAGGCGCGAATATATGCGAAAGTATCGAGAAAAGCGTAAACAAGAGGCGTAATATGGCAATCCTTAATCTGTGTTTTAATTCAAAACCAAAACCACCGCTACCGTTTTCACCAATGAAACTTTCAGATCCATTTCATTGCTTCAAACTCAACTCGCTCATCCGGATCTGCCGCGTTCAAACCTGTGAACACTTCAAGAAATGTCACCCGGAGACCTGAAACCATGCAGCTTAAAATAAGGCGTATAATTAAGATTATCCATTACAAGCAAACGCAAACGGTAACGCCAATAGCAACAATAAAAGAACAAAAGATATACAACTAAGGAGAGACAAAATGAGCTTAATCGGGAAACTATTTGGAGACGAGGATGAACTGATTGCCGACATAAACAAGTTAAGCGAAGCACTCAAGGCATGGAAAAGGGCATGCGAAGACCTCGACAAAAGCGCCACACTAAGGCTGAAACAGAACGACAAACTAATCCAGGATCATGAATCACTCAAATACGAAATCGCTCAACTAAATCAAACCAATGATAACCTAAAAAAACAAGCAGGATCAGCCATAATCTTGAAACAATCCGAAAAAGAAAATGCATTAATGCAGGACTTGGCTCTTAAGTCAGAAGAGCTGCTCAGCATAAAACAGGAACTCAAGAACGCAGGCCAGACCATCGAAATGCTAAAAGGTGAAACTGGATTAATGTTTGTGGCCGAGGATACGGAAACCGTAGGTTACGGTAGGGTTAATAAGCAAGGTATTAGGCTTGATTTAATCCGGATAAAAAAGAAGCACCTTTCAGAATTGCCAGAACAAACCGAGAACGGAAACGATATATTTGAAGACGGTTCACATTATCCAGCCTCGATCATGGATTTCATCCGAAAAGAAAGAAATGATAGTCCGCGTCAGGGTAAAAAAGAAGAAGCTGCTCCTATCGAACCTCTCAACCAGAACACACCAGACGAACCGGATGAAAATATAGTTGCTGAAGCAGATAACAATGAGAAGTCCGAAGAGGAACCAGAAGGTACTGGATTAACCGGACTTACACCAAACCAACAGCGTGTGCTTGATTTCATCGAAACAAATCCAAACACATTATACCGAAACAAACAGCTTGCTGAAGGCTTAAACATGGACGAAGCCACCACTAGTAAAAACGTAAAGGCATTGTTTGATTTTGGATTCTTAAAAAGAGAGAATGGTTTTCTGGCTTTATCATGAGTTGAAGTTGGAAAGTTGAAGGTTCAAGACATGGTTTCACATTTGCGTAGTTTTGTAAGTGATGAAAAGATTAAGTGTAGTCATACTTTTGAAGTTGAAGGGTCGAAATTGCCTTCAACTTCAACTCTAAAAAGGGAAAGAGGACATACCATCATCACAAGTTTATCTGGTCACAATGAGCGGAAAACTGTCGTATTGTTAGCCGTTTTTGATAAATTTTTAACAGTTGAAGAGGTCGCAAGGAAAACCTTTTCGGAATCATTAGGCATAGACTTCAAACACCATAAAAGGAACACATCGAAAGCATTAAATAAATATCTGCATTTTTTTAAAAAACCGTATTTAATCAGTAAATTCTTAAAGAGAAAGGGCAGAGTCGCATACAAGTGTTCCCCGAAGGGTCAAAGAATGGCCTGCGAGCTTAATTACAGGCGCGAGCGATGGCTTAGCCTGAATTGGAAACGCAGCAAGCGGCACAAATGGAATAATAACAGCAAATTTAATATCGTTTGTCGCCGATCATGCTTGACCTGTAAATTTAATCCGAAGCAGCCAGAACAAAAGAAGAAATCGTCAACAGGCGGCCGACAGTGAACCTAATGCAATGGTTTATTAAAAGCCTGAGGCTGCCGCTCCTCCTGATAATGTCGGGCACGATCGATATCGTAATGTTTTTTGGGATTCCCTGGCATAATCTGCCCATCATATATTTTGCCGAATATATTTTATTTCATATTGTCAATGATTATTTCACCCCGTATTTGCGAATCTGGAAGGAGCAACATCTATGAAAAACATAATAACCCGTCTATTTAAAAAGAAGGAACAACCACCTACACCCAGGCAGTTTACCCCGGAAAAAAGACCGCCGGGTATTGATATTTTTGGGTTACGTATCGAAAGATCACAAAAGAAAAGAAGATAGCCGTAGTGACTAACTTTAAGTATAAGCTTATCGGTTTTAATTCCGAATAAAAGAAGAATCACCGTCTGATAGGCTCTTCAATCAGATAATTGTTATACTTTGGTTCATATTTAGCAACCTCTAACTTCTCAAAAACACATGCTGCACTATCTGTCGATGTGGTTTTGTATGCAAAGTATTTTGAATTAGCGGATAGCCGCTCTTCCCATCCGGGGCGATCCGCGTCTGCCTGATAATGCGCTGAGATCCGATGCCTTAACCCGAAGCCCTCATTATCGCCAGCTTTCCCGATATAGACCAGCGATCCTTTACGATTATACAAATAATACACGCCTGGCTTATCGTTTGGCACTCTTTCAAGACATACACGGTTAAGCTTGTTTTCTGATAAACCGCTATTCACAGGGATACGGCTTATTGATTTGCCAAGATATTTAATATGAATCTGTTTTACGCGCTTGCTATGCCGTTCACCGCGGACAAGGTAATAGTAAATATGTCCTTTAATATTTTTAGTCCGGATGAATGCCATAGATATTTAATGTTGTTCAATCTATATATACCATGTTGTGCCTATTTAATGGGTTACAGATATTGCTTTTAGTACACAACATATATTTATATAGTTTAAAGGTAATATGAATAGATACCATGAGCGAATTTTCACAATACATTGTTACTGTCATCGCGTTCTACATGATTGTGAAGGGCGCAAATTGGGCTAACCCTGCTGGAAAAAACTATGCCATCCTGGGTTTTATTATTCTAATTTTTACATATATTTACTGGATCCGTTAGGGATGCGCTTTTTATGGACACTCTCGATTCGTTTTTAAGATCCAACTTCAATCTAAACATTGATTCGAAATATTGGCTGATCCTCATATCATTGAAAATAAGAAGATTTTATCATAAATCGCGTGCTATTGCCTGATTGCATGGGTACAAACACCTTACCCACATATAGATAATGCCCTATAAGTTAAAATAAGGCTTCGTTATATAAATAAGCACAGCCGTATTATCATAAATGAGATTTTACATTGTAAAAATGGAAAATGTATTTTAAAGTATAAAGCCAAGCATGGTTGAAACCCAACGCCAGCGCATAAACGAGGGACGTACCTGGGAGCATATTGAGAGGGAGAGAGCAAGGCAATTATTATCATTGTCTGGAGGAGATAAAAAAAGCGAACAGTATAAAGAAAAATCAGCGGTGGACAATTGTCCCCCCCCGATAATAGTTTCCAAAGATACCCCACTAGCCCCAACTATGGCGTCAATAAGTCTTCTGTCTTAAAATTTTTAAGCCATTTCTCAATATCCAAATCAGATATATCCTCAATCTCATCGCGAATTATGGCAATAAATTCCCGAAGAATCTCAGGTCTTCTG
>JBAZOV010000004.1:0-188245 GCA_041648475.1 Candidatus Methanoperedens sp. | reverse complement strand
TAGTAGTTGCATATCTCGTTCTGGCATACAACATTGATTTCTCCTCGTGGTCGAACCATATTTATTCCAAATATGGTATATGGTTTTAATCATTTATTAAGTATCGTATTCTAGGACACTACCAAAATACCGCGCCTCCGTCCTCCTCTTCTTTCCCGCAGGGGTGACTTGTTAGATTATAAAAATTTTACAGTTCTCACTTTATCGCTATTCATAACCACGAAATTCCCTTTAAAATTGATGTCAGGTTGCGATAATAACCATTTCAGTAATTGCAATATATATTCTGCTGACTTTGGAGCAATCCTTAAGAGAATAATTCCTAATGGTTTATTTAATTTTTGTTTATATATCAAATCTCCAAAATCCTTATCGAATGTAATGATAATCCACCTATTCTTCGAAGATAAATCCAATATTTCCTCATCACTTGATCCTCTATAATTTTCTGCAGCCGAAATAATATTAAATCCAGCTTTGCGAAGTTCTTTGATAACCAATATGGGGATGTTCTCATCAGCCAGGAAGAGTAAGTTATTCAAGCGATTGCCTCTTGCGGAATTATGTAAATATGCTCTTCTTTCAAGAGTGATACCGAATATTCTAATGCCGCAAGAATGTCTTCTTTTGTGATGGAGGGATAATTATCAATGATTTCTTGATGTGTCCAATTGTGTGACAAAAGTTCAAGCAAAAATTCTACAGATATCCTTGTTCCCTTAATTACTGGTTTTCCACCAAGAATATCATGATCGCACACTATCCTGGTGAAGATTTCTTTTCTCATAATAATCAAAAATAGTATATCTTGAATCTATAAAAGTCTTGTTGTCGCTTTTATCGTCATTTTAATTATTTGAATCAGCTTTTAATTTGCCTCCACAACTTTTGCTCCTCGCGATATGCACATCGATTTCTGTCCGAGAAGTGGATGGGATGACATATCGAATAGTAGCCACAGAGATTATATATATACGAGTTTTTGCATAAAAATTGCGGCGCACGATATCCCCATGCAACCAATATCCATCAAAATACCGCGCCTCCGTCCTCCTCTTCTTTCCCGCAGGTGTGGCAGCAGGATAGGGAAGGGGCTGGGGTTAGATAGATTTTAATTGCATAATTCATATTTTTCGATAGTGGCGGCGCACGCGCGCTAACCGATGCAATCAAAGAAAAGCGCTCGGTTTGATGCGTCTGGACTTACAGACGAACGAAACCGCAGATAAACGCAGATAAACGCAGATGAACGCAGATTTATTGCATGGGATGTGCGATTTTTCCTGAGTCGCAGACGCCGTAAATAATTTTTATCTCATTTAGATATAAAAATTCGGCGCCTGCTATCCCCATGCAACCAACATCCATCAAAATACCGCGCCTCCGTCCTCCTCTTCTTTCCCGCAGGGGTGACAGCAGAATAGAGGATTGAAATAAGAGGGGTAAACATCCAGAAATTCCACCTGAAGAAAACAATGTCATTGTCTCAAAACCCCAAAAAATTTATTAGTGAATATGCCCATATATTATTATAAGTAGCACCATAGGGTTAGGAGCCCTATGGTGTGTGCCTACTTCTCATCGATGAGTTTAAGTCATTTCATCTTGTAATTGCTTTAACATCTGGAGAAATTTGATACCTTTATCTAACGCGAGTACGTTAGTTGGATCTACTTGTAAAAAAAGACCTTTTGTGGTATATTTTTCAACTTCAGTTTCCACAACAATATTCTTATCCATTACAATATTGTCTTGGATTTTTTGAATATTTTGCTCAATCACAGGCGTTTTTGTTTCTATTAGTTTTTCTTCTTTAGGATTCAATTCTTTTACAGGATCATCCGTTGGAATTAATAATTTACTATCAGAGGTGACATCTCCAAGATGTGAAAACTTCAATGATGATATGAAGTTTTTTGCTAATACATCTTTTCCTGTAACTGAAAGCCCAAACTCACGATGCAGCAAATTAGAAAGAGTTGATTCTTCGGGTACAATACCTCCTTTAAAGCGTTCGTAAAGAGTTGTATATATAGATAGTGAAAAGAACGCTTTTCTTAGATTTTGTGCTTTTTCATCTTCCGATAATGGCATACATAAATGCTTTGCAAGTTCACTATTTATCACCATATCTTTTTCTTGCATCACTAAACCATAATGTTTAGCTGAATTTACATGATGCATTATCGTAGATGTGGTATAATTCATACCTTGAGCAAGCACATTAATATCAATCTTTCCTCCTCCGAGTCTATTGATTTGTATAGCAACCTTATATGCATCTTCCAAATCATACATTGGATATCTTATGCCTGTAGCATTTTTACGGTTATCATTTGGTATCTTTTGTTCTTCCATACATAATCATCCTTTACATGACATAAGATATCATTATATATGGTGCTATATTTAAGGATTTCCCCCCAAAAATCAAAAGGATATTATGAAAAAGTATAACATATATTAGTATATATGACATATGTATGTCAAACCAACACTTCTGAAAATGAAAACCACTTCCACTAAGCATTCGTGCATTGCAATTTATATCCATGAATGTAGTATGTCAACCCATTATGTTTTTTGTATATATTGTACCTTTTGTCAGTTATCCTGTAAATCCTCGAAAGATGTTTTTTGGCGTTTTTGGAGAGTGATTTTCAAAAAAGCTAATTTTGATAAAAGAATGTGCGAAATGTGGGATTTAACTTGAGTCGCGGACGAAGTTTGAAACATCAATCAAAAAACTGCGCCACTGGCATTATCTGATCGCTCCTTCCGGAAGGTGTGACAGCAGGACAGGGACGAGTGTGCGTGTATGAGAAAATGATTGTTTTGGTATATGAAATAGGATTCATCACGGCAAAATGGAACACGGATGACGCGGATTGCGCGGATACTCACGGATTTGGAGTTTTTTCTGTTCCATTTATTAGCCCCATACTTCTGCAATCTTCTTTTTAATATTTTGCTCGTGAATTTCAATTTGTGCTTTAATTTGTCTTATTTCATTTTGTTCTCGTTCAATCTCAGCCACAATCTCCTGCTGGACTGACAAGGGTGGGAGGGGGATTTTTCGTGTTGCATATACGTCATTTCTATTTAATCCTGGAACAGCGCCACCGCCTTTTAATTCGGTCAAATTTAATTCTTTCAGAATAAAATAAAGATATTTTAAATTAATCTGTACATTTTTATTTATTTTTACATAATATGTTGTATCAATAGGAAAACATGGTTTATCAATAAATGCAACTTCGCCTGCTGATCCTTTTCTTCCAACTATTATTGCAGGACCTTCAATCAAGAATTTATTATGCCAACCAGTTATTCCATTTGAACCAACTACAGGAAATTCCCCGGCAATCCTATCTTTTTCAGGTAAACTCGCACCATATTCAAGGGAACAAATATTATCGAAATCTACCATCGGATAGTCTGATTTTTGATGATGCATCGTCTCTTTATACCTACCCCCAGAAAGATTATAATCCCCACTTTCAGCAATCTTCGTCTTCAAAACCCTGTGAGCTAATTTGCTCTCCTCTTCACTGAATTCGCACTCCTTTCCTTCATGCAAACTCATCTTGTATTTCAAAAGAGCAGAAAGCGCCATCGTAAGATCGCTCTTATCATTCGGTCGCCTCTGCGCTCCAAGGTCAAAGCCGTCGCTCTCGATCTTCACAAAAAGAATATCCGGCGCGCGCTTTGCAAGAGTCCTGTCCATCAGGAGGATGCTTGTCTTAACGCCTGCATAGGGCTGGAAAACACCGGATGGGAGGGAAACGACAGCGAAAAGATGGGTATCAACAAGCAGCTTGCGAAGCGCCTTATAGGCATTTGCCGACTGGAAAATGATGCCCTCAGGCACTATCACACCTACTCTGCCGTTTGTGGAAATATGCTCCATCATGTAATCAACGAAAAGCACCTCGCTCCTGTTTGCCTGCACGGAAAAGCGCTTGTGGGGGCGGATACCGCCCTTTGGGGTCATAAAAGGCGGATTTGCCAGAATCACGTCATAGGTTTCATTCCACTTCTCCTCGCTCGTAAGCGTATCGTATTCGTAGATTTTCGGAGTCTGGAAGCCGTGAAGGTACATATTCACAAGTGAAAGCCTCACCATATCAGGAGAAATATCATATCCCACAAGGCTGTTCATCAGCTTTTTGCGCTCATCTATTGTCAGGCAGTCCCCTTTTCTCTCCTTCGTATTCTGGCTTAGGATATGTTTGAAAGAGGAGATCAGGAAACCCGCAGTTCCGCAGGCAGGATCAAGGATCGATTCGTTCTTCTTCGGGTCAACGACAGAAACAATAAAATCAATGATATGGCGCGGGGTTCGGAATTGCCCGGCATCGCCCTGTGAGCCAAGGACAGAAAGGAGATATTCAAAAGCATCCCCCAATTTTTCGCTGTGGTCGTATTTGAACTCGTTTATTTCCTTCAAAAAACTTTTCAACGTCTCAGGATCGCGATAGGGAAGGAATGCGTTCTTGAAAATATCCCTGAAAAGCTGCGGGATATTCTCGTTATGGTTCATCGTCGTGATAGCTTCGCTATACAGTGTTATGAGATCAAAACCACTCAGTTTCGAGTCAAAAATGCGCGACCAGGTGTATTTCTCATATTCACCCTTGAAAAATGCAGCTTTACCTCCAAGAGCTATCGATTCTTTATCCATGTCGTCCATGAACTTGTAGATAAGAGCGATCGTTATTTGCTCGACCTGGGATTTCGGGTCTGGCACTTTTCCCACAAGGATATCGCGGGCGTTATCGATTTTTCTTTTTGTTTCCTGATCTAACATTTTTTGTCCTTCGATTGATGATTTTCAGAAATAATTAAAAGATTCGGGTTCTTTTTCTGCTATCATTCTATTTAAGCAGCAAAGAGTTTTTCCTTTTTGTTCTGACACTCATGGTTTTCAAACAGATTTTCACGTATCCGCGTGCATCCGCGTCATCCGCGCAATCCGTGTTCTATCGTAATTTTTCATAAATGTCATTACTACATGAACTTATTGAGAGAAACATAATCTTTCACATACTCAGGTATCATCTCACACCACTTTCTTACTTCCCGGTACTCCTCCATCGAGAACTGGGAATTTGTCGCAAAACGCCCGAATTCTTTTGATTCCATAATATCTTTCACTTCATGGTCCACAATATATGCTTTTATAAACTTCCTTATAAGTGGCACTTCTTTACTTTCCGGTTTATGTATGGATATGAATTTCTCAACTTCCTCATCAAGCAATTCCTCTTTCGTCTTAAATACAGTAATCCTTCCAAATATCTTCTCTATGATTTCCCGCAAACTCAAACGGCGGTCTATTCTCAACGATTTTCTTAACTTTTCAAGATTATAGAATTCCTCTGGTTTCTCAAAGATCTTACTTTTTATATATTCTTCAATGGCATCGAAGTTTTCTTTTTCAAGATTCTCTTTTATGAAAGGATTAGCCCGCACAGTAGTCTCAAATCTATCAAAGAACATGCGGTCAATCTTCATTCCATCCATGCCAACAGCATATTCAGAAATACTCTTGAGCGGATCAGAATTCAAATTCTCGTATTCATTGATTATATTTTCCTCGCCACTGCCGCCGCCTGCATACGTCGTCCTTAGAGGTAATTTCAAAACTTCATTATAATTATACTTCTCTTCAAAATACTCGCAATTCGCAAAGAAATCAAAAAGCTTGAATTTTTCTTTGGTTTTCTTAATGACTTCATTCTCATTCCCTGTTTTCATCGAAAATGAAAAATCATATTTTCTCGTACCTCTTCCCTTTATCTGGATAAAATCCGTAGGTGAAAATATGGGGCGCATAAGGCATATATTCAGAATATCCTGGCAATCATATCCTGTCGTCATCATTCCAACCGTTACGCATACCCTTGTTTTACTTGTTTTATAACCTTCAAGAAACTGTGAACGACCGGATAAGTTATTGCTTGTATCGGTAAAATTGATCGTAAATTGCTGTGAATCCTGGACGTTTGATGTCACCTGAAGAGCAAAATCTGAATTATATTTTCCAGGAAATAATTTATCTGCAAATTCATTCAATATCTGGGTGATCTTTGAGGCATGATTCTGGCTAACGCAAAAAACAATAGTTTTGCCAATCTCCCCGCTTATTGGATCGCGCAGGGCATTTTCAATAAATGTCTTGCATAATATCCTGTTCGTTTCGTCTGAGAGGAATTTTTTCTCAAAATCCTTATGATAATATATCTGCTCTTCTTTCATCCCTTCAACATTTTCTATAATAATAGAGTAACCGTCTTCAGAAAGTAGCTCTGTGGTGATCTCGGTTCGTGCATCAACAGCAACTGGATTCACAAGATATCCATCCCTCACCGCATCAATAAGACTGTATCGAAAAGTCGGTGAACCTTGCTCGCAGCCAAATGTAATATATGTATCCCGAAGTTGTCTTCTTTCCCATTCACGGGGGTCTTTTTTGCTTACTTTCTCAGGATCTAAATACTTCAGATAATCCTTGGGTGTGGCAGTAAGACCGAGTTTATAGCCAACAAAATACTCAAAGACAGCCCTGCTGTTCCATCCGATCGAGCGGTGGGCTTCATCCGATATCAAGAGATCAAAATCTGTGGGTGAAAAAATCCTCTGGTATTTATTGTCAAAAGAAAGGCTCTGGACAGTGGAAACTACAATCTCAGCTTTTCGCCAGTCATCCTTATTTTCTTTATAAATTACTACCTTGTAATCGTTTTTCAAATATTTCACAAAATTTTTCCATGCCTGGTCTTCAAGTTCTAACCGGTCAACAAGAAAAAGCACCCTCGTTGCATTTCCCGATCTTAAAAACAGTTTGATAACTGCGCCTGAAATTAGAGTCTTTCCAGTTCCTGTCGCCATTTCAAACAGGAACCTGTCATTCCCATCATCCACAGATTCCTGCAAAGCATGAACTGCATTCAACTGATACGGTCTTAAGAATTTCAATCCTGATTCATGAATATAATCCGCTCTTGTTTTATCGTTGATCCAGCGTGGATCTTTGTCATAAAGCGGGTTCTGGATACGGGCAATGTAATCCTCTCCAACTATTTCTCCAACAAGAGTGGAAGGATTGGGCGCAAATGAACTTTTATGATGAAGCGATTCTAATGTTGGGATTTTAGTTATGACACTTGGATTTCCATGCTCTAAATCCCAGAAATAATGCAAATTGCCATTTGTCAGGATTACAAACCTTACATTTTGCGATTGAGCGTATTTCCTTGCCTGCTCTTTTCCATCTAGAGGACTTTTATCTTCGGATTTTGCTTCTACTATCACAAATGGGAAACTCTTTTCATCCAGAAGAATGAAATCCGTAAAACCATTCTCCGTCCTCTCAAAATCGTTCCCGAACTCATCAAGATCTTTCCTGGTGATTTTGACATTATTTTCTAAAACGATATTGGCTTTTCCCTTTTCGTCATCAAAAAATCTCCAGCCCGATTGTTCAAGGAGTTTATTAATTTTGATACGTGCTCTTGCCTCTTTAAGCATTTATCCTCTCACCATTAGAGTTATTAGATTTTAAGAAGGTCTATTTAATTCTTGTTAATTCACGCAAGCACATTTCATTTTGTTCTCCCTTGCATCCTCTATATCAACTTCATTAATCCGAATGCAAGTATTCCTGCAAACAGTGGTGAAATGACCCATGCTATCAGGATCTTCTTAACAACATCACTTTTTACTATATGCATCCCGCTGTTTGCGCATCCAATGCCGATGATACCAGCTGCAACTATCTCTCCAAGCGAGACCGGTATTCCTTGTATGGAAGCGATATGGACTAAGAAAGCTGATGTAAATTCTACAAAAGTAGCCCGGATCACACAAAGTTCAGTGATCTCTTTCCCGACTGTATCAAGAACCCTTCCGCCCATAAGAAGTGCGCCAAGACCTATCGCAAGGCCTCCAAAAATGGCACCGGGAGTGGACCCTATGATGCCTGCCCCGACAAAAGGCCCGACAGCGTTTGCTGCATTATTGGCGCCTGCTGAATATGCGACATAACAACCTGAAATGGTCAGGAGGATATTAAGGGATCTCTTTATTGAAGCATCAGATTCATGGTGTTCAGCCAGCCAGATAAGTATGTAAGTATAAAGATATTTACCCATCAGATATGCGAGCAACCAGGCGAGTAATGGAGTGATTATCCACCAGCCTATGATATACCCTATAAATGGAGCATTTATTTTTGATGCCCCATAGAAAAAACCAATGCCTACAACTGAACCAACTGCTGCCTGGCTTGTGGATATTGGGACTCTAAGTAAATTGGCAATGAAAACGGTCAATCCTGCTGCTGCCACTGCAATAATAGCACCTTTAACCACGATCGTTCCTGCCGGGAGAATGCCTGTTCCAAGCGTCTTTATGACCGCGCCTCCATCTATTACTGCGCCAAGGACTGAGAATACGCCAATAAGCAGTACCGCCTGGTATTTTGTCCTGACCTTTGCACCATAAGCAGCACCCATTGATGCAGCTGCATTATTTCCACCAATATTTAGCCCCATGAAAAGAGCAACTACAACCGCAATAATAAACACCGTAATTGATATGTCCATGTTTTATTTTTAGCTCCGAATGACTACTGTAATAGCGTAATAGTGTAATACTATAATATAACGTAATGTTATCGGCAAGATTTGTCACTATACTTACAAAACAAGCCTTGCAATAAGTTTCTGCCCCTTTTCAGTCTTGAAAATTGGAGGATTCCAATCCTGGATTATCTTTATCCTTTGTGTACTGACTTCCGATCGTTTTATGGGATCATAACCTGTTTTTTCGTAGGACTCCCTGTAAACCATGATGCCACATCGCTGCCATGCAGGTGTTTCAGCAAGATTTACGCCGTGCTCGAATACAAGCTCGTGTATTTCACTTGCCTTCATATTTTTAAGGCGCATCGCAGCTTCGTTTTCATTTAATCCAGATCTTAGCAACGTATAAAATCCATAGGAACTCACATGGTTTCTCCAGGTCTCAGCCTGTCGCCATAAAAGATATGTATAGATATCCTCTTTTCCAAGAAGAATGACCCTTGAATCGAAAGATATTGGTTTCTCAAGCTTCAGCTGTATCGTAAGCGCTGATGAAATAAATCCAGGGATAATAGAATCGATCTTCTCGACCCTGTTATTATAAGACATTTCATTAAAAAATAATGATATCTCATCAGAGAATGTGAAGGCAAAAAGAGGATTCAGGCCGCTTTCCTTGAAAAATAATTCGATGGAATCCACCATTGCATGGGCAAACCCTTCATCATACGGTTTTTCCAGGCCTAAAAGCCTAAGTGCCCGACTAAAACCCCGTCCATCGATCCGTACTGCAAAAGGAGGGAACACCCTTAGGTGTGAATATATCTCCCTCTCTTTCATTTCATGTTCTGAAAAATCATCATTCAAGATTAATTATTGTTCCTCATCTTCAGGGATATCGTAATCTTCCGTGACTTCTTCGGGTTTCTTGAACTGGTCTTTTACATGCCTGATAATAATAATGTTGCCAACTGCCAATACCCACCTGAAAGGCACTACAACACCTTTGCTTCCGGGGTCGAACATATTAGTATTTAATTTTGTAACTGCAAGACCCGTTGCCTTTTTTTCGCTTACTTCCAGAACGACATCGTTCACTTTTCCAATATATATTCCCTTTTCTGTATAAATATCTAAACCAAATAATGTTGAAACCTCAGCCTGCATGGTATATCACCTCTACTGAATATGAATGACTTCAATATAAAC
Organism: Candidatus Methanoperedens sp.; assembly: GCA_041648475.1. Taxonomy (GTDB): domain Archaea; phylum Halobacteriota; class Methanosarcinia; order Methanosarcinales; family Methanoperedenaceae; genus Methanoperedens. The sequence continues at coordinate 178,448 of JBAZOV010000004.1, read as the reverse complement.
TTTATTGATTGGTTTTCACAGAAGTTTAATATTACTGGATGATGAATTAGGCTCCAATGTTAACTACTGATGATATTAAAACCCTTATTAAAAAATACGCCCTGCAGAATGCCGTCAAGTACAAGAAGCTTCCGCAGGCAGGCGCAGTCATGGGAAAAGTCATGGCTTCCCCCGATCTTCGCGGAATGGCAAAAGAAGTAAATTCACTTGTGGGAGAAGTGCTGGAAGAGATAAACAGCATGCCACCGGGATCATGGGAACAGGAATTGAATAGTATTGCTCCTGAGCTTATCGCAGAATTAAAGGAGAAGAAAGAACCGGATAAAGGTTTGCAGCCGCTTGATATTAAGGGAGACCTTGTGATGAGGTTTGCGCCAAACCCTAATGGACCGCCAACTATCGGGAGTTCACGCGGAATTGTGGTTAACTCGGAATATACGAAAAAATATAATGGTAAATTCATTATCCGTTTTGATGATACAGATCCTGCGACCAAGCGCCCCATGCTTGAAGCATATGACTGGTACCTTGACGACTGCGAATGGCTGGGAGCAAAACCCGATGAGGTTGTGATCGCCTCTGACAGGATACCGAAATATTATGAGGTTGCAGAGCAACTCATTGAAAAAGGCGGCGCATATGTCTGCTTCTGTGAACAGGAAGAATTCAAGGCGCTAAAAGATGTAAAAAAGGCATGTCCTCATAGGGAACAGGATGAGAAAAGCAATCTTGGATACTGGAAAAAGATGCTTGCTGGTGATTATAAAGAGCAGGAAGCGGTTCTTCGCATAAAGACCGATATTGCCCACAAAGACCCCGCAATCAGGGATTGGGTAGCTTTTAGGATCATAAAGACTCCGCATCCAAGACCAGAAGTTTCGGATAAATATGTTGCCTGGCCGCTTCTTGATTTTGAGGGCGCAGTGGAAGACCACCTGCTTGGCACGACGCTCATAATAAGGGGAAAAGATCTCACTGACAGTGAGACGCGCCAGAGATATGTATATGATTATATGGGCTGGAAATATCCTGAAACCATGCACTGGGGGCGCGTGCAGATACACGAGTTCGGGAAATTAAGCACGAGCGGATTAAAGAAGGCAATAGCTGACGGGACTTATACTGGATGGGATGACCCGCGCGTGCCAACTATCAGGGCACTGAGAAGGCGCGGGATACGTGCAGAAGCCTTAAGGAAATTCATGATAGAGCTTGGACTTGGCGAGACCGATATCAGCCTTAGTCTTGATACGCTTTATGCTGAGAATCGAAAAATCGTCGATCCAATCGCAAACAGGTATTTTTTTGTCTGGAATCCTGTCGAGCTTAATGTCGATGGCGCAGAACCAAAAGTCGCAAAAGCGCCGCTTCATCCTTCGCGCGTGGGGATGAGAGAGATCCCCGTGGGAACTAAGGTTTTTGTATGCAAGAGTGATGTGGAAAACCTGAAAGATGGTGAAAAGCTGCGCCTGAAAGACCTTTATAATATCCAGATCACTGGCCTGTCGCCATTATCAGCAAAATTCATCGGTACAGATATGGACCTTGTCAAGAAGGAGAAGGCGCGCATCATCCACTGGGCTCCGCCAGATGGTCTTAAGGTGAGAGTGCTTTCACCAGATGGGGAATATTCAGGGATAGGCGAGCTCGGGATCGAAAAAGAGCTGGATAAGGTTGTGCAGTTTGAGAGATTTGGCTTTGTGAGGATCGATAGCGTAAAGGGTGATGAGGTTGTGGCGTATTATACGCATAAGTGAAAAATTAACAACGAATTTGAACAAACTCAATACGAACTCACGCTGCTGGGGTTCGTTTCAATTCGTATAAGTTCGGTGTTTTTAGTATATTATTTTCCTTTCTTCTTCCCATCCCCATAAGCAGTTTCAATAGCCTTCTTACTAACCTCTTTATAATATTTTTCCATCTTTTTATTGAAATCTTCCTTGCTGTCCCAGAACTGCGGTGTCCCAAGCCGCTTTATGATGGCAGCAGGCACATCAGGCGCGGTTATGTTCACCGAGAAGGATTCAAGCTCCCCAACGTCCCAGAATCCATCTGCCGATAAAGGAATTTCCGGCTGGATCTGGACTTTTATCGCTTGCGGTTCCTTTTGCTTCTCCTCCCCGACTCGCTTCTTCCTTAATGAAACAGTGATCTCTTCTTTTGTCCGCCCCCTCAGGTTAAAAAGCATGAAAGGATCACGGTCAAACTCCTCTGCAAGAATGTAATATACAGCAGCTATGTGCTTGCATGGATTTGCGCTGTCAGGGCATGAACAATCAGTTTTGATATCCTTTGACGATGCCGGGAAAAGCGACATGCCAGCCGACTTGAAAGCTTCCTCGATATTTTGCGGCATCTCTCCTGCAAGCAGTTTTGCCGCAAATACGGCTTTTTCTGACATTTCCTCTATGGCTTTTTCCCATTCCGCTTCAGAGAATGACTTTACCTCAATTATAACAGAATATGGTCTTGGCGTTGAGCCCTGAACACTTGCTGTGACTTTTCCGGGCGAAAGCTTAAAACCAATAACCTGTCCCCCCCTTGCATATCTTCGTCCCCTCTCAAGCCTGTTGCTCCAGCCAAAAGATTCAAGAATCGAAACCCAGCGTTTTGACCACCATGTGTCACCGATGCTTCCGCGTTTGCTTTTTGCTTTTATGCCGCCCTCTACTTTTATGGGTTTTGAAGGCGTGTAACCGCCCCAGTAATCATCGCGCCAGGACATTAGCTCCTCTGTTCATTTCTATTCATATCTGACCGCCTCGCGCCTCAGCGTGAACAGGTCTTTTAACTGCTCGGTTGTCATCTCGGTCAGCCATCCTTCCCCTGTGCCAATGATATTTTCAGCCAGTTCCTTCTTGCTTTCTATCATCTCATCGATCCTTTCCTCAAGTGTTCCGTCGCAGATGAACTTGTGCACCTGCACGTTCTTTGTCTGCCCGATCCTGAAGGCGCGGTCAGTAGCCTGGTTCTCAACAGCAGGATTCCACCAGCGGTCAAAGTGGAAGACATGGTTTGCCCGTGTGAGATTAAGACCCACACCGCCCGCTTTTAGTGAAAGGATGAATATCCGGGGGCCATTCTTTTCCGAGAAACGCATGACCATCTGGTCTCTTTGCTTCTGGTTCACCCCACCGTGCAGGAACATTACCTCCTGCCCAAAAACCTTCTGGAAATGCGCCTTGAGCATGTTCCCCATCTGGGCAAACTGGGTGAATATGAGAGCTGAATCACCTTCGGCAAGCGCTTCTTCAAGCATCTCGGTTATTCGGTTCAACTTGCCTGAGCGATCAGGAAGCGATGAACCATCATCGAGGAACTGCGCCGGGTGATTACATACCTGCTTGAGCCTCATAAGAGCTGAAAGAATCGCACCTTTTCGTTCTATTCCTTCGGTGTCATTTATCTTCCTGAGCATATCTTTTACAACCGCTTCATAGAGCGTAGCCTGCTCCTTTGTGAGGTTACAGTGTTCTTTGACCTCGATCTTGTCAGGAAGGTCTTTAATGATCGTTGAATCTGTTTTCAGGCGCCGAAGCACAAATGGCGTAACGATTGTGCGAAGTTGCATGCCTGCCTCTTTATCATTATAACGTTCGATGGGAAGTGCAAAAGCTCTCCTGAAACCAGCGGCTGAGCCAAGATAGCCGGGATTCAGGAACTCCATGATAGACCATAATTCACTCAGGCGGTTCTCAACTGGCGTTCCTGTCAGAGCTATACGGTAATCCGCTTTTATTCTCCTTACAGCCTGGGATTGTTTGGTCGATGAATTCTTGATATTCTGGGCTTCATCAAGGACTATGCCTTTCCACTCAACTTTTTCAAGTATTTCCTCATCCCTGTATGTGAGCGCATACGTGCTTATCACAAGATCATAATTAGGAACCTCATCCAGGAACTCTTTTTTCTTGCGGCTTATGCCGTGATGCACAAGAACCCGAAGTGTAGGCGCGAACTTTTTTGCCTCGCGATGCCAGTTCCCAACCACTGAAGTGGGGCAAATGAGAAGAACAGGCCCATCAGTTCCATCTTCCTTTTCTTTTAATAACAATGCAAGGAGCTGAATTGTTTTTCCAAGCCCCATATCATCAGCAAGGCATGCCCCGATCCCGTATTGCCGCAGGAATGAAAGCCATGAGAATCCTTTCACCTGGTATGGGCGAAGCTTTCCCTCAAAGCTTTCGGGCTGTTTTTGTTCTTTTATCTTCTTTTTGCCTGATAATTGGTCAAATAAGGATGATAATTTTCCCTGCGCCTCAAATCCTGTTATTGGAAGACCTGTTTGTGATTCGCCCTGGACTATCCCAAGCCTCATTGCCTCACCAAGCTTCATTTCGCCTGAATTTTTTGACCTGAAGAATTTGATAGCAGTATCTATCTCGTCTTTTTTCAATTCCACCCACTGCCCTCGTATGCGAACAAGCGGCTCCTTCAGGCTTGAGAGTTGCCTGAATTCTTCCTCGCTAATCGCATCGCCGCCAAGTGCAAGCTGCCAGTTGTAATTTACTATTGAATCAAAATTAAATATTCCACGTCCCGTCTTTGGCTCTGGTTTTGGTTTCACGTTCAATTTGATCCCAAGCTGAGTCTTTGACACGCCTTTATTCCACCAGGGAGGAATAAGCACACCAAAGCCGCTTTCTGAAAGTAAAGGCGCTGCTTCTTTTAAAAATGCATATGCATGCTTCGTGTCAAGATGCGCGGCAACAGGCGTTGCGGTATTAAGACTGTCCTCGATCGGGGTGAATAACTTTGAGGCTTTTCCCAGATCAGCCAGCATCTTTTCCTGGGGATGGTCAAATTTTCGCGTCAGGAATTGAAGAGAGTCGCCGGATTCTTTCCAGACATCCCCTGCCGGCACAAGAAGACTGGGATCATCTGCTGCCTGGAGGAAATAACGAAGGCTCCAGTTGTCATTCGCTTCTGGCAGCGGCGCTTCAAGCCGAAAACACGTGCGAAATCCTGATGTCTGGATCTCACGTATGGGTTCGCTCCATGATCTTATTCCTTCGGACAGGCTTTTTAATCCATTGGCATGTGTTTTTATGGGCGCGCCTGATGCAAGTGATTCAAGCCAGGCTGATGAGAGCCCGGTTGTCTTTGAACTTAGCTCAGAAAGAGGCATCCATCTGCGGATGCTACCATCAACCGCAGTATTCAGGAAATCCGACAAATATGCTTCGGGATGAGGAAGCCTGTTCTGATCGAGGGATCTGCATATGGGTGGCATACCTGTAGCCAGCATCGACATGCGCGTCAGGTCATCCTGGTCATTGAGCACATACTGCCACCTGGCAAATTTCTGGCCATTGTTTTCAGAAGCCACGATACCTGGAACAAAATGCTGTTTTGAGAGAAGTTCCATTGCGAATTTTGAGACCTTGCTCCAGAACCTGAAATCAGACCCTATGGCAAAACCGTCAATTCCTGTCCAGAAACCGGAAAGCGAAATCAGCAGCGCCACAGCTTCTTCAGGCGGGAGGCTTAAACCGTCTAATTGCCATGTTGACAGGACAACTTTTTCCATCCCATTATCGAATTCATCATCATGGATAAGGTCTGGGGATGCCTGCGGTGCATCAGGATATGAGGGAAGCTTTATGAATGTCCTGTACGGTAGCGTTTTTTTGGTGATGTCATCTGAATCAAGTGTTGAGATGATCCTGAAAAGGTCATCATGTGAAGCCTGGTAGGGATGGGGACGCACCATCTTTGTTGGACGACGGCCTTTTCGTTTTACTTGATGCGAAATAGAAGACTCACCCCATAAAAAGAAGTTCCCTCGTTCCTGTATTTCGGCAGGTGGTTTCCATGTCCCATGTAAGACGATCATTGCAGACAAGTTCTCTCAGGGTTTTATAATAATAAATGTTTGGATTTTTTGTGACCGTTACTTTACATGTTGGTAGAATTATTATTTCAGTGCCTCTGAGTCAAACCCATTGGACAATTGTATTTTTTTATACTTAAAATATCCAATAAAGGATAATTTAATGCCCCGGATGGAAAAACCTATATACTCATCAACTGAAACTATTAATTATGACAATAAGTGAAACCGTATGCTGTGGGAATATTTCAAATCATCGCCCCTCAATTTCAATACCCGGGAACCTCAAATATGAGCTGGCCTGTACAAGCTGCAAAACCAATTATTTTGACAACCGACTCAAGTGCGATTCAGATAATGGACTTTTGAGAGCAAATTACAGGAACAAGAAACTTGAATTGAAAAACGTACCCGGCATAGGGAAGTTCCATGACTGGCTGCCTGTCGATGAATTGATCACAACGGATGCGGGACCGATCACTTACAGGAGCACTGAACTTGCCGATCATCTGGGATTGAAGAACCTTTTTATTGGATTCAATGGCTACTGGCCTGAAAAAGGAGCCTTTATAAAAACATGCAGTTTTAAAGAGCTTGAGGCTTTCCCGACGCTTTCTAAATCCAGGAACTCAGATAAGTCGCTTGTTCTTGCTTCTGCGGGAAATACAGCGCGCGCCTTTGCCCATGTGTCTGCGATGACGGGTGTGGATGTATATATCGTTGTGCCTGGAAGCGGTACATCAAGGATGTGGCTTCCCGAAGAACCGACCGACTCCATACATTATATACAAATGGGTAATAATTGCGATTACACGGATTCCATACACCTTGCCGAAAGACTTTCTGCCGCACCCGGTATGCAGGCTGAAGGCGGGGCAAGGAACGTGGCGCGAAGGGATGGGATGGGAACCGTCATGCTTGATGCATCGGTATCCATGAAACGGATGCCAGATCATTATTTCCAGGCAATAGGAAGCGGCACTGGAGGAATTGCGGCATGGGAAGCCTCAATGCGCTTGCTTGAAGATGGGCGGTTCGGTATAGGGCTCCCGCAGCTTCATCTGTCCCAGAATCTCCCATTTGTGCCAATGTTCAATGCCTGGAACGCCAGGAGGCGTGAAATAATTAAAGATATCGATATGCCTGAGCCCAAGAAACTCATTCATGAGATGTATGCTGATATTCTCTCCAACCGTGAGCCGCCGTATTCAGTCCCCGGTGGCGTCTATGATGCAATGTGTGCAACGAATGGCATGATGTATGCGATCTCAAATAATGATGCAAAGAAAGGAGTGGATCTTTTCGAGGAACTGGAAGGTATTGATATCTTCCCGCCGGCAGGCGTCGCAGTCGCTTCATTGATCGAAGCGGTGGAGGCAGGAAAAGTAAAACCTGATGATCATATTGTATTAAATATTACAGGCGGCGGAGTAAAACAGGTTGAGCGCGATTATCATCTTCATAAGATAGAGCCAACTGCGCATGCTGAGAATGCGAATGTATCTCTTGATGAAATAATCTAAAGCGGTTTTGATCAATGCAAACTCCGGAACAAACAGTCGTTGATATCCTCAAAAATAACCACATTGATCTTGCTGCGACATTACCATGCGATAGGATCAAGGCGCTGCTCCCGCTTATCGCCAGGAACCTAAAGACCATCCCGCTTACCCGTGAAGAGAATGGCATCGGGATTTGCGCGGGTGCTTATCTTGGGGGAGGGTGTCCGGTCATGGTCATACAGAGCACCGGAATCGGGAACATGATAAATGCTCTTCTTTCACTCAATCTCACATATGACATCCCGCTTCCGATAATCGCAAGCTGGCGGGGTGTTTATAAAGAATCTATAGAAGCCCAGTGGCAATTTGGGAAAAAATTGCCCGCGATACTTGAGGCTTGCGGAATAAAGTTCACGATCATTGAATCTCTAAAAGAGATAGATAAATTGGATGAAGCCATCAAAGAATCATTCAGCAGCTCTCATCCCCATGTTATACTGATTTCCCCTGCTGTCTGGGAAGGCTCCACATGTGAAGTTCCAAAGCCTTTGGAGATATGCGCCAGGAATATCGATCTGACATTCAGTGGAACAATTCGTGAACCGGTTCTGGCACGATATGATGCAATTAAGGTGATCGCGGAAAATATTTCGGATGATATCATCATCGCAAACCTTGGTATCCCATCAAAGGAATTATTTGAAATAAAAGACAGGAACCTTAATTTTTACATGCTTGGTTCAATGGGGCTAGCTTCATCCATCGGACTTGGCCTTGCGATCGTGCAAAAAAAGCATGTTTATGTCATTGATGGTGATGGAAGCCTGCTTATGAATCCTAATGTTCTAATTAGTGTGGGGGCTTTGAATCCCCAAAACCTTACAATTATTGCGATAGACAATGCGGCCTACGGTTCAACCGGGAACCAGGAAACATGCACCTTGAGTCAGGTTGATCTTGAGCTATTGGCAAAGGGTTGTGGAATTGCGGATACTGTAAAAGTGCATACTGCGGATGAATTGAAAAAGGCATTGGAAAGAAAAACCGGTTTTATTCATGTGATAGCAAAGCCGGTAAATGCAAAATGCAAGGAGATACCTCTTTCGGCGAAGGAGATCAGGGATAGGTTCATGGGGGCATTTTGAATCATTAGCTATTTATCAAAGTATGCAAAATTAACAAATAATTATTAATAATAGATTAAGACCCTAAGATTAAAAAAAGGAGTATAACAAAGTTTATCATGAAAATAATCTCGGTTGTAGGATATAAAAAAACAGGGAAAACCACGTTAGTGGAAAAACTGGTATGTGCATTGAAAAACTACGGTTCAGTAGGAACAATAAAACATCTCCACGAACATAATATAAACAATCCAGGTTCAGATACATGGAAACATGACCGTGCTGGCGCTGATGTAGTTATTGGTGTAACCCAAACTGAACTTGTAAAATTCTCGCATGAAAATAATCTTACAAAAGCCCTGGATGAACTTGCAGATACAGGAGTGGATTTTGCAGTAGTCGAAGGTTTCAAAGAAAGCAAATTGCCTAAAATGGCGCTGGGTAATGTTGAGGCCATAAATATTCTCAAAAGATTTGATAAACCAGAAAGTGCTGATATTGAAGACATAATCAATATTATACTGGAACAACCTGAATATCATACTTTAAACTCATTACTTTCGAAAATCCGAATATCCAGGGATATAGACAAAAGTGGAGCCATCGGGACTTTCACAGGAATTGTCAGGGCATCAGAAAAGGAAACTCGAACAGAGTTTCTCGAATTTGAGGAATATAGAGATGTTGCCCGACAAAAGTTGAATCAAATATGCACAGAACTTAAACAAAAAGAGGGAATAATCGATGTCCTGATGCATCATAAAACAGGCATAATTTTAAAAGGAGAGGATATAGTGTTTATTGTTGTGGCTGCAACACACAGGGAACAACTTTTTCCAGTACTAAGGGAAGCGATCGAACGTTTGAAAGTGGAAGTGCCAATCTGGAAAAAGGAACATACGCAAAGCGATGAATATTGGGTACATGACATAAATAAAATTTAACTGAAATATGTACAATTCAGCTCTCATTCTAGCTGGAGGCAGGGGCAGCAGGCTGGGATTCCGGGAAAAAGCCCTTATTGATATAAATGGGAAGCCATTGATAGCATTTGTCATTGAGAGCCTTGAAAAAGTTGTGGACGAAATAATAATTTCCGTTCGCGATGAGGCACAGAGTGAGCTTTTAAAGACGATATATCCGGATATGCGGTATGCTTACGATAAATATGAAAACACAGGACCCCTTGCAGGCATACTTTCAGGGCTTTCCATCTGTAATGATAAGTATTGTTTTATTGCAGCATGCGATATGCCTTTTATTAATGAAAAGGCCGTAAATTTGCTTTTTTCAAAGTGCATGGGTTATGACGCAGCTATCCCACGACAGGGTGATGGATTTCTTGAGCCCCTTCATGCTGTTTATAATCGCAGGGTAATGTTGAGTGAAACAAAAAAATCACTCGAAAACCATGAAACCACTATACTTGCACCTATTTCAAGACTTAATGTAAATTATGTGCCTTTTGAAGAGATAAGCAAAATAGATCCTGATTTAACAACATTTATGAACCTTAACACTTCCGAGGATATAGAAAAGGTTGATTCATGAAGCCTCCCGTAATCTGCATAGTAGGAAAAAGTAAAAGCCTGAAATTAATGATCATGCAAGAATTGATCTTGGAGTTGAAAACTCGGGGACTGAGGGTAGGTGCCCTGAAATACCATAAACATGGGGATTTTGAGATTGATATCGAAGGCAAAGATACATGGAAGTATGCAAAAGCAGGAGCTGATACAGTGGCTATTTCATCATCGATCAAATTTGCAGTCATAAAAAAAGAAAGTGGCGAACCCGATATTGAAGACATCATTGAAAAACACTTCGCAGATTGTAATATCGTGCTTGCTGATGGATTCACGCTTTCCAACAAGCCAAGAATAATAGTCATAGAGAGTGAAGAGGATATTGAGTTATTCAAGCGAGGGTGCGAAGTTGTAGCAGTTATCGAAAAAAATGTTGGAAGGGAAGACATACTTGCCCTTGCCCTTAGAATTACGAAATTGTGCGGTTTTGAATAAAAATAAAATCTTTTAATATACCGGCAGCATGCCCGTAAAATCCGATCCTGTCATTCTGTTTAACATCTTCACAGAATTTGGGGGCCCATTTTGAGAAATGTTCTTTCATAAAAGAATCATGTTGGTTTCGGATTCCATTTTCTGTGAGGTAATACAGGAATTCCAGTTCAACTGCTACATGATCTGGAAGATCGTGGAATTTTTCAATTACATTCAATCCGGCCTTGTTGTAAAAATCAATCACAGATAATGTGGATTCTCCCATAATGACATCTTCCCTGTACATTGATTCATAAGGGGGGCATGGAACATGTGGAATTGCAGTTGTAAAAAGCCGTGTGTATTCTACCGCAATCATTTCATAAAATTTCTCATCATCCTTTTCTCTATTCTCATTAAGAAAAGTGGAGAAACCACTAATGGCGGCTTCATCAAGGAACTTTATATCCTCAATAAAGCCATCCCTCAAATATGAAGTGAATTCCCTGTCAGGTTTATGAAAGAGAATACTTAATATTTTATAAAATTCTTTCTCCATAATTAAGGTTGAGAGGGGAGGAGTTTAATAAACCTCAACCCTAGGATATATGCTATTCCTATTGCGCCAACTACTCCAAGGATAATAGCGACCTCTGCTCCTGATATTGAATAGATGGCAGGTTCACCGTATAATCCCATCATAGTCCTTCCAACTACCTGCTGAGAAGGTACTGATTGACCCGGTATAACAAGGTTGAACCTTTCTGCAAATACGCCAATAACTGCAAGCAAGGAAGCTATCTGCACCTTGATCATGGTCTTCTTTGAAGAGAGGATGATTATTGGTACTACTGTTCCAAAGATTATCTGTATCCCCCAGAACACAAAACTGTATGGGCCGGAGAACAGGAATTTTGACATCTCTCCTCCGCCCATTCCTCCATAGGTGCGTACGATGTTTTCAATGAACACAAGGAACAACTGGAGCAGCAGGAAAACTATAAGATATTTCCCCAATCCTTCTACGAGTTTCTCATCCATCTTGTACCCTATCAACTTGAAAGTAACGGTGAGGATCAATATTAGCAACGCTACTCCGGATGTCAGGGCTGCTACAATGAAAAGTATTGGGAGAAGCGGCGAGAACCAGAGTTCTTTCGCTACTATGAAACCAAATATGGCACCGGTACCTGTGTGTACGAATATCGCAAGAATTGCTGCCAGGGCTGCAAGGATCTTTGTAGTTTTCAATAGATCCGCTCTAAATGTTGTCCAGAGATATACAATTGATAGAATAATGTATCCTGTATATAAGAAGGAATTTACTGCAAACATCGATGTCAGGTTACTTGGTCCGTATAGGAATAGATTCATGAACCTATCCGGGCGACCAAGTTCCCCTAATATAGTTGTCAGGGCTCCGATTATAAGGAGTATTGCAAGGAATATGGATACTCTTGATACAGGCTTATATTCTTCTTTTCCGAAAACATAGGTCAGGGATGAGAGCATAAGAGCGCCTGCACTTGCCCCTATGAAAAATATTACCGATGTTATGGGCAGGCCCCAGGGAACAACATTGCTCGTACCGAAACTTTCATGGCCCTGGGTCATACCCTGGATAAATTCGTATAAGCCCACAGCTACCATTATTGCCAGGATCCCGATCAAAATGTAAGACCCGGTAGATTTCCCATTAATTTTTGTGTATTCCATGTTTTTTCCTCCTAATCCAAATAATATACCTGTGGTTGCGTACCAAGGTCAGCCCGAAGCTGGTAATTCCTTCTGCTGCGAAGCAGCTTGGAGACTGCGCTATCCGGGTCATCCAGGTCACCGAAAATCCTTGTCTTTGCAGGACACGCCTGGGTACATGCAGGTTCAACACCATCTGGTGAGCCGATTTTTTTTCCTTCAGCTATGGCTTTATCAATCCTGTGGCGGCAGAACGTGCATTTCTCCACTATGCCCGATATTCTGGGGGGCACGTCAGGATTATGATATTCTTTCCCTTCCTGCTTAGAGAAATTGAAAAATCTCTGCTGGTATGGGCATGCCACCATACAATATTTGCAGCCTATGCAGCGCTCGTATCTTTGCAGCACAAGACCATCTTCCCTCTTATATGTAGCATCCACTGGACATACCTTCACGCATGGTGGGTTTTCGCAGTGGTTGCAGATTAGCGGCATAATGCTTCCGCTCACATTGGGATACTTTCCTTTGATGACCGTGACAACACGATTCCACTCCATCAACCTTCTGTTCTTGTAATCTTCAGGAGTGCTTGATGTGACACTGTTCTCTGCTTTACAGGCTACAGCGCATGTAGCACAACCGACGCACCTATCCAGATCAATGACCATTCCATATCTTACCATAATTTCACCTCACGCCTTGTAAACTTTGACCATTGTTGCATTCGTTGCGCTCTGCGCCGAGATCACAGCGGAAAGATTTGCTATTATCTCGTTGGGGTTAGCGCCCAGTCCTTTAGCATATCTCCCGTAGTTCCAGTGCCCATGCTCGAACGGGAAAACAACCAGCCATGGAGGATTCCCCGGATTTATCACAGCCATCACTTTGAGCTTTCCGATTGGGGATTCTACCCAGACTTCATCCCCGTTCTTGATGCCAAGTTCCTCTGCTTTATCAGGGTTAAGTTCAACCCAGCTTGTCCATCCTCTTCCGATCACGACCCCGAACCTCTCCTGAAGCCACTGTGAGTTTGCACCCCGGCCTTCTGCATGGGTTATCATTTTGGGCGAACTCATATGGAGCGGATAGCCCTCCTTTTCACCTGCAAAATCAGGCACTTCGTAATGTGGGTATGCATAAAGTTCAGGAGATTTCAACTCGCTCTTTAGTATTTCTTTTTGCTTATCTGTAAATGCCTCAAGCTTTGAACTTCTAAACTCGAACTTGCCGGATTTTGTTTTCAGGAGTTTGTCCTTTACCGGGTCTTTGACAGTTATTGTTTTGACCTTTTTCCCATCCTTCATTTCTTCTTTTTCTTCTTCGGTCTTTTTCATCTCCTTATTGTATCCGATGCCGTCCCATTCGTAGAATTTTCCATTAATGAACCGGTAGATGTATGGTTTCTTATACCATGCTCCTTTTTCAGCCCATGAATCAAAACCGTTAACTCCATTATCTCCAGGGGTTTTTTCAAAGCCTTTTGCTATTTCGCGAAGCATGTTTTCATGGCTTCCAAGTTTGGTGAAATATTCTCCTGTTTTTCCACCCATTTTTTTACCCAGGTCTATTATTACATCCATTGAATCCCTGTTATTATAGATTGGTTTTACTGCCTGCTCTCTAAATCCAGTAACGGGATAACCTGTGCTTGCATATACGGCCATATCCTGCTTTCTCTCAACGTAATAAGCATCCGGCAGTATATAATCCGCATAAAGAGCTGTTTCACTCAAATAACTTGAGGTCTCGACCATGAAAACATCTTTAAAGCCTTCCCACGCCCGCTGGGGATTTGGATTCGAGAATAAAGGATTGGTATAATAGGTGAACATCATACTCAGTTTATAGGGATCCCCTTTTGCATGATTATCCGGTACATTCTGGTATACGTTGCTGGCAATGGGCCATTCATCGCTCTTTGCCTCATCTATTCTTGCAAGAGTGTGCGCCTTGAAATCTTTGTCGGCCTTCTTGGCGATATCATCCATATAATCGTCGTCCTTCAAAGAAGGACTTGCATAGGGCACACCCATCTGGTACATCACCCCGCCTTGTGCGAACATGCTTCCAACGAGGGCGTTAAGAGCATGGATCGCCATGTGGTTGTAAGTGCCATTTGTGTGAGCGCCTGCGCCTCTTTCTCCTGCTGCTATGGCAGGTTTTGTGGTTGCAAACTCTTTTGCTATCCTGGTTATTTGTTCAGCAGGGATGCCTGTTATCTCACTGGCTTTTGCCGGTGTAAAATTGATCAGGACATTGTTCCAATAATCTATAAGCCCCAAAGTCCATTTTTCTTCAAAGTCTTCCTTTTTGACTGTTTCTCCGGTGATGAACTTTCGTCCTGGTTTCTTGAAATCACCTGCAAAGCTTCTATCCCATAATCCTTCAGTGAGAATAACATGTGATATCCCCAGAGCCAATGCACCGTCCGTTCCTGGTTTAACTGGCAGCCACTCATCAGCTTTAATTGCTGTCGTGGAGTATCTGGTATCTACCATAACCTGCTTTGCCCTTATGGGTCTTCCCCTTCGCATGTGCGCCCATTTCTGAAGCATCAGGTTTGTTGGTCTCCATGCTTCGAGTGTGGCGCCTCCGAAGTTGAGCACGTAATTACAGTTATCCCAGTCATAAGCACAGTAATCATCCGTTCCATCCATGCACAGCCTTGCTTTTTTGCTTGCGTCTGCACATATCGAGCTATGACCAATGTTATTGGGAGTGCCGTATAGTTTCGTGAACGATCCCCATACCGAACCTGCCCTTCCCTGGTTCCTGCCGCTTAGGAAAGCGACAGTATGTGATTTTCCTTCATTCCTTGTTTGATTCAATTTTGCAGCTATGTCATTTAGCGCCTCATCCCATGAGACTTCCATGAACTTTGGATCCTCATCCTGGCCTTTATTAGGATTTGTCCTTTTCATGGGGGATTTTACCCTGTCAACGTCATAAAGTAATTGAAGTCCGGCGTATCCTTTGGGACAGAGCTTGCCATTGCTGTAAGGATGGTCGGGATTTCCTTCAATCTTCACAGCTTTCCCATTGACTACTCTTACTTTTGTTCCACATCCGGCTGGACACTGGATACATACGCTTGATACCCATTTTTCATCTCTGACCGCATCTGGCCCCTGAGCAAGCGCTTTAATAACCGTTCCGCTAAAACCAAGTCCAAGGGTTGCAGCACCTGCTACACCTGCAAGTTTTAAAAAACTTCTTCGTTTCATTTTTAAGTCCATACTATAACCTCTTTTTCATAATTATTCCAACTATTTTTTTATCAAATCAATTTCCTTTATTTCTTTTTCAGATTCTATTCTTGCTTTCTTGAATTCACCTGTTGCTTTTCCCATGGAGCGTGCCAGCTCAGGTAATTTATTTGCCCCGAAAAGTAGCAGGATCGCAGCAAATAATATTATCATTTCTTGAGTTCCTATCATATTTTTGTCACATCCAAAGCTAATTATTAACTATGTAAAGTAACATTCATATAAAAGATTTTTTAGAAATAAATTTCTAATTAATTGATTTTACAGGAAGAAAAATTCTGGTTAACGACAATTTCCGGGAGAGAATTCAAATATTAGCGCTTCTTAAAGCTTCAAACAACTTCTTTCCAACAGATGTCAGCACATAAAATTTCTCCCCGTCCTGCTCTATTATCTTATGTTCCTTCATCACCCTCATATGAAAGTTCAACTTTGTGGCATCTTCAATACCAAGCCCGCGCTGTATCTCAGTAAACCTGAGTTTACCTGCCTTATAAAGAAGTTTTACTGCTTCCTTTCGTGTTTGATTTGAGATCGCCTTGATCAGATCAGAATCGAAGATGTGAGGTTTATCAAACTCTGCCTCTGCAAGAACCTTTCGTATTTTCGTTTGGACTTCATCTATCCTGAATGGTTTTGTGATATAATCTGAGGCTCCTGCTTTCATGGCTTCAACTGCATTGTCAACAGTTGCAAAAGCGGTGATCAGAATTACACGGGTATGAGGTTTTATGCGTTTTGTTTCCCGCAATACTTCCATTCCCCCAACGACAGGCATGATTAGATCGGTCACGACCACATCAAAATCTTTTTTCCCTACTTTTCCAAGTCCAAGTTGGCCATTCTCGGCAGAATCTACTATAAATCCTGCATCTTCCAGCAGTTCTACCAGCCCGTCCCGGATTTCTTTTTCATCCTCAATTATCAGGATATTCTTCATAACATCAAATCGGTAATTTTATTGTAAACGTTGTTCCAATTCCAACTTCACTTTTAACATCGATCGAACCACTGTGTTTTTTAATGATCCCATAACAAATCGATAATCCAAGTCCGGTTCCTTCACCTGGCATTTTGGTCGTGAAAAAAGGATCAAATATTCTACCAATGTTATCTTGCGAAATGCCGCAACCATTATCTATTATGCTGATCTCAATGTGGTCATGTTTTGCTGCTGTTTTAATACTTATTTCTCCGTCCGTTGTTATAGACTGCATTGAATTAGTTAGCATATTCATGATGACCTGTTGGATCTGTTCTCTATCTGCCATGATAAATGGAAGATGCGTAAGGTCAGTAGTTATCTTAGTGCCTTTTAATTGAGGTTCCAGAACATTTAATAAATTATCTATCTCCCTATTTATGTCTATCGAACTTATTTTTGGCTCGGACTGGTGTGCGAATTCAAGCAGTCTCTTCACAATACGTGCTGCTCTATTAGTTTCTTTATTGATGATCTTGAGTCTGTTGTCAGTTTTCTCATCCCATGTTTTCCTAAGCATTACCTGGGTGTGAAGGGATATAGTTGTCAGCGGATTGTTTATCTCATGAGCTACTCCTGCAGCCAGTTTACCCAGCATGAAAAGTTTTTCTGATTGAATAAGCCGTGTTTCAAGATTTGCCATTTCCTTCTGTTCTTTAATATCTTTGATAACCAGAACATTGCCAGCATTGCGACGATCCTGCAATGGTTTATTACTTATAAGACCGGGGAAATTCATGCCATCTTTTCTCTTGAAAACACTCTCACCATCCGGTATTTCCAAATTATCAACATCGTTCGCCGTATAAAATATTATATTAATTTTACTGCCTTCCACTTCATCCAAACAATAGCCAAATATCTTTTGAGCCCCGCTATTCCACGAAAGTATCTTTTTTTGTGAATCTATCAATATGACAGCATCGCTTATACTGTCAACAAGGTTTTTATATCTCTCTTCTGAATCGCGCAGTTCATTTATACTGTTATTCAGGTTATATGACATCTTGTTGAAGGCTTTTGAAAGAATATTTATTTCATCAGTTGAATCGGTTTTTATTTGGTATCCAAGATTCCCTCTTCCTATTTCTTCGGTTCCTTTTACCAGGGAACGTATTGGTCTTGTCAGATAATTTCCCGCTATATATGCTAAAAAAACACCTAGAGCCCCTACAAGAAGAGTAAGTGTGATTATTGCACGGCTTGTCTGTTCTATCTTTATTTGCATTGATGTTTCATCCATTCCGATATGGACAAAACCTGCCCTGCCATCCAGGATTGGCGCAGTAAAATCAATGACAATGCCCTCACCCGTATCGAAAAGACGGAACTTATTTTCCAAACCCATCTGAACTGTGAGAAGTTCGACTGGAAAACCGTCTTCAAAGGTATGCACTATCACTTTACCCTTTGCATTGGTTATGTAAATATATTTAACATCTTTTTCTGTCTTTTTTGTATTCTCGACGAGCCTGTGAACATATACTGTATCATCGATCAGTATGGGTTCTATAATGCTTGATGCCATATTCCTTGATATGACCTGTCCTCTCTCACGAAGCTCTTCTGACAATGTCTTTGTGAGGCTTACCTGCACAAAAATAGTGGTCAGGACTCCAAGGAGCATTATGATGAAAACTATCCAGACAACAAAATTCCTTACCAATCCTCCGCCAATGAAATTATTTATACTATGAATCTTTTGTTTTAGCATTGTTGACTACCTTTTTCATATCTCTTACAGAATCATAGAGACTGTCATTAGCTTCTGAGAACCGGTCAATCATAATGCGATCCAGTATCTCTTTTCCCTTTTTGTCCTCATGCATTTTAATAAGAATTTTACGCAACTTCTCTTTCAGATCTGGGTCAATGTCTTTTGAGACCACTAAAGGAGGAATGCCGTATGGAGGAGACTTACTTATTATTTTAGTTCTTGAAGTAAATCTCGGGTCGGTTGCATTTTTAAAATCCCATACCAGACTATCCACAGCAGCACCGTCAACCATCTTTTCAGCTACTGCCTGAATGGATTTGTCGTGACTGTAAGTGAAAAACGTAAGCTTGAAAAATGTCTCTGGATTCTCACCTATCTGCACTATCATATACTCAGGTGATAGCTTCCCTGAATTGGAGAGTGGATCAGTGTATGCAAATGTCTTTCCTTTCAATTCTTCAAGCGATTTGATGCTACTGTCATCCGGCACTATAATATATGAATAATATCGAGGTTCTCCTCGCACTATGGGCACTGCCAGGAGTTCCATGCCAAACTGGTCTTTCCCATCTATATATGCAAGACTGCATACAAAAGCAGCATCCACACTATTTTTCCGAACGAGGTCGTTTACTTCCTGATAGGTCTTACGTTGTACAAGCTTCACTGGAACATCCATTTTCAGAGACAGATAATCGAACATATCCTGATAATAAACCAGAGTCTCATCTGGTGAAATAATAGCGGATACTGCGATCCTTAGTCCCTGTGCATCTGAATTATCGATATTGTCAACAGTACGGTTTGATAAGTTGATTTTTACAACTTTTTCCGGTTCAAGACATCCGCTTGTAATAACAAAAAAGAGTATAACCAACAGAATCATTTTTTTTTCAGATATCATAGAAACTCATTCCAAATAGTCATGTATCGCTTTATACACCCATACATTAAAAGATATTGACATTATTGTCGTAAGTATTAGAATTTTTATTGTGAATAATTGCAGTTAATAGAATTTTTCTTTAGAAAAACGATTTTATACAACTACACCATACTGGATTTTAATCATATGATAGATAAATTAAATTTGCTCTGATTGGAAAATGATTGATCATGAATAACATGCTTATGGACCCTTATGGCCGGGTTATAACAAGTCTGCGCGTCTCTATAACGCAAAGATGCAATTTGAATTGTATTTATTGCCATGAAGAAGGGGAAGAAAGGAAGCCTGAACGAGAGATCTCTCTTGACACTATTGTTAAAACTATAACGATGGCAACTGAATTTGGAGTTAAGAAAATAAAATTCTCAGGGGGGGAGCCATTGATGAGAAATGATTTTGAGGATATAATAATGGCTTTACCGGATTTAAAAGATATATCAGCAACCACCAACGGTGTGTTACTTTCAAAGCGTGCCGCATCACTTGCAGAAAGTGGTCTTGATCGCGTGAATATAAGTCTTCCTTCTCTGAATAAAGAAAATTATGGAAAAATAACAGGTTCTCCACATGCGCTCCATAAAGTGCTTGATGGAATTGATGCTGCTATAGATGCGGGATTGACTCCAATTAAACTTAATATGGTACTTTTAAAAGATCTTAACGAGTTTGAAATCGACGATGCCATTCATTTTGCAGATGGATATAATGGAAATGTGATATTACAACTGATCGAACTCATGAATTTCAAAAATGTAAGCCAGTATATGGTTGATATAAATGGTTTAGAAAAAACGCTTGAATCAAGAGCTGCGTTTATTAAAGAACGCCAGATGCACCGGAGAAAAAAATATTTCATAGACGGGGTTGAAGTCGAACTGGTCAGGCCGATAGATAATTCCAGTTTTTGCGCAAACTGCAATAGACTGCGTTTAACTTCCACTGGAAAGTTGAAACCCTGCCTTATGAGAAATGATAACCTGATCGAAATCAAGGATGAAGCAACTCCTGATGAAATAAGAGAAATGATAAAAAATGCAACGAAAATAAGAGAGCCATATTATAAAAATAACGTCAAACAGGTTATGTGCAATATATGAAATCACCAATATCACTTAAAGAAGCGCTAGAAAAAATAAACGAGTTAAAGAACAAATATTACTTCAGGCGAAAATCTGAACTGGTCGATCTTAATGACTCCGTAGGTAGAGAACTCAGTGAAACTATTTTTGCAGATTCAATGTCTCCTGAATTCGATATAGCTGCAATGGATGGGTTTGCTGTTCGTTACGAGGATGCATATCCTCTGAAAATATCCGGAAGTGTATATGCGGGTGATTCCATGGCAAAGTTCAATGGCGGTGAAGCTATGGCAATAGCCACAGGTGCATTACTCCCACAGGGTGCGGACGCTGTGCTAAAGATGGAAGATGCTGATGTTAAAAAAGATAATCTTTTCGGTAAAAACTTAAAAAAATGGGAAAATGTGTTCCGTGCTGGCTCGGATTACAGGAAAGGGGATAAGATCTTTGAGAAAAATCACCGAATAATGCCCCAGAGCGCTGCGCTTTTATATAGCCTTGGTATCGAAAAAGTTCCTGTATTCCGAAAAATTAGAGCAGGCATAATCTCAACGGGTACTGAAATCCATAATGGGATGATAAAAAATACCAATGCGGTGTTAATACAGGGTTTCATGAAGGAATTGGGTTGTGCATCTGAATTTATCGGTACAGTTCCCGATGACTACGATAAAACAAAGAAAATGCTGCTGCAAGCCTGTGAAAAATACGATGCTGTTTTTACAACAGGCGGTGTATCAGTAGGCGAGCGTGATTATGTTGCAGATATCATTGCCCAATCGGGTGAAATTATATTCCACAGGGTTTCAATCAGGCCCGGTAAGCCGATAGCTGTTGGAATAATCAACGACACTCCCGTATTCAGTCTTCCGGGTAAGCCTACAGGTGCTTTTGCGGCCCTTGAAATGGTAGTAAGAAGTTATTTCACAAAAATACCAAGAGCAACCTGCAAACTAACGATAAATGAGGATGTATTGCTCCAGGAAGAAGGTTTTAGTTACATACTGTTCGTAAAAATTGCACAAAACATGGCAAACACAATGGGGTATAAAAATTCGGGTATGAAACTGTTTGAGAAGGAGTACGAGACTGCGATCATCTCAGCATCACCCAGATCTACTATCGTGGATGGATATGTGGTAACAGATAGGAATATGAAAAAAGGCGAATTTGTCGAAGTCCATCTATTCAGTTAGAAGAAACAGGTAGAAGAAATTCTATGAGAGCATCACCAAACAATAATTTATGAAAAAAATAAATTTTGAAAAACTGAACATACAGTTCGATAGAAATGAAATAGCAGGTTCACTTGGAGACCTGGGTACTTTTATCGTATTTTTAGTTGGTGTTGTGACTATTTCAGGTATGGATCCTTCACCAATACTGGTCTTTAGTGGGATATTTAATATATTCAATGGATTTGTATTCGGACTTCCAATGGCGATCCAGCCCATGAAAGCCATCGGAATTATAGCGATATCTAATAAATTGCCTTCTGAAACCATAATAGCTGCTGGTTTTTTGATGGGATTAATTATACTTGTGTTATCCATGACAAGAGTAATTTCAAAAATAAATAATTACGTGCCCAATTGTGTGGTTCGCGGAATCCAGCTTGGTCTTGGATTGATATTCTTAAAAACTGGCGCTGATTTAATAATTTCCACTGGAAACCTGTCAGGGTATGATAGTTATCTTACTGCATTACTTGCTGCAGCAATAGGATTTATACTACTCAATAATAAGAAAATCCCGGCTGCTCTGATTATTTTTGGTGTTGGGATATTATTAATGCTTCCCAATTTTAAATCCTCTATCTCCCTGGATATTTATTCTCCCATAATATTCATTCCTGATACAGGTTCTTTTTTATCGGCATCGTATCTGATGGTGATCCCGCAGCTTCCACTTACAATCCTCAATTCCCTTATCGCTACAGCGGCGCTTGTAAAAGATTATTATCCCAAACAGGCAGAAAGGGCAAACATAGACAAGATAGGATTCAATATGGGCCTGATGAATCTTCTTACAATGCCATTCGGTGCGATGCCCATGTGTCATGGTGCCGGCGGACTGGCTGCCCAGCATAGATTCGGGGCGCGCACCGGAGGTTCTGTTGTATTTCTAGGCATTGTTAAATTGCTGCTTGGATTATTCTTCGGAGGTTCTGTGCTGCTACTTTCCAGATCATTTCCGGTCAGCATACTTGGGACAATGATCATATTTGGGGGATTGGAACTTGCCACTCATATAAAAGGTGTGACTGCACACAAAGAATTGATTATCTTGATGATTGTAGCAGTTACTTCTTTTGCAATAAACATGGCATCGGGATTCCTTGCGGGGATGATACTTTCATACTGCTGGAAATTCAACAGCCACGAATATATAAAAGAGGAGAATCATGGATAAAAAAATCGTAAATCTTGCAATAGGCCTTCATGGCCATCTGGCACCTGGTATTGCCCTTGGATTAAGAATGAGTGAACTTGCGCTTGTT
This sequence comes from Candidatus Methanoperedens sp., assembly GCA_041648475.1. GTDB lineage: Archaea > Halobacteriota > Methanosarcinia > Methanosarcinales > Methanoperedenaceae > Methanoperedens. Next base: position 155,795 of record JBAZOV010000004.1, on the reverse strand, counting down.
CGAATGAACACAAAAAAAGGAGATAAGTATCTTATCGGGATATCCGAAACAGCTCGATGCCTTGCAGATGCCATGCAGGCTGCGACCGGCTGCACCCTTGGACATGGGAGCGCTTTTGTTGAAGATTATGGAAAGCTTGCTATTACCCTTGGAGATGCCAGGACGAAAAAAGGTGTGCGTGTTGCGCTTAAAGATGATGCGAATAAGCATTCAATGCTAATGAACAAATGGATGATGCGGCTTGGTAAGCTCTCCCATGAAGAGGAAGAGGAACTTGGCATGCAATTACTGGATATGGAAGAAAAACATTTAATCATCCAGGATGTTGAGATAAATCGGGGCCAGAATTTTGAGAAATCCGGGATAGTAACATGCAGGGAATGCGGCGAGTTGATCCCTGAAAGCCTGACTGAAAGAAAGGGAGTTGAAATTTTTTGTAAATCCTGCATAGGGTCAGCATACTACATAGTAAAATCTTAAGATTGAAAACAAATAGAGTTAATCAGAATGCATGTCATTAGAGCTATGCTCTTCAATGATCGACTCCAGCATGAAATATTTCTCAACGAATTTCTTGAGTTCTTCATCCGAGATAGCTGAGATACGTTTCTCCTCATTATACAATCTCTGAATGTCAGCCTGGATCGATTTGATGCGCAGGTCGTTTTTATCGATCTTCGTATCAACATGCATCAATTCATTAAGCGTTTCTTCCACCTTGAAGCGTATTACTTCAAGACCTGAAGAATCACCGATCATGAGCTCCCGTTTCCCGCCCACAAGCTCAGGAGGATATGGTTCATAAGTGAACGGGTTCTTGATGATGCCTGCGGTATGAATGCCGCTTTCATGGGCAAAAATATTCTTTCCAACTACTGATTTATTGCGAGGGACGCGTATTCCTATCTCTTTTTCCATGAATCTTGCAAACTCAGTTATGGATTTCAGATCGTATTTTTCAAATCCTTCAATTCTCTGGATCAAAAATAGTACCACCTTCTCAAGTTCTGCGTTCCCGGCCCTTTCACCGATTCCAAGGAAAGTCAGGCTTGACCAGTTCGCACCATACCAGTATCCAGCGATGGAACATGCTACTGACATCCCAAAGTCATCATGAATGTGTGTCTCGATATTCTTTGTTCCTATCTCTCGAAGGCGCTGTGTGATATGAGGAATGCCATACGGTTCATCGACGCCGGGAAATGGTATCCCGAAGCCTACCGTATCACAAAGGCGAATTATGCAATCAGGATCAATCTCTAGAAGCTTTTTAACAAGCGGGAAAACAAAACCCTCATTATCGGCGCGCGTCATATCCTCGATATGCGCCCTTGTCTTTAGGCCATGGTCAACGGCATATTGTAATGCGTCGGTATATTTCTTTTCCGCCTCTTCCCTGCTCTTAAGTCCCATCTTGTCGATGACATGGGAATCTGAAACCGACATCAAGATACCCGTTTCCTTTATACCGTCCATGCTTAAGACAAAATCTATGTCCTTTGGATTTGCCCGCGCCCATCCTGTCACTTCAGGGAATTCATATCCCCTGTCAAGCATTTCTTTTGCTGCTTCCCTGTCACGATCGTTAAAGACGAAGGTCTCAAGCTTCTCGATGCCTATCTTATGAAGATATTCATAAATTTCAGTCTTATGCCGTTTTTTCATCACGATTCCGGGCATCTGCGAGCCATCTCGTATCGTGCTATCGCTTATAAAGACTTCCTGCCCCAGCGGCAGTTTGATCTTTGGCAAATCCTCATATGACCTGTAAATTTTCATCGGCTGACTGATTGTTATCAGGATTTATATTATTTGTGGTTCTTGTTTTTCGATAAAAGAACAAGATAAATCAATATAATCCAAAACAAATCAAAAACTTTATGGCCAATCCATACTAAATGAATGAATGTGATAAATTATGGTAAAAATGCCTCCAGAAATAAAGGATATTGTTGCAAAGCAAAAACCCTTGCCAATAGCGACTGCTGATAAAAGTGGAAAACCAAACGTTGTATTTGTTACGATGTGGAAAATAATTGATGATGAGACAATCTTATTCGTCGATAATTTCTTCAACAAGACCCGAAAGAACATAGAAGCAAATCCCAATATGGCTATCGTTGCTTATGACGGGGATGCTAAGAAATCATACCAGATAAAAGGCACTGTGGAGATCGAAAATAAAGGGAATAATTATGCAAGTGCCAAAGAGATGGCAGATTCCAAGAAATTGCCAGGGAAATCAGCGTTTGTCTTCCATGTAAAAGAGATATTCGATGCTACATATGGCCCAAATGCCGGTAAGAAACTGGCTTAATGTTAAATTCCTTGACCAATGACAGATGCGGTATAATTTATCATCCCGATTACCTGAAGCATGAAACTGGATCCCACCCCGAAAATAAAGAGCGATTGCTATCGATTCTTGCTCATCTTCGAGAAACAGGCAGGCTCACAAAACTGGAATTGAAAGAACCCCGGTTCGCAACGCTGAATGAGATCCAGTACATTCATTCAAACAGCCAGATCGAAAAAGCCAGGAAATATTCCGAGCTTGAGATGCGCCTTGACCCAGATACGGTATTATGCAAAGATTCCTATAACGTGGCGCTTCTTGCAGCAGGCGGCGCAATAACCGCGGTTGATGCAGTCCTTGATAAATGGGATTCTGCTTTTGCCCTTGTAAGGCCGCCAGGGCATCACGCAACCCCAACTACGGGGATGGGATTTTGCATATTCAACAACATCGCGATCGCGGCGCGCCATGCCCAGAAAATGGGAAAAAAGCGTGTCATGATAGTGGATTGGGATGTGCATCATGGGAATGGGACGCAGGATGCTTTTTACGATGATCCCACAGTTCTCTATTTCTCGACTCACCAGTATCCTCATTATCCTGGAACGGGATGGATGGATGAAGTTGGCACAGGCGATGGTGAGGGATATAATATTAATGTTCCTCTCCCTGCACAGACTGATGATTCAGGGTTCATCGCTGCTTTTAAGGAAATACTTGTCCCTGCAGCACGCGAGTTTAATCCGGACATAGTTCTTATCTCTGCCGGGATGGATGCATGCAATAATGACGGGCTTGCTCAAATGCGAATGAGCGTGGAAGGTTTTTGCGTTCTTGCATCGATCGTAAAATCGATAGCTAAAGACTGCTGTGAAGGAAAAATCGTTGCTGTTCTTGAAGGCGGGTATGACCTGGGGCTGCTTTCGCATTCTGTCGCAGCAGTCCTTGATGTTTTCATGGGAAAGAACGTTAAAATACAACCGCATGAAGTAAGTCCGCAAGTCAGGGCGCGGTTGGATGAGATAAAAAAAATCCAAAGAAGATTCTGGCAATCGATAGATTAATACGTGAAAAGCTATAAGTTAGGCATCCACTCGAAGCCCGGTAGTGTAGCGGTCAATCATGCGGGACTCTGGATCCTGCGACCAAGGTTCGAATCCTTGCCGGGCTATTATCCGTAGTTTTATAATCGGTTCATTTTTGCAGAACAAATGAAATGAATGGTATATTGGCATCAGGTTTCAATGATGCTGAAAATCAATGAGGAAGAAAACATGAAGAAACAAATAGATAGAGAAGCAATGAAAGCAGAACACGAACGAATAAAGGAATCAAACCATCAGTTCATGATCAGTATTTTAAATAATGAAGGCATCGATGCAAGTGTAGTATCGCGCTTTGACTTGGATCGGTTGTTACGCATCCAGCGTGAAGTAGGTGTCAACGAACGCAGATTGAAAGAGCTAGTATACGAGTTCAACACAATCTTAAATCCTTACAGGCCGGTAGTAATCGCCGACTCGCCAACCACAACAGATACATCAGAGGCTGAACAGCAAGAAACAACTGATTCCAAGGCCTCTGAGCCCTAAAAATTTTAAGACATTTGCAGAAGCTATGCGTTCTGGTATGGAAAGAAAATTAGCGTCACTGCAAATAATAAATTCACTATCACCTATTGACAATGCTGATCGCATAGAACTGGCAAAAGTACTGGGTTGGCAAGTAGTTGTTAAAAAGGATGAATTTAAAGTTGGAGATCTTATTATTTACTGCGAGATTGACAGCCTGCTCCCTGAAAAACCAGAATTTGAATTCTTACGTCCGAGAAGATTTAGAATAAAATCTATGAAACTAAAAGGAGTACTTTCACAGGGAATTATATTCTCAATTGATTTCCTTCCTGAAGAAGTTAAGAGATTAGTCTTGACACAGTGTCCTGGAGGTTATAAAGAATTAATCGGTACTGATGTAACTGAGAAAATGGGGATAATAAAATATGAACCACCGATCTCGCCACAGATGATGGGCAAGATATTAGGTGACTTCCCTACTCACATTATCCCAAAAACAGACGAAATCCGGTTACAATCAATTCCGAATATACTATCCGAATTTGCCAATCGGGAAATATACATATCGACAAAAATGGATGGGACTTCTTTCACATGCTATCACATACTACAAACCAATACTGAAGAACCGCACAAGTTTGGGGTATGCTCCAGAAATCTTGAACTTAAGGAGGACGAAACAGTATACTGGGATATTGCCCACAAGCTCGATCTGAAACAACGACTAACCGATTACTTTGTTTCATATAAAAAGAATATAGCAATCCAGGGTGAGATATGTGGTCCGGGGATTAATAAAAACCATGCAGGATTGAAGAAGCTGAGCCTGTTTGTCTTCAACATATACGATATTGACCAGCAAAAGTGTTTTAACTTTGACGAACTCATTCACACCGCTGCAGAACTACAGCTTGAAACCGTTCCAATAGACTGGGTCGGTAAATTCGATATCAAGGAGTTTACTGTTGAGAAATTGATTGAAATGTCAAGAGGCAAGTACTCAGGCACCAACAACAACCGTGAAGGAATTGTAATTCGTCCGGTATGTGGAACCTCAAGTGAAGTCGTTTCCAGTTATGGTGGCGACCCAAGGAGAGGATTATCAACCAAAGTGATCAATAATGATTATTTACTTAAGGCGGAATAGTTCTGCCCCCATATTTTCTCACATGCTCCCAAGCCGTGTGATATATATCAAATGTCTTATCTTTTGAATATATGGACATGTTCGTTCTCCCGAAAAGCTCCCTGTCCTTCCCTACAGGGCATACTTTAATGCAAATCCCGCACGGAGACCTATATTCATCCCGCAGTTGAGCGCTCCTTATCGCACAGCGCTTCTTATCCACAGGCGGAGGGAACTCTCCGGTCTTTGGTATTGCGCCTACGGGGCAGTTTTTCACACACATGAGACAGTGGATGCAGATATCCTTGCTTTTTATGGGATCAGCTTCGATCTGTGCCGAAGTAAAAATTGACGTGAACCTTACCCTTGGTCCAAATTCCGGCGTTAGCAGGACATTATTGTGGCCGAAAGAACCAAGCCCTGCAAGAAATGCAGCATGCTTGTGGGAAAAAAACGCAAATGGCTTTTCGATCAATATTTTAATGTCGCCATAACCGTCCCTTGGAAGATATATCGAGCCAAAGCCTTTTTCATTCAGGAAATTCGCTATATCACAGGCTTTTGAATCAAGCATTGAATTAATGGTTTTGTAAAGTTCCATATAATAGATAGATGGCGCCGTTTCAACAATGGGCAACGATACAGGCAGCCCGATCACTATTACGGTTTTTGTTTCTGGATAAATGGATTGGGGCCAGAATTCTTCAGGGATTTCATATTTGCTGCTCATAAATTCCAAAGCATGTACATGAAGTATTAAAATGAGGCCCGGGCCGGGATTCGAACCCGGGTCGTAGGATCCACAGTCCCATAGGATAACCAGCTACCCCACCCAGGCACCTTGATTCATTGATGGGGGGTACCTCCGATAATGTATCTGTGAATGATAAAGGTTTTGTTTGAATTTGTGTTTTCTGCGCAATATCCCAAAAAAGCTTGTTATTAAAATAGGGTTTCTGCCGCAATGATCGCTTTTTCGCGATTAGCCGGGAATGCTTTTAGCTTAATTTTCGCAACAATCGCATCCGAGGTTGTTGCGATCTTTACTTTTCCCTCGAAAGCTGCCTGTTTATCAAATCTCAAATGAAAGCAACATTCATCATCGATCCTTTCGCAACGTTCTTCTTTAAGTGTTTCAAGTTCGTTTTCGCTAAGGCTTGACTTTACGAGCTCTATAAAACGCGTGCAGTCTTTTCCCCTGTCTTTTCCCTCAAGTATAATTATAGGATTCCCGAAATGACCTTCGGTTTGTGTTGCAGTTGTCTTATTATCAAAAAGAAATAGCGACAGGGCGGTTTTCACCCTGTCATCACTTTCGGTTGCCGCAACGTTTGCGCGAAAAGTGATATGATGTACGTTCATTTGCCAGTATTATTATGTGAACGCAGACTTGGTCTTGTCTTTTCTGTTCCTTTGCCCTTTCTTCTCTGGCCTCTGCCTTTCCTTCCTGCGCTTGTCTTACCCCTATAAACTCGTCCTTTCTGGGTATTACTGCAAATCCATTTGAGGTTCTTATCAGTTTTTATCGAAGGGTGGTTAGGATCAACGACTATTACTTCATACCATTTGTGTTTTCCGTCCTGGCCTACCCAATAGCTGTTCAATACCTGCATATTTGGGTATCTGCGGGCAACACGTTCTTCACCAATGCTCTGAATGCTCTTGCCAGGTGTGATCTTGTTAACGCCCATGTGCTTTGTTCTTCTTCCGCGCTGCCATCTTGATTTGCGCCTGCCGCCTCTTCTTATTCTAACTCGCGCGACAACAATTCCCTGTTTTGCTTTAAAACCAAGTGCTCTTGCACGGTCAAGTCTGGTAGGATGTTCAACCCTTGTTACAAAAGGTTCTCTTCTCCATACCTGCATCCTTTCCCATTGTAATTCGCCGACATCAGATTCGTCGGGTTTCTTCCATGCGTCTCTTATATACGCATACATTGATTTCATTGTATTCTCCTTTTTTAGTTTTACGGTTCAGCCTTATAAGGCCACATCCCTGCGGGATTAACACCGAAACGGCGCATATCCCACCAATAGTTTTGTAAACAAACCGCTGAAATGTTGCCATGCCTTATTATACCTTTCTACGCTCACAGTATCTCCGAAAGAATATGCACAAATACTTTCGCCCCGCGCATGGAATTACTATATAGACCGCTGCGTTGGTACGATGTCCCATACTTCAAGAAAATACAGGCAATGAAGATAATTGTTGATCATCGGGAAATGCGCTCAAAAGTAATAGGATCACTTGAAAAGCTGGGCGCAGATATTGAGATCACTACTCTTAAAGTGGGTGATTATGTTGTGAGCGACAGGGTAGCTTTCGAAAGAAAGAGAATTGATGATCTATTCGCGACGCTGCTCGAACGGCGTGAGCTATTTTCACAGCTTACAGACCTTGCAAAGTCATACAAGCGCCCGATACTGATCATTGAAGGTGATGACCCGTTCTTCTCATTAAACCGCAGGATGCATCCCAATGCGATACAGGGAATCCTCAATACTATTGCCCTTATGCGAATTCCAACCCTTTTTACACTTAACGAAGCGGAGACCGCGCAGGTAATCACTATGATCGCGGAAAAAGAGCAGGGCAAAAGAAATAGGCCTTTCAATCAGCACGGAAAGCGCAGCCGCCTCTCACAGTGCGAGGCTAAAGAATATGTTGTTTCATCGATACTGGGAATCGGACCAACCGTAGCAAGAAATTTGCTCATGCACTTTGGCAGCGTGGAAAATATTATGAAAGCTCCGCGTGATGAGCTAATAAAAGTGAAGCGCGTCGGGTCAAACACTGCTGACCGTATCCGTGGACTTGCGGGAGGACTGTACGATCTTCGATGAGCGAAAAATACTTCTGACCACCCACTCTCTGATCGCATCCACAAAATCTTTGTCGTAATCACCTTCGGTTATTTTATCATACAGCATCGCTATCGCACGGTTCTCTGATTTTATCCGTTTGCGCAGCATTTTAATTGAAAGGATCATCTCATTGTTCTTATAGAGAAAATAAGCGCGCAAGTAATGCGTGGCAGCTTTTGCAGCATCTGATCGAGCATCCCGCTTATTATGTTCCCATGCGCTCTCAACAAGGCACGAGCGGCGTATGTCACCGTATCGGAGGTAATCGCGGAAAGCATCGTCTTTCAAAGAAATAATGCCAAGTTCAACCTCTTTCTTAAGACCACTGATAAAGCCGGAATCATGCAAAATAATCGCTTCGCGCAGGGGATTCACACCCTCACGCGGCGCTCTCTTACTGATAAGCTCTAAAAATAAATCATGGGATACTGTAACGCAGGATATTTTCCGGAATTCTCCTCTTCCTATTGTTTCACCAAAGCGCCCTGTTTTTCCGATCTTCCTTAATTGAGATGCAGCAGGAGACGTCCTGAGGACTGCGGTAAGATCGATATCGCTCATACTTGTATCTTCGCCGCGGGTTACTGAGCCAAAAACGAAGGCGGAAACGAGGTCGGATTCGAACGTGGTTTTCAGCAGCTCAACGTATCGCTTCGCGGTCTTTATTTTGGCTGGATTTATTCTCAATTGAAATTGCTCCAATCTTATAATTCAGTCTATAGACAAGAACATAATTTATTTTACTTATATATCGAACACTTCGCGCTCTTTGCGTCCTTTGCGGTGCATGATTCTTTTCACCGCAAAGAGCGCAAAGGACGCAAAGATAGTTTGAATTGTTTAGATATATTCCCGGATTTCACCTTATCCCATATGGATATGGATAGGGCTGGATCTTCGAAAACGGCAGGTCGATGCTGTTTATCTGACTTATGTCCTTCAGGTCGTTCATAACGATCTTTCTTGCCGATAGTGTATAAAGCACATCATCCATGAACAATGATCTTCGAACAGCTCCGGGTGAGCCCCAGTAGTAATATGTCTCTTCGAAATCATCGAAATGGGATATCTTGCCCTTAAGCTTAAATCCACTCTCAGGCGTAACGCCAAATACATAAGCGCCCTGCCACACTCTTTGCGTATAATATCCATATCTGCTGTCATATTGTTCCTTTCCAAGGACTTCCCTTATGGGTATTACCAGCAAATCCTTATTTTTATCAAAGAGGAATGCCTTATGTTCCTGCAGCGCCTCGGAATCTGTCCCTGGTTGTCCTATCTCGTATGTATCTATTTGTTTTGGATTATTGACATCCGATACATCAAACAGAGAGATTTTCACTCCCTTTACTGATACTCCGCCCCATTCATTCTCTCCAGTTTCCTTTCCGACGCCGATAATGTGGTTTTCATCATACGGGTGCAGGTAATCCGAGAATCCCGGTATCTTTAGCTTTCCAAGTATATTCGGAGAAACTGGATTTGACAGGTCTATCACGAACAGTGGGTCCATTCTCTTGAAAGTCACCATGTAGAGCCTGTTCCCTATGAATCGCGTGGAGTATATCCTTTCATCGGGCGCTATTTCCTCAAGTTTCCCTGCAATTTCAAGATTTTTATCCATAACATATACGTTATTATACTGGACACTGCCCTTCTGCGTCCAGAACTGGGATGTTGTGGCAACCCTGAAATAATCACCCGATTCATCCATGGAGAACTGGTTTAGAAGACTTCCCGGCACCTCGCCTTTGGTCTGATAGTTTATATCACCTTTATCTATGCTAATTTTTTGGATAATCGTCTTTTCCCTTTCCTGGGCGATCTTTAATTCGTACTCATCGACTGCTTTTTGAACATTTTCACTATAATCCTGTTTTTCTTTTTCTGTCATCCCATTGAATTTCTCTTCAAGAATAGATGAAATCTGATCCCATTTCTCATAAGAGCCCAGATCGCTCGCTTTGATGGCAATTATTCTGTCCTGCACATCCTTCGGGAGCTGGGGAAGAACAACCTGATAGAACCTGTCCTCGCGCTGCAATTCATAATACATTACAGGCATGTTCTTCATGTAAGTTATGTAGATATTATTCTGTGAAACATATAAATTGTCAGAATAACCCATCATGAAAGTCTTTGCGTTCATGCTATCAGGTTTTATAATGTTGATCGAGGCGATCGTATGAAAAACATAATTCTGTTCCGGATTGTCGAAATAATATACATCCGGAGACATGATCTTTACTGCTCCTTTCCTGATCACGGGCATTTCAACGAAATCACCGTAATAATTTACACTATTTTTTGCGACTAAATAAACATAGTCCCCTATCATCCTTGACTGGAAATAATTACCATTTACACTATAATTAGCTATCTGTTGCGGCTTTGTCCTGTCTGATATGTCATATACCAGAACATCTGTTTTCATAGTGTCGATAGGTCTTGGCATATAATCATATTCAGGGATGTTATAGACCCTGCCTGTATTATCCGAAAAAATTATGAGCCTGTCGCCATTTATGAATATATCTCTTGGCACACCCTCTATTGATATCGCAGAAAGTATCTTTGACCCGGATGCAGGAAACGCATCCACTATAACTAGCTTATCCTGGGCAATGACATAAATGTACTTTTCGTCGTTCTTTACAAAATCAGCTTCATCCACGCCTTCAACCTGGATATTGGTTTTTGAATAGTCAGCCGCAACATATACGGACGGCGCCTGGGTGCTGGCACCTGTTTTTGCACTTGCCGCCATTGGCATCGGGGCGACATTCGGAGCGATTGACCCCACTTCCATAGCCACTGATGATCCTGAAGACACGAAATCTCTCCCCATTCCATATACGTTATATGCACCTGACTCAACTGCGCTTGCTTTCAAGTATTCGCGCAATTCATGTGCTGATGAGAATTTCTTAAGTTCCTGGGTTGATCCGGAAATTATTAGATCCGTAATATTTGCAGAAGTTTTTTCTTTTGCAATTGTTTTCGTATCCTGCGCAAGGCATCCGCTAAAAATTGTGATGCCAATAATGGATAATACGAACATCAATATGATCGTTCTTCTCAAAGTCTATCACCTATTGGATAAATATCGTGTAGCAAACAGATAAATATATCTTTTTCTTCGAATTGAATTTAAGAAAAAAAGCTTTATTCCTATTCGACATCTGGGTAAGCATGCATCTTTCAGACCCATACAATATCCGTTATAAGGGTATCTACGCAGTGGCAGACCGCAAGAATGAACTCGTTGAAATAATGGAACATTCCAATTGTTATGGCGGCTCAGCCTGGGCACTGTACCATTATTCCAAAAGCCCGCTCGTCATAAAAAGCCGCTCTGTCGGGGATATGATGCGATATCTTGTCAGGGTGGGAAGCTCTGCGCTTGCCCTCCAGTCATCCACAGCGGCTGCCGGAATTGAATCAGTACTCGTGAATGGTGATGAGATAGAAATTACCTACAGCGGTCTTGGCGGCGGGGGCGTGGGTGCGACCACATGCAGGGCATATGCGGACGGGGTCCTTCGGTGCAATATATCCGAATCGGGCGGAGGAAAACGCGCAAGCGGTACTATTGTTGTGCCCCGAAGGGAACGTGTCCTTGTTGGAATAGATAATACTGATTCAAAAGAGGTTGGTGCGACATGGACGCTTGCCCATAATATCGGCGCAGCACTTGATTCTTTGGAACATAAATATATTTCCCACACGCTTGTCCAGCTATATCCTGTTCCTGATAAAACCCAGAATTGTGTTGGGACTGTGCTCGAATTTGCCTGCGTTAAGGGAGCAAAGCAAGATTTGCTTGAGAATATAAAAGAAACTCTTCTAAAATACAGCGTCTCCCCTGAGACCGGAATGGTAGTTCTCTCTGATTTTGACGCCTCGTCACTTATGGAATACAGCAACATTTGCAGGAGCAAAATGATAACAAAGGAATTAACGCTAAAAACAGCTGCCGAAAATGGGGTTGAAATATGGATAGATGGAAAAGGCATAATCGGCGCGCTTGCGGCTGTTCCATGGTTTTCACGTAACGATGAATCGGTGTATGTATGAGTGGTCTTGAAGCTATAGTTAGTGGAATTATCGATAGCAGCGTAAAAAATGTTACAGGTGTCCCGGGATTTCCGATCACTGATCTTATGGACTCACTGGGCGATGAGGTCAAGCATGAGTGGTCAATTAATGAAAAAGTCGCACTTGAGATAGCGCTTGGCTCATCCGTCTGCGGGATACGAAGTGCTGTTATTACAAAACATGTGGGCATGAACATCCTTTCAGACCCTCTTGTGACCTCTGCGACACATACAATCGGGGCAGGCGTGGTTATCTTCGCAGGCGATGACCCCGGAATAGAAAAATCCCAGAATGAGCAGGATTCGCGTTTATACGGGTTGATCGCAGAAGTCCCGGTATTTGACCCCAGGACTCCTGAATATGCTTATCTTAGTGTTAAAGAGGCTTACATCTTATCTGAAAAAGTGAGAACACCTGTTATAATCCGGCTTACCGATAGGTTATTAAAAAGTGAAGGCGACTTTATCAGGAAAAACCAAAGTTTTCCCGCAAAGTCGGCTATGAACCCCTGTTTCATAAATGAACTTGAAAAAAACAACGAACTAAAACGAACTGAAACGAACTCCGGTTGCATGAGTTCGTATGGAGTTCGTACGAGTTCGTTGTTAAATTCTTTTTCGTATCAGAAAATCAACAAAGATATCTGGCATCTTACCATGCTTGGAAAACACCAGAGATTCCATGCAGAATCCTATCCTGAAATGTGCAAATATGCCGAGATATCGAAATTGAACAGTTATGAGAAAAAAGGAGATTTTGGTGTAATCTCATCGGGTTTTCCGTCAGTGCTTGTTGAATCCATATTACCTGCTGATTTTTCCCATCTGCTCCTCACGATCGTCAATCCGCTCCCGGTTGACCTTATCGACCGCTTTATCAGGGAACATTCAAGAGTCCTGATTGTGGAAGAGACCGAACCTGTTATTGAAAAACAACTTTCAAAAAGAGTGTTTGGAAAGCTCACAGGACATATGCCATACGGAATTGCAGAAACAGAAGATATCCGAAAAGCCATTGAGAATATTAAAAGTGATGCCGTAAAGTGCAAGGTTGTGCCGCAGACTATCGAAACAAGGGGAGCACGCCCCATTTGCGAAGATTGCCCCTATTTGCCACTTTATAAAGCAGTGAAAGAACTGGATGTGCTGGTCGCGGGAGACGTGGGTTGCTCGATTATGACATCCTCGCCGCCTCTGTCTCTTCTTGATGCGGCATTCTCACTTGGCTCATCCATAAGTACTGCATGCGGATTTGACCGAAAAGGGATAGCTTTGATAGGTGATTTCGGATTTGCCCATTCGGGAATTCCAGCTCTTGTTAATGCGGTCCACAATAAACATGAAGTGGTCATTATCCTTCTCCAGAACTATATAGCCGCCATGACAGGAGGGCAGGAGGTCCCCGATCTGACGGGGCTAATCACAAATTATATCGGGGATACAGTCGTTGTTGAGCCGGCAGATCAAACTATTATAAAAAGCTTGTTGGAAACAAGACTTAAAACAAAGGGAATTTCAGTCGTTATCGCAAGGGCAAGGTGCCCCAGGTTTTAAAAAAATATTCAGACAAGAGTAACCTATTCTCCACATCAGGTTTTATATATTCACACGACTAAAAGTAATTAAGGATCATCATGAACGAGAGAATTATGCTGCGGGTTGCAGAAGCCCATCACAGGGACGCAGGTAGGGATATTGCGCGAATAGATCGCAACATTATGGAACAGATGGATATCTTAAGCGGCGACATCATTTTGGTGGTAGGAAAGGAAAAAGCATGTGCAATTGCGGGACCGGGTTATCCGGAAGATGAGGGAATGGAAATAATAAGGATAGACGGGAACATCAGGACAAACGCCCGTGTGGGGATAGACGATAAAATATATATCCAGAAATCTGAGCCCCAGGTCGCAAAAAGAGTTGTTCTTGCACCCACACAGCAGATACGACTTGTTGGTGGGCCGCAGTACCTGCTTCGCCTCCTTGAGGGAAGACCTCTTACCAAAGGCCAGCACCTGCGCGTGGATACTGTAAGCAATCCTTTGTCTTTCATCGTGGTATCCACACAACCGTCAGGGCCTGTTATTATTTCAAATACTACAAGCCTGGTCGTGAAAGAAGAGGTCATTAAGGAGCTTGAATTGCGCCCAACGCATCTTACTTATTCAGAAATTGGGGGGCTTCGGCGTGAGATCGAATTGATAAGAGAAATGATAGAACTCCCGCTGCGTCATCCTGAACTTTTCGAGAAACTGGGTATCGAACCGCCAAAGGGGGTGCTGCTGCATGGACCACCGGGCACGGGGAAGACCATGATCGCCAAGGCAGTCGCAAATGAGACTTCTGCTAATTTCATATCAATAAGCGGACCTGAAATAATAAGCAAATATTATGGTGAAAGTGAAAAACATATCCGGGAAAAATTTGAAGAAGCAGAAAACTCAGCCCCGAGCATAATTTTTATAGATGAGATTGATAGCATTGCCCCAAAAAGGGAAGAAGTCACAGGCGAAGTGGAGCGCCGTGTTGTTGCACAGCTTCTCTCCCTGATGGATGGGCTAAAGACGCGCGGCCAGGTGATCGTGATCGCAGCTACGAACAGGCCAAATGCCATTGATGCGGCTTTGCGTCGCGGCGGCAGGTTTGACCGCGAGATCGAGATCGGCATCCCAGACAGGTTGGGGCGGTTCGATGTGCTCCAGATACATACAAGGGGCATGCCGCTGGCGCAGGATATGTCCGAAGAAACTGGTTTGCGTGAGATCGCGGACATGACGCACGGTTTTGTGGGCGCCGATCTTTCTTCGCTTTGCAAGGAAGCTGCTATGCATGCGATACGAAAGATACTTCCGAATATCAATATTGAAGCAGATATTCCCCACGAAATAATAGAAAAGATCGTTATAACAAGAGAGGATTTCCAGAATGCTCTTCAGAATATAGAACCATCTGCACTCCGCGAGGTTTTTATCGAAGTGCCTGCAGTAAGGTGGACTGAGATTGGCGGATTGGAATCAGTGAAGCAGGAACTCATCGAGGCAGTTGAATGGCCGCTCAAATATCCGGAAGCCTTTGAAGCCATACACATAAAACCTACAAAAGGTGTTTTGCTTTATGGCCCCCCAGGTACTGGAAAAACAATGCTTGCTAAAGCTATTGCCACAGAAAGTGAGGCGAATTTTATAAGCATAAAAGGTCCTGAGCTTCTAAGTAAGTTTGTTGGAGAGTCAGAACGTGCAATCAGAGAAACTTTCAGGAAGGCTCGTCAAGCTGCACCTACAATCATTTTCTTTGATGAGATTGATTCTATAGTTCCTGTGCGTATAAGCGGATATGATGCAGGCGTTACGGAAAGGGTAGTAAGTCAATTCTTGACTGAAATCGACGGTCTTGAAGAATTAAAAAATGTGGTAATCATTGCTGCAACCAATCGTCCTGAAATGATAGATCCTGCATTGCTTAGACCGGGGCGGTTTGACAGACTAATATATGTAAAACCTCCTAATCTTACAGATAAAGAAAAGATATTTAAAATACATCTGGCCGATATGCCAATATCATCTGATGTAGATATAATGAAACTTCTGCAGAGTTATTTATTTTGTTGGGATAATATTCCTGGAAGTGATACTAAAAAACTCATAGATTTTATTAAGAAAAAATATAGTATTGAATTTAATAAACCAACAATTGAAAAAATCAACACAGCAATTAAAATATTTGACGCTAAAAATTCAATATCGATAACTCTTGATGATGATAAATCAAAGGCAATAATTGAAATTGATGATCTCAAAATTGATGAATTGATTACAGGAACGGAAAACGGTAAGCTAAGCATATATGATGTGAAATTGGAAAACTATGTGGGGGCAGATATCGAAGCAGTCTGCCGCCATGCTTCAATGCTTGCCCTAAGGGAGATTATTAGACCTGGAATGGATAGAGAGACTGCCAGAAAAGAGGCTGGGAAAATAAAGATCAGAATGGAGCATTTTGAGAAAGCTTTTAATATGGTAAGACCTACACAATGGGACCCAAAAGAATATGAGGCTATGGCTGATATAACAAAAGCTATTGATAAGAATAAATAGGAAAAAATATGAAAAAAACTAATGATTTCGAGGAGTTCCTGAACCTGCTTGAAGAGGCCGTAAATAAGATCACTGATGAGAATAATATTCCTGAAAAACGACCTGTGAACATCAATATTAACATAAACCTTTATCCCGTTATGGCTGCAAATTCCGGCGATATTTTTGTCCATCAGGAAAAAATGCCTGTGGATATCCTTGAGACAAGTGACAAAATCCATGCAGTGATGCCGCTTCCCGGAATGGAAATTGAAAATATCAAGATTGAATGCAGAGGGAAAACTCTTGAAATAATGGCAGTAAACTCCGAAAATATGTTCAGGGAAATAATCGAACTTCCTTCGAAGGTCAACAGGACAGGTATTGCGGCAACTTGTAAGAATGGGATACTTGAAGTGGTGTTGAATAAGCCCAAAAAGGAAGGGAAGAAACAGGGGTAGTATTTTCAGGAAGAATGAGTGTAACCTTTTTTATTGACAAACGAACTATTTTAGTTGTCCAACCATTCTTCTCTTGATATTCTTGCCTGTTTTAAAATTCTTGATAATAAATCCACACTAATTAAAGCCTTATGAGGATTTGGAATTGTTAAAACCAGATCATTTTTTACCATAAATGGATGTTTCCCACCAGAATAAGGTCCTTCAAAACCCAATTTATTAAGACGCTTGACTAAAACATTCCAACTCACTGGAGCAAGTTTAGGCAACTGCCAGTTCTCCCGTGGTTTCTATATTGAAATTCCCAATGGGAGGAATCGGCAATCCCCTCCTTAATCTGATTACTATCCATTCATCGATCACTTCTTCAAGATTCTTCCTGCATTCTTCCAGAGTCTTTCCGCTAGCCCATACACCTTGAAGTTCTGGCACTTCGCCATAATACGGGTCTTCGTCATCTATTATTTCATATTTGGCGTGTTCAAGTGTAGCCTTAATATATTGGATCAGCATGTCGAATACCTATCTTCTTATATTGTGATATATTATATTATCTTTTTGGAAAACCGCTTTTAATTTCGAGGCGCACCACCGCGGAGAATCTTGTGTCGCAATCTTCATTAGCTATCCAAACAAAATCATACATAAATCCGGGAGGCGAAAACAATGCAAATTGATGAACAAATATTCGAATTTACTGATGAATTAGGTCCTGAAAAGATAATTCATTTATATGAGCCGCGAACAAGGATGAAAGCCATCGTTGTTGTAGATAACACCGCGGCAGGTCCTGCTATCGGAGGGGTCAGGATGGCTCCCGATGTTACAGTTAATGAGGTGCGAAGGCTTGCGCGCGCCATGACATATAAGAATATCATGGCTGGACTTCCCCATGGCGGCGGGAAATCAGGTATTATTGCTGACCCGAAAACCGTGAACAAGGAGCAGGTGATCAGGACATTTGCACGGGCAATAAAAAATCTCCATGAATACATTCCCGGACCAGATATGGGTACTGATGAATCAAGCATGGCTTATGTCTATGACGAAACATCCCGCGCCGTTGGGCTTCCGAGGGAACTTGGCGGGATACCGCTTGATGAAATTGGCGCGACCGGATACGGGGTAGCAGAATGCGCGGATGTGGCAAAGGATTATATCAATCTTGACCTGAATGGAGCGCGCCTTGTTATAGAAGGATTCGGCAATGTTGGGAAGCCTGCTGCCAGGTTTCTGGCAGAGAAGGGTGTAATTCTGGTCGGGGCAAGTGATTCAAAAGGCACGATATATAATTCAAAAGGATTGAATATCGAGGAATTGATAAGAATCAAGGAATCCACGGGTTCAGTGACGAATTATAAAGACGGAGAGGTTTTAAAAACAACAGACCTTTTGCTGATAAATACTGATATCCTTATCCCTGCCGCAAGACCTGATGTGATAAGCGATGCAAATGCGGATGTAGTGGATGCAAAATTGATTATCGAGGGAGCAAATATCCCGATCACCGAAAGTGCGGAAAAGGCGCTCCACGAAAGGGGTATTCTTGTGGTTCCCGATTTTGTGGCAAATGCGGGTGGTGTCATCACGGCTTCAGTTGAATACCACGGAGGGACAGAAACGTTAGCCCTTGACAAGACAAAAAGTACCATCAGGAGAAACACAAAGGAGATCCTTGATATGGTATATAGCGACAAAACATATCCCAGGGAGACAGCCGTCTCCATCGCAAGACAAAGGGTGCTGCGAGCGATGAAATACAGGAAATGAATATAATGCTCTCTTCCATATTTGAACCTGCTTCAATAGCAGTAGTGGGCGCCTCCAACAATGAAACAAAATGGGGCGGCAGGATCCTTAAGAATATACTTAGCGGGTACAAAGGAGTCGTATATCCTGTAAATCCGAAGGAAAAAATAGTGCAGGGTTTGACTTCATATCCTTCTGTTCTTGATATTCCGGCTGATGTGGAAATGGCTATCATGGCAATACCAGCCCAATTAGTCCTTCAGGTCGTGGATGAGTGCGGAAAAAAAGGAGTAAAAGGGCTTGTGGTGTTAACGGCTGGTTTTAGCGAGACCGGGAAAAATGGGGGGGAACTTGAAAAACAGCTTATATCGCTTGTAAGAAAATACGGGATGCGCATGATAGGACCAAACACTCTTGGCATCGTAAATGAGCCTTTCAATCTTAATGCAAGCGTTATCGGTAAGCTTCCAAGACCTGGCCATATCTCTTTTATCACACAGAGCGGAACACTTGGGCTTGCAATAGCAGATTGGACTATCGATATGGGTATTGGGATGTGTAAAATAATAAGCACAGGGAATAAGGCTGATACTGATGATGTTGACCTTATAAAATATCTGGATAATGACTCCTCTACTGGCGTTATCGCGATGTATATTGAAGGAATAACGCGGGGAAAGCTGTTCCTTGAGACGGCGCGGCGGATAAAGAAACCAATTATCGCCATAAAGACAGGAAGATCAAAAAGAGGTCAAAAAGCGGTTTTTTCACATACAGGCTCTATAGCAGGTTCAGATGAAATATATTCTGCAGCTTTCAAACAGGCTGGAATCCTCAGGGTTGACACCATCGATGAGGTTTTCGATGCAGCTCTTGCTTTCACATGCCAGCCGCTTCCGAGAGGTAATAATGTGGCAATTCTCTCTAACGGGGGAGGCGCTTCGATCGTTGCTGCTGATGAATGCGAAAGGCAGGGATTGAACATAGTTGATCTTACACAGGAAACGAGGGATAAAATAAAGGCGGTCATTCCTGAATATGGATCAAATTCAAATCCTGTCGATACTGCGGGGATAGTTTCATTTAAGATTTACACTGAGGCCATCAAAGCGCTTCTTCGCGACCCCAATGTAGATGCTCTTATCGTAATTTATGTGCATACCCAGATGTCAAATGCAATACCGCCTGCTGAGGCTGTTGTGGAAATAAAATTAAAATGCGCTAAACCCGTGATCGCATGCTGGATGGGCGGCGCCGGCACGGAACAGGGCGTTGACATCCTGAAAAGCGGATGTTTGCCTAATTATTCGGTTCCGGAAAGGGCTGTCAAAGCCCTGGCAGCTCTTGTGAAACACAGGGATTTCCTAAAAACTGCAAAAACCGATGATCAGATGCCTGAAAACCTGGAGGGATAAGATGAGTTTGATTCTTACGGAGCATGAGGCAAAAAAACTTCTTGCAAAATACGGGATAGCCATTACTAAAGAGAGCATTGCGCAAAATGCGGATGAAGCTTATGCAATAGCATCGCAGATAGGAACACCAGTGGCTATGAAAATATCATCGCCTGATATTTCACATAAAAGCGATGTTGGCGGCGTTGAACTCAATATCGAAGCAGATGATGCGAAAGCGACGTATGATAAGATCATATCGCGGATCAAAAAAGCCGTTCCTGACGCGAGGATCGAGGGCATTCTCGTCCAGCAGATGGCGCCGCCCGGTCATGAGGTGATCGTTGGACTTAAGAAAGATGCGCAATTCGGTCATGCCCTGATGTTCGGTCTTGGCGGCATTTTTGTGGAAGTCTATAAGGATGTTTCATTCAGGGTCGCGCCTATTGGAATAAAAGAAGCGATGGATATGATATCAGAGATAAAGGGATATCCAATTCTAAAAGGAATCCGCGGAAGGAAGCCGGCAGATATTGATGCTATTGCCCGCGTGCTTGTTTCTGTTTCTGAGCTGGCGCAAAAAGAGAATATTATCGAGCTTGATATAAATCCTCTAATTGCGGGAGAAACAGGAGCGATAGCGGTGGATGCGAGGGCATTGATAGAGGGGTAGGTTTTGTATTTTTGGATATAAAATATTTATGTTCTCTGACATGGCAATTACCTTTATAAATCATTAAAATAATTATTCATTTAATGAAGCGATTCACTTTCATAGTTTCAGGAAACATACAGAAGGCAGGATACAGGGATAGAGTTATTGAGCTTGGGAAATTTGTTAATTTAACAGGTTATGCTGAAAACCTGCCGGATGGAAGAGTCAGGATCATTACAGAAGGAGAAGTGGATCAACTTGAATTTTACCGAGAGCATATTGATATTAAGAATACGCTTATCCATGTTGAAAATATAGAATATACGGAATCTGAAGCAACAGGGGAGTTCTATGGTTTCTTAAAGCTTGTTAGTAATGATGAAACCGATGCAAGACTGGATACTGCTGCAAATATCCTTAAAGATGTTATCGTCAATATGAACAAAGGTTTTGATAAATTAAGTAATTCCATGGAAACCGGATTTAATAAAGTAAATAATACACTGGATGTTGGATTCACTCATCTGGCAAATGGGCAGGAGCAGATGCTTGGAAAACAAGATGATATGCTTGGAAAACAAGATGATATGCTTGGAAAACAAGATGATATGCTCGAAAAACAAGATGAAATCTTAAAAACCCTGAATAATATAAATAATGACACTTCTGAGATCAAATCAACATTGAAAACAACGGAAATGGACATTAGAGATGCAAGATTCAGTCTAACACATTTGATCGAAACAAAATTTAAGGAACATGATGCCGATATTGCTCAAATAAAAACATCACTTGCAAAAGTACAGGAAGCAATAAAAGCAGCATAAAACCATTTTTTGACGAAGAGGTTCAAAGTCTTTTCGTCATGTAAGGACCTTCCCGCACATACCCGAATTTGCGATAATAATCCCGTACGCCAATCCCGCTTGTAACTGCGAGCTTTTTATAACCATTATTTGTCGCCATTTCTTGCGCCCTGGAAAGAAGTTCTTCGCCATATCCCCTGTGCTGCCATTGCGACACCCCGGCATCAACACCTGGCGCCACCATGGAACCATAAACATGCAATTCCCGCACAAGCGCCGCGCTTTCCAATTCTGTCCTGTGCGGCGCTGCCGGGAAGCGAAGTCTCAGGAAACCGATCAATACATCCCTTTCTGCATCCTCGTATGAAATGAAATGCTCCATCCCGCCGCATGCCCTGTATTTTTCAACCATTAATTCGATGCTTTCAGGTTTTATCCCTGATAGCTCCCTGTGCCCCACCTCGCGGCACCTGATGCACCTGCATTTTCCTCCCATTTCCTTGAGCCTCTCGCTTGCAAGCTGCCTGATGTTGCTTTTTCGTATTCCCGCAAGTACCTGGTAAGCTGGTATGTCCCGCTGTATCCTTTGCAGGCGCACCCATTTTGGCAGAATGGATTTGATCTTTGCAAGCAATTCAACTGCCTCAAGCACTTCAAGAGGCGCAAAATTGCCCAGCTCCCACATCCCATGAAGCCGTGTTCCTTCCGTTACAAGAGTTGGGTAAATCTTGAGGTAATCCGGCATGAAGCGCTCATCTTCGAATAGTCTCTTGAACATACTAAGGTCTGAATCCACAGTTGAACCGGGAAGTCCTGGCATCATATGGAATCCCACCTTCAATCCGCTGTCCCGAAGTCTCATATTGGCATTTGCGCTCTCGGAAACCGTATGTCCGCGCTGAATGCCTGCAAGGATGAAATCATATGTGCTCTGCACGCCGATTTCAACTTTTGTTGCGCCAAGTTCAAGAATAGTATCGATATGCTCTTTTTTTGTCCAATCGGGTCTTGTTTCGATAGTGATCCCGACGTTGCGAACACCGGCGCTTTCGTTAGCTGACTGGACATCCTCAACTGTTACATATTCCCTGCCTTTTCGCCATTCTGTGCCGTCAAAATCATTCATGGCCTCGACGCATCGTTTCACGAACCATTCCTGGTAACAGAGCGCACGCGATGTATATGTCCCGCCCATTATGATAAGTTCAGCTTTAGCGATCGAGTGACCTATCTGTGAAAGCTGTTTTAACCTGGATGAAACCTGCAAATATGGGTCGAAGTTATTCTCAAAAGCCCGCCTTGCGGCAGGTTCAGCTCCCATATAACTTTGCGGTGAGTTAAATTTCGATCCTATACCTCCGGGGCAGGGGACACAAAGCCCGTGAGGGCACGGGGCAGGAGACGTCATGGCGGCTATGACCGCGACGCCTGAGATCGTACGAACAGGTTTTAAAAGGAGACGTTGAAGAACCTGCTGTTTTTCCTCATCGGTTCTTGCGGCGGCAAGGATCTGGGAATTCCCAAGAAGTGATGAAAGCTTATAACGTATGCTGACAACTTTTTTTGCTGCGTTTAAGGCTTTTTCTTCTGTGATCTCATTTCGCAGTAGCTGCTCTATGATTTCCCTGGCTGCTGATTCGATGGGGGTCATGTTTTTTAGTGATATTGACTTGTTGAATCATTAAGGTTGAGGATATCTGAACTCCGATCTTCCTCCTTCACAAACAATTATTACAAAGCAATTCAATCTGAATAGCAAAATCGGGATATATATGACTCAAATAAAGCCTCACGGCGGAAAATTAATAAATAGAACGTTAAATGAACAAAAACGAAACAAGATAATCGATGCAGCTTCTGATTACCAGAGCGTTCAAATCAGCGTTGACCTCATGAAAGATGTGGAAAATATCGCGTCAGGTTTATTCAGCCCTCTTGAAGGTTTCCACGTTCGTGAAGATTATGAGAGCATACTTTATAAGAAGCGTCTCTCCAATGACCTTCCATGGACTCTTCCTATAGTGCTTGACACTGATAACAATGAAATAAAAGAAGGAGATGAGATCCTTCTCAAGAATGATGAACATATTGTGGCCGTAATGCAGATCGAAGAAACATTCGGCTATGATAAAAGGGCATTTGCAGAGCAGGTTTACGGGACAAACGATGCCGCCCATCCGGGTGTTGCAAAGACATATTCAATGAAGGACACGCTGCTTGGCGGCAAGATAAGCCTGGTCAATGAATCCAAAACCCCATATTATAAATATGCTATGAAACCCGAAGAGACAAGGAATCTTTTCAAGGAGAAAGGATGGGAAAAGATCGTTGGATTCCAGACACGCAACGTCGCGCATCTTGGTCATGAATATTTACAGAAATCCGCACTCACAGTGGTTGATGGGCTTTTCATAAACCCGGTCATAGGCAAGAAGAAAAAAGGTGATTTCACTGATGAGGTCATACTTGATAGCTACGAAGTGCTGATTGATAATTATTATCCCAAAGACAGGGTAGTGCTTGGTATTTTCCAGACCGAGATGCGCTACGCAGGCCCCAGGGAAGCGATTTTCCATGCCATCGTCAGGAAGAACTATGGATGTACTCACTTCATCATCGGACGTGATCATGCAGGCGTTGGAAGCTACTATCATCCATTCGCCGCCCAGGAGATCTTCAAGGAATTCCCTGATATAGGCATTGAACCCATGTTTTTCATGTCATTTTTCTATTGCAATAAATGCGGTGGAATATCAAACGATAAGGTTTGCCCCCATACAGACAGGGTGGATTTTAGCGGCACAAAGATGAGGCAGATGATAGAAGCCGGAAAGAGACCATCGCCTGACTCTATGAGGCCTGAAGTCGCAGATGTTATATTGAAATCAGGAAAACCGTTTGTGGATTAAGAAATATAGCACAGGTTTGGAATATTTTCAGATTTTCAAATCACATTTCTATTTTTCGAAAAGCTTGTATTTTAATAATTAGAAACTGTTAAAAGGAATAAGATAATAAAAAGGAAAATTTGTTTAATAATAAATGGATAGAATGAACCATGTATGACCGGGAAACATTTAAGGGAATAATAAAATCGCTGGGTCTGGTATTCGGTGATATAGGAACAAGCCCGATCTATACCATGACAGTCGTTTTAATGATGACTACACTTACCGAAGGTCATGTACTTGGTGTACTTTCTCTTATTATATGGACACTTATTATCGTGGTCTCCATGGAATATGCATGGCTTGCTATGAGCCTTGGCCAGAAAGGCGAAGGAGGGACCATAGTTCTTAGAGAAATTCTTATTCCATTGTTAAAATCCGGAAGACAAATTGGCTTTGTAACCCTCCTGTCTTTTATCGGCATCTCTCTTCTTTTTGGCGATGGCGTAATTACACCAGCCATAAGCATACTCAGCGCTGTTGAAGGAATATTATTGATCCCAGGATTTGAAGGAACAAAAACGCAGACTCTTGTTATTATTGCAGCAATTATTGCGGTCGCATTATTCGCCATCCAGAAAAAAGGAACCGAAAAAGTCGCGAAGTCTTTTGGTCCATTGATGGTGATCTGGTTCATATTCCTTGCAATATCCGGTATTGTTTCAATAATCCATGTCCCTTCCGTGCTAAAAGCTATAAATCCTTACTATGGTATTGCTTTCATATTGGAAAATGGCATTGTTGGATTCTTTGTGCTTTCCCAGGTAATTCTTTGTGCTACTGGAGGAGAAGCCCTGTTCGCGGATATGGGTCAATTAGGAAGGCTCCCAATAGTTAGAGCATGGTTTTTTGTATTTATTGCACTTTTATTGAATTATTTAGGTCAGGGTGCTTATGTGATCCAAAATCCCGGGGCAACAAATGTTCTTTTCGAGATGATATTTAACCAGGCACAGATCCTTTACATCCCATTTCTCATTTTAAGTATCATTGCGACGATAATAGCTTCCCAGGCAATGATTAGTGGCATGTTCTCTATAGTGTACCAGGGGATAACGACACGCGTCTTGCCTATGCTCAAGGTAGATTATACTTCCAGGAAGCTCCAGTCGCAGATTTATATAGATTCAGCGAACTGGTTTTTGCTGTTTTCGGTCTTGTTCGTAATGTTCTTTTTCAAGGAATCCCATAGTCTTGCAGCTGCTTATGGTCTTGCCGTCACGGGAGATATGGTACTTACAGGATTCATGATGTCGTGGATATTCTATTTAAGGAACATGAGGTCAAAATTCACGATCGCAATTTTTATCACAATTATTGATATCGTATTCCTGCTATCAAGCCTGCACAAAATACGTGACGGAGGCTACTGGTCAATAATTCTTGCTTTAATACCATTCAGTATAATAATGATCTATACCTCTGGGCAAAAGAAGCTTGGTGAATCTCTTTCGCCAATGAGCCTTGATGTTTTTCTCACGGAATATAATAAATTGTATCAAAATATGCCTAAAATAAGAGGCACAGCTCTTTTCTTTGCCAGGGATATAAAAAAGATACCGCCGTATATCGAAAATACAATGTTTAAAAATAATATAATCTATGAAGATAATATAATAGTATCCCTCATAAAAACTGAGAATCCTTTTGGTGTTTCAGGTTCTTTCAAGAGCTACCTTTCTGATGGATTAAGGGTATTTGAGATATATATGGGATATATGGAAGTTATTGATGTTGAGAATATCCTGAAGGAGAATGGAATTGATGAAAAGACAATCTTTTATGGTCTTGAGGATATTGTTTCGGATAATGTGATATGGAGAATATATTCTATGATTAAGAGACTTACTCCTGCTTTTGTGCAATTCTACAAACTTCCGCCCCACAAACTTCACGGTGTATTATCCAGGATAGAGATGTAAAATATATTTTTCCCACACAGATAATATTCATAAGGTTTAAATATAATAGATAGCATAGACTGATTTGTTAATGAGATCACTTCGGAATAATGGTTATTGCCTGCTGAGAAAAATATCCTTTTTATTATTAATTTTATTTATCTTTTCAATGCCTGTAGGAGCGGTTAAAACCGAAACTTTTTCCCTTGAAAATTATACGGGTTTAAATTTCATGAATGGATTATACAAAATCGAGGTAATTGAAATGAGTAAACCCGGCGATATGCCCTTCGTTAAGGTCAATCTAATTACAGGAGGATTAACAAAACAGTATTATGTACGTATAAATGAAGATCCTTCTATCAAAGATGAACCATTTAATCAGATCAATCTTAATTCATCTTTTATTTCAGAAAAAGTCGCAATGATCGCGATACAATTTCCGGATACATGGGGAAGTCCGGTAAAATATACTATTGAAAAACCTGTAATCCCTGAGAAAATACCAAACATCGTATTAAAAAAATCAGTCGATAAAACATCTTTGAACCAAGGGGATGTTGTAGAATTTTCAATAATCGTGGAAAATACAGGTAATGGAACTGCTTATAACCTTACATTGGATGAAAAGTTACCACAAGGATTTACGAAAGCTGCAGGCTCAAGTTTTCCTCCAACAATACAAGACGAACTTAAAGCGGGTGGCAGTCTGGAGATTCGGTTCGCCTTAAAGGCAGTAGAATCAGGAGTATCTAATATTGAACCAACGACAATCAAGTACGGTTCAAAAACTGCCAGGTCAAATTCGATATCTCTAACAATAGGGAAATCTAATCTTTTGACAGTTATTAACCTTGATAAAACTAATATATTCACCGGTGATCCAGTCGAGGTAACAGTGAAACTAACAAACATTGGCAATTCTTCTGCTGAAGCGGTACTTATTGAAGGACCAATTCCAAAAGGAATGGAAGTTACAGAAGGGGATTTAAGGCAGGTGTATAATAAGATAGAACCGGGTGAATCTGAAGAATATTCTACGACATTAAAAGCAGTTGAAAGTGGAAATTATTCTGTTTCATTAAAAACCAGTTATTCTGATGATTCGACAGGTTTCTCTTCCAAGTCCGATCTTATTATTGTGACAGACAAAGAAAAAAATTATCTATTTATCCTTATTCCGGCAATACTAATAATAGCCGGGATAGCGTTATTTGTTATTAGAAGACATAGGGAATATTCATATTAGAGGAAATATGCTGAATGTACTTATTATCGGTGTTGGGCAATGTGGGAACAGGATCCTTGATTCCATCAACAAAGAAGCGTTTGGGGGAAGTGCCCTGGCAAAATATTATGGGACACAGAAATTCAAAAGCCATGTTGAAACGATCGCTATTAATACGGCTGTAAATGACCTGAAAGAACTGAAGCATACCAAAGCCAAAGACAGGATCCAGGTACCGCACCTGCACGGGGTTGGAGCTAACAGGAATGTCGGGAAACAAACTTTTGAGGAAAATAAAGAACTGCTGCTTCGGGTCATCGAGGAACGCGGTGATTTTGACGTTGCCTTTGTTATAGCGTCTTCTTCAGGCGGAACCGGTTCGTCTTTTGCGCCTCTTTTGATAGAGGCAATGAAAGAACGATATAAATACAATGTGTATGGGATCATTGTGCTTCCATTCAGGGAAGAAGGTTCGATCTATCTGCAAAATTCGATTTTTTGCGTAAAAGAGATCATGGATGGAAATTGTGACGGTACTATAATAGTGGACAATCAATATTTAAAACATCTCGGAAAAGATATAAAAAGTGCTTATGACGAAATAAACCTGACAATTGTAAAGAGGTTCCTCTTTTTGTTGACAGCGCTTGACAGCGAAATGATGATGGTAACTGACCTGGGGGATTTTAAAACTGTTATGTCGGGAGGAATAAAGCTTGCAACGATGGGTTTTGGGGAAGGCGACAAGAATATGCCCATAAAATCTGTCATCCAGCATAGTATTTCATATGCAGGTCTTCTTTTCAAGCTTGATCCTTATAAAGAATCAAACAGGGCGATGATGATAATTGAAGGGGATGAAAAATACCTGAATATCAATGATATTACAAGTGAGGTTGAGAAGTTATCCAGTGAAATAGGACAGATCTTTAAGGGAATCTTATTGAAATCCGGAAAAATGCCAAAAGTCCTGACCTTGCTTTCGATAAACTCTTCAACTGAACTTGACAGGTTATTTGAACTTGGTATTGATGCGGTGCACAAAGAACGGGAGAAAAAAGAGCAGACAACAGAATTGAGCCGCGAGATCAAAAACAGGTTTGAAGGATTGGAGCCCCAATATTAATCGAAATATTCATATCACCTCACGCAGTATCATACATCATGGCAAAAGATAAGAAATTAATGCAATCAGAGATATGCA
This sequence comes from Candidatus Methanoperedens sp., assembly GCA_041648475.1. GTDB lineage: Archaea > Halobacteriota > Methanosarcinia > Methanosarcinales > Methanoperedenaceae > Methanoperedens. The sequence continues at coordinate 127,416 of JBAZOV010000004.1, read as the reverse complement.
ACGGATGTGGAATATGTGTGCAAGTCTGCCCGCAAAATACAAAACTTGCAAAAGCTGATGATTTTGATGCAAATACCGCGAAACTTGCGATTTCCGTGAACAATGGCGCTGCAATAATTAATTATGATGTCTGTATCACATGTGGGATCTGCACCCGGAACTGCCCGGTGACATCATTGACGATCGTTCCGGCGTGAGTTAATTAAAAAAAAACACTTTTTTTAATTTCGATTTTATTTTTCTTAAATAGTTCTTACGCTTTGCGTGATTTGATCATGAACGATAACAACGAACTAAAACGAACTGAAACGAACTCTTGCAGCGTGAGTTCGTTTCAGTTCGTACGAGTTAGTTGTTTATTTTTTTTAATGTGAGGCAAATCCATGATCGGAAAGGATATTCAGAAAGCCTCTGATATAATCAAGAATAATGGAATAGTTATCTATCCCACGGAAACGGTGTATGGCATCGGTGCAAATATCTTCTCAGATATCGCTCTTGAAAAAGTATTCGCAATAAAGAAACGCGATAAAGATAAACCCGTTTCTGTTGCTGTATCTGACTTTGGGATGATGGAAGACCTTGTGTATATCGGGGAAAAAGAAAAGCGATTTATTGACATGTTCCTTCCAGGACCGGTGACTATCATCTTAAAAAAGAAAGAAAAAGTTCCCGATATTCTCACTTCCGGTTCTGAACTTGTGGGAATACGCTTTCCAGCTCATGAAACCACGATAAAGCTGATACAGCTTGCCGGAGTCCCGATCACTTCAACGAGCGCCAATATTTCCGGGGAGGCCCCTCCAAAACGGGTGGCACAAATCAAGATTGCAGCGGATTATATACTGGATGGAGGGGATTGTTCAGGGGAGCCTTCAACGGTTGTTGATCTTGTTAATGGCAATATCCTGAGGACGGGTGCAAAATATGAGGAAGTTAAAGCGGCAATGGAAGAGATGGTGTTTTGATATTCTTACATAAATAACGATCCCTTATTTTTCCCTGCTCAATCCAATCCACTATATCCGCACACTCCAACCTGCGGCGAGCTGACCACAGGAATCATAATTGACTACAGGCGGCTCATTTCTTGCAAGTATCTCGATGGATCTGCCGGAATCTTCAACTTCCCTTTCAGATATTACTTTAAGATCAAGGTATGTGGTGCTTCCAAAATCATATTCATAAGAAAATTCCTTTCCAGGCCTCAAAACCTTTTCCAGCAAATAATTCATACTTTTATCTTCTTTAAAATATTCATCTGTATCAACCATGAACCTTCTTCCATTTATCGAAAAAGCGCTCAAATGTCCGCAACACTCAACCCAGGTATCCCTAAGAAAAGTATCAAGTCCCCTGAGAAGGGAATTTGCTGGCACTTCAATATACATCCAGTATTCATGCAGGAAATATCCCTTAACAAGGATCGTGAATAATCTTGTTTGTATCGGTACCGGAAATCCTGAAGGCTTTCGAGCAAAATGTTTTTGCAGGCATTTTACCAGATGGTTTTTCATTGCTGTCTTGCCGAATTCGCCTTTGCAGAGTGAACAAATCCCATTCGTTTTTTGGATTTTAGGTTTTCGCGATACCATGTTGTGATGCCTCAACTTTGTGATTTATGGTTAGAAATGGAAGGAACTACTATATATTTTTCATGTTTGTTTGGTTTAGTTTGAATAGAACGCAGATGACGCGGATCGCGCGGATCTTCACGGATACGTGCGCGTCGGCGTCATCTGCGCAATCGGGTTCGCTATCGAGCACGTTGTCCGGCGCAATTGCAATAATTAAATACCAAACCATTCAAACTATCTTTGCGTCCTTTGCGCTCTTTGCGGTGAATAAAATCGTGCACCGCAAAGGACGCAAAGAGCGCAAAGTGTTCAGCATATATGTAAAATAAATTATATGCATTTTTTTGGTTTTTATGCCAAGCAAAAAAATTACATCTTTTACTTTTCCTATCCTCCCCCTATAACACACCCTCAAACCAAAATAATTTGGCTGCTGCCTATCATATTTAGAGGTGGGAGCAACAGGATTTAAGATATTGGTCAGTTCAAAGTATATTAGCGATTCCTTTTATTACCCTATATCCTTTTTCTGTGATCATATAATCTCCTCTTTCATGGCGCTGCAGGATCATTCCACCATCAAGTAATTTCTGCAAATGGAATAGCAGATTACCGCCGCGTAGTCCTGTGAGTTCTGAAAACTCTGAGAAGGTCTTTGTCTGTGCAAATACTGCCTTTAAGATTTGAAGTCGCTGCATATTGGATATCGGATCAAGTATTTCTTTAACTATCAACTCTTCTGGGATCTCTGATATGTCTGTTTTCTTTTCTTCATTCGTTTCATATATCCGAAGTGAGCGCATTAAATTCATTTGTTTTCCAAAAAGGTTCGAAACTTCTGAAAAGCATCTCTCACACTGCTTTTTTGGAGCATTGTTTTTCATATCCTTCAATTCAGACTCTTTTTTTGAAATGATACCTTCATCTACATTCTTCTGTTTAATCAGGTTCGTATTGTTTTGAAGGAATCCTGTGAAAACAGATTTACAGGTATCCCGCATTTCGCAATTTCGTACCATATTCCGATCAAGACCATCATTGATATCTTCTGTAACATGTCCAATTATGACATTAGAGAAATCCTTTTGGATGCCAGAAAGGACCGATTCATGATGCTGCAAATTTGACTGTTCAAAAAATCGTTTCAGGTCAGTATGCATATCACATAATTTAGATTTTATTTCGAGAATTTCCTTCTGGAAATTATCATCTTTTTTTGCCATTTAAAAGACATTTTATCTTTTCAGGTAAAAAAGGTTTCTGTTAAAACCTTGAAGGTTACATTTGTATATTTAAATGTAGTTTGTATAGTTTTATAACCATTAAGTATATATTTATAACTGAGTATTATAACTCTGAGGTGAAATGAATGAACGTAAAAGATGAAATACATGCACAGATTGTCGGAGCGCTAAAAGGAGCAAAGTTCCCATTAAAGACCCCGACAGAACTTCTTGCTGCCTTCCCGGATGGAGCCAATACCACATGTCAGGTTGGCGATATCAAAATGACAGCAGGTGAGGCTGGAAAACTGCTCAAAGGAAGCGATTTTCCTTTTAAGAGCGCCAAACAGGTAGCAGATGTCATCGTTCAAAGAGCCGGGTTGTAAAAGCCCGGTTTCACTTTTTAAGATTTAAGACTTTAATTCTCCAGCCCCGTTGAAAATTTGATTTAATATATTGCATCTGGCATAAATACCAACAAAATGTTGTAAGTGTTGCACATTGGAAACATTACCAACCTGAATAGTCCCAAATAATCCTTCCCACTGCGGTTTTATTGAGTTCATTATCCCAACACATGAAAGTAGATCACTATTTTTGTCGCATAATTTGTTCACACAAACATTCGCAGACTCACAAACACATCGGGTTGTGTATGGAAACAGTTAACCAAATTTTTCAAAGTATAGGAAACTATAAATACACTTCCTTATATCAAATCGAAATTGCGTAATTTTAGGGTTTTTTATAAGGGATCGTCTAAAAGTCACATTCTAAGGTTAAATAAGCATGGAAATTCCAGCAATAAAACGATGGTTAGCAAAAATGAAGCATGACTTGCCATTTCTAAAATCCCGCGAGTCATTAATTTTCCTAACACTACTGACGGTTTTCTTTGTTGAGGCAGCAGTGATGCTATTCCTTGAAAGGGAAACTTATCCTGCAATTTTAGACGCTTTTTTAGTGACTATGTTCGTTGCTCCAATCCTGGCATTCCTGATTACAAAGCATATTAAACTCAATGTACTTCAAAAGGCACACTGCAGAATCTCCGTCCTATATAATATTGACCACGCTGCTTCGAGGTCGCTAAATTTAGATGTAATGCTCAGCAAAGCTCTGGATGCAACGCTGGACGGTTTGGATGTTGAAGCGGGCGGCATATATCTTATAGAGCCAGATGGTGAAACCATGATACTGCGCTTGCATAAGGGGCATTCAGAAAAATTTGTGGAAAACGTAAAACGTATCAAACTGGGCGAAGGCATATCGGGTAGAGCTGCTGCATATAAAAAGCCCATTGTACTTAACGTTTCAGAGTATCCCATTTCACGATTGACTCCCTATCTAATTCAGGAAGGTTTACAGACTCTTGCCAGCACGCCTCTTTTGTCTGGCAGTAAGCTGGTTGGCGCGCTGAACCTGGGGGCAAGACGCAGCCATGCATTTCCACCTGAGGATATAGAACTACTGGCATCCATAGGGCAACAATTGGGCATTGCAGTGCAGAATGCGATTCTATACAAAAACGTTCAGCAATCAGAAGATAAATTCCGTAGTCTGAGTGAAAACTTGCCCAATATGATTTTTATTAATAAGAATGGAAGGGTGGTTTATGCTAACAAGATGTGTGAAGAAATCATGGGGTATAAAATTGAAGAATTATATCACTCAGACTTCGATTTTTTGTCATTAATGGCACCTGAATACATCGATATAACTAAGAAGAAATTAAAGAGGCATATCCAGGGTGAAGAAATCCACCCATATGAATCAACGATTATCACTAAGAGCGGTAAAAGAATTGATGTAATAATTGCTACAAAGTTAATAGATTATGAGGGGGAGAAAGCTGTTTTGGGGATAATGACAGATATCACCGAACGCACACATGCTGAGGAAGATTTAAAAGAAAGTGAAGAACGATTCAAATCAGTTGTAGATTCTGCTCTCAACGCAGTTATTGTAGCAGATATTAATGGGGTAATTATTTCATGGAATAAGAGCGCAGAAAAAAAATTCATTTATACTGAGGAAGAAATATTAGGAAAGTCTATTTCAATCATTATACCTGAACGATACAGAAAGGCTCATCTTGAAGGGTTAAAGCATTTAAATTCAACTGGCGAGCACACTGTTATTGGAAATAGTGTGGAAATGTACGGCTTGAGAAAAGATGGCACAGAATTTCCAATGGAATTCTCCCGTAGTATCTGGAAAACAGAGAAAGGAATTTTTTTTAGCGGCATTATCCACGACATCACAGGGCGCAAGAAGGCAGAAGATGCTCTATTGGCAAGCAGAGAGCTTTTGCAGAGTTTCATAGATAGCTCTTCGTCACTGATATACCTGGTAGATACCCAGGGGCGTTTTCTGCTCAGCAACAGCAAACTCGAATCCCTATTTGGAGTTACATCAGACCAATTGTGTGGCAAAACACGAGAAGCCATTATGCCTAAGGAAATTGCCAAACAGCACAAGGAAAACGATTTGGAGGTCATAAATACTGGAGAACCAATATCGTTTGAAGAAGATAACTATGAACTAGATGGCAAGCATGTGTACTTATCCGTCAAATTTCCGGTACTAGATTTAAATGGGAATATCTACGCTGTCGGCGGCATCTCCACAGACATCACCGAACGCAAGAATATTGAATCGTTGCGCTTTGAAAATGAACGACTTGAAAATGCAAACAAGACAAAATCAGCATTCATTGCAACCATGAGCCATGAACTACGCACACCTCTGAATGCTTCCATCGGGTTTTCTGAGCTTCTTACAATGGGCATGGCTGGAGAATTAAACGAAAAACAGACGCATTATTTAGATAATATTCTTACAAGCAATAAATTCCTGCTTACCCTTATCAATGATATTCTTGATATCGCTAAGATAGAAGCCGGGAAAATAGAACTTGTGCCCGAAAAAATGTCAGTGCTCGTAACCATTAATGAGACGCTTTCCCTCATAAAAGAAACAGCGATGAAGCATAAAGTACTTTTAAAAACGGAATTCGACCCGGAACTTGTGTTTATAATGGCTGATAAGCAGAGATTCAAGCAGATTATGTTCAATTTACTCAGCAATGCTGTGAAATTCAGCAAACCAGAAGGAGGAACAATAACCATAACAGCGAAAAAAGAAGGGGGCATGGCACAAATTTCAGTTTCTGATACTGGTATAGGAATAAAAAAAGAAGCTATGAACAAACTATTCCATGAATTCGAGCAGATTGATTCAGGCATCTCAAGAAAATATGGGGGAACTGGTCTTGGACTTGCGATCACGAAGCAACTTTTAGAATTGCACGGAGGTAAGATATGGGCAGAGAGCAAGTATGGGGAAGGCAGTACGTTCACTTTCACATTATCTATCAAGGCAAAAGACAATTCAAATCCAGCGAAGAATAAATAATTTAAATATATCCTACCTCATAATATAGTATTGGTATTTTTATGAAAACCCTCAAGATTAATCAGTTTGACAAGAAAGATGAAGAAATTGTTGATGCCCTTATTTCCCTTGGCATGAGAAAACCTGCCGCCAGAATGCTTGCTTATATTCAGCAAGTGAATGAAGCAACATCCGTTGAGCTTGAAATGGGAACTGGATTACGCCAGCCCGAAGTTAGCATTGCTGCGAAGCAATTAGAAGAACGTGACTGGATAAACGAACGGGAAGAAAAGAAGACAGGTAAAGGAAGACCATTTAAGATATACTCCCTCAAAGTCGGGTTTAATAAGATAATCACTCAGCTTGAAACCGATCGGAAAAAAGTAGATGCTGAGGCTCAGGAAAAAATTGAGCGGTTGAAGGAATTGGGGATAAAATGAATTTTAAAGAGAAAAACTTTATACTAATAAGACTAAATTAATTAATATAATATGGTACTTAATTATCCTAACAGCAGCCAATACAAATCAATTGATTCTATTTTAGGCTCCTTTTATTCAGATTTATTTGATAGCATAACAATGGTCATGCGACCCATAGTAGGCGGTGTTGACTATCTGAGATATATGCATAGAGCTGCTATGGTTCAACGGGAAATGGATAAAATCTCACATTGGGACTATGAGATGCGGGAGAAATTGCTGGATGCTTTGACCGATATAGTCTCTATGGATGCTTATGATGAGGAGTTTCCAACTAAATTAGAAACTAAATTATCCGGATTAGATGAATTTAGTGAGACCTTTAGACATTTAGAGCAGCTGGCAAAAGGCTTGAATCCAGAACAGCGATATGAAATTATAAGAATAACATTGGAAAAACTCAATGGGAGAATGTTTTCAATAAGAAATCAAATCAATTCAAAAATGTGGGAAAAAAAAGAGGATACTAATCAACTTTTTATCCTGGACCAGATAATTTACTTGACTCAAAAATTAATAGAGCAATCTTTAGAAGATTTGAGAAAAAAATCCGGCACAAAATTAGTATCTATGATTGTCTTTACATTATTGAAATTGGAAGCTTTTCGAAGAGGCAAGATTAATTTCGAAGATTTTCAAAATTTTATAACTGAGTTAAGTTTCTTAAATCTTAACGAAGAACCAATTTCGGGTAAGTATAGCGTAGTTTTTGATACCCTGCCTGCTTAAATGAATTTTTCTCTTGATACAAATATAATTTTGGGTATAGTAAATACCAAAGACAGGCTTCACCCAATTTCAATTGATTTGATGAAGGAAAAGGAGAATGATCGGTTATTTTTATGTTTTTCAGTATTAAAAGAATCCACTACAGTTTTAAGAACAAATATAAGCAATGTCTTTGTTGAAATCTTTCAACACATTCCAGATTTATCAATAATGTCTGAATTAACTTTGATTGATTTACATCATTGAGTTTCTAAAAAATACCTCGATTGACAAACTTCCTCTTCTTTTATCTCAACTCTGTATAAAATACTCAAGAAGCGCTATTGATAAAAGGATCAAAGAAATACATTCGACTTATAGTATAATTTCTTTAGATACACACAATCTCAGAGGTGTAAAAAAAGGACTCATTGATATTCATTTTAAAGATAATATGGACGACCAGATTTTCAAAGAATTGATGACAAATCTATTTGAATTAAAACCAATAACCTTTTTTTCTAATGATAAAGAGTTCGCCGAAAAAAGCAAAAAAGGCTATACAGAAATAGCTAAAATTTTTGTATTCGGGGAAGGGGATTTTTCTTTTATTTTAGTATAGTTGATGGATATTTAAAAAGAGGGTTTATAATGCTCTGATTAGTTATTGCATTGGCATACTTCATAAGACCGGATCGCAGGAGATAAAGATGAATATACGCATCGAGAAAGGAGCTTCTGTGCGTTTTATTGCCCATTGCATATTCCCGAAAGCAGAGAAGGTGAGGCATATAATGGATGCTGATATCGAAATAGGTGAAAATGCCCAAATGATGTATTCAGAGGTTCATTATCACGGGCCTTTCGGTGGAATAGAAGTAGTTCCAAAGGCTGCTATAGTAGTGGGCAGGAATGGCAGGTTCTTTTCAGATTTTTCACTACTCACCGGCAGGGTGGGAAAGCTTGATATAGATTATACGGTCAAAGCCTGTGAAAATGCAGTAATTGAGCTGACTGCAAGGGTTTTTGGTCATGGCGAGGACAGAATAAGCATAAAGGAAAAGGTCTCACTCGATGGTGAGAATTCAAGAGGACTTATAAAAACAAGGGTCGCTATCGAGGACAAAGCAGAAGCTGAAGTGACCGGCATCACAGAAGGTAAAGCAGCAGGCGCAAGAGGTCATGTGGACTGCATGGAAATTATAAAGGACAGCGCGATAGCACGGGCCATCCCCATGGTTGCTGTTTCACATCCTCTCGCTAAAGTGACACATGAGGCAGCTATCGGAAGTGTGGATAAACGACAGCTTGAGACACTCATGGCGCATGGGCTTATGCCCGAAGAAGCCGTAGATGTAATAATAAAGGGTATATTGAAATAAATATAAATTAAACCCTCTAAATATTTCGCTTAAATGCGTCACAGGTCATGCAATTGTGTACTTTTGCTCTTGCATCACCCTGTTTTACTCCGCCGCACCATGTTCCCTGTACAAGCCAGCAACGGGCTTCGGGACTCTTATATCCCGGACACTTCTCCTGTATCTCAGGTTTGCATTTCTTGATATCCCAGCAGCGAATATATTCATCCGCAGATTTCAGTATGAAATGGGATGTAGACATCTGCAATTCCTCAGATAATGCAGCCAATTGCTTCGCTTCATTCAAAAGCTCGTCCATTGATTTTGCCTGTTCTTCTGCCGTAGCTGATGTTTGCTGTGAGCCTGCAGCTGATTCTTCTATTATGGCTGAAACCTCCTCAACGGAAGCTGTTACTTCTTCAACCGAAGCGGACTGTTCTTGAGCTGCTGCTGCTATCTCCTGCACCATATTCGCTACATCCGCCGCAGCCTTTACGATCTGGTTGATGGCGGAGACTGTTTCTCCTATGGTCCTTGAACCCTCGCCTACGGTCTTTGTGCCCTGTTCCATGGTCACAACCGCCTGCTTTGTGCCCTGCTGGATCTCTTTAACCAATCCTGTTATCTGCTTCGCGGCGGCTCTTGATTCCTCGGCAAGTTTCCTGACTTCATCCGCAACTACCGCAAAGCCGCGTCCATGTTCTCCTGCACGCGCCGCTTCTATTGCGGCGTTTAATGCCAGAAGGTTTGTCTGGTCAGCGATATTTGTTATGACGCCGATGATCTCACCTATCTGCTGCGATTTGCCGTCAAGCTGTTTTATTACTGTTGCGGAATTATCCACGGTTGACTGGATCTCGGTCATCTTTTGGGCCACTTCTCCTGACATTTTGCCTACATGCTGAGCGTTCGTGCTTGCTGAGCTTGCACCTTCGGCGGCTTTCTGGGAATTTTGAGCGACCTGCTGCACGCTTTCTGACATTTCTTTCATGGCGCGGCTCACTTGCGATATTTTTTGTGCTTCATGGCTGGCACCTGTTGCCATTTCCTGGGTAGTGCCCGATATCTGGTCTGTCGAAGCTTTCATATTTTCACTTGAGGCTGATAGTTTCTGGGCTGTTGAACCAACCTCCATTGAAGCTCTTTGCACTTTTCCGACAATACTTTTTAGGCTCTCGGTCATTTCCTGGATAACAATGGAGAGCATGCCCAATTCATCTTTTGAAGAAAGACGGATATTTGCTGTAAAATCCCCCTCTGCAATCTTTTTGGCAGCTTTGTCAAATTGTCCTAAGGGTATCAATATGGAACGTGTAAGACCTAAGCACATAAGTATGGATGAAAAAATAGCAAAGATCAAAACAATGACGATCCCATATACCGGGTCAATAAATGCGCTGATGCTATCACGGTATATTCCAATGATCCCGACCATTAACATAAGCATATCGACAACTATGAAACTGTATATGATTTTCAGGCCAAAATTGAACTTACCAATGGTTAATTCATTTGCTTTATCAATAATTTTCATTATATCCATTTTGTTCCCTCGTGTATAATATATAATTAAAAGTACGACATTCTAACGTATATAAGAAGTTGTGAAAAAGGTGTGAAAAAAATACAAAAAAAAAGCAGCTTCCTTATGCGGTCGCTGCTGCTGCTTCTGTGGATATTCTATTAACATTATGAAGTTCGTTGGCGCTTAATATTTTATTCAGTTCAAGCAGTATAAGCAGCCTGTCTTTCATTTTGCCTACGCCGCGCACATATTCCGTACCGATCTTGTTCGCAATGACCGCAGGCGCCGGCTCAACGCTGCTTTCAGGGAGGCGTATGACCTCGCTCACGGAATCAACGATAAATCCCATAACGGTTTCACCGATATCCGCAACAATTATACGCGTATTCTCATCCTGTTCTTTGCTTCTCATACCCATTATCACATCAAGATTGATAACCACAATTATCTTGCCGCGAAGGTTGATTATTCCCTTCACATAGCCTGATGCCTGCGGGATCTTGGTGATATTGGTCATACGAATGATCTCCTGCACATTCATAATCTCGACACCGAATTCTTCAGTGCCGATATTAAAAACGACGAGTTGGAGCTCGTCGTTTGATTTTGCTTTTGCATCCTGTGGTTGTTGTTCTGCCATGATGTCCTCTTATTTTTTCCTGGATTCAAGATTTCCTTGCGATGAAGGTTTGTTCCTGAAATCAGAACTTTCATCCTTCCCTGAGGTTGTGGCTTTTGCTGCTTTTTTACTTACCTTTGATTTTTCAACAGCATTTACGGGTTTGTGTTGAACTGCCTTTTCAGTCTTGTATTCAGGTTTATACTCGCTCTTCGAAAACCCGGATGAAGACACTGTTTCACCAATATTGAATTTTGCAACTTCAGCCTGCAATTCATTGGATAATTGTGCAAGTGCCTGTGCTGCATTCACAAGCTGGTCCATTGAAGCTGACTGTTCTTCTGCGGCTGCTGATGTTTCCTCAGTGCCTGCTGCCGATTCTTCGCTGATCGCTGATAGGTCTTCTATAGAAGCTGTTACTTCCTCAACCGAGGCAGATTGTTCTTCTGCAGCTGCTGCAATTTCCTGTACCATTGTAGCAACATCTGCGGCAGCTTTAACGATCTGGTTGATCGCTGTAACTGTTTCACCAATGGTCTTTGCACCCTCGCCCACGGTCTTTGTGCCCTGTTCCATTGTGGTTACAGCAGATTTCGTACCTTGCTGTATATCCTTTATCAATCCGGTTATCTGGTTTGCTGCACCTCTTGATTCTTCAGCCAGTTTTCTGACTTCATCTGCAACTACCGCAAAGCCGCGTCCATGTTCGCCTGCACGGGCTGCTTCTATTGCAGCGTTTAATGCAAGAAGGTTTGTCTGGTCAGCGATATTTGTTATCACGCCGATGATCTCACCGATCTGCTGCGATTTGCCGTCAAGCGCTTTTATCACTATGGCGGAATTATCCACAGTTGCCTGGATCTCAGTCATTTTATTTGCAACATCTACTGACATCTTTCCCACATTCTGGGCGGTCACGCTTGCTGATCCTGCACTTTCAGACGCTTTCTGGGAGTTCGTTGCGACCTGCTGCACGCTGTCAGCCATCTCCTTCATTGCCCGGCTCACTTCTGCCATCTTTGTGGCTTGCTGGCCTACACCTGTTGCAATATCCTGGGTGGTGCTTGAGATCTGGTCTGTTGAGGCTTTCATCTCTTCGCTTGATGCAGAGAGTTCCTGGGCAGTGGATGAAACATCCATAGCTGATCTTTGCACTTTTGTGAGTACATCTTTTAAGCTTGTTGTCATCAACTGGATAGCGCTGCCGAGTTGTCCAACTTCATCTTTTGAATTACTCGTTACCATTACTGTAAGGTCGCCTGCAGCGACTTTATTTGAGGCGTTGAGCATGCTGTCCATTGGTTTTGTGATAGAACGGGAGATGTAAATCCCAGTGCCAAATCCAATTATTGCGGCAATAATAGTTATTGAAATAATCATCAAGATGGAATTTTTTGCAGCTGCTTCAGATTCCTGTTCAGTTGCCTTCATTTGAGCTGCCTGCATACTTTCGAATTCTTCCAGGGCTTTATTCAATTTATCCCTGGATTCATCATATTGCTTCATTGCAGTATTAACGCCGGCATCCTGTTTGAAATTGGCAGCAATTATTGCCTCCCACAAAAGTTTTCCTGATTGCTCAAATTCATTATGGAATTTATCTATTGCTGTAAGGTCATTTTTTTCCTCTTCATTCAAATTCATGTTCGCTATTGTGGATTGTTGTTTGTCAAATTCCTGGTAACCTGTTTCAAGTTGTTGCTTTGCTTCATTATTTCCAAGAATATGTTCACCAACTGCATCACTTGCGATCATGTTCGCAGCTTTCATATCCTTAACTGCATTCGTCATAACAACATGGTCACTGACGATTTCATCAAGATGTGAATTTATTGTATTAACACCATTATATCCTACGATTCCAACGATTGCAAGCAGCATGATAACAATGCTAAAGCCGCCAAGCAGCTTCTTGCTTAAAGACATATCTTTTATACTTACCATATTCTCCTCCGTTTCATTTTTCGTTTTGATTTTTTGGTGTATCCTTTGAACAAGGATAAACAGTCAGAATGATCTTGAGCTTTCCATGTAAAATCATGAGAGAGCCAATTCCATTTTATAACATATATTTGAAAATGCTATGTCAGGAATATAAACGGATTTGTGAAAAACGTGTGAATATTACGGGACAAATAAAAAAGAATTATATGGTTTCAATGTGATTTGTGCTTTTCATAAATTCGGTTGCGTTCTATGATATCATAGAAACTCACTACAATACCTATTATGTTATCTCTGTCATCTTTGATGGTTGAGCCAATAATATCAACAGGGTGTGTGAGAGATTGAAAAATATTATTGAGAAAATTTTTTTCGTTCTGCAATTCTGCCATTTTCGTTTCAAGTTTTTGGAAAAGTAATTTATTGTAATCTCTGAAAAATTCCATTTCTTTTCCCAAAGGGAATTCGAACACAACAGATTTTTTTACGTCAGTCTCTTCCAAAACCTGGCAAAGCTTCGCAATCAATGCTTTCGGTTCCTGCGGCTTGATGATAAATTGTTCAGCTCCCAGGCTCATGCCGAATTCTTTGTCTTTGTAAGTGGTATAGGTTGCAGTGTAAAATATGAAGGGGATGGTTTTTAGCGTCTTATCCAGTTTCCATTCCCTGCAAAGACCAAAGCCGTCCATGAGCGGCATCATAATGTCAGAAATTATCGCATCAGGAGGGTCTTTTCGGGCAAGAATAAGTGCTTGCGCCCCATTTTCTGTTGATGTCACATCATAGCCATTTCCCTTCAAAACCGCTTCCAGTAGGTACCTGTCATTGCTGTTATCATCTACGATCAGTATTTTTTTCTTCATCTTGCTTCTCTCTTCAAGGGCAATGAAAATGAAAAAACGCTCCCTTTCCTGAATTCACTTTCTGCCCAAATCCTGCCGCCCATTGCTTCTACAAGTTTTTTGCTGATCGATAGCCCAAGTCCTGTTCCTTCAAATCGGCGGGACAATCCATTTTCAAGCTGTAAGAATGGTTTATAAAGATTTTCCATGTTCTGGGGTTTTATTCCGATACCTGTGTCAATTACATGCGTTATGACCTGACCGTCGCTGACTGTGCATTCGACTTTGACCTCACCTTTTTCTGTGAACTTGATCGCATTGGAGAGCAGGTTTAAGAGTATCTGTTCTACACGCCTATGGTCATTCACGATCGTACCCACCATTGGTGCCACCTCAACATGCAGCGACAAACCCTGTTTTTTTGCAAGGGGTGCCACTGTGTTGACGACGGCATTTATTACATTTCTCATTTCAAACCGGGATGGTTCGATCTTAAACTGCCCTGCTTCGATCTTTGAGATGTCCAGAACATCGTTGATAAGTGATAACAAATGGTTCCCGCTGCTTTTGACCAGTTCAAGTTGTTTTGTTTGTTCATCATTTAAAGGCCCTGAAAAACCCTCCAGTATGATGCTTGTAAAGCCAATTATTGAATTAAGGGGTGTTCGAAGTTCATGTGACATTGTAGCAAGGAAAACGGATTTTATTCGGTCTGCTGCCTCAGCGCGTTCTTTAGCGAGGATAAGTTCGGCATTTGCACTGTTGAGTTCTTCGACAAGAACCGTCAAAGCCGTATGGTTTTCAATCAGTTGTTCCGTCTTTGAGGTAAGTGAGGCTGTGCGCTCTTTGACCAGTTCCTCAAGATGGACGCGGTATTTATTCAGTTCTTCTTCTGCCGCTTTCCTTTCGGTGATATCATGTTGTGTTCCTATAACTCGAACCACTTTCCCATTTTCATCTTTATATACAGTTCCTTCAGTGCGTATAAAAAATAGTCTTCCTTTTTTGCTGATCATTCGTATATTTATGGAATAGGGTTTATCCTCTTCTAACATTTGTTTAACAGAACGATTGGCATAGTCTAAATCATCCGGATGGACAAATGTTGTCCATGCTTCGTATGATGGAATTATCTCATTAATTTCAAGATCGTATTGACGATATATTTCATCAGACCAACTTAATGTCCCATCTTTAATATTCCAGTCCCAACTCGCAAATTTACTAATTCTTTGAGCTAATTTTAAACTTTCTTCACTTTGTTTTAACGAGTCCTCTGCCAGTTTGCGCTGGGCTTTGGTGCTATCAATTTCGTCACCGATTATATGCGATAATTTTGATGTGATAATGCCAACGAGAATCACAGAAAATAATGCCGTGAATGATTCTGAAATTATATGGGTGCCAACCAACGGTAATATATAAATTTCGGAACCATCACCAATCACTATAATAGCAATCGAAATCGGTAGAAATGCCCGCATTAGTCTTGCGCGCACTGACGAACCCGTGAATGCCCTTATTGGCCAATTATCTTGCCCTGCAGCTGCTGTAATTCCAGAGCCTAAAAACACAAAAGCAATCGCTGTAGTCAAAGCCATCGGTATTATCGTTCCTCTGTACAACAACGGCTCCGCGTGAAAATAACCAATTAACACAACCATACCGACTGAAACCACTAAGGTAGCAAGAATTGCTGCTGCACCTCTGGCATGCTTCTGTCCCGGGAAATTAAGCAATAATAGAAGAGCTAATTCAGCCAGTATGAAATTTGTAGCCGTAATTGGAGACATGTGGTTTATTGGAACATTTTGAAATTTTCCTGGGCTGTTTATCCAGAATCGCTCGATATCAAGTGCCCATCCCGATAAAAAATCGACTAATAGAATAATGGTGACCAGTAAAACCAGTAAAACCCCAATCTTTGCCAGCATTCTAACATGAGTGGATGCAGACTGGCGTAAATAAACAAGCAATGCACCGCTAAGGACAATAAACACCAGGGCGGTGCTCAATGGCATTGGAATATAATCATTGCTGATACTGGCAAGTATAAGCCAATTTAAAGTCCAGCCTGCGATCGAAATCACGCTGATGCCTGCAGTAATTGCAATGCAAACAAGTATTATACGCCTTAAAAAATCCTCTGAACGATCCCTGTATTCCGCAGCCATACTTTCCTGGGTATTAGAGCTTTCTACCATATTAATCATTTATTATAATTATTTCAATGCCGAATATTAACTAATATTATAAAATTTTGATAAATATTGTTCATTGTAAGTGTCATAATATATAATTTCCGTCCAGTGTGGACAGATTAACAGTGTGGATATTAAATGACTGTTGGCCATCAGACAAAATTATCTTCTACAATGGGGTTTAAATCCTTCAAGAAGTGTTGGAATTTCCGATGCCTTGCCTTTCCTGACAAGTTTTGGAAGTTCATTCAAAGAAGGTTTTTTCAGGGGAGTATTTGTTTCAATTTCCTCTATAGCATCATCAAATCCAGCCATAATATCCGAAACTTCGGCTTTTTTCACAAAAACATTTGGCTTTTGCGTGGCTTTATTTGCATCGACGCCCGTATCTTTGTTTGTCTTGCCTTTGGACTTGCCATCCGAATAATAAGAATCAGGCGATTTAATACCCAATTTCTGTGCTTTGTTTATGAGGTCATTGTATTCTCTTAATACCCAGCCGATCTCAGAATGGCTCTTAAATCCCACTTCAAAGCCGAGTTCATATAATTTTGTTGTGATCTGGGCATTTTCATTTTCCGCACTTTTGCTGGTAATAACTAAAACCCCTTTACTTGCTTTTAATAAGTTTTGAAACCTTCAAACCCTTATCAGTAAATTCAATAGCCCGCATATCACAGTCATGTTTTGTCCCCCGCATTTTTATTATCTGCAAAGCTCTGACCATATTTCCCTGTTTGTCCATGAAATTATGCAGGAATATCACACCGTGCGATGCGAATTGTTCTATGGTATAAGCATCGGGTTTTGTAAGTTCAGACAGAAGGATAGTAGTACAGCCCAGGTTTTTCAGGTTACGGATGAATCTGCCGATCGATCGCTCTTCGGAGGCAGGATTCTGGGATGTGAACCTTATCGCAGACAAAGAATCGATCACTAATCTTTTGAGACAAAGGGTTTTTACCTGGGTTTCGACTTCCTTAAATACAGAAAAGGGAGTAGGCGGCGTATTCGCCGGGGAGTCACCCGGTTGCTGATGATAATCCGGAGTAATAAGATTTGATACCTCATCGTATTCCCCATAATTCGCAGACGGACCAAGATCTATAAATAATAATTTTTTCGTTTTCTCCAGGTCATCAGTGTGAATAGCAAAACGTTGCATATCCTGTCTTATTGTTTCAATGCTTTCTGATAACGCAATATATGCGCCTGGTTCACCTTCAAGCGCTCCTGCTGCAAGAAACTGGACGCTAAAAGTAGTCTTGCCGCTCCCCGGTGAGCCGCTGATCAAATATTGCCTGCCCTGGAGCAGGCCGCCTTCAACGAGTGTGTCAAATCCTTCGATACCTGTTTTAATCCTCATAATAATACTCACTATATGTTATATATGTGTTAGATTCTTCAATATATAAACGCAGTTGTGAAAAGTGTGTGAATCATGCTTAATAACAAGTACATTCAAAATACAATCAATATAATAACATATAATAACATATTGATAATAAAGAATTCGAAGGACAGGGCATGTTTGAGAATATGACTACTAGATTTAAAAAATTGAAGATGCCTGAGGAGTCACTATTAAAAAAGATCGAGCGCATCAAAAAGACTTCGGAATCCGGAATTACCTCCGGTTCTCCTGCTTCTCCTGGTGCATCTGCGGCATTGCCGGATATTTCAGAGAAGCTTAAGAAAACCCAGGAGGATATGACTCAAAAAATAGAAGAGATTATCAAATCAAAAACTGAACAGATCAATACCAGTATCGAAGCTATCAAGGAGTTCGATGTCAAATTAAATAAGCTGGAAGGTACGGTTTCATCGAGTAAGAATACAGTGGGAGAATTTAAAGAAAGACTTGATAAGATCGATGAAAGCCTGCTTGAATTATTGTCCCTGTATGAAGTGGTTTCAAGTACAGTAAATCCTTTTGTTGGCGATAAGGGAACGCCTACCATCGAGAAACTTGAACAGATGGAGAAAAAGCTTGAAACCCTGAGCCAGAAACCGTCTGAATTTCCTGCAAATATTAAAGAGGAATATGACATAAAATTCAAAGCGCTTGAAGGAAGCCTTGAAGAATTAACGACTTTGTTTAGTAATGCGCCAGCACCTGATCAAATGAACCAGGAAGATATAATAAAAAAAGTATCAATGCAGGTAATGGAACAAATAAGACCTTTTCTTGATCAAAAATTACAGGAACTGGAAGCAGTTCAAATGGCTGCCGCAGCGATGCCCGTTGCGCATGATGCTCTTTCCCCGGCATCACGAGCATCCGTGAGGGCAGCGGCTGAAAAACAGCAAAATTATGATGAGAACGTAAAATTGCAGTCTATTGATAATAAGGCTGAGACTTCTATAATACTTCTTAACTGGATAGAATTCCTGCTTGAAAAAGTAGGACGGAATAACCTGTCTGAAGTGCTTGAATACTACATCGACATAGGATGGATAAGCGGGGAAGTATGTGAAAAAATGATGGCATACGCCAACGGGATAGATTATTGCGTGGAAAGACCTACCTGGAAGCTTCTTCCGGATGACCATACGAAATCCCTGATGTTCATAGAGCAGATAAAAGGAAAAAAACTTGATAAAAACATGCTCTCAAGACTGGAAAGGGATGTGGAAAAAGTAATCCGCACCAATGAAGTTTATGCGACCTAAGGACTGTTGAGCGCTTTTGAATGCTATATTTTCTTAAATTTATGATTTATCTATGAAATATGGGCATGACATAAATTCTTACTTTTTCTCATCAAAAACCTTGTCATACACCTCGCTCCATGACAACTGCGATCCTGCAGCAACGAACATTGCGCATGCTATTGCTTCTGCTATATGCTCATCAGTCGCGCCGTTCTTGCGCGCGCGCTGGGCATGGATTTCTGTGCATTTTTCGCATCTCATTAAAACGGAAGCAGCGATCGAAATGAGTTCCTTTGTGCGCGCATCAAGAGCCCCTTCCTTGTAAACGGAACTCCTCAATTCTCCGAATGCTTTTGCAACCTCTGGCGTTTTTTCAACAAACCATGACATAATTTTTTCCTCCTTTTATAGTTAAAAACCAAACAATTCAAAGTGTTCAGCGTATTATTTTATTGGTATTCCATTCCTGTCAAACCACTTTGAGCCTATTATTCCAGCAACGTGCACAAGCCCAAGCATCACCGGAACTTCGATAAGCGGACCCACAACAGCGGCGAACGCTTCGCCTGAACCTATGCCAAAGACCGCTACCGCAACTGCTATTGCAAGCTCGAAATTATTGCTTGCGGCTGTAAATGCAAGCGTTGTTGACTGCTGGTATGAGAATCCAAGCTTGTATGACATAAAGAACGAAACGAAAAACATCAAGATGAAATAAACAAGCAGGGGAATGGCTATCCTGAAAACGTCCATGGGCAGTTCAACCATGTTTTTTCCTTTGAGGGAGAACATTACGATGATAGTAAATAGAAGACCGATAAGAGCTGTCGGGCCAAGCTTTTCCATGAATATATTATCATACCATTCTTTTCCTTTTTTCTTCAAAAGAACCCAGCGCGTTATGATGCCTGCGATAAAGGGGATCCCAAGATAGATAAAAACCGCATAAGCCACCTGCCATATGGAAATATTCACGATCGCACCTGCTCCAACACCTCCGATCCATGTAGATATAACGGTGATGAAGACATAAGCAAGCACGGAATAAAGCGCTACCTGGAAGAGGGAATTCATGGCAACAAGAACAGCGCAAAGATCGTTGTCGCCTCTAGCAAGCTTGTTCCAGACAAGCACCATCGCAATGCATCGTGCAAGACCGATAAGTATCAGGCCGATACGATAATGGGGAAGGTCCGGGAGGAAAATCCATGCAAGAGCGAACATCAGGACAGGACCGATGATCCAATTCTGGATAATAGAAGCGCCAAGGGCTTTTCCCTGCGTCCTCATTTTTGACAGTTCTTCATATTTCACGCCAGCCAGAGGCGGATACATCATCCATATAAGACCTATCGCTATCGGGAGTGAAACGTTTTCGATCTGTACAGAATCAAGGAGCGCAGGTAATCCCGGAAAGGCTATTCCAAGGATAATCCCTCCTGCCATTGCAATAAGGATCCAGGCGGTCAGATATCTGCTTATCCATGAGAGCTTCGTTTCCATGCTATGGATTATGTAACTTTAAGCAATAAAACCCTACAAATAGATTCAAAAAAATTTGAATCATATTGAATTAAAGATGTCCAGGGAGACATTCCCGCTATCTGAAAGTGAGTAGAAAGCAAACCTTGAGCGCTTTTTCACGCAAATAAGGCTATGTTTTCTCAAAATCCCCAGGTGATAGGAGAGCGCAGGCTTTGGGATATTGAGTTTCTTTGCCATTTCATCCATGCAATGCTCACGCTGCTTTAGCATCAGCAGGATCTCAACACGTTGGGGATGTGAAAATATTTTAAATTTGCCTGCGATCTTTTTTGATGTGCGCCGCAGCTGGCTGTGTTCTTTTTCAAGCCTGGCAAGCCAGACTTTGCGGATAGAAACATCTCCAGGGCAGCATATTTCAGAGGTTCTTGAGGTACACGGGCATTGATCTTTCATTGCTATGTCCAACTTATACTATGGATATCATAAATCTTTTTTATTTTTCTGATATGGTGTTTCCATATAAAAATCTCACTGCAAATAGCGCAAAGGTCGCAAAGATTAATGCTGCTACGCTTTGCATTCTTTGCGTCCTTTGTGGTGATTAAGTTAATTCAACTTCTGGAAGTACTCAGTGGTCAGAATAATGGCTCATCACACGGAAAATCAACCACAGAGTCCACAGAGAGCACAGAGTTTTGACGCTTTTCTCTGTGTACTCTGTGCTCTCTGTGGTTTCTAAAACAAGAAGTTAATCAAAAGTCTCAGCATTTAGCATTATTTATATACCTCCATACCAATTCAAAGAATGATATTTTCATGAAAACGTGCATAATGTGCGGAGGCGAAGGAACACGCCTGCGACCGCTTACTTTTGACCGGCCAAAGCCGATGATCCCGCTGCTGAATAAACCATCATTAGTTCATCTTGTGGAACACCTGGCCATTGAGGGTTTTAATGATATTGTTCTTACACTTGGTTATATGGGCGGGGAAATAGAAGCCGCGCTTGGTGATGGAAGCATGTACGGCGTGCATATAGAATATGTGCATGAAAAAGAAAAAATGGGAACAGCAGGCGGGGTTAAGAATGCAGAAGAGCTTTTTGAGGGCGAGCCTTTCATGGTAGTGGGAGGAGACCACGTTATGGACCTTGAACTTCGTGAATTTGTGCGTTTCCATGAAAAGCATGATGCGCTTGTGACCATTGGTCTTCTGCCAATAGATGATCCACGTGATTATGGTATCGCTGACCTTGATGTAAATAACAGGATAAACAGGTTCTTTGAGAAACCTGGACCGGGACAGATCTTCAGCAACCTTGCAAGCACGGGCATATATGTTTGTGACCCGGAAGTCCTGGAATGGATCCCGCAGGAAAAATATGATTTCGCAAAAGACCTTTTCCCGGATATAATGAAAAAAGGCAGGAACATCAACGGTTTCCTTGTTCACGGCAGGTGGACGGATATCGGCAACCCCCAGGCTTACAGGGAAGCATGCCGATGGATGCTGGAACAAATGCCGGGCACAAAGATATCAGGGCGACTTAATATCAAAGATGCAAGAGTTACAGGCCCTATCGAGATCGGTCATGATGTATCGCTTGGTTCAAATTCAGCAATAGTAGGACCTATCGTGATCGGAGAGAACACAACTATAGGGGACAATGTCCTTGTCGGTCCTTATACATCCATAGGCTCAAATTGCAAAATAGGCGACAATTCAAGAATATTGTCGTCATATATTTATAATAATGTTGAGGTCGGCTCAAATACTATAGTCTCAGGTGCGATCATCGATAATGCCACAAAAATAAAAGAGTCATGTATCCTTGAAACTGGTACTGTCATAGGTCCCAGGGTCATCATCGGGGAAGATGTGACCGTAAATTCAAATGTAAGAATATGGCCTGAAGTCAGGGTAAAAAATGGAACAAAAGTAATCGAGAACATTGGGAACGAGGATTTCGGGAATCATATCAAAGGTTCATGAATGAAAAAGAGATCGCAAAAATAAAAGCGGATATCCGCAGGCTGCGTCTATCATGAGAGACAAAACCCATACTGAACCTATCGAGCGATGGGCTGAATTTGTAATAACGCATCCGCGGTCAGTCTGGATCAAAGAAATTGTCGATAAATTCTATTTTTTAATGATTTCTACGGTTCCGTCTTTTTTCCCGATATACACTACATCCACATTCATGAATATCCCATGTTCTACGATGCCCGTACATTGTGAAAGCGCAATATCCAGCGATGCAGGATCATGTATTGCCCCAAAATCAGCATCCATGATGAAATTCCCATTATCAGAGATCACGGGGCCATCCTTTCTTACTCCCATTCGCACTTCTGTTTTTCCGCCAAGTTCTGCAACTTCTTTTTCTACCAGTTTGCGCGCAAATGGAATTACTTCAAGGGGAACCGAGTGGTTCAATACGGCTGACATTTTTGACTCCTCCGCAACCACAACGAACTTTCTTGCTGATCGGGCAACGATCTTTTCCCGCGTGTGAGCCGCACCGCCGCCTTTTATCGCAACGAAATTCACAATCTGGTCGGCGCCATCAATATCAATATCAAGCACCGGATGCTCATCAAGCGTGGTGAGAGGAATACCGTTCCCGGAAGCCAAAAAAGCCGACTGGTACGATGTGGGAACACCTTGCATCTTCAAGCCTCCTGCAACTCGTCTTCCAAGTTCCTTTATCGCATAAGCTGTTGTTGAACCGGTGCCAAGTCCAACGACCATGTTATCCTTTACGAGCTGGGCTGCCTGACGACCTGCAACTTCTTTGGGATTATGAGTAGAATTCTTCATGATAAGATTGTGAAACGTCTTTTATTTAAATAAATGATTTGGAAAAAACAAAAAAAGAAATCTTCATCATCTCCTGGAACAATGAAAAACAAATGACCGATGATATAAAGGAATTAATACAGGATGCTTTAACCCCTTTTGCGCGCAGGGTCACAGAGATAAACCCTAATACATTAACACTCGTAGGCCTTGCGTTAAGTCTTATTTCTGCATTCTTTTTCGCAAAGCAAGAACTGCTTTGGGCTGGAGGTTTCCTCCTTGCAAGCGGATTTTTTGACGCTCTTGACGGGCTTGTGGCGCGCGCAAATAACAGGACGACAAAATACGGTGGCTTCCTCGATTCTGTTTGTGACAGGTTCGCTGATGCTGCGGTCATAATCGGAGCGATGTACGGCGGATTGACCCAATTGTATTCAATTCCTTTCTGGCTTACGGGCACTCTTGCAATATTTGGTTCTCTAATGGTAAGTTATACTAGGGCGCGCGCGGAGGCGGCAGGAGCAAAAGCTTCTATAGGGTTTGCAGACCGTCCTGCAAGAATGATAATACTTATTGCAGGCGCTTTTATCGATATGGTGAATTTTGCAATATTCGCAATAGCCATACTTTCATTCATAACTGTATTCCAGAGAATAGCACACGTTAAAGAGACACTTAAATAACAAATTTTAAGTTATATCAGGATATCATTGAGTTGGTATTACGAGGGAATTTAAATGGCAGATATTCGCATAGCAATAGCTGGTGTAGGAAATTGCGCATCATCTTTAATTCAGGGACTTGAGTATTATAAAAATATATCGCATTCTGATGACCTGGTGCCGGGATTAATGCATAATTCATTGGGTGGATATCTGATCTCTGATATTAAGCCGGTCGCTGCATTTGATATTGATGTTCGCAAGGTGGGAACTGATATCTCAAAAGCCATATTTTCAGAACCCAATTGCACAAAGAAATTTTCGGATGTCCCGGATTTTGGCGTTGAAGTAATGAAAGGCCAGGTACTTGATGGGGTGGCTCCACACATGACAGATTATTTCAGGGTGGATGAAAAACAAAAATCAGTGGACGTTGCTTCTATCCTTAAGAGGTCAAAAGCAGATATATTGATCAATTATTTGCCTGTTGGCTCTGAAGAAGCCGTAAAATATTATGCAACCCAGGCACTTGAAGCGGGCTGCGCTTTTATTAACTGCATTCCGGTTTTCATCGCTTCAAACAAGCAATGGGCAGACAAATTCAGAAAAGCCAAACTTCCGATAATTGGCGATGATATAAAAAGCCTTGTTGGCGCTACGATCGTTCACCGCGCGCTTACCCAGATGATAGTCGAGAGGGGGGCAAAAATCGACAGCACTTACCAGTTGAATATTGGCGGGAATACGGATTTTCGCAACATGACAGACCAGGCAAGATTAAAATCAAAGAAGATATCAAAGACAGAATCTGTCGCTTCGCAAATCCCGTATGATGCTTATGTTTACGCAGGTCCTAACGGCTGCATCGATTGCCTGAATGATAACAAGGTCTGCCACCTGAAAATCGATTTTAAGCTCTTCGGCGATGTGCCCGCTTATATCGACCTTAAGTTATCTGTTGAGGACAGTCCTAACAGCGCAGGTGTAGTGGTTGATGCCATCCGTGTGGCAAAGATCGCTCTTGACAGGAAGATAGGCGGACCAATAATCCCGGCATCCGCTTATTTCATGAAACATCCGCCTGAGCAGATACGTGACGCCCAGGCGCGAGAGAAACTTGAGGAATTTATAAAAGGCACGAATATACACGGATAAATATTAGCATCATTCGTGCAGTCCCATTTATATTAAAAATGTGCCCTTAACGACTTAATGACATTGGGTCTTAAGGGGTGGTGATGGCCCACGATCATATAATCAGGCCATACCTATAGAAAAAGATTATTTCTTGAATTCAGTATAACCGCATTTCCCGCATGAACTGCGATTCTTGTGTTCACCAAGGAATACGCCTGGTCCACATCTGGGGCATGAAGGTTTTATCTTTTTTGCATTATTTCCGCTTATTTCGTAAAATTTATTAATTGCCATTAAAATCTCTCCATTCTTAAGCCGGGGATTTTGGTTCAGCTGCCGCGGCTGGTGCTGCTGCTTGTTCCTGTCCTTCTACAACCTTGGGTGCATCCCTTGCGATAAGATGCTGGTGAGAAAGCTGTTTCAAGCGTTCTTCCGTCTGGTATAGGCAAGCTTTTGCCATCATTTCCTGCTTACCGTATATTGTGCCAAGATGCTCGATCACGATAAGTTCAGGTTTGGAATTTAGCAGTGCTGCAAGCTTATTCTTTAATTCAATTCTTGAGGCTGTGGTTTTATTCTTTACAGAGACAGATATCTCTCGTCTATTTAACAGTGGATTTGTTTTATCTTTGATGATCTGGATTTCCATTATTTATTCTCCTTGCATTTCATTTTATTAAGGAATGATTGTATTTCTTTCTTTTTGTTCTCAGTAACTCGAACAAGTACCGCCCCTTTGTCAGGCAAACCATATATAATTACTGATGAGATGGGAGCCATGGCGATCGCAGGAAGAGCTGCCAGGTCCTCTTCCCCTTTTATGAATATCTGTACAGGCGTATTGGATCCCATTGCTTTTTGCGTTTCATCCAATAGTTCTTCCGTAATCATACCAGGGGGATTTTCGACGGTTATATTTTTAAAATGGGCATGCCGTGTGCCTTTCACTACCACATCTGACGCAGGGCTGCGTTTAGTCCTGTCATCTACAAAGGAAATATCCGGGACCAATCCGGCGCTAAGAATATTAAATGTGACAATATCTCCAACAGTGATCAACATAGCGTATTCATTTAAATTCTTAATGATTTCCTTTGTAGTCTCGATCCCATCTCCGGGAAAAAGTTCTCCATGGAGTTTGCGAAGTTCTTCTCGTAACTCTACTGGCAGGCAGTATCTTTTCAAATTATCTTACCTTCAACGCATACTCTCCGGGTAATTTGACCCCGAGTTTTTTTGCGATCTGTGATTTATCGGGGTCGATAATGACCACATAACCGCTCCAATCATTTGTGAGCGCCGTTGAATTACAATATGAGCATATCTGGCTTTTCTTGACTATCCTGTGACATTCCCTGCATACATTATCAGGCATTTATGCCCCCTCTGGTTTTATGTCCTCGATGTCTTCAAATTTAGGTGAATCTTCCTTCTTTTTCTTCTCTGGTTTTACCTTCTTTGGTTTACCCTTCTCTTGCGATTCTTCTTTGGGTTTTCGCGCTTCTTCTAACCATTCCAGCTTGCCAAGGGTATGCTGCCGCATAGTGAGACCTATCTTGCTATCTCTCGGTTCACGCTCATTCAGGCTTACAGCTATTATTCTTGCCCTGATGTGGTCTCCTTCAGTTATCGAACGCCCTGATTCTTTTGTAATGAGCCGTGAATTTTTCTCATCATAACTCACGAATTCATCGGTAAGCTGGCTTACATGCACAAGACCGTCAAGCGGTCCTATGCCCAGGAAAACACCGAACTGGACAACCTCAACAACGCTGCCTTCAATGATCTCCTGAAGTTCTGGCATGAAAGTCAATGCATCAAAAATTGCATCATAATATACTCCTCCGTCACCGGCCAGTATATGTCCTTCGCCAACTTCTATAATATCCTTGACTGCAACTATCGCGCCGATCCTCTTGTCAACCAATCCTTCAAGCTTTTCTCGCAACGCGAGTTTTACTGCTTCCTCAACCGGTTCACCGAGTAATTCAGGTGCAATTCTCACCGTATCTGCTAATCTCATTTTCTTATACATCTAAATCCTCTTAAAAAGATATTAAATACTTAAACGAGTTCTATCTCGAAGATACACAATAGTAACTCCCTTACTACATAATCTTTTCTTTAATTCGGCGTCATTAGTAAGAACTGACGCTTTCATTCTAACTGCCATTTTTACGATCGCATCATCTGCGAATCCGCTTTCTTCTATTATAGCGCAGCGGTCTAATAACGATAACGCTATCTTTGCTGCCATTTTATCTTTCCCGCGCCCTGAAGCTATGATCGTCTCAAGTTCCCTTACGCAAGCCCTCGCAACAATATAAGTATCAAAACCCAATTGTCCAAGCTCTGAAAAAATATCCAGTCCGAATTGGCCGGGGATCATCAAACCATTTGTATCAATGATCACAGTTTTTTTCATTTGAATTCTTTCAATACACCTGAACCAATGAGTCTCCAGCGAGCACCGACGCGCCTGCTGATCGCTATATGTGAACCCTTATCGGCACATATGGGCCTTTTGAGTTTGACTTCCGCATCCAGTTGTCTTGCGCTTGTCACAACTCCTATTGTAGTTGCAGTCCCGATATTCAGCATTAAAGGCTCATTTGAACGTATAGGCTCAACAACTGATTCATCGTTTACCCCTACTACTCTTTCCAAGAGTTTTGTTTCCATAACAAAACCTTCTATGGTAGGCGGCAACTTTCCAGGAAGACCTGCTACCTGCCCAACAAGAGCATCGCTCTTTGTAATGGATGGATCAAGTTTTGTGCCCACACCGATAAGACCTCCAGGTCTTGCTTCTTGAAGTTCTTCAGTCCCTGCATGTATGGATGTGATCACCGTTTTAATAGGAACCCATTTTACAGTCCCTCCGCTTTCGACTTTTCTTCCAGGCCGCATCTCGATCTCATCGCCGAGTTTAAATATCCCACAATTCAAAGACCCTCCGATCGCTCCACCTTTTAGCTTTTCAATAATTGTTCCGGGTTTATTTATATCAAAAGATCGAGCCACGAACATCAATGGCGGTGAATCAAGTTCATGTATATGAGTAGGAATATATTTTTCAATCGCCTCGATGATAAGATCAAGGTTTGCATTCTGCTGCGCCGAAACCGGGATTATCGGGGCATTTTCCGCAACTGTACCCTTCACGAAAGCCTTTATCTGGTTATAATTCTCAATTACTTTTTCTCTCGTGACAATGTCTATCTTGTTCTGGATAATGATTATATTCTTTATGCCCAGGATGTTCAAAGCCATTAGATGCTCTTTTGTCTGCGGCTGGGGGCAGTTTTCATTTGCTCCAATAACAAGAAGGGCGCCGTCCATCAAAGCTGCACCTGATAACATCGTAGCCATCAGCGTTTCATGCCCCGGGGAATCAACGAAAGATATAGCTCGAATTACTTCTGTTTTTGTCCCACATTTCTCACATTCTTTTTTCGTTGTAAAACAATCAGGTTCCGGGCAAACAGGACATTTCATTAGCACGATATCCGCATAGCCAAGCCTTATTGATATTCCACGTTTTATTTCTTCACTATGCTTATCTGTCCAGGAACCAGAAAGTGCCTTTACAAGCGTGGTCTTGCCGTGGTCAACATGCCCTACTATACCAATATTTACTACAGGTTGCAATTAAATCCTCCGAAAATGATGTTCTTACATTATATTCTTTGTATTTAATGGCTTTTACACAATCCATTTTCCTAAAACCACCCCTGCCCCACAAAATAACAAACTCAAAATGACATTTACCCCGAATACATGAAACTCCCTTCGTTCAAGAAGACGGAAGCTCTCATAGCTGAATGTGGAGAAGGTAGTAAATCCCCCCAGTATCCCGGCATCTGCAAAATATGGCAATGGATTGGCACCGAATGTGATAATGGAAAGTAGTGTTGAACCAATAAAATTTACAAGCAGTGTTCCTGTGGGAATGTCCCGATAGACCGGATAAATCCCTGAAACAAGATAGCGCAACACTGCACCAATCGCGCCTCCAATGCCGGCTAATAGTATTGGAATCAGGTTCATGATCCCAGCCTCATCCTTGCCAACGCGCGTCCTACAAAAACCGATACGAGGCAAAAAACGATATTTGCAGTGATATTCAATGCAGCCAAGGCGGCTGGAAATTGGATAGTCTGCACAATAAACGTTGAAAAGGTCGTGAGACCTCCGCAAAAACCGATACCTATGAGATATCGCTCACGATCGCTGAAAAAACCAAGTTCTGTAGCATACATCAGGTAACCAAGGATAAAACTCCCGCTGACATTTACCAAAAATATCCCTGGTGCTCCGGGTATTGATAACGATAGGGGCTCTCTGATCGCAGAGCCAAAAAAACCGCCGATCAATATATATGCAAACCTTGTTTTTTCCATTTTCTGGTTTAATAGTGGGAATGGATAAAAAAGTAATCACCACTTTCCTGACCTTATGATCGAAATCAGTAGCCCTATCCCCAGAAATCCTGCGATGAAAAAACCGATGATCCCAAGGAGAGGCACGCCAAAGAGACTGGGTGACATCCTCGTCTGGATGATAAGAGAAGAGCCCACAATAAGCGACGCTATTATCATGCTGAAAGAGAGCCTGTTGCTCATAATATCCAATTCTTCCACAAGCCCGTCAAGCCCCAGGTGTTCAAGTTCAAGCTTTAGTGTTCCTTTTTCTGCTTTTGCAAGCAAATGATTCAACCTTTTCGGGAAATTTTTCATCAGGCGGATAAGATCGGATACCGTTTTTTCAGCCTCTTTGAATATATGAGAAGCTTTTGCTCGGTCTGTTAGCATTTTTTTGACATAATGTTGCGTCAATTCACCAAAATTATGATCCGGATCAAGCTTGCGGCTGATCTGTTCCCTGATGATAAGTGTTTTTGACAAAAGCATTATATTCGTGGGGACTCTTCCCCCGGTTCCTGCAAAAATATCTATCAGGTCCCGGAGGAATGAGGCAGGATCAATGAATTTGCTTGAAAGATCGTAATACTTTACCAATAATTCTTCCAGTTTTATCTTGATCAGCGGGCTTTCACTCCCTTCATCGCTGATAAGTCCCAATTCTGTAAGAGCTTCTATCAGGATATCGATATCATTTAACTGTATGGCTATTATGAGATTTGTGAGGTTTTCATGAAGCAGCGGATCAATATGTCCTGCCATGCCAAAATCAAGAAATATTATTTTTCCATCAGGCGACACAAGAATATTGCCAGGATGCGGATCAGCATGATAAAAACTATCTTCGAAGATCATTTTCAAATATGCATATGAAAGATCAATGGAGATATTTTTCCTGTCCATTCCTTGCGCTTCGATCTTTTCGATATCAGTGATTTTTACACCATCAAGAAATTCCTGGCAAATAACATGCTTTGTACTGTATTTCCAATACATTATCGGGATCTTGACAGTCTCGCTTCCTGTGAAATTCAAGAAAAACTTGTCTGCATTCTGGGCTTCATGTGTATAATCGATCTCAAGTCTTATTATCCGTGAAAATTCATCCACAAAACCCACTGGATTAAAGAATTTACTTTCTTTTATGTGCTTTTGTGCAAATCTTGCCATGCTTATTAAAATGGAAAGGTCGGTTTCTATTATCTCCTCAACACCTGGCCTCATTACTTTGACTACCACTTCCTCACCCAGCGATAAAGTAGCGCGATACACCTGTCCTATTGAAGCTGAAGCTATTGGTTCCGGATTGAATTTCAGGAAGAGCTCTTCTATCTTTTTTCCCCCAAAATCTTTTTCTATCACTTTTCTTGCGTCTGAAAAATCAAAAGGTTCAACACGATCCTGGAGTTTTTCAAGTTCCTGTATATACTCCGCCGGGATCAGGTCATGCCTTGTACTTAATATCTGGCCGAATTTGATAAATGTCGGTCCAAGTTCTTCCAGCGCAAGGCGCATCCTATGCGCTTCCGAAAGCATGAGCATTTGTTCCTTGAGAGGTTTGGGTCCGAACAGTTTTTCCCGAAAAGACCGAAAAGGACGAAGTCCAAACCTATCCACAAGGTATCCAAAACCATGTTTGATCATTACGTCAACGATCTCATGGTATCGTCTTACGTAAGCGTATTGTTTATCAAGCAGGCTCAAGATAGATTATCCCGGATGATTTATTTTTTCGACATTGCGTGAATCGTCTTTTCCAGCTTCTCGATCTTTTTCTCAAGAGCAGTGATATCACTTTTCATGACCACGCCGCTCTTTTCGAGTATTTCTTTTACTCTTTCATTGATCTTATCTTCAAGTTCTCGGATCTGCTTTTCTCTTTCAGAGAGAAGTTCATTCACGAATTTTTTTCCTTCTTCCCGGCTCAATTCTCCCTTTTTTATCATTTCCTGGGAAAATTCCTCCACCTTTTCCTGCGTCAGGGAAATAACGCCTATGCCGAATAACCCCATTTTCTTAAACATATCTGACATTTCTGACATTGTAGCCTCCTTTTAAATTCTAAGGCGCAAGTTTTATTATAACGCCCCGATATGAAATTGGTTTATTAACTGATATAATTTTGTTAACACTATATTATCAATTTCTAACCCAACCTCTATAATAGATATATACGGTCTTTTAGAATAAAAAGCTTTATCTATGATATTATCATGATATCCTTCAGGCGATAACATGGCAAGACCCATAGAACTCGGATTAATTTTAGAAGGAGAAGATGCAGAAGAGTTCTGGAAAGATCGAAAAGATCCGAAAGTAACCAAAGAAGAGATAGAGTTGTTCAAAGATGCCATGCGAATAAGTAAAACCCATTTTAGAGTTTAATGGAACAGAACCTTTATTGTGAGTTTCAAATTATGCCTTTAACTACAAGGCATAAGCTCAATTCTTTTGACTCCTCAAATATAGATTTAAACGATTTTGTTAAAAATGATGCTTTAAAATATCAAAATGAGATGGCTGGCAGGACATTTTTATGTTGCTGGAAGAAAGATATTGCTGGATATGTCACATTAGTTACAGATACTCTCGAAGTACATGCAGTAGATGAAAAAGATAGGATTAATGGTTATCCTTATCAAAAATTCCCATGTATCAGGATTGCAAGACTTGCAGTGGATAGAAGATTTGAGCGAAAGGGTGTTGGAATATTCTTATTGTCCATAGCGATAGGCAAAGCCATATATATCTCCAATGAAGTAGGATGTCGCTATATAACAGTTGATTCAAAACCTGAATCTTTGGGGTTCTATGAAAAGCACAATTTTAAGATTGTAAAAAAGTATATGCATAGTAAATATCCGAAAATGTATTTAGATATGTACCCGATAGCGACTTTGATGCGTTCAAAAGAATCTTTGGAATAATGACAGATAATCTTTTTGATAAAGGAGAACAATGGAATTAAGATGTGTAATGACTCCTGTATCCACGATAGACTGGTACGGCAGGTCGGTTTCAGTCATCTTCTTCAATGGCTGCAATTTTAAATGTCTCTACTGCTCAAATAACGATTTCATTCGTAGGGCAACTTCTTTGCAGCCATATTTAAGAGAAAAAAAGGAAAAAAGAATAAGGAAAAACAAGTATTTGTTTAACTGGGATAACATTCCAGGAATCGATAATAATAAACTCATAGAATTTCTAAAAGAACATTTTGGTATTAATTGGGTAAAAACAGCAATTATTGAAAAAATCGATGATAATAAGACTATAAGAATATTTTCAGAAAAAAACCTAATTTCAATCAAGCTTAATGATGGAAAAACGAAGGCGATTCTAACAATCGACGATGTCAGGACGGATGAATTAAATTTAAAAATGAAAACCGGTAGGTTAAAAGTATTTATAAGTAAAAATAAACTAAATATAATTTCGAATCCAATAACGCCAATCTTCATTAAAGAAAAAGTTTTTGATATCGAAGAAGTAGAGAAGCAAATTCTCGAATCAAAAATGTTTATTAGCGCCGTGGTTTTTTCCGGCGGCGAGCCGACTAAACAATATGATGCGCTGGAACATCTCGCACGATTCGCAAAAGAACAGGGGTTACTGGTTGGCATCGAAACGAACGGGTACTATCCTGAGCGCCTTTCAAAGCTCATTGAGAAAAAGTTGCTTGATAAAATATTCCTTGACATCAAAGCGCCACTTGATGATGCGAAAAAATACAGCATGATAACCAGAGGCGGGGAAGATGCCGCTTTGCGCGCCCGAAAGTCGCTGGAACTTGAAAATGTTGATATCGAAGTGAGGACGACCGTTTTTCGACCGTTTTCGGATGTACTGGGAATTGCAAAGGATCTTGAGGGAAAAAATTGCACTTATGTCATCCAGCAGGGCATTCCTGAAAATGCCCCCGAAGGTGAAATAAGAAAAGAGACTGCTTTTTCAAGGGATGAAATGGTGGCACTTGCCAGAAGCATTTCTTTTTTGAAGGATGTGAGGATCAGGACAAAGGAGAAGGGGGAGGAAAGAGTGAACTTCTCGTTGTTTTTTTCATATTCATAGCATTTATGGTGATATCTACTCGTCAAATCACAATCTATTTTATCTAAAAAACTCTTCCAGAACCCGATGAACAAAGACCGCTTTTCTGGATATGGCGAAATAATCATTGCCGCAATATTATGGAGTCTCGTAGGCATTATTGCAAAAAATATACATGGGATGTCAGCCCAGAGCATCATTTTTTACAGGGTGGGTTTTGCATTTATTATATTATTTTTGGCACTTCTTGTTTCGGGAAACTTGAATATCATCGGACTTCGCGGGAAAAAATCATACCTTTTCCTCTTTGGAATATTGCAGATATGCACAATGGTTTCCTATTTCATATCTATCATGAATGCATCAGTCTCGATTGCCGTCCTTTTACTATCCACAGCTCCAATTTATATCACAATATTCTCTCCCTGGTTCCTGAAAGAAAAGATAAGACACAAAGGAGTGATCGCCCTTGTCCTATCTATTGTGGGTATCCTGCTGATAGTGGATCCCGGAAAACTCGATTTCAAGCTGTCTTCGATCGGTATATTAGCAGGAATTGCTTCAGGGATATTCTACGCTTTCCAGATAATGACCTCAAAATATGTAAGCTCTACATATTCCGGTTATTCGCAGGCATTCTGGAGTTTTTTGGTCGCCACTTTAATTCTTTTGCCTGTGGGGGTTGTACCGGCTGAAGCGGTTTCCAGCAATCTCACAAATCTTTTGATTCTTGCGATCTTTCCAACGATACTGGCCGTATCACTGTATTTTAATGGATTGAAAAAAGTAAAAGCACAAAGCGCAAGTATCCTTGGATTGATCGAACCGATAAGTGCCGTATTCTTTGCGGTACTTATTCTTGGTGAGCAGATCTCAATTCTTGAAATAACAGGAGGAGCGCTTATATTGATAGGCGCTGCATTAGTTACAACTGATAAATGAACAATATTATTTATGAATGTTATATTGAAGCAGGCAAAATCACGGCTAAAGTCCGCGATGAGGCCATGCCCAGGATAAAAGAGGATATCACACTCCTTGAGATTGCGGAATTTGTGGAAGGGAGGATTAGGGAACTTGGCGCAAAGCCTGCTTTTCCTTGCAATATTTCAATAAATGAAATTGCAGCCCATTACACACCGCAGGATAACCTGCCTGTTTTTAAAAAAGGAGATGTCGTAAAATTAGACCTTGGCGCTCACATAGAAGGCTATATCGCTGACACAGCGGTGACTGTTGAAGTCGGGACAAATGATCACCATTTGTTGCTAAATGCTTGTGATGAGGCCTTAAAAAATGCCATCGGATTTGTAAAAAACGGAGTTGAAACCAGTCATATTGGAAAGATAATTGAAGACACGATAAAAGAACGTGGTTTTAGCCCCATAAAAGACCTGACAGGCCACAATCTCGAAAGATATGACCTGCACGCAGGGATTTCAATACCCAATTATAAAAGCTTTTTCAGTCATACCATAAAAAAGGACATGGTCATTGCGATTGAACCTTTTGCAACATACGGCAGGGGGAATATCAAACACAGTAAGCCATTGATTTTTGCCATAAATGATAAATGTACAGGAATTACCGCTGAATATATCAGGAAACGATTCGAGTCGCTTCCTTTTACCCCGCGATGGATCCCACAGCTCAATATCAAAGAGTTAAAAGGAGCAAGGGAATATTTTGAATTAGTAGAATCGGATGGCAAAATAGTTGCCCAGTCCGAACATACAGTTATTGTAAATGAAGACGGGTGTGAAATAATAACCTGAAATAATAAAATGATACATTACCAGGATAGGAAGTAATAAGAGCGATGAAACACTATAATTAACCGGGACAATGAAAAACAAAGATACAATTATTTACGAGGCACATGGGAACCTCTATCTCAACATAACAAATAGGTGCACTGCCGATTGTGTTTTTTGCATAAAACGGTATTCTGACGGCGTGTATGGATATAATCTTCGTCTTTCAAAGGAACCCACACTCCCCGAAATAATAAAAGAGCTTTCTGAGCAGGAACTTTCAAAATATAAGGAAGTTGTTTTCACCGGACTGGGTGAACCTCTTGTGCGTCTGGATGTTGTACTTGAAATCTCAAACTGGCTCAAAATCCGCGGGATACCTGTAAGGCTTGATACGATCGGGCATGCGAAGCTATTATACCCTGACAGGAATGTAGCAATGGAATTGGCTGAATCCGGAATAAAAGTCGTATCTATAAGCCTGAATGCCCAGGATTCCAGTACCTACAATAAATTATGCGATCCCAGGTACATACGGGCATATGAAAAAATGCTTGAGTTCGCAACAGATGTTTCAAGATCCAATATGGAATTGCGGTTCACGGTGGTTGATCTGCCGGTTGTGGATATCGAAAAATGTAAAAAAATAGCAATGGAACATGGCGCTGACTTCAAAGTCAGGAGTTATAGTGCCTCTTCTTGAACTTTTTTGACCACAAGTTATAATTATTACTCGAAACATTTATTTGACTTGATAGGAGATAGGATTTTCTGAAGAAGCTGCTCTGGTATTTGATCGCAGGAACACGCGGTGGGCAAACACGCGCATTGATGCTTAAATTGCTCATTGACAGGCCATATAATGCAAATCAACTAGCTGAGACTATGAGTATGGATTATAAGACGATCAGGCATCATCTTGATGTGCTTACAAAGAACGGAGTAATAACAATTGAAGGTGACAAATATGGCGCAATGTATTTTCTTTCCAAGACAATGGAGGCAAACATAAATGAATTTCATCAAATTTGGGAAAAAATTGATAAACAAAGCCACTGAACATAACAGGAGGAAAAATTATTCAGATAACTGATATCGCTTATTATGTTTCGGCAGGCAACATAGTTTTGCTATTAGTGCTTCTTGTATCATATATCCAGATATATAAAAAGATCAAGTCTAACTTTACACTTGGTCTTATTATCTTTACAGTGGCGCTTTTATTGCAGAGCTTTTCACGAGCCATAATGTTATTATTGATCATTAATAGTCCGCCTGCAATGCATGTATATCCGATTATAATAAACCTGCTTGGCTATAATCCGATATATGTTGTCATTCCAGATATTCTTGAGTTCATATCTTTAAGTATATTGTTGTATTTCACAAGAGACTAAGAATTCAATGCGGATTTCATGCTCATCCCTGTTCGTTTGGGAATATCCCCTGTGCGACATAATGGATATAATGCTACAAGCAGGGATAAAAAGCGTTGAATTCTGGGCGGAGACACCTTTTTTTTGGATGATGAGGAATGATGAAGCTTGTATATCAGAGTTGAAAAAAGCAATATCTATCATGCCACAGGGTTGTACTCTTCATGCCCCTGTAATGGATCTGAATCCATCTTCGTATAATGATCTTGTTCATGAGGCTAGCATTTCTGAAACTTTATGGTCTATTGAGCTTGGAAAATCCGTGGGAGCAAGAGTTGTTACGATCCATCCGGGTAAAAGAACAGCCCATAGAAAACCCACAGATGAGGATTGGAAGAAATTTGAGAGATATCTTGAGATATGCCTTGAAAAAGCGAAAAGCATGAATGTAAATCTTTCGCTTGAGAACAGCATGCCTGGCGTTCAGTCCATGTGTTCCAACCCGGTTGAGATGAAAGAAGTGCTGGACAAGTTCCCTGGCCTTTTTTTCACATTCGATGTAGTTCATGCATTTTTGAATTCCAGGAATACAGCTTTAGCTTTCATTGATGAGCTTGGCGACAAAATCATAAATGTGCATGTAGGCGCTGCGCATAACGGAAAGCCGCATTATCCGGCGCATTATGAAAAGAAAATGGAAATAGTATTGCAGCGTCTTTGTGATACGGGATACAACGGCGACCTCACCATCGAGATCGATGATAAAACATTTCCTGTACAATTATCAAGAGAGGATAAAATTATAGAATTGATCCGGGAAAGGGAGTATCTCGAATCGATCTTCCGAAAAAAAAACACCGAACTAATACGAACTGAAACAAACTCCGGTAACATGAGTTCGTATGGAGTTCGTACGAGTTAGTTGTTAATTGTTTTTTCATGTTCATATCTGTTAATTAGTTCTCATCCCGAATATCCCTATTGCGATCAATGAAATAATGAACATAAAAACTGTAAATCCCGGTGTTGATTTCGCAGCTTCGCTCTCTTTTGACGCAGGTTGTGTTGGGACAGGTTCAGATCTTATTGATATCGCACTTTTCAGGGGGAAATTATCCTTTACATTTTTTCCACCAAGCGCAATAACATATTCGTCGCTTCCTTTATTATCGCTCCAAAAGTTGCCTGTTTTATCAAAATCCCATGAGTTAAGACCGCTGTTATCATAAGCCTGGTCTTTGTTGTCGATAAAGTTATTTGAGTAAATGCGATTTGTTTTTGCGGAATATGCATATATCCCTATTTTGTTGTTCTTAATATTGTTATTGAAAATTTTATTATCATTTGAAGCATATATATAAATACCATTTCCATAACTTGAT
Organism: Candidatus Methanoperedens sp.; assembly: GCA_041648475.1. Lineage (GTDB taxonomy): Archaea > Halobacteriota > Methanosarcinia > Methanosarcinales > Methanoperedenaceae > Methanoperedens. Next base: position 89,811 of record JBAZOV010000004.1, on the reverse strand, counting down.
TCTATATCATTGCCTGAGATGACATTGTTGTTGCTGGTTTGATATATAGAAACACCTACTGAATTCGAAAAAATATTCATATTTGAAACGGTATTATCATTTCCTTTATATATCGTGATCCCTGCATCTTCTGCCCCGCCCCCGCCGCTGTTCCTGATAGTAAATCCGCTAAGTATCACATTATTTACTTCATCTATCCTGATCCCGCTGCTTGATTTTCCGCCTTCAAGAATGGTTTTTTCCTTGTTCTTCCCGATGATCGATATCCCGTTGGTCTTGATACGCGGATTTTCGTTGTATAGGCCTTCACCCACCAGGATCGTGTCGCCATTTTTTGCCGCATCAATGGCAGATTGGATGGTCGCATAAGCCTGCCCCTGACCCACATTCAGAGTTTGCGCCGATGCGAGTCCTGCATTAAAAATTAACAGAGAAACAATTAAGATTATTTTTCTTGATACCATGATATCACAGATATGGTATCGTTTTTCGATAATAAAAAGATTGTTAAAAAAATAGTGGACAATGCAAGTTACTGGCTTGCATTGTATCTTACTGTTATGGTCTGAGTGCTTGGCTCACCACGCATAGGTTTATAATTCAATTTAAGGTTATAAATTCCTGTGGCATTGAATATATATTTTGCTCTTCCAAAACCTCGAACAGTTATTATAGGGATCTTATTGTCCACTTCCTCGATCGTGTATCCTCTATCAATCATATTCACCCATAGTACCTGATCACCAGCGTCTATTTGAAGAGTTGATTCTGCGAACGCATCAGTTTGTCCACGTGGTACTATCCTTGTCTGGATAATCTTTCCCGTAGGAGTTGCCGCTACATATGGTGTTGGCTCAGGAGTGGGTGTCGGGGTCGCTATCTCTGTGATCTCAGTGGTCGTGACTGTTTCCGGAGCAGATGTTGGGATGGGCGTTGGTGTTGGGGATGGAGTAGGAACAGGCGTAAATTCCCTGGGTGTGCCTGATTTGAGAGTTACAGGCATAACCCTCGCTTCAACTTTCTGTCCGTTAACGGATAAAGTAATGGTTATTTCATAGGTTCCTGCAAGACTTCTTCCCTGCATCTCCTTGACTGTATTGAATACTGCGCTGATGGTTTTTACATTTCCTGGTTCGATCTCTGTTTCAAATTCAATGGGGGGTATCATCCTTGTTTTCTTGTCTTCGCCCATGGTCTTTAAAGCCAAGTTTGCCATAGTGTCATCAAGCGTTATAACTTTCGCTTTTATTTCTACAGTTTCTTTAGTGATCTTTTCAGAGCCTGTATTTGCAATGAACAATATTGCAGTTACTTTTTCTCCAGCTCTTATATCATCTCTGTCAAATTTCAAATCAACTATTGTTGCTTCAAGGTTGGTATTTTCGTGCACGATTTTTTGAACTTGTACTGCAGTCGTTTTTGAGGAATCTGTTTTCGAAGAATCAGAACCTGTACAACCTGATAAAGCAACTACCAGGATAATTAATAAAATTAAGGGAAGGTTTTTGTTCATTACATCACCGTTACTCAAAATAATCTTCATGTTTAAAAAGATTGCGAATAATTTTATACTCCTAATTCCAATTCCACTCTTGATGCGTATTCAAGGGACATTTTTGGTTATAATATCATTGGTTTTCATTATCCTAACAATTGCCGTTGCTAATGCCCAAACCACAAAATGGTACAAATATGAAGCAGGGATGGAAGAAGCAAGTTCAACAGGAAAGCCTATGCTACTGGAATTTTATGCTGATTGGTGTTCTCCATGCATTGCTATGGAAGAAGGAACATATCCTGATCCCCGCGTAATTTCCGAAATGAAGGATTTTATTGCCATAAAAGTGGATACGCAGGTAAGGATCGATATCGAGAGCAAATATCATATCGCATATTATCCCACGATCGTATTCCTCAATGCAAAAGGTGACGAGATATCACGCCATGTCGGGTATCTGGGTCCTGAAGATATGGTGAAAACGATAAAAGAGTCGCGCGGTAAATTACCAAAGGAGGCGCCGGGGTTTGAGGCAACAAACGTGTTATTAGCCCTATTATTAACGCTACCCTTGATGTTTTTGCGTAAAATAAATCATACTATTTGAATTTCTTGATGTTTTTTAGCATGTTCTCAACGAGCGATGGAATATCTAATAGCTTTTCAGCTTTTACTACGTCCTGGGGTTTTGCTGCTGTTGATGGATATTCCGGAACTGCCATACAGCAAGTGGCAGGCTTTGTTGATGGCCCAAGTGTGCCTATTTTTCTTGCCATATCTGTAATTTCAAGCTTATCAAGCCCGATCAGAGGATGATATATCGGATATTCCATGCCATACATCTCGGCAAGCATATTCTCTGAGGTCTGGGATGCGACCTGGCCCAGTGAAGAGCCTGTGATTATACCCTGTGCATCCTCAATTTTGAGCACTTCGCCTGCGATCCGATACATCATGCGCCTGCAAAGGACGCAGTTTAAGCGGTTATCGCAATTATTCAGGAAAGCCAGGAGGTTTTCACCATGCGGCGCTTCATAAACCGTGAATTTCTTATGGGGCGACCATTTCTGGAGTATCTCGATGCAGCTCATCGCCCTATCGCGTGTGGTATTGTCGGAAAAAGGTTCATTGTTCAAATACAAGGGTATTATTTCGCAGCCCCGTTTCATCATTAACCATGCTGATACAGGAGAATCTATACCGCCGGAAATAAGAGCCACCATTTTACCCTGCGTGCCCAGTGGAAGCCCGCCCACGCCCTTTTCTGATCCTGTGAATACATATCCTTTATCCTGTCTTATTTCTACGAATATTTCCACATCCGGATCATCAAGGTCAACAGTGATATTGCGGTTCATTTTTTCAAATACTGCATCTCCGCATGCAATTCCTATGTCGCGCGATGTGAAATCATGATTCCCGGCCCTTCGAGCCCTTATTGCAAAAGATTGACCTTCCTTCATTATTTCAGATGCTATCTCTGCAGATAACATGGCAGCTGATACAAGCGAAGCCTCGCATGAATGAACCTGGCTTGCAGAAACCACGCCAAAGACCTTTGTAGCGCTTTTAAGTGCTTTTGGGTCATCTGTGTGAATAAATACCCGTCCCATTTCACGAGTAATGCCAGAATAATTGCAGCCATCTGCATTGAGCATTGCCTTCAGGTTCCTGACCAGTATCTGTTCGAACCTTATCCTGACATTCTTGCTTTTCAGGGCGAGTTCATCATAACGTACCAGGATATCATCAATAGGTTTCAATTGTTTTCTCCTTATTTTCTAAAATAGAATAAATGACTCTTTCATACTTTACTTGCTTTTATTTCTTTCTCAACACAATCGTTAAATATTGTCACTGCAATTTCAAGTTGGACTGCACCCCAAAATCTGGACAGGTAGTTAAAAAGCAAATGTAGAGTATACTATGAAAGTTCTTGTAGTTGATAGTAATAAAAAAGACAGGCTACTTCTTTCGAAGATATTGCTCACCCATGGGTTTGATGTTTCAGAGGCAGGGAATGGATATGAAGCGCTTGAAAAGATGGAAACAGAACTGACTGACATCATAATATCCGATATAATTATGCCGGAGATGGACGGGTTCATGCTGATCCGGAAAATTAAAGGAAACGAGAAAACAAAAGATATACCTTTTATATTTTACACAAAAAGCTTCTTTAGCGATAAAGACAGGGAGCTTGGATTTTCACTTGGTGCGTCAAGATTCATCATGAAAAGGTTAAAGCCAGAGGGATTACTTGGCGAGATCGATTTAGTGCTGAAAGAACACAAAATAGGAAAACTCAAGTCAGCCGGATATGAGATTACTGATAAGGAATACCTGAAAAAGTACAGCGCTCAATTATCTTTGAAACTTGAATCAAGGGTAAGGATGCTGGAACAGGAGATCGAAAAGCGAAAAAATATCGAAGCGCAGCTTAGAAATAGCGAAAAGAAACTGATATTTGCCAAAGATGAAGCGCTGCGCGCAAGCAGCGTAAAATCTGATTTCCTCATGACGATGAGCCATGAGCTCAGGACGCCGTTGAATTCTGTTTTGGGTTTCTCCCAAGTCCTGAAACTGAAACACCATGGGGAATTAACTGAAAAACAAGAGAAATATGTTGATAATATATTCCATAGTGCAACACGCCTGCTTGGAATGATCAATGACATACTTGATCTTGTCAAAGTGGAATCAGGTGAAGGACTTAATCTTTCGATCCAATCATTCCAGGCGCCTGAAGCAATAGATGAAGCATTGATATTCATTAATGATAGGGCTGCACAGAAAAAAATAGTTATTCAAAAAGAAATCGATCCCGGACTTGGGATCATGGAAGCAGATACACTAAGGTTCAAGCAAATACTAATAAACCTCATTGATAATGCCGTAAAATTCAGCAAACCGGAAGGAGGGACTGTAAATATCTCGGCAAGAAAAAACGGCGATATGGCGCAGTTCTCGATCTCTGATACAGGTATAGGCATCAAGGAAGATGATATGGACAAGCTGTTTGAACCTTTCTTCCAGGCAGATTCGGGGATAAGCAGGAGATATGGCGGCGCTGGCGCAGGACTTGCAGTTACAAAGCAAATTGTGGAACAACATGGGGGCAGGATATGGGTAGATAGTACATTCGGTGAAGGCAGTACATTCTCGTTCACATTGCCGTTGAAGCAAAAAAACAGGACAATAGGAAAATAGTAAAATGATATATATTGCAGATTCGTCCCTTTTCATTATCGGGAAAAGGATCGAAGGAAATATTATAACGGTGCCATCGGTCGAGGAGGAGCTCAGGGATGAAACATCACGGACTATAATGGAATTGATGAATGTAAGGATCGAGCCGCCGCTTCAAAGTTTCATCCGCGAAGTGAAATTAAAAGCAGGTGTGACTAAGGATAGTGAAGAACTTTCAAAAACTGATATTGATATCCTGGCAAAAGCGCTGGAGTATTCAAAGAAAGAAGAGACGGTTCTGATATCTGATGATTATGCAGTCCAGAACACTGCCATTCACCTGGGAATAAAGGTTATGCCTGCAGGCCAAAAAAAGATCAGGGATGTCCTTCTATGGGAGAAATTCTGCATTGGGTGCAAGCGCCGGTTCCCGCAGGGAGATGATTGTCCTGTGTGCGGCACGGCTCTTAAGAAAATGAGGAAAAAAATGCCCTAAATATCCGCTAAAACACCCTTCTTTCCCTTTGTCTTAATATCCCTTATCAGCTTCTGGTTTTCATGCAGGAATTTTGAAGCATCTGATTCGATCTTTTTCTTATCGATCTTTTTGCCCTGCCCGATTCCTGGACAATCAACAACTGGCTTGAGTCGCATTAAGGGTTCATCGGAATATGAAACCTCAACGATTTTGAATGGGAGTAAACGGCAAACGAGCGGCTCATTATCGCGAATTGTGCACTCAAGTTTCTTGCCAGTGAAAAAGCACTTTCCGCCTTTTCCTTTTATTTTGAAAGCATTGACAGTTTCATCAAGCTCCAGGAAATCATCGGGAGAATATCCCAGGTCTTTTATCCGTTTTATGTCTTCTATCGTAAGCTGGATACCTTCAGAACAGCATTTTGCGCCGCATTTTTTATATTCGCATTTCCACTTATCGATATTTTCAAGGATATGAATCATGATCCTAAATTAGCATTCATATAATTTAAGCATACCCATATCTGGCGAGCATAAAATGAAGCTCAAATAATTACAGGCATGAATTATCAGCATTCAAGAGTGGTAATCAATGCCGGAATGAATATATAATATAAAGAAGTAATTACATCATAATGATTATTTTGTTGATGGAGGAGCGTAAATGCAAATCGTTGTTTTTTCTTTAGATGAGCATAGATACGCTTTAAAGCTCTCAACTGTTGAAAGAATTGTCCGTGTGGTTGAAGTCATTCCTCTGCCAAAAGCGCCTGATATAGTCATGGGTGTTGTCAATGTACAGGGGCGGATAATCCCAGTTTTAAATATCCGAAAGCGTTTTGGTTTACCTGAAAGAGAAATTTACCTGAGTGATCATTTAATTATTGCGCAGACATCAAAACGAAGTATTGCACTTCTGGCAGATAAGGTCAGTGGCGTAATCGAATATCCAGAACAGGAAAAGGCTACATTAGACACAATCTTTCCGGGTATTGAGTATGTCGAGGCCATAATAAAACAGGAAGAGGGTATGATTCAAATTATTAAACTTGAGACCATTCTTTCTGCTGAAGTAGCAAAATCGATGGAAGATGGTATGAAAGAACCCCCTGGAGACAAAAATGATAACCAGAATTTCCGATAACTCTCTCTCTTTGGCCAGTGAATTTGTAGCCACCAATATGTGCCTGCACTTCCCGATAGATAAATGGTGCGACCTTGAACGAGGGATTAACTCTGCATCAGAAAAGTTGGGTTTTAAGGATGCAGAATCCTGCATCAAGTGGCTCGTCAATTCGCAACTCACAAAAAAACAGATTGAAATTCTGGCAAGCTACCTTACAACAGGTGAAACTTATTTCTTTCGGGATAAAACAAGTTTTGAGGCTCTCGAAGATTATCTTCTTCCGGATTTGATCTTTTCACGCAGGGGAAAAGAGCCACACCTGAGAATATGGTGCGCAGGCTGCTCCAGCGGCGAAGAGCCGTATTCGATCGCAATTCAGCTCAGTAAAATGATCCCTGATCTGAAGGACTGGAATATTACGATTTTAGCTACCGATATTAACCCTCTTGTTCTTCAAAAGGCATCAAATGGCGTTTACAGTGAATGGTCTTTTCGGGATACACCCGCATGGATCAGGAAATATTTCAAGAAAACAAAAAATGGTTTTGAGATCCTTCCGGATATTAAAAAAATGGTAACATTTTCATATCATAATTTAGCAGAAGATACCTACCCGTCTCTTCTAAATAATACAAATGCCATGGATATTATTTTTTGCCGCAATGTAATGATATATTTCTCTCCAGAGAATACGAAGCGTGTCGTTCAAAATTTCCATTCTTGCCTTATAGAGGGAGGATGGCTTATTGTCAGCCCTGTTGAAACATCTCATATTCTTTATTCACAGTTCAAAAAGATAAAATTCCATGATAGGATATTCTATAAGAAAAATGGCAATAAGTCTCAAAAGCTGGAAGAACCTGTTACAGAGACAGCTTATTACCACCCGACCCATGGTGGGATTCAAGTAGCTCCTCCGCCGCCTGCTCATTTTGCCCCTCAAATCGAAAAACCGCCAACGTATGAAGAAGCTCTGGCGCTTTACGAGAAGGGTAAATACTCAGAAGCAGTTGAAATAATTGCTAAGCTTGTTTCAAGTGATCCTAATAATTCAAAAACCATTCTGCTCCTGGCACAGGCTTATGCTAATATGGGGAAATTGACCGAGGCGAATGAATGGTGCGAAAAGGCGATCAAAGAAGACAGGTTAAATCCGAGAAACCACTATCTTCATGCTACAATATTGGAGGAACGAGGACAGATAGACGATGCGGTGAAATCACTGAAAAAAGCGCTTTATCTCGACCAGGATTTTGTTCTCGCTCATTTTGGTCTGGGAAACCTGTGCAAAAAGCAGGGGAAATCAAAGGAATCTGAAAAGTATTTTGAGACTGCTCTTATGCTTTTGAGACGGCTTGGACAGAACGAAACCTTGCTGGAATCCGAGGGAATTACAGCGGGCAGGCTTTCTGAGATCATAACCACAATGAGAAAAGGAGGGGAGTCGATATGAGCAAAAAAGAAGAGACCGTTGAGCAGGGACTTGCGCAAAACCCGGAAGGAAAGAAGAATATCCTTAAAGCGAGGGCAATTGCGCTTGCCAGGCAGCCGGAAGATAAGAAAACATACAATGAATATATTGAGATTGTAGAATTTATGCTTGCTCATGAAAAATATGGCCTGGAGTCAAAATGTGTTCGCGAGGTCTTTCCGTTAAAAGAACTCACGCCAGTACCCGGCACGCCCCAGTTTGTCCTGGGCATTATCAATGTCCGGGGAAAAATTCTCTCAGTTATTGACATCAAGAAATTTTTTGAGCTTCCTGAAAAAGGGATGACCGATCTTAACAGGGTCATCATAATTCACAATGATCAGATGGAGTTTGGCATTCTCGCGGATTCAATAGTGGGAGTGCGCCTAATTCCGCTCATGGAAATCCAGCCCTCCCTTCCCACCCTGACAGGTATCCGCGCGGAGTACCTGAGAGGGGTGACAGAAGACCGGCTTGTAATTCTTGATGTGGATAAGATTTTGTCTGATAAGAATATAATCATTCATGAAGAGGGATAAATATGAAATTAAGTGTAAAGGTAGAAAATATGTCTGTAGGTACTAAGATCATCAGCGGATATGCAATTGTGCTGGCGCTGATGTTAATTGCAGTTGGAACAGGATTTTATTCGGCGAACATGCTTCAGGATACGTACAGCGAATTTATCGACGTAGATGAGGAAATGATTCAAGATATTAAAGCACTCAATTTCGAAAATCGTGACCAGATAGGTCATCTCCGAGGCTTGATACTATATCCTGAAGAGAAAAACAAATATATGAATGAGTTACAGGGGGATTTCAAAGCAATAGACACTTACATCGAGGAAATTCGCAAAAATCTTCTTTTAGATCAGCATAAAGCAGGACTTGAAGAAAGGATTAGTCTTCTAAATGAGATTTCTAATCTTAATATGAAGATTAAACCGGCTATAGAGAAAGTTATCTCATTAGAAGAAAAAGGGAACTACACTGAGGCAGCTGCAATTGCACTCATTGAGGTTCGCCCTCTCACAGACGAATTAACACTAAAATTAGATCGTTTTGAAGAACTGGCAAAGACCTCGGTCGATACGGCACAAACAGATCTTACGGAAAATATAGGTCGTTTTTCTCTTCTAATGGTTTTTGTTTCAGTCCTTGCATTTATTTCCAGTTTAACGATTGGAATATATCTTACCCGTTCTATTGGCAAACAGCTTAAAGACCGCGAAATTCAGCGCGATATTGCTGAGGAGAAGTCACGCGCTACATCATTATATTCACGCAGTCTTTTCGAAGCCGGCCTTGACCCCCTTGTTACCATCAGTAAAGAAGGAAAGTTAATGGATGTAAATAAGGCTACAGAACTCGTAACCGGCGTATCTCGCGAGCTTCTCATAGGAAGCGATTTCTCAAACTACTTTACTGAGTCTGATAAAGCCAGGGAAGGGTATCAGCAGGCGTTCTCGAAAGGATCTGTTAGAGACTATCCACTCACCCTCCGCCACAATTCAGGTAAAGTGACTGATGTATTGTACAATGCTGTTGTATATAAAAATGAAGCCGGGGAAGTGCAGGGAGTGTTTGCGGCAGCAAGAGATCTCCCTGAACATAAAAAGATGAAAGAGAGGCTCAAAGAACAGGCTGTCGAAATTATGGACGCAGTAAATGTCATTTCTTCATCAGGCAATGAGATACTGGCATTAACAACCCAGTTAGCTGCCAGTGCGTCTGAGACTGCAAGCAGTGTGACTGAAACAACCACAACTACCGAAGAAGTCAAACAAACAGCTCAACTTTCCAGCGAAAAAGCGAAGAATGTATCAGATACTGCCCAGAAAATGGCTTCAGTGGCACAGCAGGGTAAATTAGCCGTCATAGAAACCGTTCAAAGAATAGACCAGATAAAAAAACAGGCTGAACTGGTGGCGGAAAGCATTGTAAAACTCAGCGAGCAGACACAGGCAATAGGAGAGATCACTACAACTGTTAATGACCTGGCTGAACAGTCAAATCTCCTTGCTGTGAATGCAGCAATTGAAGCGGCAAAAGCAGGCGAACAAGGGAAAGGATTTGCAGTTGTGGCCCAGGAAGTCAAAAGCCTGGCTGAACAATCAAAGCTTGCGACAAAGCAGGTGCGTACTATCTTGAATGATATACAGAAAGCTACCAGTGCAGCAGTGATGATGACGGAGCAGGTAAGCAAAGCAGTGGACGCAGGCAGTAAGCAAGCATCTGATGCAGGTGAATCTATCAAGAAACTGACTGACAGTTTAGCAGAGGCTGCACAGGCTGCGCTCCTGATCGCTGCATCAAGCCAGCAGCAGCTTGTTGGAACGAATCAGATAGCTTCAGCCATGGAATCTGTCAAACAGGCAGCCCAGCAAAATGTAGCAGGTACAAAACAGGTAGAAAAGGCAGCGCATGAACTGAATATGCTGGGACAGAAGCTGAAGAAGATGGTGGAGGCAAGTAAAGAATGAATCCGTTAAGAGTGATTCAATCCGCGTCATCCAACGTCGAATAGGAGAAGGCATGGATAAGAAAGAAGAGGAATTTCTCAAAAAACTTCTCTCAACATTCAAAGTCGAAGCAAAAGAGCATATCAGCGCGATAACCGCAGGTCTTATCAATTTAGAGAAAGCGACTGCGCAAGAACAGATGGGATATATCGAGACCATATATAGGGAAGCGCACAGCCTGAAAGGTGCTGCCCGTTCAGTAAACTTAAATGATATCGAATCGATCTGCCAGTCAATGGAAAGTGTATTCGCTGCATTGAAACGCAAAGAGATCATCATATCACCTGCGCTATTTGATATACTTCACGAGGCTCTTGACTGTATCAGCAAACTCTTATCCACGGATGGAAAAACGGAAGTTTTCGAAAAATCTCTAATCAAAGAGCTTGTTTTGCGCCTTGAAAATTTGCCTAAAGGTGCGCAACCTTTTTCCCAACAGGCTGTTGAACCTTCTGAACAGAAAAAAGAACAGGTTGAAGCAAAGCCGATATCCATAAATGCTCCTTCTATTCCAGACACCGTGAGAATTCCCATAGCAAGACTGGACTCAATTTTACTTCAAGCCGAGGAACTGCTCTCTGTAAAACTTGCTACAAGTCAGCGTGCAGCCGAACTTCAAGAGATAGGCGAGTCTTTTGCTGCATGGGAAAAGGAATATGCAAAGGTTCACCCTTTTGATCAAAACGATGCCAGCATTAAGTCGCTCGAACACAAAATAGGAAACCTGACAAAAGCGGCTGAATACGACCAGAGGTTACTTGGGGGAATGGTTGACAATCTGCTGGTTGATATGAAGAAGGTGCTGATGCTCCCCTTCTCCACACTCCTTGAGATATTCCCAAAGCTTGTCCGCGACCTGTCACGAGATCAGGGTAAAGATGTGGAACTGGTTATCCGTGGGGAAGAAATCGAGATCGACCGCAGGATATTGGAAGAAATGAAAGTTCCTCTTATTCATCTGTTGAGAAACTGCATAGATCATGGTATTGAGATGCCGGATGAGCGGCAGAAAAAGAAAAAACCGTCTCGTGGAACCCTGAAGCTTGCAATCGCATCAAAGAATGGCAGCCATATAGAGATATTGGTCTTTGATGACGGCAGAGGGATCGATGTTGCTGCGGTGAAAACTGCTGCGGTAAAACATGATATTATATCTATGGAAGAAGCGGAAATACTCGATGAACATGAGGCTCTCTCGCTTATTTTCCGGTCTGGGGTCTCCACAAACCCGATCATTACAGACATTTCAGGAAGAGGTCTGGGTCTGTCCATTGTCAGTGAAAAAGTTGAAAAACTTAACGGCACAATCTATTTTGAGACGAAACCCGATTCAGGAACGACATTTCGGATCGTTATCCCTCTTACTCTTGCTACATTCCGGGGTCTCATGGTACAGGTAAATGAATACTTCTTTATTCTTCCGACTACGAATATAGAGAGGGTGGTGAGAGTCAAAAAAGAAGAAATAAAAACTGTGGAAAACCGTGAGACAATTTCTCTTAACGGAAAAGCTATTTCTTTGGTCAGACTAGAAGATGTGCTTCAACTTCCCAGAAAAACCACAAAAAGCGACTCTGGCGATTTGGTGTATGTAGCAGTTCTTGGTTCGGCAGAGAAAAGAGTAGCATTTATGATGGACAGTGTATTACAGGAACAGGAGATCATGGTAAAAAGTCTTGGTAAGCAGCTCTCCCGTGTGCGCAACATCGCAGGCGCAACCGTTTTAGGAACGGGTAAAGTTGTACCTATCCTGAACGTCAATGATTTGATGAAATCAGCGGTTAAAGTTACTGCGCAGGTGAAAATACCTGAGACTTCGAAGCTTAAAGCTAAACGAAAATCTATTCTGGTAGTAGACGATTCCATAACTTCAAGGACGCTTTTAAAGAACATCCTGGACACAGCCGGATACGACATCAAAACCGCTGTTGACGGATTAGATGCGCTTACAATATTAAAAACCCAGGCGTTTGATCTGGTCGTATCGGATATAGATATGCCGAGAATGAACGGTTTTGACCTCACCTCGAAGATACGCAGCAACATTAAACTTTCAGAATTGCCTGTTATTATGGTCACAGGACTTGACTCCAGGGAAGATAAAGAGCGCGGGATCGAGGTTGGTGCCAATGCCTATATTGTGAAAAGCAGTTTTGACCAGAGCAATCTTCTTGATGTTGTTCGAAGGCTGATATGACTGAATCTATAATAAAAGTCCTGATCGTGGAAGATTCTCCGGTCGCACGGGAGTTACTGGTGCATATCTTCGGTTATGATCCAAAATTGCAGGTAATAGGAACAGCAAGCAGCGGGGAGGAAGCTCTTGAATGTGTGGAGACACTAAAACCTGATGTAATCACGATGGATCTGCATCTGCCAAAGATGAACGGATTTGAGACTACCAGAAAGATCATGGAAACAAATCCCATACCCATAATCGTTGTAACAGCCAGTTCATCGGTCAGAGAAGTATCTTTAGCAATGAATGCACTTGACGCGGGGGCACTTGCCGTAGTGCAAAAGCCCAGGGGCATCGGTCATCCCGATTATGAAGCTGAAGCGTCAGAGCTTATAAGAACAGTCAAGCTGATGTCGCAAGTCAAGTTAGTGAGGCGAATCGTTCGGCTCAAACAAGAAAAGCCCATTTTACCCAAAACCGAAATAAAACCTAAACAGCACGATGGATTCAAGCTCGTAGCAATTGGTACTTCCACGGGAGGTCCTCCTGTGATCCAGACAATTCTATCCAGGCTTCCCACAGATCTACATGTTCCGATATTGATCGTTCAGCATATGTCAGAAGGTTTTATCCAGGGATATGTTGAATGGCTGAACACAACATCTTCTCTACCCGTTCATGTTGCCCTGAATGGCGAAATTGTTCTTCCTGGCCATGTTTATGTCGCGCCGGATAGTTTTCAGATGAAAGTTAAAGAAAACGGGAAAATATTTCTTACGATAGATCATCCCGAATATGGTCTTTGCCCTTCTGTTTCTTATCTTTTCCGTTCAGTTGCAGAGGCATTCGGGGAGAATGCAATTGGCGTCTTGCTTACCGGAATGGGAAAAGACGGTGCAATGGAATTGAAATTGATGAAAGATATGGGCGCTATTACGATCGCCCAGGATAAAGAAAGCTCCGTTGTACACGGCATGCCGGGAGAAGCAATAAGCCTTGGCGCAGCTATGTACGTGCTTCCTCCGGAGAAGATCGCATCTGTGCTTGTGGGTTTGGTACAGAACAGGTCAGGAAGGGGTTAATATTCATGGAGTCCAAAGAATATAACTATTCAGATGAGCTCCTCATCGTGGAGGACAGCCCGACACAGGCCAGGATGCTGAAATTCCTGCTTGAAAAGCATAACTATCGTGTTAACGTAGCATGTAATGGCAGGGAAGCCCTTGATCTGCTTAATATTCATAAACCAATGATAGTTATCAGCGATATTATCATGCCAGAAATGGATGGTTATCAACTTTGCAAGTATATCAAATCTGATGAGAATCTAAAAAAAATCCCGGTAATTCTGTTAACTTCTCTTTCTGATCCGGGAGAAGTTCTCAAGGGTATGGAGTGTGGAGCAGATAACTTCATGACAAAACCTTATGATGAACAACTTCTTATTTCACGATTGAAGTCCCTGATCTTAAGAAAGCAAATGCATGAAAGTGAAAGCGTGCAAAATGACGTGGAGATATTATTTGGAGGTCAAAAATATTTCATAACTGCAAAACGCCAGCAAATCCTCGATTTTCTTTTTTCCACTTATGAAACTGCGGTATGGAAAAATTCTGAGTTATTAAGGGTACAGGAAGAATTAAAGGAGTTAAATGAACGACTTGAGGAAAAGATAGATGAAAGAACGGCAGCCCTTAAGACTGAAATCAAGCAGCGTAAGCAGTCTGAGGAGAAACTGCAAGAATCAGAGGAAAGGTTAAAGAGTATATTTGATAATGCTAATGATGCAATAATAACAACAGATATCGAAGGAAATGTAATCTCATGGAATAAAGCGGCAGAGAAATTATTCGGATTTACTGAAGATGAGGTAAAAGGAAAGGAGCTCTCATCTTTAATAGTTCCTGAAAACGTGATGAAAGAAAGACATAAAATTATTTATCAAGTCTTATCTGGCAATACATTTGCCGGAGTCGAAACAATACGCAAGCACAAAGACGGGACAAAGATCTGTGTGAGTGTGAATATTTCCCCAATCCATGATGCTGATAAAAAAGTAGTCGGTTTGTCTGGTATTATCAGGGATATTACTGAACACAAAAAATTAGAGAAATTACGTATCGAAAACGAACACCTTGCAGCGGTAAATAAGACTAAATCTAATTTCCTGTCACAGATGAGTCACGAGCTTAGAACTCCTCTTAACGCTATAATAGGATTCTCAGAACTCATTACGCTGGGACTGGCTGGGGAAATCAATGAAAAACAGAAACGCTATACTAAAAACATTCATGAAAGCGGCAATCATCTGCTCGGCATTATCAACGATATTCTTGACCTCACTAAAGTAGAATCCGGAAAATTAGACATTTCTATAGAAAAAATTCCTGTGGCACAAATCATTAACGAGACATTTATGCTTCTAAACGAAAGGGCTCTGGAGTGCAATGTAATACTGAGAAAGGAACTTGACCCTGAACTTGAGTTCATTGAGGCAGATAAACTCAGATTCAAACAGATATTGTTCAACCTGCTTGGCAATGCTGTGAAATTCAGCAAACCAGGAGGGGGAACAGTAACTATAACCGTGAAAAAAGAATCCGATATGGCTAAATTTTCGATATCTGATACTGGTATAGGAATACGAGAAGAAGATATGGAAAAACTATTCAATGAATTCGAGCAGATCGAATCAGGCAGCTCAAGAAAATATGGTGGTACCGGGCTTGGTCTTGCTATCACGAAGCAGCTTGTAGAATTGCATGGGGGCAGGATATGGGCAGAAAGCAGGTACGGCGAGGGTAGCACGTTCATGTTTACACTGCCGACAGAGGCAAAGACGATGGGAGATACTAAATGACAAAAGCGCTGGTGGTTGATGATGATCCTCTCAGCATTGAATATGTAGTTGAGATGCTCACAACGTGCGGCTTTATGGCTGAAACAGCAGTGAATGGGGAGGAAGCGGTTAAGAAAGCGCAAATCGAGGTTTATGACCTGATAATCATGGACATAGAACTCTCCGGCATGGACGGCGCTGCTGCAACCAGGATTATCAAAAGCAAACCGGGTTATGAAAATACGCCCGCAATCGCATTAACAGCATACGCGATGAAAGGGGACAGGGAGCGATTCCTTGCCGAAGGGTTTAATGAGTATTTTTCAAAGCCGGTAAATGTAGCCGATTTCTTGAAAATGTTGAAGAAATACAGGAAATAGCAGCATGGATGCGAAGTCAGAAGCAATAGACGAAGGCATCGACTATCAGGATGCATCGGAGTTCGACCGGGATTTCACGTTAAAGATGCTGAAAGAAGAAGGATATGAGATGGAGTGAAGAGACAAAGAGAATAAAAACATTTATATACTGATCAATCCATACAGTACATAATCATAGTTATACTAATAAGCATAGAAATGATCTCAGCGGCGCCGGTAATAATTTCGATTGCTTGTTGTGCTCGCGAATCATGCCAACATCTATGAGGGGAATTGATGAGGAACAAAAACACAATAATCGGCTGCAGGAATGGCCAAATTATTGATATATATTTTGAATATTTAATTTAATATTTTAGTGGAGGTCAATCATTAAGCAAATCGGCGGGAGATTTTTAAAGTCTCCTCTGTCCATCTTTATTATAATAGTTGTAGTCATTTTTTTCACCGAGATTGCATCGATGTTCATCTTAAACAAACTGTTTTCATATCAGTACGAATTTAATCATACTATTTATGATGCTTCCATGATGGTTATTCTTAGCGCACCCTTCCTGTTGTGGTTGGTCATTAAGGAAAAACAGGGAGAAGATGCATTATTACAGGAGAAAGACAGACTAGAGGATGTCACAGGTTATGCAAATTGTGGCATGTTGTTACTTGACAATCAAACCAGAATTACCTATGCCAATAATATTGCTGAAAACTGGTTTGGACCTTTTCATCAGATTGAAGGTAAATTTTGCTGGGAGATTTACAAAATAAATGAGCCTGAAAAAGATTGTGCGTCCTTAGAGGCGCTTCGAACAGGTGAAACCACCCATAGAGACATAAGCATGCATCTGGAAAATGGCGACCAAAGGTTCTTTTATGTAGTAGCTTCTCCCGTTAAGGATAACAGTGGCAAGATTCTACAAATCAATGAAATCGTTATCGACATCACAGAGCGCAAGCTGGTGGAAGAAGCATTAAAGAAAAGCGAAACAAGTCTTAAAAAGGCACAGGAACAGGGCAAAATCGGGAGTTGGGAATTTGATCTGAAAACTCAAAAGATTAACTGGTCTGATCAAGTATACGTTCTATACGAGCGCGATAAAAAACTTGGCCCGCCTTCTGTCGAGGAAGAAGCGCAATACTATCTACCTGAAGTGGTCAAAAAGCTACATGAAGTCGCTCGCATGGCTACGGAAACGGGGAAAGAATATAGGTATGATCTAACCGCCAGATTACCCAGCGGAAGAATCGCCTTTTTCACCACTTCTATAAATCCGGTAAAAGATGAAAAGGGAAACGTGATTCAATTGTTGGGCACGGTGCAAGACATTACCGAGCGCAAGAGGGCAGAGAAACTATGCCTCGATAACGAGCGACTTGCAGCCGCAGACCAGGCAAAATCAGAGATCCTGGCAAACATGAGCCACGAACTTCGCACCCCGTTGAATGCGTCCATCGGATTTTCAGAGCTTCTTAAACAGGGTATGGTTGGAGAATTAAACGAAAAACAGAAACATTATGTGGATAATATTTTTACAAGCAATCAATTCCTGCTTACTCTTATCAATGATATTCTTGACATCTCCAAGATAGAAGCCGGGAAAATAGAACTTGTGCCCGATAAGATGTCCGTGCCTAAAAACATTAATGAGACGCTAACTCTCATAAAAGAAAATGCAATGAAACATAACGTGCAACTGAAAATGAAAATCGATCCAGAACTTGAATTTATAGAGGCAGACAAGCAGAGATTCAAGCAGGTTCTTTTCAATTTACTTAACAATGCCGTGAAATTCAGTAAGGAAGAAGGGGGAACAGTAACCATAACAGCGAAAAAAGAAGAAAGTATGGCGCAGATTTCTGTTTCAGATACAGGTATCGGGATTAAGGAAGAAAATGTTGGCAAGCTTTTCAATAAGTTCGAGCAGCTTGAATCTGGAATCAGTAAGAAATACGGAGGCACGGGGCTTGGTATGGCGATCTCCAAGCAGCTTGTGGAACTGCATGGAGGCAGGATATGGGTGGAGAGTAAATATGGAGAGGGAACAACGTTCACGTTCATGCTGCCGTTGAAAACAGATACAAAAGAGGGAAAACAATGACAAAATTACATGTCACAGAAGAAATTCTCATTGTGGAGGACAGCCCCACGCAGGCTGAATTGTTGAAATTCCTGCTTGAGAAGAATGACTATCGGGTGTGGGTTGCGTATAATGGCAGGGAAGCCCTTGATATGATAACGAAAAAGGGTAAACCCGCACTTGTTATTAGCGATATCATTATGCCTGGAATGGATGGCTATGAGCTCTGCCGCTGCATTAAGAATGACGAAAAACTTAAAGATATTCCGTTTATTCTTTTAACTTCGCTTTCAGACTCGAAGGATGTTCTTAAAGGCCTGGAATGCGGAGCAGATAACTTCATTACAAAACCGTATGATGAAAAATATATTTTCTCAAGAGTACAGTACATACTTGCAAACAGACTGATCCGTGAGAGAGACAAAATGGAGATGGGTATCAAAATGTTCTTCGGGGGTCAGGAATATTATATTACCGCTGCTCGCCAGCAGATTCTCGATCTTCTCATTTCCACATACGAAACCGCACTCCAGAAAAATATCGAACTGCTGAAGGTACAGGATGAATTGAGATTGCTTAATGAACAGCTTGAGAAAAAGGTGGAAGAGAGAACAGCGTCTCTCAGGGCAGAGATGGATGTGCGAAAACGGGCAGAAGAAGAATTATGCAAAGTCAACCGTGCCCTTAAAACGCTCAGCGAAAGCAACCGGGCGCTGGTGCGCTCTACTGATGAATCTGAATTAATTCACAGGATATGCAGGATTATCGTAGAAATAGGTGGATACCGCCTTGCATGGATCGGATTTGCACAGCAGGATGAAAGTAAGTCTGTACGTCTTGCGGCGCAGTACGGATATGAGACTGGTTATCTTGAGACGCATAATATTTCATGGGCGAAGACCGAAGGGAGCGCCATGGGCAGGGCTGTCATAACAGGTAAATCCCAGATATTGAGAAATATTCTAACCGATTCTAATCATATATCATTGCGCGCTGAGGCGGTCAGGTGGGGCTATGCTTCCTATATAGCCATTCCGTTTGCAATCAACAGCCAGCCAGTCGGAGTGATCAATATCTATGCAAAGGAGCCGGATGCGTTTGATGAAAAGGAAGTAAAACTTCTGGTTGAGACGGCTGACGATCTTGCATTTGGCGTTAAGACGCTTCGTATGCGCACTGAACATGAGAAGGCTGAAATTGAAATCAACAGACAGGCTTCAATAATAAAAAATATTCCAGACTCGGTATGCACCATGGACTTAAAGGGGAGCATCCTCTCGTGGAACGATGGCGCAGAAAAGATATTGGGCTATAAGAGGGAAGAAATTTTAGGAAAGCCCATTACTATCATTATTCCAGAGGAACTTGCGCATAAAGAGCTTGAACACTGCCTTAGTATCTTAAATAAAGAAGGATTTTTCACAGATTATGAGTCGGTGAGGCTCACGAAAGATGGGAGAATTATACCTGTGGAAATCACAGGAGTGGCTCTCAGGGATGAAAACCAGAATATTACAGTGTATGCTTCCATAATGAAAGACATCACCGAGCGGAAAAAAGCCGATGAGGATCGCACCGAGAAAGAGCGCTTAGAATATGCAAGCAAAGCCAAGAGCGAGTTCCTTGCGAGCATGAGCCATGAATTAAGGACTCCATTGAACTCTATCCTGGGTTTTTCACAGCTTTTGAACGATGGGCTGGCAGGAGACTTGAATGAAAAGCAGAAGCACTTTATTGAAAATATTAATAATAGCGGAAACTTCCTGCTCAACCTCATCAATGATATTCTTGACCTGAGTAAAATAGAGGCGGGAAAGATCGAGCTGAACATAGCGAAAATCCCTCTCCAGGCTACCGTAGAAGAGACTATCACCCTCATAAAAGAAACAGCCATGAAGCACAACATAATCATCAAAAAAGAATTTGAACCGGGGCTTGATCTTATAGAAGCAGATAAGCAGAGGGTGAAGCAGATACTTTTCAATCTTCTCTCTAATGCGGTAAAGTTCAGCAAGGAAGAAGGGGGAACTGTTACAATAACTACAAGAAAAGTGGATGAAAATGTGCAGATATCGGTCCGTGACACTGGCATAGGGATCAAGCCTGAAAATATTGGAAAGCTCTTCCAGAAATTCGAACAGCTTGATAAAGGAATTTCAGAGAGATATGGTGGAACCGGTCTTGGGCTTGCAATCACGAAGCAGCTTGTGGAACAGCATGGGGGCAGGATATGGGTGGAGAGTAAATATGGAGAGGGAACAACGTTCACGTTCATGCTGCCGTTGAAAACAGATACAAAAGAGGGAAAACAATGACAAAATTACATGTCACAGAAGAAATTCTCATTGTGGAGGACAGCCCCACGCAGGCTGAATTGTTGAAATTCCTGCTTGAGAAGAATGACTATCGGGTGTGGGTTGCGTATAATGGCAGGGAAGCCCTTGATATGATAACGAAAAAGGGTAAACCCGCACTTGTTATTAGCGATATCATTATGCCTGGAATGGATGGCTATGAGCTCTGCCGCTGCATTAAGAATGACGAAAAACTTAAAGATATTCCGTTTATTCTTTTAACTTCGCTTTCAGACTCGAAGGATGTTCTTAAAGGCCTGGAATGCGGAGCAGATAACTTCATTACAAAACCGTATGATGAAAAATATATTTTCTCAAGAGTACAGTACATACTTGCAAACAGACTGATCCGTGAGAGAGACAAAATGGAGATGGGTATCAAAATGTTCTTCGGGGGTCAGGAATATTATATTACCGCTGCTCGCCAGCAGATTCTCGATCTTCTCATTTCCACATACGAAACCGCACTCCAGAAAAATATCGAACTGCTGAAGGTACAGGATGAATTGAGATTGCTTAATGAACAGCTTGAGAAAAAGGTGGAAGAGAGAACAGCGTCTCTCAGGGCAGAGATGGATGTGCGAAAACGGGCAGAAGAAGAATTATGCAAAGTCAACCGTGCCCTTAAAACGCTCAGCGAAAGCAACCGGGCGCTGGTGCGCTCTACTGATGAATCTGAATTAATTCACAGGATATGCAGGATTATCGTAGAAATAGGTGGATACCGCCTTGCATGGATCGGATTTGCACAGCAGGATGAAAGTAAGTCTGTACGTCTTGCGGCGCAGTACGGATATGAGACTGGTTATCTTGAGACGCATAATATTTCATGGGCGAAGACCGAAGGGAGCGCCATGGGCAGGGCTGTCATAACAGGTAAATCCCAGATATTGAGAAATATTCTAACCGATTCTAATCATATATCATTGCGCGCTGAGGCGGTCAGGTGGGGCTATGCTTCCTATATAGCCATTCCGTTTGCAATCAACAGCCAGCCAGTCGGAGTGATCAATATCTATGCAAAGGAGCCGGATGCGTTTGATGAAAAGGAAGTAAAACTTCTGGTTGAGACGGCTGACGATCTTGCATTTGGCGTTAAGACGCTTCGTATGCGCACTGAACATGAGAAGGCTGAAATTGAAATCAACAGACAGGCTTCAATAATAAAAAATATTCCAGACTCGGTATGCACCATGGACTTAAAGGGGAGCATCCTCTCGTGGAACGATGGCGCAGAAAAGATATTGGGCTATAAGAGGGAAGAAATTTTAGGAAAGCCCATTACTATCATTATTCCAGAGGAACTTGCGCATAAAGAGCTTGAACACTGCCTTAGTATCTTAAATAAAGAAGGATTTTTCACAGATTATGAGTCGGTGAGGCTCACGAAAGATGGGAGAATTATACCTGTGGAAATCACAGGAGTGGCTCTCAGGGATGAAAACCAGAATATTACAGTGTATGCTTCCATAATGAAAGACATCACCGAGCGGAAAAAAGCCGATGAGGATCGCACCGAGAAAGAGCGCTTAGAATATGCAAGCAAAGCCAAGAGCGAGTTCCTTGCGAGCATGAGCCATGAATTAAGGACTCCATTGAACTCTATCCTGGGTTTTTCACAGCTTTTGAACGATGGGCTGGCAGGAGACTTGAATGAAAAGCAGAAGCACTTTATTGAAAATATTAATAATAGCGGAAACTTCCTGCTCAACCTCATCAATGATATTCTTGACCTGAGTAAAATAGAGGCGGGAAAGATCGAGCTGAACATAGCGAAAATCCCTCTCCAGGCTACCGTAGAAGAGACTATCACCCTCATAAAAGAAACAGCCATGAAGCACAACATAATCATCAAAAAAGAATTTGAACCGGGGCTTGATCTTATAGAAGCAGATAAGCAGAGGGTGAAGCAGATACTTTTCAATCTTCTCTCTAATGCGGTAAAGTTCAGCAAGGAAGAAGGGGGAACTGTTACAATAACTACAAGAAAAGTGGATGAAAATGTGCAGATATCGGTCCGTGACACTGGCATAGGGATCAAGCCTGAAAATATTGGAAAGCTCTTCCAGAAATTCGAACAGCTTGATAAAGGAATTTCAGAGAGATATGGTGGAACCGGTCTTGGGCTTGCAATCACGAAGCAGCTTGTGGAACAGCATGGGGGCAGGATATGGGCAGAGAGCAAATACGGGGAAGAGAGCACGTTTATCTTTACGCTGCCGTTGAAATCATACTCCCAGGTCTTCCAGATATAAATACTCCTGCGCATACCCACAAAACTCCCCAAAATAACTCCTGGCAAAATCGGCTATTTCATCCCTCTTTTTACTCTTAGCCCCCTTAAAATTGGATCCATAATACCGCTCCATTATTTGTTCGATATGCGTATCCACCGGAAAGGATTCTAGCTTCCCGAACGCAAAAAGCAGCACGCAATCAGCGATCTTATTTCCCACGCCTTCTATTTTCACAAGTTCCTGCCTTCCTTCCATATATGATAAGTCCTTTATCCCGTAAAGGTCAAATTCACGATTAGCCACCATATTCGCGATCTTTAAAACCCTGGGCGAACGAAAACCAAGCCTGCACTGCGACATGTCGCAAAGTTCAACATCTGCGAGCGCTTGCGGCGCCGGGAATGAAAAGATGCCGTTTTCGATCTCAGTCCCGAAACATTCACACATGCGCTTGATGGAATTTGAAATATTCCTGATTGTGTTATTGCTTGAGCAGATATATGATACAAGACATTCCCACGGATCCTGCCTGATAAGGCGAAGCCCCCTGTATTTGCTGATCAGGGATGACATATTTTCATCGCGGTTGATCGAATCGTATATCTTGCCAATGTCATCATCGAGCCTGAAATAATCAATAATAGTGTCCTTTGGCAGGGATGATTCGATCACCAGCTCATCGCCATCCTGTTTTGCATGAATAACAGCCCCGTTGACGATGCCTGTCCATCTATCGTTTTTCTCCCACCTGAATACCTGGCCGCATGAGAGGGTATGATCCAGGTTGAAATCCTTTGTTCTGATACGGTACACATTCAGGGATATATCGCAGGTCTGAAATATAGTTTTGCGCTAAAGATGGGGATGATATCTAGATGCATTCACCCACTCAATTGTAAATAGCCCACTCTGAGAACCTACATCTCTTTTCCAGTCAGGATGATCTTTTCAATTTCAGATAATACTTCAGCAAGCCCCATTTCCTTTGAGGGCTGGATCTTTGATCTAAAATGTTTATGATGCGGAAATGTTGGAATTTCCCTGTGATGTGGGGCATTATCATATCTGAATATCATATCTCTTTTTCCATCTGAGAAATTGAAACTGTATTTCGGTCTTTCTTTTCCGATCTGGATATATTCCATGAAATTCAATACATATCCCCCTATAAACAATAAGCTGCCCCGCACCATTCCCTCTTCACTGCTAAATTCCTTGAAGTCAAGTTTCTTATCCACGATAAGAGCGGAATTATTCAATAATCTTTCGATCGATCCAAAATAATCCGTAATTACCAATAAATAACCACCGATTTTGCCTTTTTCAGTCTATCTTCAAGTGTTCCAAGACCTTTTAGAAGACCCCACCATTCGAAAAAATCCTGGGAATCTCCAAGTTCTCCGTTTTCAAACTTTTTAAGGAATTCCGAAGAGATCATTTGATATTTAGCTTCGAATTGCTTTATTTCGGTCTTAATAATACTGATCTTTGATTCTATGAGTATTATTTCTCGGTTCACTGAATCTTTTATCACAGGAACAGCGTCTTGCGAAATAGCAACATCCATGATTTCTTATAAGGAATAGGCAATATTAAGGTTTTTGATGCGGCCAAATCTTCACTTTTCAAATATTATGCGAAATATTATACATTACGATTTTAAGGTTTAAGTACCATTTAACCATGTGAATTTCAGGACAAAGCAGTTCTTAAGAAAAAGGTTTGCGGATTATTACCAGAATTCCCAATTGATCCTTCCTCATGATTTCCCAAGGCGTGAATGGGGTTTCATATTCTTTGACGAACTTCCGGAAGTTGTGATGCGCCGGCATAAAGCGTTTTCCAGAGAGAGCGAGGCGCTTGATTACATCCGGGGGATGGTTCCTGCGCATGCATACCATTCAGCCGCCTATTATGAGTTCCCTGGCGCTGCCACCATGAAAGAAAAGAAATGGCAGGGAGCAGACCTGATA
This sequence comes from Candidatus Methanoperedens sp., assembly GCA_041648475.1. Classification (GTDB taxonomy): domain Archaea; phylum Halobacteriota; class Methanosarcinia; order Methanosarcinales; family Methanoperedenaceae; genus Methanoperedens. Next base: position 65,489 of record JBAZOV010000004.1, on the reverse strand, counting down.
TTTGATCTTGATGCAGACCATTTACCAGGGAAGGTTCATTCCTATAAAGGAATGCTTGATAATGTTAAATCCGAGACCGGAAAGCTTCTTGATTTCCTTATTGAGGATTTTGGTTTTTCTGAAAATAATACCAGTATCGTTTTCTCAGGCGGGCGCGGGTATCATATCCATGTGCGCGACCCGAAGGTGCTCACGCTTGAAAGCGCAGAGCGAAGGGAGATCGTGGATTATGTTAGCGGGACTGGATTAAGTACCGAATACCTGTTCAAACCGGCAAAACATAAAGTGTATGATGAGGGGAAATTCAAGAAAAAAGAACTGGATATATCAAGAAAAATTTCTTCTTTTGAAGATAGATCGGGAGGATTTGGCTGGGGAAAACGGATCAGCAAATATCTGGTTCGATTTTTAAAGGATATTTCAGCAAAAGATGATGCAGAAGCATTAAGCATAATTTTCGATTTAATAAGGAATTATAATTTGAAGAAGCCAAATTATGATACGATTCCCGAAGATATCGCCAGTCATATAATTATATTGAAGAAGGAAAATCCAAAAATCGGAATTGATAAAATTACAGAAGAAGTTGGATTGAACAGGAATAGAGTACGAAACTTTTTAATGACTAACGATCTGCTGGATTATAAACGCGAAGCAACAATAATTTTTAAGAAGATCACACATCTCGCAAATAGTCCAGACATTTTAGATAGGATAGAAAACCAGGGAATCCTGGATGATTCTTATATTTTTAATGCAATTGTCCTGAAAGCAATTGAAGACAATAGCATTAATCTTGGAAGCGCCCACACAGACGAACCCGTCACCGCAGACATCAAACGTCTCATTCGCATGCCAAACTCCCTGCATGGCGGCTCTGGCATGCGGGTCGTGCCACTTTCTATGCCCGAATTCCGGGATTTTGATCCGCTCAATGATGCTGTTGTATTCAGTGAAAAGATGATTGAAATAGAAGCAATTTCTCCTCTTAAACCTCAGTTTTCAAAAATTGAGATGAAAGGAAAAAGCTTTACAGTTTCAGAAGGTAAGAACACCCTGCCAGAATATGCGGCAATATACCTGATGTGTCGCGGAGCAGCTGAATATGCATGATAAGACCCGGATAAACCTCGATAATATCCTTAAAGTAGAAAGAGAGGAACGAAAAAAGCTTGTTGCCTTAGACGCGGATTTCTACGGTAAAATAGCTGACCAGATACGAGAACTGGATGATGAAAAACGAAAGATAAATGACATGTACAGCACGAAATACTCACTATTAGAGGATGAACTCAAGACAGTGAGGAACGCTATCGAGAGCATAATTTACAAGCGTACGACCAAAATAATCAACGAAGCAAGGTATAACGCGGAAATATCACTCCATGCGCCCACGAGGACAAAAGAAAACAGGAACATTGATTCAATGACGCAGGAGGAACGCAAGTTCTATGATCAACTCGTTGAACTGATGACAGAGTGGAGAGGAGAAGTGGTCAACAGGATATACAGAAAGGAAAAACCTGTAGAAGCTATTGAGCAATTCCAGGAAAAACGTGTTGAAGATAATCCACAAATTCATGAAATCAAGGACAATACCACAAAAGAAATCCCTGTGGAAGACAAAAAGGATATAAGTAAAGAGTACATACTCGTGCGTTTGCTAAAAGACATTCCAACATTCGTTGGAGTCGATGGACGCAATTATACCCTGGCAAAAGAGGATGTTGCTGTTTTATCGACCATAAATGCTAAAGCATTGATCAATCGCAAAGCAGCCATTCAGATTATGGTTAATAGGTGATTCTAATGAAAATACCCAAGAAATTTAATACATATTGTCCTTCGTGCAGGACCCATACACCCCATGTAGTGGAAAGAGTAAAAAAGGGACAAGCTTCGACATTAACAAGAATAGTGAGGCAAAAGTACAGACACACAGGGATCGGAAATTCAGGCAAATTCTCAAAAGTCCCGGGTGGAGATAAGCCCACAAAGCGCATTAACCTGAGATACAGATGTACAACGTGCAAGAAAGCACACCAGAAACCCAAATGCTTCAGATCGGGTAAATTCGAAATAGTGGAGTCTTAAAATGGAACCAAAAAGCAGATTCTTAAAAGTAAAATGCAATGACTGTGAAAATGAGCAGGTAGTTTTCGGATGCGCAAGCACAACCGTAACCTGTCTTGTTTGCGGAAGAACACTTTCTGAGCCCACAGGCGGAAAAGCATTCATAAAAACACAGATCGTCGAGGTCCTTGAGTGATGGAAAGAAGCGGATGGCCCGAAGCAGATGACAATGTCGTATGCAGTGTAAAAAGAGTCACTGATTTTGGCGCTTTCGTTGAACTTGATGAATATGGAAATAAGGAAGGTTTGATCCATATCTCTGATGTGGCATCAGGTTGGGTAAAATACATTCGTGACCATGTGAGGGAAGGACAGAAGATTGTATGCAAAGTGCTGTTCGTGGATACAGCCAAGCATCATATCGACCTTTCTCTCAAAGATGTCAATGAACACCAGCGCCGTGAAAAGATCCAGGAATGGAAGAACGAGCAAAAAGCAGAGAAATGGATCGAGTATGTGGCAAAGACCACTAAAATGAAACCGGAAGATCTTCCCAAATTAACCGATTTGTTCTATGAAAAATTCGGCAGTGTCTATGCCGCATTTCAAAAATCAAGATTTGAAGACAAATCCGTACTTACAAAGATCGGCGTAGCTAATGATATTGCAGATGTCCTGACAAAAGTTGCAAACGAAAACCTGAAAAAACCGCAGGTCGATATATCGGGTTTTATAGACCTAAACTGCTACCTTCCGGATGGCATAGAACATATACGTAAAGCGCTTGCAGCGGCAAATAAAGTGGAGAGTGAGGATATCAATGTAGATATTTTATATGTAGGCGCGCCAAGATATCGGATACATGTAATAGCTCCTGATTATAAGAAAGCTGAAGCTGTTCTTAAGAACGCGGCGCAATCTGCCATAAAGATCATCGAAAAAGATGGCGGACATGGTGAATTCTTCAGGCATAATGAACACAAAGCCGGATAATAAAAGAAAAACCTATGGTTTCTAAGATCAGAAAATGCGTATGTGGGAGATATACGCTAAAGGAAATTTGCCCGTTATGTGGCTCTACGACCAGATACTCACGACCGGCACGATTTTCTCTTGAAGACCGATACGGAAAATACAGGCGTATTACCAGGAAAACAGTATCATGATAAAGACAACTATCTTAAGATCAAAGAAACCCCGATTGAAAAATCCCATACTTATTGAAGGACTTCCAGGTGTCGGACATGTTGGGAAGCTCGTTGCAGAGCATATGGTCGATGAACTTGGCGCTAAAAAGATAATGGAAATTTATTCTCCATATTTGCCTCCTCAGGTCATCGTATTAGAAGACGGGACCACCAGGCTTGTAAGGAACGAGTTATATGCTTATAAATCAAAAAAAGGTAAGAACGACATTTTGATCCTTGTCGGAGACCACCAGAGCACTACGAACGAAGGACATTACGAATTGACCGGCGTATTTCTGGATATAGCTGAAGAATTCAAAGTAGAGCGGATCTATGCGCTTGGGGGCTATGGTGTTGGGCAGCTTGTAGAGACAGAGACCGTCCTTGGAGCTGCGAATAATATTAAGCTTGTGAAGGAATTAAAAGGATATGGCGTAGAATTCAGGCCTAATGAACCCGGCGGCGGAATTGTCGGAGCTTCTGGATTGATCCTTGGCCTGGGAGAATTGCGCGGTATTGATGCGGCTTGCCTCATGGGCGTCACATCAGGATATCTCGTTGACCCAAAGAGCGCACAGGCTGTGCTTAAGGTTTTGTGCAAGATCCTGGAGATCGAAGTTGATATGTCGGCTCTTGAAGAGCGGGCATCTGAGATGGAAAAGATTGTTGCGAAACTTCGTGAAATGGAACAGGGGCAGACTCCTTCTTCAACAGATGAGGATTTAAGGTATATAGGGTAGTATTAATAATAAAAATAATAATAATAATAAGTTGAATAAGGGGATTCAATGTGATAAAACTTCCATTAATCAATCTTTCAATTCAGCTTATCCTTATTTTACTTCTTAATTATGCGACATTCCTTGCAAAAAAAAGGGATTTGCATAAGCATTGCACTGTTATTCGAATTGCTACAGGCATATCATGAGAATTCATTCACTTGAACACGAACCATTTGAAGGTTTAGGAAACATTGAAGTATGGGCAAAGAACAGAGGCCACAGCATCACAAGAACACATCTTTTCAACAACGAAGAACTCCCCGATATCAGCAGCTTTGACTGGCTGGTCATAATGGGGGGGTCAATGAACATCTACGAAGAAGAGAAGTTCCCCTGGCTTAAGAAAGAAAAAGAATTTATTGCCAAAGCTATTGCAGCTAATAAAATCCTTCTTGGAGTATGTCTTGGCTCCCAGCTTATCGCAGATGTCCTCGGAGGCAAGGTCAGTAAGAACCAATTCAAAGAGATCGGATGGTTCCCTGTATCTTTAACCAGAGAGGCGAGAGACTCATCAATATTTAGCAGTCTCCCCGGCACATTTTCTGCATTTCACTGGCATGGTGACACGTTTAAAATACCACCAGGGACAAAACGACTCGCACAAAGTGAAGGATGCGCGAACCAGGCGTTTGAATGTGGGCGCGCTATAGGATTGCAATTCCATCTTGAATACTCAAAAAAGAGCATCGATCTCATGTTGCAAAATTGCAGTGATGAGCTTGTGGATGGAAAATACATACAGATGCCAGATGAAATTATTTCAAAGATCGCAAATGTCTCTGAAATGAATAAAACATTGAATTTGATTCTGGATAATATGGAACGTGAGTTTGGGGCGCGACCTAAGAATATTTAGATGATGATGGACTGGAGCCCAGGGAGAAAATGGAAATCCAGAAATTCAATCCCTTCAAAAGAGATGGGGCGTACAAAAGGTCCATCTCTTAAGCGTACTTCAAATCGATCCCGTTCCTCTTTCGCCCGTCCTGACACGGATCACTTCTTCAACCGGGAGGATGAATATCTTGCCATCACCTATGTTCCCGGTTTTTCCGGTGTCGCATATAATTCCAACTGCTTTTTCGACATCCTTATCATCCACGACAAGCTCAATTTTTGTCTTCGGGAGAAGGTCAACTCTGTACTCGCTTGTCCTGTATGAAAGCATAATGCCCTTTTGCCTGCCTCTTCCTTTTACTTCATAAATCGTAAGTCCTATGAATCCTGCAGTGGCAAGCGCGTTCTTTATTTCACCGAGTTTTTCCGGTCTTATTATGGCTTCTATCTTTTTCATGATGTCACCTCGAAATTTCCATTATTTATTCTCTTATACATCTTTCCTCCATCAGGCCGGTAGCCTCTTTTCATGTACCATTCCTTCAATTTGATGTCGGATACAAGGGGATCGGTTGAAAATGGCCTTAATTCAACATATCGAAATCCTAAAGTGCTTGCGGTCTTCTCTGCAAATGAAAGCAGCCTGCTTCCAAGACCAGAATTTCTGAATTTCCTGGAAACGAAAACTTCTTCTATGGAAAGTGTTTTTTCATCATTGAGGACTTTTATTAAAAGTTCTCCTGCCGTACCTTCGGGCATTTTCAGCCTGTGGCATTGCAATTCACCGTATTCTGTCCTGTACCTGAAAAATTCACTTATTGATATATTCTCCAGATTATGGTTTGAAATCTCATGCATCTTCATCATCTCCTCACAAATATGCCTTCTCGCCATGCTGGGAAATGTCAAGGCCCTCTATTTCTTCTTCATCCTTTACTCTCAGGCCCATTGTTGCATCAAGAACCTTCAGTATTATTGCAGTCCCTATGAGGGAATATGCCATTACAGCCACGATCGCTATCAACTGCTTCACAACAAGACCGGCATTTCCGTAAATAAGCCCGTCTGCTCCTGCAGAGTTAACCGCTAAGGATGCAAAGATTCCTGTTGCTATTGCCCCCCATGTTCCACCTACGCCATGGCATGCCATGACATCAAGTGAATCATCAACGTTTGTTTTCCTGGAGCGCAGATGCATCGCAAAGTAACAGAATATTCCTGCTCCTATGCCGATTATTATTGCAGGGACTGGCCCAACAAAACCCGAAGCCGGGGTTATTGCCACAAGACCCGCGACAGCTCCTGTCACGATGCCAAGCGTGTTGGGTTTTCCTCCATGCATCCAGCTTACGATTGTCCATGTAAGAGCCGCTGCAGCCGCAGCAGTGTTCGTTACAATGAAAGCGCTAGCTGCAAGCCCGTTTGCTGCAAGGGCGCTCCCGGCGTTGAAACCGAACCAGCCAAACCATAGCAGGGCGCCGCCGGTTATAGTCATAGTCACATTGTGCGGCGCCATGTCTTCTTTTCCATAACCGAGCCGCCTTCCTATGATTATCGCGGCGGCAAAAGCTGAAACACCAGCAGTAATATGAACGACAGTGCCGCCGGCAAAGTCCAGGGCGCCAAGTGTGCGTATCCATCCACCCATGCCCCATACCCAGTGTGCCACCGGGTCATAGATAAGAGTTGCCCAGAGAACACTGAAAACCATCATTGTGCTGAATTTCATCCTGTCGGCAAAGGCTCCCGTTATCAATGCTGGTGTGATCACAGCAAACATCATCTGGAATATCATGAATACCGACGCAGGTATTGTTGCTGCATAATCAGGGTTAGGCGCCGCTCCCACACCGTTAAGTCCAATCCATTCAAGACCGCCGATCAATCCTCTTCCCGTATCCGGGCCAAATGCAAGACTGTATCCAAAAAGCACCCACTGGATGCTTATAAGAGCCAGAATTATGAAGCTTTGCATAATGATCGCCAGGACATTCTTTCTCCTGACCATCCCGCCATAAAAAAGCCCCAGCGCAGGTGTCATTAACATAACAAGGGCAGCCGAAACAAGTACCCATGCTGTATCTCCTGAATTGATCGCTCCTGCGTCATCGGCTAAAGCAGGCATTGCTAATATTAAAAAGACTGCTGCGATTAAACCAGCGCATCTTATATTTCCTAATTTTTTGTACACTTCATATCACCTCGAATTTTTGTTGCCTTTTTACCACGGCATACGGTCAGTTAGTGTAGATTTAATAGTATATAAATATTTCTAATAATTGAGTTATACTTATATACTATTAGATGTTCAGTAGATTGCCGTTTACTGGCAGGAAAGTAATATGAGAAGAATATCAGATAAACATTACAAATGTCCAAACTGTAAGCATGAGATCTTATTGACAAGTGCAGAATTTATTCAAGGGATGGCTGTGGCATCATGTACTGACTGCGGCAGGGGTGCAGTTGCCATAGAGGAAATGTTTCTTGATGGATGAATGAAAAAATAGGACGCATTTAAATATCTGGTTATTTGCGTCCATTTTTTTAGATGTTTTTATTTTTTAAGTTCTCTTTTGCCCCCTAACTATGCCTGCTGAAATGCATATGGATCTTGAGTGAAGTGGATTCCAAAACATACACTTAATTTTTATACTGAAAATCTTTAAATATTATTAAATCTCCAGTAGGCTGTCGTTTACCTTAAAGGAGGATTAATGAGACAAATAGCAATATACGGAAAAGGCGGGATCGGTAAGTCCACAACAACCCAGAACCTTACCGCTGCGCTTGCTTCGATCGGAAAGCGCGTAATGCAGATAGGATGTGACCCCAAGGCAGATTCAACAAGGATGCTCCTATGGGGAAAAGTGCAGGCAACAGTGCTTGACACCATGCGCGACAACGGACCGGGCGGCGTAACTCTTGATGTTATCCAGCACACTGGCTTTGGCGGGATAAAGTGCGTCGAAGCAGGAGGTCCAGAACCAGGCGTGGGCTGTGCCGGAAGAGGAGTTATCACGGCAATAAAACTGCTTGAGGAGCTCGGAGCTTATAATGAAGACTTCGATTTCGTCTTCTATGATGTGCTCGGTGACGTAGTATGCGGAGGCTTTGCTATGCCCATACGGGAAGGTTACGCCAAAGAAATATACATCGTGGCAAGCGGGGAACTCATGGCGCTCTATGCTGCAAACAACCTCTGCAAGGCCATAGTGAGATTCGCAGAGAACGGCGATGCTCGTCTTGGCGGCATAATATGCAATTCCCGTAATGTGGATAATGAACTTGAACTTCTGACCGAATTCGCAAAAAAGATCGGTTCACATTTGATCCAGTTCGTGCCGCGGGATAATATTGTGCAGCGGGCAGAGATCAACCGCAAGACCGTCATAGATTTTGATCCCACATGCAAGCAGGCTGAGGTTTACAGGTCGCTTGCGAAAAACATCATTGGGAACACGAATTTCGTGATACCAAAGCCCATGGCGATGCAGGAGCTTGAGGACATGATGGTACAATTCGGTATTGTGGAGAAGTGATAACATGAAGATGATACGTGCAATAATCAGGCCAAACAAGGAAGATAAAGTTGTAGAGCACCTGGAAAAAGAGGGGTTTATTTCCCTCACCAAGATGAACGTTTTCGGGCGCGGCAAGCAGAAGGGTATCAGGGTAGGGACAGTATGTTACGATGAACTGCCCAAAGTAATGCTGATGCTTGTCGTTGAGGATACGGATGTCCAGAAAGCGATAAAGGTCATCCAGAACAGTGCCCGCACCGGCAATATCGGCGACGGCAAGATATTCGTGACCGATGTTTCAGAGGCATACACCGTGAGGACAGGCGCCTCAGGATTATAGGTGAAATCATGAAGGAAGTTATCGCCATAATCCGAAGGCACAATTTGCAGGAGACCAAGGCAGGTCTCCTGGGAATAGGTGTTCCAGCGCTTACAATGGTAAGCGTGGAAGGAAGGGGCAAACAGAAAGGACACCCTGGCTGGAATTATGAACTTGATCCTGCATTAATGGATATGGAAGAGAAAAATACAGGCGTTAGCATGCGCTTTATCCCTAAACGGATGATCTCAACAGTGGTCGAGGATGAGGATGTACCAAAAGTGGTTGAGACCATTATCAGGACAAACCAGAGCGGTCACATCGGTGACGGCAAGATCTTCGTATGCCCTGTGGAAGATGCAGTTAGAGTGAGAACAGGAGAAAGTGGAGAACAGGCAATAAAGTAGATATCGATCAACTATTAAAAAACCACAGAGCGCACAGAGGACACAGAGAAAAACAACATCTTTCTGTGAACTCTGTGTCCTTTGTGGTTGATTTTATTAAATAAAAAAGGAGAAAAAAAAATGACAACAATATTACCGGAATGCGACATATCAATACCGCAGCGTAAGCCGCATATCGTATGTCATGACCCTGAGAACATAGTGTTGCCCATGTGCAATGTCCAGACAGTTCCAGGAGACATGACCGAGCGCGGCTGCACGTTCGCAGGTTGCAGGGGAGTGGTTGGAGGTCCTGTAAAGGATGCTATCCAGCTTGTACATGGGCCAATTGGCTGTGCCTACTATACATGGGGCACGCGCAGAAACCTCTCTGATACGAAGCTGCACAGGAAGTACTGCTTCAGTACCGACCTGACAGATGAAAATGTAATATTTGGGGGAGCAAAAAAGCTCTACAACTCAATAATTGAATCCTATGAATTGTTCCCTGAAGGGAAGGCCGTGTTCGTATATTCCACATGCGTTGTCGGGCTGATAGGTGATGATACAGACGCTATATGCAAGCAGGCGCAGGAAAAGATAGGAATTCCAGTAATACCATTCCACTGCGAGGGCTTCCGTGGTGTAAGCCAGTCCCTCGGCCACCACATAGCCAACCGCACGCTGTTTGAAAAAGTGGTCGGGACAGCGGAACCTGAGGAGACAACTCCGTACGATATGTGCATTGTCGGTGAATTCAACATTGACGGTGATGCCTGGATAGTCAAGCCGCTTTTTGAAAGGATGGGTGTGCGGGTACTTTCCGTATTTACCGGGAACGCATCCTATAATGATATTCCAATCATGCACAGGGCAAAGTTGAATATCGTGCAGTGCCAGAGATCATCCACCTACATAGCGAAGATGATCCAGGAAAAATACGGTGTCCCATATATCAATGTATCCCTGTTTGGAATGGAGCAGACTGCACAGGCGCTTCGTGATGTTGGGAAGTTCTTCCACCTTGAAGCGAATGCAGAAAAAGTGATAGCAGAAGAGCTTGCAAAGTACCAGCCCATGATCGATCACTATCGAAAGAAACTCGATGGCAAGAAGTGCTTCATATACCAGGGAGCGCCGCGAGCCTGGCACTGGATGGGGCCTATGCGGGAGCTGGGCATCGAAACGATCCTGACGGCAACGACATTCGGTCACAAGGACGATTATGAAAAAATAATGGAGAAAGCAAAGCCCGGACATATCTGTATAGACAATCCAAATGCTCTTGAGATCGAGGAATACCTGGTCAAGCTCAAACCTGATTTCTTTATCGGAGGCTTGAAGGAGAAATACCTGACCTACAAGCTTGGCATTCCCTTTATCAACGGTCATTCCTACGAAGAAGGACCGTATGCAGGCTTTGAGGGATTCGTGAATTTCGCAAAGGATATTGATGTTGCAGTAAACAGCCCTGTGTGGAAGTTCATCAACCTTCCCCTGGAGGTGACGTAAATGGCTTTGATGAGTGAGAGTTCTGAACCTATCAAGACGGTTCGTAAAACTCGAAGCGTTACAATTAATCCGCCCAAGATGTGTCAGCCAATGGGTGCAATACTTGCGTATATGGGAGTTCACGGCTGCGTCCCGCTGGTGCATGGTTCCCAGGGATGCAGCACATATCCCCGCTACAATATCGCGCGCCATTTCAGGGAATCAGCCGAAGTTGCAGTTTCATCGCTTGCCGAGGATGCTGCGGTATATGGCGGAGCCAAGAACCTGACAGAAGCTATAAAAAACGTCAAGTCCAGGCTGAATCCGGCTGCTATTGGTATTTGTACCACTTGCATGAGTGAGACAATAGGCGACGATGTGAAACTGATATCCAAGAACGCACTTACCCCTGGTGATGCGATGAGGATATTCCCGGCGTCCACACCAAGCTATGTTGGTACACATCTCACAGGATATGATAATGCCCTTAAGACGCTTGTGGAAACAATGGCAGTAAAGGGTGAGCCAAATAACAAAATAAACATTATCACGGGAATAATCAATCCTGGTGATATCAGGGAGATAAAGAACATGCTGCGCTTAATGAATGTGCAAAGCATATTCCTTTCAGATATCTCCGAAACCCTTGATAGTCCCATATTGCCAGGAGGGCACAAATCCGCACTACCTGAAGGGGGGACAAGTCTTGCCGACATCGCAGATTCTGCAAACTCACTGGGCACAATAGCGATATGCAGGACAGCAGGATTGGCAGCTACGTATCTCAAGAACAAGTTCAACGTGCCTTCTATGCTTGATGCTGCTCCCATCGGAGTCATCAACACGGACAGGTTCGTGCAGAATATCTGCAAGTTAAGCGGTGCAATGATCCCTGATGAGATCATAAAGGAGCGCGGGCGCCTGATAGACAGCTTGGTGGACGTGCACCACTATATGTATGGAAAAAAGGTTGCGATTTTCGGCGACCCTGATCTTGTATCAGCTATCGTCAGGTTCTGCGCTGAAGCCGGGATGAACCCCACGGTTGCCATGACCGCAACGAAGCATAAGGACTTTGCACCTGATATAAAGGCTATAAATACCGAATACAGGACAGATACTCAGATCCTTGAAGGTACAGATCTGTATGAATTCCACGAGGTTGTAAAAACCAATGGAGCAGAACTGATACTTGGCAACTCCAAGGGTGCGGATGTGGCAGCTGATGAGGGCGTTCCACTTGTGCGCTTCGGGTTCCCCGTATATGACCGCGTGGGCGTGTATCGCTATTCCATCATGGGCTACAACGGTTCGATATACCTGCTTGACCAGATGACGAACGCGATCCTGGGACATAAATATGATCCTAATAAGCTGCACCAGTGAGGTGAAAATATGGAATACGTAACCGGAATAACAGCATCAGGCGGGAGCTGGACTCCCGCTTTTGTGGTACGAAGCAATATAAACGACTGCGGATGCTGTGGAAAATGTTTCAAAATCTGTGGGCGCGGGGTGTTCGAGTACATCGATCATCCAAATGCCGATGACCTCTGCGGCGCCAAGGTCATGACAGTGGCGCATCCTGAGAACTGCATAGGCTGCGGCGCTTGCGCGCGAGGGTGCCCGAAAAAGAATATTGTGTGCGAACCGAAGGCGAGGTGAAAAAACCCGACGATGGAACACGGATTTCACGGATGACACGGATGCACACGGATCCGTGAAAATCCGTCTGATCCTTGTCATGCGTGTTCTATTCAAACTGAACGAGGCAAAATAACTATGTCCAAAATAAGCCACATCCTCCTTCCAAATCCGGTGGTCATTTCCACCGCGACACAACTCAATGAAGCTGCAAAGCTCATGAAGGCAAACAAGATCACAAGTGTGCTTGTCAGCAAAAACGGCAGGCTTGCAGGCATTATTTCTGTGGAAGATATTATGAATACCGTAGCAGAAAGAGACGAACTTGATATTCCAGTAGATGAAATCATGCACTCACCCAAGCTTACGATCGACTCGGATAAATGGATACTTGATGCGATCGTAATGTTTGAGCACTGTAAAGCATCATACTTAGGCGTGATCGAAAATGGAGAGAAAATAGGCATTATAAGAGCGGATGATTTGTTGCATACATACAGGTTTAATTATGAGACGCAAAGATAAAGAAATCAAAAATATTAAGGAAATAGAATCCATTATAGGCAAATCTAAAGTTTGCAGGATCGCTCTTTGTGAAAACAATTCTCCATATATTGTTCCTGTTTGTTTTGGTTATAAGGATAATTGCCTGTATTTTCATTCTGCCAATGAAGGCAAAAAAATAGATATCATTAAGAAAAATAATAATATATCTTTTGAATTTGATATTTATAGTGGATTATTGATATCTGAAAACCCATGTGATTGGGATATAAAATATTCATGTGTTATCGGATTTGGCAAAGCTTTTTTTATTCATGATTTTGATGAAAAAATAAAAGCTTTGAATATCATAATTGAACATTATTCAGACAGTTCTTATGAATTCCTAAAAAAATTTATTGATACTGTAACAATTATTAAGGTTGAGATAGAGACTATTACTGGAAAAAAATCGGGATATTCATGAGAATTCATTCATTACAGCATGAACCGTTTGAAGGTTTAGGAATCATCGAAGTATGGGCAAAGAACAAAGGACACAGCATTTCAAGAACCCTTCTCTTCAATAACGACGAACTCCCCGAAACCAGAGAATTTGACTGGCTGGTCATAATGGGCGGGTCAATGAACATCTACGAAGAAGATAAGTTCCCCTGGCTTAAGAAAGAAAAAGAATTTATCTCCAAAGCTATTGAAAGCAAGAAAATCCTCCTTGGGGTCTGTCTCGGCTCCCAGCTGATCGCAGATGTCCTCGGAGGCAAGGTCAGCAAGAACCAATACAAGGAGATCGGATGGTTCCCCGTCTCTTTGACCAGGGAAGCGAGAGACTCTTCGATATTCAGCAGCCTTCCCGACACATTTACTGCATTTCACTGGCACGGCGATACTTTTAAAATACCTCATGGAGCGGCAAGGATCGCGCAAAGTGAGGGATGCACGAACCAGGCGTTTGAATTTGGGCGGGCAATAGGATTGCAGTGCCATCTTGAATACTCAAAAAAGAGCATCGATCTCATGTTACAGAATTGCAGTGATGAGCTTGTGGATGGGAAATACATTCAGGCGCCGGATGAAATTATTTCAAAGATGGAAAATGTCCATGAAATGAATAGAACATTGAATTTAATACTGGATAATATGGAACGTGAGTTTGGGACGCCCCATTAAGAATATTAAGTTATGGAAGACACCTTTTTTATTGCACTATTGATATTTGCAGCAGGGTTGCTCTATTCCTCGGTGGGCCACGCCGGTGCTTCAGGGTATCTGGCCGTAATGGCATTATTCGGTCTTGCTCCTGATGTTATGAAGCCAACGGCTCTCGTGCTGAACATTCTTGTAGCGATCATAGCCACATGGCATTTCTTCAGGGCTGGGTATTTCTCGTGGAGGATCTTCTGGCCATTTGCTGTGAGTTCTATCCCATTTGCGTTTATCGGAGGTGCTTTATCGCTTCCGGGTTCTGTCTATAAGCAAATCCTTGGTTTAATCCTGTTGTTCGCAGCATATCGGCTGTTTCAATTCAAGCACCTGGAAGCTACAGATTCGGCAAAGCCAGTTCCGGTTCCCAAGGCTATGCTTTTCGGTGCCGGGATTGGACTATTATCCGGAGCGATAGGTGTGGGAGGCGGTATATTCTTAAGTCCTCTCCTCCTGTTTATGGGCTGGGCCAAAACAAAGCAGACTGCCGGGGTTTCTGCCGCTTTTATCCTTGTGAACTCCATAGCTGGAATTTCGGGGCATCTTTCAAGTGTGAAATTCCTGCCTGAATCTGTCTATCCCTGGGCAATTGCAGCAGTGCTTGGTGGTATAATTGGCTCCAGTCTTGGTAGCCGACGATTTGTAAATACAACCCTCTACCGTCTGCTTGCGGTTGTCCTTGTAATTGCAGGTGCAAAGCTCATTTTTGTATAATTCATCCGGAAAATTTCATAAAACACTCGAAATTCTAAAATCTCTCACCGAAAACTATTTAAGTCTGCAAACGGTAGCCTATAGTCGGTCTCACATATCCCTCATTTGAGTTATCTCTCAAGTTGGGTAATATATTGTAAACGTTGATTCATTGAAAGTGAATCTAAAAAACCAGATGTGGGGTATGTCGGGATCTAAATATCAAAGGAGAAAAGATAATGGCAAAACCGATAACGGATATGTTTCCAGGATCAAATGTTTGTGAAAAACATAATTGGCAACGCGGAATAGATAAAAAGTCTCTCTCAATTACACATAATGATTTATAATAACAAATAGTAATAAAGTCAAAAAGATCGGAGATATATATATGGAATTTACAAAACAATACATATTAGATGATATAGCAAAGAACGAGGTCAGGTTCTTAAGACTGCAATTTGTAGATATCGGCGGAAACGTCAAGAACGTGGGTATTCCCGTATCGCAGGCAGAAAAAGCCCTGACGACAGGAATAGCATTTGACGGTTCCTCCATCGAAGGTTTTGTCAGGATAGAAGAATCCGACATGATCCTGAAACCAGACTATAATACTTACTGTATTCTTCCATGGGACGTTTGCGGCGGCAAAGTTGCCAGGTTAATATGCGATGTCCACAGGCCAGATGGCGCACACTTCGAAGGCGACCCGCGTTACGTCCTGAAAAGAGCGATAGCGGAAGCGAAAAAGCGCGGTTATGAAATGAACAATGGTCCTGAACTTGAATTCTTTTTCTTCAACATGAAAGATGGAAAGGTATCATTCGAACGAAAAGACGATAAAGATGTACCAATCCCCCACGATATGGCAGGATATTTCGATTTCCCACCCTTTGACCAGGCTGAAGAAATACGCCAGGAGATCGTGAATAACCTTGAGAAAATGGGTTTCAATATTGAAGCTTCCCACCACGAAGTTTCAATAGGGCAGCATGAGATCGACTTCAAATATGGTGATGCATTAAGGACGGCAGATAATGTTATCACATTCAAGTTCGTCACAAAGACCATAGCGCAAAAGCACGGCTTACATGCCTCTTTCATGCCAAAACCGATATTTGGCATAAACGGCTCAGGTATGCACACAAATATCTCGCTCTTTAAGAATGGAAAGAATGCTTTCTATGATGAATCAAAGGACATGCAAGTAAGCGATACACTGCGATATTTCGTAGGCGGCTTGAAGAAACACGTAAAATCATTCACAGCAGTCACAAATCCTATCGTGAACAGCTATAAGAGAATTGTTCCGGGATACGAGGCTCCTGTATACATTGCATGGTCTGGCGCGAATCGCTCATCCATGATACGCATTCCTGCAGCAAGAGGCTCAAGCACAAGAGTTGAGCTAAGAAGCCCTGACCCGGCATGCAATCCATACCTGTCATTCGCCGTTATCCTTATGGCTGGTCTTGACGGTGTAGAGAACAAGATCGATCCTGGAGAGCCAACCACGCTTAACCTCTTCCACCTGGATGATGCGCAAAGGAAGGAGCATGGAATAGAATCATTGCCAGGAAGCCTTAAGGAAGCACTGGATAATCTAGAAACAGACAGCATTGTCAAGAAAGCACTTGGCGAACATGTTTACGAAGATTTCATGAGACTCGGAAGAGCCGAATGGGACGCATATAGAATAAGCGTGCATGACTGGGAAATCAAGCGTTACCTGAACCTGATCTAAGCGCAAAGGTATAAACACAAAATGAATACGACAACTATAGACTCAATGGTTCAACGAAAGCTCATAGAGATACTGCGGATACTCTATGAAAACAAGGAGCCTATAGGCGCGCGGCTGATAGCCGACAAAATGAATGAACGCGGATATCCCATTGGCGAAAGGGGTGTCCGTTATCACCTCCGAATTCTTGATGAACGGGGTCTAACCAAACGTCAGGGCTACGATGGACGGATCATCACAGAGCGCGGGAAAAAAGAACTTGAAAATGCGCTTGTGGGTGACAGGATGGGTTTCATAATCACAAGAATTGAAAAACTAATCTATGATACTACTTTTGATCTCAAGACGAGGCAGGGAAATGTGATCATAAACACTTCCATCATCGACAAGAAAGACCTTGATGAAACTGTGGAAATAATGCGCCATGTTATAAATGAGGGCTATTCTTTCAGCCCATATATCAAAATAATGGAGGAGGGGACTTCTTTTTCTGATCTTAATATCCCCGAAGGTAAAATCGGGATAGCTACCATGTGCAGCATAACTATCGATGGGATACTGCTAAAGAGCGGTATTCCTGTCACTCCGAAATATGGCGGATTACTGGAAGTGAAAAAAAGGAAACCAACAGGTTTTGAGGATATTATTGTTTATAATGGCACTTCTATCGATCCTATGAAGATATTCATCTCAAAGAAAATGACAAGAGTTCTTGACGCAGTGGAAACGGGTTCAGGAATGCTTCTTGCAAACCTGCGCGAGATCCCTGAATCATCTGTTGTGGAGGCTGAAAATATTCTGAAATCTGCGATGAGCATGGGGATAGCTGATGTTACGCAGATCGGAGAATCCGGAAAATCGGTGCTCAATGCCCCGGTTGAGTCCGGAAAAGTAGGGGTCGTGGTATATGCCGGGACAAATATCATGGCAGCGGTTGAGGAAAGCGGAATTAATGTCAGCACTTACCCGATATCCACTATAATGGATTTTAAAGATTTGAAAAAGCTTTGATATAAAAGTAAAAGTATAGTATCGACAGGGGTGTCCAAATGCAACACAATAAACATGATTACTGGAATGGGAAAAAGATCTCGCCAATCGAAATTACTGATAAAATGTCCGTTACCCAACTCGTAGATGAGATTTTTGACGGTATGGGTTATAATGCCAAACGACTTGCGCAGGCTTGTCATCTTTTCAAGTCCATGATCGATGAAAACTCAACAGTATGTTTAACGCTGGCGGGAGCTATGACCCCTGTGGGTATGGGAGGCGGGATCATCAAAATGATTGAGAAAGGTTTTATTGACTGGATCGTTACAACTGGCGCAAACACTTATCACGATATGCACTTTGCTTATAAACTTCCAGTTCACCAGGGAGATTATTGTGCTGACGATAACGAACTTGCAGAACATAATGTCGTTCGCATTTATGATGTTTATATAGATATGCAAAAAACTATTATTGCCCAGGATAAGATCATCCAGACGCTTACAAAGAAAGCTGCGCAAAACAATAAATTCCCTGAAAAATTCTCAACAGCCCATTATTATAAGGTTCTTGGAGAAGGAATTTTAGAGACTGCCAATCACCCTGAAAAGTCATTCATCGCCTGTGCATCAAAAAATAAGGTTCCCGTTTTTGTCCCCAGTTTTGCGGACTCATCTGTCGGGATGTGTACAAGTTATCTGCCGATCCTTGCTAATGCAAATTCAGTTTTAACAGATCTTGATCCTGCTGATTTTATCGATCCGTCCCCCACTATGGACGTCCTTGAAAGCGCTGCCATCGTTCATGACAGCATGATAAACGATATTTCCCGCGGTGTCCTTGAAGTGGGCGGCGGCGTTCCCAAGAATTTCCTTCAGCAAACAGGTCCCATGATATCACAGATAATCGGGATGGATTGTCCTGGTGAGAATTATGTTGTACAGGTGACGGTTGACCGCCCGGATACGGGAGGGCTGTCAGGAGCCACTATAAACGAAGGCAAATCCTGGGGGAAGATACCCAAAGCCGGAGAGGGAAATGTTGTACCATATCTTGACGCAACGGTTGGCATCCCGATTATCTTTGCGTATGCTCTTGAAAACTGCAAACCCAGAAAACCCAGGAAGCTGGGTGATAAATTGCCTGAAATAACAGGGGAATTGATAAAGGCTGCAAGGATAAATTCTTTCTAATCTTTTCGTAATGATGCCGCATGGAATTCCTTCATGCATTCAATTGATGAACACCGTTTCCCTTCAAATGCGATTACTCTTACGGTAATTTCTCCATCCTGGATATCCAGTTCGACTGCCCCTGGTTCGGATAATCTTGGCGCTGTGGGGCTTCCCGGACAAACAAGAAGGACATCACTTTTTTCTATCACTGGCTTATGGATATGCCCAAATACAAGAACATCAACATCCATTTCTTTTGCCATGTAGCGTGCGCCGGTCGTATCATTGATCGAAAGTGTTGCTTCGTGTACTATTCCGATCTTAACACCATCAGCTTTGATAATTTTCCTCTCAGGGAGCAAATGCTTTAATTTCACTTCATCCATGTTCCCGTGAACAGCTTCAAGCCTGCAAATCCCTTTTAGATCATCATATGCCTGTTTTGTGACAAAATCCCCTGCATGGATGACGATATCAGCCTGTTTTATTAATTTCACAAGCCCAACCGGCAGTAACTCAATGATGGAGCCTGATTCGATGTGTGTATCAGAAATCGCTAATAACCTCATGCATATCCGTAATCCATGTAGTTCAATTCTTTCTCTACTTCTTTTATGAATTTCCTGTATGTTTCTGTGGAAAAATCCAGCCAGTCCTTAAAATCAGAATTCAATTTCTTTCCGATAGTATCCTCTTTTTCAGTTCTGCTCTGTTCTCGATAATCCTTAAGATCATCAAGGTTTTTTTCAACATAATGATAAAGCGCTGTTTCAGCGAACGGTTTGGGGATAAGAGGTGAATTCGATGAGATATGAAGCATAAGGTCTTTTTCTTTCATTAGCTCTTCAGGTGATATCCCTGAGCTTTCTATCGCTTTTTCCAATGTTTCATTGCTTATTTTTCGTTTTTCCTCAGGAGAAAACTTTCGGATACCGTTCCTCATATTTTCTTCATATATCTCTTTTTGCAGGAGTTCATGGAAAAGCGCATATTTTAAAATAGTCTCACTTGCTTCTTCCAGGTAAGTTGAGTTCAGGGTTATTATTGAATACCATGAACCTTCGATATAATAACGCCTGTTCAGGGCAACAGCATAATCAAAAACACCAGGGAAAGGGGCAAAGATGCTCTGCGAGAAGACGATGGCATCGGTTGAAAGAAATAGGATATTTTGTGTGGTTAACTTTTTGATAGTTTCAAGCCCGCAAGTACCAAAAACGGATTCAGGTTTTTCAAGATATTGTTCGTTGAATTTGATGATCTTTTTCAGGTTGCCTGCCTTTAACCTGTTCATGGAAAAGGCAATATCTTTAGCAGCAAAGCTTATCCATTGCGAATATTCTTCTTCGAACTTCTTCTTTGAAAGCTCCTGCATAGGGGATAAATCGTAATTTCATGATATATAGTTAATGACTGTATCTTGATTTTAACTCCCTTGTCAGATGTTCCTTTTCAAGTTTCAAGCAAGTATCTTTAAACATTGTCCTGATCCTTTTTTCATCAACAAGCGGATCATCCTGCGCGCATTCCCCGGATTTCGTGCAATCCTGCGCCAGGCGAAGGGCTCGCTTTTCGAGAAGGGGCAAGGTCTCCTTAAGCGTATGTTCCAACCATTTATCGTCCTTTGCGAGTACGCCAACGAACATGGAAGGGATGACATCTTTCTCAATGATCTCAAGCCTTTTCTTTGCACTAACGGTTCCCATAAGGAACTATTTTAATTTGTTAAGATATAAAAGTTAGGTTAATTAATAGTATGAAAAAGTTAACAACGAACTCTGACTAACTCAATGCGAACTCACAATACAGGAGTTCGTTTCAGTTCGTATTAGTTCGTTGTTTAGAAGGATAAAAAGTCTCCAGACTTTTCACTCAATTACGTCTTGCCCGTCTTTGTGGAGTTGACCTATCTGTACGAGGCCTGCGCTTGCTACTTATTTGTTCTCTTCTGATGAAAGGCTTATTCGACCCTCTATCTGGCATTTTCATTGCGATTTTCTGGAAAGCAGGCAGTGTCTCTTCTGTTATTTCCACATCATTTTCTTTCAAAACTCTTGAAAAATTATCATAATCAGTTTTTGAAAGTATATTTATAGCCTTACCTTCCGCTCCGGCTCTGGCTGTTCTTCCAATCCTGTGTATATATCCCTTGCTCTCGCGTGGAATGTCATAATTGTACACATGGGATACACCAGGTATATCAAGACCTCTTGCAGCTACATCAGTACACACAAGGACACAAAATTTCCCTGAATGGAATGAACCCAACACATCACTGCGTCTGTTCTGGGTTAATCCGCCATGGATCGCGAGGGCGTCTATACCAGTAGATCTCAAATTCTTTGTGACTTTGTCAGTATTTCGTTTGGTATTACAGAAAACCATAACAAGATTTGAGGATTCATTTTTGAGCAGGTGCACAAGTAATGAAAATTTCAGTTCATCTCCAACATCATAAAAGGTCTGGATAAGTTTTTTCGGGTCAACATAAGAATCAACCGAGACCTGAAGTGGTTTATTCATATAGCGTTTGGAAAGCTGGACAACCTCTTTTGAAATTGTTGCAGAGAATAAGAGTGTCTGCCTTTCTGTCGGGCATTTCCGGATAATTCTCTCTACATCATCCTTAAATCCCATATCTAACATGCGGTCTGCTTCATCAAGAACAAGGGTTTTTACCCTGCCGAATTTAATAGTACTTCGTTCCACATGATCAAGGATCCTGCCGGGTGTTCCAACTACAATATCTGCGGTCTGCAATCCTCTTATCTGCGGATTGATCCCTACGC
Organism: Candidatus Methanoperedens sp.; assembly: GCA_041648475.1. GTDB lineage: Archaea > Halobacteriota > Methanosarcinia > Methanosarcinales > Methanoperedenaceae > Methanoperedens. Next base: position 44,148 of record JBAZOV010000004.1, on the reverse strand, counting down.
CTCCATATACAGCAATAACTTCTAAAGGCCTGTACTTTGAAAATTTCGATATCGCCTGTGCTACCTGCTCCGCAAGTTCTCGCGTGGGGGTCAGGATCAAAGCCTGGATACCCTTTCCTTTTTCGCATGTCTTCAGGATACCAGAAGCAAACGCAAGCGTTTTTCCCGAACCTGTTGCAGACCCGGCTATAACATCATTTCCAGCAACGATCAAAGGAATTGATTTTTCCTGTATTTCGCTGGGGCTTTCGAATTTCTCATCTTTGATCGATCTCAAAACAGGCTCACTAATGCCCAAATTTTTAAAACTTTCCATAAATTTTTTACGAAATAGCTTAATAGCTATCTCTTTCTAACCTCTTTAATATATATTTAAAACAATTAAGAACCATAAATACAACTTTATAAAAGTTAAGATAAATATCTCCTAAGAGTTTATTCGCATAATGCTAACTGCATGTATTTATGCAATTAAACATATTTTACTTTATGGGTATATCAATAGATATACTTTATGGTGGTTAGTCATCCCCGGAATTTTACGGAGATGACTAATATTTTAATTTATTTTGCCAATAGGTCTGATTTTCCTGTCGCATGACAGTCAGCGCAGAATTTTGGCTGATGGCAATCGTTGCAAACTTGTCCTATTAGGACCTGTGACTTATGGGTATTCAACCAATCGCTTGGATGCTCACCTTTATGACAGTTGGCACAAAGATTTTCCTTTATTCCGGGTGAATGTTTTACATCGGAATGACAGTTGTAGCATGCGATCTTGTTGTTTGTGACATGGTTCTTATGCACAAAATTGAAATCATCATATCTTGCCACTCTTTCCGGATTATAATGGCATGAATTGCATTTGTCCTTAGAAACAATGTCACTTGCACCCCCTGAAATATTTATATGGCATGTCTGGCACACCGCTCCGCGACCAAGATGGCTCGTATGATTGAAGTTCGTATAAGTCCTATGCATTTCTTTTGGAGGTCCGTGACACAATGGACATCTGGATATCGAACTGTCGGATTCAACATCCCTGAAGTGGCAGGTAAAACATGTTGTAGTTGTAACCACAAGATGACCTATATCATTCTGTACAATATTCGGGTGACATTGGGAACATGAAGGATCAGACACTGACTGGTGTTCTTTCATGCCGATAACAAGCATAGAATGGCAGCTTGTGCATGTCAGTTGAATACCTCTATTTGGTTTTAGCAAATGGTTTTTATGACTGAAATTGATCCCTGCGAATGGAATATTTTTTAATGGAACATCCTGTGAAAAAATGCGTCCTTCATGACATACTAGGCAGTTATTATCCATAACTTTGGCATATAATTTTCCGTCATATTCTTCAACCGTTGTCTCATAACTATAGAATTGCATAAGCCCATTGAGCTTGCCTTTTATATGACCTATTACACCCGGTTCATAATGGCATTCTACACATTTTACATCTGTATGCGAGGAAGTTCTCCAGGAATCATAATAAGGTCTCATTATATGGCAATTCTTACCACAGAAGGCGGGATTCTCTGAAATCTCCAGCACTTTTACTGAAATTACTAATGTTGTCAAAAGCAATACGAACAACACTATTATTATTGGCAGCTTATACTTGGAAATCCGATGCTTGATTACATCTATTAATGATATATTATCCATTTTAATCCCTTTACCGTTTTCTAATAATGTATAATGTAGTGATTATTCCCAGAATTACAACTATCCCAATTCCGGGGACAGGTGGTACAGTGGGCTCAACTACAGTCAGTCTATTTTGGGCTTTTTTCGCAGAATCTATCCCGGTCTGGATCTGTATATCAAAATGCTTCAGGTTAAAGCTATGCCATAGGGATGGAACATCTTTCATAACTGATATTGCCTTATCCAAATCATTCTGGGCTAAAGAAACATCCATTCCTTTAGCCTTTGCTTCAGATATGGAATTTTTAGCCGAAACTATTTCATTTTGTAATTCTGTGGCCATTTCAAGAGCAAGTTTTGCATCAACTGGAACGTTTGCCGAAGCTGCCTGGTCTTTTTCATTGTGACAAACGCTGCATAAGGGTGAGAGTTCTGATGCCTTTAACACTTTGAAGCTGTGGGGCTTATGACAGGTGGCACATGAAGGGGCGCTTGATTCAGCCCTTAATCTTTGATAATGCATTGTGTTCTTAAAATGCTCCAATTCTGTTTCGTGGCATTTTCCGCATGTTTCCGGAATATTCTTAAAATAAATAGGACTCTGCGGATCAGAGACATTCTTCATAGAAGAATGAGCTTCTGCTTGTAAATTAACATTTGGGTTTCCCCCGTGGCAAGCATCACAGGTCACAAAATAGCTTGAATGTACTGAATCAGACCATCGCTGGTAATTATCAGAAGCTTTTTTTGCGGTTACATCTTCATGACAGGTTATACATGAATTATTGAGAGCATCCAGATCAACCGCTCCTGCTGGAACGATCAAAAAAATAAATGCAATTATTAATAAATGAACAAGTCTTAAACTATACGTGTAATAAGTTGATTTTTCATTTTCAAGGGACATTTTTTACTTTCCACCGTTATTCTTATTCTGAATATTTCAATCCTAATGCCAGAACTAAGTATCCCGTTTTTTTGTCCTGTCTATCGCACGATGATGTGATGATCCCAGAGAATAAAAAGATTGCGATTATATCCCATTACAAATCATGAAATCTTTTCTTAGCCAAAATTAAAGTATTCAAGTGTAGTAATAAGGCTGATTTATGGCTACTAAACGCGACTATTATGAAATACTGGGAGTGGACAAGAAAGCTTCAGCAGATGATATTAAAGCTTCATATCGAAAGTTAGCGATGCAGTATCACCCGGACAAGAACAAATCCCCGGACGCTGAGGAGAAATTCAAGGAAATATCGGAATCATATGCTGTGTTATCTGATCAGAATAAACGTCAGCAGTACGACCAGTTCGGTCATGCTGGTATCGATATGAGATATTCACAGGAGGACATTTTCAAGGGTGTTGACTTTGAGGATCTCTTCCGGGATTTTGGAGGGACCGGGTCAGCAAGAGGCAGAGGTGGGATATTTGATATTATATTTGGGGGCGGCGCTCAGCGAGAAGGGCCAAGGAGAGGTTCTGATATTCTTTATGAATTATCTATTAATCTTGAAGATGCAGCTTTCGGGAAAGCAATTGAGTTGGAAGTCCCAAGAACAGAAAACTGCGATACATGTCATGGAAGCGGGGCAAAACCCGGAACATCCCCTAAAAAATGTTCTTCGTGTCATGGAAGCGGCCAGGTGAACAAGACCCAGAATACGCCGTTTGGAAGGTTCATGACAACAGGAACATGCAGTACATGCCGCGGGGCCGGGGTCATAATCGATTCGCCATGCAGTACCTGCCATGGTTCAGGCAATGTCCAGAGAAGGCGAAAAATAGAAGTAAAGATTCCGCCCGGTGTTGATACAGGCTCAAGGCTCCGGGTAACAGGAGAAGGGGAAGCAGGAGAGAAGGGCGGACCCACGGGCGACCTTTATGTGGAAATGAATGTGAGGCCTCATAGTATTTTCACTCGAAATGAAAATGATATTGTCATGGAAGCCACCATAAGTTTCACACAGGCAGCGCTTGGCGATGAAATAATCGTTCCTACACTTGATGGAAAAGCCGAGATGAAAATACCACCTGGAACCCAGAATGGAAATGTATTCAGGCTTAAAGGAAAAGGAATTCCAAGCCTTTACCATTCTGGAAAAGGGGATGAGCTAGTGAAGATCAAAGTGGTAGTCCCAACAAAGTTGACTGACAGGCAAAAAGAGCTTTTACGGGAGTTTGCCCAGATAAGCGGTGAAAAAATAAAGAGCAAGAGTATTTTTGATAAGGTCAGAGACCATATCTAATTAAGGGCTCATTCGTCATCGGTTAAGAGAAAAATCGTGAGATAGCACACGGATTGCGCGGATGACACGGATGCGCACGGATCCGTGAAAATCCGTCCGATCCGTGTCATCCGTGTTCCCGGTTCAAACCAAATTATTAAAACAAAGAACAATCGACAGGATTTACAGGATGAACCGGATAGATTTTATTTTATCGTTATACTCCGCAGCTCTGCTGCGGTTGGGTTTGCCCGGCGTTTGACTTATCCGGGGGAATCAAAAAATCTCGATTTTTGAGTCACTACCTCGGACTCCGCTTCGCTAAAGTCCTATCACGGGAGGATGCATGAAATGAGTAAAGAAAAAAGGGGACGAAATATATATGAACCTTGGATTGTTTGGAGAACATTATACAACGGACTCAAAAAAAAGTCCATAAATTATAATATCTGATCTGCTGATAAGCATCTAAAAGAATTTCATAAACGTGGATGGATAGAGAAAAGTCAAAGAGGCAATAGGGATTGTTGGCGTGCATATAGATGAGATTATTAAATTACATGATGTTTTTAGGAAAAGCTATAATATGGTATTGATTAATATATGTCTACTACTTATTTGAATTAAGATTATGACTAATAATGAACTGGTATCAAAAGAATTAAAAAAAGATGAATTGCCAGAAGTACCTAGAAAACTTAAAAAACTGATTACTGACGCTAAAAGAAAGAAGTTTTATTTTCCAAATGCAGAAAAAACAGTTAAGGATGTTGATAAATTATTTTGGTTAGATAAAAACAGTCATGAAAACATTTGTTTAATTTCATCTAAATTCTTGGTCTCAGGGTTTGCATTAAATTATCTTAAAGCAATAAATGAAATTATAGAGAACAAATACAAGATTCCCCAATTAACTTTAATTGATTTTATGGACGAGGAAAAGCTCGACCAAATAAAGCAAAGAATTACTGAATTAAAAGATGACCCTCTTATTGATTGGATAAAAGAAGAGTGTTTAGAAGAATTAAAAAATGCTGTCGAAGGCATAGAAGCAGACAGTATTGAGAAACTTGGGGAGTTAGGACAAGTCATTAATCTATCACAAAAAGAACTTTTACTTGAGGGTAGGAACAAAGAAATCGAGATGTATGATATAGCGTATAGATATTTCGATAGAATAGATGACTTGGAACTAAGAGGAGCAAAACATGATTATGCTTGTGAAATAGGTTCGATAAGAAAAATATCCAGAGGGGAAGTAACCGAATTTAGAGTGGAGTGCAAAGGCAATAGAGAAGATAGGAAAGAATTTCACAAATTCTTTTTAGATGTGGGCAAAGAATTTATTAAAAAATAGTTGGTCATATATGGGAACTTTAGAAATAGAAAACATAAGTTTTGAATTAAGAAAAATCAATGCAATAAAAATTAGTGGTCAATCAGAAGAATCTAAAAAAAATATATCTGAAAAAAAACTTAAAGAAAAATCCATGCCTGCCGAAATTAAATTTGCATTTGAACAAAAACAAGACAAAGGGAAAATAAATTTGTATGCATTATATACAATCCCTTCACATGCTGAGTATGATTTAGAAATTGATGCAGAATTTAAAGGATTAATCTTTCTGAAAGAGCCATTCGATATTGAAAAAGAACAAAAAGATTCCCCCACAATGAACGAGTTTATTCGCAAAAAAGTCTTGCCTAAAATAACTAACGAAATGGATAAAGTATTATTTCCAATTTTCAAAAACATGAATGTAAAATATGAGTGTCTTTTCAAGAAACCAAGAGAGGATATTGGTGAATCTAAAAATAATATCCAAAAATGATAGAGATGTTTTCCACAAGGATAACCGAGTAAATCAAGTTGTAGATTTATTGCTAAATGATAATACGCTTTTATATAAAGAAATAGTTAATATAATAAATTCTATATTTAATCTCCATGAATTTTCAAACTACATTCAAATTTTGAATAATCTATATACTCGCCCAGAATTATCTGAGAAATTGCAAGTTTATACAATATTTTTATGGCACATCTACAATGACAAAATGCAATGTGCAAATTTAAGGGGCGCTCTATTGGAAAGATTAGTATACAAACTATTAGAAAAGAAATATGGAAACGACTGTGAGTCTCATATAAGCTGTTATATATGCATTGATTCATGGATGAGCCAGAAGAGTGTTGATGTGTTTTTCTACATAGCTAATGAGGATATGGGAGAATCATTTGAATGTAAGGTGAATCCAGACGGTTTTGAAGGAGTGCACATTAACAATTTAAAACAAATATTCATAAAATCTAATGAAAAGATATTTCCTGCTGTGGTATCTTTCTCAAGTAAAAGAGCTTTAGAATTGAGGGTAAAAGATTCTAAGATATATATAGGTTCTGTAAAATTATATGGCTGGGAAAATTTGAAAGAAATCGCCATAAAAAATCTTCCAATATCTTCATAATTACTTTTTAAACAAAATTTCGACTTTTTAAACAGAAAGCACTTATTTAACAAAGCCCTAATCATCGCATGATGAAAAGTTTTGACTTTAGGTGGAAAGGTTATTTCTGATTCTCTCTTACGTGCCCGTTTTCAACACAAATATGGATGCATGAAGACGGACGCAGCACGGCAGTGACAAATCACCGCACTCCGCTGCGCTTCGTGCGATGCCTCTGTCCTTGGTCAGGAATCCAAACTCGGTTATAAAAAAGAACTAACTCATCAATATTTATACCGATGACTGATGAATCACGACTCAAGCAGCGTCAGCGACCTGATCCATTCACCTTTTGGTTCTCTTTTTGTCCCCACGACCAGACGTTTCATATTCCCGACGATCTCAAGCATCCCCTGCGCCTCGATCCTCTCTCCAACAAGCGCCTGCCCGGCATATGTGTGTGTATATGACAGGACATAATCTATTTCGGGATGATCTATCTTATATATCGCGGGGCTGTCGAATGAAAAATCAGCATTTGTGACCGTGGCTTCAAGGGTCATTACACCCAGGTCTTTTCCTCGCATGCATGGCGCTAAATCTGTCCAATCCCGGACATAGAGAAGGTCAAAATAAGTATCGCCGACCATGCCCCTGTTGCCCTTTCTTATCTCATGTGCCAGGAATTCATCAAAAGGGATATCTGGTTTTCGTTTCTTATAAATATCGATCCACATATCATCGCTTATTTCGGTTATGGGATTTTTCTTTTCTTTTTCGCGTTTTATTATATCCCTTGCAGTGAACCAGGAATTTCCATATACAATAAAATCAATATCTGAGGACTCAATTTCAAGGCCGGGAAGAAGAGAACCTGTCACCCCCATCCTGTCAGCAGGCACAAACTTTTCAAGCGACCTGATAATTGTTTTTAATTTTTCATTCCTTTTTGCTATCAAAGGCAGCTTAACATTTGGCGCAAGTATCTCTTTGACGTGATCCCACGGCACGATATGGACATCGCTTACCCATTCAGGGCGCGCCGTTTTCATGAAAACGAAAGAGTCATCAAAATCCAACTTACGGTATTTCTTTACGACGCCTCTTGCGCCATTCGGGTCAGGGACATACCTCAGGATGGAGCGGATACCGTCTTCGTGACAGTAATCTGCAACAGCGAATATCCAGTCATCTTTTGTGATTATGAAATCACGCAGGCGTGTTCGAAGCATCGAGTACATTACAGAATATGGATTATATAAAGGATATGCATTTGTCGCAGCTGGATTTTCATTTATTTTCCGGGATTTTGTAGCAAAGTTTAATATAATGTAAAGACAATAACCACTTAAGATTTAAGTCTGTTTTGGAAGCAGCATTTACGGCAGTAAAAAGTTCATTCTATTTCTGCAGTCATGTTTTCCATGATGGACTTTTGATCGAATGTTAAGGATGTGTAAATTTTGAGTGAATATCAGGAAAAAATTGCTCCGGTAAAAGTCGGAGAAAGTTATGATGTATCGATAGATGATGTTGCTAAAGAAGGCGACGGAATTGCAAGAGTAGAGGGCTTTGTTATCTTTGTGCCGCAAACAAAAGTCGGCGATAAGGTAACAATAAAAGTCAACAAAGTAATGCGAAAATTCGCAATCGCAGAAAAAACGGCATAAAGTCGTTTTTCTGTTTTTTAATATAATTTTTAGCTAGTTTTTCTGTATTTTTTCGTCAGTTTTTACCGCATTTTTTCTCATATCATTAAAAAAGTTCATCAATGAATACTTGACGCGATCAGGTTCAACATCAATGATCTCGGCGCTTTCTTCTTTCGGGAAATATTTAAAAACAGAATATTTACCATAACGCTTTTCTGATACAGACGTATAACGCCCATCAAGCAGCACTCTTGCCCCATAATCACCGGGAGAACGAACCACACGACCCAGAGCCTGCCTTACTTTACGGATGGTCGGTATTTCAATAGCATATTCCCAGCCATGCCCGAATTCAGAGTCATAGGCAGATTCGACGGCGCGCGTCCTGTCATTCAGGGCAGGATATCCAACGCCTACTATGACAACAGTCCTTCCCCGTCCATGTTTATAATCAACACCTTCAGTGAGCGTTCCCCACATATATGAAATAAGCACGGCTTTTTTACCGGATTCGCCCAACTTAAAGAATTCATCCCTGATTGACTGAGCTGAAACCCCAACCTCATCAAGGAATATGGGTACATCACAGTTAATCCTGTTCCGGTATTGGGTAGCTTCAAAAAAGCTGGGGAAAAATATGATCACGTTGCCCTCAGTTTGCTCAATTATATCATTAAGGACTTTTGTTATCGTCTCTTTTGTCCTGGGGTTGTCCCTATCTTTTGAAAAAAGAGCTGGAACAGAAACAGCTAGTGTAAGACGCCTTTCCTTCGGGAAAGTGATCCCGAAAGATAATTCGCGCGTATCGCGGGTAATCCCAAGCGTAGCTTTTATGGTATCAAAAGGAGCAAGCGTAGCTGACATAAGTATGGCTGAATGAACCGAATTAAATAACGGCGCTGTGACATTTTTAGGGATGCAGGTGAATAATTCAAGCCTGCCTGAGATTTCAGAATTCTGACGCTTCACATTCAAGATCGGATAATAGCTTTTATCGTTTGAGAATTTGACGTAATCAAAAAGGAAAATTGCGGTATTTAAACTACTGCATATTTTCTTGATAGGGCTTTTTCCTTCATTGAATTGTTTTTCATAGAATGCATCAATTTTCAACCCAAAACTTCTCAAATGTTCAATCGAGTCATCAAGCTTTTTGATACCCGCTTTTTCCAGGGCTGCCATAAGTTTTGCCCTGAACATGTCTGTGCGCTCTTGTGGATCTGCTATTCTTAAGTCATACCAATCCTTGCCAATTCTTTCACGTTTGCCAAACTCCTTATCAAGAAGTATATTATATGTCGATCTTATGGTTTCAAGAAGAACCTTTAAAAGTGTATCGGCATCTAATGAAATAGGAACATCAGCATTTGATTCGATCTCATCAAGAGCCCTGTTGAGTGTATATTCAGTGAGGGTCATGGACGAATGGGAACGCGCGGCTGATTCGATGTTGTGGGCTTCATCAAATATCGTTATTATGTCCGAGAGGCCTTTATCAAGCCATCCCAGGACATTCGTGCGGATATCTTCATCAAGAAAATGGTGATAGTTACAGATCAAAAGGTCAGCTTCTTTCATATAACGTTTCAGAAGTTCGTAACCGCATGCGTTATTCGATAATGCCCAGTCTGCCACTTCTTCAGGCGTGCGCACACTTGCGAACAGCCATGCTCGAAAGTCATCTGTGTCGCGTTTTAGCATTTCAAGAAGCAGGTCACATGAGTTTTTCTCGGTTTCATGGAGCAGTCTTTCTTCCCTGTCGAACTCAGTGCTTAATTCCCTTTGCAGCTGGATTAAAGTTGGATCTTTATCCCTTTTTACCTTGTCTTTTACCGATTTTATTTCGTTTTTTAATTCCCCGAAGTCTTTTTCGTGCTCCAGCAATTTATATGTATTTTCTCTTTTTGCACTGCATGTATCATAATCCATATTGGGTTTCGGGCACATCAGCATCTTGCCCTTCAGGACAACGACTTTGATATCTGTCTGTTTTCTTATTTCCCTTGCTTCCTCAATGAATTGGGCCATCTGCTGGTGGACATTCGTGGCAATGACTACGGTTTTTTTCTCTATTTTCCCGATATGAAGGGCAGGAGCAAGGGAACTCAGGGTTTTACCTGTGCCGCAGGCTCCCTCAAACAGAACAATTTGTTTTTTTAATAAGGCGTCATGGATCGTATTCATTGCTTCCAGCTGGTTTGGATAGCATGATTTCTTAGGAAAATAGCGAAGGAAGTCCTGTTTCATCAGCGACTATAAGATTTTGCATGATATAAACTATGGCGTAATTTGTGACCGTTACTTTACATGTTGGTATAATTATTTTTTTTTGGCCTCTGCGCCTCTGAGTCTCAGTAGCTTCAGAAAAAAAGCCACAGAGTCACAGATAACACGGAGATCATAATTAATATATAGTAGTACCAAAGTAGCACTATTGTACTATTTGAGTAGTACTAGCATATATATTGGTGCTAATCATAAGCATGTATAGATGTGAGTAGCATCAGCATATGTATTGGTGTCAATCATAAGGTGGATAAATATGAAAAACATAAAAACATGGGGGCAAAAATGAATTCGATGGCTGTAGTAAGAGCAGATGATGTGTCGAAAGTAAAAATAGCATTATACGACCTTATTAGATATGCAAATTTGACATTTTCTGATGGGGCACGAAAATTAGACCCAACTTTTGCAGATAACATTCTGACGCATATAATGAAAAGTCCATTAAGATCGTGCTGTTCGTCCGCTGCGATAGTTCCTCTTGAAGACCAGGCAAGCGTTGCCATTGGAAGGCTTCGGAAGATCCATCCGCCGGCACACGTAATAATTGTGAGTCCAAGGCATGAAATATATCACGAACTTGTAAATTATGTTGATATTTTGCCTGAAATTGACCTCACGTTCGATCAAAATATTGTAATTGAACCAGTCAGCGAGCTGGTAGAAGTATAATTTTTTTTTCTTCGAAAAAAAAATTAACGTGCGTAATTATTTAATTCGTACCGTATTGTATTGGAACGAACCATTTAATCTGCGGTACCTTTTCTTTTTCCTTTTCTTCTAATTGAATCTATTCAAACAAAATCAAATCCTTTTTAAATAAGGAAGTAATTTACGAATATTAAAAATAAGAGAGTGCAAGATGACATTAAATGCAATATTGATAACTGGAAGAACAATAAACCAGGGAGCAACTATTGAAAACAAGACGTCCCTGGACTATCAGGAAGCGACTGCCTTATGTGAATTGAATTCCAAGGATATCGGTCTCCTGGGGATCAAGCCCGGAAGCCAGATATCGGTCAAGACAGATCACGGTGATGTGGTTGTAAAATTAAAAGAGAATAATGGTAATCCGGATGGGATGGCATTCATTCCTATGGGCCCGTGGGCAAATGCCGTTGTTGATCCTGATACAAAGGGTTGCGGGATGCCGGGATTTAAAGGAATTAAGGCACGGTTAGAGCCTACTGATAAAAAAGTTTTATCAATGAAAGATTTGATCGCGAGGTATAAGTAATGACAGTAATAACAGATGCACTTTGCCCGTTCTGCGGCTGCTTGTGCGATGACCTGACAATTGTTGTGGAAAACAACAAAATAACTGATATCAAAAATGCCTGCAAACTGGGATCGGCAAAAATAATGGGGCATCACAGGATAGAAGCCCCGATGATGAGGGCAGACAAGAAATCCGAGTTCAAAGAAGTTTCTTATGAAGAAGCCATAAACGAAGCCGCTGCGATACTTTTCAAATCAAAAAGACCTTTATTGTACGGCTGGGCTTCAGCGCTTTGTGAAGTCCATAAGAAAGGCATACTATTGGCAGAGGAAGTTGGGGCAATTATCGATAATACAGCAACAGTATGCCATGCGCCATCAACGCTCGCAGTTCATGAAAAGGGTCTTCCGACAGCAACCCTTGGCCAGATAAAGAACCGTTCAGATGTAACAGTATTCTGGGGAAGCAATCCGGTGCATGCCCACCCAAGGCATATGGGGCGATATTCAGTCTTCGCAAAAGGATTCTTCCAGGAAAAAGGACGAAAAGGACGAAAAGTCATAGTGGTAGATGTAAGAAAGACAGAAACCGCAGCTATGGCGGATGAATTCATACAGGTGCAGCAGGGAAGCGATTACCTTGTTATATCGGCTCTTCGCGCCATACTTTCAGGGCATGCGGATGTTGTCCCTGAATCGGTTGGAGGCGTTCCAAAAGAACAACTTGCAAAACTTGTGGATACATTGAAGGCTGCAAAATTCGGCGCGGTCTTTTTCGGTATGGGCCTTACCCAGAGCATATCCAGATACAAGAACATAGATAATGCCATTTCGCTCATAACAGAGTTAAACGCTTATACAAAATACGTAATAACACCCATGCGTGGTCACTATAATGTCACCGGTTTCGGGCAGGTATGCTCATGGGAGACAGGTTTTGCTACAGCGGTGGATTTTGCCCGCGGAGCACCATATTATAATCCAGGTGAGACCGCAGCGAACGATGTATTAATGAGGAAAGAAACAGATGCAGCGATGATAATAGCAGGTGATGCGGGAGCTCATTTCCCTGCAGATTCTGTCCGCCAACTTGCAAGGATCCCTGTGATCCAGATAGACCCTTACTGGAATCCTACAACAGAGGTCTCCAATGTGGTCATTCCGGTGGCTATTTGCGGCGTCGAGGTGGCAGGTACGGCTTACAGGATGGATGGAGTATCCCTCCAGATGAGGAAGATGGTAGAACCCACATTGCCGACAGATGTTGAGGTTCTTGAAAGGATAACGCAACGTGTGAGAAAATTAAGGGGTGAATAAAATGGAACTTCTTATAAAGAACGGCGCGGTCGTTGACCCGGTGAATGGCAATAAGGGCGATAAAACCGATATTTCCATAAAAGACGGCAAGATCGTGAACAAGGTGAGCAGCAAAGCCACAGTTTTAGACGCTGGCGGAAGGCTGGTAATGGCAGGAGGCGTTGATGCCCATTCCCATATAGCCGGAGCAAAGGTCAATGTGGGAAGAATGATGCGCCCTGAGGATAGCAGATCAGGTATTTCACCCAGGACAAAAATAACAAGACCCTGTACAGGATACACTGTGCCCAACGTCTATGCCATGGGATATCGCTATGCTCAGATGGGTTATACTACTGTTTTTGAGGCTGCTCAGGCTATTATGAAAGCGCGGCATACACATGAGGAACTTGAAGAGATACCCATTATTGACAAAGGCGCGCTTACTCTTTTCGGGAGCAACTGGCCTACAATGGACTTTGTGCGCGAGAAGGATATGGATAAGCTTGCTGCTTATGTGGCATGGGGCCTTCTTGCAAGCCGTGGATTCGGCGTCAAATGCGTAAATCCAGGCGGAGGCGAGATGTGGGGATTTGGCAAGAACGTCACGGGTCTTGATGATGTCGTTCCGAGTTTTGATGTAACGCCAAGGGAAATTATTGTATCTTTGATGAAAGTCAATGAGATGCTAAAACTTCCACATTCAGTGCATCTGCATTGTAATAACCTTGGAAATCCGGGTAATTATAAAACTACTCTTGCAAGCATGGAACTTGCAGACCAGGTCAAAGCCAGCAAAAACAGGCAGGTAATGCATGTCACCCATTTATTGTTTAATTCATGGGGAGGCACCAACTGGGGCGACTTTGAATCAAAATCAGATGAAATCGCTAATTTCCTGAACAATCACGATAATGTTACTGGTGACATGGGACAGATGATATTTGGCAGCGCGACTACAATGACCGCAGATGGTCCCAAGCAATATGCCAATGCAAAATTATTGCATGCGAAATGGAGCAATGGGGATGTTGAATGTGAGGATGCATCCGGTGTTGTGCCGATTTATTATGTAAAACAGATCTCAGTTCATGCCATTATGTGGGCAATCGGTCTGGAACTTGCTTTACTGACAAAAGATCCGTACAAGATGCTTTTGACCACTGACCACCCCAACGGCGGTCCGTTCGTGAATTATTCAGAGGTCATAGCACTTCTCATGAGCAATAAGAAGCGCCAGGAAGAGATCAAGACGGTTCATGAAGCGGTACACGCAAAAAATAAATTGCCAGGACTTGACCGTGAGCTTGACTTTAGCGAAATTGCCATAATGACAAGAGCCGGGACTGCCAAAGTGCTGGGGCTTCTTGATACTAAAGGTCATCTTGGCGTTGGCGCAGATGCGGATATTTCAATATATGACATCAAACCGGACCAGATCGATCCATCAGTTGAGCATGCAAAGATAAAGAGTGCATTTTCATCCGCTGCTTATACGATAAAAGGCGGTAATATTGTTGTAAAGGACGGACAGATCACAGCAACTCCTCTTGGAAGGACATACTGGGTCGATGCAAAAGTCCCGCAGCAGCATCATGATGAAATGATGAAGGATATAGTCAAGAAATTCAAGAATTATTATTCGATACAGCTTGCAAATTACATGGTGCAGGATGAATATGTCACTCACCCGCAGGTTATAAAAGCGGGATCTGTTCCAGTGGAGGTGAACTAAATGCTGACAGTTACTTTAAAACCAAAGAAAGAGATCAAAATTTCAGTCGAGGCTGAAAATATATCTGCGGATATATTTTCAGGGAAGACTGAAAAAGAAATTCAATCACTCGTTGTTTGGATGGGAAACCAGAAGACTACGATCGGAGAATTGTTTTCGGTAAAAGTGGAAGGTTCCGGCCCTGCCGCAGACACAAAAATTGTGCTTGAAGGTGACTTCTCGCGTGTTAAGAGGATAGGCGAAGGAATGACTGCTGGCCTGATATTGATAAATGGCAACGTGGACATGCACCTTGGCGCAAAGATGAGCGGAGGCAAGATATCCGTAAAAGGCAACGTTGATTCCTGGGCAGGAAGGGAAATGAAAGGCGGAGAGCTTATCGTTGAAGGAAATGCTGCTTATTACCTTGGCGCCGGATATCGCGGCGAGAGCTGCGGCATGCGCGGCGGTAAAATTACCGTAATGGGCAATGCTCTTGATTTCGTTGGCGAGCACATGTGCGGCGGTGAGATCATAGTAAAAGGTAACACAGGCATACTTCCGGGATTGAGCAACAATGGCGGAAAGATCGTGATCGGAGGCAATACCAGCCGCCCTGGAAGCGAGATGTCAAAAGGCACAATTATCGTCAATGGAAAAGTGGATGAGATGATGCCTGTTTTCAAACTTGAAGGCGATGAAGTTGTGGATGGCGTTACGTATAAGAAATATACTGGTGATGTTATAGGCAATGGAAAAGGCCTGCTGTATATAAAATAATACATTAACGAAGAACTGAAATGGATAAGAAAAAAATAGCCCTGCTGGCAATTCTTGGGATTATATTTGTCATCGCAGGGATATATTTTGACAAAACCTCATTTCTGTATCTGGGTATCGGAACATGGTTATCGGGTTTGATATTCTATGCTTTTTTTCCCGGATACAAGGAAATAATGTCCCTGATCCTTGGTCTTCTGGTGCTTCATACCGGAGTTTTGCTTCTCCTGAAAGAAACATATTCAGTTCCGAAATTGCTGGGTTTTTTGTTATTCACCGCAGGTATTATTATTGTCCTGAATTCAGGTATTTCAGAATATTTGAAAACCAGAAAGAAAAAATATATTTAAATTATAGTCCAGAGCATAATTTATTTTATCAAAGCTTCTTATCTTCTTTCATTGCTTTTAAAAGCTCAAGAGCCGAATATGCCGCCCTTGTTACCCCCATGCTGCGTTTATCGGTATCTGTTCCAGCCAGATAAAGATTTTTAACGGGTGAACGTATACCGGCAAAAAACCCATTGATGGTAACTGCGGCTTTTTCGGGTATAGTCACCTGGTAATGGGTCATCTCAATATTCTTCTCGATACCCGGCACTGCCTTCAGGATAAGTTCGAACGCCTGTTTCTTTTCACTTTCAAGATCCTTTTTTTCTTCAATAACGAAGGTGAAACCAATGAGTTGCTTACCTTTTGGCGCGATGCTTGCATCGTAATTGCTTATTGGCATCGCCCAGTAAGCTCCGCCCCTGAACCATACTTCTGAACCCGTATAATCAAATTCCTTCATTTTTTCCTTTAATCCAAGCCAGATCGTGAGGCTAAGCGTCTGGTCTATCCTTGAAAGATCACTCACATAATCGGACGGCAACTGGACAAGCGCCGGGAGACTTTTGGCAAAACCAGTATAAACCACTGTATCTGAACTATAGGAATCAGTATCTGTAGCGACACCAATTGCTTTTTCACCATCGGTCAATATCTTGCTGACCCTTGAACCTGTTTTTATCTGTACGGTATCGGGCATGGAATATAAAACAGCATTCAATATTGATTTCAAGCCTCCGCGCGGATATGCCTGCGCATAAGCAACTTTATTGGTCGCAAGTCGGCCCAATGAAGAAAGGTGCCCCATTACATGGTATTTTGACAGCATATCGGTTATTTGTGATGCGTAGGATGCATCCGGCAATACTTCTACCTCCTTAAAAATATCCTCGGATACGCTGTCCCTCACAAAACTGCTTCCGTATAATACGCGACTAACAGATGTTTCTTTCATGGATTTCCCTGAGAGAAATGGTGCGATCGCATCTACAAAATCCAGAGCATCTTTTGAAAGTCCTTTTGGCAGGAACTCGTACACCGATTTATCTTCAAGCATGCCGAATGCGTTCAAGGTCAGGGCTTTTGTCAATGCCTGGGATAGAAGGAGCCTGTCTTTCCTGGGAAGTACATCAAAAGTGACAAAATCTTTTATATTTGATGGTATCTTCGTGAGACCTTTATCGGTACGCACATAATAATGCCCGTAATCCACGAAAAAAGGCATGTATGTAAAATATTCATCCATCAACCGGCGAAGAGGCCCTTCCCTGAGATGAGTGATGGCATGCGGACCTGTATCCACCTGGAAACCATCAACCATGTAGCTGTTGCAATTTCCCCCGACAATATCATCTTTTTCAAGCACCAGGACTTTCTTGCCGTGCTTTGAAAGAACCAGGGCTGACAAGAGCCCGCTAATTCCTCCTCCTACTACGATTATATCATAATCAGCCATTTCGCTTCTTACTATAGATAAACATTATAAAATATCTTTCGACAGGCATTTACAGGATTTTCTTTATCCGCCTGATGACTCCGCGCATTACCTGGAATATTACAATGTATATCGGAGCAGCTTTTCCACCAGGGCGGGTTTTTCCATTCCTGATGGCATCAAGTACGGACATTTCATCAGGTTGTGCGTCAATTTCCGTATATCCGGAACCTATTGTTGCCAGCATATGGGAATCGCTCCCCCCGACTTGCGGTTTCTTAAGTTCTATTGCCATCTTTTTTGCTTTTTTATTCTCACCGAATATGCATCTTGAATTGAATGTCTCGATGGCATCAACGTCCAGCCCGTCAACATTGCCTATACTTCTTATTTTGAAAGGATGTGCAGCGATAACAACACCCCCGATATGTTTTGCGATCTTAATAGTTTCCTTCGGATCAAGACCTGATGGGATATTTTCTCTTACTCCGAGAACGATCAGGTGCCCCCGGTTAGTTGAGACTTCAACGCCAGGAAGGACCAGCAAAGGAAGATTTAATTCAATTACGCGTTTTCGGGCATGGAAACTCCCGGTCAATGTGTCGTGATCACATATCGCGATACCATCCAGTCCTTTTTTCACAGCTTTTCTTAAAATATCATCCACATCCAGTCCGCTATCGGGGGAATGGTTTGAATGGATGTGCAGGTCAAATCGCATATTACTTCTTGAGAGAATTCAAAATATACTCTTCTGCCTTGATAAAATCATTAAATTTCTTTTCAATCATCTGCTTTCCTTCCTGTGTTGGAGAATATCTTTTTGTCCTCATGTCGCCTTTCATAAACTCAGCATGTAAGATTCCTTCTACTTTCAAGGAATATAAAAACGGGTAAACTGTTCCCTGACTCAATAAAACATTATAATCAGCAAAAATTTCTTTTATCAAATCATAACCGCACATCGGCCTTGTGGATATCATTTTAAGTATAATGATTTCAAGATGGTTTTTTACAATATCCTCTAAGCGGGGATTTGTTTGTAATAACGGATGTTCTATTTTCGGGACTTCTTGATTATTGTTTAATATTCCATTATTTCCATGCATTAAATTATCATAGTAGCTTTTTACCGTTAGCAAGGATTTCACTTTTGCATATAATATATCCATATCAACAGGTTTGTTAAGAAAATCATCTGCTCCAGCCTCTATAGCCTTTATCCTGTCTTCCTTTCTATTCAATGCTGTTACCATTACAATAGGTATTGACATGGTTTTTTCATCATCTTTGAGCAGCCTGCAAACATCAAAACCATTGATATCTGGCATCATTATATCTAAAAGTATCAGGTCAGGAAAATTAGTTTTTACCTTGAGCAAGGCTTCATTACCATCGTATGCTGCTATGACTTCATAGTCTTTATTAAGAATCCCAGTCAGCAACTCAACACTTGATATTTCATCATCCACAACAAGTATTTTCTTTTTCATGAAATTATTCACTTTTTAGATTTCAATGGCAGTGTAAACGTAAAAATACTTCCTTCTCCAAACTGGCTCTGTGCCCAGATTTTGCCACCGTGCAATTCAACTAATTGCTTAGTAATCGCAAGTCCAAGACCTGTGCCGCCATATTTTCTTGATATTCCAGAATCACTCTGGGTAAATTTATTGAAAAACAGGAAACATCCCTCTCTATCCATAGTCCAGATCATATTATTTGAATATTCAATTATGGTTCGGTAGCGTTCTTCGCTTTCTTTCAGCACCTCCTCAGCATGCTTGCGCTCAGTGATGTCAAGTACTACATAAGCAAATCGTGGCTTTCCATTCGGACCTGTACCCAGGTAGGAAACTGTGGCTGATAGCCATGCTTCTTTTTCTCCTCGTTTGTCCATGTAATCGAAAGATACAGGCTTATTAGCGCTTTGACTTTGTTTATAGAAAACGACCCACTTTCGCAGGATTTCCTGCGGCTCGCCCAATTCAGATCCCAGTTTATTCTTCATAGCCTCCGGTGTCGTTCCAATAAAGCTAGCTGTCACAGTGTTATCAACGATATGACGAACGTCATCTTCGGCCACCAATTCAACTATGCCTCCCATAATTCCTGGGAAATCAAAGAAACTCTGCAGCATGGATTGGCTTTGCTGCAACTTTTCCTCACTCTGCTTAAGTTCCGTGATATCGTTCACTCTCTCTGGTTAATAAACAGATCCAAATACATGAATGCCATCTTTTTCCACAACAAGCTGGTATTTTTTCATGCTGTGATTAGCAGCCCTCATTTTTCTTATCTGGATATACCTTTTCACATTCTCCGTTGTTTCGATCATACCAAGTTCTATAACACCATCCGCAAGGAAAAACTCAGGTCTTTCCATAGGATCACTATTCCAGATCGAAGAATGCTTTTCACGAGAACTGGTTTCAAGGATGAGAAAAGCGGTCAGGCCTTTTTCCCTTAGCATTGAGAAAAAATGATACATGATCTTTCTCAAATTTTCCGGCGGTAGGACAGAATAAAGTGCATTTAATGAATCAAAAGCAAAAATTGAAAGATCGGGATATTTATTCGTATAGAAATTTATCATATCCTCCGTAATCTTGATCATATCTGGCACCACATCCTTAAATTCATGTCTCATATCCCTGTAATCGAAAATATGCATATTGTCCATTTTCTTAATGCCAATACTTGTCATATTCCGAATATAACTTTCTTCAGTTTCTTCCATTGTTGCATATACAGCATGACTGTTGCTACCTGCAAGATAGTTTGAGATCAGGTTAAAAACAAAACTTGATTTTAATGATCCTTCAATTCCTGTTACAAGCACCACAGAGCCCGCCGGTATGTCGCACTCCGGTGCGAACAATTCATCAAAACCTGTCAGGCAATTTTTGAACATGTAATTCCTTTTTGATCGATTGCAGGAAATACTCCATTGTATCGACAAATCTAATTAATTTTGTCTGGGTTTCCTTGATTTTATTCCCGGCACAGATATATTTTTTTGTTCTCATGTCGCCTTTATTAGATATTGATAGTACCTTACCGTCTTCTTTCAGGGAATATAATAATGAGTAAACGGTTCCCTGGCTTATCAGCACCATATATCTTGAAAAAATACCCCGAATAATATCGTGACCGCTCATCGGTTTTTCGCAAAGCATTGAAAGCGTGACGACCTCCAAATTACTCTTAATAATTTCTTCCATATATGTCTGTACCTCTTGATTACTATCTTCGACACAAAGTGAATTAAAATCAGAAATAATCACAGAACTTTGATGACTTTCCATAATTCCCTGTTTATCCATATAAAATACACCCTTTTATGACACCAACTTAAGGGCTTTATGAAAAAAATCTGCTTGATTTCCCCATTCATTAATTGCCCGGTTTTTATATCCTGAATGTTTTCCGAATGGTTATTTCGGGATAATTAGTTACATTAAAACTTCATCCATATATAACTTTTTATTTTGAGTATCATTATAATGAAACAGTTTTTGAATCAATGTCATCACATATCTTTTGAATAAGTGCATTCTCTCTGTCGTCAAAAGTTGCAGGGCAAAGAGGCAAAATAAAGATTGCTTTTTTCAAGATTACCATTTCCCTTATATCATGTAAAAATTTTAAAACCGGAATAAAACCATTCGTAATAACAAGGTATTCTATACCATCAAGCATTACTACGGGATTCTTGCTTCGTTTGAAAAAGTCATTTATCCTTCCGGCCATTATTTCAAGATCCGCTGGATTTACACTCTCAGGCCCGTGTTTGCTTATCCAGAATATCGGTGTCGTTTGTATAAGATATTTTTCCCTTATCTCAACAGGTGATCTTGTTGTAAAACACACCCCCTGAGCTCTGGAGTAGATACATTTTTTACATGAACAGGACAGAGTGCATAGTTCACATCCTATGCTTTCACATGGAAAAGTTTCAAGATGGCTGCATTCTGCACACGCACTCCTTATGATGGATACAAAAATATGATATGCAGAATCTGACCTTGTCTCTTTTACCACGTAGCTTTTTCCCCGTTCTAATTTTACTCCTTCAAAGTTTGCTATGGGCTCTGTGGATGGAATCACTTGCGGCTTTTTCCTGAAGATATCAAGGATTTTAATCATACGTTGGAAGAGTAAAATAGAAAATGCTTCCTTTTCCCTCCCCATCGCTCTTTACCCATATCCTGCCACCATGCGCCTCCACGATTCCTTTGGCGATAGTAAGCCCAAGTCCCATCCGGTCAGATTCCTGCATCAGGGAGTTGCCCCCAACGGTATAGAATTTTTGAAATATCTTCTCATGCTCTTTTTCAGGGATTCCTATGCCGGTGTCAGAGATCGAGACAAGCAAACGCTTTTTATCTTCTTTTACATCCACTTCTATTCTCCCTTTATTTGGAGTATATTTGACTGCATTGGTGAGTAAATTATTGAATACCTGCTTTATACGCTGCGCATCCCCTTCAATCTGGTGCAGCTTTCCATTTATCCTTAATGAGATCGTATGTTCCTTTATGTCAGCCAGTTTGCTTACCTCATCCACGGCGGTTTTTGCGATCTCTTCAAGTTTTATAGGATATTTCTGGATCTTAAATTTCCTGGAATCAAGCCTTAATGTATCAAGCATGTCCCCAACTAACCGTATAATCTGGTCTGTCTGTGAGCGTATTATGGCCAGCTTCTCATACTGTTTATCATCTATATCACCAAGCATGCCATCCTCGAACATCTCAAGGTAGGTGTTTATCACAGTAAGAGGAGTTCGAAGCTCATGCGAGGCTGCTGAGATAAAATCTGATTTTGCTTCATCCTCATCTTTAAGTTCAGCGTAAGCATTCTCAAGTTTCACATATGAATCGTGAAGCTCTTCTTCAAGGCGCGTCAGCTCTGTAATATCCTCCATAAATAGCATCACCCGCCTTATGCTTAGATCAACTTCTTTCAAAGGATGTATTTTATAAAAAAAGAACAGCCCTCCAGGGTACCTGAGCTGCTCGCCGCTAAAAGGGACGCCTGTATCGAATACTTGTCTTATTTTTTCATCGATCCTGGTTTTTTGAATAAGTGTTGATGAAAAAACCCGTTCAAGCTTCTCTCCAACTACTTCCCGTTCCTTTTTACCTGATTTAACATAAAAGTTCCTGTTTGCATATAATATCTTCAATCCCGCATCAAGGATAATAATAGTACTCGGTATTGCCTCTATGATCTCTTCCTGGTATGCCCTGAGAATTTCAATTCCCTTCATAATTACTCAGCCGCCCTATAGTCACTAAAAGATCCCTGGTTTTAAAGGGCTTAAGGATAAAACCACTTGCTCCTGCATCAACACACTCAGCCTCAAGTCCGCGCTTTCCGACAGCTGTTACTGCTATGATCTTTGCATCTGGGTCATTACTTACAATATTCCTGATAGCGCTGATGCCGTCCATCTTTGGCATCAGGATGTCCATTAATACCACATCAGGATTTACTTCACTGTATCTTACTATTGCCTCTTCCCCGTTTGATGCTTCATGCACTTCATACCCATGCGCTTCTAGTGTGTCCCTGAGCGCTTTTAGCACAAATGGGGCATCATCTACTACAAGAAGCTTGGTTTTAGTCATCTTGAAATAAAGAAGGATATTCTTGTATTTATACCCGATGAAGTTTCAAATTTCGAAACAAATTTCAAAACAAATCTTAAAACAAATTTTGAAATATCCAAGTCTATTTTAAACTATACAGTGTATTTATGACTATGATAACAATCATAAACAATCGGATTTGCTCCCGATTTTATGGTCAATATCAGCCACAGCGTGGGAATATAGCACTCACAAAAAAGGGGCAATGCTCCTCTCTATTCCCACATATGTTTATAAGGAGAACTAAATGGGAAGAACAATAAGACCTCGTCCTGGAAGAACTAGTACATCAGGTTCAATATCTGGTATTGGTGAGATATTCAAAGGATTGAGTAACTTCATGGAAATTGTTTCTGAAGCTGAGAAATCAGGACATGGGAAAGAAGAACGAACTGGTGAAATAAAAACACCCACTGGAAAAGCCATGTATGGATTCTCTGTCAAGATGGGAGGCAAAGGTCTGAATGTGGAGCGCGTTGGAAACGTTATGCGAGAGACCGAAAAAGGTGTAGAGGTTGATGAGATGCGAGAGCCTTTCGTGGATATCTTTGAAGAAGCGCACAGCATAGAAGTAATAGCTGAGCTTCCAGGGGTTGAAGAAAAGGACATCTCCCATGAGATAAAAGGAAATTTACTATTTATTAAAGCAAGCGGCGTGAACAGAAAATATAGCAAGGAAGTGGCGCTTCCATGCAGTGCAACGATACTAAAAACCGCATATAAGAACGGGGTTTTCAAACTGACCCTGGAAAAGAAGGACAAATGACAACATTACATTCCTCAATATTATATTGGGAGAAAAATAAAACAAGGAGATGAAAAAATATGGCACATGGACCCGATTCATCCAGTCTTGCAGAAGTGCTTGACAGGATTCTGGACAAAGGCGTAGTTGTAGATGTATGGGCAAGAGTATCCCTCGTTGGGATCGAGATTCTGACAGTTGAGGCAAGAGTAGTTGTCGCATCTGTAGATACATACCTGCACTATGCAGAAGAAATGACAAAGATCGAACAGGCTGCGATTGGAGCAGCGCCAGGAGTTCCTGCTTAAGCAGGATTCCTGTTTATAAATAAAATAAGGAGATGAAGAAATATGGCACATGGACCCGATTCATCCAGTCTTGCAGAAGTGCTTGACAGGATACTTGACAAAGGCGTAGTTGTAGATGTATGGGCAAGAGTTTCACTCGTTGGAATAGAGATTCTGACAGTTGAAGCCAGAGTAGTTGTCGCATCTGTAGACACATACCTGCACTATGCAGAAGAAATGACAAAGATCGAACAGGCTGCGATTGGAGCAGCGCCAGGAGTTCCTGCTTAATCAGCATCCTGATTAAAAATAAATTAAGGAGATGAAGAAATATGGCACACGGACCCGATTCATCCAGTCTTGCAGAAGTGCTTGACAGGATTCTGGACAAAGGCGTAGTTGTAGATGTATGGGCAAGAGTATCCCTCGTGGGTATCGAGATTTTAACAGTTGAGGCAAGAGTTGTTGTCGCATCTGTAGATACATACCTGCACTATGCAGAAGAAATGACAAAGATCGAACAGGCTGCGATCGGCGCAGCGCCGGGAATTGCTGCTTAATCAGCAATCCCGATTAAAAATAAATTAAGGAGATGAAGAAATATGGCACACGGACCCGATTCATCCAGTCTTGCAGAAGTGCTTGACAGGATTCTGGACAAAGGCGTAGTTGTAGATGTATGGGCAAGAGTTTCACTTGTTGGAATAGAGATCCTGACAGTTGAAGCAAGAGTTGTTGTCGCATCTGTAGATACATACCTGCACTATGCTGAAGAAATGACCAAGATCGAACAGGCGGCTATCGGAGCAGCGCCTGGAGTTCCTGCTTAAGCAGGGCTTCATATTTTACGAGGATAAATTATGATCGAAACAGCAGAAGTATTACTAAAGAAAACCCGCAATGAACTGGATGAAATTGCTGTAAAACTTGGGATAAACACTGCTGGCTTAGCTAAAACCAGGATGGCTGAATCTATAGTTGAAGCCAGAAAGAAGGCTGCTGCAAAAGAAACATCCAAACCAAAAACTGAAACACCCAAAGCGGCAACACCAAAAATAAAGGAAGCCCCTAAGGTGGAAGTTGGCAAATATAAACCAAAAACCAGTATTGGTAAAAATGGAGTGTTCGCAAAGTGCGCAGCGATAGATGCACAAATAAAAGAGAACAATGAAGCCGTTGCTGTGATCGGGGTAGGTATCGATGAGTTAAACATTGGTATCAAAGACCTGCGATCTGATTTGGATAAGAAAGCAAGAAAGATGCTAAAAGATGGGGCTTCAAATTTGCAGAAAGGTGTCAAAGAGATGAACAATGGCATTGATGCACAGATAAAAGCAAACGAAAAAGCTGCAGCAAATATAGAAAAGGGTGTTCAAGAGTTAAACAAAGACGTCAAAGATCTGAGATCTGATCTGGATAAGAAAGCAAAGAAGATGCTGAAAGATGGTGCTTCAAATTTGCAAAAGGGTGTCAAGGAGATGAACAATGGCATTAGAGAAATGGAAGTATCTATCGAAAAAGGCGTCAAAGCAATCCATGTTGGAATCCATGAGGTTGAAACCAAAATCGAGGATTTCAGGACTGAGACAGCAAACTACAACCATGAATTCTACTATGGTTAAACCAGAGTAGATTTTTTTTTCATTTCATATATCGAGATTCGTTACGAAAAGAGGAGACAGTTATGAAGTATATAGAAACACATCAAAGAAAAGTAAGGGGAGAGTCAGTTCACAAAACAAAAGAAGATAAAAATGAGGAAATGTCTTTCAAAGAGACACATGTCCAGGTGACTATGTCCATGAAAGAAATGGAGCCTGACAATTGTGAAAGATCAAGAATGACAGGTTTGACAGCAGGAGAGTATGAAACGGTTGATGCTGAATATCTTGTTCCTGAGATTGAAAACTTTGTTGATGCCCCCGATGTAAAAAAGCTGGATGATAGGATCAAATTATGGCTTAATACAGGATATCCTGTACACCTTATCGGACCCACAGGATGCGGAAAGACAAGTCTTGCAATGCATATAGCCGAAGAACTTGGAAGACCGGTGGTATGGATAAACGGAGATGAATCGGTCACGACCTCAGATCTTGTCGGCGGATATTCGCAGATACAGCAGGAAAGCATGCGGGATAAATATATTCATAATGTATTTAAAACTACTGATGTAATGAAGGCAGACTGGATCGACAATCCATTAGCTATTGCCTGTAAATACGGGTACACGCTTGTATATAATGAGTTTTCCCGTACAAAACCTTCTGCAAATAATGCGCTTCTGTCTGTTTTTGAAGAAGGCATACTTGAACTTCCAACCAAATTCGGAGAGGAGAGATATATCAAAGTACATCCGAATTTCAATGCCATACTTACAAGCAATTCCATTGAATATGCGGGAGTCCACAGACCCCAGGATGCGCTGCTTGACAGGATGGTGTGCATATACATGGATTACTACACCTTGGATACTGAGGTAAAGATCGTCCAATCTCATACCGGATTAGCGGAAGATGAAGCAACAAAGATCGTGAATGTTGTCAGGGTCATACGGGATAAATTGCCAGATGCGCAAAAACCCGGAACACGCGCATGCATAATGATCGGCAAAGCTATTGCATCTTTAAATGGGTCTGAAATAAGTATTGAACAATTATACTGTGACGTAATGGCAGCAAAAACATCGTCAACACTGGACATGATGGAGAAACAAAATCTTGTAAGGGATACTATTATGGTGGCGGCATAAAGGAGGCGGGGGAAATGACTAAAACCAGTGCAGTGATCGAAGAAGCAAGTATTCATAAAATATTTGACTTGTTCAAAACTAAACCAGCAAGTCTCAAATTCAATGAAACTGATGCAATTATTGTAAATGCGAAAACAGACGACAATAAGAAAATTACACGAACATTCTATTTCTGTCTTAAACCTGACGGAACATTTGATGAATATACTGCTGCAATGGATGGAAGCAGAGCCAGACGGCATCAACTGGTATCCTTTCTTAAGAATAATGGAATTACAGACAACATCAAAGGGTACAACCTGAAAGAGAGTATCGGTGAATGGAAAGGGATGACCATAGAGGCTCTCATCTCTGAAAAAGATGGAAGTATCTATATTCCATAGGAGAAATTTATATGGAAAAGAAAAATCAAGCAATAAATATAGCAGAAATATGCCGCCAGGCACCTTCTATCATAGAGAGCATTGTGAACAAAAAAGCAGAGGGGATTACAAATGTTAGCAAAGACGGTGAAGAATGGAAAGTTGTGATCGAAGTTCTTGAAAGAAAAGCAATTCCTGATACACAGGATATTCTCAACATTTATGAACTGAAATTAACAGGAGATATGGAGCTTACGGGATATAAACGGATAGGAATGCGACACCGTGGGGATATGGTCAACGAAGAAGAGGAGTAATATTATTTGACAAAAAATACATGTGCGATTCCAACTGGAATGGATGCAATCCTGACCGGATCAATGGCTCTGTCCAGGCACATTCTATTCCTGTATACCTCAAGCATCAACAAATATGCGATCCAGTCCTCGTTCTTTGCCATGTCAGGCGATGACGAGAAACTTTTGTATATCACAGAAGAGCAGCCTGAGTTAATAATGAAGATGTTTGAAAAAAACATCAACATTTCAGTTATCAAGCCGCAAAATTTTGGTGTTTTGAGAACCACAAACGACAAGAATAGAATAATCATGGATATGAGTTCCATTAATGAGGGTCATGAAAAATTAGAAGAATTGCTGGTTGAAAATCAAAATAATATCGCATTATGTATGTATGATATTTCCCTGCTTGCGCCTGAAAAAATCCAGAAACTGTCATCATGTCATGACAGGCTCATACTCAATACTCCTGATATCACTGTCCTGTCAGGGAAACAATTAGATGCCGCTGATGCCACGATAGAAAGGTTTGTGAAGGAGTACCTGGATATTGTCGTTCTTTCATTGATCGCGGGTAAGCCAATGTGCGGCACGGATATTTTGGATATAGTCCACAGGAATTTTAATGTTTTGTTAAGTCCTGGTACAATATATCCACTTCTCCACAGGTTAAAGAATGATGGGTTACTGGAATGTGAATGCAGCATTAAAAAGAAGGTTTACAGGCCGGCCAGGGGCAGTGAAGCAAATATCCGGCAAATAATTGAAAACCACAGTATGGCGAGTGAAGTCCTGAGCGATTTTATTAAATCAAGAAGTTTGGAAGTGAATGCGATATGAGTGATGGTAATGGAAGTAATGAAGGTAATGGAAAAAACGAGGAAAATGGAAGATACGTTTATTGCATGATCAAAGCCCCTGAGCAGAAAAAGAGCTTTGGGAATATTGGATTTGGAGGGGAAGAAGTTTACACTTTAGAGTACAGGGATTTTGCACCGGTGGTGAGCAATTCGCCTGTGAAAAATTATGAAGTCAACGATGAAGAGGTTGAACTTCACAGGAAAGTGGTAGAACATGTGATGAAAGAACATGATGTTATTCCGGTGGCCTACGGTATGTCGTTTAAGAACAAGAAATTGCTCTTGTTCGCGATGAGCGCGGGATATAAAGCCATGAGGAAAGCCATGTCTGAAATTACCAATAAGGTTGAACTTGGAGTAAAAGTATTATTGCCAAAAGAAGATGCCTCCTGGGATGGAAAAGAAAAATGTAAATCGGATTTCATGGAAGCTCTTAAGAAAAACAATACTCAATCAAAAGAACTAAAACTTTTCAGCGATCGCCTTGTTATGAATGCTGCATTCCTTGTTGACCGGGATAAAATCGAAGTTTTTTCGGATGAGATAGGAAAACTTGAAAATGTATATCCCAATCTTAAGGTCCAGTACAGCGGACCATGGCCGCCATATAATTTTGTGGATATACAGATACTGTCGAAACGAAAGGGGGGTTTTCGATAATGTTCATAATTGATGATATTTTACTTGAGCAATTTGGTATCAAAATACCAGGATTGAATCTGATCTGGACGCTTGAACAGATAAGGGATTTTGCATTCAGGGAGATGTATGATCCTGAAAAGGTGAAAAGCAAGATCAAAGAAAATAGAATGCTTTTCGAGTTTGGGGAGGTCAATAAGGATGAATATGAGAAGAATAATGCAAAGCTGTTGCAGGAACTAAAACTTGCTCAAAGAGGAACGCAAATGAATCTTAGCGTAAGAACCGATATACTGGGGGCAAGATGAACGAAAAAACTCAACTGACTAACTCGAAAGTGTCGGGTTTTGCAGATGATCTCTGGAATTTTTTAAACCTTCTTGAGGATATGGATAATAAAAAAGAAAATATAAGGACAGTATCCAGAGAGCTTGAAGGACCTTTTGATTCAAAAGCCGTTTACGGTTATACTGTAAAGATAGGAATAGAAAGGAATGATTTTCCATTTAGAAGGGTTTTTCATCCTCGTACACGCCCTCTGGCTCACGTTCGGTCAATTAGATCTAAAAATCTGGCAGCAAAGCCAGTGATTGATGTCTTTGATGAAGGTGACGTCATATCAGTCGTGGCACAGATGCCATGCATAAATGAAGAAGATATAGATCTTAAGATAATCGATAACATACTGACAATTACCGCAAAAACCCCTGAAGGTGAGATCAAAAGAGATATTTCGGTTTCGGATGGAAGCGAAGTCAAAGAGGCGGCCCTTAAAAATGGGATATTGATAGTCAAATTGGTAAAAAGAAAAGGTGAGATAAATGATTGAAATGAAAGAAAAATATAAAAAGAGGTGTTTGTAATGGTAGATTCAATTGGAAGATTTCCCATTGGAAAAAATGATAAGATCGGTAGAAAAAAAAGAAACTTTTTAGAAAAGACAATATTAAAAATGGAGCAGTGGCGAGATAAGGCCAGAATAAATATTATACAACAAAGAGAGAGGTATAAATCCAAGATCAAAAGCAATCAGGCTTTAATGAGCGCTTTAAAAGAAGATAGAGCTCCGAATCTCAATCCGGCTGCGGCCGTGACTGGTTTAGGAATATTACCAAAGTCGCGGTTTTATGGAGCGACGCATTCCACTCTTCCGTTAAAACCCAAATATTCTATAGTAAAACCAGCCAGGAGAATTTACGGAAATATATGGAAAAAGGTTGAAGGTGACTAAACATGAAAGGATTGTCACCGGAAGGAGGCGGTCTTGCTGATGCAATTGAGAGGATCCTGGACAAGGGTCTTGTGATTAATGCAGATATATGTGTTTCCGTGGCCGGCACTGAACTTCTTGGGATAAAGATACGCGCTGCCTTAGCATCATTTGAGACGGCAGCACTGTATGGTCTTGATTTTCCATCCGGCACGAACTTAAATGCGCCAGGATGGATAGAAGTTGAAAGGAAAAAAGCAAATTATCCTGAATATATCGAATTAAAGAGGGAATCTTTACCTGAGAAAGAAAAACTCTCC
The DNA here is from genome assembly GCA_041648475.1 of Candidatus Methanoperedens sp. Classification (GTDB taxonomy): domain Archaea; phylum Halobacteriota; class Methanosarcinia; order Methanosarcinales; family Methanoperedenaceae; genus Methanoperedens. The sequence continues at coordinate 13,969 of JBAZOV010000004.1, read as the reverse complement.
TTCAGAATAGAAAATCCGCATCGTAAAAGTATCACAGGGACAGACATGGCATGATACGTAAAGCAACTATAAGGGATAAAGCAGCTATCAGAGAACAAAAAATCCAATGCCGCTGTCCAGCATGTCATTATCTTGTTGAAAAGGAGATATTATTTGATGTTTGCTGCCCGATATGCGGTTGGGTAAGTCCACTTGTGAAATCCAGGCAACAAAATGCAAACGAGGGCATTTCGCAAGTAGATCTCATTGATGAAGGGGATATTCTAAGGATAACTGCTGAATTGCCCATGCTTGATGAAAAGAATATCATGCTTGATGTGAATGGTAATAAACTCCTGATATCTTCTGGCGGATTTGCCAGGATTATACAATTATGTTGTCCTGTAGAGCACATTATTGAAAAAACATACAGTAATGGCGTACTGGATATTCAACTTAGGAAATTGGGACGGTAAATATTATGACTGATGAAGAAAAGATCCGAAAACTTGAAAAAAGGATAGAAGAGCTCGAAAAGAACAAAGCAAAGGAAGAGAAAAGAGAGGAAGAAAAAAGAGACGAAGAGGAAGAGGAAATAGATGGGGAAGAAGATTCGATTAATATAGACAGTATTGTGGGACAGTTTATTCCTGGTTTAGGGGGAATTGTCAAAGCCCTTGAAAAATCATCTCCTGAATTCAGGAAGAGAATCGCAGATACGGATGCCCAGATAAAGCACAGGTTAGAATCCGGCTGGAGCATGAAACCTGAGGTGACCCACGGAATATCTATGAGACCTGTTATGGGGAGAAGTGGAATAAAACCAAAACCCACGCAAAAGGAACCTGAGAAGGAAAAAGTAGAAACTGAACTTGGTGAGCCAATTATTGATATTTTTGAAGAAAAGGATTACATTTCGGTTATAGCAGAATTTCCCGGCATCGAGGAAAAAGTAATTGTGACAAAAGTAAAAGATGATAATCTTGAAATCTCTGCAGGAAAATATTCCAAAACCATTAAATTACCCTATGCTGCAAAATCCATTGTCGAAAGAACCTGGAAAAACGGCATCTTGCAGCTTAAGATAGAAAGATAGAAATAACAAATTATAGTTAAATACCAAACATTTCAAACTATCTTTGCGTCCTTTGCGCTCTTTGCGGTGATAAAAATCCTGCACCGCAAAGGACGCAAAGAGCGCAAAGTATCTGGGAAATATATATAATAAATTATATTCTATAATATAATAAGAGGAAAATGTCAGTTAATATTGATGAGGGAAATATTAAACAGGGTCTGCTAGGGCTGGTCGTGGCTCTTGTTGAGATCATACAGGAGGTGCTTGAAAGGCAGGCTGTTCGGCGAATGGAAGGCGGGAGGTTGAGCGACCAGGAAATTGAAAAACTTGGTCTTGCATTAGCAGAACTTAAAGATGCACTTGAAAATATAAAGAAAGATAATGATCTTGATGCGACTGTGGAATCAGTCAGGGGAGATCTTGATAAAGTGACGAATGATATGATATGCAATCTAATTGGCTCCCCAGGTTTGGAGCAAGGTTTAAAAAGACATGAATGAAAGTTTTGGAGATGTGGCGATCCAGGAAGGAAGATATCTGTATGCAGTCATAAATAGCGGCGCAGAGTTTGATTTTGGTGACATAGGCATCAATGATAATAAGATCTTTACGATATCTTATGAAGATATTGCCGCTGTTGTGCATTCTTGTCAGGCAGAGGCTTACAAAACAAATGACAATGATAAGGCAAAGGAATGGATATTAGCTCATAATTACGTTATTGACTATGCCTCGAAACAATTTGGGACAGTTTTACCATTTGCTTTTGATTGCATTATCAGGGGTAATGATGAAACAATAAAAAACTGGCTCATCCGGAATTATGAGAAGCTGACAAAGGAACTTAAAAAGGTAGAAAATAAAGCTGAGTATTCTATCCAATTTTTTTGTGACCAGAAGAAACTCCAGGCGATGGTCACAAATAGTGATCCGGAACTAAAAGAATTTAAAGAGAAAATGGACAAAGCCTCAAAAGGCGCTGCGTATCTCATAAAGCGGCAGTTTGAGCTGAAATTGAAGGATGCTGTGGCAGTAGAAATATCAATGCTGGCGAATGATCTTTGCTCTAAGATAAAAGAACATGTTGAGATCCTGAAGGTGGAAAAAAACACATCACAAGTACCTGATAAATATATGGAAATGAAGCCAATAGCGGCGTTTTCCTGCCTTGTTCATGATGATAAGATCGAAAATCTGGGCGAAGCGCTTGACGTAATAAATAAACTTGATGGCTTTGCGGTTCGTTTTACAGGCCCATGGGCGCCTTTTAGTTTTGTTGAGGTGAAGGATGATTGAAAAAGAGGTTGAAACTGCTTTTGACACCCCTTTATTTCCAATGGAGAATAAAAAGTTGAGTAAGGACATAAGATGAAGCCCCAACGCGATAACACTCTTGTGGATCTGCTTGACCGTATGCTAAATAAAGGGATCATATTGAATGCTGATGTGATCATATCGGTTGCGGGTGTACCGCTTATTGGTATTACCCTCAAGGCTGCTCTAGCAAGTATCGAGACTATGCTTGACTATGGGATGATGGAGGCGTGGGATGAGAGTACCAGGGAATGGTATAAGAAGGATCTGGCGAATAGAAATGGAAAAATTCCGCTTATAGAAGGAGAAACGATTTTCCTGAACCTGTTTGGGTTTTTATGGAGCAGCCATGGAATTATTCATGAATGGAGACCAGGCACATGGCACCTTACAAATAAGAGGCTTTTCCTGTGGCGGAAGGAGATGCTTTTTGAGATCGCACTTGATAGAATAGGGGAGCTCAAGGTAATGACAGAAACGCATTTAAATATGGAGCGTAACGTGCTGATTCTGGAACATGGGGATGGGGTCGAGCGTATTTACGTATCTGATATATTGGTACTCAGAGAGGAAATCCTTAGAGCTACAGCAACGAGGCATGAAAAAACTTTCCCGAAGGAATGGGTTGTAATTGAGCAATAGAGATGGAAAAATGAGGGGTACAAATGGTCGAAATACCTGATGAAGAATACTTGAAATTGCAGGCTCGATTGGAGGAACTGGAAGTTATTGCCATGAAAAGCAGGCAAGTGGAAGAAGAAATTAACCGGCGCAACCGTGAACTTTCCACTCTATATAAGATCGAACGTGCTGCTGCGCAGTCGCTGAATATGGAAGTAATGTTAAAGAAGGTACTTGAGACAACGCTGGAAGCCCTGGAGATAGAGGCGGGCGGCATCTACCTCCGGGAACCAAATGGAGATATGAGGCTGCAGGTATATCATGGCTTTTCAGGTAATTTTTTTTGCAACAGTTCAGAGCAAACTCAATGCCCTTGGCAAGTTCAATGTCACCGGCAATGAGGCAAAACGTAATGTGGTGAGAAGCCTTGCGAAAGGCGCGGGCGTTGACCCGGTGGCCGTCTTTAAAGCACAGATAAAATATCTGCCTTCCCCGGAAAAGAGATTTTCTCTATGCCATTGATCTTTCCTATGAAATCCATAAAATACGGAATTGTTATATTATATGAAGAAGTTAGTATAACACAAACTGTTAATTTTAGTAATAAAGGTGCCTATATGACAGAAGCTATGATCAAAATAAGAATAGAAAAACTTGATGAAGGAGGATATCTTGCAACAAGTGAGACTTTACAGGGATTGATTGCGCAGGGGAGAACAATCGCAGAGACTATTGAGATAGCGCAGGATGTTGCCAAAAAATTGATTGAGTCGTATATAGAACACGGAGATACACTTCCATTTGAAATCAAAGCCAAAAAGGATTTTACAATTACTACCGCAGTTCCTATTAGTATAAATGCATGACGCGACTCCCTTCAATGACAGCATCTGATGTCATTAAAATACTTAAAAAGTGTGGATTTGTTTTTGACAGATATGCGAAGGGTAGCCATGAAATCTGGTACAACTCTATTACAAAAAGAAGAACGACGGTTCCAAATCATCCTGGCGTCGATATTCCAAAAGGGACTTTGAGGGCAATAATTAAAGAGTCTGGATATTCAGTTGAAGAATTTGTTCGATTGCGATAAAGTGCTTTTTTTTCAGAAATAATGCGGACGAATGCATAAGTAAAATCCCATTGCTGCGCAATAATTAAATGGCGCCGGAATATCATTTCTTAAATATAGCGCTCATCTGCTTTCAACGGCAGCAATTAACCGCGTCGTCCGTGGAGCAAATACAGAGAAAACCAGGCGCATCACCATTATTTCAGCCATCCGGGGAAGAGAAATAGTCATTTCCCTCAATCCGTGTTTCATCGTCTTTACGGCAGTGCGCCACGATTATTACCCACAAAAAGCGGACTCAGGGCAGGGTAAATATAAGCGATACTTTGAGCAGTGAGCAATGCTGCGAGATGTATCGCAACCCTGCCTGTCGGATTGATTATCCGACAGGCAGGGTTGCGATATATTTACTCCTGTCCTTTGCCTCTGTTTTGGTCTGTCCGATATTCAAGCCACTTTAAAGAATATTGGTGTTACTGCAACACCGCAACAGTTCAGAACAAACTCAATGCCCTTGCCACGTTCAATGTCACCGGCAATGAGGCAAAACGTAATGTGGTGAGAAGCCTTGCGAAATCTGTGGATAAACTAAATCTTGAAATCATGAAAAGAGAAAATATCCATATTCTACAAATAAATATCTATTCAGATAACTTCATTAACATGTATTAAAAATATATCAATGATGCCTGAAAAAAAGGTCACAAAAGTACTCCTGTTCCTTAAGAATATGGTCTATGAGAGCACAAGTCCAATGGAAATCCTCCGATTCGCCAGATATTATCGGAAAAAAGATCTGGATGTAGTGGTGGTTCTCTGGGGCCCGATGGGTGTTATTCTTGGAAAAAAAGGAAAAACAGGAACACCACCATATGATGAACGTGTAAAGGAATGTATCGACATGGGAGTAAAATTCAAATGCTGTGAGCTTGCTTCTTCGATGATAGGTTTTGAGAAAGACGAACTTATTGAAGGAATAGAAATGATCCATTCATTTGAAGTTGCTGACCTCATGCTTGAATATTGCGAAGAGGGACAGCTTATTATAACCCTTTGAGCAAGTCTTTTTATTAAAGGAAACCATCTACGCTTCACTATGGACAGAGAACTCCTTGAAAAAGTTATAAGGCATGATATCAGTTTTCATGAAATCGATAAAATCCTTGATGCAAAATCGTCTATCGAGTTAAGGCGAACTGCAATTTCACAACTCACTGGAACGCAATTTAAACATATCTCCAATTATTCCATAGATGTAGATGCAGTAACGAAGCGAAATATCGAAAATATGATAGGTGCCATCCAGGTGCCTCTGGGAGTGGCAGGACCGCTTCGCGTCAATGGTGAATATGCAAGCGGTGACTATTACATTCCCCTGGCAACTACCGAAGGGGCGCTCATTGCAAGCGCAGATCGGGGAAGCTCTGTTATTACAGCATCTTGCGGCGCAAATGTTCGCATATTCAAGGATGAAATGACAAGAGCCCCGGTCTTTAAGACAAAAGACATTATCGGGGCAAAAGACCTGGTGGATTGGGTCAATGCGAATTTTGAGAGGCTAAAGAAAAAAGCACAGGAAACTACACGTTTCGGGGAATTGCTTTCCATAAATGCTTACACGGCGGGAAGAAATGTTTTTCTGCGATTTGCCTATGATACAAAAGATGCCATGGGAATGAATATGGTCACAATTGCCACTGATGCCGCTGTTGACCTGATCCTCCTTGAAAATAATGTCGAGCTTGTGGCTTTATCTGGCAATATGTGCTCTGATAAGAAACCAGCTGCCATAAATGCAATACTTGGAAGGGGAAAAACTGTTTCAGCAGATGTGTTTATCCCTAAAGAAATAATTCTTGCGAAATTAAAAACCACTCCTGAAAAAATGGCAGAGGTAAATTACAGGAAAAACCTGATAGGGTCTGCCCGCGCCGGATCGATTGGTTTTAATGCCCATGCCGCAAATATCGCTGCTGCAATGTTCATTGCATGCGGCCAGGATGCAGCACATGTTGTTGAGGCAAGCAATGCCATTACAACAATGGAACTAACGGAGGATGGGTTGTACTGTTCGGTAACTCTTCCATCCCTCAATGTCGGGACAGTAGGCGGCGGGACACGAATTGCAACGCAAGAGGAATGCCTGAAAATGCTGGGCGTGGCAGGAGCGGGAGAGCCGCCGGGTGTAAATTCCAGGAAACTTGCGGAAATTATTGCAGCTGCTGTTCTTGCCGGTGAGATCTCACTGGTTGGGGCGCTTGCTGCAAGACATCTGGCAAAAGCACATGCAGAGCTAGGTAGATAATGGGGATTCTATCACTTCTTGCTCGTGAGCCGAAAAGACAACAAAGGTTTTCTATATTAGATATCAAGCAACCATTTCCACATTGGAATATATTTTATTTTTTTATCACCAATATTTTCTTCAATATCTGAATCTTCTGTTATCATAAGCCCCGTCTTTAGATTAAATTCATCCATTGCTTCAAATAAACCTTTCAATTCAGCATTCTTTTTATCTTCATCATAAATATTCCAGCAGACCTGAATTAGCCCGTTTACATTCAGACCTTCTTTTATTACAAAATCCACTTCACCCTTGCCTGACCAATTGGACAATTATTGAACAATTTATACCCTTATTTTCAATAAGGGTGTTGAGAATTTTTTTTCCACTTGCGCCCTGTGTATCGTATTATAAGTACAGAATGGAATGATCCTCCCGTCTGGTGTTGCATAATGAACTCCGCATCGCTTGATCCTTTCAAGGTCCATATTGTAAAGGTCCATAAAATGCATTGAGCCGATGAAAAGGGTGTGTCTGTGGAATTCCTTGGTAGCTTCCCCTGTTCCTTCTTTAAGGACATCAATAAAGAGTTTTTTCACATCGATCGATTTTGGCGCTTTTGATGCATCAATGTAATTCGGCAATGCTGAAATAAGGCTGGTGATTCTTCTTATTTTTCCAAGTGACTTGCCGATCCATTTGTCTCCATTCAAGGCCAGCTCATCTATATGTTCAAGTAGTCCTTCCACATCAATAAAGCGGGTAATGGGTATCATTTTTCCATTTTCAATATAAACATAAGTACCAGCGCCGCAATGCGGATGTACCGTGAATTCAATATTCGGGATACCTTCTTCAGCGGCAACAAAATGAGAGATGGGCACCACAAAAGGAACAGGATAAAAATCATCTGCCGTTATATCTCCGCCGGTCTGTTCATCTATCAATCTAAATAAGTCAGATATAGTGATTCTTTTTTCCATCCTCTCTTCTTTATTTATCCTTCCCGCAAACGAAATAGGCTGGAAATTTATCCCCTTTACAGTATCCATGTTCTGTATGGCAAAGCGGATAATATCACCTACCTGCATGTCGTTTACGCCTTTTGCAAGCGTCGGGACAAGAGAAACGCTGTCAAGACCGCTTTTTCTGCAATTCTCGATCGCTTTAAGTTTGATCGGAAGCGCATTAAAGCCCCGGTTCTTGAGATATGGTTCTTCGGTCACCCCGTCAAACTGTAGATATACAGTATGAAGACCTGCATCATTCAATTGCTTGCATAACTCCAGGTTTCTTGAGAGTTTGAACCCATTTGTTGCCATCTGGATCTGCGTGAAATTAAATTCACGGGCCATTTTCACGATCTCTACGATATCATCCCGCATCGTAGGCTCACCTCCCGAAAACTGGACTGCAGGACAGGGAACAGGCTTTTCGTTACGGAGCATCTGCATCATTGTCCTTATCTGGGTAAGGGATGGTTCGTAAAGATAACCTGAAGCTGAAGCGTTGGCAAAACAGACAGGACATGCCTGGTTGCAGCGATTTGTAACATCAATATTGGCAAGAATTGTAGTAGTCTTATGGGATGTACATATCCCGCATGAATTTGGACAATTCCCATTAGGGCCGCTTGGATTAAGCATTCCGCCGCCATCATGCAAGTATTTTTCAAAACGCTTGAATTGCACTGGATCAGACCAGTAGATATCCTTGTAAACCCCATGTTTTGCACATGTTTTTTCAAGGATCATTTTTCCATTCTCTTCAATTATCGAAGCATCGATAACAGCGAGACATTCAGGACACAACGATTTCGTTGATCTCATGAATATACACTCTTGATTCTTTTTTAGGATAATGTGTTACTTACGTATATCAACCTTATCCATCAATAATTTTAATTCAGAATCTATTTATAGTATCATGATTAATGATGTTCTGAAATTAGTATTACGAAATTAAACTTTTGTAATATTATGTATGTATATATTTAATAAATATTAATAATTATGTATGGAGGCAAAAAGATAATGCACATCCCGGACTCATTTATTCCCCTGGATCAAGCAGCTGTTTACTGGATAATAGCTATTTTTTTCATATCGAGAGCAGTAAAATGGGCGAAAAAAGGCATTAATGAAAACATGCTTCCGTTATTTGGGGTTCTTGCGGCGGGAATATTCGTGCTCCAGACCATTAACATAGCAGCAAACCTCCTTGTTCCTGTGCCCATGCTCACGGGCGTAAGCTGGCATGTGGTGGGAGCCGTGCTAACTGCAATTATATTCGGTAGTCCCTGGGCGGCAGTACTTCTAATAACAATGGTGCTTGCAGTACAGTCCCTTTTTGGGGATGGCGGGATCACGGTCATGGGAGCAAATATACTGAATATGGGAATATTAGGAGGCTTCCTGGGTTATTATTCATTTATTGGCCTGTCAAAATTAAAATTAAATCGAGATGTTGCCATGTTTGCAGGCGCATGGTTAAGTATGATATTACCTGCTATTGCTCTTGCATTTGAACTCTGGCTTGCGGGCACTTTCCCACTCAAGCAGGGCGTACTTCTTATGGGGATATTCCAGGGAATTGCAGGAATTGGCGAGGGATTTATAACAGTAATAGTATTTGGCGCCATACTAAAAGCAAGACCTGATATCGTTAATCAAGAGTCATATAAGAAAGAAAGCACAGCTAAGGTCGCAGCTGTGGGTATTGCTGTATTATTGGGACTTGCGGTTGCTGCGCCTTTCCTGGCATCAAGTAATCCTGACGGGCTTCAGCAGACAGCAAACATAGTTATAAAAGAGAAGCTGGGAAGCAGTATAACAATTCTTTTTTCAAACTATGCCATACCCGGCATGGGTAAAGCCGGTGAAGTGGCTGCCATCCTGATCGGATTTTGTGCGATATTAATAATATGGTTCGGAATAACAAAAGTCATAAAAAAAGGCTAACATGAATATTATTGAAACACGAAACCTCACTCATGTGTATCGCGGAAAGATCACAGCCCTGGATAGCATCAATTTTAAAGCTAAACCAGGAGAGCGCATTGCAATAATAGGAGCTAACGGAGCAGGAAAATCCACACTTTTTAAGCATTTTAACGGGATACTTAAACCATCAAGCGGCGAGATCCTGGTAAAAGGCAAACCCATAAGCAATGATAATATTATCGAAGTCAGGAAAACCGTTGGTGTTGTTTTCCAGGATCCTGATGACCAGATATTTGCACCCACCGTGAAACAGGACGTGGCATTTGGTCCAATGAACCTTGGTTTAAGTATGGAAGAAATCGAAAAGCGAGTCAGTGAGTCGCTTGAGACTGTACGCCTTACAGGTTTTGAAGAGAGGGCGCCGCATCACCTCAGCACAGGTGAGAAAAAGAAAGTCGCAATTGCAGGCATACTTGCTATGAAACCTGAGGTGCTTGTCCTTGATGAACCCACAGCAGGTCTTGACCCTGGAGGCGCCATGCGCTTAATAAAGCTTATTAATGGAATGAACCGGTATCTGGGAATAACAACTATAGTATCAACCCATGAAGTTGACATAGTGCCGATGCTTGCAGACAGGGTTTGCATAATGTCTATGGGCAAGATCATAGGCGATGGAACCCCGCTTGAGATATTCTCATCCCCTGACCTCATAAAGAAAACGCATCTTCGCCTCCCGATGGTGGCGCAGCTTATGGAAATGCTCCAGGAAGAAGGTGTTCCCATAAAAGTTAAATTCACGCTTGAAGAAGCAAGGGATGAGCTGTTAAGGATAGTGAAATAGCATGCATATTTCCCTTACGGAACTGGAGCGTGAAACGTATAAGAAATCGTTCATACATGGCATTGACGGGAGGATAAAGATAATCCTGACACTTGCGATCACGGTTTATGTTGTTTCCCTTTCGCGTATGGATACTCTTAATTTCACAAAGCTTGCGATCCTTGAAGCATATCTCCTTATTCTCATGCTTTTTTCAAAAATTGAATTATCACATATTGCGGCAAGATTTGCGATAGCTCTTCCCTTCGGTCTTGGTATCTCGATCCTGCAACCATTTTTAAAACAGCCATTCATACACGATTTTACAATAATCTATATAATGCCGATGGGTATTGAAATTACGCGCGAAGGTATATTATATGGGTCAATATTATTTGCAAAATTCCTGGTCTGCATTAGTTCCTTGATACTTCTTTCATCTACTACCCCCATGAGTGAACTTGTGGCATCTGCAAGGCGTCTTGGGCTTCCCAGGGAAATGGCCCTTCTTTTTACGATGATGGTGCGCTATCTTTTTGTTTTCTGGAATATGCTTGGCAGGATACGAACAGCGCAGAAAACCCGCTGTTTTGAGATCTGGAATAAGAAAGTCCCGCGAAAATGGATACTTGAACAGATAGGTTTTACCATCAGTTCATTATTCATACGTTCATATGAACAGGGTGAAAGGACATACCAGAGCATGTTATGCCGTGGTTACAATGTTGATGCCCAGGTATATGTTGGTAAGAAAAAACTGCAGGTTCCGGATATTGTCTTGCTTGCCGTGACATTTGTAATTATAGCTGCTTCAGTAACATTGAAATAGAATAATATCTGAATTGTAATTAACGGAGGAAAAAAATGGCTGAAAGAAAGTATATAATAGAATCCAAAAGGTACATAGATGGTGAGGGGAAAACAGCATTTGAACAGTGGATAACTAGCTCGAATGTTATTGAAATAAAACACAGTGAGCAATATCGTATTTTTTCCACTAGAGGGTGAACATGCGGGAAAGAAGCACTATATCCCGTTCTCAAATATTCACATAGTAAGGGAATTATAATCTGTCTAATCATCAAAAGAAGGGCATGCAAAGCATGCCCTATACTGTGTAATTAAAATTCGCTCTCATCCAGGAATTGTTTGAATGATGCAAGTTCAGTCCTGCTTTTCTGGATTACACAATAGGTGTGCCGTCTGTTTTTGTCAATTCCTTGAAAGCAGACATAAGCATTTTTGTGATCTTACCGGGTTTTCCATCTGCGATCGATCGCCCATCGATCTTTGTGATCGGTGCGATCTCAGCCGCTGTCCCTGTGACAAATACCTCATCGGCAGTATACATATCGAAGAAACCCATATTAGTCTCACTAACTTCAATTCCCATATTTTTTGCCAGTTCTATCGCAGCTGCCCTTGTTATTCCACGAAGGTTATTCATGGTGGGGGGTGTGATGATCCGGCCGTTCTTGATCACAAATATGTTATCGCCCGAACCTTCAGAAACATTACCATGCACATCGAACATGATCGCCTCGTCCCCGCCTTTTGCATTTGCCTCTATCTTTGCAAGGATGTTATTCAGGTAATTTAATGATTTTATATTGGGCGGCATTGCTTCAGCCGCATTTCTCCGGACACCAACTGTAATAGCGGTAAGCCCTTTTTCATAAAGGTCGCCATACATTGCGCCCCATTCCTGCGTGATTATAAATATGTTAGGTTTAGCACATTTCCTGGGGTCAAGACCAAGGTCGCCGTCTCCCCTTGAAACGATGGGGCGGATATAAGCATCCTTCAGGTTATTTCTCTTCAAGGTTTCAAGAATTGCGTTTTTCATTTCGTCTTTTGAAAGAGGTATCTTGAGGTCTATCGCTTTAGCTGAATCATACAAACGTTCAAGGTGCTCATCAAGCCTGAAAACACGTCCATTGTATGCCCTGATGCCTTCAAAAACACCATCTCCATATAGGAAACCATGATCATATATGGAGGTTCTTGCTTCCTGTTTAGGCACAAATTTTCCGTTGAAATAAATTACTAGATCCATGTAAATCCCTGTCACATAGGGAAACTCATAGATATATGCGTTTGGATGGTTATGATTATAGGTCTTTTTTTGGGCACTTGATTAAAAAGATTTATCTTATATTTATGTTATTAAAACGCAAGATTTATATTTAATGACTTCATTTAAAGCAATGGTGAAATGTTATGAAAAGTCTTTCAGTTAATGTTCTTGATAAAGCTGATGAGGAATTTGCGGATACGCTAATCGAATTAGGATTAAAACGAAATGTTGCTAAGGTACTTACTTATTTAAAAAACGTTAAGGAAGTAACCTCAAGAGATCTTGAAATGGGCTCTGACCTGAGACAACCTGAAGTCAGTATCGCAATGCGCGAACTGGAGGAACTGGGCTGGATAGGGGAAAGAGAAGAGAAAAAACCTGGAAAAGGAAGACCATATAAAATTTACAAGCTTGAGACTAAAATTGATTCGATCATCGAACATCTTGAGTCCCAAAAGAAAAAAGAATCACAAGCAATGATGGCAAGCATAAAGCGCTTGAAAGAACTTACAAAATAATATTTGCACGAATGGGGTTTTTGGGGGTTTCCAGATAATTTTTTCAGAAAAGTTTATAGTTTTCTGATACCCTATTACAGTAAGGTGATAATATGACAAATATCAGCGAAATACATGTTACAAAAACGATAGTTAATGAATTCTTAAATGATTTTATAGATAATATTCTTGACAGCGATGTTGTTGTTGTTGGCTCAGGACCATGCGGCGCTACCGCGGCAAAATATTGTGCCCAAAAAGGTCTTAAGACCGTAATGATAGAGCGCAATCTCTATGCCGGCGGCGGAATGTGGCAGGGCGGTTATCTTATGCCAAAGAATACCGTTGGTGCGCCAGCGAATAAAATACTTGAAGAATGCGGCGTGAACCTGAAAAGTGCAGGTAATGGGCTGTATGTTTGCGATTCCTTTGATATGGTTTCAAAGATGCTTGCAAGCGCATGCGATGCCGGTGTAAAATTGCTTAACTCCACAAATGTTGATGATATTATTCTTAAGGAAGACCATGTTGACGGCGTAGTTATCCAGTGGTTTCCGGCTAAACAGATGCCACCATTCATGACATGCATGGATCCTATAGCGATCAGGTCAAAAGTTGTAATTGATGCAACAGGGCATGATTCATTACTTGTCAAGAGATTAAGCGAACAGAGACCTGGAATACCAGTGCCAAAAGGCTGCGGTTCCCTCTGGGTTGATGAAGCAGAGAAACAGACAGTTGAGCTTACTCATGAGATATATCCTGGTCTGATCGTCGCAGGTATGTCTGCAACCTCAACATATGGCGCACCTCGCATGGGACCAATATTCGGTGGAATGCTCCTTGCCGGAAAGAAGGCTGCTGAACTTGCTTATGAGAAAATCAAGGGCGGAAAAGCAAAAAGCGGCATGGGCATGAAAATAAGAAACAAGTCACCGAAAGTGATTGTTACTGAATAAATAGATGCTAGAGGGCGGAAAGCCCTTCTTTTTTTTATCGTATCAGGGCGATACGTTATGGTTTCTGTGGGATGCGGTATCGACCAATTGTAATTTGTTTCATTTGGCTGGATTATTTTCATGGTTGTCAGGGTTTAGAAAATAGTATTCATCCAGAAGAATGGAACGCGGATGCCGCGGATTGCGCGGATACACACGGGCGCGCCGAGCAAAGCTCAAATTCGCCAGCTGGTGAAAATCCAGCATGAGGAAAGGCTAGCCGCCACCTCAGAACTGAACCCCACACCCGGTCTGGTAACAGGCTGATGTGATGCAGGGGG
>JBAZOV010000003.1:0-197664 GCA_041648475.1 Candidatus Methanoperedens sp. | reverse complement strand
TTTCTCCATATTGTCCTGAGAGCTTTACACCCCGGTGTTGCCACCAGCGCATATCTCAGTAGGATTACCCCAAACGGAAGGGGTAGCACACGGCAATGCATGATGTAACTTCTTGTCGCAGACACATTAGGATAATTACCAACAAGAATTGAAACAGTTTCGTTAAATGGGCGCATTACAAAAAACAGTATAATATCGCATTGCTTTTTAATCAGGATGGCAGGCACATATCAACATCCCCAGCTCCATGATATGACTCCCCCCTGTCCGGTCATATCAAGAGATCCACGCGCGCCCAATATGTATGTGGACACTAATCTTAATCTTTTTCATCTTCCTTTTCACAAACACATTGTTTTTAAATAGTTACAAATTATAGTTTGAGGTTAGTGGTAATAATGAAAAAACAAAACCTCTTGTTTTATATGTATTTGATGGGCATTATGGAAAGTCTGTGTACAGTGATTGAAGACGTGAAAAAATGACACTATCATGGAGTGAAGTTGAAGCAAATGCGACTCGTTTTGCAAAAATATATGGTGATGAAACACGAGAACGTGCAGAAGCACAGACGTTCTGGAATGCTTTTTTTGAAGTGTTTGGACGTAACCGTTCCTTGGTAGCTTCTTTTGAACATCCTGTTAAACTCTTAGGAGATAAACGTGGTTCTATTGATTTACTGTGGAAGAGTGTGCTAATAGCCGAACATAAATCAGCGGGTAAGAGTTTAGACCGAGCATTTACACAAGCATTGGATTATTTTCCCGGTCTAAAAGAATACGAAGTACCTAAATTCATAATTGTATCTGATTTTCAACGAATGAAAATATATGATTTAAAACAATCCACATTCATTGAATTTAAGCTCGTCGATTTACCATACAACCTGAATTATCTTGAATTCATGCTTGGATACGATAATAAAGTTACGAAAGAAGAGCCTGAAGTAAATATTAAAGCTGCACTATTGATGGGGGACTTACACGAGCGATTAAAAGAAGACGGTTATGCCGGACACCAGCTTGAACTATTAATGATTCGGTTGGTATTTTGTATGTTTGCAGACAATACTGGTCTTTTTCCACCGTATCATTTTATTTATTACCTCCGCACACACACAAAAGAAGATGGCACAGATTTAGGAATGCATATAGACGCAATATTTAGAGTATTAAACCTGTCTTATGAAGAACGCCAGAAAAAGAGAAATATACCTTCTGAATTAAACGAGTTTCCTTATGTAAATGGAAAATTGTTTGAAGAACGTTTTGATATTGTAGACTTCAGTAAAGAAACCAGAGAACTTCTATTGGCATGTTTTGGTTTTAACTGGCGCCATGTTTCAGCAGCAGTATTTGGGTCGATGTTCCAATCTGTAGTAGATGAATCTGATAAAAAAAGTGGCGCTAGTGAACGCCGTGATTTTGGAATGCATTACACATCCGAACATGATATTATTAAATCAATAAAACCACTGTTTCTCGATGAATTAAACGCTGAATATGAATTGCATCAAAAGGATGTGAATCATCTTACAGATATGTTAAAACGTATTAAGCAAATGAGATTATTCGACCCGGCCTGTGGTTGTGGAACGTTTTTAGTGATTTCATATAGAGAATTGCGTAAGATGGAAATAAAGATACACCTACAAATTTGTGCACTAAGGCGCATTTCCACGAAATATCCTGATGTAGAAACGATTGCAGCATTAAAATCAGGTATTGATGTCGATTCAATGTATGGAATTGAATTAAAAGAATTCCCTGTACGTATAGGATGGATTGCATTGTGGATAGTAGACCATCAGATGAATATGATAACGTCCCAGTTATTCGGATATACATTAAAAAGAATCCCATTACTGATTGCACCGCATATTATACAGGGCAATGCACTCCAGATGGATTGGAACGACCTTGTTAAAGAAAAAGAGAAATTGACTTATATTGTGGGAAATCCGCCGTATGCAGGTGCCCGTCTACAAAGCAAAGAGCAAAAAGAAGACATGGCACTGGTATGTAGTAAGATAAAGATGTACAATAGTTTGGATTATGTGTCTGGCTGGTTCATAAAAGCCGCAGAGTATATCAAAGGCACGAAAATAAAAACCTGTTTTGTCTCAACGAACTCAATTACTCAAGGAGAGCAGGTTGCGATATTATGGGGCTATCTTCAAGAAAATGGGATAAAGATACACTTTGCGCACAGGACATTCAAGTGGCAAAATGATGCTAAAGGTAATGCAAATGTTCATGTGGTTATTATAGGGTTTGCCGCTTACGATACCAAAACAAAACTTCTGTACGATTATGAGAAACCGACCTCACATCCAGTAGAAATGAAGGCGGATAATATTAATGCATATCTTTTGAATCAGGCTGATGTTATAATAAACAGTAGAAGCAAACCTTTGTGCAAAGTTCCAGAGATGTTATTTGGAAACATGCCTAATGATGGGGGAAACTTCTTATTCACAGACGAAGAAAAAGACGAGTTTTTAAGAGCGGAACCAGACGCAACGAAGTTCATGCGTCCATTCATCGGAGCAGTAGAGTTTTTGCATGGGCAAACAAAATGGTGTCTATGGCTTAAAGACATACAACCGCCAGAAATCAAAAGGATGTCAGCGGTTGAAACCCGAATAAGAAATGTTCAAGACTATCGTTCGAAAAGTACAAGAGAAGCAACCAAGAGGCTGGCAGAAACATCTTATCTCTTTGGTGAAATCAGACAACCAGACAGCGGAGATTTGATAGTAATGCCTCTTAACACATCAGAGAACAGGAAATATATTCCGATTGATATTCTCTCTTCATACCACATTATCGGTAATACATGCAGTTTTATTCCAAACGCTAATTTATACCATTTCGGAGTAATCACATCAGCAATGCACATGGCATGGATGAAACAAGTATGCGGAAGAATTAAAAGCGATTATCGGTATTCCAATAAAATTGTATATAACACATTCCCATGGGCTGAGAACCTCCCCCCCAAGGATATACAGAACGTAGAGGAATGTGCTAAAGTCGTTTTAGAAGTGCGTAAATCAGAGAAGAACAAAAACTCATCCTTGGCGGACCTGTACGACCCCAGTTCTATGCCCAAGGAACTCGTAGATGCTCACAGAAAGTTGGATGCAGCAGTAGACCACTGTTATCGCAAAACATCGTTTAATTCAGATTTAGAGCGAATACAGTATTTGTTTGAGTTATATAAGGAACTGACACAACAAAAGCCGGATGTAATAATGAATAAGAACAAGTCTGAAAAGCATATCCCGATGCAGGCGACTCTCTGAAGCGGGAGCGTAAGAGTGTCGCCAAGACAGCAGCACCAATTATCGCAAGGCCAGAGCCGTGCCTGAATGCGCGAAGCAGGCGTTGAGCGCATGAAGGATGCGATTATTGGAGCGTACAGACAACAATGCAGCAACACACTGGAAGTAGCACCGTTTAAGATGGTTCTTAAAATAATGCTCAGGATTTAATATGAGCAAGATCTCGCACGCCAGGATGTGTGACTATCCCCTCAATGCTTCCAGAACTCCCAGATATGCTCGCTTGTCCTTAATTTGACGGTTTCGTATCGTCGGTGGAAAAGGGGGAATATCTATGAATAACGGCTTAGTTGAAACTTCAATTGTGATTGTTTCTTTGTATGTCATACTATTCTCTTAAAAACTTTTACATATACTGCATTCAGCTTTTAATGGAATATCAGTATCTATAGTCAGTTCAATTTTAGTTAGCTCCATAATAAAATCATCACGTCTATCCTGAATATGTGTTTGCATTTTTTTCAGGTCCTTAAATTCATCAGTTTTGAGAGCATTGCTTATAATCTGTATAATTCCGTGATGCACTTCCTTCATTTTTGTTTCATTATCAAATGCAACCCAATCATTATTTCCATATATTGTTTTTAGACCTTTGTCTGATAGACCTTTCTCTGGTTTAATAAGAATATTTCCAAGAAGTCGGCTTTCGATGTCATCAATCGGATGCTTATAAAACCACAAAAAAGCAAATCCTATCTGCTTAGAGAAATGCTTTGTAAAATATTTTTTAGGTGGCTCTCCGTTTTCATCCCATGCAGTTATATCAGGAATTTCTTTTTGAATATATGATAACAATGAATTATTTAACCTTAATAAAAAATCTTGAGCTTTGTTATTGTATTGACTAATAAGATTTTTGGGATTGATGTTTTCATCTATTTCCTCAAGATTTCCCCATACATCTTTATAATCACTTCTTAGATGTTCTTCTATACAAGTACACACTGCTTTTTCTTTTTGACTAACACTTGGTCTTCTACTTTCAACTTGTAGATTACATTCATAAGTGCCACAACAAAAATTAATTGTTGTATCGTTTTTATTTTTAAGATATACTGCCATATACTCTTTTGAATGTTGAATTTTCTTGTCTTTTTTGGCTTTAAAATAACTACTTATGAAACCCACTAAATCAGACCCCCCTAACAAAAGACCCGCAATGAAAGTTAGCGAGTTGCTTATGAATAAACTCCCAACACTTCCAAACACAGCATACCCAAGCAGTAAATATCCACTGATAAAACCAATTATACCTGAAATTAAACTGACAACTATCCAAAGTTTTCGATTCATAGATAGCAAATACTCCCCCATTATTCATAGGTATTCCCCCCTTTTCCCTCAAGACATGACGTAACCTGCAACAATTCCGTTGAACTTCTCCAACCTGCGCCTATATCTCATTTATGGGGTGGGTAGGAAGCGATAGGAGGGGTAATCTGGTTGACGTGGCACTGGTCAATGTTGTAACTGTGCCAGGGAGAAGCTGAAAAAATAAGATAAATGAGATAATATTTATCTACTATGGACTATAAGGATAGACTAATGCATAAATGTCATAGTATCATTATCACTGGCAAAGTACAGGACATAGGATTCAGGTCTATTGTAGAGCATATCGGGCGGTCATTCGGTCTGCCCGGCTTTGTCTTTAATTCAAAGGATGGTAGTGTTAATATTCTTTGTTCCGGCGAGGATACTGTAATAGATAATTTTAAGCAAGAAATCAAGTCACGAGGCGCAGCGAACGGCGCGGAAATCGCAGGTATCAAAGAACAAACATTATCTATTAATATTAATCTGCCAGAGTATTTTACAAAAGCATCTGCTGATGATGATATCGATATTGGAAGAAAGCTGGATAAAGCAAATCTTTTATTAAAAGCAGGATTCAATAACTTAAACACAGGATTAAATGATATCAAGATCGGGATAAATAATATGACTACAATAATGCTGGAACAGAACAAGAGGATGATGGAGAATAGCCAGGATCAAAAAGAACACAATGCCCGACTTGAAGCGATCCTTGAAAAATTAGCTAGTAAATAAGTCTTTTTTTGATTCAGGTACTGTCAAGTCTTCGTCAGTTAAAGTGCAACTTTATCTTTCATCCATCAACCAATACTGATTTATTAAATAATATAATATTAACAACCGACAACTTGACAGAACCGTGTTCATGCGCGCCCACATGTAGTGAACAACTCTAACCGGGAAATGATAGGATCAACCAGGCCGGTGACTCTCTGAAGCGAGAGCGGAAGAGTGTCACCACATCAGCAGCGACAATTACCGCAAGGCGAGAGCCGTGCCCGAATGCGCGAAGCAGGCGTTGAGCGCATGAGGGATGCGGTTATTGGAGCGTACATATGAACAGCAGCAACCCGCTGGTAAGCGGCGTTATCCTCGTGGGTCTGGGTGAAACCCGGCGCCGTCCTGTTGTAGCGCCTGGATTGGATGAGGACAGAAGGTTGCTTATACGCAAGGCATACCGAGGGATATCCCTCCCAGGGTTTACTTTGGTTTTGCCTTCTGGTCTACAGTTCCCGAATCTTTGGAGTCGGGAAAGTGTCTGAGCAAAAACTCTTGGCAGGCCAGACTAACAAGGTCACTTACGGATGCAAAGTTGTCCCCTTTCTCAACTGCTGCCTCAAGCTTTCTCTTCAGCCACGGACTCACGGTGGCACAGATGGTGGCTTTGTTGCGTAGCTGCTTCCCCTCGGCTGCAACTGAGCCGTCTTCTGCTGTTTGTTTCTTCATATTAAACTACCTGAGTATTACAAGTGCATGTAAGTATATAAATGCTTTTTTCTGACCGGCTTTATATGGTTTGCATATTGCAGTATTTACAATATTACGATGGTAGTGTCAAAGGATGACAGATAACAGAGGAAAGGGAGAACTAAGCTGCTGGCCTGCAGTGTACCGACCTACATAAGGTTATAGGGGTATCAAAAGAATTTAAGTGCTCCGATGGGGTTACTTTCAAGATTACCGTAAGCTCGATATGTTCTCACCGCTGATAAGCGGCGCTATCCGGTGGGTCTGGGTGAAACCCAGCGCAGTGACTCTGAATGCGCGAAGCAGGAGTTGAGCGCAAAAGGGAAGCGATTCTTGGAACGTAAGGTCACAGAGTAACCATACCGCTCATGAAGAGCGGCGCTCGTCCAAAGAAGATAGGTGCGTGAAGAGCTATGATTCAAGTCATGTGCAGGTTGTGAGAGATGGGATTTAACCAGTCTAACTGTAATACTCATACCTACTTTTTTATATCCCTTGGAACATTAGAGGCATAAATCTTTAAAAGTTGTAAGTTAAAAATATGGCACGAAAGCGTCATAAACTTACCTCTAAAAGATATTTAACGTCACTCCCTGTGCGGGGGTAACCAAGCGGCCAAAGGTGCAGGACTTAAGATCCTGTTTCGCAGGAATTCAAGGGTTCAAATCCCTTCCCCCGCATAAAATTACAGGTTCAATTATGTTTTTTTCTGATTGTTCAATGCTAAAGTTAGGATAGTGATATTTTAACTAAAAAAAAGCCAAGGTCCAGAGTCGAACTGGATTGGAATCGCTCTGCAGGCGATTGCGTGGCCGTTCCGCCACCTTGGCACGGGAAGCAAGGCTACATACACATTATAGATAATAAGGTTTGTTGTAGTGACATATTTTGCTTTTAATGATAGATAATAGATACAGAATAGATTATATTTTAAAAATAATATAATATAATCAATCGAAACGCTTATATAGAATTACAAACAACGAGAAACCCTCGTACAATCGTAAATTTGTACAGATTTCATCAGATAAAATTTTAATGGAGGCTATTTATGTCAGGACAATTAGCAGGACAGCCAATCTTTATTTTAAGAGAAGGCAGTCAGAGAACAAAAGGACGAGAAGCACAGAACAATAATATAATGGCAGCCAAAGCAGTGGCAGCAGCAGTAAGAACAACCCTTGGACCAAAGGGCATGGATAAAATGCTCGTTGACTCACTTGGGGATATCGTAATCACAAACGACGGCGCAACCATTCTTAAGGAAATGGACATCGAGCACCCGGCAGCTAAAATGATCGTCGAGGTCGCAAAGACCCAGGACGATGAAGTGGGAGATGGCACAACAACAGCAGCAGTTCTTGCAGGCGAATTCTTAAAGAATGCAGAAGAACTCTTAGAGCAGGGCGTGCACCCAACAGTTATCGCAAGCGGCTACAGGCTTGCATCAATAAAAGCAAGGGAAATTCTAAAGACCCTCGCAAAGCCCGTCACATCAAAAGACAGGGAATTATTATTAAAAATAGCGGCAACCGCAATAACAGGAAAGGGAGCAGAAGCATCAAAAGATGTTTTCGCCAAATTGACTGTTGATGCAGTATTAGCTGTTGTTGATACCGAAAATGGTAAACAGAAAGTAGATATCGACGATATAAAAGTCGAGAAGAAAGTAGGCGGAAGTGTTGAAGAATCAGTATTGATCGAAGGTATGGTAATAGACAAGGAAAGAGTCCATACAAACATGCCAAAGAGGATCACTAAGGCAAAGATACTTCTTATCAATGAAGCACTTGAAATCAAAAAGACGGAAGTTGACGCTGAAATCTCAATAAAATCACCTGACCAGCTCCAGTTATTCCTTGACCAGGAAGAACAGATGATACATGACATGGTAACTAAAGTGATTAAATCTGGCGCTAACGTATTATTTGTCCAGAAAGGCATTGATGATATAGCCCAGCATTATCTCGCTAAAGCCGGAATTTATGCAGCAAGGCGCGTTAAGAAGAGCGACATGGACAAACTTGCACGCGCAACTGGCGCAAAGGTACTTACAAGTCTCAAAGAGATAAGCGATTCCGACCTTGGAAAAGCAGGTCTTGTAGAAGAAAAGAAGATCGGCGATGAGTCAATGACATACATAACAGAATGCCATAATCCAAAAGCGGTCTCAATAATCCTTCGCGGCGGAACAGAACACGTAGCTGCTGAAGCAGAGCGCGCATTACATGACGCACTTCGCGTTGTTGGTGTAGCGATCGAAGATGAGACACTCGTAGCAGGCGGCGGCTCACCTGAAGTTGAACTGGCACTTCGCCTTCGCGAATATGCAAGCACATTAAAAGGCAGGGAACAGCTTGCGGTTGCAAAATTTGCAGACGCGCTTGAAGTTATCCCAAGAACTCTTGCAGAAAATGCAGGTCTTGACCCAATCGACATGCTTGTAGAAATGAGAAGCCAGCATGAGAAAGGAAACAAGACAGCAGGTCTTAACGTATTTACAGGAAAGGTCGTTGACATGTGGAAAGAAGGCGTAGTAGAGCCACTCCGTGTCAAAACCCAGGCAATAAGCTCAGGCACAGAAGCAGCAACCATGATCCTGCGCATCGATGATGTGCTCTCCAGCAAATCCGGCGGCGGCATGCCACCAGGCGGACCCGGGGGCATGGGCGGAATGGAAGGTATGGACTAAGCGGGTCATCCCCCGCTTTTCTTTTTTTTTTGATTACAATGGAAATTCTCGATACATCTTCACATTCCAAAGAGGAATTGGTCAGGTTCCTCTCAAAAGAACTTGAGAAAAATCCTATTATAATTCTTACAGGTCCGCAGGGAGGGGGAAAAACAACTCTTGCAATAAAACTCCTGTCTGAGAATGTCGGAGCTTATTTTGAAGGCAGGGCGCGTTCTGCGCAGCCGGCGGTTCTTATCAGGAAAGATTTCGTTGAAAAAATGAAGGTCGAACTTTATGAGAAAAGAAGGCTTCCTGTTTCTGATAGCGATGAACCGGAATATGTTGATGTTTCTGTTTACGACCAGATAAAATTTCTTGTTGAGAATATCTTTGATGTGATGGAACTTGGGGAACCTGAACTCATAAGGCAGATCTCTGTACTTACAAATAAAATGGGCGTTGTCCCAAAAGCGATCGAACTTATCGCAAGTGACGAGGAACTTGTCAAACGAAGACTTTCAAGGCATCTTGACGCTAAGGAACGTCTTACCACACTGGTCGAAAAAGAGAAAAAGTACGGCATCGAATCAAACCTCTGGGGGATCCAGGGCGCAAGGATCACGGATATCATTAACCGTGAAGGTATTGCGGATTATGATGAAGACCAGATATCTAGAACAGTTAAGGATTTTGACAGGATCATACCAACAAAAGGCATGAACCTTATAGAATGCCTTATAGAAATGATCGAAATTTCAAACAATGAAAATAATGAGAGTGGTTTTCTTGTCCTTCATTCAAATGATGGCGAGCATATAATTAGCGACATTGTAGTGGGAAAAGGTGCAAATTCCCTAATCGGGGTCACACTTCTTGAAGTATATGTGGGTTTTCGCCAGAACAGGTCTTTATATCGGGCATATAAGCATGCAAAAGATGGACAAATTGAGATCATACATTCATATACACCATTGCTCCAGGAACTGGAGTATAACGCAAACCCCTGGATTCCGCCATCAGCTACTGAAATTCCAATAATATCAACCGCCGATATTACAGCAGCGGATAGATTTGATATTATGGTTTCTGTAATAGGGCCGGATGGCAAAGTGGAATCTTCCAATAAGAAGAGGAAGAAAGAACTGGAAGAGATCGTTCAGGGTATTATAGTTGAACAAGAAAAGGACTAATTGGACGAAGTTTTTTGAGATTGATATGATCAAAATACCAAAAGCACTGATCCTCACAGGCTTCGGGATAAACTGCGACATAGAAACAGCGCATGCTTTCAAAATTGCAGGAGCAGACGCGCAAAGAGTACATATCAACGATTTGATAAACGGTGCAAAAAGATTATCTGATTATCATATCCTTGCATTCCCTGGAGGCTTCTCATTCGGTGATGACATCGCCTCAGGAAAAGTACTGGCTAACATGATAAAATATAACCTTGGCGAACAGATAAAGGAATTCATCGATGCAGGCAAATTGATTATAGGTATCTGTAACGGTTTCCAGGCTATGGTTAAAATGGGGTTATTACCTGCGTTTGATGGAGATTATGGGACACAGGATGTTACACTTACATTCAATGATTCAGGACGATTCGAAGATAGGTGGGTTCATCTGAACGCGAGTCAGAATTCAAAATGCGTGTTCACGAAAGGCATAAAGAACATCTACCTTCCTGTACGCCATGGTGAGGGGAAGTTCATTGCAAAAAACCCGCAGGTGCTTGCGAGATTGAAAAAAGATAATCATATAGTTTTCCAGTACACTGACAGCGATGGAAAAACTGCCGGATATCCGGATAATCCCAATGGCTCGGTTGAAAATATAGCAGCTATATGCGATGAGACAGGAAGGGTATTTGGCATGATGCCGCATCCTGAGGCTTTCCAGCACAGGACGAACCATCCAAGGTGGACAAGGGAGAAGCTGCCGGAAGAGGGGGCAGGTGTTGCGATATTTCGAAATGCTGTCGAGTATATGAAAGAAAATTTGGTAGGGTAGTCAAGAACATAATCTATTGGCAACGAACAAAACGAACTCGAACGAACTTACGTCGCACGAGTTCATTTTAGTTCGTACCAGTTCGTTGCTTTTTTCATTTTCATTTATGATCCAGAAAAAAAATAGTTTTTAACTTTTCTTTTTCTTTCTCTGATAATATCCCGCCGCCCCAAGGATCGCGATCAAAGCTGCAATACTTCCAGTCGCAGGCAAGCCTTTGGGTGCCGGGTCAACAATTATCGGAACAGTGCGCCTGAAGATCACCACATTGTTCTTTTCATCGATGCCTCTTAATTCAACATCAAGAAGGTATTTCTTTGAAACCGCGTTCGCAGCCACAGTTACCCTGAGCACAGCATCTCCGCTATCGTTCTTCTCAAGTTTTCCTACGAAATCCGATTTCTCATTGAATTCAAACGGCTGCGATGCATCTTTGAACACGCGCAGGGAAACGGAGTCAGCTTTTTCATTGCCTGTATTCCTGACTTTTATCTTGAATTCTGCTTTTGCGCCTGGAACAAGTTTTTCAGGATTTGTCGTTATCGATTCTACTATCAGGTAAGGGGCAGGTTTGATTGGGATAATGAGGTCAAGAGTTTTTGTATTTTGTGCGTTCTTCTCATCATTTTCATCCCTGTAGCTAATCTCAAGCTTTGCGTTATATTCCCCTTCTTTGATATTCTCATCAACATCAACATAGAAATTCGTGGTCTTGCTACTGCTTTTCGCAATT
Organism: Candidatus Methanoperedens sp.; assembly: GCA_041648475.1. Taxonomy (GTDB): domain Archaea; phylum Halobacteriota; class Methanosarcinia; order Methanosarcinales; family Methanoperedenaceae; genus Methanoperedens. The sequence continues at coordinate 186,114 of JBAZOV010000003.1, read as the reverse complement.
GTGCCCGGATTATCCTCATCCGAATAACTATATGTGGGCTTAAATCCTGAAGGTAAAATGAGTTTAACTTTAACATTCTCTGCATTTCCCTTTCCGATATTATCAATATTTACAGACAGCTTTGCTTCCTTAGTATCTGCTATAAGTTTTTCAGGAGAGGTGAGGAGTGCTCCCACAACGAAATCAGCGCTCTTGGGATCAATATATATCGGATACTCTTTCTTTGCCCAGCCGTCACCTGTATTCCAGTTAAGCGTTATGTTGTATATGCCTTTCATGGCATTATCCGCTATTCTGAGCCTATAATGCAGCACATAGAACAAATTAGTATCACTTGTTCCGGTAGATGGCCCAAGATTCTTCTCTGGGAAATCTCCCGCCTCAAATAAGAACGGATATTGCGCATCCAGGCGGAATTTTAGGTCCACTGTTCCGGGTATCGTATTTATGACCTGCCATCTTAGCTCTACATCTTTTCCTGCATCCGCAGGGTCAGGATCCTGGCTCATGAAATTTGCCTGTACCCTGCTCCCCTGAGCCCCGGCCATAGGAGCGCTTGCGGCAGTGTTTACTATTACCAGTAACAAGCCAAAAACCATGCAGGTAATGGCTATATGTTTCAATATTCCTTTCATTTTCTTACCTCAAACCTGTTAATAACTTTTATATATTTATTTATATCCATAGTATCGATTATAATTATGAGTGCAGGGACGATCGTTATTGCGGCTACCATGCTCGCAGCTACGCCATAACTCATTATGGTTCCCATATCGCCAAGGAATGTTAATTTCCCAAGCGACATCGCCTGGAATCCTATAAGCGCTGCCAATGTAGTCGTAAACATTGGAATTATCACGTTATTTAGTGAAACAGCCATAGCATCCTTTGGGCCAATATCAAGATCCGGGTTACGTTCCTTCCAGGCCGGTATATTTAGAAGCTCAAATCTGTATCTTGTGACTACCTGGATACCGAAATCAATGCCAATTCCCATGATCATTGATAATACACCTGAAGTCTGGGAACTCATACCCATCCCGATAAATCCAACAAAACCCATTGCCCACAACGTTCCGAATATTATTGTACTCATAGGAGTAAAACCGTATTTGATGGAACGAAATAGAACGAGAATAATTATCAATATTCCGATAAGAGAATACATTGATGTCTTTGCCATATCCGGCCCGATACTTTTCTGCATAACAGCACCTTCCATGGACATTCCGCCAAGAGTTGTGGTTATTCCAGGCGGTCTTGGAAGCCCCTGTATCAATTTATCCAGCTCTTTTTCGATCTCGATCAGGTCAACATCATCCGTTGTCTGGATCTTTACGAGAGACACGGAATAATCACTGCTGATATAATTATTAAGAAGACCGTTTTTTCCTGCTAATTGTTCAACTTCCCTTTTGGACTGGGGCAGACGACCATTATTGATACTTTTCAGGACAGTCGACGGGCTTGTAACATCTATAACTTTTTCTGTATGCAAAGATAATTCTGATAATTGGTCCAGATAGACAAGCGCCCTTGGATCACGCACATCCCGCACCTCATCAGAGCCCTGATATGTTGGATCAACTTCAACTGCAAGGAAGACAGCGTTCGTGCTTCCGAACTCATTTTCAATGCTGTTAAGAGTGGATATGGATTCAACATCATTTGGCAGCATTGATTTTGTATCAGATTTTTTTGTTTCGATCGTGCCTATCATCTGGATGGCATATACGGATACCATAAGCATGATCAGAAGAACCGTGATCGGATGCCTTGTGACAAAGCCGGAATATATTTTTATTGGTTTTGCCATTTTACCTCACCCTTTGCACATGCATTTCTTTCTTTGCAGCAAGTTTCTCAAGCTTCCTGTGGGTATTCCAGTATTCGAAGTCTTCTTCCAGGAGTATGAAAACAGGATTTACAAAAAGCGCAGCAAGGAGACAATAGGCTATTCCAAGAGCAAGTGTCTGTCCCAGGTGCTGCATCATGGGTACAGTAGCAAATGAAAGAACACCAAATCCCACGATCGTAGTAAGCCCAGAACCGATGACGGCAGTACCGATAGCATGAACAGTTGTCTTCATTGAATCGAGCTGGTTTATGTTCTTATCTCTTTCTTCGTTATACCTGGTAAGCACGAATACGCCGTACTCCACTCCCAGTCCGAGTATCATGGAAGAAAGGCCCACTGTTGCCACGGAAAGTGGTATCCCAAGCCATCCGAGTGTTCCCATTGTCCAGATCAAACCAAGAGAGAGGGGTGCAAAAACAAGGAGTGCATGGGTAAATGTGCGTTCCATTACGAACAGCAGAAGTAAGATGACAACTGCTGAAACAATAAGAGTAATTACTGCATCACTTTTCAGGAGATCAAATATCGTCATTCTTATGATCGGCTGTCCGGTTATTCCGAATTTCACGCCTGTTGGTCTTGGCGTGTTATCGATATGTTCCTGAAGTATCTTATTAAAATTCTGTATCTGCTCTTCCCCTGAGCCTATATCTGTGTTCACAAACATTAAGACCATCTTATAATTCTTGCTGAAAAATCCGTTCATACCGGGATTGTTGCGAATGGTTTGTGTTATTTTTTCAGGAGATGGGGTGGTTTCTCCCCTGAAAAAACTTGCGGGGGACATTACACTGGTTACACTTGTTTCGCCTCTTAAGTCTTCATCCAGCAGTATCAGGAATTGGATGACCCTGGGGTCCCTGATATCCCTTATGGCATTTTTTGAATCTACCGATTCATCTATCTGCACAGCTATAAGCACCATATCCTGGCCGCCGAATTTAGCTGAAATACGGTCGTTGAGTGCAAAAATAGGAAGATCTGTTGGCATTTCTTTCCTGAAATCAGAATTAATGGTCAGGTTTTTAAGACCTATGCCCAGGATTATTGTTATTAATATAACTGCGATTGCCAGGACTTTTGTATGCTTTTTTTGTATCTCGGCAAGTTTTTTAAGATTCGTTTCCAGGAAATCAGCCATTTATTCTCCAATTTAGATGCTTATATTACTTGTTAAAGTATTAAAATATTATGTTTTAAACAACTTTGAAGTTGTTTAATTGAAAACTTTTAAATATCATTATGATAAATTACCATTTGTGATCGAGAAGTTAAAAAAACTCGGACTGACAGGTTATGAATCACAGGTATATCTTGCTCTTCTAAAGCTTGGATATGCTGATGCTGATGAAATAGCACTAACAGCGAAAATACCGATGGGGCGGATTTATAATGTATTGTCGGGTCTTGAGGAAATGCATCTTGTGCGTGCACAGGAAACAAGACCGAAACGATATGCATGCGTTGAACCTGCAATGGCTCTTTCGAGGCTTTCAAAGATCAAGCAGGAAGAATTAAAACATGCATCTGAAGAAATTAAATCACTGGAAAATGAACTGACTTGCGAATTATCAGGAATTGTAGTAAATAATCCCGGAAAAAGTTTCTGGACAGTTGCGATGGGGGATGAATCAACCGAATTAATGCGTGAAACAATATCAGGATCACAAAAAGAATTACTGTTTTTCATGGCTTCAAAGATCAGGTCTGAACGAATAAAGACTGACCTCCTCAAGGAAGAGAATATCGGGATAGTTCGCGCTTTATACGAAACGATGAAAAAAGGTGTTGAGGTCAAAGTAATTCTTAATAATGATGTTGATTTTAGCAAACTTGAAGGATCACCTGTTATTAAAAAATTGCTAAATCATCTTGGAAAGGAATTAAATTGCAGGCTTGCCACCATTCCTGCCACGCCTTTTGATATAATCGACGGGGAAAACGTTTTGCTCCAGATGCAAAATCCCCTTAACCCGGATGAACTTTTTGCCGTGGTAAACATCAGGGATGCAAAACTTGCAGGGGAGTTAAGGACGAAATTCTTTACGATATGGGATACTGCGAAAGTGTATTGTGGTAGGTGGGAGTGAGATAATAACAAAAGAATTATTTATTGATTACCAACATAATTGTAGTCATATTATTTATCCCGATCTTGATATCATTAAATCCCGTCTTTAAGTCCTTGTTTAAGTTATATAATCCACTCTTTAATATAAAATTTCATTTATCAAGCTTTCTTCCAAGATCGATTTCATCGACCGAGGATACCTTTGAGAACTCATCTGGCAGATCAATATTAATGGATAATGTTCCAAATGACCTTCCAATATGTTCTACTACAGACCTGAAGCCCAGGTCCTGAACCTATGGCGTCAATAAGTCTTCTGTCTTAAAATTTTTAAGCCATTTCTTAATGTCCATATCAGATATATCATCAATCTCATCGCGAATCATAGCAATAAATTCCCGATGAATCACAGGTCTTCTTTCATCAGACCTTATCAGTGGACACTGTGGAAATGTTCGAATCAGTTTTCTTGCATCCTGAATCTCCTCCTCAGCATCATTCTTGTTCTTATTGACAATAAAAGACGCGAATTTGTGGAGAAGGGGTTCAAAGAACTTCTCTATTGCATAGGATGCGGGAACTGCCTGCTGCATTGTCCCATGTATAATACCATCGGGAATGAATATGCAATAGATAGCTACCTCGGCGGGAAAGGACTGGCCTATTATTCGATATATTCAGGTGACCCTGATGAGAAACTGGAGCTTTGCCTTGGCTGCGGAAAATGCAAGGAGAACTGCCCGCTTGAACTTGATGTTCCCGGGATGATCACAAAGCTAAGAAGCAAGGGTGTGTCTTCAGATATCTATTTCTTCCTGAAATCACATATAGTATGGGCATATTACCAGGCACTTCTAAGATCGGGGAAAGATATTGAATATCTTTAATAGATAATTACTTTTATACCATATCATATCAATTCTAAAGGTTGAATGACCCGAAAGACCGAGGAAGCAATAAAGATAGCAGAGCAAATTCAAGAAGATATACTCCATGAAAAAGAAGCATCTACTCAAACTTTACTTCGACAATATTATAGTTTAGTCACACTACTTGATAAAGATGATGAAGTTGAGTGGGCATTAAATGAATTAAATGGATATAGACTTATTTCAAAGGTTCCTAATTACAGAAAAAGAACTAATAATCAAAATAGGCATGTGTTAATTTCTAATAATTGTGGCATGATTGAGGGTATGTTGCGGACTGGAAAAAATTATACCTATAATTGCATTGAGCCTCCGCAGACACCTTTAACTAAGAAACATGTATATTCTAATCATATTGCCAATACAGTTAGTGTTGGAGCCAGAGATTTTTTCAATATCCTAAATACCCTAACTAATTTAATTTATACAAAAACCCAACAAATCTTGCTAGAAATAAAATTTGGAAAGTTCGAATTGGATATATTCGAAGAGACCCGCAAGGTTGTTGATACGGAACTCAGTAAGAAGTGTCCAAAAGCCTTTGAGAAATTAACAGAAGCATATGAAGATTTAATGAAAAGCGATAGTCATTTAGCCTTTCAGCAGACAGCACATGCATGTAGGGTGATACTAAAGGATTTTGCAGATGCGACTTTTCCTGTTGGCGATAAGAAGACATTTAATGATTTTGATGGAAAGCCGCATCCAATAAAAGATGATGACTACATAAACCGAATAATAGCTTGTGTCCAAGAGAATACAAATTCAAAATCTGATAGAGAGTTCATCAAAAATTCCCTTATATATCTTGGAAATTTTCTAAAAAGCATAAATGATTTGGCAAGCATCGGCACCCATCATGAAATATCCAAAGAAGATGCAAATAGATGCTTGATTTATACATACCTTGTATTGGGTGATATCATTAAGTTATTAGAAAAGCATTAAAAGTGAACTTCAGTTCAAGGTATTTTATTTTCGGCTGTGTATATTTGCATTGTCGTTTTTCAGGGTTGGATGTCCGAGCAAAATTTTAAAACTTTAAAGATCATGGATTAATGGGGTTCAATCGCTGCATCTTCTTTGAAATTAAATTTACAAAAGTCATGGATGTGGCGTATATTAAATAAGCATCTTCTTTTGAGGCTTTAATATCCGGCTGAAGTTTCTTATTCATATCAAGTTTATGATGAAACTTAGAAGTTAAGTTAAATAAGTTACCAATACAACCACTATGCTTGCAACCACTTTTATCAGTATATCCGCATAATTCATTGATTGCCTCTTCCGTATAGCCATCTCTTTTTAATAAATCTTTAATTTCATCATCTTTCTTAAACAATTCCCAAACAGCTCTTGAATCCTCAATTACACCATTCCAGTCTCCTCTAATTAAGTTCTCTTCCATCTTTTTTATTGCATCAATTGATGCATTCAATTTCTCTTCTATACTTCCTGAACCTTCTGCATAGTCAGGAAGCAAATATTCAAACACCGAAAATCGACCTATTTGAAACACTGGACAATAATCATGAATCCAATCACTTGAACGGATAATGACTTTGTTTTTAGAATTATAATCTATTGTTTTAATAAATGTTGGGCTTCCGTTTCCCGATAAAATCCACATGTTTGGATTCGATGGAGAAAAATTGCCTGAACTATTATGAGCTATAAGGTAATTTCCTCCACGCTCTATATTAGTACCTATTTCTCCACCGGGTCTAATTATTATAATAGGAGATATAATAGTTTTTGATGTTAGTGTTCTTATAACTATATCAAGAGTTAGAACTACATCGCCTTTTTTATTCTTTTCCCTTAAAGTTTCTATGTAATCCAATACTTTATGACTTAAAGGGGCGATTAATTTCACAGTCCTATTCTCTTCTTGTTTATTTTCTCGATATTCGGCGGCTAATTCAAAGCCCTGGTTTGATGCATACATAAGGTTATGTATATTTGCTATTTTTTTGTTTTCATCTGAAAATATACTGCCTGTTATCTCAATTGGAATTTCAAAGTTCCTCTCAATAAAAAGATATATTTCAAACAAAATCTCAGGATTTATCGAGTCCAGTACTGGCATCACATCGATTTTATCAATTCTCATTGTTTCGCCTTTTAAGCTCGCTTATGGCTTTCATCATCTTAAGTCTTATTATTATGATGTATTCATTTAGGGCTGTTAATTGATAGTGGAATTTAAATGAAGTCGAATAGTTCCTTCCGATAGAGTCTGTTGAATCTGTAAAAACTTTCGAAAATCCTGGGTATGGTACTCTTGTTTTTTCTGATTATTAGAAAAAGGATATGCACCGATCGGGATTTGAACCCGAGTTATTAGCTTGGAAGGCTAAAGTCATAGCCACTAGACCATCGGTGCAAGTATCCCTAAGATGCATTAAAGGGTATAAAAAGCTTTATCAAAGGCAGGACTGTGTGACAAAATTGTTTACACAATCTAAAGAACCGCTTCCATCCTCTTTAGCGCTTCCTTTATGCGTTCCTGGGATGTCGCATAAGATATCCTTATATAATCATTCCCTGCTTCCCCGAACGCAGAACCCGGTGTCGTCGCCACGAATGCCTTATTAAGCAAAAGCTCCGCGACTTTTTCGCCGCTTCCATACTTGCTTACATCCGCAAAAGCATAAAAAGCGCCGTCAGGTCTTCCACTTTTTATGCCCAACTTTTCTAAACCTTTGATCAGAAGATCCCTTCGCTTCTTGAACTCACTGACCATTGCCGTAACAGGCGCCTGGTCGCCCTGAAGAGCGGCTAAGCCTGCATATTGAACGAATGAAGTCGCCTGGCTCACGGAATGCGAATGCAGCTTCAGCATCTGTTCATAGACTTCTTTTGGCGCGCACACATATCCCAGGCGCCATCCGGTCATAGCATATGCTTTTGAGAATCCGTTGACAGTTATTGTAAGGTCTTGCATTCCGTCCATTGCACCGATGCTGATATGTTTCATGTCGTAGATGATCTTCTCATAAATCTCATCAGATAAGACAAGGATATTATTATCAATAGCGATATCTGCTATCTCTTTTAGCGTTTCCTTGCTATAGACTCCGCCTGTGGGATTGCATGGGCTGTTTATGACAATGAGTTTTGTGTTTTTTGTTACGCATTCCCCGATATTCTCAGGTGAAAATCCATTGTCGCGTGATGTGGGAGCCCACACGGTTTTTGCGCCTGAAAGTTGTATGCATGGATCATAGGAAACCCATGCGGGGTCAAAAAGAATGGCTTCATCTCCTTCCTGGAGAACTGACAACATGACTTCAAAAATTGCCTGTTTGGCACCGGGTGTGACTATGACATTTCCGGGTTTTGTCTCGATCTTATTCTCGACCTTTAATTTCTCTGCAATGGCTTTTCGCAATTCGGGAATACCCGGCGATGGCGTATAATGAGTATCGCCACGGTCAAGTGATGCTTTTGCCGCATCAATGATATGCTTTGGCGTGGTAAAATCAGGTTCACCAAGACTAAAGCTTATTATGTCTTTTCCCTGGCTCTTTAATTCACTTGCAAGATTTGAAATTCTAAGTGTTGCAGACTCGGTAATGTTTAGCAATCTTTTTGCTGTCATAAAGTGTGCTTCACAGACTAATTTCTTAATATTTAAGTCATTTCCTTATTTCACGAACTCGCTCTCAAGCTTGAGAGAATAAAAGAATATCGCATCGCCTTCAGGTACATCTTTCCACAGGTTTTTATCCACGCAATTCTTGCCAAGTTCCTTTACAAGACCATCATAAGTGACAGCTGCTATCTTATCTATGTTAACAGCAATACTCTCAAGGACCCCGCTATTTGCGTTTCGCACCCTGTAAACTCCCTTATTAAATAGTTTCGCAGAGATCATCGTGCTTTTTCCACGTTCTTTTGCTTCATTTATTTTAAACTCATCCATGTCAAGAACGTGCCCTATCCTTTCTATTTCCAACCTGAATGATGTTATTGTGTTCAAACCCATCACTTATTAATATGTCCATGCGTGTATTTAATGGTTATTTATCTGTAAGCATTATCTCGATTTCCATCAATTCCTCGGCAAGCCTGGAATTTTCAAACACTTTTTTGGCATCATTCAAGAGCATTTCCTTTTTGTCGCAATATCTTGAACTGATGTGAGTAAGTATCAATTGTTTCACATTCGCATTTCTTGCAACCTCTGCCGCTTCTTTCGCTGTAGAATGTTTTGTTTCAAGCGCCCAATCCTTCAGATCCTCTGCCAGTGTGCTGTCATGGATCAACATGTCTGCCCCTGCGCTTTCTCTTTCTATGTTCTTGCAAGGTCTTGTATCTCCTGAATAGACGATCTTCCTTCCTGGACGACTCTCACCGATCACCTGTGATGGTAAGATCGTCTTGCCATCTATCGTGACAGGTTCGCCGTTTTGCAACTTTGAGAAAAGCCTTCCTATGGGAACGCCAAGTTCAATAGCTTTATCACGATTAAACCTCCCTATGCGCCTTTTCTCCTCAAGTACATAGCCCAGACTTGGAATGCCGTGGTCTGTACCGACAGCCTTTATGAAATAATCACCTTTGTCAATAATATCTCCGTCACTCATTTCATGCGCATTTATGACAAATCCAAGCCTGTAGTAACCAAGTTGTACAAGAAGATCTACAAATTGTTTTGTCCATATAGGACCGTAAATGTCAAGCGGCTCTTCCCGGCCGTTAAAGGACATGGTCTGGATAAGCCCTGGAATTCCCAGGAAATGGTCTGCATGGAAATGAGTAATGAAAATGGAACTTAGCTTCATGCCTGTCTTTGCGCACATCATCTGCTTTTGTGTCCCTTCGCCGCAATCAAAGAGCATCATGTCACCTTCCCGGTTTATGAAAATCGAAGACGGGTTGCGGTCTGGCGTGGGAAGCGTTCCTCCAGTACCAAGAAAAATTACGGAAAGCATGAGATGCTTAATTGTACTGGGGATTTAAATAGGTCACTTATTTTGAGGTGGCTCCGGAAAAAACCATACATCATCGCTGCATGGAATAAAGTAGCGGGCGCACCTTCGGTCGTAGCCCCTTCCACTGCATGATTGTTCACAGGCTCGCCTCCGCCCCGCGCCCCCATGAGCGACGGTTGTTCACGGCTGGTTTGCTCCCTTCCGGGCCTAGACCTTTTTCCGCGACTAAGGCACAAAAACCTTCCTTCAGGAAAGCCATTGTACCAACACCAGCCCCATAGGACGGGGTTTCACAGTAGAACCGTTGGGTCATACAATAGTCAGGACTTCTTCTCCAGGCTTCGCCCCCCGCTGTCGACGGTTTCGGGTAACAGGAAACGCCGAGTTTCCCGGGCTAGCCCGCCGGCTTTGTAATGTCCCTTGAATGCAATAAAGTTATCTCAACGCAAGCTCAATATAGATAAAAGGAGATGAGAAATAATGGACGAATTAATAGGTTTTATAGCAAGTGATCATAAAGCAAGCAAGATCCTTGCAGTTTTGGATTCAAAAGGTGAAATGGATAGCCGCACAATAGCAAAGACCTTGCGGATTGTAGGTGTGGATAAAACACTTGAAGAACTTATGGGAAGAGAACTTGTCGCTAACAACGGCGGAAAGTTTGCGCTGAACGAACTTGGAAAGCTGGTTTCTCACAAGCTTCGCGGGGTTTGATGAAATAGTATTAAAACAAAATAACGGTATGGTGAGCCTCCGAAAAATTGATATGATATCAAAATGATATACTAACATAATGACAGAAACTCAAGTAATTTTCAGGCTTGAAAAAGGAGTGCTTAAAGAGTTTGACGAAACTCTGAAAATATCTGGATTTAAGACACGAAATGAATGGTTTCGGGCATCAATAAGGACATTCCTTGAAGATGTTGAACGTAAAAAAGTTCTAAGGAAATTAAGGAAATTAGAAGTAAAAGGATTAGAGGAAACCGATATTGAAAATATGGTCAATAAATGGCGGTCTGAGACGAAATAAATGATTATTATTGATACGAATGTCCTGCTGTCATTTCTTCTCACAAACGGCATAACCCGCAGAATAATTGTGGAGAATCCTGAAGTATTTATAACTCCTGAATTTTGTTTTGAAGAACTATGGGAGCATAGAGACCGATGGAATAAGAAAAACCTCCCGGATAGTGAATTACAAGAAGTTATTAACGATGTAAAGAGATTATTTGTGACGGCTGTAGCACTTGATGCCTATAATCCGTATATTTCAGAGGGGGAAAAACTTACAGATGATAAAGAGGACGCACCTATTATCGCGCTTGCTATATCAGTGGACAATGAAGGAATTTGGACATATAATACAAAGCACTTTAAACAGGAGGTTTTTGGTGAACGCATAAGGGTATTGTCCACAAAAGATGTTATCAAGTTATACCCTTTTTAGGAGTGAAACTAGTAAAATTGTAAAAATAAGCAAAAGTTCTATACTGATAAAATTAAATTATCATTGAATGAAAATCAGTGAAATTAACGAGAGAGCTTTAATACAGCGTATAGCGCAATTGCTCCCCAGGCAGGACAAAAACATCGTAGTGGGCGCGGGAGAAGATGATTGCGCAGTTCTTGATATTGGCGGCGATGATCTTCTTCTCCTCACTACTGATATGCTCCACAGGAAAACCGATTTCCCACAACAGATGTCGGGATGGCAGATAGGATGGATGTCAGTTGCGGTAAACCTGAGCGATATTGCTTCAAAAGGCGCAAGACCGCTTGGGATTTTGATGGCTATGGGTCTTCCACCTGATACCGAACTTGATTTCCTTGATGATCTCATTAAAGGCATGGATGATTGCGCACGAAAATTCAAAACGCATATTTTAGGTGGGGATACGGATTCTCATGATGAACTCACGATGACCGGAACTGCTCTGGGATTAATAAAAAAGAACCTTCTTGTCCAGAGAAACGGGGCAAAAACCAAAGATTTAGTATGCGTAACAGGAAATCTTGGTTCTGCAGGAGCAGCGATAATGTTTCTGGATATGGGTATTTCTATTGAACCAAAATTATTGAAAGCGCTTTTTGAACCCACACCAAGGATAAATGAAGGAATAGCCCTTGTGGGGACATGTGCAGTTTCATCCATGATGGATATAAGCGATGGGCTGGCTCTTTCACTTCATGATATAGGCAAAGCAAGTGGTGTGGGCTTTAAAATATATGAAGACCGGCTCCCTGTCCTTCCCGAAGTCACAGATCTATTAGAGGGCGATGAATTATTGCAGGCGGTGGTTTATACTGGCGGGGATTTTGAACTTCTGTTCACAGTTCCCCCGGATAAGCTTGGAATTGCAAGATCAGCCTGTCCATTGACAGTTATCGGTGAAGTCATAAAAGAAGGAGTTTTCATTCAAAGAGCAGGCGGAATAGAAGAACTGAAAGGCAAAGGATACGAACACTTCGGAACACGGATTTCTCCGAAATCCGTGTAAAACTAAGCCAGCCTTATCGTTTCAAGGTTCATCGGAGCGCGTGTTTCAATCTTAAATTTGCGGTAGATCGAACTGGCAAGATCCATGCAGTTCTTTTCATCACCATGCTGGGTAAATACATGCTCTGGGCGCGGTCTCATCCTTCGAATATATTCCATTAACTCCATCCTGTCGGCATGGCCTGAGAAACCGTCCACAGTTTCAATATGCATATTTATCTTGATAGTTTCGGTCTTTCCTCCGGCAGCGTGCATCGGTACTTCTTGCCAGCCTTTCTGGATGCGCCTGCCAAGTGTGCCTTCGGCCTGGTAGCCAACGAAAATAAGCGTATTCTTTTCTTCTGGCCCGAAGTGTTTCAGGTATTCCATGACTGGCCCGCCGTTCATCATTCCTGAGGTTGCAAGAACGATGCATGGATCGCGGTCATCAAGGATCTTCTGGCGCTTCTCCCTTGAATCGACCTGGACGAAACATTTCGCAAGGAAGGGATTCATGCCTTTATGGAATATCTGGTTCCTGAGTTCATTATTCAAGTATTCAGGATGTGTAGTATGGATCGCTGTTGCTTCATAGATCATACCGTCAAGATATACCGGCACATCCGGAATAACTCCTTTGCGGATGGCTTCTTCAAGAACTATCATTACTTCCTGGCTTCTTCCCACAGCGAAAGTGGGTATGAGCACATTTCCTCCGCCTGCAAGAGTTTCTTTTGCGATATCCTGCAAATGCCGCTCTGCTTCTTTTCTTGGAGGCTGCATGTCTCTTGAGCCGCCGTAGGTTGCTTCCATTACGATGGTCTCAACGCGTGGAAAATCATTTATCGCCGGGTCAAATAACCGGGTCTTCTCATATTTTATATCACCGGTGAATGCGATATTATACAAACCATCGCCAACATGGAAATGCGCAATAGATGAACCAAGGATATGACCTGCATTATGGAATGTCAATTTCATATCCGGACCGATATCCGTGACATCGCCATAATTTAAAGTGATGGTGTGTTTCAGGACTTCCCGGATCATGGAGGATTCATATGGGCTTTTCTTTCCCTCACGAGCTGCGACATCAATGTAGTCAAGTTGAAGCAAAGCCATCAGATCTCGTGTTGGGGGGGTGCAATAAACTGGTCCCTCGAATCCATATTTATACAGCAATGGAACAAGCCCGATATGGTCAAGATGTGCATGTGTAAGAACCACGGCATCGATCTGGCTTATGGGCTGAACTTCAGGCACATAAAGGTATGGAGAGCCGTTATCTTCTCCGCTTACGTTAACGCCGCAATCGATCAATATCCTGGTTTCAGGTGTTGACAGCAGGAAGCAACTGCGTCCTACTTCCCGGCAGGCGCCCAGAGTGGTCAATCTTACCCATTTATCTTTGGAAGAAACGCCACGGTGAATCTTTCTGCCGATCGCCTTAAGAAGAGTTTTCCGCTCTTCCTTATTGGTTCGCATGAATTGGCGGATATTGTTTACTGTTGTTGATTTCATCGGAGGCGTACGGACAACTTTTGGCGTCCATCCGATCTCTTTTGTGATCTCGCGAAGGGTTTCGCCGTGTCTTCCAATGACAAGACCGGGTTTTTCCGCTTCAATTACGACCTCACCTGTATCAACATCAAAAAAATGATTTGAAATTCCCGATTCTACAGATACGATCTTAGCGATCGCCTCAATTGCCTCCTCTGGCTGCGCAAGGACCTTGGGGTCTGGTCTTACTACCAGGCGCTTTCTCAACTCCTTTGCAAGACCTTTGATCAGGTCGCCATCATCAGCGAATTTTCTTGGCTCTTCTGTATAAATAACAAGCTCAGGGCCCTCGAAATCTACATTTGATATAGTGATATCCTTGGGGAGCTGCGCACGTATTTTCTTTTTCAAATCATTTAATACTTCTTCAACTGTCATCGTTTGTTTTCCTTCTAAAACACTTAAAAATAAAATATGAATTTACGTGAATGTATCACGTATTTTCTTAACTTCACTGTCTTCCACCTGGAAATATCCTTCCGAGGTGATCTTCACAACATTAATTCCATCGCCAGATGCCGAATCACGTTTCATGGCATTATGCAATGCGCGAACTGCAAGTTCAACTCCGTCATCAATAGGCATATTATCTACATACCTGTCCTCAAGCACACCATATGCCATGGGTGAACCGGAACCTGTTGAAACCGCTTTCTTTTCCTCGATTACTCCGCCCACCGCATCGAGTGAATATATACCTGGCCCGTTCTTATCAACACCGCCGACAAGCAGCTGTACATAATATGGATAGTACCTGTTTCCGCTAAGTATATTTGCAAGAAGACTGACAACTCCCTTAACCGTCATGGATTCTTCCCTGCGCATTTTATAGAGTTTTGACTCTACCTGCATCCATTTAACAAGTCTTTGGGCGTCTCCTACTGACCCTGCTGTTGTCATTGCAACGAGATCGTCTATCTGGTAAACCTTTTTTGCATCTTTACTGGCAATAAAATGTCCCATTGTAGCTCTTCTCTCTGTTGCCAATACTACACCCGTATCACATACTAACCCGATCGTGGTAGTTCCTTTGTATTCATTATTATCCATTTTAAATACCTCTTAAACCTCATCACAAAAAATGAGAAAATTAGCATTATATAATCTGTTTGGGGGTATTTAAAGGTTTTTGCTCTGGTCAAGAAAAGATGTGTTTTTAGCTCAAATCTCGTTCCCACTGTTCATCATATTTTTCAGATCATGGTTGAAAATAGTATAAGTATTTCATTTACTGGATTCTATAATTTACATGAGCATAGCAGCTTTTTGGCAGAAAAAAAAAATGAAATACAAATATAGTCAAGTTTAAATCAAGGTACGATTATTAGTAATTCCTCGTAGGAGCTTTATATATGCCTAAAAATGTAAACCCGAAATTGAAGGCACTAACAGATATCGCTTCAATAAATATCACCTCTGATTTTGATGAAATTCTTAATAATATATTAAAAATCACGTGCAAATCCATGAATTCACATTCTGGCACAATAATGCTGCACGATGAAAAAACAGATGAACTCAGGATGGTAGCAAAATATGGGCTGCCTGACGATTATATCGAACAGGTTTATAAAGCAGCAAACGAAGCTGGTGTGCCCTTAACCTCAAGCCCGTCGGGAACTGTTTTGAAAACAGGTCATTATTATATTGTTTCTGATGTGTCTAAAGAACCGAAGGATAAACCATGGTGGGACCTCTCAAGAGAACTGGGTTTCAATTCGCAGATGTTCACTCCCATGATACGTGGAGTGAAAGTTATTGGTCTATTAAATGTTTATATGGCTGATAAACATCGTTTCACGGAAGAAGAGATCAATTTCATTACGATAGCCGCCCACCAGGCATCTTCCGTAGTACATAATGCAAGAATGTGCAGCAAATTGAAAAATAATGTGGTAGAACTTAACGATTATAAAGTTCATCTCGAAGAGAAAATAAAGGAGTCACACAAAAAACTTTTTTTATCAGAAAAATACCTGAGAACTATAATAGAATCATCATTTGATGGAATATTTGTGATTGATAACGAGGGAAGATTCGAGTTTGGAAATGATGCTTTTTTCAGGATACTCGGTCATCCGGAAAATGAAATTATAGGGCAAACGTTCATGAAAGTAATTCATCCTGACTATCATGATTTCATACTGCAACGGTGGGAAGAGGTACAGGGGGGAGAGGGAAAACCATACGAAGTTGACATTGTACAAAAAGATGGTACAGTAAGGAGCCTTTCTGTCAGCCATACAGATATGGATATTGGTGGAGAAACAAAATATTGTGTTATAGCAAAAGACATCACAGAGCACAATCGCAGCGAAGAAGAAGCGCGCCTGAACAGTGAAATTTTCAAGAATGTTTCCGAGGGGATCTCTCTACTGGGAATGGAAGATTGTTTGATCAAACATACTAATTCCAAATTTGAACAACTGTTTGGTTACAGACCAGGTGAAATGATCGGAAAAGATGTCAGCGTATTAAATGCCCCAACCGAGAAGGCGCCACAGGAAACAAAAATGGATATTATGAATCTCTTGAGAAAAGCTGGAGAATGGCATGGCGAGATTAATAATATCAGGAAGGATGGAACTCCGTTTTGGTCTTATGCTAATGTTTCTTTATTCGACCATCATCAATATGGCCGCGTTATCGTCAGTGTTCACACTGATATCACCCAGCGCAAACAGACTGAGGAGAAGCTGCGAGAATCAGAGGAAAAATACCGTGACCTCTTTGAAAATGCTAATGAAGCCATGTATACGCACGATCTGAGGGGAAACTTCCTGAGCGTTAATAAGATCGGATCACAGATGCTCGGCGCAGAAGAGGCAGAAATAATCGGATCCAATATAAAAGGGTGGCTTGCACCGCAAAGTTATAGGATGTTTGAAGAAAGGGTCAAGAATATCTTCTTAAACCGGCCTTTAGAGCAGCCTGTTGTCATAGAAGTAATAACGAAGAATGGAGAGCATAGATGGGGTGAAGTGACGACCAGGCTCATTAAAGACGGAAATAAAATTGTAGGAGTTCACGGAATATCCCGGGATATTACTGATAAGATCAAGCTTGAAAGGGAACTCAAAGAATCCGAGGAAAAATATCGTGATCTCTTTGAAAACGCCCAGGATGCCATGTATGTACTGGATAATGAAGTTAATTTTTTGAAAATGAACACAGTTGGAATTCAAACACTCGGATCTACAAAAGAGGAAGTCATTGGTACCAATATTTCCAGATGGGTCACACCTGAGAGCTTGAGAATCATTCAGGAACGCCAAAAAAAACGTCTTTACGGGGAAAAGGTAACTCCCACAGATATCCTTGAGATCGTGTGCAAGAACGGCGAGCACAGGTGGGTTGAAATAAGAAACAGGGTCATCATTTCAGATGATGGAAAAATAGAATATCATGGAATAGCCAGGGATATTACTGAAAATCGATTTTTGAAACAAGAACTCAATAAATCCAATAAACAACAGAAGCTTCTATGTCATCTGGTCCAGGGTACACGCGGAGGAAAGACCCGTGCATTGATCTTGAAACATATTTCTGACAAATCTTATAATGCCAATCAATTGGCAACAGCTTTGAATATGGATTATAAAACTGTCAGGCATCATCTTAATATCCTGATAAAAAATAGAATATTAGGAAAAAGCAATGATGGGTCGTACGATATATATTTCACATTGAATAATATGGATTTTAATTTAAACAGCTAACTCCAAAAATCTCTGGAAACAAGCTACTTTTTGTTTGGGATAAGTTTGGGTAATTTCTTAATATGATATAATTAAATACCGTATTGGAAATGGAAATACATTTACATTGCAAGTACCTTTTAAAAAAATGGAGTGAACCATGAAAGTTCTTATAGTAGAGGATGACCCAAACAACATGGAGCTCATGACAATTGTCCTGAAACATTACGGTCATGAAACTATAGGGGCTTTCACAGGAGAAAGCGGTATAGAAAAAGCTGCTGCTTCACGACCCGACCTCATACTTATGGATATTAATCTTCCCGGTATTGACGGCTTTGAAACAACACGCAGGATGAGAAAAATTGAAAGCATACTTCACGTGCCCATAATAGCGATCACAGCATCGATGGCATTTGATACTAATACGATACAGAAGGCGGGGTGCAATGGTTATTTAGAAAAACCCATTAACCTATTAACAATAAATGACACAATTATGGGGATCATAAAAGCAACAAAATAGCTTTTTATCCCGTCAAATTGCACATAAGCAAATCACTTTTCATTAAAAAAAGTTTATACCCAATAAAACTATACTACACACGACGTGACATCCATGGCAGAACCAAAAGAAAAAGCGATACAAGAAAAAAAAGCAGTACTCCCCGTAAAATCAAATTTCAGTGAATGGTATAATGAACTTCTTCTTATGGCAGAAATAATGGATGTTCGCTATCCTGTCAAGGGGCTTTATGTCTGGTTCCCGTTCGGTTTTGATGTGAGGAAAAGAACTTATGCGATAATCCGTGAGCTCCTGGATATTGACCATAAGGAAGCGCTTTTTCCCCTGCTGATCCCTGAAAACGAGTTCATGAAGGAAGCAGAGCATATAAAAGGCTTTGAAAATGAGGTTTATTGGGTCACCCATGGCGGAAAAAATGAACTGGAGGTAAAACTTGCCCTTCGCCCCACGAGTGAAACCGCGATCTATCCAATGTATAAGGTCTGGGTTCGCTCCCATGCAGACCTGCCCATAAAAATCTACCAGATAGTGAATACCTTCAGGTACGAAACAAAACACACCCGCCCGCTCATTCGACTGCGTGAGATCACTTCATTCAAGGAAGCCCACACGGTTCATGCCACATGGGATGAAGCTGCAAAACAGGTGGCAGAAGCAACAAGGATCTACCAGGAATTTTACAGGAGACTTGCCATCCCCACCATCGTTTCAAAACGTCCTGAATGGGATAAATTCCCTGGCGCTGATTATACTATGGCGGTTGATACGCTCATGCCCGATAATAAGACATTGCAGATAGGTACAGCGCATCACCTGGGAAGTAATTTCGCAAAAACATTTGATATAAAATACGAGGACATAAATGGTGAGCAGGTGCTTGCACACCAGACATGCTACGGGATATCGGAGAGAAGCATCGCAGCGCTTATTTCTATTCACGGAGATGACAAAGGGCTTGTGTTCCCGCCCGAAGTGGCGCCCACACAGGTTGTTGTTATTCCAATTATTTTCGGCAAGAGCGATGATGTGATCACAGCCTGCCGCGATGTCGCACGGCGGTTAAAAGAAAGCGGGATCAGGGTTGAACTTGATGAGAGTGATGAACGCCCCGGGGCCAAATATTACAAATGGGAAATGAAAGGCGTTCCTCTCAGGGTTGAGATTGGCCCCCGCGACCTTAAGAACAATGTTGCAACCATTGTCAGAAGGGATACAGGCACCAAGGAAACTGCGCCTTTAAATGATATTGAGATCGAGATTAAGAAGCGGTTTGAAATGGTACATGACAGCCTGTATGAGAAAGCTGTTAAATCATTGGAAGGGCGTTTGATCGACTGCACAACACTCGATGAGGTCAAGGAAAAAATCCCGAATGGAATCGCAAAGATTCCATGGTGCGGGGTGCGCGAATGCGGACTTGCTATGGAAGAAGCCGTAGGTGCGGGAATACTTGGGATACCAGAAGGTAAACTGGGAACAGGAAATGGAACCTGTCCGGTATGTGGTAAGGCGACAGAGAATATCGCGATAATGGCAAAGACGTATTAGGGATATTATGGATCTTGAAAAAATCGCAAAGGAAATCAGGGAATTTGAGGGCGTTACGCGTAAAAAGCCACTCGCAGAGCTAATAAATATTTTTGAAACCGTCCGATCGGAATATTCCAGTTCGATCGTGGATTTCGGCGATGATGCTGCTGTCATCGATATCGGTGGGGATGATTATGTTCTTTTCGCAGCCGACGGCATCTGGGGGCGCCTTGTGAATGCAAGCCCCTGGTGGGCTGGCTACACATCAGTTCTGGTCAATGTCAATGATATCGCTGCAATGGGCGGAAAACCAGTTGCTATGGTCAATGTCCTCTCCTCAAATAACAGGAACGCCTGCAAGGAGCTTCTCAGGGGCATCAGGGACGGCATCGCAAAATTCGGAGTTCCCATGGTGGGCGGGCACATGCACCCCGATACCCCTTACACTTCGCTATCAGTAGCCATAATAGGAACCGTCAAACGGGGATGCGAGATAAAAAGCGGCACTGCACAGGTAGAGGATGTCGTAATAGCTGCATACGATATGGACGGGAAAATGGGACCGAATTCACCGTACAGTTTTGAGTCAACAACCTTAAAAGAGCCTGCCGATGTGCGCGCCAAATATACTGTTATGCAGGAAATAGGAGAACAGAAACTAGTCACGGCTGGAAAGGATATCAGCAATCCCGGACTTATCGGGACGCTGGGAATGCTTCTTGAAACCAGTAAAAAAGGAGCGCGCGTTGATCTTGGGAAAGTGCCTGCACCTCTGGGTATTGATTTTACGCAATGGTTGAAAGTTCATCCTTCTATTGGTTTTATAGTAACGGCTTTGCCTGAGAATGAACCTGAAGTCATTCGTCTTTTTAAGAACGCTGGATATACAGCGGCAAATATTGGTGTTGTGGATAACAGCTTAAAACTTAATATTTGCTATGAAAATAAGTGCGCTACTGTATTTGATTTTAGCAAAGATGTCGTTACAGGCATAACGCAATGATCTGGTGAGTGAATAAACTCAAAAAAGAGCAAATAGCCCGTTATATAAGGGCTTATTCCTTCTTTATCAATCTCGCTTTTATGAAATAGATGCTTATAGCAAGTACGGACAGGGCAAATAGCGCATCATATATGGGTTTATATTTGTAATCAATGAAATTTCCTATCAGCATATCTATTGAATTATACAATTTAAATATCGCAAGTACAGCAAATAGCATTGCGATCAGGAATATTCCCAGATAAAAATAATCCTCGATTTTTTCCCGGTTGACCATTTTATAACCTCCTTCTTAACATAAACACTACCATGAGAGCTGATATTCCTGCAATTATTTCAAATCCAGGCTCTTGTGGCATTGGTTTTGCTCCTGTGTTTCCATAATAATCAGCATATGGGTTAGGTGTTCCCATGATCTGTGCTGGTGACCCTCCTTCTCTCACGAACTTTGAAACTTCCAGATTCATATTCTTCTCTACACTTTCTTTTGGAACAGTCTTTGTAGGTGCAAGGAGCACGGGTTTCTCCCATGTGTTTATCAAAGTCTCACCGCGCCAAAGTTCCACAACAACCATATAATTATATTCATCAGGGACAACAAGCTGCACAGTTTTTACAGCTGTGGTTTCATTTATGATCGTTCCTGTTTCGGCATTTGTTTTATCTGCGATCAGGTTGGAATTCGCTTCTCTTGCTTTCACTATCAATTTCAGGTTATCGGAAACATCCGGACCTTTATTTTCAAGATATATATCAGATTTTATCGAAACTTTACCAGCTGTAACGCCGCCTACCGTAAAATCAATATTGTTCAAAGTCACACCACTGCGCTTTGACTCCGGTATCATTGCATTTAATCCCTGGATATTAACAGTGCCGCTGTCTCGAATGCTTCCATTATCAAAAAGAAGTATATTCAGTTCATACCCGCCGTTTCTCTCCACATTCAGGGTCGTGGAAATAGAAAGCGTTTTATCAATATTGGATTCTGTTTCAGGTATCCTGGTAAAAACCTGGGTCTCAAGAAGCTTTGTATCGCTATTTATAGCCCGGATCAGCATCGTGGCATTCTGGGTCTTGCTCCCGGCATGGTTTATGTATGCAGTGACATTCACTTCTATCCTTGCTGATGTAACTTGCACAGGTTTGACATCCACTTCCCGGATGGAAAGGGATGATGGTGGAAGCCATTGTGGCTGTTCTTTTTGAAGAACATCTTTATTAAGCGCGACAATGGCAAAAGATAAAATCAACACAGATGCCAGTATTATTGTGAGAATGTAACCCGGTTTCATAATCCTTACTGTACAATAATTATCATCATTAATAAAAGTTGTGGATGGTTAGGCTTTGTGTAACTATACGCACCGTGGAGTCAGCGAAAAATGAAAAGATTTAAAGACTTCTAAACAAATATAGTATTAAATATAAAACTACATGCAGTGAAAAATGGTAAATGTTATTTTAAAATTCCCTGATGACCTAAGCTGGATAATGAAGAATAAAGAAGGATTAAAATGGGTAGAGGCAGCTGTTAATAAATAGGCTTACAGATATCAAAATTGGAAATCTACTTGCTGAAAAAAGCGAGTTGCAGGATGAAGATATAGATGAAATTGATCATGTAGTTAAACGCTCTCTTTACAACACAATACGGGCTGAATGATGAAATTAGTTTTGGATTCAAATATCATCTTTTCAGCCTTAATAAAAAAATCAATAACAAGAGACATCATCATCATCAGCGATTTTTAGGAAATATAGATATAACGGACTCGCCTTTCTTAGCTCTTGCTTTGACCTTGAGTTGCTCAATATGGAGCAATGATGGGCATTTTAAACAACAAGATAAGGTTGTTGTTTATACAACTAAAGACATGGCAAAAAAGATCAGTTGAAATACACAGCCAGCGTGCCCCCATTGCCTCTATCGGGTCACGTCCACAGCTTCGTAACGCGCCGGGGAGCAAGCAAGGCCATGCGCGCGCCGGGGTCTCCACAAAAAAAAGAGTTCCGGCAGGTTTAATCCGCAGATTTCGCAGATTTGCGCAGATGTGAAATCACAAGCCGGCGCAAATATTTGAAAAAAAGCGTTCCTACTTTGCGTTCTGGTATGAAAAAAAAAATTAGCAACGAACCCAACGAACCCAACGAACTCGAACGAACTCACGTCACCGGAGTTCGTTTCATTTCGTACCAGTTCGTTGCTTTTTTCATGTCCTGGTCGAGGAACATCTGCGCAATGCAGTTATCCTTAATCATGAGATTGGAGTGACAATATATTTAAATAATGACGAAGGTAAATTACTATTATGACAGAAGTTAGTTTTGAAGGAAGAATTTTTCGTGAGCTTGAATATATTAAAGCTGAATTGACAAATATAAAAGAGCATATGGTAGATGCAGATACCATTCTCAGCGAAGAAGAAAGAATGCTTTTAAAAGAAAGCTTTGAGCATGAAAAGGAAGGAAAACTGCTTTCCCTTTCTGACTTTAAAAAAAGTTTGTAACCTGATATGTTTGAAATTTATCTGGATATCCCTGCACAAAAATTTCTGAAAAAAACAGACAAGATTACTGCAGAAAGAATAATGGAATCTATTGAAAAACTTGCCGAGGACCCAATACCCCATGATTCAAAAAGAGTAGTCGGAATGAACGAAAAAGCATTCAGGATCAGAACTGGGAAGTATCGTGTCCTTTACAGAGTGGATTATAAAAAATATATTATAGTTATCATCAAGATTGATTTGAGAAAGCATGCTTATTTAAATTGACTTCCTATGGTGTCAATAAAACGTTATACACAGGGAGTCCCCCGAATCAATTACAATTGCGGTAAGGAATGGATTCAAATCATAAGATATTAAAAAGTCCCGCCCCTGGAGACTTTTCATTATCTTATGATTTGAAAAACCACAGAGAGCACAGAGGACACAGAGAAAAACGGCATCGCTCTGTGCCCTCTGAGTACTCTGTGGTTAAAAAACTATGCAGCTATTTCCTTTTTCTGAATTTTTCATATGGTATTAACATATTAATATATTTTTTCGGCGCGCGGCTACGTTTCCAATGCAGCTTCATGAATCCCAGAGGCGGCGCGTCCCCCTGTCCCCATATCCGCCCCTGGGTCACGTCCGCAGCATCGTGACGCGCCGGGAATCCAGCGAGGGAGGCGCACAGGAAAGCAAACCGTTTGGTGCGCGCCGAGGTGTCCGCAGAAAAAAGTGTCAAGGCAATACGAAACCGCAGATGAACGCAAATGAACGCAGATTTAAATCAACAGTGCGGCGCAAATATTTCAAAAAAAAGTGTTCATGCTTTGCGTTCTTTGCGTCCTTTGCGGTGAAAAGCGCCAATTTAATTATCAACATATTAATATATTTTTTGGCGCGCGGCTACGTTTCCGATGCAGCTTTCATGAATTCCAGAGGCGGCGCGTCCTCCTGTCCCCATATCCGCCCTTGGGTCACGTCCGCAGCATCGTGACGCGCCGGGGAGCAAGCAAGGCCATGCGCGCCGGGGTCTCCACAAAAATAGAGTTCCGGCAAGTTTAATCCGCAGATTTCACAGATTTGCGCAGATTAATTGCTATGTCTTCTGAAAAACCACAGAGAGCACAGAGGACACAGAGAAAAACGGCATCGCTCTGTGCTCTCTGAGTACTCTGTGGTTAAAAAACTATGCAGCTATTTCTTTTTTCTGAATTTTTCAGATAGTATCGCCTTTGCATTGAAAATCGCAAAATATTTATAAACATATTAATATATTTTTTCGGCGCGCAGCTACATTTCCGATGCAGCTTTCATGAATCCCAGAGGCGGCGCGTCCCCCTGTCCCCATCTCCGCCCCTGTGTTCCGCCCACCGTGCCGCGCCGGGGAATCCAGCGAGAGGAGGCGCACAGGAAAGCAAACCGCTTGATGCGCGCCGGGGGGCATAGGGATGTGTGCGGTGAGAGCGCTAGTTTGCGTTAATTACGTTTTTATCTATTCTTTTCATGCAGTAGGCTAAAAACCTAAATCTTCCGGGGTGACAACTTTTAATTGTTTTATTCTCTCGAAATGATCTACATTTTTCGTCACTACCTCTTTAATTCCGAAAAATAATGCTGTAGCAGCAATTAGGCAGTCATTTAACTCTATTTCTTTTCCTTGTTTAACCAGATCAGAGTAAATTTTCCCGCCTAATAATGCGATTTCTTTATCAAGATTTATTATAGAAGTTGTAGAAATCAGTTTGAGTGTATTTTCAAGAGCATTCTTTCTTGGAGAAAGATATGCCCCTACACTTAATTCTGCAACCACAATTGAGGATGTGAAGCCGTTGCTTGTTCCTTCTATTGTTTCAAGAAAAAGTTTTGATGACTCGATTGGATTTGATCTCAAACAATCAACAAATATTGATGTATCTATCAATACTTTCATTTTATCCAATCCAATCGTTTTGATTTGCGTAAATTGTCAACAAATTTCGTACTATCGATATCATAACCCCATGCACCAAGAGCTTCACTGACTGTTCCAGGTTTTTCCTCAATGGTATGCCGCTCTCTAATCAAGTTCAATATAGCATGTAGTTCTCTATCAAGCGCCAAAAGTCGTGTTTCAATGTTTATGTATGATTCCATATGGCTCAATG
Organism: Candidatus Methanoperedens sp.; assembly: GCA_041648475.1. GTDB lineage: Archaea > Halobacteriota > Methanosarcinia > Methanosarcinales > Methanoperedenaceae > Methanoperedens. Next base: position 160,878 of record JBAZOV010000003.1, on the reverse strand, counting down.
ATTGAATTAGTCGGCTCTTGTTTATATTGTTATCTATGGGCACTTTTCAGAAATTCAGGACAAGATATAATTTTTTAGACCTCTAATAAAAAATAATTATTGTTGTCATGCGCCGCCGGTACTTTTGCGCACTGGCGGAGCATGTGGATGTGTGCGGCAGGGCGCGCCGGGGTCTCCACAAAAAATAGAGTTCCGGCAAGTTTAATCCGCAGATTTGCGCAGATTAATTGCTATGGAGGTACTTCGCGAATGGTTAGGGAAGACGGCGGCAGCCATTGTGGCGGTTCTTTCTGAAGAACATCATTATTAAGCGCGACCATGGCAAAGGAGAAGATTTACACAGATGCCAGTATTATTGTGAGAATGTAACCCGGGTTCATGATCCGGTTGTTGAAAAAATCACAACATTAATAAAAGTTGCGGGTGGTTAGGGTTTGTGTAATGAAAAGAGGGCGTTTCAATTTGAGTTGGGGGATTGAAATGAGGATGAAAAATGAATATTGCTAAGTTTATATTTAGTAATTGCGAGGTGGATGGTTCTTCATCTTTTCCTGACCCTACCTATCACTAGACCTGCTACCCTCAATAACTTATTTTCGTAGATACTGTTATATTGGTAAAAATTTAATAGAAAAGTTATGAAGAGATTAATCAATATATCGATAGTATTGCTTATAGTTGCATTCATAGCCACGCCTGCGCTTGGAGAGAAGCAGAGCAGTATGATGGAAAGAGGACAAGAGATACGAGGCGCTGTCAGTAACTTTGGAAACTATGTGACTTTTACAGTGGATAAAACTATAGAAGAAATAAAAGAAAGAAGTATTAATAAAAATGGACAGTTCAGAAAAACAAGGTCAGACAAAGGTGTAAAGAAAGGAAGTTTTAAAAAAAATGGACTTTTGAGAAAAAATAGTCGCTAAAGATTTACCTAAAAACAAGATAGCAGTATTTTGAAAAATGAATACTACAATTCTATCGTAAATTTTTAGTATCTAGGAGATCCCCCGCATGTCTCTCTCCTTCCCCGTACCTCAATCTGTCACCAGGCTGCATCTATAGTAGGTGGTTAATTGTGTGCTTCAGGTTAAACTTTGATATATATGAAAAATATAAAAAACGGACAATCTCCATAAATCAGGTCTTTTTTTGAGGAATGGCTTTCTTAGCGTTCTGAATAAGGATTAAGGAAAGTAAAATAGGATCCTCCGTATGATATTATGAATGATGCGATTACAAATTCACCCCAGCATGTCTGTGGACATTAACGTTTATTAAGAAATCTTTATGTGGAAAGATTTTAATATTAATAAAAATTATTAATATAGAATCAAGAATAGAACTAAAAATGATTGGTATTGAAATCATTCAATAAGAGGACTTCAAAATGGGTATTCTGATAGACAGATAACGAAATTAGGGACATAAACAAATATGCTCAGCGATGAATATTACAGACTTTTTGGATTAGAGAGAAATGCATCATCCAAAGACATTAAAATAATTTATAGAAAATTAGTAAAGAGATTTCATCCAGATTCATTGGAACAAGGAGCCTCTCCTGAAGAAATAAAATCGGCTGAAGAATACTTCAAAAGAATGCAAGAAGCATATGAGGCCATTTATTCCGATGCATTAAATAGAGAAAATATCCAGGGAAATAGAGAAAGAGAAGAGCTGGAAAGGCGGCAAAGAGAAGAAAAAGAGGGAGCGAAGAAAAAAGACGAGGAAGAGCGCCTTAGAAGGCAGAGGGAAGAAGCTGCACGCTTGAAGAGGGAGCAAAATGAGCGTGGGCATGAGGAAAAATCCTCCGGTGGAAAATGGTTTTTTGGAGCCGTCATATTTTTTGCGGTTCTGGCTCTGGGCTGGTATGGAGCACAGGATTCAAGCAATTCCGCAATATCCACCCCTCAGAAAACTACCCCCTATGCAACCGCCTCACCTATAATGACCGCGAAAGTGACTCCATATGCTGCTGTTGTCACACCCTCTTCAGACCAGAAGAATTACACCAACTCCATTGGCATGGAATTTGTTTTGATGCCATCAGGCGAGTTTGACATGGGTTCGCCATGGGATGAATTCGATGTTTATCAATCAATAGAAAAATCTTATGAAATACCTATGCATCGAGTTAAACTTGAAAGGATTTTCTTTATTGGAAAATATGAAGTAACTCAGAGGCAATGGAGCGATATTATGGGAAATAATCCCTCAGGTTTCAGAGGTGAGGAACGCCCTGTAGATACTGTATCGTGGAATGACGTTCAGGAGTTTATACGGAAATTAAATGAGAAGGAATTTACAAAAAAATACCGTCTACCTTCAGAAGCAGAATGGGAATATTCATTGCGTGCTGGGACTTCAACGTTATATTCCTTTGGTAATTCTGGTTCTCTTGGAGACTATGCGTGGTTTAGCACAAATAATGGAAGTCGCAATGTAGGACAGAAAAAGCCCAATCCTTGGGGTCTGTACGATATGCACGGCAATGTACATGAATGGGTGCAGGATAGATGGCATGAAAACTATAAAAATGCTCCAACTGATGGAAACCCATGGGAAAACGAGGATTTTAGTTCTGACCGTGTTTTCCGTGATTGCTCAGCTAATAGCTATAATTTTTATTGCCGTTCAGCTGTTCGTAATCATATGTCACCAACTTCCCACCATAATAGCCTCGGTTTTCGTCTTGTCAAGGATTTGTAAAAAACTCTGGTGATTTTAAAAAATGCTCTTGTGATATGTTTTGGAGGCACGGATTAAGTCAGTTACATTATAGCTCCCATTTCCCCATAGGATTTTGCGATAGCAATCCACCGGCAATATCATTTAAAAAACCAATCTGGAGACGGATATGATGAAAAGTCATTTAACTATAGTATTACTTATAAGCCTCTGTGAACACTCAATCTATAAAGAGACTGCTCTATATTAAGAAAATTTTTCTTTCGGCAGAGGAATCAAATAAAGACAATACTGAAATTGGTAGAGTTTTCTCCTTATTATTAGTTGATAATGCGATTGAAATGTTACTTAAGACTATTGCAACCGATAAAGATGTAATACTTGATCATAGAAAAGACCCTGATTTTAAAAATTTATGGAATGATATAAAAAATCAGTTGCCTTTACCATTACCACTTAAAACTGAAATGTTTAATCTCCATGAAGAAAGAAATCTGGTTCAACATCAAGGTTCTGTTCCGAGTAAACAAAATATGGATAGACATTTTAGTTATGGGAGAAGGTTTTTAGAACAGGCTATTTCACAAGTTTATAATAAAAATTTTGATGAAATATATACCTCTGATTTAATTGAGGTTGAAGAATATAAAAATAAAATGAAAGAAATTGAAACCCTGATAGAACAAGGTTCTTTTAATGATGTGCCGAAACACGCCTCAGAATTATTTAGTCTTATGCTTTTAAAAAGCGAAGTTTTCAAAGATTTTTCTTTACCGTATAGAAGGATGAAAAACACTTTTAGTTCATCTGGATTTCATTTTGATAACGTTGGATTTAGTCCCTTAAGTTTCCCTTCTAACTCACATGAATATAGAGAATTTCGAGATGCATTAAGAAAACAGAACGAAAAAATTGATAAATGCATAGAAGTTATCAAAGAAATTGAGAATGTAGTAAACTCTCTGGAAAATTTTGCTTTTGATGCGATAGAGGAGTTTAAATCTCAATCAATCATTCATGATTATGTTAAGTTCTCAAAATTTAAGATTCTTATACCTAAGACTAGAGTAACAATTTATATTGGTGGACAAATTAAATTATATACATTAGACAATCCAAAACAATCGTACTCTAAGGAAGAGGCAATCTTTATCTTTAACTTTGTTTTAGACGTGGCTTTAAAACTTCAAGAGTTACAGCAACTTGATGGGACTTTAACCTTATAGGTATTTGGGGTAAACCTTCCCTCCATTCTCAAGCCATCTTTATTCCCTGATATTCCTCGCAAACCTTCTTTGAAACGCCCTGAACTCTTTCATCCTCCCAGGATATATCATGCTCTTGCCGCCTTTACAGAAAACACTTATTGTATCTCTGCATCACAGTTCAATTCATACAGGAGACCAGATTTCCTTCCCTTCCATGCAAGTACGAAGTCGCTTATGAGGTCTCAATTTTCCTCTCAATAATGACCAACCAGAAAAATGTCTCCATTCCTCTCAATCACCAAATCCATGTACGCAGACATTGTGAGGTTCAGATTGGACATGAAAAACGATCAATCGTATCCGTGCAATCTGTGTTCCCAGGTCATTTGCCTCTGTTTGCTCCTTTCTTCATTCACTCCCTCAAATGTCCCGGCAAAAAATAATAAAATGCCCCATTTGAATCACAGCTCTTAAATTTTATCGCCGATGCTTCTCCTTTCTCAGGTTTCACGTATATTTTATCTCCCAGGATATTGACAATTCTCCAGATACTCCCCCCAAAAAGAAAAATTTCATCAACAGGATATTGTACCTCTCCCACAATTCGTTTGGAATTTACGTCGATAACTACTAATCTTTTACTATTAGGAATATTTGAATGAATTTTCCCTTTATCTCCCATGTCCATCAATTTGGTTGCAGCATACCATTTTCCATTTCTTTTTTCTATCCAGCTTTTTCTCCTAAGATAATTTGAGATATCCCCAAGATCCTTTTCTGAACAGAATTCATTAAAAAGGTCCGAAAAATATATATTATCCAGTCCGGTCGGGCTGGCATAAAGAGATGAAAATATTTGCTGCACTGCCACAGACAGATCCGGCGAGTAATCAACTGATTCAACACATCCTTCAATTGCATTTTTAAACATTTGTTCAAGCACCATCTTTTCACAATCCGAATTGTAAATAGCAAAAACCCTGTTCTTAAGTGTGCGTCTGCTTCCTCTTCCGATCCTTTGAAGCAGAGACGAAATGCTCCATGGAACTTCTGCAAGCACTATAGAATCAATATCTCCGATATCAATCCCTATTTCAAGCGTCATAGTGGCTATGCAAACTCCATATTGCGATTCTTTCATAAAGCTCTCGGCTTCTTCCCTGATCGTTTTGCTTAAACTTCCATGATGAACAGCTACGCGGTTAGACTCCCACAGATCCTTGCATTCTGATGCCATTGTCTCAGTACTTGCTCTTTTATTGCAGAAGATCAGCAACTTTTTAAGTCTCTCTATTTTCGTAAGTTCAAAAACTTCTCCAATCGATTCAACAAGTGTATAATCGATCTCCCGCCTGCCCGAAGCTTTAACGATCTCAAAATCTTTAAAATACCTGTATGCCACTTCTTCAGGATCGCTTATGGTAGCAGATAGTACATATATATTAAAATCCGCCGCTGCAATACATTTTAACCTCTTCAAAAGCAAACGAAGTTGATCGCCCCTGTAAGTGTTATCCAGAAGATGCAGTTCATCAAGTATAACAGCTTTTATATCCTTAAATGATCCGGGATGCCTGCAAAGCAATGAATCAAAAGATTCCGGTGTAGTTATTAAAAAATTGGGAGGTTTATTGGGGTTAAATTGTGGATTATCACCGGTTTTTATTGATACTGAAACTTCAAGTTCCTCCAATTGCCCGTTCAAGCGATAATAGATATCATTGACTAAAGCCTTTGTCGGGGAAATATACAGGATCGCCAGGTTTTTCCATTCTTCCCTTAAAAATCTTTCAATTAATGGCGCCACCACAGCTTCCGTTTTTCCGCTTGCGGTTGATGAAACGACTATGGCGTTTTTTCGTTCTAATACCACAGGTATGGCTTTCAACTGGATTTCTAATAATTTTCCGAATTTGCTAAAAAAAGTATTCCATGTTCTGCCAAGTTTTTTCTTTATATCGATAATTTGCCAGGCGCAACTCATCTTACGAGCTCTTCTATATCTTTGTCAGGGTAAAATCGCATAAGTTCTAACGCTTCCACTATCCCTTTAATGAATTTTCTAATATTATCTTTTGGTACAAATTCAACTATTTCAGATATGTGAACATTACCTTTGTAATCATACGCTTGTTTGTATATTTCGATGATTTTATCTGAGATATCCCTTAAGATCGCATCGTTACCGATCTGCTCAAGTTTTAATTCATTAGCCATGTTAAACGGCTCTTTGTCCAGGATCGGAAAATCCGGAGTGAACGCAAGAATATTTTTAACACAACAGGGATTGTTCCATAAAAAAGGTAGCTGGCTTCGACCGCAATACTGTAATCCTGTTTCAGAACCCCAATATCCTTTATAAGTTTGATGCTGATAAAATTTATTTTTTTCAACTTCTTTCACCAGCCGTTTGTCATTATTTGCCATTAGAATAAGTCCGGTTAAATAATTTAGTGAATTTTTGTTTTGATATGAGGTGTACCAGGAAGATTCAACACTTTCCCCTTCATCAAATAAAATTAACAAACCATTCAATCCAAGAATATTTTTTAAAGCCCAGCCAATTCCACTCAATAAATAGCAATAGACATTTGCACTTGTAGAAGAGTTGGGCATCTGGGGATAATTATACCAGCCGGGTTTTCCTTCTATCCATTCCCAGAAGTCTTCTTCATCAGCCTCATTTCTAATTATTTCAATGGCTCTATTTAGATATTGATGTTCACTAAGTTTATAATAATCATGGCTGTTTGCGATTTCTCTTAAAAATTCCCTGAAATTCCCATCTTTGCTTTTAAATTTGAACGAATTGATTATATATTCATACATTTTCTTTGGTTGATGAAATGATAATTCGCCGGGATCAAGATTGACTATTGAAACAGCCCAGTTATCTTTGAGAGCTGTTGAATATATATATTCCAGAAAATGCGTCTTTCCACTTCCATATTCGCCAGTTATTGCCATTGTCCCATCATCCGGATTACTTAACCAGCTTTTAATCTGGTTTATTTCATTGTGACGTCCAAACGTAAACTTTCCAATATCGCTATGAGGAACAATACCTAATTTCAATGCTTCAATTATTTGCCTTGCTTTGAACTGCTCTGCCGATAATAGAGATGGTTGTGATTCTGTCGGCTTTGTTGGAATAGTTGGCCCGGAGATAAATCTAATATCATCTCTTCTGATCCATCTTGAGATACCATCTTCAAATCTTATGTAAATTTCAAATCCTTTGAATCTTTCTTTTTGTTTTTCTCCTCTCCCGTATATTTTATGCTCCAGCGTCTGCATCTTTGCCCCTATAGCTCAACATCTTCAGGAGAAACAGGTTTTCCATCTTTATGCAGTTTATGAAATGCTTTAACAATTTTTTGGACAAATAGCCTCTTGTGACCGATTTCCCTCTTCCTCTCATAAGCGGCCTTTGCGATATTTTTTAGGGTTTCTTCAAGTGCAATTTTATCAAATTGCACAGTGTAGGCTATTTCATAAATATGTGCCAGTTTTCTTCCGGTTTCGATCAACAGTTCTACTGCATCCATCGGAATTTTTTCAAGATCTATTTTTACTCCTGTTGGATTTATTTCTGAATCAAAAACTTCAGATAGTCTCTGGCGTAAAGCTTCATAAATATTCGTCTTGCCTTCAAGAAAATTCTCATCAGGAACTGAATAGAACCACATCGTATGCATTAAATTGCCCCGCCCGCATTCATCTATCAATTCTCTTAAATTGGTAAGAAGAATACTTTTTTGCTTGGAACTCATGCTTGAATTTTGTTCTGCTTCATCCATAAGTACGATAAGTCCGGAATATCCTATATCCTGTGTCCACTGAACAAGTGAACGTATCATTTTAAATGCCGTGCTCTTCTCTATTTTTTCAAAAATTTTAAACTCTTTAAGCATACTTTTAGGGGGATTTTCACCTTTTAACCATTGCATGATCAATGTGAAATCATCATCACGCTTTTCGGCCAGGCTCAGAAAGCTCTCCTTGATAGCATTTCTGAAACTGGTACTTTCATACGGTCCAATGGAAGAAGCATAGCGATCAAGTTCTTGCAGTACGGCATCCGGGGATAGTTTATCCGAAATTTCCATATACTTTCGATTGTACAATGCTTTTATAACCGCCTCTATTCCTCGTTCATATCCCGATAAAAGTTCATCCGGTGTTTGTGTATAGATAAGATTTGCAGCTATTGCCCTGTATACCATATCCAGTTTATGGAACGGCGTCTGTTCAGGGCTTAATTCTATATATGATGTTATGTAATTATATTTCCAGGCATTTTCCCGGATACAATACAGGAAGTGGGTTTTTCCGCCCCCATATATTCCAACTACCATTTTAAAAGTTGAGCCGCCTTCCTTTATGAAACTTTTGAGATATTCTTCATCGATCGTTTTAAGGTAATCATCCAGTCCAACTGTGAAATATTGGAATCCAAACTCAGGAGGGTTTCCTGAACCTCCAACACTTTCTATAATTTTTTTTGCAACATGATGATCAATTTCCACATTTTTATCAGCTTCATTTACCATCGTTATAGCCCCCTGAACTTAATGTGTGAAATATAATTACCATCTCCTTTTTCATTTGATGGGATCCACAAAAAATCAGCTCTTCTGGCAGTAAACGCCCTGGTAGCAGTTATCATATTTATTTCATGATTTTCTATGTTCCTCTCTTTCAACCTGTATAAATCATAAGCAAAGAAAACACTCCCATAATCTTTGTATCTATTCTTAACAGGATTTGTTTTGAACGTAATATCTTGGATTAAAAAAGCAAACTCTGAAAGAATATCCCTGATTTTTACCTGGTCTCCGATTTTTAGTTTATTACGGTAAGATGCTATTTTATAAGCTTCATATAAATATGAACTGAAAGTTTTATCGTCATACCTTTGTTGAGTGTTCTTATTGTGAATATCCTTTAGTTTTTCAACGATATCCTCAGGTACGAGTTTGCATGTTTTCAATTTTTCCTGGAGAGGGCCAAACCAGATTGCAACAGTATTATTTTCTAAGTTCACTTCTAACGTGTATAATAAAACCTTGAGGTTCGGATAGTGCCCTTCTAATTCAAATCCGGATTGCTGCAGCGTCTCTTCTAATTTTAGTCCAAAACTTTTGTGGACAGATTCTTCCCATTCAGGAATTTTTAATTTTATTGGCTGCAAATGCTGCTCGATACCTTCTTTTATAAACCCATCCAGTCTGCTCTGTTGTAATGTTTTTTCAATTCCAATCAGGTCCTTTTTTATCTTGTGAAAGTTATTAATCGGATCGTTCTCTACGAGTTTATCAATTGATTTTTTGTAAGCCAGTATGTTTTTTATATTGGCTCCATCTTTTGAAAGTGTTTTTAAATAATCTTCTTCTGCATTCATATTTTTATTATATTCATCTTTATTATTAAAGCCATCGTTTTGAGTTCTTCTTATGGTCAATTTCTCTTGAAAAGCTTATCCAGTTCCTGCCTGTTAAAAGAAATCATCGTCGGCCTTCCATGAGGGCAGGTATAAGGATTTTCTGTCCGCAAAAGCTGCTTAACAAGGCTTTCCATCTGGGATGTTGAACAAACCGCTCCCGCTTTGAGCGCGCTTCTGCATGCGATACTTTTTGTCACTCTCTCAAAGATCCCTGTTTCGTCTTTTATCTTCCCTTGCGAAAGTATATCTGAAATAATATCATGCACCATTAACGGATCTTCAAGTTTTCCCAGGACAACCGGGACAGCCGTTATTGCAAATGTATCTTGTCCGAATTCAGATATCCGAAAGCCGAACTCTTCAAGGTATGGAATGGTTTCTTTCATAAGGGCTTTCTCTCTTTGATCAAGTTCTATATTAATTGGGATAATAAGTTCCTGGGAATCATCCCTCTTTGATGCCCTGACAAGTTCAAAAAAAACACGTTCATGGGCTGCGTGCTGGTCTATTATCATAAGACCATCCCCTGTTTCTGCAAGTATGTAAACGCTATCTACCTGGCCAATAACCCTGACTTGCGGTATTTCGATCCCGGTCGGTTTTTCCATTTCCTCGCCAAATCTTTCCGATCGCCTCAATCTACGTTGCGTATCTTTTGTTGAAGGTCTAAAATCGGTGGCCGTCTCCTTTACCATGGGAGGACAGGAGGCAGGATCATCGTACAAAAATGACTTCTGTGATTGTTGCGTCAGTTGAAACTGTTGCGTCTGTTGTGATTGCTTCGAAGGTATTTTTATTTCCGGGATCAGGTTTTTCCCGGTGAGCGCATCCCTGACAGAACGCGTAACCATATCACATATATCCCTTTCATGGCTCAGACGCACCTGGTTCTTTGTGGGATGCACATTGACGTCCACTTCCTTTGTATCGACATATATCTTTAATACCGAAATCGGGAAACGCCCTTTTGGAATAAGCGTGCCATACCCATCCCTCAGTGCAAAGCCGATCGCTCTTGAATTAATGCTCCTGTCATTGATGAAGAATGACTGGAAAAGAAGATTGCTTCGCAATAATTCCGGTTTTGATATGTAACCTGTTATCCTGATCGTTCCTGCTACAAGATTTACAGGAAGCATGGCTCTTGCAATGTCCTGGCCGTAAATGTGTATAATCGTATCCAGGAGTTCTGCCGCAGGGGAGCGCATTAACTCTTTGCCATTGTTGAAAAGCGAAAAAGATATGCCATTATGGCCAAGCGCCATCCTTGTTACCACATCGATGATCTGGGCCAGTTCAATGCCATCGGATTTAAGATATTTTTTCCTGACCGGTGTATTATAAAAGAGGTCATCCACAACAACAGATGTTCCATCAGGAACGCCGATCTGGTCGATGCTTATCAGTTTTCCGCCCTTGATAATTACCTTTGTCCCAGCAAGTTCCTCTTTTGTCTTTGTGATGATCTCTACATTTGCAATGGCGCAAATAGATGAGAGAGCTTCGCCCCTGAATCCCATCGTTCTTACGGTTTCTATGTCTTCAATATTTTTGATCTTGCTTGTGGCATGTTTCACATAAGATAGCGCAGCATCATCCTTACTCATCCCGCAGCCATTATCTGTGATGCGAATGGAACCCTTTTGGCCCATCATGACCTCGATCCTGATGGTATCTGTGCCTGCATCTATCGAGTTTTCGACAAGTTCCTTTACAACAGACGCGGGTCTTTCGATAACTTCCCCGGCTGCTATCTTGTTAATGGATGCATCATCAAGAAGGTGGATTTTTCCCATATATTATACCAACATATTGCAAATTTTTATTTTTTTTTGTAGTTCATCAGTAATCTAAAGCTTATCTTTCACGATATTGTATTGGTTATATAATATCATACTCAAAATGATGCATATCGACAAAGAATAGAAAACCGTATCAGTGCCAAGGCCAGTAAATCCTTCTTTCAGCACGTATTTTATTCCGCCGATTATTGCCGTGATAATAAAAACAACACCCATGGATGTTACAACGCCGCCAACGAGCAGCCATGGATATAAGGCGCCTCTTTTTTCATAAAATACTGACGCAAGAACAAAACCGACGGCGAACATTAAGAATATAACATAAGGCGGGACTGGATATGGATTGATCTTTAGTACATAATTTATTCCATAGACAACAGCTATCATCATAAGAACAGCTATCCCTATTACTATGGAAAGCACTCTCATAAAATCCCGTGGTTCGAATTTGACTTCAATTTTCCTTATGGCAAAATATAAGATCATGCTAAGTATCATAGAAATTGAAAAAGCATAAGCCATGGTTTCAATTCCAATACCCGATAAACCCTTTTCCCAGATATATTTCATTCCTGCAAGATCTGCCATTATAATAAATGTCAAACAAAACGATGCCATTGCCCCGCCCATCATTTCGATCGGATAAACTGCCTTTATCTCTCTTTCAAAATACACTGTGAAGATCACAAACCCGATAGAGAAAATAAATAATAAATAATACGGCTGGATTGGAAAAACCATCTTTCCATTCTGGAATATGTATGTCATCCCGTATGCGACCGAGATCATGATGTATGCTAAAACAGCCACTATAGCCAGTATCCTGGCAAAGTCGTTTGATTTGAACTTGATAGTATCCCTCGAAAACAAAATATGATTATCAGTATTTAAACAATTTGATGAACTCCCGATACTGTGGAGTTGTCCCAGAACAAATAGCAATAATTTAATATTACTAAGTCCTTATGTTCACCTTCATGAAACTTCCAGTAGTTCATCTACCTGATATACAGGCAAACCAGCCTGAGATCGCCCTGACCTTGACGCGCGTGGGAGTAACGGATGTCAAGAAACTTGTTGAAGTGGCGCGAAAAGACAAAAGACCGATCGTGCTTGTGTCCACATTTGATATTTTTGTTGACCTCCCATCAGACAGGAAGGGAGCTAACCTCTCAAGGAATTTTGAGGCAATAGATGAAGTCCTTGAAGAAATGATAGCTTCGCCTGTATATGAAATCGAAGACTTGTGCGGCGAAGTTGCAAAACGGCTTATCCACAGGCATGAATATGCATTCAATGCCGAAGTAAGGATGAAGAGCGAATATGTGCTTAAAAGAGAAACCCCCGCGACAAAGATAAAATGCCAGGAAGTAGTGAATATCTTCGCTGAGGCAAAAGCGATACGCGGAAAAAACGTCACCATAAGAAAACTTGTTGGCGCTGAAGTCCTGGGAATCACAGCATGTCCATGCGCCCAGGAAATTATGGTAGATAAAGCCAGGAAAGAATTGAAAAACCTTGGCGTGGGATCAGAAGTCATAACAAAATTCCTGGGCAATGTGCCTATGCCAACCCATAATCAGAGAGGACGCGGTATTATTTCTATTGAAGTTCATGACAGCCATTTCGTCTCGCTTGAAAAGATCATCGATATTATTGAGAATTCCATGAGTTCACAGATGTTTGAATTGCTAAAGCGGGCAGATGAAGCTGCTATCGTGGAAAGGGCGCATAAGAATCCTAAATTTGTGGAAGATTGCGTTCGGACAATGGCACAGAAGGTTGTAAAGGAGTTCCCTGATCTTCCTGATGACTCCGTTATCGTTATCAAGCAGATAAACGAGGAGAGTATCCACAGGCATAATGCGTTCGCGGAACGCAAATCCACGCTGGGGGAATTGCGCCAGGAGATCAATAATATTGGATGATATTCAGTAGTTTCCAGCAAAACGAAGGGGATACGACCTGATATTCATTATCTCTTGTATATCCCCACGATTTCGCCTTTTGCTAGAATGTGTCCTGACATTTCGTTTTCAAGCTGTTTCTTTGAAGCGCCCGGCACTAGAGTGATTTTTGAATCCAGAGCATATATCTTGAAATAATACCTATGAGTTTTTCCCGGCGGAGGACATGGGCCACCATATCCTGTTCGTCCAAAATCTGTCATGCCTTGAATACTTCCATCAGCAAGGACCTTATCAAATGGCATGCTTTCTGGCAATTTTTGTGTCTGCGGCTGCACATTATATAACACCCAGTGAACGAAAGTTCCCCCTGGAGCATCGGGGTCATCCATTATCAATGCAATGCTCTTTGTTCCTACAGGGATCCCTTTCCAGGATAGTGTTGGTGAAATATCCTTGCCTTTGCAGGTATAAATATCAGGGATGGTCTCCCCATCTTTAAATCTTTCTGCCGAAATAGAGATATTTTCCATGTTATCCTTCTGTTTTGTAATGCAACCTGAATATTATAGTTTTCCAGCCTTTAAAGGATATTCCTGACTTTTTCGGAAGCTTTTTTCAACTCATTCAGGATCAATCCTATATAGCCTTCGTTCCCGACAAAGACCACAATCAATGCATTGGGACCTGCTTCGTATATTATGAGCTGCTTATCTTTCGTTTCAACTATGATTGATTTTGGCTTCTGGCCGCTCAAACGCATGGTCGTGGATTCAGCCGACATAAATAAAGTTGCGGTCAAAGCCGCAAATGCTTCACTATCAAGTTCCTGGCTTGCTTCTCTTGAGACCATCAGTAACCCTTGTTTTGAAACGATGGCACAAAGTTCCACTCCTCCAACTGCCTGGAGATCGTCAAGGATTTTTACCAGCATGCTTGTTATCGTTTCCATCGTTCCTTCGGTCCCGTGTCCTATGTTAATCACAAAGAAATAGATTGCCCCATGATCAGGCAAACATGCCTTGCGAATAATAATTTGGTTTTGAAGGGGTGAACAATAACTTTCTTATTGCTTTTCGGAAATCTTCCATTCCCACACCATAGCGCTCCTCCCTCACCGCGAACATGCCCGCTTCCATGACGATTGCCTTCAGGTCAGAACCGTTCGCTCCATCGGTGATTGAGGAAAGCTCATCAAAATCAAGATCATCGAAAAGCTTCATTTTCCTGGAATGGATCTGGAGAATTAATTTCCGCGCTTCTTTATTAGGCATAGGGATAGCGATGAACCGGTCAAACCTGCCCGGGCGAAGAAGCGCAAGGTCAAGAATATCAGGCCTGTTCGTGGCAGCAATGATCCTGACGTTTCCCCTGGGATTAAATCCATCCATTTCAGAAAGGAGCTGCATCAGGGTCCTCTGTACTTCACGGTCTCCGGAAGTGGCAGAATCAATTCGTTTTGTTCCTATTGAATCAAGCTCGTCTATGAATATGATGCTGGGAGAGTTTTCTTTTGCCATTTTGAAAAGGTCCCTGACAAGCCGCGCTCCCTCGCCAATATATTTTTGTACGAGCTCTGAGCCCACGATCCTGATAAAAGTAGCTTTTGTCTGGTTTGCCACGGCTTTTGCAAGGAGTGATTTTCCTGTTCCGGGAGCGCCGAATAATAATATGCCTTTCGGGGGCTCGATCCCGATGCGTTCGAATACTTCGGGTTTTGTAAGCGGCAGTTCGACGGTCTCGCGCAGTTCTCTGATCTGTTCATCAAGACCGCCTATATCCGAATATGAAACGGTCGGGGATTCGATGACCTCCATTCCATGCACTAACGGGTCGCGCGAAGAAGGCAGGATGCCAACGACAGCAAGGCTCTGGTAATTTAGAGAAACTGAGACTCCGGGTAACAGTTCTGAATTGTTGATGAACTGGGTTGACCCGACCACGAACTGGGGGCCTGTGCTGCTCCTTATTATTACTCTTCCGCCATCAAGAACATCCACAACAGTGCCAACGACCAGAGGAGGCATTTTAACTCGTTCAAGCTCGCTTTTTAACTGGCGTATCTCTCTTTCGTAGTTCAGGACCTGGCTTTGCGTAAAACGCTTTTCCATTTCTACCTTGTTTGCATGTTCCTTGAGGAAATTGTTTCTTTCCTCAAGCATTTTCACCCGATCCATCAGGTAACGAGAAAAATCATTGTTCCCCATTGATACAGGACTTTCCTGGTTTTCATGAACTTCCGACATCGAATGATATTTAAGCGTAGACGGTATATAGAGTTTTCGCCGAGATGATGTAATGGATTGCGAAATATGTGGCAGTGAAATTAAGGGAAATCCGACACGTGTGACTGTTGAAGGAACTGTTCTGGATGTCTGCAGCAAATGCGCCCATTATGGGACGACACAAGATAAATGGACGCCCGTGTCAAGGAAGATGACCCCGACCGAAAAGATCATAGTTAGTTATAAACCGAAAAGGGATGCTTTTGATAAACTTGATGATGAGATCAATTCGGATTATGCGCAGATCATAAGGAAAGCAAGGGAAGCCCAGGGATTGACCATAGAAGAACTGGGAGCAAAAATGATGGAGAAAGCCACACTTATCAGGAAGATTGAGCGCGAAGAGCTCATACCTGAGGATACTATACGCAAGAAGCTTGAAAGTACTTTAAATATTAAATTGACCGAGAAAGTAGCTTCCAAAGACCAGAGAGGCGGCGGGTTTATTAGAGGAACGACGCTGGGCGATGTGGCGATTATCAGGAAGAAAGGGAAATAGGATTCACTCAAGTTCCTTAATAAACTCAGTCAGCCTTCCACACGTTACCTTTTTCTTTGCCTCGCTGCATTTCTTGACCCTGTCAAGAAGCGTGCACATCTGCTCATGAGACAGATCATATCCCATCTTCTGCACAACGCCCTTCAGAGCCTTCGTACCTGTGTGTTTTCCAATGATATATTCTCTTTTCGCGCCAACCATTTCAGGTGAGAATAGTTCGTAAGTCATGGGTTCCTCAAGAACGGCAGCCACATGTATCCCCGATTCATGGGCAAATGCATTTGAGCCCACGATGGCTTTTGTCCTGGGGATCGGTATTTCGGCATACTGTTCCACGAGCTTTGAAAGCTCCATCAATTTGCTTACATCATATCTCTCAATACCGTATTGAACACGCAGGCTCACAAGCAGTTCCTCAAGCGAGGCATTGCCGCAGCGTTCACCGATGCCGTTAACAGTTGTGTGAAGCTGGAAAGCCCCGGCCTCAGCTGCGCTTAACGTGTTTGCAACAGCCATGCCAAGGTCGTTGTGGCAGTGGATGCACAACTTGGCTTTTGTGATTTTCTTGATTTCACTGACAAGGTAGAACGTTGTACTGGGATTCAAGATCCCTACCGTATCTGCAATACTGACGTAATCCGCGCCATGCTCTTCTGCAGATTTATATAAAGATTTAAGGACATTGATGTCTGTTCGCGTGGCATCCTCAACCGCGAACCGCACAATAAGACCATGGTCTTTGGCATAATCAAGCACATCAAGCGCGCAGGATGTAGCTTCTTCAAATGTCTTATGGTATTTGTATTTAAGATGCAGGTCGGATGTTGCTATAAAGATACTCACGAAATCCACATCACATTTTAATGCCGTATCTACATCTTTTGCCACTGAACGCGCAAGACAGCATATTTTTGCATTAAGCCCCAGATGAGCTATTTCCCGCACAGTTGCTGCTTCTGCATCCGAAACAACAGGAAATCCGGCTTCAATCACCTCAACGCCAATGCTATCAAGTTTTTCCGCCATAGCGATCTTTTCCTGGGTAGAGAAAGCTACACCTGGCGTCTGTTCACCATCCCTCAGAGTGACATCGCATATCTCGATATCTTTAGGTTTATGATGAATGAATTTCATGAAATTATTTTTGGAGTAATTAGTCATATTATCAGGATTATTAACCATGTTTAATCATTACTTATATCTTTCCTTTTTGCCTTTCAAGTTTCATCATCGTTTGCCTGCAAATATCAAACTTATCGCATTCCTCACAATCTTTCCAGATGACTTTTTTCTCTTTATCCGGAAGTCTCTCAAATCCTTTTTTTTCAAAGAAAACGGGTGAAGTGGTGCGAAGATAAATAACATCAGTCAATTCTTTTGCACGTTCCAGGATAGCCTCCACAAGCTTTGAACCCACTCCTTTATTGCGATGGGCTGGGAGCACTGCTATTGAACGCAATTCCACAATAGCCCCAATATCGAGGCAGGCGCAGCCCAGTGTTTTAGTATCCTTTTCGGCAACGATGAATTCCGGAAGGTTCTTCACAACATTATCGGTATCAAGGAAAAAAAAAGAGAGGATAGTTTTTATATCCTTGATATCCGCTTCTGTTGCTTTTCTTATCTTAATATTCATTCAGAGTCTTACTTTTTCTTCTTTGGAATATCAGGCACCTCAGAACTTTTGATCTTCTCTGCCTGTTTTAAGCTCTCTTCTGTTTCACGGGCCATTTCCTTTTCAATGCTTTCAAGCTCCTGCCTTAACTCCTCTGGCCTTGGGATCCTTCCAAGCACTTCATCAGCTGTGCCAACGATCTTTTCTGTGTCCATAGGAGAACCTATTTCCGGTATCTTCTCGGATACTCCAAGATACTTTGCAGCACCTTCGATCATCTTTGAGAACTCCATCGGGAAGATGATCTTGGTCGCCTGGCCATTCGCTACACTTTTCATCATATTCATAGTCAGAACGGTCAGGGCTTTTTTATCAAGAGGTACTGAGCCAACAGAAAGTATCCTTAATCCTTGGGCTTCACCCTGCGCCCTCAAAATCTGTGAAACCCTGTCACCTTCTGCCTCCAGGATCTTTGACTGCCTCGCTCCTTCTGCATTCAATATCTTTGACTGCTTGGCGCCTTCCGCCTCAAGGATAGCGGCTTTCTTCTGGCCGTCAGCGATCAATATTGCAGCTCTTCGCTTTCTTTCTGCTGAAGTCTGTTCTTCCATTGCACCTTTTACTGTGCCAACAGGGTCAACTTCACGTATCTCGACTGCTTCGACCTTGACACCCCATGCATCGGTTGAATGGTCAAGAATATCACGCAGTTTTGTGTTAATAAAATCACGATTATACAGGATCTCATCAAGTTCCATATCACCAACTACGCTTCTAAGCGTAGTCTGGGCAAGGGATAATACAGCAACATGATAATTGACGACTTCAAAATATGCTTTTCCGGGATCTACTACCCTGATATAAACGATAGCATCAACGTTTGTGGGAGAGTTGTCTTTTGTAATTACTTCCTGGCGCGGGACGTCAAGGACCTGCGTCCTGAGATCAAGCCGTATCACGTCGCTTATGAGCGGATAAACCCAGTTAAAACCCGGATTTAATCGTTTCCTGTATTGACCAAGAACTATCCATAATGCCTGTTCATAAGGCTGGATGATCGTAACCCCCGATATGAACAATATCAAAATCGCTACTACGATAAATATCGCGATAAACATTTCATATGCCATTTTAAATCTCCTTAACTTTTATATGAACCCCTTCGGAACTTAAGATTATCACTTTTTTATCCTCTTCAATAATGCTATCAGCAGTCGCGCTCCACATCTGGTTATCGATTTCCACTTTACCTTTGATCGAATCTGGCGTGACTTTCCTGACAACTACCCCAACCTTTCCTGCCAGGTTATCCATACTTGTTGAAAGGGGCTTCTGTCCGGGCGCCATCTTGCGGTAAAAGGTTATTGTCAAAATACTTGAAACAACTGCTGTCACGACAATTATCACCGGGGCATAATCCTGCGCTATCTCCGGAATAAAGAGTGTGACAGCGCCAAGGACTATTAAGATCGTTCCGGGTACTGCGACAAAAAACCCGGGTTGAGCGGCTTCTACGATAAAAAGACCCAAACCGATAATTACCATTAACCAGCCAACATCCAATTCCATAGACTTGAAGATAGTTCCTTATAGTATATATTTGTTTACGAGTATATACTTAAAACAGAAAAAGAACTCATGAAAGTTATCCGCGACCCGATACATGATTATATTGAACTTGACGAACTGGCACTTGCACTTATAGAAACCCCGCAGGTGCAGAGGCTTCGAAGGATAAGGCAGCTTGGATTCTCTAATCTTGTTTATCCGGGCGCGAACCATACGCGTTTTGAACATTCACTTGGCGTTTATCACCTTGCAAAACATCTTGTAAAGCAGGTGGATGAACAGCAGCGAAATGAACTGCTTGCTGCGGCGCTACTTCATGATATCGGCCATGGCCCTTTTTCACATGCTACTGAAGATCTGATATCGCATTACACAAGGAAAAGCCATGAAGATATTGAAGAATTCTTAAGAAAGGGTGAAATATCCGATATTCTCAATGATTATTCTTTATCCCCTTCAGCCATCGCAGCGCACATCAGGGGTGAGACCGATCCTGGACAGATCATCCACAGTGAGATAGATGTGGACAGGATGGATTACCTTGTTAGGGATGCCCATTATACTGGTGTAGCTTTTGGTTTGATTGACCATGTAAGGTTGATCCATGAACTGAAGTTTAATGAAAATAGACTCGTGCTTAATATCGGGGGACTGCAAGCAGCTGAGTCCCTGCTTGTTTCAAGATTCCTTATGCACCCCACGGTATATTTCCATCATGTCAGCAGGATCGCGGAATCTATGTGTGAAAATGCAGCACAATATATGATCGAGGGCGGGCTTGAGCCGAAAATATTGCGGCGCATGGATGATAACACTTTTATGATGGAAATGAAAAAAGCAGGCGGCTATGCTTCCGAAATAGCAGAAAGACTTGACAACAGGCGGCTTTTCAAGCGTGCGCTATATACTGGTTTTGACTCAATAAACATAGATGTCATAAAACTTCGAAAAAGCAAGAAAAGAGTTGAAAATGAGATCGCAGAAAGGGCAGGGATCGACCCTGGAAATGTGCTTGTGGACATTCCTGAGAAACCCGATATTGCAGAGATGAAAGCCCAGGTCATGGTAAATGGAAAAATGATATCCCTCGATAAAGCATCAAATCTTGTTGCATCGCTTGAAAAAGCGCAGCTTGACAACTGGAGATTGGGAGTTTTCACACCTGAAGAATCCAGGGAAAAAGTCGGGATTATCGCAAGGGAATTTTTTGAAGTGAAAAAGGATATCAGGCAATTCAAATTGACTGAGATTTAAGGATCGCACTGCGTATTACGTCTTCTTTTTCGGGTCTGAATAAATCCTGTATCCCATAAGATTCATCATACAAACCCATGCCGCTCAAAATTACGATCGGGGTGCCGCCATCCCCTTCTCCCATGAGTATATTTGCAAATCCTGCAATTTCATCAATGACAGCTTCGTTCTTGACTTCAAGGACTCGCCCGAAGAGGTCTTTTGTACCCCGCCAATCCCTCAGTGGTTTTATTCCCGCGCATCCAAGAGCAGCACCTGTTTGTCCGATACGGAAAGCCCTGCCATTCGTATCTGTGATGATAACGCTGACTGTTTTTCCCGAATATTCAAATATTTTTTTCTTTAATTCCAGTGCGCTTTTATCAGGGTTTTCAGGAAGAAGGACTATATTATTTGAGCCTTCAACATTGGAGTGATCGATGCCTGCATTTACGCAGATGCTGCCATTGTTTATCCTTACAAGAAGAAAGGGGGATTCAAGCAGCACTTCTGTGCTCTGGTCAAGCACAGCCTGGACAAATCCCGGTTCAGTTTTGTTTCGTCTGGCTATGGTCTTTGCCCTTTCGGTTTGTTTTATATTATTAAGCGAAACGATCCTTCCTTCGGATTTTGATACGATGGTGGATGAAATAACCACGATATCATGCTCTTTGAGTTGCGTCCTTTCGCAAAGAAGCTGCGCAATATCATCACCGGGTTTAATAAGCGGAATATTTTCAACAGGGAATGCAGTTACGTTCAATGAAATTCCTCTCCCCTTAAAAAGCGGATGGTATAATAATGGTTTCTGAAGGTAAGGACTGAAAGATCTTGATAAACTGAAAATGATCGCAGTTAAGATAATCTTCAGGATCACTATAGCTGTCTTGAGCTGATGTAGACACGAAGCGATAGATGCCGGGTGGGTGCATGGCTGTTTTATATATAAGTAAAACATAGTAAAACATAGTAAAACATAGTAAAACGGTGTAAAAATATGGAAACATCAAGAATAAGCACAAAAGGACAGATAGTAATACCGTCAAGGCTCAGGAAAAAATATGGATTTAAAACTGGCGAGAAAATCACATTCATCGAAGAGGATAAATTCGTAATAATTAAACCTAGAACAAAATGGGTAGATATCTGCGGATCAGTGGAACCATTATTTACCCCGGAAGAAATGAGAAAGAAACTAAAGGAGATGCGGGAGAATTGGAGATAAAAAATATATGATCAAAATTCTTATAGATACGATGCATATTTACGGACTTCTTACAAGCAAAGATGATTCATATATTAAACTTTCACAGGCATTAGATGATGAAAAAATTACCGGGGTAATTTCTGTTACTACTCTGGCTGAAATGCTCATTTTTCTTGGAAAGGATGTTTATAAAAATAAATTGAACGAATTGCTCTCATTAAATCTTGAAATCATTGATGCCAATCAGACAATAGCAATTCGAGCAGGGGAAATACACATGATATATAAACTCCCTCTTGGTGATTCTCTCATAGCTGCGACTGGCATGAATGAAAATATCAAGCATGTTTTAACGGATGATGGACATTTTGATGCAATCCAAAATATCATCAAGCCTATTAACCTTAAAACGGTTTTGAAAATGTGCGGATGAATGTGATACAAAAAAAACAACAACCTTCATCCAAGAAGGTTGTATTTCAGAATAAGCGCTGCAAACAATATTGCCACGATATTCATTACTTTTATCAACGGGTTTATAGCCGGGCCTGCTGTGTCTTTTGTCGGGTCGCCGACTGTATCGCCAACAACTGCCGCTGCATGTGTCGGGTTCTTGCTTCCATCCGGGAGTCTCTTTCCGCCTAGATTTCCTGCCTCGATATACTTCTTGGCATTATCCCAGGCCGCGCCTCCTGTTGTCATCATAAGGGCAAGAAGCAGACCTGATATTATAACTCCAATAAGAAGGCCGCCCAATGCAACCGGACCAAGAACGAAACCTATTATGAGGGGAGAAAGCACTGCAAGAAGTCCCGGTACTATCATTTCTTTCTGGGCTGCAATAGTAACTATATCCACACAGCGCCCGTAATCCGGTTTTGCCTTTCCTTCCATGATGCCTTTAATTTCCCTGAACTGGCGCCTGATCTCTGTAACTATTGTTGTTGCAGCTCTTCCTACAGCTCCCATAAGGAAGCTTGCGAAAAGGAATGGTATCATACCGCCGATGAGCAATCCAACAAGTACCATCGGGTCTGAAAGATTGAGTTCTAATGGGCTTCCACGCAATTTGGTTATCTCGCTGCTGTATGCTGCATAAAGCGCAAGAGCGCCAAGAGCAGCTGAGCCAATGGCATAACCTTTTGTAACTGCTTTTGTTGTATTACCAACTGCATCGAGAGGATCTGTGATATCCCTGACTTCTTTTGAAAGCTCGGCCATTTCAGCGATGCCGCCTGCATTATCCGTAATCGGGCCGTATGAATCTATTGCGATGATTATGCCTGTGACAGACAACATTGCTGCTGCTGCTATTGCGATCCCATATAATCCAAGTGCTCCTCCGCCCATAACATTGTATGAAATAAGTATGCCTGCACATATCACCAATACCGGTAAAGCTGTGCTCTGAAGACCCACAGCAAGCCCCGTGATGACATTTGTTCCAGGGCCTGTGACTGAGGCATTGGCGATTTCTTTGACTGGACCGTGCTCTGTTGCTGTGTAATACTCTGTAATAAGGATCATAGCTGCTGTAACGCCAAGACCAACAAGTGCGCTTATGAATAAGCGGATGTCACCATTCATCATGGTCTGAGTAATTAAGTAGAATAATATCAATGATATAATTCCTGCAATGATCGCACCTTTGTACATGGCGCCCATAATGTTGCCTGATTTACCAAGTTTCACGAAAAATACACCGATTATGGAAGCGATGATCGCTGCTGCACCAAGAACTAACGGATAAATAAGTGCATTCGGATAGGTTTCTAAAACAGTAACACCGATAAGCATTGCGCCAAGAGCTGTAACTGCGTAAGTCTCAAAAAGGTCTGCCGCCATTCCTGCGCAGTCACCCACGTTATCGCCTACATTGTCCGCAATGACACCCGGATTTCGCGGGTCATCTTCAGGTATCCCGGCTTCTACTTTTCCTACAAGGTCTGTGCCTACATCTGCCGCTTTAGTAAAAATCCCGCCTCCGATCCTGGCAAAAAGGCTGATAAGTGAAGCGCCAAAACCGAATCCCACGATCTTATCAACAGCGCCTGCATCTCCTCCGAAAACTATGAAAAGCCCGCTCACACCAAGAAGCGCAAAGCTTGCCACGGATATTCCCGTTACTGCTCCGCCCTTAAAAGCAACATCAAGCGCTTTTGCCATTCCTTCTTTTGCTGCATTGGCACAGCGCACATTAGCTCTAACTGAAATGTTCATGCCCAGGTATCCTGCCGCTGCCGACATAATAGCACCCAGGACAAATGCCATGGCTGTTCCTGTATTTATTGCCAGGGCAATAACAACTGTAAGTACGACCGCGATGATCGCTACGGTCTTATACTGCCTGTTCAGGTAAGCCATTGCGCCTTCCTGGATGGCTGATGCGATAGCTTTCATTTTTTCTGTTCCCGGATCAAGTTTCAAAATATACAAAACAAGATACAGGGCAAATATTAAACCTATAATGCCCGCAAGTGGGGCCGAATACAATAACGAATCCGTAATTGCCATAATTCCTCCTAATATTTATTCGCCAAGTTGGTTCTAAGTATATATATTATTTACCTTGCCTTTGACGATATCTTTGACAGATGAAAACTTAATAATCTAAAACATGTATTTAGCACCAGATCAATATGGCTGACAAATACGAACAGGTGCTTGAACTGGCAAAGCGCCGCGGATTTTTATGGAACTCATTTGAGCTGTACGGCGGTACGGCAGGTTTTTTCGATTACGGACCCCTTGGAGCTATGCTAAAACGCCGCGTTGAGAATGTCTGGCGCGATATATTTGTGATAAACGAGGGTTATTACGAGATAGAAGTCCCAACAATAGGCATCGAAGACATATTTATCGCATCCGGGCATGTGGGTGGATTCTCAGACCCTCTCACTGAATGCCAGAAGTGCCATGAGCCTTTCAGGGCAGATCATCTTGTCAAGGATATTGTGGGAAATCCCGATACCATGAGTGCAGAACAACTGACAGAAGTGATCGACAAGAACAATATCAAATGCCCTGAATGCGGAGGAAAACTTGGTAATGCATATGAGTTCAATCTCATGTTTAAAACAGCAATAGGACCGGGCGGAAAGCGGGCAGGATACTTACGCCCTGAGACCGCGCAGGGAATGTTCGTGGATTTCCCGCGCCTGGTCAAATTCTACCGTGACCATCTACCCTTTGGCGCGACCCAGATAGGCAAAGCCTACCGCAATGAGATCTCTCCGCGCCAGGGCGTTATAAGGCTTCGTGAGTTCACGCAGGCAGAGGCAGAGATTTTCATCGATCCGCGGGATAAGACGCATCCAAAATTCAAGGATGTCGCTGATATCGTACTGAACCTGTATTCACAGGAAGGACAGACTTCGGGTGAAATGAAACAAATGACATTGGGCGAAGCCGTAAAGAATGGCATTATCGCCCATGAATTCCTTGCATATTGCCTTGCCAGGACATACCAGTTCCTCGTTCGCGTCGGGGTTTGCTCTGAAAAAATGAGATTCAGGCAGCACATGAAAGATGAGATGGCTCACTATGCCGCAGATTGCTGGGATGCCGAGATATTGAGTGACAGGTTCGGTTGGGTCGAGGTCGTCGGCATTGCAGACAGGACTGATTTTGACCTGAAAGCCCATGCAAAACAGAGCCAGAAGGAATTGAGCATATATGTTTCATACGATACTCCCAAAAAGGTTGAAAAATTCGTTGTCAAACCCGATATGGGAGTTCTTGGCCCGAAGTTCAAAGGAAAAGCAGGAAAGGTCGCAAATGCCCTGAAGGCTTTAAAATCTGAAGAACTTTCAGGAGATGTCATTCAATTGACCATCGATGGCGAGAAGATCGAAATTAATAAAGATTGCGTGAAATTTGAGACCGTGACCGAAGAAGTCCATGGCGAGAACATAATACCGCATGTCATAGAACCATCTTTCGGTATTGACAGGATCACGTATTCACTGCTTGAACACTCATATTTCGAAGAAGAAAGCAAAGAAAAAATTGAGGATGCAGAAGAAGACCTGGGAGAGAAACGCATTGTATTGCGTCTTCCCCCGGAAATAGCTCCAGTCCAGGCTGCCGTGCTTCCTCTTCTTTCACGAGATGAATTGATAAAACCCGGAAATGAGATTGCAGATAAACTTAGAAAAGCGGGAATACTCGTCTCATTTGATGATTCGGGAACTATCGGCAGGCGCTACCGACGAAATGATGAAATAGGCACTCCTTATTCCATAACCATCGATTACCAGACGCTTGATGACGGCACAGTAACTATCAGGGACAGGGATACTATGAAGCAGGTGCGGGCAAAAGTAAGCGATATTGCAGACAATATTTATGATATGATTTACTGCGGTAAATCATTGGAAGATGCAGGGAAAGGATTTTGAAAATCTTCAATTAGGATATCAGTTTCATGTGGCCATCCAGTTCAATAAAACCGTATCTGGAATAGAGCGAACGCAACCAGCTCTCATCGACCTCATTACTGCCAACGCTCAAGGCCATGACCGGCAAACCGATTTCGTCTGCGACTTTCTTTATTTCACTCATCAAGAGTTTGAAGTAGCCAAGCCCACGATATTCAGGATATATTTTGAATTGATGGATGAAAAGAATTTTTGGGTGTGTATCCCAAAAATCATAAACCACATGACCTACTTGATTATCTCCTACATTTACTTCTTTTATCATCTACCCTCATACGGCTAGGAGATGGTAAGTCTATTGCTACGCCAATCAATAATAAGCCTTTAAAAAGATAAAATAGTGGAATATTAGTTTGATCTTTGATCAAAAAAAGTCTATTATTGTCAAACTCTTGCCGTATCCTCGCTTCCGCACTGCGGGCATGGTATTGGGATGAAGTTGGGGTCAGCCTCGAATTCAAAGCTGCAAATCATGCACCTGAAAAATACTGCATCCTGGTTTACTTCTTCCATAATATATTATTTGTCAAAACTTAATATAAATCTTTCCCCATCAACATATAGATGAGGTTCCTTGATAATGCCATCAAGATGAATGCCGGCGATCACATCCCCGCCAAATGTGCTGTTATCGCCGAGTGCGATATGAACTGTCCCTCCCACTTTTTCATCTTCAAGTACATTTCCTATCAGTCGCGCCTCCGGATTGATACCGATACCGAATTCTGCGATATTTCGCGCTTTTTTCCCCACTATATCAAGCATTGAGTTCAATTTCTCAGCATATTTGCCTTTTATATTTGTCACATACCTTTTCTTAACTGTAAATTCAAGAGGCGAATCGAGGATGCCAAAGCTGCTCATGGAACCATCCACAACGAAAACACCGTTTGCATCTTTTGGGGCTATATACAATTCCCCGGCTGGAAGATTGCTGCTGCATCCTGGTTCATGGCATATTCCCGTATCCATATGCCATTTGCATCCTTTAAGGTCAAATGTGATATCTGTGCCTGAATCGGTCACAACCCGTATTTTTTTGGCGTTCTCAAGTCTTTTATTCAAGTCGATGGCGATCTCATTGATCCTGTCATAATTTGCGGTCATCCCTCCTCTCTCCATCATTTTCTCCGTTATTCCGGGCATGGAAGCGACTCTTGCCCCTGCTTTGCAGGCATTTATTCTTGCCTGCGTATGTGTAAGGGAAAAAGTTGTAGGGGCAATTACGACATCAGAGTTTTTCATAGCCTGAGCTATTGGTTCAGGGATCTCTTCCCCGTGGCGAGACCTTGGAAGCATTGTCAACATCATAACTTCAGAGCCCATGTTCCTGGCCGCATCGAATAATCCGCTGCCTATTGAAGGAGGAGTCTGGGTATCTACTATTATCAGAACTTTCTCCCCGGTTTTTACGCCATAGCACTCCATCACTTTATTTGCGCCTTTATTTACCATATAAGTAAATCGTTTTCTATTATATTAAAGCCCTTATTCCGTACCCTTTTTAGGAAGTGAAAAACCAACAAAAAAAGAGAGGACAATGACAATATTTATAGGGTTTGAAGAAAATAAAAGCATGAAATGAAAAGGTTGTCAGGCAAAATCAAAAGGGCAGCTACAAGTCTTATTATGCCTGTGGATGAAAAAAGGGCAGGTGAATGCAAACGTTGCGGTTCATGCTGTATGTTTTTATATAAGTGTCCGTTCTTGAAATTTGATGATCAGGATTCCAATATGTCAATATGCACAATACACAACCTGCGCCCTCCCCAATGCAGGAAATACCCAAGGTCAAAGCATGAAAAAGAGCATGAGCCATGCGGTTACTATTTCCTTGAATAGGTAGAATTTGTTGGTTTATAACTATCCTTGTCAGGCCAAAGCCAATAAACAATCCTCGATCGTCCCATTCCCGACAAAATCAGGCTCTACCCCAAGTTTTCGCATAGCAGCAGCAGTTTTTTCACCTATCGCAATTACTTTGATCATCTTAGCATTTTCTTGCCCAAAACCTGAAAGCTCAAAAGATTTAGCGCTCGTAAAGATGACTGCATCCACATTGTCCAGGACTTTGAGAATATTATTCCCTGCCGGCTCTAACCGGTATGCTGGAGCTTCAACGACTACTGCGCCTTTTGATTCCAGTGATACTATCAATTCAGGGTTTGGAATCTCAGCGCGCGCGATCCCAATCGTCTTTCCGGCAATATCCCCAAGATGATCTGAAAAATTCTCTGATGAGAATTTTTCTATTACTTCGCTCTTTAATCCATAATCTTTAACTTTTTTTGCAGTTTTAGGTCCCACGCTCACAATCCTGACATCTCGTCCCGGAATTATCCTTTCAAAGAGCTTCTCAACACCAAGTGAACTTGTAAAAATCAGGATGTCTATCTTGCCTCTTGAGATCATATCACATAATCTCAATAGGGGCTCAATGTCAGAAGGAGCGGCTGCACGCATCGTTGATATTATAACGGCTTCATGACCAAAGCGCTGAAATAATTCGTGAATACCTTGCGATTTCTCTTCAAGTTTGGTTACTGCGATTCTCACCATTCTAAAATCACATCTGCAAACATAATCCTTTTGTTCATGAAATGCTTTCTGGAGAAATCCATGGAAATCTCTCTTGTCCTGCTCATCGTCTCAATAATGTTCGGCTTCGTGCTTGGCATCATCTCAGGTCTTACACCAGGCATACATGTGAACAATTTTGCACTTATTCTTGTTGCAGCCTCACCCCTTCTTTCAAGCATAGGTTTTGCGCCATTTTACATAGCAGTGATCATACTCTCAAATTCAATAGCGCATACCTTCCTTGATATTATCCCCTCGATTTTCCTGGGCGCGCCTGAGGCGGATACAGCACTTGCCGTGCTTCCCGGTCACGCGCTCCTCATGGAAGGAAGGGGCGAAGAGGCTGTGCGCCTTTCTGCGATAGGAAGCGCCGGGGCGGTAATCGTATCGTTATTGATGGTCTTACCAATGGCGTTTTTCTTCAAGAACATATATGTCCTGGTCAACGATTATGTCGGATGGATACTTGTTTTAATCGTTATCGTCATGATAGCCACTGAAAATGGTGAACAAGAGGAAGGACAGGGTTCCCTTGTGCATCTTAAATACAAGTTCTATGCGCTTCTCCTCTTTTTTATTTCCGGTTTTCTTGGCATATTTGCGTTTGACAACACCGTATTGATGCAGCCCCTTATCAACTTCGGCGAGCCTTCCATTCTCATGCCGCTTCTTTCTGGATTGTTCGGAGCTTCCATGCTTGTTATAAGCCTCATGACAAAATCCGAACTACCGCCACAGCAAAAAAACTGCATGTTCGTGCTTTCAAAAAAGAGGATCATCCGGGGTCTGGTTACAGGAACCGCAGCAGGTTCTTTTGTGGCATGGCTTCCCGGTGTCTCTTCTGCCGTCGGGACTATTCTTGCAATGCTCTTTGTCCGCGTGGAAAAGGGGGCTGAATCGTCGAAGGAATTCATGGTATCAATAAGCAGTGCAAATACGGCAAATGCGATTTTTAGCCTTGTCGCCCTTTTTATTATTGGAAAAGCAAGAAGTGGTGCGATGGTAGCGATTGACCAGCTTGTAAATGTCGCAGATTGGGATTATTCAATAATTATTATCTTGCTGATAGTGATTATCTTTGTATCTGCAATTTCGTATTTTACCACTATTTATCTTGGAAGCAGGATATCAGGGCCCTTGTCGCGAATAAATTATTCAAAATTGTGTGCAGGCGTTTTGGCAGGACTTGTTGTTCTTGTTATCTTGTTCACAGGCTGGTTCGGTTTGATCATTTTCTTGATCTCAACGCCTGTTGGAATGATTGCATCTTATGCAAAGATCCGGAAAATAAATGCCATGGGGGTTATAATGCTTCCAGTGATCTTGTATTTCCTTTGAATCATGAATTTTAAGTAATTTATCTAAATATATCAGTTCCTGAATTTCAAGATACTATCAATTTTTTATCCTTTGACTTCATTAAAGTATCTCGCATGGAAAATATCCCCAAAAACGAAACACTATTCACAAGGAATTTCATTCTCACAAGCCTTTCCACATTTACGTTATTTTCAAGTTTTTATTTCCTTCTTATTACGCTTCCAATTTACATCCAAAAAATAGGCGGCACAGAATCCGAGATCGGGTTAATCATAGGCGTTTTCACTATTTCGGCGGTTGTCCTTCGGCCCTTTATCGGACAAATGGTTGACATGCGCGGAAGGAAAAATATCCTGATATATGGCTTGCTTATTTTCCTGGTGTCTATGCTTCTTTATGATTATACGAATAGTGTTACTTCGCTGCTGATCCTGCGGGTATTTCACGGCATCGGCTGGGGCGCCGCGACCACAGCCGCCACTACTTTGATTGCTGATATCGCACCCCCAAAAAGGAGAGGCGAAGCCATGGGAATATTCGGGATGTCATCCAATGTTGCCATGGCAATAGGCCCGGTCTTGAGCATGATATTGCTTCAGTTATATGATTTTTCCATTCTTTTCATGATCGGCGCCGGGATCGCACTTGTCTCTTTGCTTCTTGCTCTTCCGATCTGTGAAACAATCTCGCTGCACCCCAAAACACCACTTTTTAGCAGGGAAGCATTATTTGCATCAACCCTGATGTTCACGATCGCTTTGACTTATGGTTCAATAGTATCATTTCTCTCTCTATTCGCCCAGAAACAGGGAATAACAAATCCCGGAATATTTTTTACTGTATTTGCAGTGACCCTTATTCTTGTAAGGGCTTTCGCAGGTAAGCTTTCAGATAAAAAGGGAAGGAAATACGTAATATTGCCCGGAATGATCCTCATAGCTTGCGGTCTTTTGGTGTTATCGACTGCAAGCTCACTGCCTGTTTTTCTTATAGCGGCTCTTCTTTACGGTCTTGGCTTTGGTTTTGTCCATCCATCACTTATGGCTTTGCTTGTTGACAGCGTAAGCGAAAAGGGCCGCGGTGCTGCCATGGGAACTTTTACCGCCGCGTTTGACCTTGGGATCGGAATGGGTTCTATCATCCTTGGTTTTGTGTTGCAATATTTCAATTTCCAGGTGATGTACTCGATCAGCGCCATGATAGTGCTTGCAGGCGCTGTTTTATTAATAGCCGATAATAGAAAGGCATCAAGGAGAACTTGATGGATCTTTTTTCGCACGCGCTTCTGCCTTATTTACTCGGAAATTACTTCAAAAAAAGAAAAGAGGAAATTACAGCTTTCGTTATTGGAGGCATTGCGCTTGATGTTGATATTTTTCTTTTGCTAATACAATATCTTTATCCTACTTTCTTCCTCATCACTCATCGCGGCATAACGCACTCGCTTTTTTTCGGGTTTTTCACAGGGGTTTTTGTCCTGTATATTGCATCACGCAAGGGAATAAAGAAAAGAGTGCAGAAGTATTTTAATTTCGAGCCGGTTTTCTCCTGCCGCAACATCGAATATGCATACGCTGGCGTTCTGATCCACCTGTTACTTGATTATTCAACAACAAGAGGCATACCGCTGTTTTACCCGTTTGAAACAACAAGATATTCGGCTGAATTGTTTTTTTTAACCGATATTTTTCTTACATTAGTCAGCCTGGTTATGGTAATATATTTATACAAGAGGCCTTTGCAGGCCAGAACGATCACAAAATTCCTTATTATATTCTTGATCGTATTTGCAGGACTCGCAGCTGTGCGGTTCACTGAAAAACACAATTCACAAGAATTTTTTAATGATGGGGCAGTACAATCCTTTCCCTCAATGAACCCATTTACCTGGTATGCCCAGAAAGAGGATGTGGACAAAATAACAATATTTGAATATGATGGGCTGGAAGGAAAATCAAACTATAATTTGACAGTTCCACGCCTCAATATCCTTTCAGCAGGGGATGGACTTGATAAAGCGCTTGGCAAGGCGGAAGAACTTCCGCAGGCAAAGATGTTCAGATGGAGAGCTCATGCTGTGGCTGTTAACGCTTCTTATGGCAATGGTACATGGTCGCTGGAATATTTTGACCCTGTCCAGAGGATAGAGATGAGAGGAATATCCGGGACTTTCAGGAGAGTGGGAGCGAAGTTTAGTTCACTCAACATAAATGTGACGGGGGAGAGAGCGATTGTCGGAGATTAAAAAGATCATTGTGTCTATTTGATTGAAGCTCTTCCCTTGAGATAAGTCTCTACACTTACATCAGGGATTTTTAATTCTTTTAAATACCTGTCCATCAATACTTTATCAAGTTTTTCATTAAATAAATTGTATAAAAATCTTGCATCTTCGATCTCTTTTTCCAAACCCCTGGATAAGTTGTATGAGATTTCCATCTCGACAGGGGAAATGTAAAGGTGCCTTTCTCCAAGTCTTACAATCTTTCGGTATTTCAGGACATACCTGTCGATCTCGTTTTTAATGATCTTCATTTTAAGATTTGGAAAGGGATCATCTTTTGTTGAGATGCTCACAGAATGGTAATTTTTAAGATACGCATTGTAGGCATCGACAGGATCGCTCGTATTTTTGCATTCGTATGTATTTTCGATCTCAAGCCATAATTTCAGGAATTTCTCAAATGAGATATTCTGGATCAAAATATCGATGTTTTCAATTTCTGCATTCTTTCCGAAAAGGATGGGGATATATCCTGAAATTAGCACATGCCTGATATTATTTCTTTTGAGGATATCCGAAAAATCAAGCACTAAAGCATCAATTGCCGATGGTTCTTTGTTGAGTATTATTTCGTTGTCCTCAAACTTAACATCCATTAGCAGCCTCATATAAAATATTAACAACGAACTCGGACAAACTCAATACGAACTCACGCAACGGGAGTTCGTTTCAGTTCGCATTAGTTCGTTGTTTTTTTGATACTATGCATTTTCAACCGCCGTTTTCCTCTTTAACTTCTCAGCCTCACTCAATATCGTATCAAT
Source organism: Candidatus Methanoperedens sp. (assembly GCA_041648475.1). GTDB lineage: Archaea > Halobacteriota > Methanosarcinia > Methanosarcinales > Methanoperedenaceae > Methanoperedens. Next base: position 128,032 of record JBAZOV010000003.1, on the reverse strand, counting down.
TCCACTCCTGACAAGCGCCTCGAATTTTTCACCACGCATGCTTGCCCTGTTAAGCGTCTCTCCCAGATCAAGAGGAAGCGCGATATCGACCCAATTATCCCTTGCCCTGTGAAGCATTGGCTTCTCAAGTATTTCGCCAGCTTTTTCATTGGCTTTGGAAGCTGTTTCGCCATCTTTGAATTTAATAGGTATATGAAGCGTCAGGGATGTGATCTTTCCATCCTTCTCCTTCGGGGTATACAATCTCACTATTTCAGTACCGAAGCGCCCGAAGAACTGGTCGGTTCCCTTCCCGAATCCGATCTTCTCTATAGCTGTTACTGCACCTGCTGGAATGTCATCCATCATGCATCCGCAAAGAGCGCTTGTTATCTCTTTTTCTTCTGTACTTTCTGCAACTCGCACAAAATCATCAAGCGGGAAACCCATTACTACTTCATCATCACGATATCCAGAGAACATCCTTGCGCCGTTACAAAGAAGTGACAGGTTCACTTTTTTCTCAAGGTATGGAATTGCTGTACACTCGCCGCAAACTGCGAATTCTCCTTTGAATTTTACCTCAACAGGTTGTTTTTCATGCAGTTGCGCAAGAATCGTGGAAATACGCATTATCTTACGGGGATTTCCTACTATTATTACAACATCAGGTTTTTTTTCTGTCTTTTCAAGCGAACTTATGCTAACCAATTTTGTATTTGCAGGCTTGATACGTGGATAGACCTCTCCATAGCTTGGCTCAGTAAAACCAAGGGCAAGCTCTGCGCTTGTACAGGTGAGTTCTTCAACGCTAAAAACAAAACTCTCGCCATAATAGGCGCTTCTTCTTACCATTTCACAGTATCGCATTGGCTTGATGCTTGTTTTTTGTTCAGAAGTGTCATTTATGATCCTGATCGCAACAGGTGAAGAAGGAAGTTCAAAAAATTTCCTGAATTTCATTGATAATTCTGCGTATTTCATCGTTTATTCCTCAACTTTAATTCCGTTTTCTCTTGCTATATCTTTGAAGGCTGCGGCCACATATTCGATCTGCTCGCGCTTAAGGCCATACGTATTGATCTTGAAATTCTTGCTCATGCCGGGATGAAGACCAACGATTTTCCTCTTTTTTAACTCATGGTAAAGGAAATATCCCCTGCGCTTATCCTTTTCCGCGATCTCATGAAGTGCCAGGCTTTCAAAGTTCATAAGTGGATGCTGCTTTGGCTTAACTCCCATCTGGTGGAAGCCTTCTATCTTTTCAAGCTCGTTTACAAAATACTGCGCATTCTTGACCTCTTCATCCCAGTGTTTCACACGTTCTACGACTGCAGGAAATGATGCCATAAGCGTTGCAACGGGTGCGCCAAAGACCGGTGAGCATCCGAACAATGCAACTTCCTTTTTCGAAAATCCGCGCCCGCTCCAATCGCCGCGACATGTTGATTTGTTGAATACTTTTGTGCTCCATTCATATGTCGTTGCCAGGATCCCTATCGGCGCCGATGCTGCCCAGCTTTTGTGTCCTGAACCGCACAGGAAATCCACATGGAGTTTTTTGCCGTCAACCGGCATTATCCCTGATGAATAAGCGGTGTTAAGCAGGAAGGGGACTCCGTATTCTTTGCATATTTCCCCAACTTTTTGAGCATCAGCAATATTGCCATACCTGTAATCCACATGCGTGAGCACTGCTATTGAGGGGAGTTTCCCGGTCTTTTGTTCCACCTCTTCGAATTTCGTGGCATACCCTTGCGGATCGATCTCAAACCTTGGATACCCATTATGCGGAACTTCAACGATATTCAGTTTGTTCGCCTCTGCGGCAAGATATGAAGTATAATGCGCAAGAGCATCCACCACAACAGTATCGCCTTGCTCGCAAACCATGTGCATTACTGCCCATTTCGCATGGCGACAGCCTGCTGTGAACCTGACGTCATCCATATTAAGGAATTCTGCAACATCCGCAGTAAAATCGTGAACTGGCGGCTTATCCACAAGGTCAACCCTTGATTCGAAACAATAGTCGCAAACCGAATATCCATCCCCGAATTCAAGAAGGGCTTTTCGCGCTTCTGCTGTCAGCACACCGCCTCGCTGGATAGGGTGGACGTTTACATAAGTATCAGAAATCCCGCGTGTCAGGTTCTTGTATTTATTGAGATCCATAGTTAAGCACAAAGAGTTTATTAATGGACTTATAATTAACGCAAAAGGCAAGATTTTTTTTTCGAAAAGATACATTCCTTCAAAAAAGGCTGACCGTTCAAACAGTGGCTTGCAAAAGTCGGCTATGAGCGCATACAAGAGATCGAGAATCCAGAATTAGCCCAGGAAAGGATGAGAAACTTTATTTAAAATTGAGTATTATCATGTTAGGGCTGAGAAAATATTATTTGAAGCTAAAAAGGAGGAAAATGAATGATAAGAGAAGATGATAAAGAAATATTCTATTTCAATTATACAAGCGCTATCGCTCACGAATTAGAAAAAATCTTTCCGGATGATCTTGTCTCGGTAGTTGTTTTTGGCAGCGCAGCAAGAGGAGAAGCTGGAGTTAACGAAAATATTGATGTGCTCGTAGTTGTTGAGAAATTTGAAAAGATTGGTCGGGATGAAGTTATTGATTCTATTGAGGATAATCTAAAGATGTCAGAAGAATATTTTGATCTTGTAGAAAATAACCTTGCTACCAATATAAATCCATTGTGTCTTACGCAATCTGAAATTGAAAAGAATCCTTCTCTGATTAAGGATGTTCTCGTGGATGGATTTATGATTTATGATGTTAATGATTTTATGGAAGATAAATTGGAACAGATGAGAAAGAAAAGTAAACAAGCATGACAAGAGCATGAACTTGATATGTCGTTTGAAAAACAAAAAACAGAAATGAATTATTGAAGGAGTAAGAATGGTAGACGAATATTCTGATGATGAACTGAAAAAAATACTTGCTGAAACCTACGAATGGTTTAAAGCTTTCAGTGAAAGTAAGTATTTTCAAGATTTAACAGAAGAACAACAGTATGAGTCTGAATTCATAGTCCAGACTTTTACCGAATATATGTATTCTAATAATCTATTGATCCCTGAAGAATGGGATGAAAGCGGACTTGAAGAATGCTGTCTTGATACGCTGCCAAGAAAGATCACCGCAGATGATTCGTATTACGAGTCAATTGCTCCTGTCCTTTCTTCTTTCTTTCGTTTTTTAGGAGAAAAGGAAATATTGAAAAATGCATCGAAGCTTTCGAATAAAGTTAAAAAAATCGACAAACAGATCGTAAAGAATTCATCTGACTCCAGCAGTTGGGGAATGGCAAAAACGATGTTCATGAATGCAAAGAAAGCCGGTGTCGATATAGAAAATGAAGATGAACTAAAAAAATTCATGTATCTTTTTAACCAGCAACAACTTGCAAATACAAAAAAAGCTGATACAATTATTTCTTTGCCTGCCTCTAATCTCAAGAAAGAGAAGATTGGAAGAAATGATCAATGTCCATGCGGCAGCGGCAAAAAATATAAGAAATGCTGTGGAAAAAAGGAGTAACTTTAAAAAATATGCCGGGATTTCATGGGTTTTAATTTAATACTTAACTTCTTATAATTAAATTAAAATTCTGGCGCCGTGCAGGAGCAGCGGGCTGCTCTGAAAGCCGGCGTGGGAGGTATTGTGAACGGTTGCGCCTGCTGAGCATGCATTGTAAGGTACTTTCTAGGAACATATCGGTGTCCCAGGATCATTATTTTTGAAGCAATATAAGAAATCACTTTCACCCCGCTCTCCCAACACTTTTAAACAAGGATGACATCTTAGCTTTTCAAGAAATAATGATAAGGAGAGATTCAATATGGACTCAAAAGAAGCACTTGTTGTTTTTGAGGGAACAAAAATAAGAAGAATATGGCATGATGACCAATGGTTTTTCTCAGTTGTAGATATAATCCAGATACTTACAGACAGCGGTAGTCCAAGACAGTATTGGGGTGTTTTGAAAAGTAGAGAAACTCAGTTGTTAACAATTTGTTTACAACTGAAATTACCCTCTTCAGATGGCAAATATTACACTACGGACTGCGTCAATACAGAGAATGCATTCAGGTTAATCCAGTCCATTCCATCAAAAAAGGCTGAACCGTTCAAACAGTGGCTTGCAAAAATCGGCTATGAGCGCATACAGGAGATCGAGAATCCAGAATTAGCCCAGGAAAGGATGAAACAACTTTATGAACAGAAAGGTTACTCCCATGAGTGGATCGAAAAACGGGTGAGGGGTATAGCCATTCGTCAGGAATTGACAGACGAATGGAAGCAAAGAGGCATAGATAAGAATTTAGAATATGCGATACTAACAAATGAAATTTCAAAAGCAACCTTCAGAAAGACGGTTGATGAATATAAGAATCATAAAAACCTTAAAAAAGAGAACCTGAGAGACCACATGAATGATCTTGAGCTTATTTTCACAATGCTTGGAGAAAAAGTAACAACAGAGATAACAAGAAGTAAAAATCCAGAGAATTTCCCGGAATGCAAAACAGCCGCAATAGAAGGCGGGGGAGTTGCGGGAAATGCAAGACTCGATGCTGAGAAAAAGATCGGAAGGCCGGTAATTTCAAAAGAAAATTATCTCATTGAACCTGAAAAAGTGAAACGAAAGCGATTACAATGATCTCCGGCACCGTGCATGAGCGGCGGTCTGCCCTGAAAGCCTGCGCAGGCGCGCCGGTGGTATTTTGAAGGGATGTGCCTGCGCCTGTTTCTGTGCGCGGGGGTCGGCGCAGGAAGGGGATGGGACGCGGATTACACGGATCGGAACGGATACGCACGGATTTTTCATACGCTCTGAAAGAATTGAACTGCAAAATCACAAAAGTCTATGATTGTTTGTTTGTCTAAATCAAACTCTTTGCGGTTTCCTAAATAATTTCTTGAACTTGGTGTAATTTGCTCTCCTGCTTCTAATTCTTCAACTGTTACACATTTAATGTGTTTTTTTGATACAAGAATTATATAGGCATTTCTATAAGGATAGTCTTTAGGCAAATCTTTCAGACTAAATTCTTCACTTGCTCTAAATTTCACTTCAACAAAATATACGTCTCCATTTTTTGGATTTTGAACCACAAAATCTGGCATTCTTCGTATTTCATTTGCTACGTCCGTTCTAACTCCTTTTAATAGCTCCATAATGCCTGGTATAGTATTCTCCATTCCATACCTGAAAACAGAATATCCTAAAGCCAAAAATAATTCTTGTACTAATGTTTCAGCAATTCTGCCTTTAATCATTCCGTATCGATAATTGTAATCCTTATCGTTTAAACCTCCAAAATCTCCTATTGGTTCTTTTTCTTTAGGATAATGGGACTTACCAGTCGTATTATCTGTCTGTTTTTCAGCGTAACATTTTGAACAAAGTCCACCATTATATTTTGTATATTCACCACATTTTACACATTCTGCCATTTTCTCATCTCCTTTGTAGATTCAGATTCCTCACATAAAATCCGCCAGCCCCTTCTGCTTCACTTTATCGCTCTCAAACAGCGATCTCATCTCGATCTCAAGCAACTCAAGCCTCTGCTTCGTATAAGGCCTCACATTATACTCATCCGCGACCCGAAGGGAGGTCTCAAGATACTTGCGTACCGAGCCCTCATGCACCGTAAGCACGATATTCCCGCCGCACTTTGGACATGAGCCCCTAAGAGGCGGGCGCCTGTACTTGGCGCCGCATTTTGTGCAGCGCACCTTCTGTTTTGAGAATGAGCGCAGGTTCCCGATAATGTCGGGGAGGAAATGTGAATTTATTACCCTCTCTGCAACATCCTGGGGATCAACAGCCTTTATTTTACGCGCAAGTCCAAGCTGTGCTTCCATTTTTTCGATCATTGTCCCAAGGGTCTTGTATGCGCTGTTCCTGGGTCCTGCCGCGATATTGGTAGTGTCATGCGTGAACCCAAAACCTTCATACTGCGCAGGTGTGCCAAGCCTTCCGCTCACCATATCCATGATCTTGACAAGGTCTTTGGGATTCGTATAAGCCAGTGTCGCTTCATAAAATTCAAGAGGATACTGGAACCTGACATCCACGTTATGCGCTTCCTTATCCACTTCATTCGGATCGATACGCGAAGTCAGGACAAGCGGCGCATCCATCTGCCCGCCGCGCCTGTCGGGAAGATATGAACGTGAGAAGTTGAGGAGGCCATCCATGAGAAGCATCACGCAGTCTTCGTCGCCGTCACACTGGAAAGTAGTAATTCCTGAGCAAATAAGGCTATGATGGGTATCCACTGTCAGATTATACACATATTTATCTTGAGAGATGATCTCTTTTTTTTCTACGACTTTATCAATGAACACATCTTCATCAAAACTTGTTCTTGTCTGGCCTTTATTTTCCATCCATTTATTAAGCAATTCTTCGGCATTCTTTTGCATTTCACCGAGGAATCCGATATTTTCTATGAATTTTTCTGCTTCACTGCTATAGATTCCTATCTTTTCCTTGTAGATAGAGTGCTTTATCCCGGAAAACATCAGAAGTATGGAAACAGCGTCTATTAACCATTTATTTTCTGAAGTTAAATTGACCTCTATAGTGCTTTTCAAAGAACATGATCCATATTCGGTGAAATAACCTATTAATAATGCACTTAACTTATCCTTTGGAAGGCTATACACAAAGTTTGGAACCCTGTTTGTTTTCGCATCAATTATCAGCAGGTCGATATTCTTTTTTGTTTCGATAGTCGGTCTTTTGAGGTTCCAGGGGATCAATAATTCCTTTACATCCGCAGCTCTCACTTTTGCCCCTGTTCTATCCGGGAACGGATGATCCTTAGTCACGACTATCTTTCTACCGCTTTTAGTTTTTATTTCGATCAGCTTTTCAGGGGCAACATGTTTTGAAACATGGGTTATATCCGCCAATTCGAATTTTTTCGTTTTTATGTTAAAAGCATATGTTTTGATGCCGTGTACTTCCTTGTATTCGGCTCCAAAATCGTCTTTTTCTGTTTCTCCGATAAGATTTAGTTCAACAAGCTCATGAATCGTTAAGAGCTCAAAGCTGTCACCTTTTAAAACCAATAATTTTTCATCCCCATGGAAGCAGTTTCTTCGTTTGGCAGCATGGAAAAAAGGATGCGCATAGCCCACCGATGCGTTCGTGAATCCAACCAGGCGCCCCAGCACTCCAGCCGATGTATGGGGAGCAAGCCCAATAACCAGTTCCCCGATAAGATCGCTAATATTTTCCAGATTATAATAGGATTCAACTTTATAATATTTGACCAGAAGATCATCAATGAACCTGGCGGTCTTCAGAAGATATTCGCCGCAATCTTTTGAGACAACGATATCCTGCACTTTAAGCTCAAGGATCTGGTTTTCATCAACCAGGGGATTTCCATATGTGTCATTAACATAACCAAGTTCTTTCATTTTTGATACCCCAACGCCGATCTCTTTTGGTTTTATGTGGGTAAGCGGCATATCCGAAAGGTCATATCTGACAGTCCCGTCCTTGAACATCACTATGTCATGCTTTGCCCGGAGCGCCCCTTTTTCAAGCGGCTCAGGCGTCTTGTTCTTTGACATAAGTCCAAGCACGCATTTTATTTCAAGAGTGTCTCTCTCACCAATGTTATTGAGCGCGAGAGCAACCTCGGATTTGAAATCAATATCCATTTCAGTGACGCAAGTTGTCGCTTTATTGCATTTTGGGCAGAGGGGTTTATTGACTTCAATGCCGCAGGAGTCACATTTCAACAGAGGCTGGGTATATTTGCCGCATAAGCACCTGTTTTTGAATGTCTTTATCTTACAGGAGGAACAAATACGCTGTCCGATCTCCACTTTTATCGTCCCAACCTTCCCTTTCTGGATCGTCAGCCCTGTCTTTAGATCATTATTTCGCCAATCTCCATCCTCTTCTTCGACATATTCCTTGGCATTCTGGAGCGACCTTCGCTTCCCGCCTGCGTCCCCGATCGGGAAAAGCACATGCGGCGCAGGTTTCATTTCACGTTTATCGGATTTTTCAGGACGCCCCATCCTTGCTCCTATCCTTATGGGGGCGCGGGCACGAATGGTCATGCCGCTAACTTTCAAGAGCATATCCATGATATTTGCTTCAGGAACTGTCCATGTTTTTTTAAGAGTTTTATCGATATTTGAAACTCCGTTCAAATTATTTGAGATAATTGGAGTTTCAAACCCAAGACACACCATCAGGGGGAGCGGTTCATTAACGTATATCTGTTTCTCGCGTACAATATGAGGAACGAGAAGCACTTCAAGAATATCTTTTATTTTTTCATCCATCGGAAATGATAGTTTTTCCTCATATTTCCCGTTTTCCTGGATATATTCGGCCAGCCTGGAATAATCATCAATTGAAATATCATGCCAGAGATATGTATATTTCGGATGCAGCGGCACGTTATATGTCCTGGATAAAGAGAGCACCTTTTCCTGATCTGGATTTTTCAGGTCGCCGAGTTCTTTAAGAGTCGCCGTATTAAGATTCAAGGTCCTGATTTTTGCTTCAAGTTCCTGTATCCACCATTCATAACAATATGACGAAGGCACAAGAGGATGGTTATTCTCAAGAAAATCGCCAAAATTGATCAAGATCTCTCCGATATCAAGGATCTTCTGGACCGATGGCCTCAATTTTAAAGCTTCTTCCGCAGTATCGATCCTCAAAACATCCCCATTGAAAAGGCGCACTGTTGGTCCTTCCAGCGTATCAACAGGCCCCATAGCTGCTGCTTTTCCGGGACGTTCTACCTTTAGTTGTGTGCCTGCTGCAATGAAATCATCCATCATTACCATTGTCGCGGGGCTTGTCCCGGCAGCGGCAAAACTCGTATTCCTGCCCCTGCCGTACCTGAGCCGAAAACCGCCAGGTCTTGAAGGATATGAAAAAACAGGCCGCCCGGCGATTAAATCCTGAAGATACTTGTCCTTTGGTTTCAACTGCGCCGAAGGATCATCACTTTTGACAGTGACCACGAATTTTTCAAGCCAGTCCCAGCCCTCAAGTTTAAGCTTATCTACATGCTTTTTCACTTTTGGCGCTTTAAGAGCGATTCCTTCGGCAATGACAAGCGCCATGCCACCCCGTATCCTGTTTGTTTCGATCCTCTGGAGGTCGCGCCGTCCCTCAACTTCAGCTTCCTCTGTGGGTTCACCGTCTATGCATATTGGACAGTTCCTGACTATGAGACGGATCTCATCATCAGAGGGGAGGTACTGCAAATTCGCCACGCGCCTGTAGGCTGTGATCTCTTCCACGTATCGTTCGACTTCTTCAGGCCGCGGCACAAATCTTGCGATACCAAGGTTTGCGCGCACATAATCTGCCGCAAGTACGGACAACGCCTGCGCAGTGCCGCCCGCGCTTCGTATCGGGCCTGCATAATATATCCTGATATAATCGGTGCCATCATCGTTTTTAGCAAGGTCTATCTTTGCAATTCCTTCTATCGGCGCGGCCACAACGCCTTCTGTGAGGACTGCCATTGCTACTCTCACAGCGGCTTCGATGGCATCCCTGTTGGAATCAAAGTGTTTTATTTCCCCTTTTGCCACACAGATCGCAACCTGGAGGGCAGCTTCTTCGCGCGACATGGTAGTTTCAAGTTCCCTGAGCTTCTTCGCTACTCCTTCGATGTTAAGAAGCTTCTCAACCCTATCAGCAAGGTCTTTTGCTATCGGTATTTCACTTGCTGGCGTGGGGTCAGCGCCGTTTGCACGGGCGCGGTTGGCTAGCTCAATGGCGCGGTTAAGTTCCAATTCAAGGGTGTTGAAATAAGCGAGCATCGTCTCGCTGGCGGCGAATTTCATGTGGTGGGGGTGTTCCTTACGGATGGGATCGAGAAAAATGTGTTCTCTTTTGTTTTATAAACATAACATGCTGATTTCAGGCTGGAATAAGATAAAGACTGTTGTTTGTTTGGGTTTTATAATTATTATTGTTTCGCTAGACTAATTTGATACCATTGGGCGCAACATTTGCACATACGTTCTGTTCTTCAGGTAATCTTAAATACAAAAACAAAGATGATACGGGGCTCTGTTGTTCATTAAATTAAAAATTAAAATAAAGCTGGGATATATTATTTTAGATACAAATGGATTAGCAGTTCAATTCGTGGGATAGAAACACTATTTTTTGGTGATTATGTCAGTGAATTATTTATTCCCCGGGATTATCGCGTTCTATTTAATAGGCGCAGCATCGGCAGTTATTTTTAATAAGAAAGATGCCATCTGTGCTTATACTTCTTTCACAAGCGCTGCAATAGCGGCGCTCCTGGGGATCATCTTCTCGATATCAGTGATTTTCGGTGATACATTTTCTTTCGATCTTTCAACCGGATCATACCTGAAATTTGGCTTTTTTATTGACAGACTTTCTGCATTCTTCATTCTGGTCATATCCATTTCCGTCTTTGCAGTCTCGATATATTCAATAGGATTTGTTCGGGAATATTTCGGAAAAAAGAATATCGGCTACCTTGGTTTCCTGTATAATATATTTATTATTTCAATGATACTTGTCGCATCCGCAGATAATGCAGTCATGTTCCTGATAGTCTGGGAATTGATGTCTGTAGTATCTTATTTCCTTGTAGTCTATGAACATGAAAAACCTGAAACAAGAAAAGCGGGTTTTATCTATATCGTGATGACCCATATCGGAACGGGGTTCATAATGATGTCATTCCTTATCTTTGTGGGAACAAGTGGAAGTTTCAGCTTTGGAACATTCGCAGAGGCGGGCAAAACGATGACACCGCTCCTTAAAGACCTTGCATTCATATTCGCACTCATTGGTTTTGGGACAAAAGCAGGAATAGTCCCACTGCACATCTGGCTTCCATACGCTCATCCCGAAGCCCCAAGCAACGTGTCCGCGCTCATGTCTGGTGTCATGATAAAGATCGCCATTTTCATGTTAATACGGGTTTTCTTTGAATTCCTTGGTGCAAGTCAGGCCTGGTGGGGTTATGTTGTTCTTGTTCTGGGAACATTATCAGCGATACTTGGAATACTCTATGCAGTCGTGGAATCCGATATCAAGAGAATGCTTGCATTTAGCAGTATCGAGAATATCGGGATAATCCTCATTGGAATTGGAGCTTCCATGATCTTTTTCGCAAGCGGAAAGACAGTACTTGCTTCGATCGCCGCAATAGCAGCATTATATCACCTGCTTAACCATTCCATATTCAAGGGGCTTTTATTCATGGGTGCAGGATCAATTCTTTATTCAACGCATACAAAAAATATCGAGGAGTTAGGCGGACTTATAAAGAAGATGCCAAAAAGCGCAATATTAATTCTCATCGGTGTTCTTTCGATAGCTGCATTGCCGCCGTTTAGCGGTTTCATGAGCGAATGGTTGACTTTCCAATCACTTCTCCTGGGTTTCAATTTGAATGAATCATTCCCCATGATTATATTATCTATCAGTGCCGCAATCCTTGCATTAACAGGAGCGCTTGCAGCTTATTGCTTCTTAAAATTCTTCGGCATAGGATTCCTTGCACTTCCCAGGAGCAAACACGCAGAACACGCAAAGGAAGCAAATACACCGATGCTTATCGGAATGGGCATCTTTGCAACTTTATCCATATTACTTGGCATATTGCCGTTTTATGTTCTGCCCGTACTCGAAAGGATCGCAACCTCATTTACAGGGAACCTTGATTCGTTCACCTTCGGAAATTTCGCAACATTTTCTATCCCATCCGGGGCGATCTCTTCAGAGATAATCTCTTTGTCAACTCCAGTGATCCTTGCAATAATAGTCATTTTCATGCTTATCCTGTCAATGATCCTGTTCTTAAATAACAGGAAAAAGCAGCCGGTTTATGAGACCTGGGGATGCGGACAACCAGTATCTACATCACGGAATGAATATACGGCTACAGCGTTCTCAAAACCTGTTCAGGTGTGGTTCAAGAATCTTTATCGCCCGGCCAGGGAAACTGAAGCCACATATTCAACATCTCCATTCCTCAAGGAATCCTTTAAATTTGAATCAAATATCGAACAGGTAATAGAACAATACTTATACGAACCAGTGGTTGATTTTGTCCTTACAAGATCCCGGAAATTATTGATAATCCGCACAGGAAGCATCCATACATATCTGAGTTACATTTTTGGTGTATTAGTTATACTATTCATGTACGTTATAGCAGGAGGCAGCTCATGATACCGGCATTATTGTCTGTAATTTTGCAGATCTTTATAATTCTTGCACTTTCACCGCTCTTAAGCGGGATCATCAAAAAAATAAAAGCATTTTTCCAGATCAGGCAGGGGCCAAGTATATTCCAGCCATATTATGATATTGCAAAACTCCTCAAAAAAGATTCTGTAATATCACAGAACGTCTCCTGGATATTCCATGCAGCTCCGATCATCTCATTCGCTGCGGTCATGACAGCCGGTCTTTTAATACCCATCTACATTACCCAGCTCCCACTTGGTTTTGCCGGAGACCTGATCGCTGTAGTATATCTTTTTGCACTTGCTCGCTTTTTCACTGCTCTTGCTTCACTTGACGCAGGAAGCTCATTCGGCGGCATGGGTGGAAGCCGTGAGATGTTCGTGGCTGCCATGGTAGAACCAGCCTTGATGCTATCGATATTTGCAGTTGCGCTTAATGTGGGTTCTACCAATTTGAGCTATATTTCCCAGACCTTATCGGGCATGGGCCTGGATGCGTTATCGCCTTACCAGATACTGGCATTCGTGGCCCTGTTTATAATCGCAATAGCAGAAACAGGACGCATACCCGTAGATAATCCTTCCACACATCTTGAACTTACCATGATCCATGAAGCCATGATACTGGAATATTCTGGAAAACAACTGGCGATCGTAGAACTTGGGGCAATGGTAAAGCAATTACTGGTATATTCATTGCTTGCGAACATATTTTTCCCATGGGGCATAGCTTCAGCAGAGTCCGGAATTGCTGCACTTGCAATTGCCCTGGTCGTATATATAATAAAAATAGTTATCATCGGGTTAACGATGGCTGTGGTTGAGACCTCAAATGCAAAATGGAGGTTGTTCAGGCTTCCAGACCTGTTATCCATTTCGCTTATGTTCTCATTCCTTGCACTTGTTTCATTTATTATTGTTAAAGGAGGATAAAAAATGGCTGAGATTGTTTTTGGATCTAATACTATGCAGTTGCTCATTGCTTTGATTCTTGTATCGACTTTTATGATACTTGGATCAACACGGCTCTATTCATGTGTAAGAGCTTTCGGGATTCAGTCATTCTTGCTGGCGTGTGTCGCTGGTGTTGTGGCATATTCGACAGGTAAAGACGAAATATACATCATAGCAATACTTACTCTTTTATTCAAATCGATAGTTATTCCATATTTTTTATTATACCTCATCCGCGAAATAAAAGTTAAGCGGGAAATTGATCTTTATGTTAAGATATCCCCCTCCCTCATAATCGGAGGAGTGCTTGTTGTGATTTCATATTACCTGATAAGATCCATTAATGTGATATCAGAGCTTTCAAGCTTTGCCCTTTCTGCTTCCATGTCCCTTGTTTCCATCGGGCTTTTTATTATGATAAGCAGGAAAAAAGCAATAATGCAAATGCTTGGGATACTGATCATGGAAAATGGTCTTTTCCTGGGTGCGATATCCTTGACAAATGGGATGCCGCTGCTTGTTGAACTTGGAATATTCTTCGATGTGCTTATTGCAGTCCTGATTATGGGCATCCTGATATTCAGGATAAACAAGACATTCGAAAGTGTGGATACATCTATGTTAAAAAATCTAATAGGTTGATCCCAATGATCGAATATCTACTCCTCACTCCCATCATAACAGGCATATTATGTTATTTTACTAAAAGTCGAAAGCAGGTTGAAACGATAAGCCTCCTTGGTTCAGTAATAACACTGATCCTTGGTTTATCTCTTGTTCTGGATGTCTATAGGAACGGTATTATTGTCACCTGGCAGAATGCACTTTTTGCCGATGCATTCAGCGCATATATAGTTCTTATCGTCTCGATCATTAGTTTTGTTTCATCGATATATTCGATCGGATATATGGGATATGAGATAAACCATAATGTAATAGACCTAAAAAGATTGAAAATGTATTATGTCCTGTTCCATTTTTTCGTGTTCACAATGCTCCTGGTAGGTGTTACAAACAATCTTGGCCTTTGGGTCGCAATCGAGATGACAACACTGGTGTCAGCGCTTCTCATAATATTTTACTCTAATAAGGCCTCGGTCGAAGCTGCCTGGAAATATGTGATAATATCAACCGTAGGCATTACTTTCGCTTTGTTTGGCACAATACTCACTTATTATGCAGCAGTAAAGGTGCTGGGAGAAACGGGGGATGCCCTTAACTGGACATCGCTTATTGCAGTCGCAGGACAGTTTGACCCTATGTTAATGAAACTTGCCTTCATATTCATTCTTATCGGCTATGGCACAAAAGCTGGTCTTGCTCCCATGCATACATGGCTTCCTGATGCATACAGCGAATCCCCAACTCCCGTGGGCGCGCTTCTATCCGGAACGCTTGTGAATTGTGCCATGTACGGCATAATTAGATTTTATTCAATAGCTACTAAATCAACAGGACCGGAATTCACAAGCAACCTGCTTATTATTTTCGGGTTGATGTCTCTTGGTATTGCTGTACCGTTCATCATCCTCCAGGAAGACTATAAGCGACTCCTTGCTTATAGCAGCGTTGAGCATATGGGAATTGTTGCATTAGGTATAGGATTTGGAGGAGTTTACGGTATTTTCGGGGCAATACTTCACATGTTCAACCATTCAATGACAAAATCACTCATGTTCTTTAGCGCAGGAAATGTTCTTCTTAAACATGGAACCAAAGAAATAAATAAAGTAAGCGGGATCGTCAAGACAATGCCCATGACAGGAGCCATTTTGTTAATTGGCGGGCTTGCGATCACCGGATCGCCCCCATTTGGCATATTCATTAGCGAATTTACGATACTTTCAGCTGGATTCCTCCAGGGACACATCATAGCATCCGTATTATTCTTGCTTTTTATAATAATGATCTTCGCAGGTTTTTTCTATAACCTCAGTAAAATGACATTCGGAAACCCAAAACCAGGAGTAACTCCGGGTGAAGTGAGCAAATGGACGTTGAGTGCGATGATGATATTGGTCGTGTTCGTAATTGTCCTTGGCGTCTATATACCTCATGACTTCATTGAAATGATAAATAAAGTAGTAAAAGTTGTGATGTGATACTATGAAAAATGAGATCATAGATAAAATTAAAAAAGACTTTCAGGATAACATTCTTGAAGAATCGACATCATACAACGAAATTTATCTCACGGTAAAAAAAGAATCAATCGTGAAATTATGCGATCGGATCTATTACCATTTCGACTTACCCCTTGTTTCGATCTTTGCTACTGATGAAAGAAATATGAATGGGTTTTTCAAGATCCATTATGTTTTTTCGATCGATAGGAATGATGCCTTTATAATATTAAGAATAAACGTTGATGGGAAAAATCCCAAATATTCATCAATTACTCATAAAATCGCGGCAGCAAACTGGTATGAACGGGAGATGCAGGACATGTTCGGTCTGGTGCCCCAGGGACATCCCGATCCAAGAAGGCTGATGAATTTTGAGGATTGGCCGGATGGGGTTCATCCCCTAAGAAAAGATTTTGATATTAGAACAAAACCACCCCGTGTCACGGGTGAATATATTTATCGTCATGTCGATGGTGAAGGAGTTTATGAGATACCTGTAGGGCCGGTTCATGCAGGCGTTATCGAACCCGGACACTTCAGGTTCAGCGTGGCTGGTGAACCAATAATCAATCTTGAAATAAGGCATTTCTATACTCATAAAGGCGTTGAAAAACTGTTTGAGAACATCTCGATAGACAAAGCTGTATTTCTTGCTGAAAGAATATCTGGCGATAATTCAGTGGCTCATGTTGTCGCATTTTGTCAGGCAATGGAAAAAATAGCTGGAGTCAACGTACCTCCCCGCGCGAGATTTATAAGGACGATCCTTCTTGAACTTGAACGCATATACAACCATCTCGGAGATATTGCCGGGATCGCAACAGATGTGGCTTTTTCATTCGGGGCTGCTCATGCGAACAAGCTTAAGGAAGAAGTATTACAACTGAACGAGCGTGTAACTGGCAGCAGGATGCTTCGGGGAATGAACACGATCGGCGGAGTAAGGCGTGATATTGGTGATAAAAAGGATGAGATCCTGCAAAAGTTGTCTATAATCCAACGGGATTTCAGGACATTAATGGAATACCTGACTTCGACGCCCTCGCTTATGGACAGGATCGAAACGACAGGGCGAATTTATCCTGATACTGCAAAGGGATTGCATGTAGTGGGACCATCAGGACGGGCATCTGGCCTGGACAGGGATACAAGGCGCGACCATCCCTATGCTGCATACAAAGAATTCAATTTCAAAGTGCCTGTTCTCAAAGCTGGCGATGTACTTTCAAGAACTATCGTGCGGGCGGATGAATTGTGTGAATCCGTAGCATTGATAGAGCAGGCGCTCTGGGCTTTTCCTGAAGGAGAGATCAGGGTAAATGTGGATAAAATCCCCGACGGTCATGCATTTGGATATACTGAAGCGCCAAGAGGTGAGACCATTTACTGGGTCAGGACACTTGGAAATAGAATAGAAAGATGCAAGGTTCGCGACCCGTCTTTCTGTAACTGGCTTGCTATTGAGTATGCCGTACTTGATAATATCGTTCCTGATTTCCCGATCATAAACAAGAGCTTGAGCTTATCATACTCAGGCAATGACATGTAGGTGAAATAATGCTTGAGATAATTAAGAAAACATTGCAGACAGGTTGTCAAACTACGAAATATCCGCAAGTACCCGATATAGCTCCGCAAGGGTTTCGTGGAAAACCTGAAATTATCGCTGAAAAATGCACCTATTGCGGGGAATGTGTGAAGGTCTGTCCTCCCGGAGTCATATGGCTCACGGAAAAAAGCGGTGAGAAAAAGCTCTCATTATCCTGCTGCGGCTGCATATTCTGCGCACGATGCGAGGAAGTATGCCAGACAGGTGCCATTAAACTTACACAGGAGTATGAACTTTCATCAAAGACAAAAGAAGACCTTTTGTCAAGCATCAGGAGGAAGTTATGACAGTTGAAGATGAAATTGAGATCATGGGACAGCGCCTGAATGATAAGATAAAGAAAATCTTTGGGCGCTCCCTTCATATTCGCGAAGTGGATGCAGGCTCATGCAACGCATGCGAAGTTGAAGTTAATTCCCTCTCAAATCCAATTTACGATATCGAGCGATTCGGTCTTCATATTGTGGCATCCCCCCGCCATGCAGATATGCTGCTTGTCACCGGTCCTGTGACGCGGAATATGGAACTTGCGCTTCTTAAAACATATAATGCTACGCCATCCCCGAAACTAGTTGCAGCTATGGGTTCTTGCGCCTGCAACGGAGGCATATTCGGTGATACATACGCAAGCGGTGGCGGTGTTGATAAATTCATTCCGGTGGATGTATATATACCGGGCTGCCCACCAAGACCGCAGGCTGTGATCTTTGGAATCATGGTAGCGCTTGATAAACTTGAACAAAAGATCAGGAAGAAGGGGGTGTGACCATGACAAAATATGAGATACTTCTTGCCACTGATGGCAGTGAATGCGCACGAAAAGCAGAGATCGCAGCCATGAAAATTACACAATCATATAATATCAGGATGGCAGCGCTATTTGTGGCAATTGCGAAGAAGGATTCCGAGCGTGAAGAACTTATTGCCAGGGGTGAAGAAGTGCTAAAGCGCGTTGTGGAAACGGGGGCAGATATGGGAATTGATATCCATAAGATCCTTGTGGGTGTCAGCATGCAGAGGATGCCAAAAAAAGGGGCTCACGCCGAGATCATTGCTCATTCGATCCTGGAAGCTGCTGAGAAATATAAGGTTCATACGATCGTTATGGGTAGCGAGGGTGAAACAGAGAGGGACCCTGAAATTGGAAGCGTTGCGCAGGCTGTCGTGGGGAAAGCAAAATGTACCGTGCTTGTAACAAGATGATAATTAGTACTTTGTAACTAATTCATATAATTGTCCAAAAACAAAAGTATTTCTAGAGGAATCATCAATCTTAACAAAATTGAGAACCTTTTTATATAAATTAGTTTCTCTAGGTAAATATTGGTTTAGTTTTTTAAAGGAGAATATCCGATGGCTAAGAAAACCATTACAAAAGTAGAGTCAGAAATCAAAACTGTGAGAAGCTCAGATTGGAAAGAGGTATATATAGATAAAGTAATTCTAACAACAGACGAACATGTTACTAGGATCATATGTGCCAATCATTACCTAGATATAACTGGAAGTAGTATTGAATCTAATAATGCTGAGAGGGTTATAAAAGTAGACCTAATCGTGCCAAATTCTGCATTAAGTGGAATATTAACTGCATTGTCGGAAGTTGTTAAAGATTTTGAAAAGGAATCAATTAAAGAAAAGGAATCAATTAAAGAAAAGAAATCAATTAAAGAAAAGAAATCAATTAAGAAAAAAGCTTCTGTACAAGTTAAAGATATTGAGGAACAAGATAAGTGATATGATAAATCGTCATTTGATAAAAAGCCATGGAGAGTCATCTTTTAGACCATCCTTTAAAACGTCTGTTGGGCCGCAGAATATTGTTCAACAATTTAGGGTAGTTTCTCAATCCGTGAATCCATTTTGCTTATATTATAAGCCAATACAGGCGCACGAATTGAAAAAATACATTAGTAAAATAGATATACCGATACAAATAGTTGAAACTTCTAATCCTTTGAAAAAGTTTATGAATACACTAAACATGAATGATAGGAGTGCGTTGGAAGAGTCACTTACAAAAATTAAGCGTATTCCTTTTGTAGGTGATATCGAATTAGAGGAACTTGAGACCCCTACTATAATAATTAGATTATCTGAAATGAATCGAAAAATTGAAGAGAAAATTTTTCAAATCGAATATAATCTATTAAAAAAATTAAAGACTGACATTGATTTTCTTGTGTTGCCTGTATGAAATTTATGGGGGTATACTGCATTGTCAAATGAAATGCAACATAAATCGAAGGCGCAACACAACGAACAATTTTTAATTACTCTGGGAAGTAGCTCAGAATTTATTGATTGGAAATTTGTTGTTTTATATTATTCTGCACTTCATTTTGGGGATGCTTTTATTGCAAAAAAAGGAATAAGCTACATTAAGAACCATAAAGAACGAAAGAAACTTTATGCCGACAAATTGCCTAGTGAAGTATATGCTTCATATAGGATGTTAGAGAATGCCAGTATAATTGCAAGATATCGTCCTGAGAAATCATATGTATTAACTGATAAAGAATTTCTAGACCTATGCAGTATCGATTTTCCTAAATTAAAAACACTTGTTTAATACTATAATAAGGGACGAACATAAATTTTTCAGATATTAATATTGCCTTGAAAGAATTATTTAAATATAAAAGAGAAGAGAGTTACTTTATTGCATCGTTGAAATCTTTTTCTATTGACTTCTTTCGCTTCTCTTTTGACCATAGCTTACCATATCCAGTAAATCCCGCAAGTCCTGTCAAATGAAGGTTTTTGACATCTTTTCCACTATCCCAACTATCTCATTAATATCTTTAATCACAATATCAGCTTCATCAAAAAGGATAGCAGGGCATGTTCCTGTCTGTTGTATTGATAGCACACTCAAATCTGCAGCCCGAAAAGCAAGTATATCGTTTATCCCATCCCCAACCATTACAACGGTATCGTATTCTTCTTTTAATCTCTTTACGATCTCTTCTTTTTTCTTTGGCGTTGATATCTCATATACACATTCAAGGGGAACGCATACATTCTTAGCAAGAGGCTGTAAATTCCTCATGCTGTCGCCTGATGCTATATAAACGCTTATTCCCCGCTCTGTTAGGGTCTGCATTACGGAACAGCTTTTAGAATAAATTTTTCCCCCTGTGCATACGACGTATGGGATACTTTTTGTTTCCACATCAATGATCAGACCAACGCCCAGATAGAAAATATTCTTGCATCTTTGCTTTACCACAGCCATCACTTCTTGAAGGTCCGCCATTGTAGCATGTGTGTCGTTTTTCACGACTGACAACGCTGTAATATTATCCACATGCGCTTTTGAACAGCCTATATCAATACCAACATTATATTTTCCTATAAAATCCGAGATCAGCATGTCAGGCGGGCATTTGACAAGCTTATTTGAATCTATCTGCATTACAAGAAGCGCGCAATCGGGTTTTTTGCCCACAAGTTCTGTTGAAACTACATCGTTCAGGATAGCCCCCGTTTTTATGTTCTTTGCCACCCGGTACATGCGAAGCAGCGTTCCGGCGCTGTCAAAGACTACTGCAATTTTCATAGGCATAACCACGTTATTTATGAGTTATTATCTTTTCTGATAAACCAGTAAATCGGCAAGCTTTGCAAGCTCTTCAGGTGAGAGAGTCTCAGCCCTCTGCTCAATAATATCCTGCGGCAGCTTTTCCAGCGCACTTTCTTTAATTCCAAGCATCGCCGCATTATTCAATATTGCATTCTTAAGTTTTTTGCGTCTCTGTGAAAAAGCCGCTGTTATGAATTTCATGAAGAAATCTACATCCCTGACTTCATATGGGGGTGGTCGCGGAACCACCCTGACTATTGCCGAATCCACTTCCGGGGGAGTACTGAATGCGCGGCGTGAGACAACTTCGAGGATATCAACCTGGGCATGATACTGGACAGCTATTGAAAGCCTGCCGTAATCCTTGCTGCCAGCTGAAGCTACCAGCCTTTTTGCAAATTCATGCTGGTACATAAGGATTCCCAGTTCAAATCCGTGCTGCAGCAGTTTAAAAGTCACAGGGGAAGAAATAGAATAAGGAAGATTTGAAATTACTTTATTAAAAAGCGGAAATTCCTCTTTAAGGGCATCCCCTGTTATTACTTCAACATTTTCCGCCTTCTTTATGGATGGGGCAAGTTCTGTATCTATTTCAATGGCTACTACTTTTCCTGCTTTTTTTGCCAGTTTTGCAGTAAGGTTACCGTAACCTGCGCCTATTTCAAGGACTGTATCAGCTTTAGTTAATTTTCCGTATCCGATGATCCTTTCAAGAACCTGCTTATCTATCAGGAAATGCTGGTCCTTTTTATACAATTTCATCTTTTAAGCGGCATCGGGGTCGTAAAAATGCGATATTTTATATTTTCGTCCTTTAATTCGTCCATAACCCTGTGAGCTATAAGTTTTTCTGGCGTGTGGAGTCCTTTCACCCTTTCAACTAGATTCTTAAAACTCTCGAATTTCCCCTTCTTTTTCTCTTCTATTATTCCCCACATGAGTTTCTTTCCTATTCCAGGCAGAAGTTCAAGCATATGAAGGCGGGTGGTTATTGGGTAAGCATCATTAAAGAAAGCCAGGAAATGTGTTTCATTTGCCAGTACAACTTCCTCAATAACATGTGGGAGTTCCATCTGAGAGCCATGCGTCAATTCAGGATAAGTTATCCGTCTCTTGACATGATCAATGGCCGGGCGGTCTCCGTCCCCGATATAGACTTTATCCTGGACATTTACGACCGCATTCTCTTTGGGCATAAGTTCCATCAAAACAAAATGTTTCTCTCCAACAGCCTGGATAAGCGGTTTTTTTTGATAGATCGGGCGGGAATCATCTGAACGCCCATATTGTAGATAATCCAGAATATAAGCTGTGTCTTCCTTTTCCTGTTTTTTCCCTAAGGTTATCATCAAATACCACTCACTTTGAAACTTTTCTTGGTTCAGGTATATTTCATCACAATTTCAATGATGTCTTTCAGCTCTGTTTCACTGAGAGTATATCGCTCTTTTGCGTATATTGACCTGACCTCATCATTGGTCATTGGCAGTATATCAGCGATCCTTACGGCGATCTCAGGTTTCATTTTCTCAAGTTTAGACAACTCGTTCATTAATTCCCTGGATTTTCTGGCATCAAGCCTGGCAAATATCTCAGCATGTGATATTGCCTTTCGCAATTCATATCCGAGTTCCTTGTCTTCTTTTGACCTTTCTTCCCTGACCTCGTCAAGCAGGCTCCTGACCTCACCAAGGGTCAGTATCTCTTCGCTGATGATCTGCTTTACTAACATTATTTCACCGATTATTTCTGAGGAGTCAAATGCTCAGGTAGAATGATGACTTCTTTCATTAATCCGCCATCCCTGACTGCAACTAGATAGGCACGGCCACGCTGGCTTGTGACTTTTCCTGTTCTTCCCTGAAACTTGGGGTGTGGCATTC
Source organism: Candidatus Methanoperedens sp. (assembly GCA_041648475.1). Taxonomy (GTDB): domain Archaea; phylum Halobacteriota; class Methanosarcinia; order Methanosarcinales; family Methanoperedenaceae; genus Methanoperedens. The sequence continues at coordinate 105,624 of JBAZOV010000003.1, read as the reverse complement.
CATTCTGGATGCCGGGATCAAGATCTATGTTCACGATGTCTCCTTCCTTAAAGAGCTGGATCGCCCTGCTTATTGGGGACATTCCCTTTTCCCGAACTGTTTTCCTTAGCTTATGTCGTGATTTTCTTCTTGTTCCGTGACTTTGTGGCATAATATTTCTCCGAATTATAAATGTTATTCTTATCCTACTTTAATTACTTCAAGTTCAATAACTTTTGCCTCGCTTCCAATTAATGAAGCTACGCTTGGTATGGTACGTCCGCCATCACCAGAAACCAGTTCCTTAACATAGAGCCCGCCTTCACAATTTATAACGAGAATCGCAGTAGTTTCATTATACGATTCAAGTTCAGCCGAGTGAACCTTGCGTATTCGTTCAAGATCAGCACGCCTGTGAAGCACTCTTGTTGGTGTGTTCTGTTTGATGAGAGTTTCACTTATTACGTCAAGGGATGATTTAAGTTTTTCCTCTGTTGTGGTGTGAGTTATCTTCATGCGATATATTTTATCCACTTTCATGGATTTCAATTGTTCAACAGTTTCACTTTCTACGAATTTAAGACCGAGCACTTCGATCTTGCCATCTGCGCCCAGGTTTATTCCAGCTTCTAGCGCACCCAGGTCAAGACTTCTTTTATGGGGTCTTTTTGCCTCAACTACAAATGGCCTACCGTCACCAAGCATCAGGGCATCGATATCCTCACGCCCCGCCCCGTGAAAAGCTGTATCATCACACTGTGCTGCCGCCAAAAGATGCGGTTTTATAAGTTCATCAACTGATTCAGGATATATCTTTCCCGTATTATCGCAACGTTCGCATCCTTCTCCATGGCATTCCCGGCATGGCCACCTGGTCTGTGGTATTCCCCGGATGAGTTTCCGGTACCTGCCATAAATGTAAAGGGAGTTTATCTGGACATCTACATCATTGTTTTCAAGGTCAAGAAGCGCCACTACCTGCGGTTTTTTAAGGTTTGCCCTCTTACCTGTGATCTTTTCGATCCTTTTTCCCACCTCACGGTTCAATTCTGTCTTCAGAGGCTCAGCAAAAGTAGTGCCACTTTCTGCCCACAGGATCTCCTCATTCTCGGCGAGAAGCCCTGTAACCTTTGTTCCAACGAGAAAACTGCTATATTCGTATTCTGAAAGTGCCTCAACGCTCTTTTTTACCCATGCATCGATATCCAGAAAAAGATTATTGCAGACCCAGCATTTTATTTCGCCGCTGCTTTTTGCAAGCAGGCCTTTGAGCTCTTCATCCTTTTCTGCTCCCGCATGCATAGAACTTACAAGTTTCAGGGCTGCTCCGCGCTGGTCATTGGACAAACCGGTTGAAAGTTTTGCGAACTGTCTTCCAAGGCAGTGATCGCAAATCGCGCCTTCGTGCAAGATCTTACGGGTTATATCAATGATTGTCATTCGGTTCTCAATATCCGGGGTGTTCTAAATATGTTTCCCTCTGTCCATCTCATTATGTAATAACACTATGCAGTGGTCAGCGTGCAGCGATAGCGGCCCAACGCTGATCATCTCATGTTCGCATCCATCTATCATCTTCTCTTCATCCTCTGTCAATCCCATATGATCCCCTAACACAAACAACTGGTCGGAATGCTCATCGAATTTATTTGTGCGAATATCCTCGCCGTCTTCCCTCAAATATGTAACTTTCATATCCAGTTCTTTAATAATGGCGTCAAGGTCTCCTTTGCGTATGCTCACCCCGGCGGTGGATTCTGTCCAAAAATCCTGTGCTTTCTTCTCAAGAGCTTTTTTGATCAATGAAGCAGCGCTTCGTTCATCGGGGCTGAGGTATCTGACCGCGCTGCCATCAAAGCGGATGATTTTTGGGGGTGAGGGCTCGCCTTTGAGCACAAGAAATACGCGAACATCTCGTCTTATGTCATGGGATAGGAACAGCGCTGCATTAACGCACCTGCAAAGGATGTCCATGCGCCCTGCTGCACCCGGAAGGTCATTGAGGGAAAATGTTTCAGTAACTGCTTTATGTCCGATGATCAGGAAATTCTTCATGAGGGGAGAAATGCATGATGAATATTAAAGTTAGCCCATGATTCAAAATCCATGTTGTCAGAAAAACTTATAACTTCTTTTTTCCATTTAGATAAGGTGATATTTTCTGTCCAAGAAAGCCTTGATTAGTGTTTCTGATAAAAATGGCGTAATTGAATTTGCAACCGGGCTGACAAGGCTTGGATATCAGATCATTTCAACAGGTGGGACTTATTCGGTCTTGAAAAAAGCCGCAATAAAAGTAATAGATGTGTCAGATGTTACTGGATTCCCGGAGATGATGGATGGACGAGTAAAAACGCTACATCCTAAGATACACGGTGGAATTCTTGCATTGCGGGACAAAACGTCTCATCTTGAGGATGCGAAACGAAATCGAATTGAGTTCATAGATATAGTGGCAGTAAATCTGTACCCATTTGAAAGAACAGTAGCAGAAGGCGCAAGTCTGGAAGAATCTATTGAAAATATCGACATTGGCGGACCTGCGCTTGTCAGGGCAGCTGCAAAAAATTACAGGCATGTCGCCGTGATCACAGACCCTCTGGATTATCTGGATATTCTGGAAGAACTTAAAGCCGGGGAAATCAGTCTTGGAACGAAGAAAAGGCTTGCTGTCAAAGCCTTTCGAAGAATTGCAGATTACGATTGCGCTATCGATACATACTTAAGCCGCGCACTTGGAAATGAAGACATACTGCGCCTGAAATTCACAGAAGGACAAACGCTCAGGTACGGAGAGAACTGGCACCAGAGCGCAAAATTCTATAAGGAGCCGGGGGTAACCGAACCCACGATCGCAAATGCCAGGCAATTGCATGGAAAAGCACTTTCTTATAACAATTATGTGGACGCTGAAAGCGCCCTAAATGTGGTTCTTGGATACAAGGATAAAATTGCGGTCTCTATTGTGAAACACAGCAACCCATGCGGATTTGCGACCGGGAATACACTGCTTGAGGCACTCTCAGGGGCATGGGATGGAGATCCCGTTTCATCATTTGGCAGCATTGTCTGCATGACTCAAAAACCTGATCTTAAAACGCTTGAATTCCTGAAGGGAAGGTTCGTGGAACTAATTATTGCCCCGGGATATGATGAAGAGGAGCTACAGTTTCTGAAAAATAAGAGCAAAGACCTTCGTATCCTTGAATTATCCATGAATGACGGGGAACCGCTTGAAAATACATACCGTTATGTGGTGGGCGGAATGCTTGTCCAGTCTAGGAACAGGGGATTGTATGAAAAATGGGATGTTGTGACGCAGCATCCTTTCCCGGATGAAAAGAAAGAACTTGCAGAATTCGCATTGAACGCCTGCAAATATACAAAATCAAATGCAGTAGTCATTGCACGTGAGTATGAAAAAGGTGTTTACCAGATAGTTGCAATGGGCGCAGGACAGCCAAACAGGGTGGATTCAATTCGCAAACTTGCAGCCACAAAGGCCAGGGAGAACCTCAGGATATTATATGAAAGGGAAAAACCGGCTATGAGCGAAGATGAGTTTGTTAAGAACATCATGAGCGAGTGCGTTCTTGCATCAGACGCTTTCTTCCCGTTCGACGACAGCATCATTCACTCTGCCGAGAATCACATAAGGTATATCGTGTCGCCCGGAGGCTCGATACGGGATAAGGAAGTTATTGAAACTGCAAACAGGCTGGGTGTATCGCTTGTGTTCACTGGGATGAGGCATTTTTACCATTAAACATATAAAATGAACCTTTCGAATGGATGTTAATTAATGGATGAAGTCAATAATTCGACCTATATCGACATTCTCCTCCACAAAAAATACGATTTTTCCAGGCTCACCTCTTTCTGAACAGATATCCGGGTCATTTGGAATAATTCCCAATATGGGAATACCAGTCAGATCAGTTATGATCCCAGGATTTCTCTCTTCCACGATCCCACCCCTGTAATCGTTTATTATTACCCCGATTATTTTTATCCCGGATCTTTTCGCATACTCGATAGTGAGAACTGTATGATTTATGGTTCCAAGACCCGCTCGTGCTACAATAATTATGGGGATACCCATGTATTTTATCAGATCCGATATCATTAATCTCTTTTTTATGGGAACGGCAATACCGCCTGCTCCTTCAACGATCACAATATCATGTCTGTTTTCAAGTTCCTGGAAGGCGTTCTTAATAATTTCAAAGTCAATGTTCTTTCCTTCGATTTCCGCCGCGATCCCCGGCGCCATCGCCTCTTTTAGAAGATAAGGACAGACAAGTTCCATTTCATCATTGACGTCCATCACTTTTTTTATAAATTCAATATCCGGGGAATAAAGAAGACCATTTTTAATCCCTGCCCCACTCTGCACGGCTTTCATTACGCCAACGCTGTATCCTTTATTATTCAATGCACCTGCAAGTCCTGCAGCAATTACTGTTTTTCCGATATTAGTGTCGGTTCCTGTTATGAATATCCCGGTCATTATAAGTTGATTTTTTTCTTCACTTTTCTAATAGCAGAAAGAGCATCATCTATATCCTTCCTGCTATGGGTCGCCATCAACGTAGTTCGTATCTTTCCTTTGCCTTGCGGAACTGTGGGCGGCCTGATCCCCTGTACAAAAATTCCCAGTTTGTCAAGTTCCAGGGCAGCTTTCATGGTTGTATCAGTATCCCCGGTCATCAAAGGAATGATCTGGGTTTCACTATTGATATCAAATCCCGCATCAATAAGCCCTTTCTTATAAATTGCTACATTCTCCCATAATTTTTTTGCAGGATTTTCTTTCCCGATAATATCTATTGCAGTACTGGCAGCCGCAACATCAGGAGGTGCCAGCGCAGTTGAGAAAATAAAAGTTCGCGCCTTGTTGCGCAAAAAATCGATAAGCTCACTACTTCCGGCGATATATCCGCCTGAACTTGCAAGCGCTTTGCTAAGAGTTCCCATGTTTATATCAGGCTCGACATTAAAATAATCCCCTGTACCTCTGCAATGCTTTCCAAGGATACCTGTAGCATGAGCATCATCCACCATGACCATTGCATCAAACTTTTCTGCCACTTCAATGATCTCAGGAAGAGGAGCGATATCGCCATCCATGCTGAAGATGCCATCTGTCACTATGAGTTTTTTCCGGTTCTTTGAAGCGCGCAGTTCCTTTTCGATATGTGTAACATCCATGTGCGGATAGACTTTCACATCAGCGCGGCTTTGCCTGCATCCATCGATTATGCTTGCGTGGTTGAGTTCATCGCTAAGAATAAGGTCGCCTGTAGTCATTAATGCGGAGATAGCCCCTATATTGGCCATGTATCCTGAGCTAAATACAATTGCATCATCAGTTCCCTTGAAATCTGCGATCTTCTGTTCCAGGCTATCGTACAGGTCAGTGTTCCCGGTGGTCAATCGTGAGCCTCCGGAACTGGAGCCATATTTTTCGATGGCTTCAATCGCTGATCTTTTCACATCAGGATGAGTGGCCAGGCCAAGGTAATTATTGGATGAAAGAAGAATGTATTCTCTTCCATCTTTTTTTATCCTTGGAGTCTGCGCGGTCTCGATCGTCCTTGTTTCCCGATATAATCCTTTGCTTTTTATTTCAGCAAGCTCTTTTGAGAGCCATTCCATATTCATTTGACGAATCTTGGCATCACTTCAGCAGAACCGAATACGCCATAAATACCTCTTGCATGGAACTCAAGACCGGCTTTCATCCATCCAAGAGCAGGCCCAACTACATTGGCTGCCATTGTTGTCTCATCGCCCAGTATGAATTTATGGCTTGAAATTGCCCCATCAAAGGTTTTTCCAGTAAGTGTCATGGTAGTGCTTACGGGTTTTCTTGGGTTTCGCGTATCAACAACTCCGCATACTGTGACTTTTTCGCGGGATACGATCCCTGCCCTTTCAAGTAGTACATCATCCGCATGTTCCATATTGTGTAATTGGAGAATCCCTTTCCTGTTATCAAGCTCCCCCTTTATCTGGGCGCAGGTCATTTCCGCGGCTTTTTTCAGGTTAAATCCCTCAAGATGCGCAATATCTTCCCTTATGGTCGCCCTGTACGACTCCCAATTTGAAACCCCTACGCCAAAATTTATGTCAACGCCTGTTACTTCCATAAATGAATTGGAAGCTATGGCGGCAGCGCATGTCAGTAATCCCGGAGTAGCTCCAGCCCCTGTAATATATGTGATCCCAGCATCGCGCAACTCATCATCCAGCCCAAAGATCATTTCAACTGCCTGCGACCGTTTCATTGCATCAACCATCACTCCATTATAACCCGCATTGGCAAATCGTGAAACAATATCGGGGATAAAGCTGTTCGTAAGATTGGGAAGAGCCAGGAAAATGCCGTCGAATTCCTGTGAATTTTCAATGATATGGGATATTGCATCATCGGTGCTGATACCGATATCCCCGGGTTTTTTTGTTTCAAGCATACTTGAATCGATCCCTTTCGGGTCAATGATGTATCCGGTCTTATCGGCGATGGCTGTCAGTCTCATTTCTTTTTTCTGTGCCAGTATTTTTGCTGCCGCCATTCCAAGACCGCCAGCGCCAAGAACTGCGATGCTTGCTGGTTCATTTATATTCGATCGTTTCAATTTCAGTATCTGTTGTTGTTTCATAAAATTCCTCGATTTGTCAGATTATGTAATATTTTTACTCGTTAATTCTTGTATTCTTTGAAACTCCTTATTCCGCCAAATTTATTGACCAGGACAGGAGCATTTTCCATTTCATTAATATAATTCCCCACGTCAATATTTTCCACGAAAAACACGCGCCCTCCGTAGGGGTCGCCTTTCGTTTTCAAATGCGGTATACGGATGTATCCCATTTTTCCTGACGCAACGTAACCTGCGGTATATGAAGGGTCATCAGACCAGCAAAGTTCACCGAGCGTCCCTTTGACAGATGCAACTTTTGTAGCAAGTACAAGCGCGTCACTGATATATGAATAAAAGGCTGATAATTTCATATCCGAAATCGCTGTTTGAAGTTCTTTTGAAGCTTCTATCGTTATTCCAATGTGAGATGCCCGGATTCCTCGAATAATGTCGGGCTCAAGCCTGTTCCCATTAATATCCATAATAATAGCGCCCCGCATATTTTCACCATCTGCCGGTCCTTTTTCAAGAAGTGAGATGCTTTTTTCAATGCACAATTGCGGTATTCCAAGTTCAAGAAGCAATATCCTGGCAAGTTTTTTTCCTTTTGTTTCATTTTCAACATGTGTCAAAATAAGCGGAAGGGAAGTTAGTTTCTTGACCGGGGTTTTTAACGATTCAACTGATATATTTATAAGATCAGGCTCTCCTTTTTCATGAGATAACGCTCGTTGGGAAAGTTCCGTGATGGTCGCCAGGATCATGTTTTTTTCAACGAGTGCCTCTGCTCCTGATATGTGTTTTTCGTTTTTTTCCGCTCTCATTCTTATGCTGAACATACACATCTGCGAAACTTTTTTTAGGTGTGAAAAACCACAGAGTTGGTTATGAACCTTCGGTACGTGATGAATATGAAAAAAACAACGAACTGGTACGAACTAAAACGAACTTTTATGGTGTGAGTTCGTTGTGTTCGCTGCTAATAATCAAATCCGTGGGTATCTGTGCTATCAGTTTTCTATTATTGCAATCTTATTTTTCTGTAAGCCCTAAATCCTAAAAGTCAAGCACCTCCCGGAACAAGTCCAAGATCTTTTATCATCGTAATATCATCGCGCGGCATCCTGCCCTGGGTCGTCAGGTAATTGCCAAGCAGCAATCCGTTCGCGCCTGCGAGAAGACATAAACCCTGCATATCCCTGAGATTTTTCTCACGACCGCCTGCGATCCGTATATTTTTATCTGGAAGGATAAGCCGGAAAACTGCTATTGTTTTTAGGATCTCAAGGGGTTCTATAGGTTTTTCATTATAAAGCGGTGTTCCTTTAATGGGATTAAATATATTTATCGGGACGGAATCCACATCCAGTTCCCGAAGTGTAAAAGCAAGTTCCAGGCGGTCTTGAACCGACTCCCCCAATCCGATTATCCCGCCGCAGCAGACTTCAAGGCCAGCCTTTTGAGCAATATGAATGGTTTTTATTTTGTCATCATATGTGTGCGTGGTGCATATTTTATTGAAAAAATTCTTTGATGTCTCAAGATTATGGTGCAATCTCGTTGCTCCTGCGTCTTTTAGGGCAAAAGCCCGCTTTGCTGTGAGCATACCAGAAGAAATACACACCGATAAACGGGTTTCTTTTCTTATCCTACGTATTGAGCGCAGCATATTTTCAAAATCTTCCCCCTCTACGCCTTTTCCACTTGTAACAATGCAAAACCTGGCGGCTCCTTCTTCTTCCATCATCTGCGCCATGTTTAGGATCTCTTCATCATCCATCATTTGGTGTGGCGTTATTTCTGTATCGTTATGTACCGATTGCGCACAGAACTTGCAGTCTTCGGAGCATAAACCGCACTTTGCATTAACAATTGAGCACAGGTCAACCCGGTCACCGAGCTTTGAGCGCACATGGTTTGCGAGGGTGAATAATTCCATGCAATCTTTTCCATCCAGGGCAATGAGTTCCAATGCTTCCGGGAAGTCTATAGATTCATTTTTTTCGATTTTGGCAAGGATATTTTTTAGCATGATTAGAGGATTGTAAACTTTTATGGTTGTAATGTTGACAATCGATTAAAATGTTACGGTGTTTTTGAGCAAGTAAAGGTAATTGTGGTTTAAAAGAATGTTATCCATTAAATTAAGGCCAAGAAGAATGGTTTTACTTCATCAATCGTCTCAGTGTTTTATTTTCAAGTTAGATATAGGGGGATAATCCCCTAAAAAATTGCGCAGTTAAGGTTCTAAAGTTTTCCCATCTTTCTTAACAGTTCAGCATTAAGCACACTTGCTCCTGCCGCGCCTCTAATCGTATTGTGTCCCATGCAGATGTAGCGTATGCCGGGGCGAATGCGTCCCACGGAAACTGTCATCCCGCCTCCGATGTTCCTGTCCATGCGAGGCTGGGGCCTGTCCTTCTCTTCCTTTACCTCTATGACTGGCGTTGGCTCTGTGGGTAATTCGGATAATCCGGGATCAAAATCAAGGAAAGCTTTCTTAACATCATCGGTTGAAGGGTTATCTGCCATTTCAACCCAGACCGCCTCAGTATGGCCATCCATTACATTTACCCTGTTACAGCTTGCGCTTACCTTGAAGGGGGCATCTATTATTTCGCTGCCGTTGAATTCGCCAAGAAGTTTTTTCGTCTCGGTTTCAACTTTTTCTTCTTCCTGCCCGATGTAAGGGATAACATTGTCAAGAATAGCCATTGAAGGAACGCCGTCATAACCTGCGCCTGATATAGCCTGCATGGATGCAAGGTATATTTTTTCGATATTGAATTTCGCAAGGGGTCGCAGGGTTACTGCCATCATTATGGTCGTACAGTTTGGATTTGTGACAACATAGCCATCCCATTTGCGATTATCCTGCTGGACATCAATAAGACCAAGATGATTCGGATTGACTTCAGGTATGACAAGAGGAATATCCTTTTCCATACGCAGGGCGCTGGCATTGCTTGCTACAACAAAACCCGCTTTTGCAAAATCAGGTTCAACGGTTTTGGCAAGGTCAGTTGGGAGAGCGGAAAAAACAATATCTGCATCGACTTTCTTTGGATCAACAGGAACAACTTTCATATCCCTTACATTTTCAGGGATTTTGCTTTCAAGCCTCCAGCTTGCCGCATCACCGTATTTTTTGCCAGCGCTTTTATCTGAAGCTGCAAGTGAGGTCAATTCAAACCACGGATGTTTACTTAACAGCTCGATAAATCTCTGGCCAACATTGCCTGTTGCACCAAGAACTCCTGCTTTTATTTTTTCCATTTCTTTCCTTGCTGATCCTATTGTTTTTAGTCGATAGTGATAATTATTATTCAATTATTCCATTGAAATTGCACTGTTCGGACAGGAATCGACACATGTGCCGCAGTCCGTGCACTCTTCCTGATCTATTTTTGCCTTATCGTTTTTCAGTTCTATCGCAGTTGCGGGGCATTCATCAACGCATATTCCACAGCCGGTACATTCTTCATTATTTACTTTTGCTGGCATTTTTGTCACCTTTTGCCTACCATTGAATAAGTGAAATATAAACATAACGGTTTATTTCATAAAAATGAAAGCCTAAATAAACCCCAAAGTCATAATGACAGGTCTATGTTAGCAAGTAGAACGAGTCATTTTGTCGAATCAGTCATTCGCGACATGACACGTCTTTCACTAAAACATAATGCTATTAATCTCGCCCAGGGATTTCCCGATTTCCCTGCACCTCTTGAATTAAAGCGTGCAGCAGCATCCGCGATCATGGACGATTATAACCAGTATTCGATCACATGGGGCGCAAAAGACCTGCGGGATGAGATTTCACGAAAAGCCCGCGAATATAATCATATTGATGCAGACCCTGACACCAATATCACACTGACATGCGGTTCCACAGAAGCAATGATGGCGACAATGCTTGCATTGATAAACGAAGGGGACGAAGCTATAATATTTGAACCGTTCTATGAGAATTATGGTCCAGATGCAGCAGTTTCCGGGGCTGTTCCAAGGTTCGTGCCTCTAAATGACGATTATAGCATAGATGAAGATACCCTTTATTCTGCGTTCAATAATAAGACACGTGTTCTTATCCTCAATACACCCAATAACCCATGCGGTAAGGTTTTTACAAAAGGTGAGATGAAAATGATCGCTGACCTTTGCGTCGATAATGATGTCATAGCGGTCACTGATGAGATATATGAATACATCCTTTATGATAATAAAAAGCACATCAGCATCGGCTCCCTTGATGATATGAAGGACCGCACCATTACGATAAGCGGTTTTTCAAAGACATACAGTGTCACAGGATGGCGTATCGGATATGCCCTTGCAGAAAAGGAATTGTCATCAGCGATCAGGAAAGTGCATGACTTCCTGACAGTGGGCGCGCCAGCGCCTCTTCAGCATGCATGTGTTACCGCATTGAGATTTCCTGATTCCTATTACAAAGAACTGGCAGCAATGTATGACGGGAAACGAAAATTCCTCTTTGACGCTTTAATAAAAGCAGGGTTCAACTGCAAGGAGCCCGAAGGCGCTTATTACATTCTGGCAGACTTGCCAGATGGGGTAACAATGGATGACATGGAGTTTGCTAAATATATGGTTCGTGAAGTCGGCGTTGCAGCCGTTCCCGGAAGCAGCTTCTACAAGAGCGAAGCGGGAAAACATAAACTGCGCTTTACTTTCTCGAAGAAGGATGAAACATTGCAAGAGGCGGCAAGGCGGTTTGAGCAACTGAACTTATGAAAGATTAGAATTACAGGATAATAAAAAATATAAGAAGACCAAAATGAAAATCGTAATCATCGACTACGGACTTGGCAACCTGCGCAGCATCGAAAAAGCCCTTCAATATGTAGGCGCAGATGTTGAAATCTCAAAAGAGGCGAGTGTATTGGATAGAGCCGATGCCCTTGTACTTCCCGGCGTTGGGGCATTTCGCGATGCTATGATGCATTTTTCAACCCTTGAACGAGTGGTTAAAGATGCTGTGAATGATGGTAAGCCCCTTCTTGGTATTTGCCTTGGAATGCAGATGCTAACATCAGAAAGCGAAGAAGGGGGGATGCACAAAGGTATTGATATTATTCCCGGTCGAGTGATACGTTTCCCGGCATCTGAATTGAAGGTCCCGCATATGGGTTGGAATTCACTTATCATCAAAAAGGACATACCTTTATTGAAAGGGATAGATGATGGCTCATTTGTTTATTTTGTGCATTCGTTCCATGTGGATACTGATGAAAAATATAAGGCCGTCTTATGCGATTATGGACGCATGTTCCCTGCGATCATCACAAATGAAGCCGGAAATGTGATCGGCACACAGTTCCACCCTGAAAAAAGCGGCACAACCGGGCTTTTGATGCTTCGTAATTTTGTGGAGAATTATGGACATTGAAGGCTATGCAAAACGCGGGCTCATTCGCGGGGATGAAGCGCTAAAAGAGAAGCTTGCTGACAGGATCCTTGAGATAAAGAACATATCAAGGTATCATGCGCAAGAATTAGCAAATGCAGTGATAGTGGAGGCAAAAGCCACCATTGACCCGAAAGGGGATATTCTTGCGCCCATAAATTCAGGTGTGACAATGGGAGATTTCGGTGTTGGTTCCCGCGGGATGGGGGATTTCTATACACATGAAAAAATTGCGCAGGTTATCGGTAAGACTTCTGCGATCGTTGATTCATCGCATCTTGACGATTCCGGCGTTGTTCGCGCCAATGGGAAGTATCTCGTCGTCACTATTGACGGAATGCATTCACGTCTATCAGATTTCCCATTCCTTGCTGGATTCCATGTCGCACGCGCTGCTCTTCGGGATGTTTATGTTATGGGCGCGCGGCCTGTAGCGATGCTCTCCGATATCCATGTCGCGGATGATGGGGATGTAGCGAAAATATTTGACCACATCGCAGGAATTACGACAGTTTCAGAACTGACTGGAATACCGCTCGTGACTGGAAGCACTCTGCGGATCGGCGGGGATATGGTAATCGGAGAAAGGATGACTGGCGGCGTTGGCGCGGTTGGTATGGCAGAAAGCCTCACGTCGCGCATACAGGCTATGCCGGAAGATGTCATAATTATGACCGAAGGAGCAGGCGGAGGAACAGTTTCTACGACCGCCCTTTATTACGGGATGCACGATCTTGTGGATGAGACTATTAACCTCAAGTTCATCGACGCCTGCGAAGCGCTCTTTGATGCTGGACTGATTGAAAAGATTCATGCGATGACGGATGTGACAAATGGCGGGGTGCGCGGGGATGCAAAGGAGATAGCAAGGACTGCTAAAGTCAAGCTAATTTTTGAGGAAGAAAAGCTGCGCAGACTTGTGAATAAGAAAGTGCTTGCAATGCTTGATAAACTTGAAATAGATTATCTTGGCGTATCACTGGATGCGCTTTTAATTATCGCGCCGCCGGAATATGCGCAGGATATCATTGACTGTGTTCGAAAGAAGGGAGTTGCTATTGATATTGTTGGCAATGTGGTCATTGGGGAAGGAGCGGAATTGATAGTGGACGGAAATCCCCAGGATTTCACACCGCGTTTTCGGGAATCAGCATATACTCCTATCAAGAAGCTTGTTGGTGAGAAGACACCCAAGAATTTTGATGCGATGAAGCAGGCGGTGGATAATGCAGCTGCAGAGGCTATTGAGAAGAAGAGACGTGTGATAGGGATGATAAAAGGAGAATTGGAAAAAATATGAAATGATGAAGTTGAGGGACTTTATCGATTGACCCAAACGTATAATATTAAATAACCACTATACGATCGTGATGACTTCAGAAGAACTGATACGTGCAGCAATGGAATCGGATGAATCTTTTATAAAGGAATTCCAGAGAATACTTAAAGAAGAGCTTCGTTTGAAAGCTGCGGATTTTAGCGAGAAATCCAGTATCCCCGCAAGCACAATATATAAACTATTATCAGGTCAGCGCGAACCAAATATCAAGACCCTGCGACAGATCATTGCTGTGCTTCGCAAAATGGAAGGAATAGAAAAACCCGATTTTATTGCTGTTATCGCAGCCCGTCCCGTCCTTGATTATATTACCGAAAAAAAATTAAAAGTGGGTGGAAGGCTCCTAACAATCAGGGAATACTCTGCCACATCAATGGAAGAAGCCATTATCGCCGCAATAAAAGCAGAACGGGATGGCGCAAAAGCTCTTGTATGCGCACCTATTGTGAGCACTACTGTAGAGAAGATCCTGCGTATCCCTGTTACTTCGATCATGCCAAAGGACAGCTTGATTGAAGCGATCGAGCTTGCTGCAAAGAAGATGGGGTAAGATTAATGCCCGGCAATATCTACGAGTTCATCCATGAACTTACCAAACTTAATTCACCGCAAAGTGCGCAAAGAACGCAAAGTATAGCTGCAAAAATCTTTGCGTCATGGTATGAAAAAAAATCAACAACGAACACAACGGACACGGTAGGGGATATGATGCTTAAAGCTGTGATCTTTGACATGGATGGCGTGCTTGTTGATTCAATGCCATATCATGCGGATGCATGGATATCGGTTTTCAAAGATGTGGGTATCAATATCAGACGTAAAGATATCTACAATATAGAGGGCTCAAACCATATCGGGATAATAAACCTTGTTTTCAAAAAAGCTGGTAGAACGCCAGAGCCAGAGGATTTCTTAAGGCTTGCAAAGAAAAAACATCAGATTTTTACACAGATCAATAAGGTGAAGGTTTTTGACGGGGTATATGAGTGTATCAATTCCCTGAAAAATAAATGTCTTCTCGGAGTTGCGTCGGGTTCAGATAGGGCAGTCGTAATTGAGTTAATTGAGCGGTTTTTTCCTAAAACTTTTACAGCAATTGTGTCCGGGAATGATGTTTTGGAAGGAAAGCCAAATCCTGAGCCATATTTGAAAGCTGTTGAAATGCTGAAAGTTAACAAAGATGAATGCATCGTTATCGAAAATGCACCGCTTGGCGTGGAATCAGCAAAAAGGGCGGGACTGTACTGTATTGCTATACCGACGTATGTGGACCCGGAATTGCTGAAGGACGCAGATGTGGTACTTGCGAACCATGCGATGTTGAAGGAATATATAATGGGGCTGGATTTGAGGGCGTTATGATTCCTTTTCAAATATCTCAGGCACGATCCTTCTTGCCACTTCACGGTAAGCTGCTACGAGGTCGCCTTTATCGAACCTGAAAACATCCTTATCAAGCGATTCTCCGGTTTTTTTATCCCAGAACCTGCAGGTATCGCAGGATATCTCATCTGCAAGTATGATCTTACCCTTGTGCCTTCCGAACTCCAGCTTAAAATCCGGCAGCAGAAGATCCTTATCAGCAAGATGATCAAGCAGGATCGAGTTTATGGAGAGTGCAAGTTTGCGTATTTCTGAAAGTTCATCCTTTGTAGCAAGCCCAAGCGCTAGCGCGATATCGTCATTGATCATCGGGTCTCCTCGCTCATCGCTCTTGTAATCAAAAACCAAAATCGGAGGATCAAGTTTCTGCCCTGTCTTGAAGGGATATTTTTTGACGAGGGAACCTGCCGCGATATTTCTTACAATTACTTCAATTTTTATGATATCGACAGCATCAACGACCATTTCGGTATCTGATATCATGCTGTCAAAATGGGTTTTAATTCCTTTTTCTTCAAGAAGTCTTAAGAGTTTGGCGGCGATCTGCGCATTATAATATCCCTTTTTTGGCGCTTCGCTTTTCTTTTTGCCGTCAAATGCTGTGAGGCTGTTCCTGAATTCCATTATGAGCTTTTCAGGATCATCTGTCTTGTAAACGGTTTTTGCCTTGCCCGAATAGAGTTCCGAGAGCTTGATCATATGCTCTTTAGTGGTAACTCTATAGATATAAAGAAGACGCTGCAATGTTATTAAGTGTTAAAATAATTTCGGAAAATATATGTAGGTGCATCGTATTTATTACTTAATAAAAAACAAGGGAGACCACAAGAATGATCGAGGATAATGTTGTTTTTATCGGAAACAAACCAGTGATGAACTATGTACTTGCAATAGTTACACAATTCAATAACGGATCTACGGAAGTTACAGTAAAAGCCAGGGGGAAAGCAATATCAAGAGCCGTAGATGCTGTTGAAGTATCAAGGAACAGGTTTTTGCAAGAAGTTAAAATAAAGGATATTAAGATCGGGACTGAAAAGATCGCCACTGACAGAGGGGACTCCAACGTTTCAACTATTGAGATCGTATTGGAAAAATAAGATTTTTTTTTAGATTCCATAAAATGTTGTCGGGAAATACGGGGAGAGCCACTTTATTATAAGCTTATCTACTCCAAAGAGCAGCATTATGCCCACAGAATAAACAAATAGCATCAATGCTCCATAAGTCATATCTCCCGCCGATGCCACTAAAGCAAGGACAGCGCCCAGGATCGGACCAACGCATGGGATCCAGAGGACTCCAAGCGATATTCCCAGGAAAAATCCACCGGTGAGGCTGCCCTCTGGCATTTTTGAAGAGAATGAATTCAAGAACCCAAAATTCTCACGCAGACCCTGTGTTATCCTGCCTGAAATCTTCATGAACTCCATGTTCACATCTTCATCAAAAAGCACAAGGCCCATAGTCATTATAAAGAGAATTGCAATATTTCTAAGATAATCAGTATATGCACCAAAGGTTGCGCCAAATGCAGATACAAGGACACCCATCGTGGTAAAGCTCAAGGTCAATCCCGAAACGATGGCAAGCGGTCGCAATTTATGTCCGCCTGAACCTGAAAATATCACTGGCACAAGCGGAAGACAGCATGGTTTAAATATAGTGACAATGCCTGCCAGGAAAACAATAACTATTGAAATGTTTGAAGGATCCATCTGGTTTTACCTGTCGTTCTTATGATTTTATCAGGATATGAAAATATCCTTTACTTTACACATATTGTAAACAACACTATATATTGGTTTTGTGGTTTTTTAGATATAATTTTATTATGAGATTTGTATTTTATTACAGATAGTAACATTTATATAGAACTGCAAACAATGAAAAAGCTCCGTACATTACTATTTTGGAGGTATCAATATGAAAATAAAACCAATAGGTAAAAGAGTTTTAATCAAACCAGTAAAAGAAGAAGAAAGAACAAAAGGCGGGATATATATTCCCGAATCTGCAAAAGAGAAGAAAAAGCAGGGTATTGTGGTTGAAGTCGGGACTGTTGACGATAAAGAATTCCCTATAAAGAAGGGTGACGTAATATTATATTCAGGTTACAGTTCTGAAGAACTTGACTTTGATGGGGAGAAATATCTCATAATTGAATCAAAAGATGTGATCGCAAAAATAGAGGGATAAAATGGCAAAACAATTGATTTTCAATGATGATGCAAGGCATGCGCTCTTAAGAGGTGTTGACCAGCTTGCAAATACAGTAAAAATAACACTCGGACCAAAGGGCAGGTACGTAGTTCTCTCAAAGAGCTATGGAAGCCCAGTCATTTCAAATGACGGAGTCACTATCGCAAAAGAGATCGACCTTAAAGATCCTTACGAGGACATGGGAGCAAAACTTGTAAAGGAAGTTGCCACAAAGACCCAGGATGTAGCAGGCGACGGCACAACAACCGCAACGCTGCTTGCCCAGGCGATACTCCATAAAGGAATGAAGTTTATCACGGTTGGTGCAAATCCTATCGAGATCAAGCGCGGCATAGACAAAGCCACAGATACGATCGTAAAAACCATCAAGAGCATGAGCGAAGAGGTCAAAACCAAAGAAAAGATCACACAGGTCGCAACCATCTCTGCCAACAATGATGAGGAAATAGGCAATCTCATATCCGACGCCATGGAAAAAGTAGGCGCAAACGGCGTCATAACTGTCGAAGAGGCAAAATCCATGGAAACTTCACTTGAAGTCGTAGAAGGAATGCAGCTTGATAAGGGTTATATTTCGCCATACATGGTGACAGACAAGCAAGGAATGGAAGTCGTTCTCGAAAATCCTATGATTCTCTTGTTCGATAAGAAAATAAGCTCAATGAAAGAATTCCTCCCTGTCCTGGAAGCAGTCGTAAAAGAGAACAAGCCGCTGCTAATTATTGCCGAGGACCTGGATGGAGAGGCACTTGCAACTATCGTAATTAATATCATTCGCGGAACACTGAAAGTGTGTGCCATCAAAGCTCCGGGCTTTGGCGATGAGCGAAAAGAGATCTTAGAAGACCTTGCTGCACTCACAGGTGGAAAAGTTATCAGTGAAGACCTCGGTATGAAACTTGAGAATACCAAACTTTCAGACCTTGGAAGCGCTAAGAAGATCAGAGTGAGTAAGGATAAGACTATCATCATCGAAGGACAGGGCAAGAAAGTCGATATCGACAGGCGCGTATCTATAATCGAAGGACGCGTAAAGCTTGAGGAATCGGATTATAAGAAGACTGACCTGAAGAAGCGCCTTGGCAAGTTGTCCGGCGGCGTGGCAGTAATAAACGTTGGTGCTGCTACTGAAACCGAACTTAATGAGAAGAAGATGCGAATAGATGATGCCTTAAACGCAACAAAAGCCGCAATAGAAGAAGGAGTTGTAGCAGGCGGCGGCATTGCGCTCTTGCGGGCTGCAAAGTCGCTTGATTCCCTCTCTCTTGTTGGAGACCAGATGATCGGCGTGGATATCATCCGCCTGGCCATCGAAGAGCCGTTAAAACAGATAGCTACGAATGCAGGCAAGGAAGGCTCAGTGGTTATTGAGAAGCTCAAGGCCGAATCAAATCCCAATATGGGTTATGACGCAAAGACAGACCAATATAAGGATATGATCGAAGCAGGCATCATTGACCCTGTAAAAGTGGTTCGAAGCGCGCTTCAGAATGCAGCCAGCATTGCAGGACTCATGTTAACTACAGAGGCGCTTGTTGCTGAAATCCCTGAGAAGAAGGGCGATATGCAAATGCCAATGGGCGGACCTGAGAACTATATGATGTAAGTTGCAAAAAGTGTAACTTATATCTTTTTTAGAATCAGGAATTGCTGGATAAGTGCGTGAACTACGCAACCCTAAAGGGCTTGCGCGTCCCGCTGCATCGGCTCTCTGCTTGAGAGTCCTTCACGGGCGTTAATTCCCATAGTTCCTATGGTACATATTGGTTCTCTTATCTCAATTAGTTTTGCAGATACTTGATCTCTTGGCATGATAAGACCACATTGAGGGCAAATATGTGTCCTCACCGATAGGTCTTTTGGGACATGGAAACCACAAATACAGGTTTGAGATGTACCTGCCGGATTAACGAATTCAACTATTTTCCCGGCACATTCTGCCTTGGTTTTTGTGAATTGCATTAACTGATACCATCCTGCATCAGATATGGATTTTGCAAGATGGTGGTTCTGCACCATGTTCTTTATTTGCAAATCTTCAAACTTGATGTGGTCATAGGTATCGACTAGATTTCTTGATAGTTTATGAGCAAAATCTTTTCTCTGATTCCTGATTCTTCGATGGACTTTTGCAACAACGATAACCTGTTTTTTCCTGTTCTGTGACTTTAGCTTTTTCTTTGCCAATCGTCTTTGTTCTTGAGCAAGTTTCTTTTCTGATTCTCTCAGGAACTTTGGAGGTTTGACCTGATCACCATTGCTCAGGGTTATCAGGTCGATTAATCCAACGTCTATTCCTGTTTTTGTCTTGATCTCAACAGGAATCGGATTATCAGTTTCACAGGAAAAGGAAACATACCATTGGTCAATATCCTTTTTGATGGTACAGGTCTTGATTATACCGTCAATCGGTCTATGCAGGATGATCTTGATTGAACCGATTTTTGAAAGAACGAGGTTTCCATCTTTCAATTCAAAACCGCTTTGCGGATAAGTGAAACTGTTATATCTATTTCTTCCCTGAAACCGGGGATAGCCGTACCCTTTGAAAAAGTTAATGAAGCTGCGGTCAACTCTTTTCAGGACATCTTGAAGCACCTGAGAGAATACTTCTTTTTGATAAGTGGTTTTTGTGGCTGTCAGGTCAAGCATCTGGTCATACTTATTAATCCATTCCGGTTTTTCCCACGGACATACATCAAATGATTTTCTAAGTCGATTCAGCTCAGCTTGCCGTTTTCGTTCTGCAAGAGAATCATTATAGAGCCGTCTGCATGTGGTAAGAGTTCTATTCATGATAACCTCATGATTCTTTTTCGGGTATATCCTGAATTTATACGTTTTTTTCATGCAGCATCGACATTATTTTTTCTATATATATCACTTATGATAGAGTGGGGTGAAAGTAATCAAACGCAAGGGTACGATTCATCTCAGCCCTCTAAGGGCTGAGCGTTCTCTGCCCTTGACCCGCACAAAGTAATCTAAGCATTCCTTTTTTTTATATTCTCAAAAAATGATAATGTCTTGGGGTATAAACATATAATTATAATTAACAATCTTATGTATATGGGTATTTCTGGATCGTTCGCATGGATACAACCATATCAAAATTAAGAGGATGTTAAAAAAAGAATCCTTTTGTTTGACTTAAATTCTTCCGATATTGTATTTTTGTCTTGCTGTCTTGATAACTTCTTTTATTTGTTGGGAAACATGCTCAATACATAGGCTATTTCCATCAGAGATAAAATCTGCTTCTGCTAGACATTTAATACATTTTAATTTCATTATCAATCACTAGTTGGTTTCTTTCTACCCTATTATTATTTAACCTTTGTATATTGTTTTTTTTATTATTTCGAAAAAACCGCTGCCCGCACAGCTTCAATGGTCGCATCGATCTCTATGGGTTTGGGACATACGGAAAGTACGTGCTCCGAATCCTTGAGTAAATGCCCTGTCGTGACACATACGACTTTTTCATCTCTTCCGATAACACCAAGCTCCACCAGTTTTCGCAAGCCTGCAATGGAGGATGCGCTGGCAGGTTCTACACCTATTCCTTCAAGATACGCAAGTTCCTGCTGGGCACGGATTATTTCATCATCGGTCACCGTTTCAGCCGTTCCTCCGGATTCCCGGATCGCTATCAGGGCTTTAATGGAATTTACAGGATTACCTATCCTGATCGCTGTTGCTACTGTTTCGGGATGACCTTCAGGTGTTATTGCTGCTGCGTTATTTTTTATTGCAGCTACAATTGGACTTGCGCCTTCTGCCTGGATCCCTGTCATCCTGGGAATACTATCAATAAGACCAAGATTCTTCAATTCCTTGAATCCTTTATAAATAGCCGTGATATTTCCTGCATTCCCGACCGGAAGCACAATCCTGTCCGGCGCATGCCATCCCAGCTGGTCGGCAATTTCAAAAGCAATGGTTTTCTGTCCTTCAAGGCGGTAAGGGTTAACTGAATTCAAAAGATAAAATCCTTCCCTGTCACAAAGAGCACGCACAAGCTTTAATGCGTCATCGAAATTTCCCCTGATGCTCAGTACCTTTGCGCCGTGCATAAGCGCCTGGGCAAGTTTCCCCAGCGCCACTTTACCTGCAGGGAGAAGCACTACAGCTGGAACGCCTGCTCTTGCCCCATACACTGCCAATGATGCGGATGTATTTCCGGTGGATGCGCATGCTACTGTTTTCATACCTAATTCAAGAGCCTTTGTCACGCCAACGGTCATTCCCCTGTCTTTAAAAGAACCGGTGGGGTTCATGCCCTCATGTTTGACATAGACATCCGAAAGTCCCACGCTTTTTGCTATCCTGTCGACGCGGTAAAGCGGAGTTCCACCCTCATCAAGTGAGACCGGCTCTCTGCTTATCGGAAGCAGGGCACGGTATTTCCAGACTGAAAGGGGACCAGCCATATCCTTTTTGGTGAGATGTATTTTGGAATAATCATAAACAATGTCAAGAAGACCACCACAGGTACATGTGTATATTACTTCTGTTTCGGGATACTTTTTGTGGCATTCGATGCACTCAAGATGGTACATGGGGTACTCAATAGAATTTAAGGACTTATAGATTACTCTATATCGTTAAGTATATTCCAAATTAAATCATACGATGGAACATGTCAAAGCAAGTTTATATGGATCATAGCGCTACTACCGCTGTTGACCCTGCGGTCACAGAAGCTATGCTTCCTTATTTTTCTGAAAAATACGGGAATCCCTCAAGTCTCTACAGCATCGGGAGACAGTCAAGAAAAGCTGTAGAAGAATCAAGGCAAAAAATCGCTGACCTTATAGGCGCCAAAAAAGAGGAGATCATTTTTACAGGCAGCGGAACTGAATCCGACAACCTTGCAATAAAAGGGATCGCATTGAAGAACCGAAATATTGGCGATCATATCATAACAAGTTCAATTGAACATCATGCAGTCCTGCATACATGCAAATACCTTGAAAAAAATGGTTTCAAAGTCACATATCTCCCGGTCAGCAAAGAAGGTCTGATTGATCCTGATGATGTTGAAAAAGCCATCACCCCACAAACAATACTGATCACAATAATGCATGCCAATAATGAAATAGGAACAATACAGCCCATAGGGAAAATTGGAAGGATAGCAAAGGAAAAAAACATACCATTTCATACGGACGCGGTACAGACAATCGGAAATATCCCTGTCAATGTGGACACTCTTGGCGTTTCACTGCTATCAATGAGCGCTCACAAGATATACGGACCAAAAGGCGTGGGCGCACTTTATATGAGAAAGGGCACATTCGTCGAACCACAGATGCATGGAGGCGGGCATGAAAGAAACATCCGCTCAAGCACGGAAAATGTTCCGGGAATAGTTGGTTTTGGAAAAGCCTGCGAGCTTGCAAAGGCGCATCTTCCCGATGAGGCGAACATAGCCAAATTGAGGGATTCACTCATAAAAGGAGTTCTTACGATCAAGGACTCGTATCTTAACGGGCACCCCACAAAACGTCTCCCTGGAAATGCAAATATCAGGTTCAGTTATATTGAAGGTGAATCCATGATATTGAACCTTGACATGAAAGGTGTGGCAGCATCAACCGGTTCTGCCTGTTCATCCACATCCCTTGAGCCATCGCATGTTCTCCTGGCTATCGGGCTTCGACCAGAGGAGTCGCATGGATCACTCAGATTTACACTGGGACGAGAAAATACACAGGAGGATGTCGATCATGTTATTTCGATATTGCCTGAAATAGTGAATAAATTGCGAATGATGTCGCCGTTTGGGAGATAAAATATGACTGACGGGTACAGCGAAAAAGTGATGGATCATTTTGCAAATCCACGAAATGTAGGTGAAATAAAGGATGCAGACGGAATTGGAAAGGTCGGCAACCCTGTGTGCGGCGACGTTATGTGGATTTACATAAAAGTCAAGGATAACAGGCTTGAAGATGTCAAGTTCAAGACCTTTGGCTGCGGCGCCGCGATTGCAACAAGCAGTATGATTACCGAACTTGCAAAAGGCAAGACACTTGAAGAAGCGCTCAAAATTTCGCGCGGGGATGTGGCAGAAGCGCTTGACGGGCTCCCGGTCATTAAATTGCACTGTTCCAACCTTGCGGCTGATGGATTGCATGCGGCAATTAAGGATTATCTTGAAAAAACCGGGAAGAAGCTATAACCCGGTGATGTATGGAAAAGCACTACCCAAAGACACGGATTTCACGGATTAACACAGATTATTGAAAGACGTCAAGATACTTTTATCTTTCCCCGCCTCTCCTGGAGAAGTTCAATGAAATCATCTTTATCATTGAATTTTTCAAGTTCTTTATCATCAATGACCACAGTCCCTTCAATATTCTTTGTTTTACTCGCGCCGTGTATTATCAACAGTGACTGTGAGTGAGTTACCTCAGATATACTGCTCATAAGATGCGCTTTCTTTACGATCGTCCTTGAATATTCGGCAACGCCTGTTAATATCGTAGAATCCTCATTTTTCCTGCCCGATGACTGTGAAACTGCATCAAATGGCGCCTGTGAAATAGGCATTACATCAAAACCCATATCCTGGAGCATCGAGAAAACATTTGAATGTTCATTTGTTGTCTTTTGTTTCTGCATGTTATCCGAATGGAGTTTGTCAAATAAATTGACCGAAACCGTGAATCCCCTGTCCATTAATTCCTCAAGCTTCATGGCTACATCAACACTTGCTGCCATTTCCCCTTCCTCATACTTGCTTATTGTTCGGCGCGAAACCCCAAGCATTGAAGCAAGAGCGCCAAGGGAGATGTTTTTCTTGATACGTTCTTCTTTCAGGATCTGTCCTTCAAGATTTACATATAAACCGCCATGCTCAGCATATATCAGGGGAGGTAAACCGTCTATGAAATAATCCTTCATCGTTGTAATATCAAAGGCAGGAACACCATACCTGAAATAGACAACGCCTGTTTCAAGTGAATGATCGCGGGTTTTCTCACCAATGACAATGGGATATCCATGCAACTGTTTTGATAGTAACTGCATTTCTATTGTGGTTTGTTCGTTTAACCCGTCGATATTTGAAATGACCTTTATCAAGAGCAATGTATTATCTCGTCTTGCTGCTATGTCAAAACTCCTGGGACGGATATCGCAGTGTACAGAAACGACAAAACCTGCCCTTCCCAGAATGACGAATGCATTATCGATAAGCGAGTCTTTATTCATTAAATTTTGATTGTTTTTAGTTATATATAAGTTATTGCCAAGATTTTTTATACATGCATGCAATTGAGTGACCTGTGATAATAGGACTTGACGATACTGATTCAAGAGATAGCATGTGCACGACCTATCTTGCAGCAGTGCTGATCGAGAAATTAAGTGCTTTTGGGGGCATGGAAGATTATCCGCTGCTTGTTCGCCTGAATCCAAATATCAAATATAAAACACGAGGCAACGCCGCATTAGCAATAAATATTAAACTCAATGATGCAAATGACACCCCACAAATTAAAGAGCTTGTTATCGATACTGTTGAAAAAATGGCGGTTTTTTCAGATGAAAACACTAACCCTGGGATTGTTTTTATCGAAATGCCAACTGAAAGCATGATAAATGACATTTCACTCTTCTCCATGCGAGCAGTCCAGGATGTTCTGGAAATCCGGGAAGCTAAGGAGTTACTGGAGCGCCATGAAATAGATCACAGGGGATTCAAGAATGAAAGAGGTTTGATAGGAGCACTTGCTGCGGCTGGTTTTGCATTGTGCGGCCTTAGTGATCATACATTTGAGCTTATTGCTTATCGCGAAAAGATTAATTGGGGCTCACCGCGCAATATTGATGAAGGATCGGTGTGGGCTGCCAATGCTGCAACATACCCTGATACGTGGGATACAGTGGATATCGAGAACGAACGAATTGTGTTCGCGCCGCATTCTCTTGACCCGATTCTTTTCGGGATACGCGGGAAAAATGAAGAATCTGTCAGGCGTGCATTTTCGATGATAGTGAGCGAGCCCATTGAGAGGCATATTGTCTATCGAACGAACCAGAATACTGATATGCATCTCATTCCTGCTAAGATCAATGAAGTGCAGGACGATCGCTCATATATCCTTGACGGGATTGTGAGCAAAGCTCCTAAAACGATAACAGGGGGGCATATAATTTTTGAACTTTCAGAAAACGGCGCATCAATTGAATGCGTGGCTTTTGAGCCCACAAAAGGTTTCAGGCGAGTTATAAGGGAGCTTCGGGAAGGGGATGAAGTAACGGTATTTGGAAGCGTTAAGGATAATACTGTGAACCTTGAAAAGATCAGGATAAATAGCCTGAATGTACGGGAATTGCGAAATCCGGTATGCTGCGGCAAACGGATGAAATCCATGGGAAAGGGACAGGGAAAAAGGTGCGAGAAATGTGGGGCTATGAGTAAAGAACAGGCGATTGAGACCGTTTCGAGAGGGATCTCGCCTGGGTTATATGAAGTGCCACCATGCGCACGGCGGCATCTCGCAAAGCCGATGATACGATTTTCTCAAAGTTAGTTGGTGTTTTCGTAAAACCCGATATGGCGTCATGCATCATCGGTTAAAATTGAAAATCTGATAGAACACGGATTGTGCGGATGCGGATATTGTTTTCCGTGCAAATCCGTCCGATCTGTGCATCCGTTTACTATTCTAACCTGGGCTATAATGAATTGCTGCATAGTTTTTTTCAACCACAGAGTACACAGAGAGCACAGAGCAGTGCAGCTTTTCTCTGTGTCCTCTGCGTTCTCTGTGGTTATTAAATTTCAACACACGGCGCCACCATTCTTTTATGCTCATTCGCCGAAATGCGCGCAGCCAGTTTATCAACGATCTCAGGCGGGAATTTACTCTTTACCTCTGATATCTTCTTTTTTTCATAAACAAGCATGGTAAGTATCTGGTCAGCCATCTCATAGGACACTCCAAGTTCACTTTCATCTGTCTGTCCAGGCCATAATCCTGCCGTTGGTGTTTTTTCGATTATCCTTAAAGGGACTCCCATGTATCTTGACAGCCCACGCACCTGGGTTTTATAAAGGTCCCCAATCGGTTCAATATCCACTCCGCCGTCGCCATATTTTGTGAAATAACCAAGCAGGAGTTCGGTCTTATTTCCTGTGCCGATTACCATCCGATTCATGAGGTTTGCATGATAATACAATATGCACATGCGGGTACGAGCTTTCAGGTTACCGTTCGCGGTCTTTACATTGCGGTCAAAAACAGGTATGGCCGATGAAAATGATGACAGGACAGGCGATATCTCAATGATATTATGGTCAATGCCAAGAATTTCTGCAATTTCGACCGCATCATCAATATCAGTCTTTGTGGAGATGCCTTTTTCCGGCAGCATCAGGCCAAGAACCTTATCCTTGCCCAGCGCTTCGACCGTGAGATATGCTGTAAGGGCGGAATCTATGCCGCCACTTAAACCAATAACGGCGCCGGTTGCTCCTGATCCTTGAATGCTGGATCTTATGAAGTTTACAATTTTATCTTTCGTTTCCGGGTAGCTTATTTTTTCCATCCGCTTTTAAACGTATAGGAAACTATAAACACATTTCGATATCAAGACAGATAATTTTTCTATTTTTTTCACTCTGTTTTTTTGACAGGATTTACAGGATGAACAGGATATACAATTAGCTCGTATCCTGTCGATCCTGTTTATCCTGTCCTAAATTTTGTTGATGAAGTTCTCACTTATTAATATATTACTTTCACCCCGCTCTAGTAAGGTTTATATCCTTTCAAGATATGTTAGAGTTGCCTCTCAAAACAAAAATTAAACATGAGGCTTGAGAAAAAATATGAGCGAAATAACAACACAAATAGAAGCCCGATTCTTAGAACTGGGCGTAAAGGTAGAAACGAGCGAAATCGAAGCAAAGCTTGACCAATTGATCAATAAGTTCAAGGTCCCGCCAGAAGAAGCTCGCCGGAATGTAATAAATTACTTTTTAAAGAAACACAACATCCCAAAGTCTGATTTTTTCACCCCGCGTGAAACAGCGCAGGTAAAAGCATCCGATATCAAAGAAGACGGAAAATGGGTGACTCTACGATGTAAAGTAGTACAATTGTGGGACACTAATCATGAATCTCTTGCCCAGGTAGGATTATTAGGCGATGAATCAGGAACAATAGCATTCAAGAAATGGACAAAAGCAAATCTTCCAGCCGTGGAAGAAGGAAAAAGCTACCTATTTAAGAATGTGGTAACTTCGCAATGGCAAGAGCGATTTAGTGTCAGTTTAAATAAAACCAGCGAAATCATACCGATAGCAGAAAATATCGAAGTAGGCACAACCATTACCGAATTCACCGGCTCAATCGTGGATGTCCAGAGCGGCTCAGGCCTGATAAAGAGATGCCCTGAATGCAACCGGGCGCTTGTAAAAGGCGCTTGCGGCGAGCATGGAAAGGTTGAAGGGGTTTATGACTTGCGAATAAAAGCTATCCTTGATGATGGTGAAAAGGTGCAGGATATTTTGATGAACAGGGAAATAACCGAAGCGTTTACCGGTATCACCCTTGATAAAGCAAAGGAAATGGCAACAGAAGCGCTTGACCAGGGCGTTGTGCTTGATGTTATCAAAAGCAAGCTCGTAGGACGCTATTATGTAGTGGCCGGAAAGAAACTTGACAGGTTCATACTGGTTGATTCGATCAAACTGGATGTAAAACCGATCGAAGAAGAGATAGCGATGATAATTGCAGCAACTGCGATGCCTGTTGCAATGGAGGCATAATCATGGCTGAAAATGGATCAGGATATGTTCGTGAAGTAGCGCACCGTGTGTTCGCAGCAGAGCTGAAAGAATCAAATCTCCAAACAAAGGAAGGACAGGATGAACAGTTTCCAAAGCAGTTTCTCCTGACACCGACAGGAGCAAAATGCAACCGCGTCTTTATCGTAGGTACACTCACAGAAACTGAAAATGTCGGGACTGACACTGATTTCTGGCGCGGTCGCATCGTTGACCCAACAGGCGCTTTCTACGTGACAGCCGGACAATACCAGCCCGAAGCAGCGCAGGTGCTTGCAAAAACAGCGCCTCCTGAGTTCATTGCGGTCATCGGGAAGCCAACGACTTTCACGACCAAAGAAGGAAATGTCCTTACTTCCATAAGGGCTGAGTCCATGCATGTCGTGGATGCTGCAACGCGTGACAGGTGGGTTGTTGAGACCGCGAACCTGACCGCAAAGAGGATCGCAAAATTGCAGGGCAATGAGCCTGATGCTGTGAAGGCAAGGGAGCATTATTCAACGGATGTTGAGCAGTATAAGGCGATGGTTGCGATGGCGGTGGAGTCGATGAGGGCACAGTAGAGGGTGTCCTTTTTTTGGTAGTTTCCCATATTTCATGACCTGATGTTGGATTCAATTTTCGTTTCAATTTGCATAGATCATTGTGTTATTTGTGAAAATAGATGAACGTGCACTGCAAAAAAAATGATATGAGTGATGGCATTAAACACAAAAATCAGAAGCCCCGGGAGGGATTTGAACCCTCGACCTCGTCCTTACCAAGGACGCGCTATACCTCTAAGCCACCGAGGCGCTTTTCATATGTTTTTTGCCTGAATATATTTTAGCGGGCCCGGAGGGATTCGAACCCTCGACATCCGGGTTAGAAGCCCGGCGCTATATCCAGGCTAAGCCACGAGCCCAGCGCGGAACTCCAAGATGATTTGTTTAGTTAAAAAGCTTTGTGCGCATCAAATCCCATAATCTTTTTTCAGGGCTTCGATCTCAGGCAATAATATATAATCCAATGATGTTCCCTTTGCTTCCCTTATTTTCATAACTTCAGTAATTCCGGAATAATTTCCACCTGCAAGCCCGTTCGCAACGATCGCAGCGCCCTGGGCGGCTTCCTTGACATTTTTTGTCGCAAAACCTTCTAATTTCCGCAAAGGAGCAAAATCAAGCCTTCTTTTAAGTTCATCCAGAATCCCTTCAACCCCTGAAATCCTTCCTGAGACCAATATTTCCCTTGGTTTTACAGAAGCAGTAAGTTGGAGGACATCCTTGATCGCGCCTTCAAGATATGCATTCAAAGCATCTTCGTTTTCCATTAATTCATTAGGAGTCCTCGCAATTTTCTCAACCCCGCCCCTAAAAACAAGTTCCTTATTGAAGCCCCCAAGAAGATATGCAAGCTCCGAATCCATTCCGCCCAATGAGAGAAAACCGATATTTCCAACGCTTCCACCGACCCCATCAACGATATGTCCATTATTTACCGCAACAGCCGCAGTATATCCGAATCCCATTTCCAGCAATATGAACGATGTTTCCTTGAATCCAATATTAAATCTGATTGCCTGGTCACGGATACCAAGCGCTGCACAACAGAGTTTATCTGCCGTACCCATATCGATCCTGTTCAATTTGCGATAATATGGAACGGTGGGAAGATGTATCACACCTGGAAGAAAAAAGACATTTAGCCTGTTATGTTTCATCCGGTTTATGGATGCGCGCAGTCCCAGCATGCTTTTTGTATCATCTTTCTTGATAAGCGACATAAGAAATAATTCTCTTTCCCCGATGTCTCTTATATTAGTGACCGGAATCCCAAAACCGGAAGGTCCTGCAATGAAATCTGCCCTTGTTTTTGTTATGATGTTCGAGAGGAGTTCCGGGTCTTTGACTATGTCCTTAGTGGATATTGAAATATCAAGAATTACTTCTTCATCATCAAGACCGCAAAGATCAAAACTTTTTGTTCCCGGATCTATTCCGATTACCCTTACCATACCTACAAGTTATCATACTATATCATTAATGTTTATGTTTTTGCCGGCTTTCTTTCAAAAGAATAGGTTTTTATCAAGTCCTGATAGTATTAACAAAAATCAGGGATTATCATGCAGGCAAAATTTTACGATAAAATCCATGTGGAAACAAATGGCAGGAAGTATGAGGGGACACTCATGCCTTCACAGACTGACAGGATAGTTTTAAAATTAAAAAATGGTTATAATATCGGGTTGAAGAAAGAATCAGCAATCATAATCCTGCTTGAAAAAAAAGAAGAAAAAAAGCCCCTGCATAAAATTGTGTGCCCTGAGAAGAAGGAGAAGGGAGAGCTTCCAAATATTTCAATTCTTTCAACTGGCGGCACCATAGCAAGCAAGATAGATTATCGCACAGGAGCTGTCACCTCACAATTCTCTGCAGATGATATCCTTCTGGCGATCCCTGAACTTGAAGAAATAGCAAATTACAACTGCCAAATGATATACAGCATCTTGAGCGAGAACATGCGTCCATCTTATTGGGTTGAACTTGCGCGGGCAGTATATGAAGAGATCAAGAACGGCGCTGATGGCATAATTATCACACATGGCACTGATACTATGATGTATACGGCAGCAGCCCTCTCATTTATGATCGAAACACCGGTACCAATCGTGCTTGTTGGTTCCCAGCGAAGTGCAGACCGGCCCAGCAGCGATAATGCCATGAATGCCATATGCGCCGCAGCAGTTGCAACAAGCGATATCGCGGAGGTATGTGTAGTGATGCATGGCTCAACAAGCGATGATTTCTGTTACATCCACAGGGGAACGAAAGTCCGCAAAATGCACACATCGCGGCGGGATGCTTTCCAGTCCATAAATTCAAGACCCATTGGACGCGTAGAATATCCCTCAAGAGTGGTCAAAATGCAATCTTCATTTGTGAAAAGAGGTGAAAAGAAGCTTGAACTCCATGATAAACTCGAATCCAAATGCGCCCTGATAAAATACGCCACTGGTGCAAGCAGTGAATCCCTCCTGTTCCATTCAGGTTCAGGATATAAAGGAATTGTCATTGAAGGCACAGGTCTTGGGCATGTTTCCACAGAATGGATACCACTCATAAAAACTGTTACAGATGCCGGCATTCCTGTTGTCATGACCTCGCAATGCATCAGCGGAAGGGTATGTGACCGCGTTTATGATACGGGCAGGGACATATTGAAAGCCGGTGCTATAGAGGCCGAAGATATGATGTCAGAAGTCGCTCTTGTAAAGCTCATGTGGGTACTTGGGCAGACGCAGGATAGCGAAACTGTTAAAGCAATGATGCAAACGAATATCTCAGGCGAGATGACACGCAGCACTCGCCCATCATAATTATAACCACAATTATTTTTTTTATAGAATACAACAGTTAATATTAAATACTAATACAACATGATTAATCATGCTGTAGGATCGGGCGCCTAATGCCTTTA
Organism: Candidatus Methanoperedens sp.; assembly: GCA_041648475.1. Lineage (GTDB taxonomy): Archaea > Halobacteriota > Methanosarcinia > Methanosarcinales > Methanoperedenaceae > Methanoperedens. The sequence continues at coordinate 74,353 of JBAZOV010000003.1, read as the reverse complement.
GTACCCTCAGTCTCCTTCGACCCATCGATTTTATTAGGCGTCTGTCCTGCACCATTCATTTTCGTTCTTTGATCTTTTCAAGCACCCTGATATTTTTTATTGTGGTAAAAGGATAATTCCCTGTATCGTCTTTTTCTGCGGATTTTACCATGTCCCATATCGTGAGAAGCGCAACGCTGACCCCGTGAAGCGCTTCCATTTCAACACCTGTTTTTCCGACCGTCCTGACATCGACCGTCACTTTTACAGTGTCATGATCCAGGTCAAATTGCACATCTATGCCAGTTATCGGGATCTGATGACACATCGGTATCGCAGAGGATGTATTTTTAATTGCCATTATTGAAGCGATCCGCGCGGTTTCAAGCACCGAACCCTTGATAATTTTTTTGTTTTTTATGGCTTCGATCGTTTCAGGTTTTAATCGGATCTCCCCGGAAGCTTTCGCACGTCTTGAAACTTCTTCTTTGCTGCTGATATCGACCATTCTTGCCTTATCTCCTTCGATATGTGAAAACTTCATAATTTCATCACCGTGGGAATGTAATCAATGACATCCGTGGCAAGAAGACCATATCCAAATTCCTTGAACGCAAGGTCACCTGCCGCCCCATTAATAAATGCACTACTTGCTGCAGCTTCAAGGGGAGAATGACACCTGGAAAAAAGCGCACCTGTGAGGCCTGCAAGGACATCGCCCGTTCCTCCGACCGTCATGCCAGCATTTCCCGTCCTGTTGGCGCGGACCTCTTCGCCGTCTGAGATAATATCAACAGCACCTTTTAACAAAACCGTGACCTCATGATCGTGTGCAAAATCCTTTATCATTTTCACCCTTTCTTTCAGGTCATGTGGGATGTCAAGACCAGACAGGCGTTTCATTTCACCTGCATGGGGCGTTATAATAATATTCTTGTTAAATAGAGGAGGCAATCGAGGTGAGAGCGCATCGGCATCGATAACCGCTTTCTTGCATAATGGAACTATTTTTTCAATGGCGTCCAGGGTCTCATCCGCAGTCCCAAGCCCCATCCCCATTACGACCACATCATGCCTGGAAATAAGCCGGGAAATAACCGGAATATCTTCCTCCAATAGAATATCTCCTGATAGAGCATGAACGATGAGATTTGGAGAGAATGAAGCAATGATATCTGAAACATTTCTGGGCGCTGCAACCGTGACGATATCGGCCCCGGCACGAAGCGCACCAAGGGCAGCCAGCGCTGGAGCGCCTGAATATGGCCCTCCCCCAATAATTAGGACTCTTCCTGCATCGCCTTTATGGCTTGTTGTTTGTCTTTTCAGGAAGGGCTGGATGTCGCCGGGACCCACATAGAATTCAGCGTCCTGAGGGATCCCTATATCTACAACCCTGATCTCACCGGTATATTTTTTCACCTCGCGGAGCAAGAGTCCTGCTTTCATTTTATGAAAAGTCAGTGTAAGCCCTGCTTTGACTGATTTCTCGAATTTCCCGTCATCGGGATCAAGACCGGATGGCACGTCAACAGATATCACAAAAGCACCTGAGGTGTTTATAAGATCAATGGCAGTTGATTCAGGTTCACGGATTTTCCCGCGAACACCTGTTCCAAATATCCCATCTATTATTATGTCTGCATTTTCTATCAATTTGCGATCAAGCGCGTTTGAATCCGCGATTTGCGTTAGTGGGATTGATGTATTTTCAAGCGCATTCCAGTTCGCAAGCGCTTCAGGGGTTTTAATCTCTTCTTTTCGCCCCAATAGAATAACCCTGACATCATATCCGCTTAAATGACGCGCTGCCACGAAAGCATCGCCCCCGTTATTTCCTTTTCCTGCCATGATCACAACTTTGCCTGTGCTTATCCTTTCTCTGGCCGCTCTTGCCACGGCTGAGCCTGCGTTTTCCATAAGCTGGAGGCGTTTAATCCCCAGGTATTCACAATTGGCGTCGATAGCCGCCATGCGGGATGAGGTGATTGCTTGCATATATTGATATTGTGCGCATGAAGCCTTATAATTTATTAAAAGAATTTGAGTACAATATAGATAAGTGTTCAGCGACCTAAGAGAAATAAATCATGTCACAACAACTCCCCCATTTAAAACGCGTTCGTACAATAGCGGATTACCAGTTCGGTCATGGCGCTGGCGATATACTTTTTCCTGATAATGTAGAATTCAAGTTCTCAACCACAAAAAGAATACGCCAGATACTCCTAAATAATGAGCGAATAGCAACGGTCAGGGCAAATGATGGCATGCTCACCCTTAGTATTAGGGGAGCGGGTAAAATTCATGGATTTATCAAATATCCAGGCCAAAGGGTTGTTGTAAATAGCGATGCAGCGCCCTTTGTTGCAAAGGGAAAGACTGCTTTTTCGCGCCATGTGACATCTGTTGATCCTAATATACGGGCCGGACAGGAGGTTCTTGTGGTGGATGAAAACGACCGATTGCTTGCGACCGGGAAAACAGTGCTTTGCGCTCTTGAAATGCAGGCATTTAAAAAAGGGACAGCGGTGGAAGTAAGAAGCGGAATTGAGACAAAAGACAGGCCTGATGTTGATTGAAAGGGGACGGAGTTCGTTTTAGTTCGTACCAGTTCGGTGTTTAAATATTATTACTACTAGTTATCAATTCACATAGAAAATATTATATAGGGTAATGTTGTAGTATGCAGAGGTGAAGTTAATGAGTCGCGTTATCGGATTAAAATGCAGGGAATGCGGAGCCGAGTACCCTGCCGTTATCCAGAATACATGTTATGAGTGTTTCGGGCCTCTTGAGGTCAATTACGATTGGGATGTTGTTTCAGATCAAATAAGCAAAAAAAAGATAGAGACTGGTCCAAAATCCATATGGAGATACGCAGACCTCCTGCCGCTTGAGTCAGAAAAACGTATCGACCTTGGTGCTGGTTTTAATAAACTTCACCATGCGCAGCGTCTTGGAGCTGCACTTGGACTGGATCAACTGTATATTCTTGATGAGTCGGTGAATCCCACAAATTCATTTAAGGATAGGGTTACATCTGTTGCTATTTCAAAGGCGATCGAATTCGATGTAAAAGCCGTTGGATGCGCAAGCACAGGAAACCTTGCGGCAGCCGTTGGCGCTCACGCTGCAAAAGCCGGGCTTCCAGCATACATTTTCATTCCTGCAACGATCGAAATTGGAAAGATCGTTCAGATGCTTATCTATGGGCCAAATGTCATCGCTGTTGAGGGAACATACGATGATGCTAACAGGCTTGCAAGCGAGGTCGCTGATTCACATCCCGACTGGGCTTTCGTGAATATCAATATCAGACCCTATTATACGGAAGGTTCAAAAACACTGGCGTATGAGACTGCCGAGCAGTTAAACTGGCAGGTTCCTGATCATATTGTGGCCCCCATGGCAAGCGGAGCGCTCCTTTGCGCAATATCCCGTGGATTTAAGGAATTAGAACGTGTAGGGCTTGTGGATAAAGCAGATGTCAAAATATCGGGTTCACAGCCTCTTAATTGCTCACCAATATCGAGTGCGGTGCAAAAAAATAGCGAAGTCATCCCTGTCAGGAACTTTGAGACCGTGGCTCACAGCCTTGCAATAGGTAATCCTGCAGATGGTTACTATGCGAAGAAGACCATCCTTGATTCGGGCGGTTTTGCCGCAACACCTACCGATACTGAAATCATTGAAGCCATACATCTTCTTGCAAGGACAGAAGGCATATTCACAGAACCCGCTGGCGGCACAACAATTGCGGGTTTAATGAAGCTCGTGGAAAGCGGGCATATCCAGCACGATGAACGTGTTGTGGTCTATGTGACTGGAAATGGTCTTAAGGCGCAGGATACGCTCCTTAAGTCATTGCAGCGCCCGCCAGTTATCAAGCCCATGCTTAGCGAGTTTGAGCGCCTGTCAGCGCCTAAGATTTAAAATAACAAAGGTGATTAAAATGGTAAAAATAAGATTTTCTTCAGCATTAAGTAATGTGACCCATTCACGCGAAACGATACTTGAAATCGGGAATACTACCGTAAAAACCGTTCTTGATAAACTTGTGGAGCAGTTTGGCCCTGATTTTGAGAAGCGCATTCTGGACAAAGGCGAAGTCAGACGTTTTGTTAACCTGTATGTCAATGGTGAGGATATCAGGCATTTGAGCGGTCTTGATACCCCTGTAAAAGATACTGATGAGATTTCGATCCTTCCTGCCGTGAGCGGTGGATAACATTTTTTCTTTCGGCTGGAATTGTATAATATGGATATAAAAGACCTGAAATTTGACAATGGATTGATAACAGCTATAGCCCAGGATCATAAGACCGGTGAAGTGCTCATGGTCGCATTCATGGATAAAGAAGCCCTCCAGAAGACCATCGAAACAAAAAGAGGGTACTACTGGAGCAGGTCAAGGCGCAAACTCTGGAAGAAAGGGGAAAGCTCAGGCCATGAGCAGATCGTTCACGATATATTGATAGACTGCGATGCAGATGCTGTTCTGCTTAAGATCGAGCAGATCGGAGGCGCCTGTCATACGGGCTACAGGTCATGTTTTTACAGGACTATCGAAGGTGATGTTATCGGTGAGAAGTTATTCGAGCCTGATGATGTGTATAAAAAATAGATATTACATTTATATATACCCAAAACATAGAGGAAAAAAGGAGAACGTAAATGATCGAGATCACAGATACTGCTGCGGCAGAATTGAAAGAATTACTTGAAAAAGAAAAGAAAAACGACCATGGATTACGCGTTTTTGCAGCTGGAAAGAGCTGCAGCGGAGTACAATACGGTCTTACACTTGAAAAAGCAGCAAAAGATGATGATGCTGTTTCAGAAAGCAACGGAATAAAGATATTCTTTAAAAAAGATATCCAGGAAGATATTGAGGAATTCAAGATCGATTTTATCGATAATGAATATGGCAAAGGTTTTGTCATCGATAATCCCCATGCCGCAAAATGCGGTTCAGGCTGCAGCTCCTGCGGATGAATTATGTTTCCAGGTCTTGGTAAGGGCATAAACCCACGAAAAATGGCTTCCATGATGAAGCAGATGGGGATAGATGTAGAGGAAATAGAGAACGTGGAAGAAGTTATCATCCGAACCCCCCAGAAAGATATTGTTTTCAAGGATGCCCAGGTCAGCATAATGGATGTCAAGGGGTCAAAAACATATCAGGTAATGGGAACTCCGCATGATGTTTTGCGTGAAGTTGCGCAAGTTACAATACCAGAAGAAGACGTAACACTTGTGATGGAACAGGCAAAATCAAATAATGCCGATGCTCGAAATGCTCTCAAGGAAACAAAAGGGGATATTGCTGCGGCAATAATGAAGTTGAGTAAGACGGGGTAACTTTTTTTTAGTCTAATGAATCAATAGACATGTATTAACAGCGATTTATTACTAATCTGTGTTAATAAGTATACAAACTCCAACCGAACTCACGCTGCCTGAGTTCGTTTCAGTTAGTTAAGTTCGTTGTTTTTTCAGTTTCATTTATCAATTTGAGGTTCATGCCGACTTTGCGGTAAGATTTCTACGTTACCCACAGGTCAACGAAAACAAACTAAAAAAAAAGAAAATTGTAAGAAGAATGTGAATTCTTCTTAACCGAATAAGGCTCCGAGGCCTTCCATTCCGCTTTCTTCAGCTTTCTCTTTGGCTTTTTCATCCACTACTGGAGCTGCTGCTTCTGCGTGGGCTGCTGCTGCCGGGGCGGCTGCGGCTGCTGGGGCTGCGAATGCTGCCTTTGCGATTGCCTCTTCGATATTGACGCCGTCAAGGGCTGCAACTAATGCTTTTGCCCTTACTGCATCAACAGTTACGCCTGCTGATTTTACTACAGCAGTTATTCCTTCTTCAGTTACTTTTTGTCCTGCGCTGTGTAATAAGAGCGCTGCATATACGTATTCCATTTTAATCACCTATTTATTTAATTAACCGAATTGCAAGTTTTTCCTTTAGTTTAGTACTGGTTGAGTTTGCATCTTTCGCATTTGTCAACTTTGCTATTGACATCATCTGTGCATTAGCTTTTCCAAGCAACACATCGATGATCTCAGGCATTACTATTTCAGCATTGATCGCAAGATTCCTTGACTGGGACGCTGCCTTTGTAAGCAGTGTGCTGATCGTGAATTTAGTCGGATAAGCTGAGTTGACTGACAAATTGAATGCATGCTGTACTGCCAGCGTTAGATTATTCTTATATACCGTTTCATCGACCGAAAGAATCTTTGACTCATATATCATGCCGTTTTGATAAACAGCGCGAAGGTCAAGACCCAATTCCATTGGATGAATTTCAAGTCGTGAAAGAATGGATGCAAGTTTAGCATCAACAATATCGCCTTTCTTTGCTACAATTTTTGTCTGGCGGATAACGACTTTTCCACCTTCAATGCCTGCCGCGATCCCTGCGCCTGTCAATTCTCCAACGATAGGTCCGGGAGGGAAGGAGGTTGGTCCTTTCTCGACTACAATATCCTTTGGCGAAACCGTTCCTGCCTTTATAGGTGCGGATGTCTTGCCCTTTAGAAGTATTCTTTGCAGCTTGAAGGGGTTCTCGTTCGTGAACAATAATGCGGTCTGGTCTTCCACATACTTATTTATCTGCTGTACTTCGGATGATGACTCATTAAGTGCACGGTCAATAAGCGAGTTCCTGCACAGCTTCAGGTCAGCGATGCCGCGAAGGCTCTTTCGCATCAATTGAAGCTGGTTTGATGGAATGCCACGGATTCCGACAACACCTACCGATGAATAAGAAGTTATATTTTTCTTTATTTCTTCAATTTCATCTTTTTTCCATTGGGGGATATGTATACTGTGGTGTGCAAGTTCTGTTGACATTTCAAATCACCTTCACTGCGGGTCCCATCGTGGATTTTACATAGATCGACTTAACGTTATAAAGACCGCGTTCATACCTGTGCTCAATGCGGTTTATTATTGCCTCGATGTTCTGTGCCAATTTCACAGGATCCATGTCCCTTTTACCTACTAAGATATGGAATGTCATTTTATCCTTGGATCTCACTTTTATTGAGTTCTTAGATTTGTTGATCACCTGGACAATATCCTTGTCAGCAGTAAGAGGTATTGGCATTTTTCCCCTGGGACCAAGCACCTGTCCAAGGGTCTTACCTATTGCAGGCATGTATGCAGATTCTGCTATGAAGAAGTTTACTTCTTCAGCAAGATTTTTTGCCCGTGTCTTGTCTTCACCAAGAACGCTTATTTCTTCGGGATCAAAAACGTAATCCGCTCCTGCGGCTTTTGCCCTCTGTGCAGTATCACCTTTTGCGAATACCGCTATCTTTATAGGTCTTCCCAGGCCGTTTGGCAGGATGATCTCCTCATCAAGCCTGTTTGTGGGCTGGTTCATATCAAGATTCTTAAGGTTGATAGCAATTTCAACACTTTCAGAAAATTTTCGCTCAGGAGCCTTCTCCAGAGCTTGCTTAACAGATTCAAGTACTTTTTCGTGTTCCAATATAATTCCTCCCGTAGTAATTCGACTACTGTCTCCTACGGATGATAGGGGAGTACTCTTTTCTACCAGAAAGTACTTTAAACTATCGGTCGATTCTTTTGGATGTTTACCGGCAATATTATTTATCGTGAGAGTAAGTAACAAGGGATTCCATGGAAAGGTTCAAAAATCGAAATATACTGGCGGTAATTCTAATTGGGGCAGTGATATTCGCGATTTTCGCAAACGAGATCGGGTTTGAAAAGTTCATAAATCTGATAGGTAATGCCAATAAATCGTTCCTTTTTCTTGCTATACTATTCAACCTGTTAAATATCATCACATTCACCGTCTCATGGCGGCTACTTACCCCAGGCAAGATCAGCCTCTACAAATTATTCAAATTCTATATGGCAGGGACATTTATCAACAACATAACCCCGTCATTCGGAACTGCAGGCGAACCGGTAAAAGCCATGTTCCTCGGTAAAGAAACAGGAACGAACAAAGCGCAATGTTTTGCAGGCGTTGTCTCAGCCAGGATGCTCAATATGTTCCCGTTCATAACCATTGGAATGCTGGGTGCATGGCTCATGTTCTCCAATCCCAGGATAGAACTTGGTTTTTGGACTATCGTCGGAGTGATTTTCTCTGTCGGGCTTGCATTTTCGATATTTGGTCTTATAATATATTTCTATATGAGGAAAGACAAACTTTCATCGTTCGTTCATTCATCCATCCATTTCTTAGCTCCTTTCATCGGGCTCGTTAAGAAGGGATTTGACCATTCAGCTTATGTGGCAGCCGTTGATGAATCCATCAACTCGTTCCATGGAGGTCTCCAGGATATCCACCAGGATAAAACCGGTCTTGCGAAAGCCACCCTGTTTTCCTATCTGGGCTGGGTCTTTGACATTCTTGCAATTTATATGATATTCCTATCGATCGGTGAAAATCATATCCATATCAGTACCCTTATAATTTCTTATACCATATCCATGATAAGCGGCTGGCTTCCTCTTTTTCTTCCAGGCGGTCTTGGGATCGTTGATGGCACAATGGCGCTTCTTTTCTATTACGGCGGGGTTCAATGGGAGATAGCAGTCCTTGCCACTCTCCTTTACAGGCTCGCATCCTACTGGTTCAATACGATCCTGGGAGCATTTTACTTCTGGGCGCTGCTAAAGCCTAAATAGATCATCTTTTTTAAATGTGAAACACCCATCCACTTCAACATTTTGTGGCAGTTCCCCGAATGCCGACTTGAGGATCAGGTCAGCAATTTGCGCTTTCATGACCCTTGTTATCCCGATCAAAGATGTTGTAGGTCTTGGATTTATATCCACAACATATGGCTTATCCGCAAGAACAATATCCACACCCGCATAACCGCGGCATCCCAGGACTTTTGTGGTTTTTTTTGCGATATCAGCGACCTCTTCTTCCCGGTCACATAGATACGGCACAATGCCGCCCTCGTAAGATATTTTATCGCCTATTTTGATCAATTGCCTGTTAACCGTGAGGAGAAGCTGCGTTTTTCCTGTTATTATACTCGCGCTCAGGTGCTCCCCATCAATAAATTCAGTTGCGATCAAACCGTCCTTCAAAATCCCTTTTTTACTTCTATGGATCCCTTCGGATGCACAGCCAAATCTGGGTTTGATCACAAAATCGCCTTCGTATTCCCCATCCCCTATTGTCAGCGGGACAGGAATATTCTCCCGTTCAAGTTTGCGTGTGCTTTTGAGTTTATCTGCACAGAGGCGCACGGAATCTGATGGACATCCAAGATTTGTTGTATTTTCTTCAATTATCTCTGTCAGGTCGCCAAGTATCTCATCAGGAGCGATTACAAGTCCTGCATCACATTTTCTCGATAATGACGCCAGTGTTTCCTCAAAGTTCCCTGTTTCCACAGCCGTTCCAGAATCAATAATTGTGCCGGATGATGGATATAATACCTCATGACCGCAGGCAGCAAAACTTCTGACAAGGGTGCCAAGCATTGCCCTGCCCTCAAGCATGTATTCATCAATGCCTGCACCGACAGCGTATTCCGCGACCAGTAGTTTCATATGACCCCTAAAAGCACGGATCCGTGAAAATCCGCTCAATCCGCGTCATACGTGTTATATTCAGACTGATTATGGGAAACATGCGAAATTAAAATATGTAAATTAACTACCATCCTCTTCCCTGAATCACTTCTTTCTCGCTCAAGCTCCTGACATCGATCCCTTTCATCGCTCCTCCGAGTCCTTTTGAGATCTCTGCAAGTTTAGATGGATTGTCGTAATTATTAACAGCCTCCACAATAGCATTTGCCATCTTTTCTGGATTCTGCGCCTTAAATATCCCTGAGCCCACGAAAACACCGTCCGCTCCGAGACGCATCATGAGAGCAGCATCCGCCGGCGTTGCAATTCCACCAGCTGCAAAGTTCACAACAGGTATCCTCTCAAGCCTGGCTGTTTCCTTTACAAGTTCAATCGGCGCTTCGATCTTTCGCGCCACCTGGATCAATTCCTCCGAGTTTTTCCCTTTCAGTTCCCGGATCGCACTCATGATTGTGCGCATATGCCGCACCGCTTCCTTTACGTCGCCTGTTCCTGCTTCGCCTTTTGTGCGGATCATTGCTGCGCCTTCGTTAATTCTTCTTAGCGCCTCTCCAAGATCGCGCGCGCCGCAGACGAAGGGGATTGTGAATTTTGTTTTGTCTATGTGGAACATCTCATCGGCTGGAGTAAGCACTTCGGACTCATCTACCATGTCAACACCCAGCGCCTCAAGAATCTCAGCTTCCACAAAATGCCCGATTCTTGCTTTTGCCATGACCGGTATGGTAACCGCATCAATTATCGCAGAAATAACCTCTGGATCAGACATTCTTGCAACTCCGCCTGCTTTCCTGATATCAGCAGGCACCTGGTAGAGCGCCATCACTGACACGGCCCCTGCACGTTCTGCGATCAGTGCTTCTTCTGGTGTTGTAACATCCATTATTACGCCGCCTTTTTGCATCTTTGCAAAACCGCGTTTTAACAATTCAGTGCCATGTCTAAGATTTTCAAGCTGCATAACGTCTAACCTTCTTAATGATATAAGATATACTTTGCGCCGTTTTTACTCTCACAACTCTTTTTAATATCTTCTAAAACTTTCACGAAGTAATTTTCCTCCCCGGAAAAAATAGTCTCATATTTCTCAGTCAAATGAGGATAAAACTCGTTGATAAATACCGAAATGTTATCCCAGACACCTTCTTTCATCCTTAATTTATCCACAAGCACAAAATCTGGTTTCACCATTGATATGGCATCTATTAACGCTTCAACATCTGTGAGATACGGCATCACAGGCCCCATAAAAACCCATGTATTGATCCCGTTCTTTGAAAGCTCAGAAAGAGCATGAAGCCTCTCTTCAACACTTGAGGCGCCCGGTTCAAGTTTTTCCCTTACTCTATCATCATGCGAAGTCAGGGTTATGCCAACTTCCAGATTCGAGAACTTTTTCAAAAGATCAATATCCCTCAACACAAGAGAGGACTTTGTCTGTATGCATACAGGAAAATCATGCATTAGCAGCAGCTCAAGACACCGCCGCGTTATCTCATACTTCTTTTCAGCCGGCTGGTACGGGTCTGTAACTGTTCCAATCCCTACAACGCCTTTTTTCTTTACACGTAATTCTTTTGACAGTATGCGCGGAAGATTTATTTTTGCCTCAACGAGATCACCCCATTTTCCTTTATCCCAGTGAATTACTGAAGGAGCATAACAATAGACACAGGCATGTTCACAGCCACGATATGGGTTGAGGGCATAATCAAGACCAGGAAGTTTTGAGGGTGAGAGGGCGGTTTTTGCTATTATTTCTTTTATCATGATATCAAAGCCCGTATCTATCAATATATTTATTTTCCAAAGAAATCCTCAAGCCCTCGCTGGAACAATGTTTCCTTCAAGACAGTGCTTTCCTTGACCCAGCGCGATCTTGGAATCACAAGCCTTGTGGAAATATATGCGAAAGCCTCATCAAGCGATGAAAATTTATTTGCCGGCGCCGAAAGTGCAGCTCTCACGTTCTCCCTGACGTTCCACACGCCAACAGGCATGATGTATCCAGGATGTGCTTCTCTCAAGATAACAACGCGCGCCTGCCTTTTTTCTCTGACAAGATATTCATTCACTGCAAGTCGCGCCGCATAATAGCAGCCTCCGATCTCGGCATACGTCGTCCTGCCATCATATCCCTCGGAGGAGGACATTATCGCTACTTCTTTCCCGAACGGGTTCCATACAGTATTTGGATACCATGCCTCTATGAGTTCATAGCTCCATGCGCGGGGCATCATCAGGACAACGAACCTGTTATCAAGCTGCCATGACTCAAAAACAAGGAATTCATTGATAATGGGGAAATCCTTCATTTTTTCCATAAGTTCCGCGCCGATCATGCTGTCAACAGCGGTTATACTCCACCTCGTAGGGACAAAACGGCGCGCTTTTCCTTCCCCGAAGGACCCTACAGAGAAGGCTTTCTGGATGCTTGAAACAAGAGTGTCCTTTTTATAAAGTTCAAGTACGGCATCCTTAGCTTTCAGGTCGGTATCGTTATGCGCCTTCTCCATCCTCTGGTCGAATTTTGTGTTTCCCACATTGATCTTCTTAAGGGGCGCAGTCGGGCCAAATGGCGCTACCTCATCATCAAGTACGAGCCTTGCGTGGGGTTTTTTCAAGAACTCAGCTTCCACGTCAACCGGGGATGCGCAAAGCGCCATTTCGCGAGTGGCTTCTATTATCTTGCTGCTGTCAAGATCTCTTATATGAACAAGATATTTTCCCCGGACAAGCTGGGAACGGAAATCCACGATATCATCGATGCTCTTTCCGATCCACATTTCAGGAGTGTCAAGAAGGGTCGTATCTCCATAAGTTGGCGGGATGAGAGGCCCTACTGAAACGTATGGATACCCAATTCTACCCACGAAAACGCCCGGCGGGGAAGAACCGTCGATATTCAGGCTGTCCGTCAGTGGTTTTACCTTTACGTTAGAGTAAAACTTGACAAGAACAGGACACCTCTGCTTGCCGCAGAGTAATTTTGCTCCACGACATAAGATGCATAAGGCTTCACCTGCCCCGCTGAATAGCGAATCTGGAGATTCCATGTGTTAATTGATGATACAAAGGGATATAAAGTGAATTACCCCCACCTAAAGGCTGGGGGCATCCCGCTGCATCGAACCTCTATCGAGTATTCCTTGACGGGCGTAAATTCCGGTAATTCCTACCGTACTATTCGATCTTCCTAAGATATTAATTGCAGCATTATGATCTCTATCCAGGACAAGACCGCAAAAGGGGCAACTGTGTACCCTCACTGATAGGTCTTTTTTGACAGTATTACCACAACTGCTACAATTTTGACTTGTATTTCTCGGATTAACCAACTCAACTATCTTCCCAGCGTATTCTGCTTTGGTTTTCGTGAAATTGATTAACTGTGACCATCCTGCATCTGATATGGATTTCGCAAGATGGTGATTCTTAACCATGTTTTGTACTTGTAAATCCTCAAACACAATACAGTCATATTCTTCGACAAGAATTTTACTTATCTTATGAGCAAAATCCTTTCTCTGATTCCGGATTCTTCGATGTACTTTTGCTACTATGATTCGTTGATTATTCCGATTCTTTGACCTGAGCTTTTTCCGGCTTAACCGCTTCTGTTCGTGTGTTAGTTTATCCTCTGATTTTCGCAAGAATTCAGGAGGTTCGATCTGGCAACCGTTACTCATTGTTATCAAAGATTTTAATCCAACGTCAATTCCTGTTTCGGTTTTGATCTCAACAGGGATTATGGGTATGTCGATTTCGACTGAAAATGAAACATACCATTGGTCAATATCCTTCTTGATGGTACAGGTCTTGATTTTGCCTTCGATTTCTCGGTGTTGAACGATCTTGATCACTCCGATTTTGGAGAGAATGAGTTTTCCGTCTTTCAATTCAAAACCAGATTGCGGATACGTGAAACTATTGTATCTATCTCTTCCCTGAAACCGGGGATAGCCGAAGCCATTAAAGAAATTCTTGAAGCTTCTTTCAACTCTTTTCAAGACATTTTGTAGTACCTGAGATTGTACTTCTTTCTGGAACTCAGTCTTTGACCCTGATAGACTATTTGCTTGGTCATAGTAGTTCAACCATTCTGGTTTTCCCCACGGACATATACCAAATGTTCTTTCCAGTTCGTTAATCTCAGCTTGCCGTTTTCGTTCTGCAAGAGAATTGTTATAAAGCCATCTGCATGTGGTGAGAGTTCTATTCATGATAACCTCATGATTCTTGTTCGGGTATATCCTGAATTGATACGTTTTTTTCATGCAGTATCGACATTATTTTTACAATATATATCGCTTAAGATAGAGTGGGGTGAAAGTAAACAATACCAAGGGGTACGATTCATCCTCCGGCTATAAGCCGGGGGTTTTCTCTACCCCTTGACCCCACGTTCTATAAATGCAAAGCCAGGGGCGAAAAATGGTTTGAGTTCTGGATGAAATCACCCAGATACCCAACACTGTTGTTCAAGTCAAGAGTATTAAAGCAGACCTAATCCATCAAGTTCTATAACGATCTTTTCGACTGCTACTTCTGCATCCTCTGGTTTCTTGCCGCCTGTTATTACAAGTTTTCCAGAGCCGAACAATAGTATGACCACTTTGGGGCTGGACATCCTGTAAACAAGACCGGGGAATTGCTCAGGTTCATATTCAATATTCTCAAGCCCAAGACCGATAGCAACCGCATTGAGGTTGAGCCCTCTTCCAAGATCTGCTGATGCAACGATATTCTGTACTTTTATTTCAGGCTTATCCAGGATCTCTGTGCCCATTTCCCTTAATTTATCAAACACTTTTGTAAGACCTATGTCTACATCGGCAATACTTTTTGCTCCTGTACAAACGATCTTGCCACTACCGAAAATCAAGGCTGCGGTTTTCGGGGATGTTGTCCTGTAAACAACACCAGGGAATCTTTCTTTGTTATACTCTGCTCCTTCAAAAACGGTTATGACTTGATTCAGGTCAAGTTTTGCTCCAATAGCCGTAGATGCAACAACATTTTCTATTTTTATAGATTTCTTTGGTTCTGTAGTATTTACCATATTCTCATCTTTATATTGGGTATTTAAAGCTTTATAGGTTGGGATGCATTTTGTTAATTATGAGAAAAGAGAGTATTGAACAGGGGCAAAATGATGAAGTCGAACAAATCGAGATTAAAATTGTTAAGCTCTCAAGAATTGGTTCCAATCAAGAGGTTGTGCTCTATGGTGAAAACAATAAGCAGATAATGGCAACTTTGCGCAGTACAAAAGATTTTGTGGGTAAAAGGGATTTTCGCCCGGCAGAACTGAATAACTTCTTTGAAGGCAGAATTAATTCAATAATTCCAATACAACCTTTCATCGCTTATCCGATAATTAATAAAATTACTGGTTTATGCTATTTAATAACATTTGAAAGATTAATCCCGACAACCCCGGAGTTCATTGATGCACAGGCCTATGGAAGACCTTACACTTTACCTTCCGTGATAAGGTTCGGCCTGGGAACGTATAAGATAAAAACAAAAAATGACCTGCCAATTTCGGTAAATCTGGGTAATTTTAGTAATAATAGTGCGATCAAATTTAAGGGAATAAAAATTGACCGAAACTTCAGCCACTCAGCAAAACCTGTCCATAATCTCATAAAAATACTCAGGGATATAATAGAACTTGATGCTCAAAATGATTTCAAAACAGCAGAGGAACTATTGGAGGTTTTGAGTAAGAGAATTTAGAAAAGATTATACTTGCATGAGTACTTAAGCAATCTCATGTTCATTGAAATAGACGGCTGGATGGCAAAACTGAGGTTTTCTGCATGCCATTTCATTCCGGATCACCCTAAATGCGGATGTCTTCACGGTCATACATATGCGGTCAGCGTGAAGCTTGAGGGTGAATTAAAAGGCGAGTTCATTATTGATTTTGAAACGATCAAAGGGATAGTTAACAGGATATGCGACAGGCTTGACCATAAGATCCTGATAGCGGAAAAAGACCCGCGCCTTCTGATAAAGAAAAGCGATGGCGTATCGATCGAGATCATTAAAAGCAAAAAAAGATATGTACTCCCTTTGGAAGATATCATGTTCCTGCCCACAAGATCGGCAAGCGCCGAGGATCTGTGCCAGTATTTTGCAAAAAATATTAAAACCGCCCTGGACTCAAGCGGAGCCGATAATATCAAGAAAATAACGGTGCGTGTTGATGAAGGGATAGGACAGGGCGCAGGCTGCGAATACGAATATTAGTTCAAGAAAGGGTAAGAAATGGTCAATAGAATCGAAGTCTGCTTCAAAAAAGGAATGAAAGACGCTCTTGGCGAGAGCATCAAGAAAAGGATAATCGAAGACATACACATCAATGTGGATGCTGTCAGGACGATTGAAGTCTATTCGATAGATGCCGATCTTACAGATGAACAGGTCATGACCCTTGGCGAAAAACTATTCGCTGATCCTATCATACAGGTTTTTTCAGATGATCCGCTTGCGAAGGATTTTTCATGGCTCATAGAAGTTGGCTTCAAACCCGGTGTTACAGATAATGTGGGATCAACTGCAAAACGGGCATGTGAAGATATATTGGGAACTTCTTTGAATGGCATCTATTTCTCAAGACAATACCTTCTGGAAGGGAATATCTCAAAAGAAGATGCAGAAAAGATAGCAGGAGGACTTCTCGCAAATGGTCTTATTGAAAGGTGGGAAATAATATCTGGCAAAGACCATACTAAAGGAAAAAATATACACCTACCGCTTCCTGTCGTAAGGGGAAAACACACACCTTCAGTCGCCCGGATCGATCTCAATATCAGCGACAAAAAATTAAAGGAAATGAGCAACCTGAAACTTCTTGCCTTAAACATCGCAGAAATGAAAGCCATCCAGGGATATTTTAACGATGAAAAATTTGCCAGGGAAAGAGAAGAATATGGTCTTACATTACCTACTGATGTGGAAATTGAAGTTCTGGCGCAGACATGGTCAGAGCATTGCAAACATAAGATATTCAATAGCCAGATTACCTATTCAGACGAAAAAGAAAGCCTGGTCATAAACTCGTTATTCAGTACCTACATAAAGCGCGCCACAAAGGAAATAAACAAACCCTGGCTTGTTTCTGTTTTTACGGATAATGCGGGCGTGATAAAATTCAATGATAATTACAATCTTGTCATGAAAGTGGAAACCCACAATACGCCATCAGCACTTGATCCCTACGGCGGCGCCATTACCGGCATCGTTGGCGTGAACCGCGATCCTCTCGGAACAGGCATCGGCGCCCGGTTGATATTTAACACAGATGTATTCTGCTTTGCTTCTCCATTCTATGATAAAGAGATGCCTCCGAGGCTTCTTCATCCCAAGAGAATATTCGAAGGAGTAAGACGCGGCGTTGAGCATGGCGGGAATAAAAGCGGCATCCCTACCGTGAACGGGTGCATCGTTTTTGATGAGAGGTATCTTGGAAAACCTCTTGTGTATTGCGGGACAGGCGGTATAATGCCTTCCATGATCAATGGAAAACCTTCTCATTTAAAAGAGATCAATAACGACGACCTCATTGTAATGACAGGAGGGCGCATAGGGAAAGACGGTATCCACGGCGCCACATTCTCATCGCTTGTGCTTGATGAGGATTCACCTGTGACAGCCGTGCAGATAGGCGACCCCATAACCCAGAAGAAGATGGTCGATTTCCTGCTTGAGGCGCGCGACAAGGGACTATATAATTCTATTACCGATGACGGCGCAGGAGGCCTTTCATCATCAGTGGGCGAGATGGCGCAGATGTCGGGAGGATGCATTATAGAACTTGAGAAATGCCCATTGAAATACCCAGGTCTTGATCCCTGGGAGATACTTCTTTCCGAGTCGCAGGAACGGATGACTCTTGCTGTTTCTCAAGAAAAGATCACGGAATTCCTGGCTCTTGCAGGAACGAGGGATGTCGAAGCGACCGTCATAGGGACATTTACCGATTCCGGGAAATTCCATGTAAAATATGGCGATAAAAATGTGGCTTATATGGATATGGAATTCCTGCATAATGGTCTTCCGGAAATGAAACTGAATGCACGCTGGGTGCCGCGAAGGTTCGAAGAGCCTGTTATAGGGGTCATGGACCTTTCAATGACGCTTAAAATCCTGCTATCTCGCCTGAATATCTGTTCAAAAGAATACGTCATACGGCAGTACGACCATGAAGTTCAGGCTGGATCTGTTATAAAACCGCTCACAGGAGATGGACCCAGTGATGCTGCCGTGATACGTCCGCTTCTTGACAGCATGGAAGGTGTCGTCGTAGCGAACGGCATTTGTCCGAGATACGGGGATATCGACACGTATCACATGACAGCGTGCGCCATTGATGAATCTGTGCGAAACCACATTGCAGTAGGCGGTTCATTTGAACATCTTGCCGGTCTTGATAACTTTTGCTGGTGCGACCCTGAGAAGTCTGAAAAAACACCTGATGGGGAATATAAACTTGCACAGCTTGTGCGAGCTAACATGGCATTGTATGATTATACAAAAGCATACGGCGTCCCATGTATTTCAGGCAAGGACAGCATGAAGAACGATTACCAGATTGGCGGCAGGAAAATATCTATTCCTCCAACGGTTCTTTTTTCAACCATTGGAAAGATAGATGATGTCAGGAAAGCCGTGACCATGGATGTAAAGAGACCGGATGACCGGGTTTACGTCCTGGGAATGACAAAAGACGAACTTGGAGCTTCCGAATATTATGCATCTCTTGGATTTATCGGAAATGATGTGCCAAGAGTGAACGCACAGTCTGCAAGAAAATTATATATCGCTCTTGAAAACGCGATCCATGAAGGCGTTGTAGCCTCATGCCACGACTGCTCTGACGGCGGTCTTGGTGTTGCGCTTGCTGAAAGTGCATTTTCAGGCGGCCTTGGAATGAACATCAAACTGACAAAAGTCCCGGTTGAGAACATAAGGCGCTCGGACACTATACTGTTTTCCGAATCACAGAGCCGTTTTGTCGTGACAGTAGCACCTGTTAATGTCGCCAGGTTCGAGGCGCTCATGAAAGGAACGGTGTTCGCTGATGTGGGCGCAGTTACAGTGAAACAGGAATTCACAGTGATGGACGGCGAAAAGGTTGTGCTGTGCGCCGGGATCGATGAGCTTAAGGATGCGTGGCAGAAGACGTTAAGGTGGTAAATATGAATGAATATACAGTATATAAATATATGGAGTTTTTTATTTTTTCAATATATTTAATTTTTATATATTTATTTGTGCAGATCTGGTTTCTATGGAAAGATATCGAAAAAAATGATTTGTTTTTGAAGTCATTAGCTAAGGATTCATTTTTTAGGAAAAATTGTGTTTATGTTTTTATATTCAGTTTATTCTTTATTATGCATGAATTTTTTGAAGGATTAAATTTAGAAGGATTCAAAATACCAAATTCAATTCTTTTTTTTGAATTCCTTGAAATGATTGCAATTGTCACTCTTTTTCTATTTGCATATAATTGGTATATTGCTTTGAAACCTTTTGCGAAAAAGAAAAAACTCATGAAATAAAATTAAAAAAAAATAAATAGTCTTTATGAAATGCCCTACATGCAACGGGGAGTGCATACGTCCCCCTGATAAAGTACTGGATGAGATTTTCGGGAAGTATATGGCTTGCAGTGCCTGTCCTCCCGACCCGGGATACAACAAATCCGCCCCTATATCGGAAAAGCTCAATAGTAATTCAGGAAAATGTTCAAAATGCGGCAAAAGGCATCTGGATTTCGTAATAGGGAATGTCCTTACGATTTTAAAGGAAAAAGGGCTATTTCCAGGGGATGCCACGCTCAAAGAAGTGGGAACACCGCTTATTGCTTTTGGTTTTAAAGTGCCTTATCCGCCAAGGCTTGGTACAAAAAGCCTTGTTCTTATGATGGATTCTGTGACCCGGGAAATTGCAGATGAAATAATTAGACAGGTCCCGGAAGTGAAAGGGGTGGTCAAAAGGGTTGGCAGGCAATCCCAGAGCATAGGCATTCTTGACACGACTAGCTCGCCCCATATATATGAATTACTCACAGGATGTGATATGCGATGTGATATAATATCTTCATCATTTGGGGAATTATGCGTTTATAAGAACCAGTCAAAGATCCATATAGAGTTCAATAACACAAAAATAGCAAAAATGGAAGAGCTATTCTTTAAAGGTGAGCTCGAAAACGCAACAGTAGTTGACGCTTTTTGCGGTCCGGGAACGCTTGGCATGTTAAGTATTCTTGCAGGCGCACGAAAGGTGATATTCAACGATGCATGGCTTCCCGCATTAGAAAACACTATTTTGAATCTCAAGGCGAACTCAGGCATTCTTGGGATCAAGGTGGATTTTGAAAAAGCGGATCATCATAAACTTATTGGTGATGAACCAGTGTTACTGGCAAGCGCGAAAGGCACAGCACAAGTCCTGGTGTATCATGGCGATATCAGAAAACTTGATATGGCCGTTATGGATTGTGATATTTGTTTGATCGACACCTTCCCTGCTACGGATCCAGCCTTGTTCATGGCTGTATGTAAAGATATTTCAAAAAAAATTATTATAATCTGATTATTGCACTGTGTTTATTGCTGGCAGTTATCTATTTCTTGCAGCAAACGTGATTTAATACTATCAGGCTTGTCGAATATTTTGCTTCATATTCATGCCCGTTCGCCCTCAGGAGTGATGTGTAATGATCACGAATCTTCATTATTGCAGTTTCGTTCTTATAATTGTGATAAATATTGATCCCATCAGTCATTATCTCGATCTTATCCACTACAAGCAGGGATTCTTCGGTTTTCTTTAATAGTTTCAAGAAGTCCTGATGCGGGATATTTGCAATGTGTTTTTTAGAGATCGACTCGAATATTCCGGCGTCCACGGGTAAATTGCAGGCAAGCAGATCTTCATAATTACCCCTATAAATAGACACCATATTATAATTAACATCACTATATATTTCCATAAGGTTTTTCCAGAATTCTTCTCTTGACCTTAACTCATTCATAATATCTTTCAAAGATCCGAAATACTTGATAGCTGCAACGGGTTGGGTTCCTTTTTCCCGGATCTTCATGTCGATCCGGATACTAGTGGCTCTTTTGTGAACAACGTCTATATCGAGACTCTTATAATTGGCAAGGAACATCACGATCAGTTGAGCCACAAACTCACGATATAATTCATTATCGCTTGCTATTGAAACTGTCACCGATGCAGGATTTATATCATCAATGCAAAAGATGGATACCTGGCAATTCCAGCCGGATTCACGACTGATATCATTTATCCGCTTATCCAATTCTGAAATTGTGTTAATCTTCAGGGGGTCAAGCACGTCTTCAAATTTTTCGTTCTCAAATGGAATCCCTTTTACCCATTTTAGCATCCATAGGAAAATAGGTCTGCTTAAAAGAACATTTATTCCTGAATTTATAGATTCTTCAATACCAGTTAGATCTTTTTTGCCAGAGTTAATTCCAATTACTGCATTTTCGACAGAACCATAACGCTTAAGCGATGCTTCAGTGACATCAATTGCATCCCTTATCGCTGCGCTGAGATTGCCATTGTGTTTCAGTATCAAAGAGTCCAGTTTTTTCAGATGAGTTTGCTCAAGTGAAATGTTTTTTCTTACGACCATAATTTATTACTACTTAAGTAACACTGTATTACTATAATATATATATATATTCACACTAAACACAATATAGTAGAAAAATAGTAGTACTGATTTTTCAACGTAGTATTTATTGGTGCTACTGTATTCATATTAATGTTAGATAAGAAACTAAGTGAGTCAGTAAGAGCGGGTTGGGGAGTGGGTTCCTCTATCCAGGTTGTGGCGTTAAAATTCCCATCATCAAACGATAATCCTTTTCATAAAATGAACCTCAGCCACGGGTTAGGGCATGCTTTGCATGCCCTTTTATTAATTAATAATTGGACTGATCTGCATAACAAGAATGGCGAGCAGGTTGGGGAGTGGGGGTTAGTAAAAAAATGTTACCTGCTCGCCAAGTTTCATAATAGGTATAAGGTATATATATATTTATTCTCAGTTTCTCAACGCGATTTCAATCAATTCATTCACAACCGCCACAGCCACCGGCGTCCCGCCTCTTGTCCCAACGCAAGTAATGGATGGTGCGTCCAGCGTTCTCACAAGCTCCTTTGATTCCGCTGCATTAACAAAACCCACAGGTGTCGCAACAAGAATCGCCGGGTGAAGGCCAGCTTCTATCATCCTGCAAACTGTCAGCGCAGCAGATGGCGCATTTCCGATCACTATTATCGCGCCATTGAGTTCTTCCTCAAGAGCCATGAAGCCAGCACTTGTTCTTGTAACTCCGGTTTTTTCGGCAATATCTATGCCTTCTTCAAGAACGCATCGAATCTTGCATTTATGCCCCCGCTTTGTGATGCCAACCTGCGCCATCCTGATGTCCGTAAAGATTGGAGCGCTGTTTTTGATTGCTTCAATACCCGCATTGATTGGGTCGTTATTAAATCTCATAAGTTCAGAAAATGCAGGATCTCCTGTTGCGATCACGCAGCGTTTTATTATTCTGTCCTGGGGCGTATCTCCTTTCACAATGTTTCCAACTATTGACCAGCTTTTCTCGTTGATCTCTTTTGCTTCTCTTGTCCGCGCGCCAAAATCAATATTCATATTTTCTCTGGTATCCTCGTGGCGTTATTATCCTGTTCTTCCATAGTTTTGACTCGCTGTTCCCGATAAGAACTATCGTACTCATATCAATAGTATCATCGTATTCCATTAAACTTCCAAGCGTTGTGGCAATGACCGACTCACCTTCGCGTGTTGCGCTTTTTACGATCCCAACAGGTGTATTTTCGTTCCTGTATTTTCGGATGATATTCATCGCCTTTCCAAAATTCTCTTTCCGGCTCCTGCTTTTGGGATTGTATATAGCTATCACAAAATCAGCTTCTGCCGCGCTCTTAAGGCGCTGATCGATCATTTTTTGCGGCGTCAGGAGATCACTTAAACTTATTATGGCAAAATCATTGATAAGCGGCGCCCCAAGAAGCGAAGCTGCGGCGCTTATTGCAGTTACACCCGGGATGACCTCTATTTCGATATCGCCCGCTTTTTGCGCTACCTCAAGCACGATGCCCGCCATCCCATACACATTCGCATCCCCGCCACTGATTATAGACACAATATGGTCTTTTCCAAGTTCCACAGCCTTCCTTGCGCGCTCCACCTCGCCGCCCATCCCGCTTCGTATGATCTTTTTATCCCGGGTGATATCCTTTATCTGGTCAAGATATGTGCCGTTCCCGATAATATATTCAGAACCAAGCAGCACATCCAGGGCTTTTTTCGTAAGATGCTCTATTCCTCCAGGTCCAATACCCACAATGTATAATTTACCGTGCGATAGCGATGGTGACATTTCCGTATATCCTCTTTTTTAATATCAGTTCTTTTTCATTCGAAAGCGCAAGCGCAGCCGGTTCACAAACACCTGTTAGTCCAAGACTGTTTGCTTTTGAGGGTGTCGGAGGCTTGATCGAATTAATGATTTCATGGGGAACGAATTTCAGCTCTTTTTCGAGGTCTTGCGCCGCTTCAATAATGCCTTCTTCATTTTCCTTTATCATTGCTGAGGCAAAATATTTTACATCTCCTATTTTAGCATGCAATTCCGAAAGTCCCGCATTTATTGCTTCGATCACCTCGGATTTGTCAACGCCTCTGTTTGCGCCTATTCCGACGACCAACCCATTTCTCAAGCTTTTAATATCATTTATCTTATCATTTCTTTTAAGGACACTTACGTCATCTCCAACAACTACGATCTTTGGACCTTTGATATCAAGAACTTCAACATCCGTTTCAAGCAAAGTCATGTTCACTTTTTTCGTTGAATCCTTATTTATTATCCTGCATCCAAGATTATCTGCGATTCCTTCAACCGAATCTTTTCCCATGACTTCTGTAGCTGTCGTTACTACGGGAATCAAACCGGCATCGGCAAGTTTCTTTGCAAGAATATTTCCACCATGATGACCACCAAGGATCGGTATGGCAAATGTCAATCCTGAATCTACGACCACAACTGCCGGATCTTTCCATTTATCGCACACAAGAGGAGCTATATTTCGAACAGCGATACCTGCTGCCATTATGGCGATTATCGATCCATATTTCTCAAATGCGAGTTTGAAGGCATCTTTTGAGTAGATGATGATGTCTCCGCCGGTTATATCCTGTATTTTTTCAGCAATTTTGCGATTCCGTGAAAAAGCGATTATGGCGACCTCACCCATAAAGATGAGACCTCTTATAATTTTCAGGTTTCAGTACATTTCCGATAATTATCATAGCTGATCTTTCGATGCCTTGCGCTTCGACTTTGTCAGCAATATCCCCAATCGTTCCTATGATAACTAATTCATCCTCCCACGAGGCATGATATACAACAGCAGCAGGTGTTTCCCGTGGATATTCCACTGATTCTGTGATCGACCTTAATTTATCAGTTCCAAGATAGATCGCCATTGTGGCGTTGTGGCGGGAAAGTTCGCGGATTGAGTCTTTTTCAAGCGTTGTTCCAGCTGGTCTTGTAATTATAAGAGTTTCCGTAATACCGTTGATCGTAAGCTGGGTTTTTAGCGCCGCTGCTGCAGCAAATAGTGATGTTACACCAGGTATGATCTCAACATCGATGTTTCGCTTTTTCAGGCTGTCGATCTGTTCGATTATCGCGCCATATAACGAAGGGTCACCGCTGTGCAGCCTGACTACGGTTTTTCCCTCATCCACTTTTTTTGAGAGGATATCGGCTATATCTTCAAGTTTCATGCCGAAGCTGTCAAGTTTTTCACCATGCGCATAATTTAAGACGACGGGATTGACAAGTGAGCCTGCGTACATCACAAAATCTGCAGATTCAAGAAGTTCGCGTCCTTTTACCGTTATGTATTTGGGATTACCAGGTCCTGCTCCTACAAAATAGACGATCCTGTGATTCTCTTTATTTTTTCTGGTCTGTTTTGCGACAAGAAGGCTGAAATAATCGCCGATCTCCGGGATTTCATCTGTCACCAATTCATTTTCCATGAACAGCCTTTGCGCAAAAATGAATTCATTGAAACCCTCATCCATCAACGTTTTTTTTACATTTTGGGGATGTTTTGATTTCAGTATTATTTTTGTATCTACAGGCGATCCGTCGCTAACCACGAATGAGCTGTCGATGCTTGTATTTGTGCGTGCGGCCTGCGCTGTTATTGAACTGACACCTGGAATGGTCATAATTTCTATTTCAGGATGGTTTTTCTGTATTGTCCTTTTAAGGTGTGAGAATGTCGAGAACACATTAGGGTCACCCAAAACTGCAAATGAGACCAGTCCTTTTCGCGCCTCAGAAGCCACGATACTTGCATTTTGATCCCATAATTTCAAGAGCTCAAACTTGTCCTGTATCATTGGAAAATCAAGTATCTGTGCTTTAGCATAGGGCGCAACAAGCTTTTCGGCCAGTTTTCCGGGAACAAAAACCGTCCTGCTTTCTTTTAGCGCCTTGACAGCCCAAAGTGTAAGAAGATCCGGGTTTCCAGGACCAAGACCGACACCGATCAGCATCTGGACTCTCCTCTAATAAGAAAAACAGGATTTTCAGGTTTTAGCATAATACCGCCTGCAAGCTCATTTCCCCTTGATAATTGTATCTGCAACAATTCCTTGAAAACATTGTTCTTTTTCATAATATCAAGAGCAAGGGCAACGGTCTCGATCATGACGGCGCTTACCACGAACCTTGCAGTTCCTTTTTGTATCAATATTCCAAGAATTTTCTCAATATTTTTACTGCCCCCTATGAAAGCACAGTTAAGTTCAATATCTGGAAGCAGTATTTCTGCATTTCCCTTTATTACTTCGATGTTCTTTATATTAGACTCTTTAATATTTGCCGATGAGGCAAATATTGCCTCATCCCTGTTGTCAATTGCGATCACATGTTTTGCATATCCTGCTGCGGCTATGGAAACAGAACCGCTTCCGCACCCGATATCTACGAAAATATCAGTATTTTGGATTCCCAGTTTAGATAAAGCAAGAGCTATTACCTCTGGTTGGGTGGGAGTGCCTGGCGGAAATATCATCGAATCAACTCAAGTAAAGTTGTGTTAAATCAATCTGGTTTGATATAATGGTTGCTGTCAGAAACCCAATATTTCATTTACGAAAATAAGATTTATTTTTCGATTTTCATTTATTTCCCTTTCAAAAATCAGATATTTCCCAATGGTGGTGCCCTGATACCCTAAGCTTTTCATTCGTTTATCTTCCAATGGAACACAATATTTGCGAACTCTATTGAAAGCATCTTCAAGAGTTGGTACGATTTTCTGTGTCCCCACTACCCAGATAACATTGTCCGAAGAGAAAGCATTTGAAGGAATTGCGCTTCCTGTCCCATTCACGATCAATATTTCGCCGGTTTCTGTAACTGCATGAACACTTCCAAGGAAGTAATCAGCTGTGACGCTTATCTTTCGAAGCTCAGTTTGTTTTGCAGGATCTTTTTCATATAGGATCCGGTCTTTCAGGTTTTTCCATGGGTGTTTCCCGGATTTTAGCATTTCCGTAAATCCTATCTGATCAAGTGTAGTCGATCCTCCTGTCATTACCTCTTTTCCAGATGGTATCAGGTTAATTATTTTCTGTAATGCATCTTCTTTCGAATCAACAAGGTCAGCATGAACATTGCGGCCTTTCAAAGCTTCGATTGTTTTTCTTATGGTTTCTTTTGAAGCCAGCTTATCAAATTTCATCATTTCAACTCGTCAAATAGTTATGGAATTCCACGATATATAAGCATATGCAATATGATGAATAATCATTAAAAAATGGGGACAAATTAAAATTCAAAAACCTTATAAGCCTGTTTTGCCTACTAACTACGTGTACTATTCGGTGGTGAATTATTTTGTTAAGCGTCAATGAAAAATCAATGGAAATCGCAGAAGATATGATGGATTGGTCGGAAGAACTAAAGATAAAAGCAATGGAACTTAAAAACGGGGGCAAAGTGATAGATTGCGGGATAAACGTGCCCGGAGGATATGAAGCGGGTCTCATGTTCACCGAGATCTGCATGGGTGGATTTGGCGGCTGCTCAATGTCCGTGCACAAGATTAACGATATACCGCTTGCGTTCATAGATGTTACGACAGATCACCCTGCGATGGCCTGTCTTGGCGCCCAGAAAGCTGGATGGAGAATAAGCGTGGATAAGTATTTCGCAATGGGTTCGGGTCCTGCAAGAGCACTTGCCCTCAAACCCAAAAAGACATTTGAGCGAATAAAATATGAAGATGATTACGAGCACGCTGTTATTGCTCTTGAATCAAACCAGCTTCCTGATGAAAAGGTAATTGAAGTTATCGCAGAGGCGTGCCATGTTGATACAGAGAATGTGGTCGCACTTGTCGCGCCAACAGCCAGTATCGTAGGTTCGGTGCAGGTTTCTGGGCGCGTCGTCGAAACAGCCGTTTTTAAACTCAATGAACTGGGATACGACACCACAAAGATCGTATGCGGCACCGGATGCGCGCCAATCGCCCCGGTTGTAAAGGATGACCTGAAAGCCATGGGATGCACAAATGACAGCGTGATATATTATGGCTCAGTATTCCTGACCGTGCGGGGATTTGAAGAGGATAAATTCAAAATGGTGCCGTCCAGCACCTCCAAGGATTACGGCAAACCCTTCTTTAAGACTTTCAAGGACGCTGGATACGACTTCTTCAAGATTGATGCCAATGTGTTCGCTCCGGCTGAGATCACAGTAAATGACCTTGAAACGGGTAAGACATATCATGCCGGGCATCTGAACGGCGAAGTCATTTTAGAGTCTTACGGCATAAACGGAATTTAATTTTCGAGATTTTATGAATTCAAGCTGTATAAGATTCGCATATTTTCAAAAATTAGTCTAAATGGAACACGGATCGGACGGATTTACATGGATAACAATATCTGTGGGCATCCGCACAACCCGTGTTCTATCAGATTTTCTCCAATAACCGATGACGTATGATATTGCATACGTAAACGCTACAACATCTCAGACAGCAGATTTTTCCGGGGCACATCAATAACTTTCTTTTGTGCTTCCTGAAGTTCAAAAAATGATACGTTCTTTGTGCCGATCTTTTTGCGTGAGTACATCAGCATGCCGCCTTTATTAAGAAAAGAACTGTATACTTCTTCAAATTGGGCTTTTTCCTCGTCCGTAAGCTCGATGGAGGAGGTTTTTCCTGAAAGATGGTTTATCGCAATCATCAGGTTTACTTCTCTCACCCTTTTTAGCTTTCCTTTTTCCTCCTCATTCTCGATAAAAACGCTTCTTTTTAGTTCATTGGACCAGCCCACAGTTTTCCGTTTGAACTCAATGAACGTTATGGGTACATATTCCCCATCTTCGGGTTTTGAAAATTGCTTGCTCAAATGATATTCGTTCATTTCATGCATCTGTCATTGACTTTAAATGATTTAATAATTCCGAAATGCTCATGCACATGATCACAGAATGCTCTATCATAAGATTCACGGTTCCTTCAATGCCAAGTGTTCTAAAATCAGTTCGCAAGCCGATCACAGGTTTGCCTTTTGCAAATGCGTAACCTATCTCCCATGCTGTTCCGGAATCAACATCTGCACCATCTATCACTGCAACGAGTATATCCGATTTTTCGATTCCCTTCAGGTTCTTACCGAAAATTATCTTCTGTCTGTCAGTCATATCATGTAAATTGTTAGAATCTTCCTGTGGAAGGAAAACTTTAAAGCCAAGGCTATGCATTTCACCTTTCAGTTTTCTGTTAAAATCGCACTCACCTTCGGAAAAAAGCGGGGCGGCAAGATAAACGGTTTTCATATGGCCTACATCCTCTTATCAGGCAAATAAGTTTTCTCAGGCAGATTTAAATAGTGAATTTACATATTATAAGCAGATGGTAATATGAGACTGAACAAGAATAACCTGTTAATACTCGGTATCATACCGATAATTTTAGGATTGATAATATTATATAATTTTATTTCTGCAATTGATATTTTAAGACCCGGTGGAATGACAACTGCGATAATATATTACCAGTTGCTTGCAATTTCAGGTGCAATGTTCATTGGAGCTATTATTTATTGGGGCATACTTGTTTATTACGTTTACCTGTTGCAGGAGAATGAGGTTTTCATACAGGATAATTTCACCCAACTGGCAGGAAGCGGCACAGCCCATCTCCAGAATGCTAAAACATTGATATCAAAAGTTCTTGATGAAATAAAATCTACTGATTTGAAACCACATCAGTAGATGTAAGATTTTTTTATTGTTATTTTTTGAATGTTTTTTTATCCGCGAATCCATACAGTTTAGAAAATTCGAGGAGTTGATTAGCAAACACAATAATCATCAAAATACTCAGGATCAATGCTGTTTGCTCAACAATAAACATTCCTTTTAGTTCCTCAAAATATGTTTCAGAAATTTCAAGGGTTTTGTATATGGCAAATAATGTTATTATCAAAATCATTGAGCGAAGTAACCGTTTGAAATCGCCGTGTATGAAATTCCTGTATGCATAAATAAGCAAAAAATATGATAATAAGCCAATAACCATCACAATGCCATCAAGCAGCATTTGATAGAACAATGCGAATTTGTTAACACCAATTATCACAATATATTGCGACAGATTGGAAGGGTTATAGTGGTAAGTGCGAAATACTGCGAGCCCGGTATTAATATTCAGCAACTCTCCGTCTGCCCCGGATAACATCGTTGGGGATCTGATCGGATAATCTTTTATTAGATTCTCGCCAGTTCCAGTGTATTGTCCAAATTCTTTAGTTCTATTTTTTAAATTATAAATATAATATCCATCTTGATCCACTATGTAATACTCTTTATCAGGTTCTTCAATCACCCTTTCATGTATACTGTCCAGTAACAAATCAACTCGTAATCTAACGGCCACAACTCCTTTCCTGAAGCCGGTTGAATTGATAACAGGCGTTGCATATATTAGTGTAACTTCATCAGGTACTCCAGAAGGGGACAGTTTTATCGGGTGAATATCTGAAATATAATATTTGCCTTTTTCTAACTCCATTGTTTTTTTGAAGTATGAAACATCATTTAAATCTGATAATTGTTCATATGGCACAGCCTTATAATCGGAAATCTGTGGATCGTAACTTATCCTGATAAGCTCATGTCCGGTTTCGTTTAAATATTCTAATTGATAAAATTTTTTCTTCGCTTTTGCGTATGATAAAAAAAGAGCAGTAGCTTCATCTATTTGGTCGATATCGGACTTCTCAGAATAACTTAGGATATTTTCTTCAGTGCTCAAGAAAAGGGTGTCAGACACCCCACGCGACAGCCAGTTATCAATTTCATTCGAAATCCCGGAAATCTCTTTTAAAAGGACAGTACTTTTATCATCAATGTTTACATTACCTTTGTTCTCAACTGCAATCACGTAAATTATTATGAATAAAATTATACCCAGTATAACTATCCATCTATTCACTGTCGTTTCATTCGGTTTATTTACCATCAATATACCCCCTTTCAGGATAAATTATCTTGTCGGCGAATTGACTTATTAACGAAAGTAATTTCTCATCAGTTTCTTTTTCAAGAGTTATTAAGATTCCTGTGATTTTCCACTGCCTCAATTTGACTGTCAGGAAATGTGCGAACTTGCTTGTTATATTTGGTGAGTTGTAGATAAGGAGGGTAGAAAGCGAATCTAAAAAAAGAAACTTGCCTTCAGTTGTATTTGTCTGGACAAGTTGATCAAGAACAATCGAGATTTCTGTGAGGTCAGATGGCGAATTCACATACAAACACGTGTCTTTTTTAACAGGTTTAAATCCTGAATTTAAAGTTACGCAATCTATGAAAAAAAGTCGTGAGATATCTATACCATTTGATCTCATTAAATCGGAAATATTATCACAACTCTTGGTCACATTGATATAAATACCTGACATTTTTCGATCATTGAGTAATAATTTCAATATATTCAGGTTATTTTCCTGATAATGACTTGAACTTGAGACTAAAAGAACAATAAAATTCTTCGGTAAATTAGCTAACTCTGTTTCAATATATTCCAAATCTCTAACCTCAGATATACTATTATATTACTGAAAAATATATAAGTTTATGGCTTGACCTGAATCGAGCTGAATTAAGAATTACCTAAACATTGTAAATCCTCTGATAATCAAGATATAGCGTACCATTAACACTTTGATTTACGTCAAGATAGCGAACATTTACATAATATCGATTTATTGAGGCCACATTGCCAGAGAACGTCCCATCCGGAATTAGCCAGCTTGAATTGAGAGTAATATTTCGGTAAGGCATACCTGTAGCATTAAGAATTGTAACGTTTTCCCATCCCGATGAAGTGTTCATTATCTGGACTGTAAAATTATCGCCGAAAATATTATATTTTAACTGTAGCTCTGCACTGTAAGCTTGCGGAACATTTGTCGTATTGGTCGTAATATTGAGATAATAATTGGATGGAAGTCCGGCAGTGATGCCGTGAATACGCTGGTAATCGATGTAGATGTTACCCTGGGAAGTCCCTGAAGGATTATTATCGAGATATCTTATGAGTGGTTTCCCGCTATTGTTTTCTCCAGAGTTCAATGTATAGTTCATTACAGTCCAATTTCCAGGTGTGGCATTCAGGGTCGTCCTGTTGTTCCATGCGCTGCCATTCCAGACATAGATGCTGTAGGTCTCATTTGCATCGCGGCTGTAGTTTATTTCAAGGTAGTATTGATTATCAACAGGGACAGAGGTTGTATTTGTGGTAATGTTAAGAAGGAAATTTGGTTGGCTGTATAATACAGTCACATTTATCATATCTACACCCAGACTATTATTTGATGTAGAATTAGTCCAGTTGTACCTGATTTTTATCTGACCGCCTCCAGCATCGTAATTGCTGGCGTTGCCGCTTGCTCCTTTAATGACATTTACATGCTCACCTGGAGATGTGCCGCCAGTGAATGGGTTGGTGAGAATCGATTCCCAACGGCCGCTTGTGAAATTGAGTATGCTGACATTTGCGAGTGCATCCGCGTAAGAACTATCCTTTATGCTTATGCTCTGCCATGTTGAGCTTGAGTTTGTTTCGGTGAATGTATAGGTGGTATCCAGAGAATACGTTGAGGTTACAGTTAATGTGAACGTCTGATTATTCGAATACCCGCCGCCTGGTGCGGGATTGAATACAGTGATATTGAATGTTCCCACGGTCGTCAGGTCGCTCGTAAGAATAGTGGCACTGAGAGCGGTGGCGTTTAGATACGTTGTCGCTCTGTTCGATCCATTAAACTGCACTACCGAGCCTGATACGAAGTTCGTTCCGGTAACGTTCATTGTAAATTGTGCCGCGCCTACTGTCTTGCTCGATGGCGAGATGCTCGAAGTAGTCGGTACGGGATTGTTGATGACAAAGTTGCCGGCAGATGCGCTGGAAAGGCTGCTGTAGTTTGTCGTATCGGTCGGAGTAAAGTTCGCCGTGACCGCATAGGTGCCGGCGTTGGTCGGCATAGTCGATGAACCACCATATTTGACGTTGCTGACAGTGCCTCCCACGGAACCGGTGAAGGTTGCAGCTTGGGCAGCGCCGTTATAGATGACAGGTGAATTACTTACCGAAATGGTCGGAGTCGCCTTTGCGATGGCGACATTCTGCTGGGCTGAAGCCGCGTTGAAGTTGCTTGTCGCAGCACCGCTGGCCTGCACAATGCAAGTGCCTGCACCACTTGAACTAAAAGTGGAACCGCTTACGAATGCACACGGACCACTCACATAGCTGTAAGTCAGCGTACTGCTGTCGGTATTGTTCGTTGAAGCACTGACTGTGAAGGTGCCGCCCAGATATGTTGGGGTAGGAGCGGTGCCAAACGTGATCGTTGGTGTGGCCTTGTTCACAGTGAACGTATTCGATGTCACACCTGTCAATGAGCCGTCACTGGCAGTCAGAGTGTTGGATGTGCCTGACGTTGTGGGTTTGATGTTACTGAACGTCGCCACCCCGCTGGAGGCAGTTGCAGTAAGTGTGCTGCCCGTAAACGCAGTTGTGCCGCTGCTAATTGTCACGGTGCTGCTGTCACTGGTCACGGTGTTGCCATATTGATCCTGCACGATCACCGTAACTGCCGGATTGATCGCTGAACCCGCAGAGGTCGTGCTCGGTTGAACACCAAACGCCAGCTTGTTTGCACCCGCCGCATTCACCGTCTCCTGCTGCATGGCAGATGTGATGGTCGATGGCGACGTACTTGCCGCTGTTATCGTCGGTGTCCCAGCTTTCGTATCAGTATATGTGAAGCTTGCAGTGCTTGAACCGCTCGCAATTGATAAAGAAGTCGGATTGAATGTTACAGTCCCACTTGAAGTACTCGTCAGGGTGACCGTCCTCGTCGATTCTGCTGTAACCGGATTGCCATATTGATCCTGCCGTTGCACCGTGATCGAACTCGAAGCCACACCTGCCGTCACCGTTACCGCCGAAGACGTAAATGCCAGCTTGCTTGCAGTCGTTGGAGTAACCGTGATTGTTGGGGAGCTAGCAATGTTTGTTAATGTCCCACCACTAATTTTCGTTTGGGTTGTGAACGTGTAGGAACCAGCCGTATTCGGTGCAGTCACCTTGGTTCCCCCTCCAGCATATGTCACCGTGAAGCTTTTACCTCCATTACAATTCATAGATAGAGGAATAGTCCAGGGACCTGAGCCAGTGATGGTGCCCAAGCTAGCACTACCGCAGGAAACAAGCGCAACACTGACATATCCCGGTGACGACGAGGTTGTACTTTGAGGTGCTGTCCATCCAGAGGGAACAATGATTGTAACTTGAGCGCCACTACCGAAGTTCCCGAGACCTCCGGTGAAAGTGAAGGTAAAAGAGTTTGAGGTACTACCTGCAGTCACACTTGTCGGGCTGACTGTCATTGTTCCGTCCCCGTCTGCTGCAGGCGCCGCACTCGCCCCCCCCGCCATGAGAAACAATGCGAGCACTGCAATTATCATAATTGAAATAAGCTTCATTATCTCACCCCTCCAGGGATAGTGATGTCTATCGCCCCATCATTAGAAGTGAGATTTGATGGGGTGTAGGAACCTGATTGCATTCCGGTTGTATTTGTCTTAGTCGGGTTAATTGTCCTATCACTCTGGTTTGTCAAAGCCTGCCCCTCAGTCAGGTTGGCAAAAGCTCCCGTATCAGAGGCATTCTGCATATTAACAAAGTTTGTAATATTTCCATTTGTCCTAATATAACTGGTAACATTTGTGTAATTATATGTGCCATTGGTTCCGACGGAAGCCACTTTGCTTAAATTAGCCGTAGCGCCGCCATCGCTTGCATTTTTTGCATTAACCTCGTTCGTGACAGTTCCATTAGTTTTAATGAGGAAATCAAACACATAGGTAAACAGAGAGGATGTGGATGATGTACTGTTGACCCAGGCCGCATTCACATTGCCAGAAGTATCCCACGTGCGGGTACTTATCGTATGCGACGAGTTGGGTTTGAAGTAGCTGGAATTGAAAGACTGTACACCTTTTGCAACTGTGCCATGTGGTAAACCATCGATATAGACTTCTACATGATCAAAGTCAAAGTCGGCAGGATCAGTCCACGTCCAGTTGATACTCATTGGCTCGTAGGTTGCGTTTATAAGGTTGGTTACACTCGCAGGCGGTGTAGTCTCATAGATTGGTATAGGAGTAACAGGAGGAATTGAACCATTAACAACACGGATATTAATAGAAATATTCCAAGAATAATTGACAGTTATTTTATTTCCATCTATAGTGTAAATCAAACCAGTCGAGGTCAGATTGGAACGGTTCAAGAGAACATCCCACAATTGAGGATAATTAGTATATAATGTGATTGATACATTTGAATTGTTAGTTGTTGTGGTTATTGATTGCGGAAAAAAATTCAAGACTTTTATATCTGATAAAGATATGGATTCTTCAGGAGAGTCGAGAATCGGGATTTTTAAGGATTCATTTGAAAAAATATTCTGATCTGCATCTGTATACATATAATTTTCAAATTCCTTGATTACCAGACCATGCTCATAAACGATCAGTGGCGCGTTAGTAACATAATTATAATTTGGATTGAATATTATATGAGTCGATGAATTATTAAAAAATATCCGGTTATTGCTACTATCTGTATAACTCACATTGATCCATGTATCTTTTTTCAAAGTAAGAGTACCTGAAGTATCAGGTGGATTGAGAAATATCAAATTTGCAGGATAATGAACGCCCATATGGACAGTATCTGACCTTGGGAACTCGGATACAGGTATTTCTTCAATGCTTGATTTTATTTTCAGGAAATCATAATATACCGCATCGGAATGTTCCACTTCAACCGCCTTATTCCATTCCGGGACAGATTGCGCCTGTATCATTGAGATCACTGCAACCATTATTGCCAGAAGTAATACGGTCCCTAGGAGAAGGCTTATTGCAGATTCAGAATCTAAAAAACCAACAGAATTTTTCTTGATCATAGCATCAAACGCTATTTTGGCGCTCCGATTCCGGAAACCTGGGAAACATTGACACCATAGATATTTATTGTAATATTTCCGGTGGGATAAGTGAAATTTATAAACTTTCCAGAAATAGTGGAATTAAAACCATCGTGTCTCAAGGAGGCATTCCATAATTCAGGATAACTTGAAGAAAAATTAACTGATATATTTGTATTGTTAGTCGTTGTGTTTTTATATTGGGGATATGGGTTGATCACTTTTAAAGTTGAAGATGATTCCGAATCAGAAGGATAGTCAAAGATAATAATATTAATAGCATTCTTCATAAAAAAGGGCTGGATGTTATCTGTAAAATTGTTAATGCCAAAATCTTTTATAACAAGACCATTTTCATATATCAGAGTCGGAGAATTCATAAGATAATTGTAGTTAGGTCGAAATGTTATACTGCTCGATAGATTACTAATATTACCGCGAGTGCCGTTTGAATTATAGTAGCTTATATTGATCCACGCATTCCTATCCGATGTGATAGTTCCTGACACATCAGCCGGATTAATAAATATCAACCTGTTGGGATAATGTGCCCCCATATGAATGACGCTTGATCTTGGGAACTGGTAAAGCGCCGTTTCTTCAATATTGGATTTTAATTTAAGGAAATCATCATATACCTTATTTGAATGTTCAAATTCTATCGCTTTATTCCATTCGGGCACAGACTGCGTCTGTATAAGCGCGATCATACCAACCGCAATTGCCAGAAGCATGATGGCGCCAATGATCTCACTTACTGCTGATTCGCAGTTTAAAATATTTCGAAAAACTTTTTGCTTCATCTCATCCAACCCCTTGCAGGAAAAATGCAAATACGACATATGCTATGACCAGCATCAATATAGAATGTTTCAATCCGCCACGCCAGTTTCCTTCACCCATCTGTCCTGCGATAAGCCCTGAAAAAAATCCCTGTAACAGGGAAGCATGATAAAAAAGTGTTTTTATATTGGCAAGACTTGATGTTTTAAACATGGATGCCTCGCTGCCAGATGGCATTTTTGCAAGGAAATACACAAGAAGCACAACAATTATGAATAAAAATACAAAAAATGATAGATAGATGATCATGACATATATTAACAGGCTAGAGAACCGTTCTGTTTTCAACCGCTGTCCAATATCTGCATCTTTAGCTGCAATAGACAGGACACCTCGAATATCGCTTGTTGATTCGCTAGCTTTTGCAATAAGTGTGATCACCCTTGAAATTGCGCTTGACTCAATCCTTTTTTCAAATTTCAATAACGCATCGATAGTTATCGTACCCCATTCAATAGAACGGTGTATCTTTTTTATCTCATAAGTAAGCACTCCAAGGTTTGATTCAGCCGTGTATGCAATAGCCTGTGTAAGTGTCAATCCGGCTTCATTCATGCCTGCAAGCTGTTTTAAGAAATCAGGCATTCTTTCTTCAAGTGTTCTTAATTTGCGTTTTCGCAGCTCAAAAAAAATAGCATAAGGAGTAATGATGAATAAAGTGGCCATTAAAAAATAGTTATCTGCCATTTTTAAAGACTGGACTGTCATTCCTGAATCTCTTATACTGAAAAATAGATAGATAATAGAAATTGGTATGGTAATGATGAATGTTTTATCAGGGTTTTCAAAGAATATTTTAAAGGGATGAAGAAGGATCTTTTTTATTTTAGATCGTTTTTCATACCATTCCAGGCTATTTATTTCTGCAGATTCGTATGACGGTTCAACCCGTAGTTGTGGGGTGTCTTTATAAACCTCCAGCCTTTTGACACTGGTATAGATGACAGGCACTTCTTCACTGATACCTGAAATTGTGTCTACCAGTACTAAAAAAAGCAGGGTGCCAATGGGGATTACAGCATATATTATTATCGATAAATACAATTCTATTCCGCCTTGCAGTAATCCCATTACTACTATTATTACGATAAGGAACAAAGGCGCTGCTACCAGGACGCTTACATAAACTTCAGCAAAAACCCCCAGAGTCTCAAGGAAAGATTTTTGATCCTGCGCAGATGTATCCTGATAGAATTCAGATCTGCTTTTAAAAAACCCACTTAAGTCCCCTCCGCTATTTATCACTGAGAGTAGATTATCGATAAAATCCTTGAACTTCTTTGAAGGCGTCCTCTGGCTTGCATTATTAAGAGCAGTCACTATGTCCATCCCGAAAAATTCCATATCCCGGACGACCAGAGCTATTTCTTCCGCAGTACCGCCATATATATGGGTGTATGAACTTAAAGACTTGAACATATCAAGTATGTTCATTCCGCCCCTGCTCAATGCGTAAAGATACGTAACAGAATGGTTCATGGACTCATCAATTCGATATGACCGGTTTGTCGCCATAAAAGACGGATAAAAAATCAATAAACTATAAGTAAAATATCCTGATGCCAATCCTGAAATTGCGGTTATTGAAAATATCATGAAGTTGTTTTGTGTCAGATGACTTGCTATGATGAAGCCAAAAAAAAGGAATATTAAGCTTGCGATGAGTGCATAGACCAAAGAACTGCAAACATATCCATGCACATTTCGTGCAATATGCGCTTTCCTTATATTTTCTCTAAGATCATTATACGTCCTGGCATATACCCATTTTCCAAAAAGTATATTTCCGATGTCTGAACTGATCATAATTTAGCAAGCTCTTTTAGTTGATCATTTTTCAGTTTCGTCATGACATCTTGCGTGTCGATAGTGAATGCATTGATTATCTTTGCAAAACTCTTATAGTCACGGATATTGTTGTTTATCATGTACTGAAGAACAGCTTTTCTGTTTTCGATTTCATCATATAATCGATCCGCACTCCATGCCTTATCATGCATGATATTGCTCATTACATAGGATTCTCCGCCTTTTTCAAAATTGTCAGACAGTGGATTCCATTTGAACATATCGTTGATCCTTATATTGCCTGTGCGGGGATCAAGACCTGTAATCTCTACTAATTGTTGGCATCTCCTGCTTTTTTTCCCATTTACAACAATTTGGATCTGGACGGTAATTATGTCAAGCGCCTTTAGCATAGCGTGTGGAACATTTATTGGTTCATTTTCCAGCCTGTTGATAACATCCTGAAC
This sequence comes from Candidatus Methanoperedens sp., assembly GCA_041648475.1. Taxonomy (GTDB): domain Archaea; phylum Halobacteriota; class Methanosarcinia; order Methanosarcinales; family Methanoperedenaceae; genus Methanoperedens. The sequence goes on along the minus strand of JBAZOV010000003.1, from coordinate 35,977 downwards.
ATCCCCGGCATGTATAGTGGAATATGTAGTATGCCCTGTACTCATAGCCTGGAACAGAGTACGCGCTTCACTGCCCCTGACCTCGCCCACGACTATATATTCCGGTCTCTGGCGCAATGCAGCTTTTAACAGATCGAACATCTCAATTTCACTCTCGCCCTTTGCAAAAGGCTCTCTTGTTACTCCAGCTATCCAATTCTCATGGTACAATGTAAGTTCCCGTGTGTCTTCTATGGTCACAACCTTTGATGCCGGCGGAATGAACAATGAAATGGAATTCAGCGTTGACGTTTTTCCGGATGCGGTACCGCCTGCGATCAGGAGGCTTTTGTTATTTTCTACCGCAAGCCACAGATAAACCATCTGTTCTAAAGAAAACGTTTTGAAATTTATGAGGTCAATCGGAGTAAGTGGATCTTCTTTGAATCTTCTTATGGTAAATGAACTTCCTCGTGTAGTTATGTCACGCCCGAACGTAGCCTGAAGACGTGACCCATCCGGGAGTGTAGCATTAATGAGCGGTGAACCAAGTGATATGTGTTTGCGTCCTTTCTGGCATAATTTGATCACAAACGAATTAAGCTCAATTTCATCAAATATAATATTGGTTTTTATGTTCCCGTATTTTCTATGAAATAGAAAAATCGGTATACCAACGCCATCGCAGGATATGTCCTCTATCATGGGATCAATCATCAGTGAGTGGATTTTCTCATAACCTAGAAGATTCCTGTCCAAATAATATAATATTTTATATATTGTCTGTTCTTTCAATGATTTTGAATATTGGTTCAGTAGCTTCGGGACATGATCTTTTAATATCTCATTTTTTTGTTTTTCTTTATGTATTGTTTTTTCTTCTGTCAGTATATCCAGCAGATCCTCATGTATTTTCTCAAGAAGCAGTCTCTCAAAAGATGAAAGCGCAGGCTCCATAACATAATATATCAATTCTTTAACCCGGATTTTATTTAGAATATGAACACGTATATATGGTTGATTAATCCAATATTGCTCAATTTCATGGAAATCTTCTGGTAATTCCGAAATTAGAAGAGCGCCGTGTTTTGAAAATTCGTATGGAGGTATATCAGGCAAGGCTTTCTTCAAGAAACCTAACAATGATTTTTTGTGATTCATTAATTTAACCCCTGTTAATCTGCAAATGTTATCAATTTAATTTAAATATGTTTAAATATGTTTAATTACTTATATCTTTTTTGGAGTTATGGAACAACACAGAATAGCCACTGGTATTAAATCGTTAGACCCCATTATAAAAGGTGGATTTCCATCAGGTTCGTTCATAGTACTTCTGGGCGAGATTGGAGCCGGCAACATTGAGTTCGCATACACTTCCATGATCATGAGCCAGCCTGAACAAAAAAAATGTTATGTTTCAATGACAAGATCAAAAGAAGATATTATCAACGAAATAGCATTTGGTTTCTCAAAAGAGTATAGTTCAGCGATCAAAGATAGAATAAATTTCCAGGATTTTTCAAAGCAATTTTTCTCAAATTCATGCGTTCCTTCTAAATGGATATCTGAAAAATTATCGTTTGAGACGCTCCGTGAACCTATGGCAGATGAAAATCTTCTGGACGGGCTTGTTTCTTTTCTTGATAAGAACGCATCGGATAGTCTTATTATCATTGATTCGTTAACTTCGCTTGCCCAATATTTTGAAGAATTCAAGAAATGGAACGAGTTTTTATTTTTCTTAAGAGCGCTGCAAAAGAAGGCTAAACAGTGGAACGGCGTTGTGTATGCCATATTGAGCAAGAATGTTTTTGAGAGGCGAAAAGAAGAATCTATTATAGATTGCGCCGATGGGGCGCTGGTTTTTGATTGGGTGGAAACTGGCGTTGCACAGAGACAGCAAATCATGTATATTAAAAAGTTTGGGGGACTTCTTCCAACCCTGGAGAAGGATAATATCGCGAACTTTGAAATTAAGATCATGCCTGATACTGGCTTTCAGGTTACCAATGTTAAGCAGATAGTATCTTTTGGGAAAAGGTAGGTCGAATAATTAAGATATAAGGTGTAATGATAACATGGAACGCGTCGAAATTGGTATTGCAGATCTTGATGAAATGTTGTCTGGAGGGATACCGAAGGGTTCTGTTACTGCCATAATAGGGGGATTCGGAACAGGCAAATCCACACTGGCATTGAAATTCGTTTATTCGGGTCTGGTCAAAGGTGAAAAATGTATTTATATAAGCATTGAACAAAAAGAAAAAGACCTCATTAAATGTTCAGCTTTATTTGGATGGGATCTTATGCCCCATATCGAGCACGGGGCCCTTAAATTAATCCGGTTGAACCCGTCAGGTCTTAAGACTGCGGTTACAAAAATCGAAAGTGAATTACCCGAAATCATAAAAGAATTTGCTCCGAGTAGGCTTGTGATTGATCCTATTACCCTGTATGAAATGATATTTGATAATGAAGGAGAAAGAAGACAACAGTTGTTTAATCTTATTGAATTAATAAAAGACAGTGGAACAACATCTATGATTGTGTCTGAATCAAGCAAGGAATCACCGTACCAATCACGATTCGGATTGATAGAGTACATAGCTGACGGGGTAATAACACTTAGAAATCTTCGAGGAAGTGATATGAAATCTGTCATCCGATTGATAGAGGTATCAAAGATGCGGATGACGGAACATTCGGATGCAATTAAACCTTATAAGATCACAAAAGACGGTATTGTTGTTCATATGGGGGCACAGGTTTTCGGAGAGTTTTAAATATAGCAATGAACAGGAAAATTGAATCAATATCAACAAGCAAACCAACTATCGAAGGCGCAGGTGTCCATCTGAAAAGAGCATTTGGCAACAATGAAGTTCCATTACTGGATCCATTCCTGCTTCTTGACGATTTCCGTTCCAATAATCCAGCCGACTACATAGCCGGATTTCCGTGGCATCCTCACAGGGGCATTGAAACCGTCACTTATATGCTGGAAGGCACAGTGGAACACGGGGACAGTATGGGAAATAAAGGTATTATCACAGCGGGAGACGTCCAGTGGATGACAGCAGGAAGCGGCATAATCCACCAGGAGATGCCAAAGGGAATTAACGGGCAGTTACAATGGCATCCGATACAGAATTCGAACACAGTATCAAAAAGGGCTACAGGGCTTTTGCTTATGTTATCGAGGGCAGCGGGTATTTCGGATCAGGGGAAAGTAGATCGATCGCAAATGAGCATCTCGTGATTTTCAAAGATGGAGATAACGTAAAAATAACAGCGGATGATAAGGATCTGCGTTTCCTTTTGATATCTGGTAAACCTCTTGGTGAACCCGTGTCATGGCATGGACCCATCGTTATGAACACTCAGGAAGAATTAGAGGTAGCCTTCGAGGAGTATCGAAATGGTACATTTATCAAAAAGAAGGTTAAGTCATAGATAACCACAAAAGTTATCTATTGACAAACACATGTAATATTTACAGTTGTTTTCTAGTTATATTGTATCTTCGGAATAATTAGAAAATGATTGTTTTCTTAATTAATGAGGAGTGAAAGATATGAATCGAACAAAAATACTTACTGTTTTTGCTCTTATTGCTGTAGTGCTCCTGGCAGGGTGCCTCCAAGCACCAACCACAACACAAGGAAGAGCTGTATTTACCATAAAAGATGCTGCTGCAGATATGGGTACTGTTAGCAGTATTAAAGTGACTATAGATAGCGTACAGGTGCATAACGCAACAGAAGGTTGGGTAACTGTATCGTCAACACCGCAGACTTATGATCTTCTCAAACTCAAAACGGAAGGAAGCCAGGCGCTTCTTGCAGATGTCAGCCTGAAAACAGGAACATACCAGCAAGTTCGCTTGATGAATTCAAAAGTTGTCGTTACAGATGCGTCAGGTGACCATGAAGCTAAACTGCCTTCTGGAGATTTGAAAATTGTTGGGGAATTAACAGTCAATACAAGCTCAACATCAACAGCAACATTTGACTTTATTGCAGACGAATCATTGCATGTAACAGGAAATGGAGAGTACATCTTTGCTCCTGTCGTTAAATTAGAAACAAGAGAGAACGCTGATGTAGATGTAAGTTCCAAAGCAAATGTCAAAATAAACAGAGGAACAATAAAGACAAACATCAAAGTGGGCATGGATATTGATGGAAATATTGGGGTCGGGATTAATATTTCAAAAGACACAAAACTCTCTATCGAGGGAGAAAAGATAAAAACAGGCGGACTGGGAAGAGCTGTATTTATCATAAAAGATGCTGCTGCAGATATGGGTACTGTTAGCAGTGTTAAAGTGACTATAGATAGCGTACAGGTGCATAGCGCGGCCGAAGGGTGGGTAAATGTATCGTCAACACCGCAGACTTATGATCTTCTCAAACTCAAAACGGAAGGAAGCCAGGCGCTTCTTGCAGATGTCAGCCTGAAAACAGGAACATACCAGCAAGTTCGCTTGATGACTTCAAAAGTTGTCGTTACAGATACGTCAGGTGACCATGAAGCTAAACTGCCTTCTGGAGATTTGAAAATTGTTGGGGAATTAACAGTAAACGCAAGCTCAACATCAACAGCAACGTTTGATTTTATTGCAAACGAATCATTGCATGTAACAGGAAATGGAGAGTACATCTTTGCTCCTGTCGTTAAATTAGAAACAAGAGAGAACGCTGATGTAGATGTAAGTTCCAAAGAAAATGTCAAAATAAACAGAGGAACAATAAAGACAAACATCAAAGTAGGTATGGATATTGATGGAAATAGTGGGGTCGGGCTTAATATTTCAAAAGAAACAAAACTCTCTATTGGGGGAGGAAAGATAAAAATAGGCGGGACAAGTTAAGGAAACCCGGAAAAGCCAAATAGGTACAACGCCAGGAGAAGCAGGATATGTATACCTGCCGGGAGACAAATGGTAAGATGTGAACAGAGGGACAATCATTCGCTCTGGCTCACATCTTTTCAAACATGTCCTTTCCTACTCCGCAATCAGGACATACCCAATCAGCCGGCAGGTCTTCAAAGGCAGTGCCAGGCTTTATTCCTGGCGCATCTCCTTTTTCAGGGTCGTAAACATAGCCACAGACAGTGCATTTATACTTTATCATATTCAAACCTCTTTGATCATTTTCCCTTTTTATATTTTGTTGCCATGCCTTAAATAAGCATGGATTTTCTGATTCTGGAATTTTTCGAAAGGAAGTTTTATCTATTATCATTTCAAATCTTATAATGAGAGAGGGATAGTGAACATCCCCCTCATATGTCCGGGAGGAAAAATATGCCAAAAATAGTTGTAGTATATCTAAGTACGTCGGGGAATACAAAAGCTATGGCTGATGCCATCGTTGAAGGTGCAAAATCAAGAAATATTGACGCAGAAGCTTTTAATTTTCATGAAGCAAAGATAGACGATATAAAATCTGCTGATGCTATTGCGATAGGGTCATCAACGTTTCATTATAAGATGCTGCCGCCAATGGAAAAATTTATCGATAGCCTTGGAAAAGCAAATGTTTCAGGAAAACCCGGAGCAGCTTTTGGCTCTTACGGCTGGAGCGGCGAAGCACCAGGTCTGGTCGCAGAGAAAATGCGGGAGATTGGAATAAAAGTTATTGATCCAGTGTTGCGCGTCCAGTATAAGCCTGAGGAGAAAGATCTTGAAGAATCAAAACGGCTTGGGAAAGATCTTGCAGAAAAGGTGAAAAAGAGCTTAAAAAAGTGAAACTTTAAGCTTAATTGCTGTGTAGATGCGTTAAAGTGATATAATGCAGATACTACTTATTCATTCTGATTTCATAGAATATGAAACAAAAAAAAGCACGCCTGTTGCTGAGAAAATAGATGATGACCTCAAGAAGGGGAGGATGGAAGAGGTTCTCACGGTTTTTGTGGCTGTTGAAAAAAGTGACGAAGACCAGATCGAAAATGCCGCAGGGAAAACTGTCTTTGAGATAAAAAAAGTCACAGAACAGGTAAAGACAAACCGCGTGATGCTATATCCTTATGCACATCTCAGTTCCAACCTTTCATCACCAAAAACCGCGGTCGAAACCCTCAAGAAAATTGAAGAATTATTAAAAGAAGCTTCCTTTGAAGTAAAACGCGCGCCATTTGGGTGGTATAAATCCTTCACAATTAAATGCAAAGGGCATCCCCTCTCCGAACTTTCAAGAACGATAAGATCCGGCGAGGAAAAATGCGTAATGGTAGTAAAGGAAAAAGAAGAAGTCGTTTCCGAAGCCCTGAAATCTGAAGCAAAAGCAACATCCTACTGGCACATCCTGACACCTGATGGCAACCTCCTGAAACCAGATGAGTTTGATTTTATAGGTCATGCTAATCTTAAGAAATTCGTGGATTATGAAATTCACAAGAGTCGCGCAGTTGACAAGATCCCGCCGCATGTTGAGCTTATGAGACGACTTGAGCTTGCTGATTACGAACCGGGCTCAGATGCAGGGAACATGAGATTTTATCCGAAAGGGCGGCTTATGAAAAGCCTTATTGAGACTTATGTGCTCGATGAAACCGCAAAGATGGGAGCCATGGAAGTCGAGACTCCGATAATGTATGACATGAACCATCCAACATTGAAGAAATACCTTGACCGCTTCCCTGCTCGCCAGTACTCAATCGAAGCTGACAAGAAACAGCTATTCCTGCGCTTTGCGGCATGTTTTGGGCAGTTCCTCATGAACCATGACATGACTATATCTTACAGGAACCTTCCTCTTCGCATGGTTGAACTTACACGCTACAGCTTCAGAAAAGAACAAAGCGGCGAGCTTGTGGGCTTGCGGAGGCTTCGGGCATTCACGATGACTGACATGCATTCCCTGTGCAGGGATATGGATGAGGCAATGGTGCAGTTCAATGAACAGTACAATATGTGCATTAATGTACTTTCAAAGATCGGGATTGACTTGAATGATTATGAAGTGGCCATCCGCTTTACCAGGGATTTCTATGAAGAGAACAGGGATTTCATAGTTGGTCTTGTCAAAACCGTCAACAAACCAGTATTGATAGAACTCTGGGACCAGAGATTCTTTTATTTTGTACTCAAATTCGAGTTCAATTTCATCGATGCTATAGACAAGGCAAGCGCCCTGTCAACAGTTCAAATAGATGTCGAGAATGCGGAACGCTACGGCATAAAGTACATCGACAAGACAGGCGCGGAAAAAAGACCTTTTATCCTGCACTGCTCACCAAGCGGCGCCATAGAAAGATGCATCTATGCGCTTCTTGAGAAGGCGAGCATGAACTCAGAGAAGGGGATTGTCCCCATGTTCCCGGTCTGGCTTTCACCTACGCAGGTACGCGTAATCCCGGTTGCAGATAAGCATATGGGATTTGCCGAAAAGGTGGCACAAGAAATAAACGGCAGAGTGGATATCGATGACCGTGAAGAGACCGTGGGTAAAAAGATCCGCGATGCTGGAAAAGATTGGATACCATATGTGGCTGTGGTTGGCGATGAAGAAGTAACGGGCGGGAATCTTAGCGTAACGGTACGGAGCGAATCAGCCCCGAACAAGCCTGCTAATGTCAAAATGAGTATTGAGGAACTCAATGAAAGGATATCAAAAGAAGTAGCTGGCTTCCCATTCAAGAGACATCCGCTTTCCGTGAAGTTGTCAGCAAGACCAAGGTTCGTGTAGTCTTTATAATTTAAACCCAAACAATTCAAACTATGGTTCATAAATTCGATGCAAAGAAGGCTGGGATACTTGATGATCCTGAAAGAGTGAAAATCTTAGACCCGGCCAGTATTCTTGAAAAGTTGGAACTTACAAGGGAAATGGTGTTTGCAGACATTGGCTGCGGAACAGGGTTTTTTTCAATTCCTGCAGCCAGGCGAGTTAAAAAGGTGTTTGCACTTGATATCCAGCAAGAAATGCTTGATATTATAAGGGATAAGATAAAAAAAGAAAAAATCACTAACATTGAAGTCATTCTTTCCGGAGAATCTTCAATTCCAATTTCAGATAAGTCTGTCGATATCCTTCTCATGGCTAATGTTTTCCATGAACTTGAGGACAGGTCGTCCTTAATAAAAGAAGTAAAACGTGTTCTTAAAATGAATGGGCGACTGGTGATCATAGACTGGAAAAAAATGGAAATGGATTTTGGGCCTCCCCTTAAAGAGCGGTTAGATGAGAAAGAGGTAATAGAATCGTGTTATGGAAATGGATTCATGGTTATTGAAAGATCAAAAGTTGGACCTTATAACTATTTGTTGATATTTGGGCGATCATGAACATCGCTAAAAAGAACTGACAATTCGAATATTTCACGATTTTTTCCTGGGTGGTGGCAACGCCTTTTTTGATCCCGGCGGTAGGAAGCTCTCTCCGGTAATAACCTTTTTACCTGTATTTGCTTCCAGTTCATGCCTTGCCTTTTTGGCAATGCTGCCACCTTTTTTGCCGGCGACCTTGTTTTCATCCATGCCGACTGCTTTCATAGTTTCTGCTATTTGCCGGGTAGATAGTTCGGCAAGAGCGGTAAATATCAGTTCAGCTTCGCTCATATGGTCTCTCAGGTTTTGGGTTTTCAGCTCCTTCATTTCCTTATGCTTTTTTACAGAGACATCCGTCCATTCCTGATGAATGATGTTGGTCAAAATGGCGTATTCTTCTTCTTTTTTGATCTCATGATCTTTCCAGTAATCAGTCAGCTTGTTACGGGTCTCCTGTCCCATCATCCGCTGCTGAATCCATTTTTCGCTTCTCCCATGCTGTTGCCAGAACTCCCGCGCCCTGTCAAGAGAACGCGCCGGGTCAGCCATGTCCTGCATTCGTTCATAGCCGACTTTGGCAAGCCATAACTTGATCGGTTCAGCTCTGGGGCTGGGAACGGATTGGATGAGACGCAAAAGCGTTTCAGGATTAGCAACGTCTGTAAGGTATCCCTTCCCGTCGGCAGCTTCCATTTTCAGTTGGTGACAATTTGTCACCGACTGACTTCCATCCTTTTTCAGGCGTTCCTTCAGTTTGTTCCAGTATTTCCGCGCAGTCTGGTAGTCGGGCTGCTGAATCAACACCTGAATAATATCCACTACAGAGAAATACCATGTTTCAGATATCTCATCATATACTCTGCGGATTTTGTAATCTTCAAATACAGCAAGCGAGTTAACATTCATATTCTGCTGCCATTTTATGTTTCAATAATCACAAAAACTTTATCCCTTTTGGCATCTCGCCCACCTTTTCCCTGAATGCCTCAGGCCAATCCTTAGCCTCAAACCCTTTCTGGGCAAAGAAAGTGCTCGCCCATCTCTCAAGACCTATTCCTGAGCAGCCGCTCCATACTTCTTTTCCGGATTGCAGCTTCACGTTAAAGCCTTTTGGATATTTATCCCCATTAACGCTCAGGTTCTGGAACTCAAGCCATTCGCCATCCTTCCCTCGGTACGGAAGCGGCGCCTCAAAATCGATCGTGCCAACATCTTTATTGCCTGTAAGGCCGGTGAGCCCTTCCTGGGCCATGAACCATGGTGTTACCCATGCCATTCTCCATTCAAGTTCAAGTATATCATTAAAGATATGTTTATAGCACTCCTGCATCTTTTTTGAATGCTCAACAACCTGCTCTGGCGTTCCAATGAAGAGAAGTTCAATTCTATGGAATTCATCCACTCTCTCCATGCCATGTATGCCGCCGCTTTCGTACCTGTGCGAGGTTCCTGAACGGTCAAACACTAATACCGGAAAGGATTCATCTGAGACAGTTTTTCCCTGCATGAACGGCCAGAAGGAGGGGCATTGGGCATAGCACATTCCTCCAATTGGTTTATCGATCTTTTCTGCTATGAGGTCAATCGGAACTTCAAGCGTGACCTTATAATTGTCAATGACTTCTTCCCAGAATGCGGGGTCTCTTGTTTTTGGCGGGCAGACATAATAGATCTCAGGATAAACACCTTTTGCATGCCCTGAATGTTTCCACACGTCCCATGGAACAAGCTTAGGGAAGATCATTTCTACATATCCGAGAGGTTTTATCACTTCTTCAAGCACTATCTGTTCAAAAGTCCGAAATATCCTTGTCATCTGGGCGGCATGTATCCACTGCCCGCGACCTGCGGCTCTCTTTATCCACCCGCGCTTTTCCGCTTCAACCGTGGGATCGCTATTGAATGTCATTACCTTTTTAGGGCTTTCCCATAGCGGGCTCCAGTGCTCTGCTTTCCCGCCAAAGCTTTGCGCTGCGATCTTATCCTCAATGAGTGAGATTATCCTGTCCGGGACCTTATTCTCAAGCTGCGCTTCGCCCACATCCAGTGAAAGCGTGATCATTCCCTCAACAAACTCGATACTTTTAACGAAGGGTATTTTTTGCTGGTGCAACGGTTGTTCGGATGGCAGCTTTACAATGAATTCTTCAACGTCCACGCCTCTGACACCGATCTTATACACTTTGCCAAGAACAGCGGCGAGCGGTTTGCGCAGCCTTATGAACGCATCATGCGCGCGCAGGTATCTGTCTGATTCGATGTCAAGGAATATGCTGTTGTCCTTTACGTCCCATGCGATTATTTTAGCGCCCCTGCCCGCAGGAACACCTTTTTGCAGGATCGTATTCTTTGCTTCTTCGATGAACTTTTCAATATCAGACCGGGCAGGCATCGCGTCTGCGCTTGTTTTGTAGCTGCCTTTTAAGTGAAAGTAAGGTTCCATTATTTCAATTCCTGTTATTGGCATCAATTATGATGTATTAGTTATTTATAGTTTAATAAAATGAGTCAGAAGCTCACCGCAATGCTGCTGGATATAGCGTCAGGGAAATCTTTTTAACTCGACAAAATGATTTATATATAATGCTTGACAACGATGAATTTGAGCGCTGGATGGCGCAGGCATCTGATACCCTGAATTCAGCCCGGCATGATTATTCATATAAAAGCTATAACTGGTGCTGCTTTAAGGCACAGCAAGCTGCTGAGTACGCGGTAAAAGCGCTTTTGAAAGGACTTGGGATTTCAGCTTATGGGCATTCCATTGTTAAGCTCTTGAAAGATTTGGAAACTTATTCTCTCGACGTTCACAAATTGGTATTTTATGCCAGAATTCTGGACAGGCATTATGTGCCAGCACGTTATCCTGATGCTTTCACCGAAGGAAGCCCTTTCGAGTTTTATGATGAAAAAACGGCGCAAGAAGCTCTGGATTGTGCAGAGAAAATCTCTGATTTTTGCAATACGATGAGGATGAAATATGAATAATGTAAGAGATATATTAGCAGAATATTCAAAGGTTGTATCATCAAAGCTGGGTAAATTCACAGGTGTGCTTTACGGTTCAATGGCAAGGGGGGATTATAATGTGTGGAGTGATATTGATTTTCTGGTGATTTCTGATAAACTTCCAAAGAATCCTCTGAAAAGGCTTGAGTTTCTCTACTCACTTACAGAAACGCCAATTGAGGTTAAGGGGTACACAAGAAACGAATTTCTTAAAATGATAGAAAAAAGAAATCCTATGGCGCTTGATTCTCTTGTGGAGGGTAAGATAATCATGGATGATGGCTTCTGGAAAATTGCCATGATAAAATTCGAAGATGTTAAAGAGAGGTATGAGCTTGTGAAAGAGCCAAAGCGGTGGGTATCTATAAGTATGAAAAAGAATTTTTTGAAAGAGCGGGAACAATTAATTTCAGTTGTTCCTATATAAAATGTAAAAGAGTGATATTCCAAACTGCCCCTAAGACCATCAAATAATAACTTATTTACATCGCTGTATCATAAGAAATCATGATAATAATAAAACTTGGCGGAAGCCTGATCCGGAGCGCCAGAACGATCGTAAAAGACCTAATAGAATACACAAATTCAACAGATGAGACCATCATAATCGTTCCCGGCGGCTCAATATTTGCCGACATGGTCAGAAGCGTAAATCCCGGTGAGGAATCCGCTCACTGGATGGCAGTACTTGCCATGGAGCAGTATGGGTATTACCTGGCAGATGGAACAGGTGCCCAGCTTATCGACAGCCTGGAAATCCCTGATAAAGGGACATATATTCTACTTCCGTACAGGATACTTAAAGAAAAAGATGAACTGCCGCATACATGGGATGTGACCTCAGACACCATTGCGGCATGGTTTGCACTCCAGCTTGGGGCAAGATTCATCAAAGTCACGGATGTGGATGGCATTTATCTTAACGGGATGCTCCAAAAAGAGCTTCGTGCCGATGAGATAATTGGTAAAGAGACGTGTGTGGATGCAGAACTTCCGATCTTTCTTATGAAAAATAAAATAAATTGCCAGATCATCAATGGTAATTATCCTGGAAGACTCATTAACGCATTAAAAGGCAATGTTTTCGGGACGGTTGTTAAAGGATAAATGTTTGGTATCTGTTCAGCATAAAGAGAGGCTGAGCATTATTTCAATATTCCTCAAGAGGTATTTCTTTCCATTCCCCATCCACAGGCGCCGGGTTTTTCCTGAGCCTGAGTATTAATGCACCTTCCCGGAACTCACATTCTTTTTTGTCCACCCATTTATCGAGTTCTCCTCTTTTCAATATAGAGTGAAGAGCGAATTTTATGCTCCCGCCATCATTCTTTTTTGTAATATCTGACGCTCCATGGATCAAACTCACATGCCTGAATCCATGCCCATAAGCCTCTATAATTTTTTCGCGCGCGACAATGAGCGCTGTTCTGTGGGAATATTTATGCAGGTCAACCGCCACGCATTTTTCAAATATATCAACTTCAAACCATGCCATTGGTAGATATTAAAATACGCTAAATAACTTATAATTTTGTAACGTACTATTTACTTTTTATAGTATCACGGCCAATTATTTTGCGGAGGTAAAAATTATGGCATTTGGAATGATGGATGGATACAGTTTTGGTGTTCTGGGCTATGGGATGTTGATATTAGGACTCATTTTCTGGATACTGGTATTCGCAGGACTTGTATTACTTATCAAATACCTATGGGAAGGCGGTAGAGGAAAAGGGATAGAGGAATCTGCTCTTGAAGTCCTGAAGAAAAGATATGCAAGAGGAGAGATCAGCAAGGAAGAATTCGAAGAAAAAAAGAAATACCTGATTTAAGAACTTCAGGTTTTTCCATATATTTGGCAATAAGTAATATCGAATGGACCCGGCGGGATTCGAACCCGCGGCCTTTGCGTTGCGAACGCAACGATCTACCCCTGATCTACAGGCCCGGAAAAGGAAAAATTCCTTACATCCGTCCCAGTTCGTCAACTGAAACGCTTTCTACGCCTTTTACTTTGCTGAAAGCTTCTTCAACCTTCTCTGTTCCGCCTTCGATGTCGCCCACTTTTATGACTGCAATAAGGGCTTTTAATCCAAAAGCGACTGGCTCTTCTGAGAATGCATGCACCCGCGCGCCTGCCGGAACCACTTTTGTGAGGGCTTCTTTTAGCTTATTAAGATCAACATCCATGCCCGAAGGCATTATTTTTATCCTTGCTGCTACTTCTCCCATTTATCCTCACGGTCCCTGGAATGAGCACTCGGGGCATTTGTAGTTATTACTCTGGTGCCTGCATGCTGCACATCTTCCAATTTCATTTCCGCATTGCGGGCATGGGAATCGAGCATAACCTCGCTCAATAAGATTTACTCCGCATGATATACAAATAGTTGCTTTTTCTTTTCTTGCCATATTATTCTCCATTATGTTGGGTCTTCCATACACATCCGAAGGCTATTAAATTTAACGTAAAGATTGCCTTTGAAAGATGTACGATTCTGCGCCATAAAGCTAATGTTGACCGAAAGTGATAATAGTACGCTATATTCAAATTAAACGCTGGCTGGAAATATGAATATGGATCAAAAAGAAATCCAAAAGCTTGATGATTACATCTCGCTGGAAGAAAGGGAGCATTTACTCAATGGATTGCACAGATACCTGATTTGGGTGGGAGAAAAAGTGCCAGAAGAAGTGGAAGTGGATGGAAAAAACATTAAACTCAACGAATTGATCTGGGGTTGCATACATAAGAAAGAGCTTTCACAAGATGAGAAAAATCGAATCCTGGAACTTGTGCAGCTACTTGAAGCCAAAGCTAAACAGGATGAAGAAACACTGATTAGGGCAAGTCTAACGCATGAAGAAGCACAAAGATTATACAACGATATCGCAAGTCTTATCCGCGCGATTATGGATTTGAAGGAATGCGAAGCAGGTAAGGTCAAGCTTAAAGAGCCAAGTGATGGAATAAAACAAAAAGTCGATGATGCGCGGCGCTGGATGGGGTTTTTGGAGACCATTGGGAAAAAAAGTCCTCTCTGATCATGCTATTATAATCGAAGTTTCATCAGACAGGCATTTTCAGCATCGTTATAATATTTTTCAGCAATATCGTACTGGAAAAAACCATGTATTTCATAGAATTTTTTTGCCCTGACATTACCCCACCTGACCTCAAGTATTATTTCATCTAAATGCATTTCCTTGAAGAGGTGGATTATTTCCTTTAATAGGGAGCTGCCTATCCTTCTCTTCTGGTATAACGGATGGACTGCGAGTGAGAATATTCGACCCACGCCTTGCGAAGCTTGAAATCCTGCAACATAACCCACAATAAAATTATTAATCTGGGCAACAATGAAAGTTTCAGGATAATTTTCGTAGAACTGCATGTAAAGGTAAGGGTCATGCTCATTAAAAACCTTCCTTTCGATATCAATGACCCACTGGAAATCGGATGGCTGGAATTTTCTGATGATGATCAAATATGTCACCTGAACTATTTACCTAAAAGCGCATAGGATTATATTAATCATGCATATATAGTGTATTGAGGAAATCCTCACGATCTTTTCATGGAGGACATCATTACTTCAGATATTACTATCGGCATAGGTCTCTACTGCACCAAAACCCCGGGGATTGGCGGTGTTATACGCCAGGAAATCGAGGATTTTTTTGTTGAAGAACTCACGAACAGGATTGAAAGCACGAATGGGCAATACCTGATAGCAGAGCTAACAAAAACGAACTGGGATATCCACCATCTTGTGCGCGATCTCGCCCGGATATTGAGGATCAGCCAGTCACGCTTTGGCTGGGCAGGAACAAAAGATAAGCGCGCCATTACAAAACAGAAGATATGTATCTGGGATTTGACCGAAGCTGAACTTGCAAGGGTGAATTTAAAAGACATTGAATTAAAACCAATAGGCCGCTCAAATAAGAAAGTAAGTTTGGGAGACCTGTGGGGAAATCGTTTCAAGATAACGATCCGAAATATCGACCTCTCACCTGACGAAACCCGCGCGCGCGTGGAAACCATAACGATAGAACTTGAAAATGGTGGTCCCAATTTCTTCGGGGTACAAAGGTTCGGGGAAAACAGGCCTGTGACGCACGTAGTTGGAGAAGCGATGCTTCGGGGAGACATAAAAGAGGCCGCGCTTACCTATATCGCACGACCTTTCCCTGAAGAAAACGAAGAAATCCGGAAAGCTCGCCAGTTCGTATGGGAAACGGGAGATTTCAAGGAAGGGCTGAAAATATATCCTATCCATTTCCAGTATGAAAGAGCTATGATGAACCATCTGATCGGCCATCCCGATGATTATGCAGGAGCTTTCAGGGCATTGTCGCCAAAATTGATGGAACTGTTCCTGCACGCATACCAGTCGTATATTTTCAACAGGATATTGAGCAGGCGCATTGAATCAGGTATGTCCATTGATGAGGCTTTTGACGGTGATATCGTATGCTTCAAGAACGAAATGGGATTGCCCGATCATTCACGGCTCCAGAAAGTAACTTTTGGTAACCTTGACGGCATAAATAACCTGGTAAATCGAGGGCGCGCTTTCGTGACCGCGCCTATTGTGGGATATGAAACACAGTTTGCGCAGGGCGCTGCTGGTGAGATCGAGCGGGGGGTCGTTGCTGAATTGAAAGTTGACCTTGAAGGCTTCAAAGTACCGACTATGCCTGAGTTATCATCAAAGGGTTTGCGCCGCGAGATAATCGTGCCTTTTAAACCGGAATTCAGTGTTGAAGAGGATGAACTCAATATCGGGAAAACAAAAGTAGTGCTTGGGTTTTCATTGCAGAAGGGAAGTTATGCGACTACGATATTGAGAGAGTATATGAAATAAACCTGGGTTATTATAGTTAAATACCAAACAATTCAAACTATCTTTGCGTTCTTTGCGGTGAAAAAAATCATGCACCGCAAAGAGCGCAAAGTGTTCGGAATATGAGTAAAATAAATTGTGTTCTTGACTATAATAAGGACATAACCTAATTAAAGTCTGAAGTTAATTGGATTATAATCTGGTCGATGAATACATACTGCGGTTTATTTTGGAGTATAATCCCCACGCATCCGTGAAAATCCATCTGATCCGTGTCATCCGTGTGTCTTTTGTTTGCTGACGCTTCTGGTATGAAAAAAATTAACAACGAACTCCGACGAACTCAATACGAACTCAGGTAAACTTATCATATTTCACGCCAGATATAGAGTGAAAAATATATGTTCACAATAATCACAGGCGCACAGTTCGGGGATGAAGGAAAAGGAAAGATAGTGGATATGATGGCATGCGAATACGATATCGTCGCGCGGTTCCAGGGCGGTGACAATGCAGGCCATACAGTTGTCGCAGAAGGAAAGACATACAAACTTCATCTTATCCCATCAGGAGTGCTTTTCGGTGCGCGCCTCCTGATTGGTCCGGGTACTGTGATGAATCCCGGGATATTGATGGAAGAGCTTGCCATGCTATCAGAAAATGGCATTGAAGTACCGCCATCAAGGCTTGGTATCGATGCAAAAACAAGTATAATAATGCCATATCATGTAGCGCTTGATGGTCTTCGTGAATCAAAGCGCGCCATGAAAATAGGAACTACTAACAGGGGAATCGGTTTTGCTTATGTCGATAAAGTGGGCAGAGAAGAGATACAGATGGCAGATATTGCCAACAGGAACCTTTTCATGCAGAAGCTTGATGAAATCGCTCCCCAGAAAGAGAACATGATAAAAGAAATGGGCGGAGATTCGAAAATCGCACGGTCAGAAATAGAAGAGTATCTCAAGATCGGAGAAAAATTAAAACCTTACATCACCGACGTTTCAAAAGAGATAAACGAGGCTCTGAAGGCTGGTAAAAAAGTCCTTGCCGAAGGGGCGCAGGGAACGCATCTTGACATTATCCACGGGACACAAAAATTTGTCACATCTTCAAGCACAATAGCAGGTTCGGCGTGCGCGGCGCTGGGTGTCGGGCCAACTAAAGTGAATGAAGTTATAGGAGTTGTAAAAGCTTACATCACAAGGGTCGGGGAAGGACCGCTTCCCACAGAGCAGAAAAACAAAACTGGCGAGCACCTGCGCAAGATCGGCGGAGAATTCGGGACAACGACCGGCCGTCCCAGAAGATGCGGATGGTTTGACATGCCTCTCGCGCAAAAAGCCATCGATCTCAATGGATATACGTCCATGGCTCTCACAAAGCTTGACGTGCTTTCAGGGCTTGACATTGTGAAACTCTGCACCGGGTATGAACTGGATGGAAAGAAACTTGACTACATGCCACAGCTTTCACATGATGTCGCAAGGTGCAAACCCATCTATGTCGATATCCCTGGA
The DNA here is from genome assembly GCA_041648475.1 of Candidatus Methanoperedens sp. Classification (GTDB taxonomy): domain Archaea; phylum Halobacteriota; class Methanosarcinia; order Methanosarcinales; family Methanoperedenaceae; genus Methanoperedens. The sequence goes on along the minus strand of JBAZOV010000003.1, from coordinate 18,338 downwards.
TGGCATGAAGATATTTCAAATACCGAGGATTTCACTGATCTTCCTGAAAACGCAAGGTACTATGTGCAAAAGCTTGAAGATTTAATGGGTGTTAAAATAAAGTATATATCTGTGGGCCCGGGCAGAAAACAAACTTTTATGAAATAAAACATTGAACACTGACAGCCCGGCTTTTCCGGGCTGATTACGTCTCCTAATCTTCCATCGGGACAAATTTTGTCCCGTAATATATCATTCCCTTTTCGCTCTCTTCGCCAAGCTTCCTGAAAGCTGCTTTTACCTTCATGCCAATGCGGATCTGTGAATGGTCGCATATTACCTGGGAGGTAAGCCTTGGTCCTTCCTCAAGTTTTATTATGGCGAGTATATAAGGCGTGAGTTTAGTGTAATCTTTTGCGCCTGTATGTACGATCGTATATGTTACCACTTCACCAAAACCCTTGAATTTGAACGGCGTGGTCATGCCATTCCTTCTGCATTTTGGGCACATGTTCCTTGGCGGATATAGAAAACTGCCGCATTTATTACAGTGCGTTCCGATGAGATTATAAATATTCTTGAGTCTTCTCCAGAATCGTGGAACTGACATATTACTTATCCCTCCCGAAAATATGAACAACAGCAGTGCCGCCTGAGCCGCCTACATTGTGCGTAAGACCGATATTTGCGCCAGCGATCTGCCTTTTTCCTGCCTCCCCGCGCAACTGGAGTACCATTTCAACAGCCTGTTTTACGCCTGTTGCACCCACAGGATGGCCGCATGCTTTCAATCCACCTGACGGGTTTACAGGGATCTTTCCACCGATCGCGGTCAAACCGGATTCAGCAGCTTTACCCCCTTCGCCTTTCTTCACAAACCCAAGGTCTTCTATCGCGCATATCTCAGCTATGGTAAAACAATCGTGGACTTCTGCAAAATTAATATCCTTCGGAGCAATTTTTGCCATCTTATAAGCCCAGTTCGCTGCTGCAACTGTCGCATCGATCGTGGTAATATCGGGCCTGTCATGAAGCGAAATGGTGCCGCTTGCCTGTGCAGACGCTTTTACATATATGGGAGTATCTGTATATTTTTTGGCGATATCAGCAGGAGCAATGACAACAGCAGATGCTCCATCAGATATCGGGGAGCAGTCAAAAACATGTAGAGGGTCGGCGACCATTACTGAATTAATTACGGTATCGATCGTGATCTCATTCTGGAACTGCGCTTTTGGATTCATAGTGCCATTGTGATGGTTCTTGACCGCAACAGATGCCAGTTGTTCCTGCGTTGTCCCGTATTTATGCATATGAAGCCTTGCCATCATGGCATACAGACCCGGAAACGTGGCGCCCATTATGCCTTCCCATTCCCTGTCGGATGCTGCTGCAAGTGCATCGGTTGTGGTCTCAACTCCAACATCGGTCATTTTTTCAGCCCCGCCTGCAATTACAATATCGTGATAACCGGAAGCTACTGCAATAATTCCCTGCCGCAGCGCAAGTCCGCCTGAGGCACAGGCGGCTTCTACGCGCGTTGAAGGGATATGAAGGCTTGCAAGCCCCGAATAATCCGCAATGAGCGCGCCAAGATGTTCCTGTTCGATGAACCGTCCTCCGCTCATATTTCCAACATAGAGCGCATCAATTTTGCCGCCCTGTACATTAGCGTCCTCTATTGCGCTCACTCCTGCTTCCACGAAAAGCTCCCTGAATGATTTATCCCATAATTCGCCGAATTCCGTACATCCGACTCCAATAATAGCAACATCTCTCATTTTTTCACCTCATAATTTGATCTTATTCTTGTGTCTTGCATAGGTCGCATAATCGATATATATCGGATTGGCCATTAATTTTTCAATACTGGGTGCGCCATTGCGTATTTCTTCGATCCTATCGGTCACGGTAAAGCTAAAAGAATCGCTTCCTGCACCAGAACCAAATGATGTCATGAAGATCCTGTCACCTGCTTTTGCAATATCAAGGGTTGCAGCAAGTCCCATCATGCAGGAACCGGAATATGTATTTCCAAGTCGCGTTACAACAAGACCGGGTTTGATCTGTTCGCTGCTAAAACCCAGCATTTTTGCTACACGCATGGGGAATTTGCCATTTGGCTGGTGGAATATTGCATAATCGTAATCTGAAGGTTTTGTGCCCATTTTGTTCATAAGACCCTGGGCTGCGGATGCAACATGTTTGAAATATCCCGGTTCTCCAGTAAACCTTCCCCCATGTTCAGGATAAGGCATTCCTTCCCTTCTCCAGAAGTCTGGTGTATCTGTAGTGAATGAATATGTGGATTCGATATTCGCAACAAGATCCTTTTTTCCTATGACATAAGCAACTCCGCCTGCTGCAGCAGTATATTCCAGCGCGTCTCCGGGAGCTCCCTGTGCAACATCAGAACCTATTGCCATCCCAAGTTTTATCATTCCGGAATCCACCATCCCCATACATGTCTGGATGGCGGCGGTCCCTGCTTTACAGGCAAACTCAAAATCTGCTACAGTAAGGTTGGGTGTAGCCCCGATAGCTTCAGCAACTACTGTGCTTGAAGGTTTGACCGCATAGGGGTGACTTTCCGAACCTGTGTACAGGGCTCCAATTTCCTGTGGGTCTATGCCAGCTCGATTAATTGCATGGCGCGCAGCTTCCACTGCAATCGTTATTGTATCTTCGTCAAGATCGGGGACTGATTTTTCATAAACCATTAGTCCGTCGACTATGCTGTTTGGGTTTGCACCCCAAACCTTTGCTATTTCTTCAACCCGTATCCTGTATCTGGGTATGTAAGCGCCATATGAAACAATTCCAACACTCATATCTAAAGTACCTCTTTTTGTTATTAAAATATAAAATTAATGTTTAAGATCATGCGATTGGAGGGCCCTGATCAGATCCGTTATGGGCATGACCGTTGCAACAAGGGGAACATGTTCTATCTCAGCTATCTTTATTGCTATCTTATCGACCTGCTGTGCCGTAAGTCCATGAATAACTATAAGGGCGGGTTTTAAATTTGTTACTCTCAGGGCTACCATGGGGGATCTTCCCGTTGAAACCTGAGTGTAGATCATAGCTCTTTCAGAGCTCCACCCATATAATTTCTGGAATTCATTATATGACAGCTGCAGGATCGCCCTGAGGCTGTCCACAACCGTATAACCATATAATGGTTTTATGAATTCCGCTGGCGGACTGTAAACCACTTCTCCGTTTATGAGTTTAATCAGTTCTTCAATAGACAACGGGGATAAGTATTCATGAATATCATAAATGGCATCCGCGCTGAAACCCCCCCGGAGCATTCCTTCATAAGAGCGGATTTTCGCACCACCGCGCGCTACATCCATGTCAAGGATCGCTTCTACGATCTTACTAACTATGAATATGCCAGGGGATTTTCTCCTTCCGCTTTCATAATCGCTGATCACGGAAGGTGAGACTTTGAGGAACGAGGCCAGGTCAGTTTGCGATATTTCAAAACTTGCACGCCATTTCTTTAGTGTCTCTCCGGGATTATCAGAAAGTGTAATCTCACCAGCCATTTTTTCGGCCAATTTATTTCTTAAGTCCTGGTAAGCACCATTCGTGACCGGAGGATTAATACCAGGAGCAGGAGGGGCATTAGTCGAAGCAATTTCTGCTTTTTCATTCATGTTAGGCAGAGTTATTGATTTGCTGGGATATAAAATTAACGAAGCGTGCATCGTCAAATAACGATAAACAACTAACTCATTGCTTTTTATGAAATGTTTGGTTGAACACTATATTTCCCTCGGGTCAGCTATTTCACCTTTTAATGCACTCGCAGCAGCCGTTTCCGGGGAAGAGAGATAAATCAATCCACCGGCTCCCATCCTGCCCTTGAAATTACGGTTGGATGTGGAAAGACATGTCTCCCCTTCACATATCACACCCATATGGGCGCCGAGGCATGGACCGCAGCCGGGCGGAGCAATTATGACGCCTGATCTTAAAAGAGATGCAATAATTCCTGATTCTGTTGCCTCAAGGAGCACAGAACGCGATGCCGGAAGCACAATAGTTCGTACTTTGACCTTTTTGCCATCAAGGATATTCGCCACGATCTTGAGATCTTCCAATCTTCCATTCGTGCATGAGCCTATGAAAACCTGGTCTAGAGGCGTTCCCGCGACCGTTCCCACGCCTGTTACATTATCTACTTCGTGCGGGATCGCTATCTGGGGTTCAAGATCTTGTGCATTAAAGCTGAACTCTTCACAATATTTCGCATCCTCATCTGCATATACAGGTGTATATTTATCACGGGCGATTCCCTCCAGGTATTTGAAGGTCTTCTCATCCGGGGGTACGATGCCTGTTTTTGCACCCATTTCTATGGACATGTTGCAAAGCGTCATGCGTTGCGATATAGACAAATCACTTATGGTCTGGCCGTAGTATTCGACCGCCTTATAATTTGCGCCATCTGCGCCCACATTCTTAATGATAAAAAGCGTCATATCTTTTGCTGACACCCCTTTTGCAAGTTTCCCATCCACGTTTATCCTGATAGTTTGTGGAACCCGAAGCCACAGTTTTCCGGTCGCGAATATCTCAGCCATGTCAGTAGCCCCTACACCCGTGGCAAATGCCCCGAAAGCGCCGTAAGTGCAGGAATGCGAATCAGCGCCTATTATGAGTTTTCCAGGCATTGCAAATCCCTGCTCAGGCAAAACCTGATGGCAGATGCCTTCCCCGACATCAAAGAAATTCGTGATGCCCTGCTCTTTTATCCATTGCCTTATGTTTTTCTGGAGCTTTGCGGCATTTTCGTTATTGGCTGGAGCTATATGGTCAAAAGGAATTATTATCCGTTGCGGATCCCATACTTTCTTTGCCCCCATCTCCTTGAATGCTTTCGTGGCAAGCACGCTTGTTCCGTCATGCGCCATTGCATAATCTATGTTCGCGATTACAAAATCGTCTGCAATCGCGGGTTTCCCTGATGCGCGGGAGAGTATCTTTTCACTTATGGTAGGCATTTGTCGATAATATGGGTTTTAGAAATAAATAGGTTTAGTCAACGGCTATCAAGACCATAATTTTTTCGTTAAGGAAAAACTTAAAAACTATTAATAATAATAGACCTCTTGCAGAATGAAGAAAAAATTCAACAATAAGATCCTTATTATCGGTTATGGCTCAGTTTCGCAATGCACCCTGCCCATTTTAATAGACAAAATAGATGTTTTGCTAAAAAACATTACCATAATTGATTTTGAAGACAAATCAAAAGATCTAAAAGAATATACTGATCAGGGATTAAAATATTTTTGTGAAAAAATTACCCCGGAAAATTTAGATCATGTTTTGTCAAAATATCTGGATAATGGGGGCTTGCTCATTGATCTGGCATGGAATATAGGTGCCAATGATATTATTAAATGGTGCCATGATCATAATGTATTGTACGTTAATACTTCAGTTGAAGTCTGGGATCCTGAAGAGGGAATTTATACAAAGAGCCCTTATGAAAAATCGCTTTATTGGCGGCAAATGCAATTGCTTGAACTTTCCCATGATTGGAAAGATGCGCCAACCGCTGTTGTTGACCATGGCGCAAATCCCGGTCTCATTTCTCACTTCGTCAAGCAAGCCTTGCTGGATATTGCTGCGCGCATCAGTTTAGATAAGAAAGTTTCTGCGCAAGATGAAGAAAAAATTGTCCATCTTGCAAAAAACAGGGATTTTGCCCGACTGGCCCAGAAATTGGGGGTCAAGGTAATCCATTGTAGCGAGCGGGATACTCAAATTGCCAACAGGCCAAAGCAAGTTAACGAATTTGTAGGAACATGGAGCATTGAAGGATTGCGGGAAGAAGGAACGGCTCCGGCTGAAATAGGTTGGGGAACGCATGAAAGCAAGTTGCCGCCCCTGGCGGAATTACCTCCGTGCGGACCGAAAAACCAGGTTTTTTTGCCCCAAATGGGCATTAATACATGGGTCAGATCGTGGATACCGGATGAAGAAATTATCGGTATGATGATCCGCCATGGCGAAGCATATGGTCTTTCAGACAGGTTAACTGTCTGGGAAAATGGCAAGGCGATCTACAGGCCTACCGTTAATTATGCTTATATGCCATGTCACGATACACTTTCCTCTCTCTGGGAATTGCGCGGCCGGAATTACGAACTCCAACCCAGTATCAGGATTATGAGAAATGAAATAATATCTGGCGAGGATACTCTGGGAGCGCTTTTGATGGGGCATCACTATAATTCCTGGTGGACGGGAAGCTGCTTGAGCATTGACGAAGCAAGGTCTCTTGCTCCAGGCCAGAATGCTACAACCCTTCAGGTAGCGGCAGGTATTGTTGCGGCAGTCCTGTGGATGTTTGAAAATCCGCGAGAAGGTATTAAATTGCCCGATGACCTGCCTCATGATTTTATTCTGGATATCGCTAAGCCATATCTTGGAAATTTTATCTCCACTGCATCGGACTGGACGCCCCTTAAAAATCGCAAAATATTTTTTAAAGAACATCCGGCAGCTAAATACAATCCAGATCCATGGCAAATTGAAAATTTTCTGTTTATAGGTTAATAATAAATAATATAAATAATAAATTATTGTTAATAATATTGGGTTACAACAATGATCGAAAAGCAAAAAAAAATGTTAGAAAAGATTGCGCAAGAACACGGGACACCGGTCTTTATCATAGATCATGAAAAGATCAGGGAGAATTACCGTGAATTCAGGGAAAAATTACCTGATGTTCAGGCATATTTTGCTGTCAAGGCAAATTCCAACCCTGAAATTATCAAAACCATGTATGATATGGGTGCAAGTTTTGATGTGGCTTCTTTACCTGAATTTAATCTTGTTCATGAAAATTTCAAGAATTTGTCTGAAAAAGAACAGGAAGATTTCATCTGGAATAAAATTATCTATGCCAATACCATCAAACCTTCTGATGTCCTTGCAAAGTTAAATAATTATAAAATTTTAGTTACCTTTGATAATATTGAAGAGTTAAAAAAAATAAAAAAACACTCTCCTGATGTTGGCCTGATCTTGCGGATACGCGTACCCAATACAGGTTCCATGGTCGAGCTTTCTTCAAAATTCGGAGCCCATCCCGGAGAAGCCGTTGATCTTATCGCACAAGCTTTTGATATGGGGCTTGGAGTAGAAGGTATTAGTTTCCACGTCGGCAGCCAGTGCAATAATTTTGATAACTATTCACAGGCTTTGAATTTCGCCTCCTCGATCTTCAAGGAAGCAGAATTAAGGAATTATCATATTGGGTTTACTGGCAAGGAAAACAAGAAAAGAAAAATTTTAGATATTGGCGGCGGGTTTCCTGTAAAATATACGCCGGATGTAAAATCTTTTGCAGACCTTTCTGAAAAACTGAATTCGGAAATAAAGCGTTTGTTCCCTAAAGATGACATTCAGGTCATTGCCGAGCCTGGGAGATTTATTGTGGCGACGGCCTGTACCCTGGTCACGAAAATCGTTGGGAAAGCTATTCGGGATGGAAAAACGTGTTATTACCTGAACGACGGTGTTTATCATACTTTTTCAGGACAGGTTTTTGATCATCAGCACTATCCACTGCATTCCTTCAAGGATGGGGAGAAAAAAGTTTGCGCTACATTTGGCCCCACATGCGACGCTTTTGACACTATTTCCCTGGCCGATGAGCTGCCGGAATATCTGCAAATTGACGATTTGCTTTATGCTGAAAATATTGGTGCCTATACAATCGCTTCAACCACCTATTTTAATGGCTTCCCGCCTCCGAAAGTGGTGCATTTGAACAAAAAATAAATTGACATTAAATCCGTGTAAGTTTGATGGGTTTTTCACTTCCATATTTTCCCATTATAACTATTTGTCACCGGGCACCCAAGACACCTGTTGGAAATATGATGAGAACAGTCTTTGCAGTTGCATCCGTTGCCGCACGGCGGCGTACTGCTAAAATCAAAGTTCATTTTTATGGGCATGACAAAGTCTTTCATCGTTGTGATAACAATACTTAGCTCGGCACTCTTGACAAGTGGATTGCTCCGCAGATGTCCGTCAACTATCGCTTCAAGGGTGGATATATCCTCACCCACAAAGAAAAGGCACAAATTGTTCCTTCCTGATACAATAAGGCCATTTAAGAAATACGGGCAATCCTTGAATATATCAAGAATAGAAGATGTATTATTCGCTACGACATCGACTTTTGCCAGATAGAGGTCTACTTTTTTCAGGTTCATTCCAACGACATGGGACAGGGCGCCCTTTTGTTTCAATTTGTGTATCCTTGCGCTAACGGATGGCTGTGAAATCTTGAGTTTTTCAGCCATATCGCTCTGGGACATCTCAGGATATTGTTCAAGAAGGGATAATATTTCCCGATCTCTTTTGTCAAGGTCAAGGAATTCTTTCATATATACTGTGATTAGAATGATTTATTATATAACTTTCTATTTATTACTATGAATTAGTGATATTATATTATATTTGATAACCAAAATCCTTATAAGTTATAAAATCAATTATTATTTGATAATTATGAATAGAGATATTGTTTTCATAGACGAAAATAAATGTAACGGGTGCGGCGAGTGCATCCCCAATTGTGCAGAAGGTGCGATAAAATTGATCAACGGGAAAGCAAAGCTGGTAGATGACAGGTTTTGCGATGGTCTTGGCGCCTGCCTGGGACACTGCCCGCAGGATGCTATTACAATAATTAAGAGGAATGCGCCTGGATTTGATGAAGAAGCTGTAAAAAAGCATCTAGAACAACCAACACATGAGAAAAAAGAGCACAAACCGCAGAAAGATCTTCCCTGCGGATGTCCGGGCAGCATGGCAATGGACCTGAGAAGTGAGAAAAAGGAACACTCAAACGTTGGCTCACGCCAGAGCCCCGAATTGAGGCAGTGGCCTGTGCAGTTAATGCTTGTCTCACCCGATGCGTCATATTTTAAAGACTCAGATCTTCTTGTGGCGGCAGACTGTGTTCCATTTGCCTATCCTAACTTTCACAACGACTTCCTTAAGGGAAAATCAGTTATAATCGGATGTCCCAAGCTTGATGATGCGGATTTTTACGTGGAAAAACTGACAGAGCTTATCAAGAAAAACAATCTGAAAAGTATAACACTTGTGAATATGGAAGTCCCCTGCTGTTTCGGACTGCAACGGATCGTCGAAGAAGCTGTAAAGAATTCAGGAAAAGTCCTGCCCATAAGACAGACAGTAATAACGATAAGGGGAGAAAAACAGTAGGCTGATTTAATTTCAATTTTTCATATCCAGAGCCTTGTTCGACAGGCCGTCTGTATATGAATTATCTTCCCTCTCCACCCATTTGAAATTTATTTTTTCAAATTTAGCACATAATTTCTTCGCCTCATTAAAAAGCGGTATGAGATTCTCACTTTTCACCTGGTACTTACCTGAGATCTGACGTATTACAAGCTGGCTGTCACCCCTTACTTCAAGTTCCCTGCAACCATGGGCAAGCGCAAGTTTTAATCCTCCAATGAGAGCGTTCCATTCAGCGATATTGTTGGTTCCCCGCCCGATATTTTCGCAAAGTTCCTTTACTTTTTTTCCATTTTCCAATAGCACCGCACCTATTGCCATCGGTCCGGGATTCCCCCTGCAGGCGCCGTCAAAAAATAATGTGAAGCTCATGTCATCCTCTTGGGTTGTAATATACTCACGGCTATTAAAAATTGGCGATGGCTTATCAGGCAACCCTTTCTTCTCCATGCATGCTAGATTCGAAGCATCCACAAAGCTCAGGGCAGTTTTCGAATGTTTCGAGAGCATGAAAGAATGAAAACACGCAAATAAATTAAAATATAAAGAGATTCATAAGAGGATATAGAAAGATAACATGGAGCAATTTGAAGATATACGGAAAAAAGCCCTTGAATTATTTGAAGAGCGAAAGATTATTATGCCAAACCATGCCGCTAGAAGAATGTTTGAACGGAAAATAATTCCTTCGGAGATCAAACTGGTTTTGCTCCATGGCTCAAAATACAAACAAGAAATCGATAGCTCTGGTGATACAAGATATACTATGCGGGGATGGGATTACGAAAGTAAAGATATTCGCATTACATTCATAATAAAAGAAGCATTGATATTTATAACTGTGATCCGAGAGGAGGAATAATATGAGCGAGATAGAAATTAAATGTTTACTGTGCGGAACAAAAACAAAGGAAGTCGATGATATCAACTTCACAGCAACGATTGATACACGAGAGGTTATAATAACAAGGCTCACAGGTACGCGCTGCCCGGACTGCGGTGAAGAGTATCTGGGCGCTGATGCCATTGATAAAGTGGAAGAGGTAACGAAGAAATTCCGCAAACCAGCCATAGTTTTCAAGAGGAAGGTCACAGTGAGCGGTGGGCGGCGGGTCATCGGCATTCCTGAAGAGATCGATAGGGCGCTGGGTAAGAAAGAGAATGTTAACCTGTGGCTTGAAGGCGAAAAGATCGTGGCTGAGGTTTATTGAAGTAGTGACTTTATCCTTTCCCACACCTCAAGAAATTCTCCACTATCCTCAACCCATACGGCGTAAGCACTGACTCAGGATGGAATTGCAAACCGAAAATAGCTCTTCTCCTGTGCTTTATACCCATTATGATACCATCATTTGTCCTTGCTGTAACTTCAAGCTCCTCTGGCAGCTTTGTTATGGCAAGTGAATGATACCGTCCTCCAACAAGAGGACTGGGCAATCCCTTGAATATCCCGCTTCCATCATGCTCTATAAGACTCGTTTTACCATGCAACGGACCTGAGGGGGAATGGCTCACCTCGCCGCCAAAAGCCACAGCTATCGCCTGGTGCCCCAGGCATACGCCAAGCAGCGGGACTTTTGATTCCCTGATAATATCCAGGCAATTCCCGATATCCCTAGGGTTTGCAGGATGTCCGGGTCCGGGTGATATCACTATTGCATCAGGAGCAAGCTCATTTACCTCGGCAAGCGATATGGTATTCGGGACGACAACGGTATCAGATTCGAATATGGACACATAATCAACAAGATTCCACACAAATGAATCTTTATTGTTCACGAACAGGATTTTCATGTTTCACCTATGGCTTTTATCATCGCAGCCATCTTGCGTTCTGTTTCGTTGTATTCATATTCGGGATCGGAATCCGCAACTATCCCTGCCCCTGCCTGCACTATCGCTTTTCTTCCATTCTTGATTATAGTCCTGATAACAATAGCAAAGTCAGAATCCCCGTTCCATGAGTAGTAACCCACGCCACCGCCGTATATCCCGCGAGCATCGGCCTCAAGGTCATGTATTATTTCCATGGCGCGTATCTTGGGCGCGCCTGAAAGCGTGCCAGCCGGGAATATGGCGCGTGTGGCATCGAACTGGTCGCACTCATCACGAAGTTCTCCGGATACAGTGCTTTCGATATGCTGGACGTGCGAATATTTGATCACAGACATAAAATCATCAACCTTTACAGTGCCGCCTTTTGAAACCATCCGAACATCGTTTCTCCCCAGGTCAACAAGCATCACATGCTCAGCTCTTTCTTTTTCACTTTCAAGCATCTCTTTTGCAAACGCTGCATCTTCTTCGGGAGTTTTCCCGCGCGGACATGTTCCTGCTATGGGATTTATTATGACTTTGCGGTCATGCACAGACATCAGGGTTTCAGGGCTTGCCCCGATGATGCTTGTGCCATTGAACTCAAAAAGATACATGTAAGGGCTTGGGTTAACGCTTCGAAGCACGGAATATAGTTCAATAGGCGTCTGGTCTGTTGTAACCTCATAGCGGCGGGATAGCACGACCTGGAAAATGTCACCGTCTATTATGTGTTTTTTTGCTTTCCTGACAGCATCTTCGTAATCTTCTTTTTCCATGTTGCATGTTATTTTTGAGGGTCGTTTTTTCTGCAAAACCACCGGTTTTACCGATCCTATCTTAGATGCAAGATGCCTGGCATCTGCTATTGCTTTTTGATAGATCTCACCGGCATTATCCCCATCAAGGACAAAAGGGGTCATGATAATAAATGTTTCACCCGTCAGGTGGTCAAACACTACTGTCCTCGTGGTAAGTGCAAATTGCGCATCAGGAGTTGAACTCTTTTTAGGAGGGATTTTGAGCCAGCAATCATAAACCATGTCATATGCGCAATATCCGATAGCTCCTCCAAGGAAAGTCTGCCTGTCAAAACTATTTCCAATGAATTTTGCGCCAGAGGCGCAAAAAGCCGCCCTTATGGCATCCATTGTATCATAACCAGTTTTCAGCTTTCCTCCGCTTTCCATATCGCATACCTTTGAAAGTGAAGATTCAATAAAACCGACAAGACCTGTCCTGTGCGGGTAATCAAGTGAAACGATCCGATCTTTTATCGTAACTACTGCATCAGGTTCTGCTCCTACGAACGAGAAGCGGGCATGCTTTTTCTCTTTCTCGACCGATTCAAGAAGATATGCGCATTTTTTGTCAAGAGCCGCGTAAAGTTCAAGAGGTGAGCAATCCGCTTTCACTTTTGCCTTTAGCTGGATTATCGCTGGCCTCTGTTGCGCGAGGCGAATGAATTCCGTTTCACTAATATCGAATTTCAAAGCATCCTCGCATTATGGATAAAATCAAGTATTTTGGTTTCATCTTTCTTTCCATTGGTTTCAATGCCTGAGGCTGTATCCACTGCATACGGGCGAACACATCGCACGGCTTCACTCACATTTGCGGGAGTCAGCCCCCCGGCCAGGATCACTGGCATACCTGAACTGAGAACCACCTTTCCACTTAATTCCCAGTTATGCGAAACGCCCGTTCCCCCGGTTTTTCCATCAATAGCGGTATCAAGAAGCACTGCATCGGCTATGCCCGAAAGGTCTTTGATAAGATCAATAAGCATTTCAGTATCGGCATATTCTGACACCGGAATTGTCTTTATAATTCTTACGCCTGTTTCCCTGATCTTTTTTAGTTCTACAAATGGCAGAGCATTATGTATCTGAACTGCATTTGGCTTTGCCTCATGGATCATACTGATCGCTTCATCGGCATTTATGGGCATGATAACAAGTACTGAAGAAACAAAAACAGGTACTTTTGAAATTAGCCTTGATGCTTCGGAAATACTGATTTTCCTGGGGGAATCCACAGGTACTTCGGTTATGAATCCCACAGCGTCTGCCCCTGCATTTACTGCCATGTTAAGGTCGCGATCTGTTTTTATACCGCATATTTTTACTTTCATTTTATCTCTCTTAATGTGTTATTCCATCTCAGAAATCAAATCACAAGAACTGTGCAAGCTTTCCAGGTTCTCCTGCCTCATTTACGAGCTCTTTCAGTTTTTTCAGCGCAGCTCCGCTATCTATAGATTCGTTTGCCATCCTGATCCCGGCTTCGAAGCTTTGCGCTTTTCCGCTTACAAGAAGCGCGGCGCCTGCATTGACCACGATAATATCCCGTTTTGCGCCTCTCTTTCCTTTCAGTACATCCACGATATCCTTTGCATTCTCCTGGGGTGTACCACCAGCGATATCAGCGATCGCAGCGCGCTTTATGCCAAATTTTTCAGGAGTCACGGTATATTTTGTAATCTTTCCGTCTTTTAATTCTACGATCTGCGTCTCGCCTGCGGTTGATATTTCATCCATTCCGCTGCCATGTACCACAAGCGCCCTTTTTGTGCCCAGAATGTTGAGGACGTTTGCCATGGTCTCGCAAAGAGCGCCGTCAAATACGCCGATCACCTGCGCTTTTGCGTTCGCAGGATTGGTAAGTGGCCCAAGGATATTGAATACTGTCCGAAAACCAATATCACGCCTTACCTGCCCCACGCGTTTCATGGATGGATGAAAAACAGGTGCGAGCATGAAACCGATTCCAACTTTCTCAATCGTTTTTTCAACCTGCTCCGGGGTTGCATCTATCTTTACGCCAAGCTCTTTCAGGACATCTGCACTTCCCGATTTTGATGTTATGGAATAATTACCGTGCTTTGCGACCGCAACTCCTGCCCCCGCTGTCACGATCGCAGCGCCTGTGCTTACATTAATTGTGCCTGTTGAGTCGCCGCCCGTGCCGCATGTATCGATAAGTGTTCCACTGACTTTTGGATTTATGATATTGGCGGCTTTCTTCATCCCACGCGCAAGTCCCGCGATCTCGGCGGGTGTTTCGCCTTTCATTTTCATGGCTGTCAAGAACGCTGCTATTTGAGCATCGGTGGCATCAGTGAATATTTTTGATATGGCGATTTCGGCCTCTTCTGTGGTGAGGTTCTGCTTCTGGATGAGTTTCTGGATATATTCTTTCATAAATATCATTGTACATATGTGTACATTGATGTATTATTGAGTACATTGTATATAAAAGTTGCGAAAATGGTCTTGGCTGGGTTTTTGTGGTGGTTGTTTGGATTGATGAAGTAGTATTCATCAAATCGAAGGGAACGCGGATGCCGCGGATTGCGCGGATATGCGCGGATTTGAGTCATTTGACAGGATTTACAGGATCGACAGGATACGATTTTAATGACAAATCCTGTAAATCCTGTCGATCCTGTCTGAATAAATATGGGGGAAATAATTTGTATCTCCTTTTTTAGCGGAACACGAATAATTTGATCCGTGAAAATCCATGAAAATCCGCGCAATCCACATATCGCGCACGTTGTCCGGCGCGATTGTTAAATTGGCGCTCTATCCGAAATAACCAGACCCTGACGCGCAGGGCTTCCCGTTCGTTTCCCGTGCTCATGGATTCGACGAAAGGCGCTCGTCTGTTTTGCAAGGGAAGCGCGAAACGGTTGTGTTCGTCCGGCGTGTTTGTTTATTATTAAGAAAAGAACAAATTAACATTGACCATCAAGTTTTGGGATGTATGGAATTAGGCTCCAAGATAAATGATATGGGCAAAGGAGTACAAGAAAATAAGTACTTTAAAGTAATAGTTTTATGAGTGATTCTAATGGATGCAAGAGAGGCAGGAATAATTGCAAGAAAATATTTTTTGGATAGTAGCGGAAATGCATATTTTTTATTCGAAACTAATAAAGTAGAAAAAGAAAAAGGAATATGGAAAGTCGATTGTCAAATAAAGAGTATGTTAGGGGACGAAAAATGGAAAAGCTACAACATATTAATTAATGATGATGATGGAGCCATTCTGGATATAACTAAGTATGATTAGAGTTCCAAAAGCTCCAAAGGTCATTGTAATAGATACAATCCCACTCTTGTTATTTCTTATAGGGGCTTATGACCCGAATTTAATATTAACATTCAAGAGACTTAAAACATATAAGTATACATTTGAAGACTTTACGATTCTTAAAGAATTCCTCTTTCGTGCTAAAGTAATTGTGGTTACCCCAGGGGTGTTATCTGAAGTTTCAAATTATGCTTTTGAATGTGGAAATTTTTCAGATTTACTCGAAAAAAATATTAAATATTTAATGTCTATGAAAGAATTTTATGTATCTAAAGAAATTATTATAGGATCAAAAGAAGAGATGTTCAAATTTGGTTTTACAGACAGTTCTTTGATAATTGCAGCTAAAAATAATGCTGGCGAGATATTAACAAGAGATTATGGATTATCTCAATATTGCCAAAAAAAATTAGGTATTGGAGCAGTAAATCTTGATGAGATTTTAAGGATTAAAGAATTAATCAAATAAATCTTCTTTACTGTATCTTTTCCAAGCAGATAGAAAATAGACCCTGCCGCGCAGGGCTCCCCCTTCGTTTCCCGTGCTCATGGTTTCGACGAAAGGCGCTCGTCCGTTTTGCAGCGAAGCGCGAAACGGTTGCGTTCGTCCGGCGGGTTTGTTTATTATTAAGCTAAGAACAATTCAACAACGTCGCCCGTATGACCTCTTGCCGGGTCGTACTTCATTGTGTCATAATTGAATTGTGGACTGCGCCCCTTCGAGTGGACAATTATAAATAAGATGAATTTATTAAATTGTTATAAGAGGTGCTGAAATAATGGAATACACAGTATTAGTTTATAAAGCCGAAGAAGGAGGTTTCTGGGCAGAAATACCATCTTTACCTGGGTGCTTTTCACAGGGTGAAACTGTTGAAGAAACAATGATTAATGTCAAAGAAGCTGTAGAAGCACATATTTTGGCATTAACAGAAGAGGAAGAGAAGATACCAAAAGAAGAGGATTTTTTCATTGCAAGAATAAATATCGCAGAACCCGCAACTGCTTAGGGTTTAGATCAAATGGAAATCCTCTTCATCGTCAGCGCACGATATTCCTCTGCGTAACCATATCGTGCAAAATAAAATATCCACTACAATCAACAAACGATAACAACGAACACAACGAACTCGAAACGAACTCACGCCACCAGAGTTCGTTTTAGTTCGTACCAGTTCGTTGTTTTTTTCAAGTTCATTTGTGAACCGCAGTTCATAGCCGACGTTTGCGGTGTGTTCTTGACTATAACTATCGCGCACGTTGTCCGGCGCGATTGTTAAATTGGCGCTCTTTCCGAAATAACCAGACCCAGCCGCGCAGGGCTTCCTGTTCGTTTCCCGTGCTCATGGCATCTACGAAAGGCGCTCGTCCGTTTCGCGGCGAAGCGTGAAACGGTTGAGTTTGGACGGCGTGTTTGTTGATTATTAAGTGTAGAACAACTCAACAAGTCTCCGTATAACTTTTTTGTTAAGAGAGTTCTGTTTGGCAAACTTGGAAAACATACTTTTTTATACATGTTATATTTATTTTGATCATAATGGAATTACTTAATAATCTAAAAATAAGATTTGTTCAATATAAATTGGCATCAGACATTTCAGTTAGATTTTGTGTAATTTGTGCTTTAATAGTTGGGATACTAACATATTTTCTTCCAATAGCAAAAGGAGATAACATATTGTATTTGCTTAGCTCTGTTTCACAAGGACTTGCAGCAGTATTTGCTTTAGTGTTTACGATTACAGTTTTTGGCGCTCAAATGATGCAGAAGTTTACCGCATTGGATAAAATGATTGACAGATGGACTAAAGCCTTGATGATTATGTTTGCTATCGGCATAATTCTGCCTTTGATTCAATTAAAGACAGACTATGATCTATTTAATCTCAGTTTTGTAAATACAGCAAATTTAAGCTTAGCCATTGATCTGTCTATAGCGACTTTTTGTGTTTTAGCGATAATTCCCTACCTAGCGAGAGTCAATAGATTTATGAAATATGAAGTTGGTATCCCCAAACTAGGTGAGGAGATATCAGTAGCTATTGATTCTAACTTTAAAATTACAGCTTCAAACAAGATTAATGAACTCGTCGAATTAGGCATAAGTGCTGTAAATGAGATGTCTGAAAATGAGACAACGAAAATTGTTATTAAATTGAAGAACGCGGGACAAGAGTTTGCATTTATGGGGTGGGATGATGTGACAAATATAAAGAGCGACACTTTCGGAGAATACAATGAAGAATTTGCAGGCAAAGGGTGGGGAAGAATTGCATATGACGTATTATATGGGTTACAAAAAATTGGATCAAAGAGTATAGAAAGAAAATTGGACAGAACAACCAAAGAAGTCATGTGGGCGCTAACAGAAATAGGAGTCCAGGCTGTACTAAAAGAGGATAAAGAAATTGGTAAAGCCGATAGAGTGCAATTAGTAGTTCATATAATAGCTAGATTGAAGGAATTTGGTATAAATGCGATAAATAGTGAATTTAATAATGATATCGTTTCCACGTCATTGGAAGGTCTATTTAAGATAGGTATAAAAAATGCAATGAAGAATTCTTTTCTAGAACAGATGATATTAGTAAGTGTAATGAGCAATATAGAAGAGATTGCAGATAAAGCCTATGAAAAAAATAGAGAAAAATTCAAGAACCAATATGAATCTTCTTTAATGTATTTATGGATATTCTGGGCTTTCATAAAGAATGACCCAAATTTTGACATCAAAGAGATGGCTTCAGATCTTAGAAAGTCAGAAAAGCATGTTATGAAGGAATTTGGAAATGAAAATATTCGCAGTAAAGCAAGAGAATTTATCAAAAATTTTTTCCCTACACTAATTAATGAACTGAAAGCTTTTGAAGAAATGTATGATGGGAGTCTTTCAGGGATTAGTGCAAATGTGTGAAACTAAGTCGCGTTACTGCACATAATCTTATTTCATTACAGAAGAGGATAATAAATCTTAAGCCTTTTCAGGTATACTTTAGTTCATTCTTTTAAGATGTGCAGCCGAATAAAGAGGAACGATTACTCGTTCCCCCTCTTCTAAGAACCGTACGTGAAACTTTCGCTTCATACGGCTCAAGCATTTTATCACCCTTTAGTCGGGCAGCAGTTATTTG
>JBAZOV010000002.1:0-229527 GCA_041648475.1 Candidatus Methanoperedens sp. | reverse complement strand
AAATGTTATAAATAACCTCGCCAGTAATATCTTCAAATTCCTCAAAACCTCGAAGCAAATGTAAAAGAGTACTTTTCCCTGCACCGCTTTTTCCAATTATACCGATGCTATCACCTTCATTTATATCCAGGTTTATGTTCTTGAGGATTTGTTTGCCGTTAGCACTTATGCTTAAATCCCGTATCTCAATTAAAGCTGCCATTTTAACTGCTCCTTTTGTTTTTTACAACCTCACAAGAAAGGATTCCTTCAAACATTTCCTTCACATGCTTATCCGAAAGATCAAGAATTTGTGAGATAAGCTCATTCTTTATCGAGTAAACCACAAATTTTCCATCTTTTTCGGTGTTGACAAGCCCGCAGTTTCGTAAGCACGACATGTGGTGTGATACAAGGCTCTGGTCTTTTCCTGTTGCTTTGCAGATATCATTCACACACATGTCGCCGTTCTCTTTCAATGCATAGAGTATTGAAAGTCTGGTTTCATCACTTAAAGCGCTGAAGAAATACTTTTTTGCAGTGGTTAAATCTCCATTAAACATATGTACATATGTACATATGTTATGATACAAATAAGTTTTGCTATGGAGGCGATTGCGTAGCTGCTCCGCCACTCCTGCAATCATTGATTAGTGGCGGTAAAAAATAGGACGGTGAGGTAAATTATAGTGCCACCACCCCCGGCACAATACCGTTCAGCCCGTAAAGGCTCTGGCGCGCATCCTGGAAATAGAAGCGTTCCTGCAAAACATTTTCTTCTTTTAGCCTGTTCAGGGCATAACGCACTGTTCTGGCCGGAAGATAGGTTTGCTTTGCAATATCTTTCTGTGTTAAAAAGCCGCTCGATTCAAGCACCTTAAAAACAAGTTTTGCTGATGGCGGTAAATGATTTATCTTAATCGGTTCAAATTCTATGCCATTGTTAACAGCAAAGACGATTCCTTCTAAAAGTCATTTCTAAATTCTCCAGCTTAAAATTAGATTTATACTTTATAAACCTATTTATATGAGCAATTGTTGTCACAAGTGATCTGATTCTTTTGGAAGTAATAAAATAGGAGGTGAAATGTGACCCCCCGGACACATTCCGTTATTGCCTTTAGTGACAATGCCAGTGATCTTGCATGTGTATTTAAACCTTTCAAATCGGCTGTTTTATCCGGAAAACTTCTGATTTTGGAACTATTCAGGAAAAAATTGCCTCATATTTTCAATCTCGTATATCGAAATCCCATACGCTCACTTTGCCCCGAAGCCTCCTCGCAGGAAGCGCCTCAGGTCTTCATCATCGTCTGGATTTTCATTTTTATTTCTTTCTTCAGTATCATAATTCATATTCTTACCTCAAAAAATAAGGAAAGGTGGGGCGCCAATGGATAGGATCATTTAGAGCGCCCCATTTTTTGTTTACCCATTCAGCAGAACTTCGTCTATGGCAAAGGCATTCCTGCCGCAATCAACGCATGATGTCATTGCGATCCCCCTGATGAAATCTGCCATTGCTATCGATATCGAATGCTTGCAGTTCGGGCATTTGTACTGTCTGGTCGAGATCATATGAGCCACCAGACATTATCATGCATCCGGACATTATCCAGAATTTCACTCGATACTTTCACCTGATCACTTTCATGTGCAGGTTTTATCTCCTGTTTGGCTTTACTGTTTTCTATTCTGGGGGCAAAGTAAATCCCTTCTGTTTGGTTGTACTGTCATTTTATCACCACATGATGATAGTATTCATATGTATTTAAATAAGGTAAATGAGCAAAATTTGATAAATTCATTCGGTTTTCAGGAAGATAATGGCAATAATTACCTGAAAAGAAATCTCAAAATATCATTTTATATGATATAGACACTGCCTGGCATCCTGGAAATAGTCTCGCTCTTCCAAAATGTCTTCCTGTTTTAATCTGTTTAAGGCATAGCGCACTGTTCTTGTGGGAAGACGGGTAACCTTCGTTATCTCTTTTTGTGTCAGTGGTCCATGGTTTTCAAGTATATTGAGGACAAGTTTCATCGACGGTGAGAATCCTTCGATCTTAACCGAACTGTAATTTTCCAATCCTTTACCTGGAATGCCTGTATCTGGCAATTTTAACCCATAGCCTGCAAAAATATCCCTCATAGTCGCTCACTGAAGCCATTCTATGAAGAGTATCAGCATAAGTTTAAGCTATTCGGCAATTGTTGTCGCAATAATTCCGGTTCTGTTTAGATGGTGACAAAACCTGCCTGTATATTCATGGATATATATATCATCTTTTTATATAGAACGAGAGGTCAAAAATATGTTCAATCAAAGAAGGGATCGTTTTTGCCATCCATAACAAATGGAATGGTGAAGTATCAGAAATAGAAGAAAATAAAGAGGAAATACAAGGAGAATCGCCATATGAAAACTATGCAAAAGAAAGATTGGAAAGACCGGAATTCCACCGGATAAGAATCGGCCTTGAAAGACTAAGGCGCTCGCTGTCGACAATAGCAGGAAGCTGGCAGCGTACAGACAGGAATCATGCACAAAAAGAACTTGGAAACATTCTTAGTCGCCAGCATGAGATCGAAAATGATACGGAAACTATAGAAGATATGTACCTGCGTGAATATATATATGGACAGCTCGATATAGCAGCTTCTGCAAGACGGTCTTTAGCGCAAGATGTGAGATGGGATATCCAGGCCAATAAGAGATACTAGAGTATATTATGAATGATATGGATGTTTTTATTAGAAAATCTGCCAACTACAGGATATGGGTAGATGAAACAGGAGTGGGGCGCATCCGTATCCTGAAAAGGATTAACTTTAAGACCTTTGTGGCTATTTTTGAGGAGCTTCACGGCGAGATAAAAAAGAAGCTCGCCGGGAACC
Source organism: Candidatus Methanoperedens sp. (assembly GCA_041648475.1). Taxonomy (GTDB): domain Archaea; phylum Halobacteriota; class Methanosarcinia; order Methanosarcinales; family Methanoperedenaceae; genus Methanoperedens. Next base: position 226,650 of record JBAZOV010000002.1, on the reverse strand, counting down.
CCGGAAAAGTCCACATAGTTTGTTACATATCGAAATCTCTTTATGATGAAATGTCCGTCAATGCAAAAGAATTCCTGGGATTCTGCCAATCATGTATGGGGATCAAGTTCGAGCTTGTTTTGATCGAAATGTAATAAGCAGAAATTGAGACGTTTTTTTCTGTTGTTGGAATAATTGTGACAACACCTGCCTCTTTATTAAATAATATATATCATCGAGTATAATCTCTTGATGGTGATCGATATGATTCAAGAAATATATAGAAGGAGCAACTCTCTTGAGCTTAGAACCGAAAATAAGAAAACTGAAAACGATATCGAATTTGATACGATCATTAAATTCCTGAATGCTCAGAAAGCAGTAATGGATTATGCAGGTTTGAATTAGCCGGATTTTTTGCCGCATTGATTCGGATTCTGCAATCATCCTGACAACTCTCGCCTCTTTCTCTGCATATATAACCATCCCAACCAATCATTTCTAAAAAAACTCAAACCATAGGAGAAACAAAATGTCAAAACAAAGATTAGAAACAATAGCGTTACACGCAGGACAGGAAAGCCCGGATCCAGCAACACAGGCAAGGGCTGTGCCCATTTACCAGACAACATCGTATGTCTTTAAGAGCACAGAACATGCTGCGAACCTTTTTGCACTAAAGGAATTCGGGAACATCTATACAAGGTTAATGAACCCCACAACTGATGTATTCGAGAAAAGGATCGCTGCTATTGAAGGAGGAACAGGCGCACTTGGAGTGGCATCGGGACAGGCTGCTGAAACACTGGCGCTTCTTGCCATCACGCAGGTTGGGGATGAGATAGTATCCGCGAACAACCTTTACGGCGGGACATATCAGTTGTTCCACTACACTTTTCCCAAGCTGGGAAGAAAAGTAAAATTCGTGGATTCCACAAAACCCGAAGAGATCAAAAAGGCAATTACTCCCAAAACAAGGGCGGTATATGCAGAGACCATCGGCAATCCAAAGCTGGATGTGCCAGATTTTGAAGCCATCGCAAAGATAGCCCACGATGCAGGCATTCCCTTCGTAGTGGACAATACTGTTGGCGTTGGCATTGTAAAACCTTTTGAACACGGCGCTGACATAATTGTGAGTTCAGCCACAAAATACATAGGTGGGCATGGGACATCCCTGGGCGGAGTGATAGTGGACTCAGGGAACTTCAAATGGAATGGCGGCAAATTCCCGGAATTCACAGAACCTGACCCAAGTTATCACGGATTAAAATACTGGGATACCTTCGGCAATTTCCCCGGACTTGGAAATGTTGCCTTCATAATCAAAGTAAGGGTACAATTGCTCAGGGATATTGGAGCGGCTCTTAGCCCTTTTAATGCCTTCGAATTCATCCAGGGACTTGAGACACTGCCTCTTCGAATAAGAAAGCATTCAGATAATGCTCTTGAGATAGCAAAGTTCCTAAAACAGCACCCTTCAGTAAGCTGGGTAAATTATCCGGGACTTACTGACAATCCAAATCACAGGATCGCATCAAAATACCTGAAGAACCATTATGGAGGAATTGTGGGTTTCGGTATCAAGGGAGGATATGAGGCAGGAAAGAAATTCATTAATTCAGTCAAACTCTTCTCACACCTTGCCAATATCGGCGATGCCAAGAGCCTTGTGATACATCCTGCTTCCACAACCCATCAGCAACTTACCGCAAAAGAGCAGGAGGAAACCGGAGTAACGCAGGATTACATCCGCTTATCGATAGGCATTGAGGATGTGCAGGATATCAAAGACGACATCGACCAGGCTTTAAAGACTGCAGTTAGCAGTTAATTGACTTACTATGACTGGAACGATCGTATTGGAGAGTCTGCAAAATGTAAAACTGGCACAAAGTATTGGACCTGTAGGGATCAGGTTCTTTACTTTTGCCTCTTCTCCAGATGAGTTGATCCTGGACTCTGGTGAAAAACTGGGGCCGATAACACTTGCTTATGAAACATACGGCAAGCTCAACGCCCAAAGAACCAATGCGATACTTGTCCTTCACGCCCTCTCCGGAGATGCTCACGCAGCCGGTTTTTATAGTGGGGATGATAAACCCGGGTGGTGGGATGAGATGATAGGGCCGGGAAAAGCATTTGATACTGACAAATATTTTGTGATCTGTTCAAATGTGCTTGGCGGGTGCAAGGGAACGACTGGCCCTTCGTCCATCAATCCTGCAACAAAATGGCCATATGGGCTGGATTTTCCCACGATTACGATAAAAGATATGGTCAAGGCGCAGAAGCATCTGATAGACCATCTCGGAATTGAAAAACTCCTGTGCGTCGTGGGCGGCTCGATGGGGGGAATGCAGGCACTGCAGTGGGCTGCCTTGTATCCTGAGATGGTGCACTCTGTCATTCCTATTGCTACGACATTGAAACATTCTCCGCAACAGATAGCTTTTAATGAGGTTGGGCGCCAGGCTATCATGTCAGATCCTGACTGGAAAGGGGGGAATTATTACGGCGGCGCGCCTCCATCAAAGGGTCTGGTGGTGGCGCGGATGATCGGTCATATCACCTATATGAGCGATACCTCGATGAGTGAGAAATTCGGGCGGCGCATCAAGAACGGCAGGATCCAATCCAGATTCGAAGCGGAATTTGAAGTAGAAAGATATCTTCATTATCACGGGGATAATTTTGTAAAGAGGTTTGACGCCAATTCTTACCTTTATATAACGAAAGCACTGGATTATTTTGATCTTTCAAATGGCAAGACCCTATTTGAGGTTTTCAAAGGGATCAGGGCAAAGTTCCTGATAATGGCTTTCAAATCCGACTGGTTATACCCGACTTACCAATCAAAAGATATCCTGAAAATATGCAAACTGGCAGGGATCGAGGCTACCTATTGCGAAATAAATTCCACTTACGGGCATGATGCATTCCTTTTGGAGATTGAAGAAGAGACGCATCTGGTCAGGCATTTCTTGAAAAAGGTGTTTAATGGGTATGCAGTCCAAATTTGGTCTAAATAGAACACGGATGACACAGATTGGACGGATTTCCACGGATCCGTGTGCATCCGTGCCATCCGTGAAATCCGTGTTCTATCACACGATTTTCCTCTCTGTGCTAATCGAAGACGCATGGCGATGCCTGAACGACATAGGGAAAAAACCCTTAAGACCAGATTATAGTATCATCCTTGATTGGATCAAAAATGATTCCAGTGTGCTTGATCTTGGATGCCATGATGGAGAATTGCTCTCGTTGATAGTTAAGGAAAAGAACGCCAGAGCACAGGGTATCGAGATCGATGAACAGGCGATATACAAATGTGTTGAACTTGGTTTGAGCGTGTCCCATCAGGATATTGATAACGGTCTTTCAGAATACGGCGATGAGTCATTTGATTATGTGATACTGAACCAGAGCATCCAGCAGGTGAAAAAGCCTGATGTCGTCTTGAAGGAGGCTTTGAGGGTTGGAAAAGAAGTGATCGTTGGATTCCCGAATTTTGCGCACTATAGATCGCGGTTCCAGATATTTTTCAGAGGAAGAACACCTTTGACCCCATCATTGCCTTACGAATGGTTTGAAACTCCCAACCTGCATTTCCTGAGTATTTCTGATTTCAGGGATTATTGCCAGAAGCAGGATATAAGGATCAAAAAGAGTGCTTTTATTGGCAATAATGCATTTTATGGCTTGCTCCCTAATCTGTTTGCGCAGACGGGTTTGTTCCTGATCTCAAAATACTTGAGCAGGTAAATCGTTCTGCATAAAAACAGAAATATATCGATATTGTTCCCTACAAAAACAATATGTGAAGTTCGCGCCCTTGCAGCATACAGGAGACCTTTATTTTTTTTTCTGGAATTATTTGTGGATCGGCAGCAGAAATATAAATGTGGTACCCTCACTGTATTTACTCTCTGCCCAGATTTTACCATCGTGAAGTTCCACAAGTTTCCTTGTAATAGCAAGCCCTAAACCTGTGCCACCATAATTTTTTGACACGCCTGAATCGAGTTGCTCGAAAGTCTGGAATAGCTTTCCTATATTTTTCTGCTTTATTCCAATACCTGTATCTGCCACAGAAAACTCTGCCATATCGCCTATTTTCCTAGCACTTATTGTCACGATTCCTCCTTCTGGTTTGCTGAATTTTATTGCATTGCCCAAGAGATTAAAAAGAACCTGCCTGAATTTCAGCATGTCAGCTTCTATGAAATCAAGCTCAGGAGCCAAATCTTTTTTTATGACCACATTATGCTTTGCAGCAGTTTCTTTCAATAATATGATTACTTCTTCTATAGTTACAGGAACTGAGATTTTCTCTATGTGCAGCTCAATTTTTCCAGCGTCTATTTTACTCAAATCAAGAATATCATTGATGAGGTTGAGAAGATGTTTGGCGCTTATCAGAATATTATCTACATAGCGTTTTTGCTTTTCTTTTGTCAACGTTGTTTCAGATTCATTAAGTTTCAATAGTTCAGAAAAGCCAATTATTGCATTCAAGGGCGTTCTAAGTTCATGACTCATGGTTGAAATAAATTCTGATTTTACTTTGACTCCATGCTCAAGCTCTTGACTCTTATTTTTAAGCTCTTCCAGCTTTACCTGCCAACTAATATCTCTACTTTCAATTAAAGTGCTCAAGGGGTCATCTTTTGGGACTGTTTTTTGCCTCGGCTTGCGCAGATAGATGTTATAGCAGCCATCTTCCATGATTACCCCGATTAATTCATTGCCAGAATCTTTTGTCCAATCGTAGATATTCTTCCATGCATGTGAATCGCTTGCTAAAACTTTTAGTATTGCTCCGTTTGGAAGCTCACTCATCAACTGCTTTGTGCTGATTAGAGGAAATGGGCATTCCGTACCTTTAACATCAAGTTCAAAATCATATAATACAGTCACTTTTTAACCTCAGTAATTTGTTTTTTAAAATATAACACATAATTTATAAATTCAAGTAAAATGTCAATTCTTGCCGCAATCATTCTGTTTTTGTAATCATCCCATCAATTATCACCGGTTTCTGTGCCTTCTTATATGTTCCTGCTAATTTGCAGTTGCTTATTTGTCTTAAGCAGGTGAATCAAATATGAACCAAAGAAGGAATCGTCTTTGCTGTTACTGATGGCAGCAATTTAATGAATAGAAATGGAGAACATAGCGCGGAATTTATTCAAATCCGTGATTTCCTGAAAAGCCAGGAATATATTTTAAGAAATTCGAGGTGGAATTAATGAACAGAAAATCTATAGTTATTATTCTTATTACAGTGTTAATAAGCGCATTCTTATCAGGATGCGTCGATAGTCCTAAGACCGAAGTAAAGGGCACGCCTACAGCAACAGTCACCACAGCGCCAGCAACGACAGCTGCCGTGGCAGCGCCTACAGCGGTAAGCGCAAAAGAACCTGAAGGGACAATCCGCGTCTCTGGCGCTTTTGCCCTGTTTCCAATGATGCAAAAATGGGGCGAGGAATACAAGAAGCTCCATCCAAAGGTGAATTTTGATATCAGCGCTGGCGGCGCAGGAAAAGGCATGACTGATGCTCTTGGAGGTCTTGTGGATATTGGCATGGTCTCAAGAAAGATCACAACATCCGAAGAAGAAAAAGGCGCATACTGGGTGGCTGTGACAAAAGATGCTGTGGTAGCCACGGTAAACAAGAATAATCCAGTGCTTGCAACGCTCAAGACAAATGGGTTAAAAAGAGAGGTCTTTGAGAAGATCTACATCAACGAATCCATAACAACATGGGGTCAGGCAACAGGAACAGCTGCAACTGATAAGATAAACGTGTACACGCGGTCGGATGCTTGCGGTGCAGGCGAAGCCTGGGCACTATTTCTTGGCAAGTACAAGCAGGAAAAACTCAGAGGAGTTGGCGTGAATGGCGACCCCGGAATTGCCGAAGCAGTAAGGAAAGACAATCGCGGGATCGGTTATAACAACATAAACTTTGCATACGATGTAATCACCAGGAAGCCTGTAGAGGGCATTGAAATAATACCCATTGATGTTAACGGGAATGGCAAGATAGACACTGAAGAGAACTTCTACGGAACGCTTGACGAACTAACTAAAGCCATAGGTTCTGGCAAGTATCCGGAACCACCTGCAAAAGACCTTCACTATGTAACAAAAGGCAAGCCTGCAGGTATTGTGCAGGAGTTCATAAAATGGACTCTCACAGACGGGCAGAAGTTCATTCCTGAACAAGGTTATGTCGTTCTTCCCCAGGAAAAGATCAATGCTGGATTAAAGAAAGTCGAGTGAACATCATGACTGAAGAAGATCAACTCAATTCAGAACTGAGCGAGCATGAGAGGGCTCGCTCAGCCTGGTTTGGTTTGCACATAGACTGGTGGGCAGTTGGTATTGCAGTCGTATTTGCGATATTAATTAAACTTGGCTTAAATGTGCCCTGGTAGGTATACTATGAGCAATCTAAATATTAATAAAATAGTTAACCATCTCCCTGGCATCGCTCTGTTATTTATTGTGGGATACATTGGTAAGCTGCTCGAACCAGTCCTGACCGGATTGACTGGCGTCAAGATCGAATATGTATTGATCGCCATTATTATTGGTCTGCTTATCAGGAATTTAATAAAGATCCCGGAAATATTTAACCCTGGAATCGATACCTATGAACTCTGGCTTAAGATCGGTATCGTGCTCCTTGGAGCTCGTTTTGTGCTTCAGGACATATTCAAACTTGGCGGTATCAGTCTTGCCCTGATTATAGGGGAAGTGTTTTTTGCAACAGCCATAATGATCCTTCTGGGTCGTTACTTCAAACTGAGTGAAAAATTAACAACACTCCTTGCAGTGGGTTCATCCATTTGCGGTGTATCTGCAATAATTGCAGCCAGGGGCGCAATAGGTGCAAATAACAGGGATACCGCCTACGCTATTGCCGCAATCCTGGGTCTTGGAGCAGCCGGGCTATTCATCTACCCTGCTATTGGTCATGCTCTTAACCTGAGTGATAATGCAGCCGGCATATGGCTTGGCATATCAGTTGACAATACAGCAGAAGCAGTAGCAGCAGGTGGGATTTTCTCGGAAGAAGCCATGAGGGTTTCAACTCTTGCAAAAACAATGCGAAATGCGCTCATAGGTTTTGTCGTTCTTGCATGGGCGATGTACTATGCGTCACGCGGTGCTGCGAAGGAAATAACCAATAAAGGTCAGTTTCTGTGGGATAAATTCCCCAAATTCGTCCTGGGTTTCTTTGCATTTTCTATCCTTTCAACACTTGCAGTATTTGGAAAGGGGGATATAACCTCACTGAAAAACCTATACCAGTGGTTCTTCCTGCTTACCTTTGCAGGTGTGGGTCTTCGGACAAGTATAAGTGAAATGCGACAAGTTGGTATGCGTCCTTTCGTATGCGGCGCTATTGCCGAGGTAGCGGTTACAGTATTTAACCTGATAATTGTGTACGCTGCATTTATTTACCTTGGATTGTAAGACAACGCAGAACTCAATATGAATATAAGAAAACTCAAGGACAATATTTCAAGCAGGCTTATGCTTGCGGCAACAGTGTTTGCCTGCTTGCTGTTTTTTTTTATGCTTATCAGTATTTACAGCAGAGCCAGTCCAATTTTCTCAGTAGTTTCCATCACTGATCTTCTCTTCACAAGTGAATGGGGACCAACAGAAGGAAAATTCGGGTTCCTCCCGTTTATCATGGGAACATTATGGGTAACAGGGCTTGCAACGATAATTGCTGTGCCCATCAGCCTTTTAAGCTCGATATATCTTTCAGAATACGCAGGTAATCACCTCAGGAATGCCGTGAAACCACTGATAGACCTGCTTGCAGGAATTCCTTCAGTCGTTTACGGGCTTTGGGGTGTGCTCGCAGTAGTGCCTTTCATCAATAATACCCTTGCTCCTGCCCTTGGAGTAGAAACCATTGGGGGATATAGTATCCTCGCAGGAGGAATCGTCCTTTCCATTATGGTTTTTCCAATTATAATATCAGTAACAGGTGAGGTCTTAAGGAGCGTATCCCAGGAACTCAGAGAAGTATCCCTTTCTCTTGGGGCTACAAAATGGCAGACAATCAAACATGTGGTCCTAAGAAAAGCAAGACCCGGTATTTTAGCGGCGATAGTTCTTGGGTTTTCAAGGGCTTTCGGAGAGACCATGGCAGTGCTCATGGTCGTGGGGAATGTGGCTAAAGTGCCATCATCCGTTTTTGACCCTGCATATCCATTGCCTGCACTCATTGCAAACACTTTTGGTGAGATGATGTCCACCCCATTATATGATTCAGCGATACTGCTTGCAGCCCTGATTCTCCTTATTGTAGTACTGATATTCAATATTCTTGCAAGGATGGTACTTATTAAAATAGAACGGGGTGTCATTTAGATGGAGCTTCGCAGAGTTGAAGAGTCGATCTTTAAAGCATTGATGATATTATCACTTATGATCGTAGTTGGCAGCCTCCTTGGAGTAATTGGAATCATACTATGGAATGGTTTGCCTGCCCTTAATATCGATATACTCACACAGACTGGTGGTTTATATGGAAAGGGAGGGGGCATCCTGAATGCTATTATGGGTTCAGTGTATCTTGCAGTGGGTGGAACAGTGCTGGCATTTTTCCTGAGCATAGGCATTGCGTTCTATCTCCAGAAAGAGTATTCCGGAGGTACGCGGCTTTCAAGCATGACACGCCTGTGTCTTGATATTCTCTGGGGAACCCCCTCTATAGTATATGGGGCTTTTGGGTTCACGATATTGATCTATTTCCAGATGAGAGCATCCCTGCTTGCAGGAATAATCATACTTGCATTGCTTGAACTTCCCATAATGACGCGGGCAATGGAAGAGGTCATAAAGACCGTCCCCCAGGAACTTAAAGAGGTATCATACTCACTTGGAGCAACAAGACTTGAGACTACACTTAACGTAGTTTCTAAACAGGCTCTTCCAGGTCTTATGACCGGAGTGTTGATAGCTTTCGGAAGGGGCATAGGGGATGCGGCTTCAATAATGTTCACAACAGGATATACAGAAAGGATACCCACATCTGTTTTCGATGCTGCGGCTTCTCTTCCTCTTGCGATCTTTTTCCTGCTCAATTCACCCCAGGAGGAAGTGCGGCAAAAAGCCTACGCATCTGCAGTAATACTTCTGCTTATAATCTTAGCTATCAGCATAACCACAAGACTTCTTTCAAGAAAATATACTAAATATATAATAAAATAGATTCTATATCATAAACCAGGTGCATGAAATGTCAGAAACCCATATCGAAATTGAAAATGTGAATGCATATTACAACGGGAACCATACATTAAAGAATATATCCATTAAAATCCCAAAAAAACAGATCACTGCTATTATTGGCCCCTCAGGATGCGGTAAATCCACATTGCTCAAATGCATGAACCGGCTTATTGATCTTACAGATGGAGTTACTTATTCAGGAAAGATCCTGATAGATAACGAAGATATCTTTGATAGGAAAACAGATGTCGTGAACATCAGGAAGAAAATGGGATTGCTTGCCCAGAAACCTATTCCGCTTCCCATGTCGATCTATGAGAATATCGCATACGGGCCAAAGATACATGGATTAAAGAAAAAGCCCGATCTTGATGCTATTGTCGAGAAATACCTGAAGCTTGTGGGTCTATGGGAGGAAGTCAAAGACAGATTAAACTCTCCAGCCTCGCAATTATCTTTAGGTCAGCAGCAGAGGTTATGCCTTGCAAGAGGGCTTGCGGTTGAACCTGAGATAATCCTGTGCGATGAGCCCACATCAGCGCTTGACCCTGTTTCGTCGCAGCATATCGAGCAGCAGCTCCTGAAACTCAAGAATGATTATACTATCGTGATAGTTACCCACAATATCCACCAGGCAATGAGGCTAGCTGATTACGTTATTCATTTATACCTCGGTGAGCTTGTGGAACATGGGTGTGCGAAAGAAGTTTTCGAGAACCCGAAAGAAGAGAGAACACGGGCTTATATAAACGGTACATTCCAGACTGAACTGAAGGTCGATAAAGAGCTTAACCTTAAAGGAAATGTATGCCCGTATAATTTTGTATATGCCAAACAGGCGCTGCATGAAATTGGAGCGGGAAAGCTCCTTAAGTTAATTGTTGATGATCCCCTGGCTGTGATCGAGGTGCCAAGAGGCATAGAAGCTGACGGGCATGAGGTATTGAGCGTGAAACAGTTGAATCAGACGGACTGGGAGATTTTGGTAAGGAAAAAATAATAATAAATGGATATCAACCAAATATCATTCCCATGCCGCATGCTGCGCTCTCTTCTTCTGATACAAATGCGGCAGTTATTTTTTCATTCTCCTCACCTGTGAGTTTCAAAAGTTTTAACTCCGCCATCATCTTTTCTGCGCGGTCGATATCTTCGGGACTTCCTTTTATATAAAGGAAAGAGCCTTTGCGCTGCGACCCCATTAGCTTGCATTCTCGTACTGTATATCCAATGCGCTTGAAAAAATCATCTTCCAATAGGGTTAAAACATCTTTATTTTTGGCATCTTCATAATAATAGACTGATTCCATAATATTTCCTCTTGGACTTACATGGCAGTAACGGTTAATAAATAATTCTGGGAATTTGCATTCGTTACCTTCATTATACTTAATATTGTATATCAGCATAGATGAATAATCCCGAAAAAGAATCTGAGATAGAAAATGAGCTTGCAGAGAAAATAAAGCCGTTTTTCTCCATATATGATATTCAGCATGCGGACGGAAATATATTTTTTTTCGGTGTCCCAAAAGAAGAGATGAGGGTAATTTTTGATAAGTTATTCCCTTTTTTTTCTGAAAAAGGGTACCAGTTCACAATAAAATATGATCTGGGTGAACACATACTCATAGCATCGCCGTTCTCACCGCAAAAGGAACGCCGGTGGATCAATGTTGTCCTTGCGATCGCGACTATTTTCACAACCATGGTAGTTGGCTCTCTTTTGTTCGGCGCGGACCCAATTACATCTCCCGCTGATATCCTGAAAGGATTGCCATTCACAATCGCCATCATGACAGTCCTTGGAGCCCATGAGGCAGGGCATTACATAGTTGCGAAAAAACACGGTATGCGCACATCTCTTCCTTATTTTATCCCATTCCCGAACATGATCGGCACGATGGGAGCAGTGATCAAACACAAAGGACCAATACCCAACAGGAAAGCCCTGTTCGATGTGGGTGTTTCAGGTCCTCTTATCGGGCTTATCGTATCGGTTATAGTAACAATTATCGGTCTTCTTCAACCACCGATCACACAGGCGCCCCAGGGCATGTCGATAGAACTTGGTATTCCGCTCCTGTTTGAACTGATAACCCGGTTCATACCAAATGGAGCGGTGATGATGATGCACCCGATAGCATTTGCAGGCTGGGTCGGTATGCTTGTTACAGCGCTTAACCTGATCCCGGCAGGACAACTTGATGGCGGTCATGTTCTTCGAGCCATGATCGGGGAGAGAGCAAAAGAAGTATCAAGAGTAATGCCTTTTATTCTCGTATCTCTTGGTTTCTACGTGACGTATATTCTTGAACGCGATGGATTTTTATGGGTTTTATGGGGTCTTTTCCTTTCTTTCTTTGCAGCCGCAGGTCACCCAAAGCCTCTTGATGATGATGTCCCGCTCGGAAAAGGAAGGATGGCGCTGGGGATAATTACATTCATCCTGGGTTTGCTTTGTTTTACACTTGTGCCTTTTCAAGTAATATGAACAAAATCAAATGAACTTCCTTGTTGGGGGTCAAAATAACAGGAAATTATATCACCTATAGCAGTAAAGTAACAGTCACGGGGTAATAAAATATGACCACACAGGATAATTTACAAGAAGCCTTTGCAGGCGAATCACAGGCGAACAGGAAATACCTTACTTTTGCTGAAAAAGCCGATCAAGAGGGCTATAAACAGGTGGCAAAACTGTTTCGTGCTGCAGCGGATGCCGAAACTGTGCATGCCAAGAACCATTTAAGAGTTATGGGGGGCGTTGGGAAAACAGCCGATAATCTGAAAATGGCCATATCGGGTGAAACTGAAGAATTCAAGGAAATGTACCCGAAATTTATCGAGCAGGCTAAAAAAGAGAAGGCATCAGACGCGGCTATCCTGAGCTTTGACATAGCAAACCAGGTTGAAAAGATCCATGCAGGTCTTTACCAGAAAGCCCTTGATAACCTTGGCAAGAATAAGGAAACTGTGTATCATGTTTGCCAGATATGCGGAAATACCGTAGAAGGCGAAGCGCCTGATAAGTGCCCGATATGCAACGCCCCCAAAAAGATGTTCAAGAAAGTGGACTGAGGTGACAGAAATGGCAAAAAGACTTGCAATAATTTATGGCACTGGCTTTGGGAATACTGGAATAATGGCAAAAGCTATCGAAGAAGGGGCAAAGAGCGCTGGTCTTGAGGTTATATTAAAGAAAGTGGATGAAGTTTCCCCGGGTGATGTGGAAAAAGCCGACGCTATAGCGATTGGTCTTGCGACTTATAAGGGCGCTGGGATGCCAACGGTCATTAAATACGCCGAAAGCCTGGCAAAAATCCCCCTCAAAGGTAAAGTGGGAACAGCTTTCGGTTCCTACGGATGGAGCGGAGAAGGCCCCCTTGTTATCACGAAGATGCTTTCCGGTTATGGAATGAATGTGATCGAGCCGCCTCTTCGTATAAAGCGCATCCCAGAGGAGGAAGGCCTGGAGGAATGCCGGAAGCTTGGGAAATTGATCGCGGATAAATTGAAGGTGTGATAGAACACGGATTGCGCGGATGACGCGGATACGCGCGGATTTTGTTATCCGTGTAAATCCGTCTGATCCGTGTCATCCGTGTTCTATTTTGAACAAACGATATTTTATTTAAAAAAAAATATGACGATCAACAACGAACTTATACGAACTGAAACGAACTCCGGCAGCGTGAGTTCGTATGGAGTTCATAGGAGTTCGTTGTTAATTTTTTTCATACCGGACTACAAAGGACAAAGGGAACGAAGACAACTCTGTGGTCTCGGTGTTCTCTGTGGTTGATTATCTATGCATCTCAAAGAAATAGAAACACTACTTGAAACGATCGCGCCCATTTCACTTGCCGAAGATTTCGATAATGGCAGGATAGGACTGGTACTGGACAGGGGAAATGAAATTCGCAAGATCGCAGTCGCGCTTGACCCCACCGATCTCGTACTCAAAGAAGCTGCACGTATCGGCGCCGATCTGCTCATAACACACCACACGCTGATATTTGATCCCATTAACCTTATATCAAAACGACTATCAGATACCTTGAAGATTGCTATTGATAACGATATCTCAATTTACACCATGCATACGAACTACGACAAAGCACAGGGGGGCGTAAATGATGTGCTTGCCGGATTACTTGGATTGAACAATATCGTACCCCTTGCTCTGGGAAGGATCGGCGAGATAAGACAGATGGAGGTGTCGGAATTTGCATTTATTGTCGCGCGACAATTGGATACGAATGTCCAGTATAAAGGAAAAGGTGAGATAAAAAAAGTCATGGTGGTCGGCGGAAGCGGTTTCAGGCGCGAATACATAGATATCGCCATCGAGAATAACGCCGATGCGCTCTTATCCGGTGAGATGCGACACGATGCGATACGGTATGCGGACGAGTTGTGCCTCATTGACGCCACACATTATGCCACGGAAGCGCCGGCAATGAGAAAATTATGCGAACTGCTGCCTATTGTATCCGTTTTCATTGAAGATAAGCCAGATGTCAGGGTTTGTTAATATGGCTGAAACTATTATTGAATCTTTACTTGAAGAAAAACGCATCTTTGATCCGCCCTCCGAATTCAGTAAAAAAGCGTACATAAAAAGCTTTGAAGAATATAAGCAAATATATGAACGATCGATCAGCGACCCGGAATCTTTCTGGGCGCAGCAGGCACAGCAGCTTGAATGGTTCAAGACGTGGGATAAAGTCCATTATTGGGATGCCCAAAAAGCCATTTGCCGCTGGTTCGAAGGGGGAAAGCTGAATGCATCATTCAATTGCCTTGACAGGCATCTCGCAACACGCGGGGACAGGATCGCCATAAAGTGGGAAGGCGACGGCGGTGAAACTCAGAGTTTTACATATAAACAATTACACACGGAAGTCTGCAAATTTGCGAACGTGTTAAAGAGCAAGGGAGTGAAAAAAGGCGACAGGGTTGCGATTTACCTGCCAATGATCCCGCAGCTTGTGATCTCCATGCTTTCATGCGCAAGGATCGGAGCAATTCACAATGTAGTATTTGGCGGATTTAGCGCTGATTCACTGAGCGACCGAATAAATGACAGCGCCTGTTCATTTGTAATAACGGCTGATGCAGGTTTGAGGGGAGGAAAAAAAGTACCTCTCAAAGAGAATGTTGACAGGGCATTAGACCGCATTGAGAAAAAAAATGTAAATACTGTGATCGTATTCAATCGCGCGGGGACAGGCGTGAATATGAAATCTGGAAGGGATTTCTGGTGGCATGAAGAAATGAAAACCGCTGCCATGGAATGCAAACCTGAAGTGATGGATGCAGAAGACCCGCTGTTCATTCTTTATACAAGCGGAAGCACAGGAAAGCCAAAAGGCGTTCTTCACACAACGGGCGGATATCTATTGTATGTAATGCAGACATTCAAATGGATATTTGATTACCGGGATGAAGATCTTTTCTGGTGCACGGCAGACATAGGCTGGATAACAGGGCACAGCTACATCGTATATGGTCCTCTTGCAAGTGGTGCAACAAGTCTTATGTTCGAAGGGGTCCCGAATTATCCAAAACCGGACAGGTTCTGGGAACTTATTGAAAAATATAAAGTGACAATATTCTATACCGCCCCCACAGCCATAAGGGCGCTTGAGCGAAGCGGTGATGAGTGGCCCAGGGGAAAAGACCTGTCAAGCTTGCGGCTTCTGGGGACAGTAGGTGAACCAATAAACCCGGAAGCATGGATGTGGTATTATAACGTGATAGGGAACAAACGATGTCCTATCGTTGACACATGGTGGCAGACAGAAACTGGCGGCATTCTCATAACGCCTCTTCCTGGCGCAACGCCATTAAAACCCGGCTCTGCGACGCTCCCTTTCCCAGGAATTGTTCCAATGGTCGTGAAAGCCGACGGAACACAAGCTGACATCAATGATGGCGGGCAGCTTGTGATCAAAAAGCCGTGGCCAGGGATGATGAGAACTGTTTATGGAAACCACGAGCGTTTTATTGATAAGTATTTTTCACAGTTTCCCGGATTATACCAAACAGGGGATAGTGCCAGAAAGGATGAAGACGGCTATTTCTGGATAATGGGAAGAATAGACGATGTGATAAAAGTATCAGGACACAGGCTGGGGACAGCTGAGATCGAAAGTTCCCTTGTTTCTCACAATGCGGTGGCTGAAGCGGCTGTTGTGGGTTATCCCCATGATATTAAAGGTGAGGCGATCTATGCCTTTGTCACGCTTAAAGAAGGCGTGGAAAAAACTGCGGATCTAAGATCAGACCTTTTCACTCATGTCAGGAATTCCATCGGTCCTATTGCAAAACCTGAAAAACTCCAATTTGCAGATGCTCTTCCCAAGACGCGCTCTGGTAAGATTATGAGGCGTATATTAAGAAAGATCGCATCTGGCGATATTCATGACCTTGGTGATATTACTACGCTTGCGGATCCATCTGTTGTGGAAGTGCTTGTGAATGAGAGAGAATGTGAGAGGGAGAATGAGAAATAGGAATTACTATCTCCCATGCGCCGGATAAAATTTATATGGGCTGAATGCATTTGCAGGAAGGCCTATGAGTGTTAATGTTAATCGTTATAAATGTGGATACTGCGGCGCATGTGTGGGTGTATGCCCGGTAGGGGCTCTTGAGCTAGTGGAAACCTGGATAGAAGTGGATAATACCTGCACAAGCTGCGGTGTATGTGCAAAGATCTGCCCTGTGGGCGCGCTGGTGGTTGTCAAATGAAGCAAAAATATGATGTTGTTGTTGTGGGTGCAGGCCCTGGCGGTTCGATCACGGCAAAAACATGTGCGCAAGCAGGACTTGATGTATTGCTCATTGAAAAAAGGCAGGAAATAGGCGACCCTGTACGATGTGCTGAAGGCGTATCAAAGGAAGGATTAAAGAATCATATCCAGCCAGATAACAGATGGATAGCTGCAGAAGTGAAAGGCTCAAAGATAATTGCGCCTGATGGAACGGAAATCAAGATGTCTGAAGAAGACTCAGGCGGAAAAGCAGGTTATACTCTAGAAAGAAAGGTCTTTGACCGTGCGCTTGCACAGCAGGCTGCTATGGCAGGTGCTGAAGTTATGGTGAAAACAAGAGCTACGGGATTATTAAAAAATAATGGTCGCATCACGGGCATAAATGCCATGTATATGGGAGAAACCTATGAGATCAAAGCTGATATTGTCATAGGGGCAGATGGGGTTGAATCAAAGGTAGGAAGATGGGGTGGAATTGATACATCCTTGAAGCCCGCAGACATCGATACCTGCGCCCAGTTCCTTGTTTCAAATATTGAAGCCGGTGAATACAGCAAATTCTTCATGGGTGAAAAATATACTCCTGGCGGATATGTGTGGATATTCCCGAAAGGGCCGAACACAGCTAATGTTGGTCTTGGGATACTTGGAAGTAAATGCGGGAATATCCGGCCAATTACGCTTCTTGAGAATTTCATGAAAA
Organism: Candidatus Methanoperedens sp.; assembly: GCA_041648475.1. Lineage (GTDB taxonomy): Archaea > Halobacteriota > Methanosarcinia > Methanosarcinales > Methanoperedenaceae > Methanoperedens. Next base: position 209,915 of record JBAZOV010000002.1, on the reverse strand, counting down.
ATTATTTACCAGAGGGTAAGATCATAGAAATGGTCATTGGAGGTGTTCCTGTAAGTGGATCAATAAAACAAACGGTAACCGATGGTCTTATTCTTGTAGGGGATGCAGCGAGGCAATCCGACCCATTGACAGGTGGAGGTATTATTAATGCGATGGATGCGGGAAAAATCGCTGCAGAGGTATGCATCAAAGCAAAAGAAACAGGAGATTATTCTGTCAGGACATTAAATGAATATGAAGACAGGTGGCGTGCTACAATTGGGAAGGAATTAAGCAAATCACTGAAGGTCAAAAATCTCCTGGTAAAGCTTTCAGATGAGCAGTTAAACCAGCTTGCTCATTCTCTTGCGGAGATAGATACAAGTAAAATGCCTTTGCCAAAAGTGCTGCCGATCTTATTCAAGAAAAATCCTAAGTTATTGTGGGAATTAAGGACGCTGTTTATTTGAGTCTGTTTTAATCCTTCTTCGTGGCCATCATTTATGAAAAAAGTTTAAAAAAATTGCAGAACCGGGTTCTGCAATTTTTTCGACTATTCCTTCCCGAAGAAACTTCTCATCATCGGGTGCATTTCCATCATCTGCTGGCTGGCGATATCCTCATACAGCCTGTACATGATGCTTACGGTCAGCAATAATCCTGTTCCGCCCGCGCCTCCGAGTGTGCCCAGAAGACTTGCGATAAGGGTTAGAACGCCTATGAATGCTCCTCCGATAACAGTGACTTTGGGTATGTAGCGCTGCATTACACGCTCAAGCGTCCCTGCGCTTCGGCGATATCCAGGGATCTGCATTCCGGAATTCTGGATCTTTTCTGCCACGTTCTTTGCACCCATTCCTGTAGTTTCGATCCAGAACAGGGCAAAGACTATGCCTCCGATTATAAGCATGAAAGCATCAGTGAAAACATGCAAGATTATCTGATATATTGCTGGCTCTGCAACTCCAAGGCTTGTGAACCTTGGTCCTACAAGGGAAGGTATCCAGTCGCTGGGTCCGTTAATTGGAGAGAGATAAAACATAAGGCCACCAACAGGTGTTCCTTGTACGTAGGTTCCCAGGAATGTGACTCCCCTGCTTGATAGTATGAGACCTACCATCTGGATATTTGCCTGCAAAGCCCTTACAAGGATCATTGGCAGAACGCTTGCATAGATGAGTTTAACAGGAAAACGACCGCGTGCGCCTCTGACTGCTGCATGGGCAAGTGGGATTTCAATGCGTGTGCTTTCAACGTAAACGACCATAAGGTAGATGAGTATAGTACTTATCAGTGCCAAGATTCCAGCATTAACGATGAATTGAAGCGGGCTAGTCATAATGTAATTCAAATCTATACCTGAATTAGGGCCTGCCATCCACACCCATTTCGGGATGATACCAATAGGGGCACCAGTATTATCGGTTTTCCAGTTGAAAATACCCTGGACTATCTGCTGGGATACTCCGGCAATAATGAACAATCCTACGCCTGAGCCTATGCCCCACTTGGAAACGATCTCATCCATATAAAGAATGAGGATGCCACCAATGCAAACCTGGATAAATAATAACAAAGTTATGAAGCTTACACTCACGCCAAGGGTTCCTGCAAGCGCAGCATCCGCTTTCATGAACCCGCCAAGAATCTGCGGCAGGGCTTCAAGAATTATCATCACAAAAACCATAAGTTTCTGCAAGCCCTGGAAAATAGCCTGTTGGTGCGGATTGGTAAGATCCATTTTTATGACATTTGCGCCTACAAGCAGCTGCAATACTATTGAAGCCGTGACTATTGGGCCTATTCCCAGGACCATCAGTGAACCTGATGCTCCGGCAAAGAATGCCCTGTAAAGTTCAAAAAGGTCTATCGAGTTTTTATCCAACCCGAATAAAGGAATATTTGCCAGCACGAAATACAGGACAAGTATTCCTAATGTCCATCCAAGTTTTTTCTTGAAATGTACATGACCTTCCGGGCGTGTCACCGCAGGAAGGCGGTTCAATAGAGGTGCAAGACTTTCAAATGCCATAATTTAATTACTCTTTTTCTGTGGACTCTGGTTCTTCAGCCTGGCTTATTGCCTGTCCTTTAGCTTCTTCGATCTTCTGTCTTGCGACAGCTGAGAACTCGGATGCGGTTATAAAAAGGGATTTTGATACTTTTCCGCCCCCAAGCACTTTATCTATGCCGATAATGCCAAGGTCAATGTGATATGCATTACCTTTCTTCTCTGCAAATCCATCTAATACGAGTCCCTCGGCAGCTTCATCGATCTCTCCAATATTTACGATTATATCTTGAGATGTTACGGACTGCGGGCGTTTGAAACCATGCTTTCCGAAGCTTAAGCCGCGCTGCATTGAGCGGACAAAATGATGCTTGCATGTTCCGGCATTTCCGCGTCCTCCGCGGCTGCCTCCACCTCTTCGGTTCTTATGTGTGCCTCCGCCACATGTCCTTGATCCCCTGAATGACTTTGTTTTCGTTTTGCTCATTATATTACCTCATTTTATTTAACAGGGTATTGATCTCAGTTCCATGGAATCCAAGGTCTCCCCCTTCCTGGAAGGTCCTCTTGGTGCCCTTCAAGCCTTTCCTTGCCGGATGCATCCGAAAGACCGGTTTCAATTTAGGAATATCGGAAAATGATGTGTTTCCATCGCATATGGCTTTTGCCAGTTCATTAAAGGATTTGAATTTTGTATTTGCGCTCAGATATTCCTCTGTCAGATCATCCCCGCCCTCAAGTTTGCCTCTGTTTTCAAGCATTTGTGCAAGCATTTCAGGGGTTATGTTTCCCCATGCAACGTAATCCTTTGCTTTATGGATCATTCCCTTATAGGTTGGATTCTCAGGAACTATCACGCAATGATTTACTCTATCAAGGCGCAACATTCTTAATGTATCCTTTATATCCGACCTGGTTTTTACTTCTCCGCGAAGTTTTACTACAGCTAACATTTTTTACACCTTCATGGTCGTTGTTCTTATAAGAGCGTCAAATGTCGCTTTTGCGAAATTCAAGGTTGTTCTTGTCTCACCGCTCACTTTTGTCCAGACATCCTTAATACCTGCGATCTCAAGCACCTTTTTTGCTGTTCCGCCTGAAGCAAGACCAAGTCCTCTTGGGGCTGGCATCAATTTTACTTCTACGCTTCCGGCTTTGCCGTCTACCTCAAAAGGCACGGTGTGCCCATGTCCGCAGCCGCATTCCCATGAGCCGCAGCCACGCTTGATCGCGACTATGTTCATCTTGGCAGTGTCTATAGCTTTCCTGATTGCTACTCCGACCTGTACATCCTTTCCTTCGCCAATTCCAATAAAACCATCGCCATTGCCCACGATGACAGTTGCTCTGAATTTAACTCTTCTTCCTGAGTCTGTCATTCTCTGAACCATGTTTATATCAAGAACTTCATCTCTGATCTCTGGAAGCAATGCGTCCACGATCTGGAATTCCCTTATGGGTAATCCCGATGCTAGGGCTTCACTCATGGTCGTAACCTGCCCCTCTTTGACCAGTGTACCCAGTCTTGTTTGAGGGATCCATTCTACTTTCGGTTGTTCAAATCCTTTATCTCTCATGTTGCTCACTTGAATTCACCCTCTATCTTTTTCTTTACCGCTGTGAATTGTTCTGCGATATTGGTTTTTCTGTATTTATCAATATGCTTACCCATGATCCTGTCTTCCGTAGGGAATATTTTCGGGTCATGCGGTATTTCAAGACCAGCATCTACTGCACCTTTTATTGCAGCATACAATAATCCACCTTTTGTGGTATGATATAATCCCAGGTCAGCTATTGCTTCTGTTTGTCCTTTTTTCTTGGCCCTATATCCCAGTAATAACCCGGCCAGATAAGCAGAGGTTATATTTCCGGTTGCGGCTGTAAAGCCATATTTTTTTAAATCCTGAGTATTGGCACAAACCAGTGTTACATCTCCAGATTGTTCTGGCACTATTATCTGTATCTGTGTATTTTTCAGGCTTTTCCTGACTACGAGTCTGGGTTTTCTTGATATCAGCAATTGTTTTCTTGCGCGATAATCCGTCTTGCCCATTCTCACTCTTCTAAATTTTACCCTATATCTTGATCCAGTCGCCATGTTCAAGCCTCCTTGGCTTTGAGCTGTTCTATATGGGCAATAAGATGTGCCCTGCTCCTATATTCCCCGCCTTTGGCTTTGCGGTATAATTTCCTGTAAGTGGAAACTTCTATTGTCTTATTTTCTTTCATTTCCCGAAGTTGGCTGCGCAATGCACGAATCTTTTTCATCCATTGTTCCTTCTTTGGGTTCCTTGCGCCTTTTGCGCCTGATCTTGAGCCATGCCCTTTCCTGTGCCCATATGCGCGGGCCTCATCAGCTTTTCTGGCCCTGCCACGGCTAACTCCCTGGATTGCTCGTTTCCCAATCTTCTTTTCAGTGATCAGATTGCGGATATCTTCCCTTGTCAAGGCTTGTGATATATCCTTGTGTGCTTCAGGATTCATCCATACTCGGTTGACCCCAATGTCCATAACTTCAGCCGCTAATCGTCTTTGATTTGCAAGATCTGTCATTTTATTCTACCTTCCTCATGGGGTTTAATATCTTTAATCCCAATTCAGCGGCTTTATTCTCAATATCGCTGCGCTTTTTTGCACCTACTGTCCGTCCTATCCTTCCAGCCTGTGTGTCGATTTTAATGGATCCAAGATCTTTAACATTATTTACAACGACTTCTTCAAAGCCTGATGGATGAAGCCCACGGACTGCTGCCGGACTTCCATATCCTGCTTCCACAAGCGGACATTTTCCATGCTTTGAATATCGTGTCTTATTATGTATTCCGTCCGGTTTTCTCCAGTAATCTGCGAGTTTCTTCTTCTTGTGGGAATCTGTCTGCTTGAATGTGGGTTTCTTGCTTTTCTGTTTTTTCCTCACATTAAGAAGTCTCTTTGTCTCTGCGTCAAGTGTAATGACTACTGGTGAAGCTTCTATCATTTCAACAAGCTTCTCTTCTTTCTTAGTCTCTTCCTCAACAACCATCTGGTCAGCAGATGATTTTATTTTCTTTCCGAGCTTTTCGCCAATTCCTTTTATGCCAGTAATCTCAATTTCATCTGCATTTTTTATAGATCCTATAGTCTGGAATCCGGCATCATAAAGGATTTTAGCTTTTGCCTTGCCAACACCTTCAATAGTTGTGAGCTGTTTTATTGCTTCTTCTTCCATATTTGCACCGTCCTTACTGCTCCACGAGGTAAACCCCATCCTGGAACACCCTGGGGTCAAACTTTCTTATTTTTGTAGCCTGACGGATGTTGGCAGCGGTCTGACCTACATCTTCTTTATTGATACCGTTGATAATGACCTGGTCACCTTTTATTGTGACTTTGGTATTACCAGATATATTGGCTTTCCTTACCTTCTTTTCACCAAGGAAATTGCCTATGATTACCCTATTACCTTCAGTTTTTATCTGTATGGGGAAATGTGAATATACGATTTTCATCTTGGATTCGTATCCTTTGGTAACGCCCATAATCATATTTTTTATATGGGATTCATATGTGCCCAGAATTGCAAGCTGTTCTCTTCGTGGACTGTTTGTTTCCACAATAACTTCCGAATCAGCTTTCTTTATGGCAACTCCCGGATACCAGAGTTTTTTCTGGAGTTGACCCTGTGGACCTGATATCGAAACATTCACAGTATCGATATTGATATTAACGCCCTCAGGGACCTGGATTGTTCTTTTGGTTTCCATATTTTTCACCTAATAAACGTAAGCGAGTAACTCTCCGCCAATACCATTATCCCTGGCTTCACTGTGTGTCATTACACCATCAGGAGTTGTCAGGATAATAGAGCCAAAGCCTTTTGCTGGCAAATACCGCTTCTCCCATTTCTCAAAGTCGGTATTCTTCACGGCATGTCGCGGTCTGATTACTCCGCATTTGTTGATTTTTCCTTTTAGCTGTACCTTAAAAATACCAGATTTTCCATCATCTATGAATTCGAAATCGCCGATATAGCCTTTTTCTTTCATGACCTTAAGCACATTTCCTATAAGCTTTGAGGCCGGGCGGAGAGTGCAATCTGGTTTGCCTGTCATTTCTGCATTCTTTATTGTTGATAATGCATCTGCAAGTGGATCTAATAACATTATAATCACCTATGTATATTTCTCAAAGCCCATCTGGTATGCTGTGTCCCTGAAGCACTGCCTGCAGAGGTATAATCCGTATTTCCGGACAAGCCCCTGTTTCCTGCCGCAGCGTTTGCAGGCATTGGCACCGGCCCCGAATATTTTCTTACTTCTTTCCATTTAAATTACCTCCGCACCGTATTTCTCTTTTACAAAAGAAATAGCGTCGTCTTTTTTCAATCTGTGTTCATGGGATATTTTATGGTTCTCGATCTTCCGTGTGCGTATCCTGTATCCCGCTCTTTTTAAGGCCACGTTAATATCCATTCCATAAATGCCGATCGTTGGGTCGTATTTCATGCCGGGGAAATCTGTGTGTTCCTCAACCCCGAATGAAAAATTCCCATTCTCATCGAATTGTGATGCATTTATCCTGTTTTCAATAATCTTCAATGCGGTCCTGAGGAACTCCTGGGCATTTTTACCTCTCAAGGTAACTTTGCAGCCGATCGGTTCATTTTTCTTGATCGCAAAATTCGGCAAGGTTTTCTTGGCGATGGATCTAACAGGTTTTTGCTTGACGATCGTCCCTAGCAGTTTTTCTGCGTTGGTCAATCTCTCGCCGCTTTCTCCTGTACAGATATGTACTGTGACTTTATCGATAGAAGGTTTTCTCATCGTATTCATTTAGACCACCTTTATCTCGGGTGTGTTTTCACCAATTACATATACATAATCTTCAATCGTTTCAAATTCAGTTTCATTTGATATGGCTACCATGTTCGTTCCTGAACCTCTGACTTTTCGGATCTGCTTTATTTTCCCGACTTCCCCAGAGTGTTCTCCGCCAACGATCATTGCAAGATTCCCGGTTTTATACACAATGTGTTTTACGATCTTTCTTTCTTTTGGATCAAGAATTACCGTATCAAAAGTCTTGTAATCATTGGATGCAAGAAGGTTTGTGCCATCATGCAGATTGAGCTGTACAGCTCCTTTCGTGACGATAGTCTTGTTGTTTATCCTGCATAACTTTCCGGCACTGGCATCTTCCTTGAACAATTTGAACTTGTTGTGGTTATCCAGCAGAACGCGATAATATTCATTGGTAGCTGGTATCGATACAATATCGAAAAGCCCTACCATATGTTTATAATCTGTTCTTGGCTTGCCATCGATACAGATATTTTTCTCATTTATAATCTTCTTGGCTTCCCTGGCATTGTTTGCGACCTTAAGAATGTCGCGCACAACTACCAGTAATGGAATACCAGTTTCCATTGAATGGGCTCCGGCGTTAGCACCGACTACCCAGTGATGTGTTTTTCTTGTAATAGGCCATGATTTTGGCGCTGCTACTCTTTTCTGATGTCTTGCCATTTAATCACCCAGGCGCTTTTTATCTTTGGTTTCTAATTTCATTATCATTACATTTGAAGGTTGAACGGGTCTTGGTACTTCTGTACCATCTGATTTTGCTACACTTACACCATCAACCGTAATTGTCATGCTTGTTAGATTGACCGCTGCAACTTTTCCTTCTTTTCCTCTATTGTCTCCGCGCATTACTTTTACGATATCTCCTGCGCGGAGTGGAATGCTTTTGATCTTGTGTTTTTCCCGGAGTTCAGGGCTTAACATCGCACCCATTAATTTATGTCTTAAATGATAAGGGGCCTGATACCTTGATTTTCTTTGTTTTCTTGGTTGTGTTGATACCATTTTCTCACCTACACGATTATGGAAGCTGCGGATGATATCTTGGAGTAACGTTCCGCTGCTTCCCTGGCTACAGGGCCTTTTATTTCAGTACCCTTGGGCACGCCTTCATCATCTACGATCACTACTGCGTTATCTTCAAAAGAAACCCTCAATCCATCGGGTCGCCTGAATTCTTTTTTCTGGCGTATTATGACAGCTTTGAAAATCTGTTTCCTTGTTTCCGGTGATCCTTTCTTGACACTTACAATTAAGGTATCTCCAATACCGCCGCGAGGATATCTGTTCCTGACACCGCGATATTTCAATACCGATATGACTTCTACGATCCTCGCACCTGTATTATCGGCGCATTCCATTCGGCTTGCCGTGTTTAATGCGCGGGGGATCTTTGCCTTCATTCCTCTCATTTTGACACCTCTACTATTACGTAAGATTTTGTCTTACTTAAGGGGCGGCATTCAGCAATCGTTACTATTGCTCCCTCTGCAGCGTTTATGCATGGGGGATTATGAGCATGGACTTTTGATTTTCTTTTCTCATATCGCTCATATTTTACGTTCTTTTTCACATATCTTCTCTGCACGACTACTGTTTTATCCATTTTATCGCTTACAACTACTCCACTTAATACCTGGCCTCTTACAGACAGGGTTCCATGAAATGGACAATTCGGATCTGTGCATTCTTTTGTTGGTGGTTGAACATCCAACCCTATATCACGTGTCATTATTATACCTCTTCTATTTCCTGAATTTCTTCTTAAATTTTGTCTGGATTCTGTTTTCGGGTTGCGAGAGCAATAATCTTCCATCGACTTTTATTGTCAATGGCAAGTAACGTTTGCCATTAACCGGTGGAATTGTGAATATGAAAGATGAACAGGATTTTGGGATGTTTTTTTCCTGTACATCAGTTCCTATAATCAATAGGTTTTTTGTTTCATCTACTATTCGTCCCTCTATTCCGATGAGGGATCTGTTCGTGCTGTCCACTACTTTGGTATCAAGACCTATGAGTTCATGGTGCATGATATTCTGTGGTGTCAGCTTCATTATTTCTTAGGCTCCGTCTGGATCGTTTTTATCCTTGCGATCGTTCTTCGGATCTCTTTGATCTTTCCTGGACTTTCAGGGGCGCCGCCTGCTGAAGTTACGGCGCGTTCCCTTATTAATTCCATTACGAGTTTGTCAAGTTCATCCTGTCTCTCATCAGTATTCATTTTCCTGATTTCATCAGATCTTAGTATTGCCATCGCTTACTCCTCCTGTTTATGGGTTCGTGAAGCTGGGTGCCAATAATCGTACTCTGAATGTTTATGCTCAATGACATCGCCATGTACCCGTTCTTCGATATTGCCTGAATGTCCTTCTTCCGGAACTGTTTCCTTCGTTATCTGGGGTACTGGTTTCTTGACTTCCGGTTTTGCAATCGGTGCAGACTTTACGAGTTCTTTTATACCCTCTGGTTTCTTTGCGACTGGAACAGATTCCTGGGGAGCAGTAACCTCTACGATCTTGAATCTGCCCGGTAGTTTAACCGTTGGTCGGATCAACCTTACACGGCATCCGATAACTCCAAGTTTCTTTATGGCAATTGCAAAGCCTTTGTCAACTAGTTCCATTGCAGGGTTACCTGCATGAAGCATATTACCTGCAACGAACTTTTCAGTCCTTTTCCTTGGACCTGTTAATTTGCCGGCAATGTCGATCTCGCAACCAAGAGCTCCAGATTCCATGATTCTTCGCAGCATATTATGGCCTGCTTTCCTGAAGTATAAACCGCGTTCGATAGCCCCGGCCAGTCTTGAAGCCATCATCTGGGCATTCAGCTCAGGGACTTTTACTTCCTGGACATCTATTTGTGGGTTATCCACTTTGAATACTGCTTCAAGATCGTGTGTGAGCTTATGGATCGTCCTTCCGCCCTTTCCGATGATCATACCTGGTTTTTCAGCAAATATAGTAACCTGGGTACCCATTGGGGTCCTGTTAATATTCATGCCTCCATAACCAGCCCTTTCCAATTGTTTGGAAAAGTATTCTGCCATCTGGGTTTTGTCAAATCCAAGTTTAACGAATTTTCTTTCCACGCCCATTATTGCACCTCTGCTATCATTTCTACTGTAACGGTTTCTCCTCTTTTTGGCGTAGCTCTTCCCTGTGCCCTTGGATATTGCCCCATATAAGTATGCCCTTTCTTGGTCGCTATATGAGTGATCCTCATACCTATGGGGTCAAGACCTTTGTAAGTGGCGTTGCTTTGTGCATTTTTTATGACCTTGAGGAATTCTTTTGCAGCCTTCTGGGGATATCTACCGGTACACATTCCTCTCCTGTGAGGGATACTTTTTATGTATCTTTTATATGGTACAGCCTGTTTCAATACTACTACATTTTCAAGAAATTTTTGTGCAATTTCAAGATTCATTCCTTTGATCGCTGTGGCGATCTCATGTGCATGTTTTCTTGAAATGTGAAGTTCCTTACCCATAGCCTTTGATGTTTTTTCAGGTGTGGGTTCAATAGAGAAATTTAATTTCATGTAAATCACTTCAATGGAACGAATTTGCTTGATTTTGTTGCGCCTATACCTGCTGCACCGTGAGATACTTTCTTACGTGTTAACACGAATTCTCCAAAATAATGACCCATCATTTCAGGAAGGATATCTATTGGCATGAACTCTTTGCCGCTATGTATCGCTATTTTCATACCGACCATTTCTGGAAGGACGATCATATCGCGCAAATGTGTCCTGATATTAGGATCTTTTATTTTGACTTTATGCAACAATTTCTTATGATCCTCTGATATTCCACGCTGCAAAGTGCGGCGCTGTCTTGAAGGAACAAGGAGTGCGAACTCATCCTGACTTAACTTTTTGAGTTCCTCCAGTGATTTTCCTCTGAATGTAAATTCACCCTTTCTCTTTGGTATTTTTGATGATTCTCGTCTTGCCATTTAACTCACCTCTTATATCCTGTCCTTCGTGCAGCAATAGAACCGACTTTTCTTCCTGGCGGCGTCCCTCTTGCTACTGTCTTTGGTCTTCCTGGATGCTGGCGTCCTCCGCCTCCGAAGGGATGGTCAACCACATTCATTGCCACGCCTCTGCTTCTTGGCCATTTGCGCGCTCTTACTTTCATCTTGTGGAATTTCTTTCCTGCCTTAACGAATGGTTTCTCTGTCCTTCCACTTCCTGCAACAACCCCGATGGTTGCCCTGCATTTCGGATTAAGCCATTTCATCTCACCGCTTGGCAGCTGCACGACTGTCTTACCCGCATCATGTGCTACGAGTATGCCGTACATGCCAGTGGCACGGGCAAATTTCCCGCCATCGCCAGGCTGTGATTCTACATTACAGATTGGTATTCCTTCCGGAATCTCTGCAAGTATAAGCGTATTTCCCGGCTCAACCGGAGCTGAAATTCCGCACTGGATTACCTGGTTTACTTCGGTGCCTTCCGGGATAAGCATCAGCCTCTCCTGGCCATTACTGAATGAAATGCGTGCTATTGGCGCAGAACGTGCAGTATCATGTATAATTTCAAGCACTTTTCCAGTAACAATTCCTTCCACAACTTTCAAGTGCTCGAGATTTGCTTTGAATTTATGAGAAGGTGCTTTATATGTAGGAGAACCTTTTCCCCTACTTTGACCCATTACTCTTTTTCCCATTTTCTCACCTCAGAATATTCCCAGCCTTGACGCAAGTTCCGTGGCCGTATTTGGCTTCTCAAAACTCACTATAGCTTTCTTTTTTCCTTTCATAGTCATCATCATATTAATGCGTTCGACTTTTACCTTAAAGAGTAATTCTATCTCTCTTTTTACTTTTGGCTTAGTATCATTGATATCAACGATGAACTGGAGGACATTGTCCTTTTCAGCCATCATAGTTGCTTTTTCTGTCACGTATGGATGCTGTATCATACCATTGCCTCCTCGAGTTTTGAAATTGCTGACTCGGTATAAATCGTCAGGCGCCCCGCATGTGTTCCGGGAGCAAGTAATTCAGCATTGAGCTGGTCATAATTAACCACATCGACACCGGCAAGATTGCGTGCAGCTTTAACTACACCATTATCTTGCGCTGTTACGATCAGGATGCTTTTTGGCTGTTTGTATCGCCTGCCGCGCAGTTTTCCTTTGCCTGCACGAACTCTTGTATGTTTTGCTCTTATGATATCATCCCACAATTTAGCTGCCTCAAGGAATGATCTTACATCTTTCGTTCTTGTCAGAGCACTAAGATCATCCGTAACAACCAGCGGTAATGATGCAGAGAACTGGTGTCCTCTCTTTTTTACAAGATCCATATTTCCGGTCGCTGCGAGTGCTGATCTTATGGCTTTCTTGCGTTCCTTATCGTTGATCTTTTCAGTCCTGTCCGTTTCGGGCTTGGGAGGATGTGCTTCCCTGCCTTTAACTGCCTGTGGGATCCTTGCTGCCTTGCTACCATTGGCAATCCTGGCAACACGTGATACACCTCTTCCAGGACCCCAGCCTTCAGCGGATGTCCTTAAGCCGGCATACATATGTGGTCCATATGGCTGCATGCGATTAGCCTGTGCCGCAAGTACTGCCTTTTTTATAAGGTCGGGGCGGTATGGCTCATCAAATAATTTTGAAGCAATTTTTTTCGTAGAATTTCCTGATAAGTCTATTATATTCAAATCCATGGTATTACCCCTGCTTTGATTCAAGGCTTATATACGATATTTCAGGTGCCTGGCCCTGTGATTGTTTCTTCGGTCTGATAGCGGGTCGTATGCGTACCAATCTCTTGACCGGTCCGGGTACACTTCCCTTAATCATTACATAATCATTCCTGATAATTCCATAGTTTACGAATCCACCTTCAGGCGTAACGGCTTTTCCGTCTTTGCCCATTTGCATGATCCTCTTATTGAATTCAGTTCTCTGGTGATAACCCATTTGTCCCAATTGTGGAACTCTCCAGCTTACTCTTGATGGATGCCATGGTCCAAGAGTGCCGATTTCCCTGACACTTCCTGCTCTTGAGTGTTTGGATTTCTGTAACTGGATACCCCATCGTTTTACTGGTCCCTGTAATCCCTTGCCTATTGTTATTCCTACAAGGTCGATAATATCACCGTTATTGAATACATCATTGATGCTGATGTTCTTGCCTAAGAGACCTTTAGCATACTGGAAACGCGCCATCAGGTCTGTTCCCCCGATATTATTTTCCATGATCTCAGGTGTTTTCTTTGGGATACCTGTGACTTTATCAGGCATCGTGTACATGACAACCCTTAGATCTTTGGCAATACCATCTTTGATGAGCTGTTCGATCTTAGCAATAGCTGCTGGAAGATCATTTTTCTTTGGTATTGTCATCGCCCTATTGAGTTCTTTATCAAGCTCGGTTGTCCATGCTTCAGCTATTGCGGAAGCACCATAAGTGGTATTTTTGTATAACCGTATAGCTGCAACTTTCATTGCAGGAACTTCCATAATGGTGACGGGGACTGAAATTTCCATCCCGTTCGTTAAACTGTTCGGGATCTCGTCTTTCATTATGATATGTGTCATACCGGCCTTGTATCCTGCAAATCCTATAATTTTTGCCTCTTTTTGTACAGGCCATGCTCTCACACGGGCTACTTCATTTTTTGCTCTAACACGTGGACTGTATGCAATAGAACCACGTCTTGGTCTGTGCGGATGTGACATTTTTTCCTCCTTTGTCTTCAATATTTAAATTAATACGTGGAATATTTTTTCTGCAAGTTGCAAACCTGAAAAGGTCATTGCAAATATGTCTTCACAAATAGATTTTGACTTACACGCATTTGTGGGCTTACGAAATTCGCATTGGCCCTGCAATTCATCAAATCCGACTTTGATCGACTTCAACTTGCGTAATATATACGCATCGTACTTTGCACCTTACATGAATAAGAAGTATATAATGATTTGGCCAGAAAATCATTTTGTCGTCATCTTCCCGGCTATTCGCAAAGCTTTGCCTGCAACTTCGACTGCATCGCGTCCGATAACACGGATCATCGCTTCCTTCCCTACCCCACCTTTATCATAAATGACATCCGGTATCTTTCCCGCTCTCCTTATAGTATCTGACACACCCCATTCCATGGTGGAAACCCCTTGCGGTTCATCCTCCCTGCTGAAAGTCCCAACACTAAACCTGAGTTCCTCGCATGCCAGTATTGCTTCCTCTGAATACCTGATGTTAATCGCTGCCCTCATGAAATTATTATAATGCATAGCGGTCAACACAATACGCGCTATATGGCTGCTTGCGCCGAATTCGATGCATCCAACAGCATGAGGCGCTTTTTTTAACCTGACGATCCTGCCAGAGACAGCAGCAACATCAAATACCGAGGAAGCTTCCTGAATGCCCATAGCAATATTGCAGCCCACCTCAGGGATCAGATCCGAGAACTTCCTGCTCTTTTCGATCAGTTCAACCGCTTTTCCCACATTTTTTAAAACCTCATACTTTCCGGCTTCAGCCAGTGTAAATCCAAGCTGGTTTACCGGCGCTGCGCCTCCCCCGATGGCGATACTTCGTGATATTGCCTGTTCAACGAATTCCTTTGCATAACGGGCAGCTTCTACGAGAGGCGTTCCTTTTGCCAGTTGCGCCGTGATAGCGGCAGAGTGCGTGCATCCTGAACCGTGTGTGCCGCCTTTTATCAATTTTCCCTCGATAAGAGAGAATTCTTCGTTCGAATAAACAACATCCGTTCCTGTGAGATGCCCGCCAGTTACAATGACGGCTTTTGCACCCAGTTCATATATTTTGCGCGCTGCTTTCCGTGCATCCCTGATATCCTTTATCCTGATACCGGATAGCTTCTGTGCCTCATGGATATTCGGGGTAATTACATCCGAAAGTGGTATTAATTCCTCGATCAAGACCGAAACAGCCTTATCAGCAAGCAGCGTTCCACCTGCTTCTGCTGATATGACTGGATCTATTACAAGCGATAATTTTTCCTTTTTTATGAGTCCGGCTACCATTCTTACAATATCCGGGGATGAAAGCATGCCGGTCTTAGCGTAATCTATCTTTATATCACTTGTAATGGCATCGAACTGTTCCTTGATGAAATCCAGAGGTGTATCCAGAGAATTCAATACGCCTTTTGTGTTCTGGGCTGTGAGTGATGTAATTACGCATGTGCCGTGTACGCCAAGCGCTGAAAATGTCTTTAAATCAGCAGCTATGCCAGCCCCTCCGCCTGAGTCCACTCCTGCTATTGTCATTGCTGTTTTCATCATGTAAAGATTGCTGGCATACATTATAATAGTTCCAGTCATAGTATCTTTTTCTGCCAAATCGAGGCTTTCACTCTTGCCGCAGAATCTTCAGAATAAGAATGCAAGCTTTTCCTTAAACTCCGTCAATTCTTTATCGGAAATATTTATCAGAAGCTTCCATTCTGAACTGTATTTTCCTTTCTTTCCTTTAACTGTATCGAGCACAGCATAGCCTTTTGAGATATTGTCCTTCAGTTCTTTATCAATGTTTTCTGGAATATTTATCTCTAATTTATGTATTAAATATCCGAGCCGTTTCAGGATTGCCCGATTGTTCATTCTCATGACATAATTTATAAGTTTTTTGAAATCAATCTCTTTTCTTGCATTCCATAAAGCTTTTGCAGCTTCGGTTATGCCGCCGCAGTATTCGGGATGGTCAAGGCAGTCTGCGATTGTTTTTTCTTTGTCTGAAATACATATATTTTTTCCTGTAATATTTACTGTTTCGAAACCGAAGAATTTCCTTTTTGACAATGTTATGAATTCGTATTGAATATCATGTATAGTTTTATTTTTTCTTCTTTTTGTTGATGCAATAAATATCGTGAACGGCACCTGTTCAGTCATGCCGTAATAATTCATAGCGCTCCAGTAAGCTATGTAATATGGCTGGACAAGTTCGGAAGCTATTGCAAATTCGTGTTCTGTATAGATGGATTCTGCTCCTGCTTCAAGAGGGACTATGAGGTATTTGCCTTTTTCTAAAATGAGCGTCCATTTCTTTTTTACGAGTCGGTTGGCAATTACTTTTGCATAATTGTAGCTGCAATTGAGCTCGACTATTATGTTTTTTATTTCAAATATGCGCATTTTCTTTTCAGATAGCGTGGATAGCAGATAAGTTTCTTTTTTTGATAATCCTCTCCTATTTGTAGTTTTAGTTACTATTTCTGTTACCATAAGTACATTTAGTGTTATTAGGATTTATAAATCTATCTATGTGTGTAAGTAAAGTAACTAATATTGTGCCTATGGAAACAATAATTATAACTAAGTCCGAGATTTGTTGGTAATTTTCTGATAAAAATATTTAAGCAAGCGAAAAAATAATTGTTATGTGAGTGAAATGGAAACAGCAGCAATATCTAATGTAAACAGCTATATGCCCCCGAAACAAAGGAAAAACGCGATTGTTAAATTGGCGTTCTATCCGAAATAACTATACACTGATGCCCAGGGCTTAACCTTGGTTTCCCGCGCCCACGGCTTCGACGAAATGCGCTCGTCCGGCGTGTTTGTTTATTATTAAGCATAGAACAATTCAACAACGTCTCACATGCAACTTCTCACAGGGTCGTCCGTCGTCGTGACACTCTCAAACATAGGGTGATGGAGTATTTTTATAGTATGAAACTCATGTAAAAACGAGTAGATAGTATATATACTAATTTAGAGATGACTGGATGTAAGAGTTTTGAAATTAAGACTTTGGAGAATTCGGAGGATAATAGGGAAATTTTGGGATTGGATAGGGAAATCTAACAGCCAAATCCAAGCAATAATGATAATTTCTTTAGTATTGGTCACAGTTTGGTATGCGTATACAACGAATGAACTGAATAATACATCTAAAAATGATTTCGAATTAAATAACAGACCTTGGGTATATTTTGAGGGGCAAATGGAAAATACCACAAATGGATTAAACTTTAACATACTACTAAAAAATGAGGGAAAGTTCCCAGCCGAAATAGATATAACGAAAACAGTTTTCTGGGTTGGTGATGAAGATTATTCTCTTGATTTTAATACGACATTGATAATATTTCCGAATGAGGAAGGTTTGAATATTAATGTTGGCTACGTTAATCCTACGGGCGTCTATAGGCTCATAAATCACAAATATAAAAACAATTCAGTACGAGTAGGTGCTAAAATAAATTACGGTTTTGTTGGCGGAAAAAAACCATACTACACCGAAGGATATTATAATCCAACTTTTCAAATTTTGGATAATGAAACTGTTGCTTTTACCTCACTGATGCCATACAATTTCACTATGAAATAATCACATCGATTTAAGGAGATTTGAAATAATAGGTATTGCTGAAAAGAGAATTATTGCCTAAAGTGTAATTTAAGAAAATTTTGTATCCAAGCATAATTACCAACAAAAAGTTATATGCAATGAAAGTTTATGCGAAATATAGCTTGTTTTTATGTCAATCAAATAAGATGTGTTGCACATTGACCAAACTACCAACACGAATTGAAACGGCCTCCAATTTACAGAGGAATAAAATAAGGAGTTCCACAAGTTAATGTTCCAACATATCAAAGCATGGGACGACGAGTACAAAAAAAGTATCTGGAAAGGCCATTATTCACTTGAAATGCTCGACACCTTCCAAAAAAAAGGACGTCTCCTGGATGCAGGCTGCGGAAGCGGGAAATATTCGATTCCCTTAAAGATGCGGGGGTTTGATGTAGTGGGGATGGATGTTTCACTTGCCGCTTTACGAATGTTAAACGAAAGCAGCAAATCCCGTGATGTTGATATTGACATCCTGTCGGGAAATATTTTCCAATTGCCTTTTACAGATGGTTCTTTTGATATTGTCTGGTGTTATGGCGTACTGCAGCATCTTTTATCTGAGGAGAGGGAATCTGCAATATGTGAATTCCGGCGCATATTAAGAACTGGCGGGCTCCTGTTCTTGGAAATGTTCGGGAAGGATGATATGCGATATGGAGGCATCGAGGTCGAACCTGGTACTTTTTCAAGGTCGAACGGGATAGTTTATCATTATTTTGATAAAGATGAGATCGAAGGATCATTGAGTGAATTTTCGTGCAGGATAATTGAGACCCGGAAAGAAAAGTGCTTCAAGGGGAAATATTATACAAGGCATATGATTTCTGTTGTTGGCAAATTGAAATGATCCTAAACATGAATTTATTTTGCGTTTCAATAGCTAGTTAAAGATAATTTTGTGTTTAACTACTTATAAACTAATATATTTTAATAATAAACGTTTAAATTATTTTTTATTTTAAAAAACGACATTATGGTGATTTATTTTTTATCATGGCTTTATTGCTTAGTAATTACATATTAGGGAATATGATTAGAATAATCGATGAATTCCTTCATGACCTCAAAATTAATGGCACGGCAGAAAAAACCATCATGGAATATAGTAAATTTTTAAAGGGAATTAATAGGATTAAATCGCTCGAAAAGTGGGATAAAACCGATGTAAACAGGTACATTATGGAAAAGCATAACGAATGTTTAATAGGAACAGTTGTAATTTGCAAAACCAAGATAAAGCACTTTTTTACATGGGCAGGAAAATCTGAAATCGTATGCCATCTTAATACTTAATCACGATTTCGGCTTTGAATATAACACCACCCTGTATTCTGAGGGCGCACGATCCATCTTCCTGACTAAAATGTAGTCCAATGTAATATCTGATGGCTTAAACCAGTACCATGACATCTTTGCGCTGTCAAGCCTGTCATAATCTGAGCGCAAGTTGCGCTTCACGATAATAGCATCTGATTCAGTTCCATCGCCATCATGCGTTATTATTAAAGGCGCATCAAGTGTTGAATTGATATTCACCCTCCAGTGAACGCTGTCAAAATGCCGCAAATACCAGAGGAACTGTGTCTCAAGCTCGCCATCGGTGATCTGTATATCTGTAGAATTGCCCTGGTATTGCGATGAGACTTCATTTATTTTATCAATGAATAAAGAATATTTCTGTGGTGGCTGGGAAGCCTGGATAAGAGGTTCAGCCGGATCTGTATAGCGATAAAAGTTCAATCCCACACTTGAATATATAAAAAAAGATGCAGCTATTATGATTAGACTTGCCCTGATAATTCCATTACGGGATTTGAAATTCATTCCCGAAAGAAGTTCACATAAATAAACAGCCGCAATTATCGAGAGTGGAAGAAGTGGATTAAGGACAAGCCATGGGACTTTTTCCTGTAGATATGAATATACAATGAAATTAGTAAGAGTCCAATAGACAAGGAAACTGAGAAACAGATTACTTGATCTTAGAACCGTTATGATCGCATAAATCAATAAAGGCAAATAAATTATAATTGAATCGGGAATATATGAGATCGGCAAGAATCTGCCTGAGTCCGGGTAAATATATTTCAAATAATACATTATATCCAGTATAATCCAATAACTTAGAATCGCGATCAAGATCTTTTCATTCTTTTTTTGATTGCCCCCGTAATGAACGATTCCCATAAGACCGAATATGAATATTGGAAGTTCATACATGGCAATTATCGGCAAATAGAAAAAGAAAGGCCCTGCCATTCGCTCTATCTTATGCATTTCATACCAGTGGGACACAGCTTTCATGAACGCTTCATTCATTCCAGGTAGATCAAGGAAATTTCCGGTATAATACAATGAAAAAAAGATCGCAAAAACAAAAGTGAACAATAATACTTCGGTAAATACAAAAATAACTGCGTAATCAAGAGACTTTATTTTTCCAATTAATCCTTTGTAGCATTTTTCCTTTATGAATAAAAGAAATAGGAATAATCCGATCAATGCCATTGAAACGTAGGCATTCTCTTTTATCGCTGCAAGAGAGGAGAGGGCTAGCGCACCAATAACAAGGTAGACAAACCGGCGAAGAGGGTAACCGCCAGTAATTAACAATATAAAGCATAACGCTATCAACGCAATTGAAACATAAGTCAATCCTCTCAATGTTAATAATAATGAAAGCTTAAGATAAACTGCGGGTATAACCCATAAAGCAGCGATCAATATGATGATGAATATCACTGTAAAGAAATAAGATCTTTTTTGGAGAGTTCTCTCCTTTGAATAATCCTCGGCAAATTTTATAGCGCATACAAATAATAACAGGGAAAAAAATGATATGAAAATATCCTCCCTGTAGAAACGGGAATAATACAAGAACGATGGAGAGAAAGCAAGTAAAAAAGCCGCAATGAGTATTCCCTTCCCGCCAAGATATTTTCGAAGAGGAAGCAAAAATAATAACATGGCAGATCCAAGTATAGCGGGAAGAATACGCGCAGAGTAAATGGAGTCACCAAACCGTTTGAATATTTCAGTGGTCGCATAATACATAAAAGGACCATGAAAGGCAGGGTCGTAAGTATAGCTGTTATCAATGAATAACCTATACGTAAAATAGCCTACAGCAGCCTCATCATGATGGAATACCCTCTCATCAAGCCTGTATAATCGTAAAAAAAATGCAACAGCTACCAGAAGAAAAAAACCAATGTAAAAAGCAAAGTTTTTTTTATTCATCCAGCTCATGATAGTCTAAACTTATTCATAGCATTTATGGTTCTGAAAAAACATTCTCAGGGCGTGCCAAAAATCAAGGTAAGGCTTTTTGCGAATTTCAGGGAATTCACAAAAACTGGTGAGCTTGAAATCGAAGGAAATACGGTAAGGGATGTACTTGAAAGAATTTGCAGTAAATATCCTGGCCTTGAAAATATTTTGTTCAAAGATGGGAATTTAGTGCATTATGTCAATATTTTCTTAAATGGAGAAAATGTTCTTGATTCAGGCGGACTGGACAACCCTCTCAAACAGGGTGATGAGATTGCTATTTTTCCTCCGGTATCGGGTGGCTGATGTTCAAGAAAAGGATCAATGCAGATGATGCTAGAGAATTATTTCTGAATTCCTTTCCTCCTATTCAGGAAATAGAGGTTTTGCCAATCGAAGACTGCGATGGAAGGATTATTGCCGAAAATATCACTGCCAGCATTGATGTGCCTCATTACAGGCGCTGCGCCATGGATGGTTTTGCTGTTATCGCTTCGGAAACACTCGGAGCTGGCGCCAGTTCACCTGTTATGCTAAGATTAGCTAATACAGTAGAAAAAGGAGCGTGTGTAAGGGTTCATACCGGCTCGCCTATGCCAGAAGGCGCGGATGCAGTCGTTATGATGGAGGATACGCAACTTTGCGGCGACAGGGTGCAGATTTTTACCCAGATACATCCCTTCAAGAACGTCGGGGCAATTGGTGAAGATGTCCGCAAAGGTGAACTTATTCAAGAGCTAGGGCACAGGCTTCGCCCATGTGATATCGCTGTGCTTGCGTCCCTTGGTATTGGAAGTTTGAAGGTTTTCAGAAGGCCTCTCGTTGTAATTATTCCTACAGGAGAGGAACTTGTCCCCAGAAATGAAAAGGACTTAAAGGCAGGGGAAGTGTATGAAACGAATGGTTTGATGGCTTCATTGTATATTAAGAAATGGGGCTGTGACATACGATTGCTCAAGATCGTGACTGATTCACCTGATCTAATAAAAGAAGCGATCTTATCAAATCTTGATGCTGATATGGTCATAACAAGCGGCGGGACTTCTGTGGGGAAACGCGATTATGTCCCTGCCGTTGTGAAGTCGCTAGGAAAACTGCTCGTGCATGGTGTCGGGATAAGTCCAGGCAAACCCACAGCACTTGGTATTATAGAAGGAAAACCTGTTGTATGCATGCCCGGATACCCGGTTGCAGGTATCGTTGCACTGTTTTATTTCGCAAGATCAGCTATCAGGAAGCTTGGGAATATTCCGGATGAGCAGGATAGGATCGTTCGCGCTGTGCTTTGCGAAAAGATCACAGGAAGAACTGGCTATAAGACATTTGCCCGTGTCAAATTGGATAATGGCAAAGCTATTCCTCTATCAACTTCAGGCGCAGGGATATTGAGTTCAGTGTCAAAAGCTGACGGTTTCGTTATACTGCCTGAAAATGTTGAGGGTTTGAATGCTGGTGAAAAAGTTGATGTGGTTTTGATTGAATGATTTTTCATGGATCCATGAGCATGAGGCGGGTTTCAAACCTTTCTCGGATCTTTTATCTCGCCATAAAGAGCGCTTGCAGCCGCAGTCGCAGGAGACGAAAGATACACGAATGCATCCGGGCTTCCCTGCCTGCCTTTGAAATTGCGGTTCGATGTGGATAGCCCTACTTCGCCTTTACCAAGAAGACCGAACGATCCGCCCATGCACGGTCCGCAGCAGGGCGATTCAACGATGGCTCCTGCTTCCATGAATTGCTCCACATAGCCTGCACGCAGGACTTTCATATATTCGGTATGCGAGGCGGGGATGATGAGCAGGCGCACTCCTTTTGCCACTTTTTCGCCATTCATCATTTTTGCCACGATCTCAATATCCTCAAAACGCCCGTTGGTACATGAGCCTACGAAAACCTGGTCAATCTTTATACCTTCGACCTCTTCCACAGATTTCACATTATCCACATTATGTGGGCATGCTACCTGAGGTGAAAGGTCGCTGACATCATATTGTTTAATTTCTGCAAATGATGCATCTTCATCACTCTTCCACTTCGGGTCAAGCTTGAAACCGGGTATCCTTTCCCTTAGATACTTTTCAGTTATTTTATCAGCTTCTACGATACCTGCTTTTCCACCCATTTCGATCGCCATATTGGACATGGTCATCCTTTGCGATATATCCATATCCCTCACAGTTGAACCGCAAAAGTCAGCAGCCATATAGCGCGCGCCCTCGACGCCAACATCGCCGATGAGATGAAGAATGACGTCTTTGGAATTAACGAATTTGGGAAGTTTACCTTCGATCTCAAATCGCAGTGTCTGTGGCACTCGGAACCATAGTTTCCCGGTAGCAAAAACAAATCCCATATCTGTGCTTCCAATACCCGTGGAAAACGCGCCAAGCGCGCCATACGCGCATGTATGCGAATCAGAGCCAACGATAAGGTCGCCCGGCCTTACATGTCCTTTTTCCGGCATCACCTGGTGGCATACGCCCTCATAAACATCATAATTCAGAATCCCCTGCTCCTTTGCAAAACCGCGCAGGAATATGTGGTTGGCTGCGGCGTTTAGTGAATCGGCTGGAACCTGGTGGTCAAAAAGAATAACGATCTTGCTTGGGTCCCAAACTTTCTGGTTTTTCTTGCCTTTTACTATTTCCCTAAATGCTTCAACGGCAAGCGGACCTGTGATATCATGGGTCATGGCGTCATCAATTTTTGCGAGGACAAAATCTCCCGCTTTTACTTTTTTGTCGCATGCTTTACTGAATATCTTTTCTGAGATCGTTTGTGCCATGAAGCCTTATTGATAGCATGGAATTATTAAATCTTTTGCTATGTCATCCGAAAAAAAGTTTGTCATATGAGCGTTTTATTACGCAAGGATATCTGCCATCTCAGCGGCAGTTACATGCTGTCTTATTATCTGGTCTTCCCATGGCTTTCTGATAAAATAAAAATACTCGTATAATTCAAAGATATCTTTTGAATATATGATCTTATTAGATTCTATAATATTGATCTGAATATAAAGCGGCAGTTCTTCAAAAAATCTGACATCATATTTTTTAGTAAAAACATCCAGTTTTGCGTATATTTGATTCAATATATCTTTCATATATTTGCGAGAAGGTAAAACGATACAGATATCTAAATCACTTCGCGGTGTTTCATCACCTTTTGCCGCTGATCCGTAAAGCAGGATCGCAAGAATATCTTCTCTTTCGAATAAGAAAGAAAAGTCCTTCTTTAAAGATTCGATCTCAACCATTTCTCGATCCCTTCTCTGAAATATGAAATCGCCTGCAAATGTTCCATGATCGAGTCAAATGCCATGGCATCGTTTAATTGATTATAGCGATGAACGAGCCTGTTCCTCAATCCATTGGACTCATAAAGGGCATTTTTCAAATTGCTGTCAATGATTTTCTTTTCGAATAATATATCGATATTTGTATAATCATCCTTTGGAATTATTTTCAAATCCTTACATGCCATTGCAGTAATATCAAAAGATGCTTCCACCAGTTCCTGAAAAGCTTTATAAACCGCAAATCGTGTCTTTTTATCATCAATAAAATCAGAAGAATCATATCCTCTAACCCATTCTTCAATATCCTGTGATCTTTCAGAGATGATGTTGAGTTTATCTTTGTATCTTCCAATTCGTTCGAGTTCCATAATATACTTCTTCTATAATTGTTGGTAAAGATACTATAACCTTTTGCTATGCAGGATGCCTCCGCAATGTCAAGATGCTTAAAAAGATTCCCGTCTATCAAGAATATAATTAATTATACAAATGCATGAAGAAGCAAGATAGGCTTTTTCACCGATCGAGACTTTCTTGCCATACCTGAGCACGAAATCTTCATCTTTCTTTGGCAGCCCAACCTGGTCTCCCAGCACGAAAACAGGGTCAGTACCAAGATCAATGGTGTTTATGCTTTCTCCTGATTCTTCAAGCACAAAAATGTTTTTCTTCTCTTTTATCAAATTCTGAAGGCTGTTTTTCCGTATGGATATCCCCGGATGTTCCCTTCCTGAAAGTACATTTCGAAGTATTCCTTCCCATGTGTTTTCATCTGTGCGCACATCCCTGAGTTTTTCCCCCTCAACTATGAGTTCAAGCGGCGGGTTTGGTGGTCCACCCAGCAGTGCATGAAAAACAACATCTCTTCGCATGGCATGAGAGCGAAATAGCGACATCAATATGCACTGATAAACTACATCCATCCTTCCTGCTTCCCTCAGATTGTGGAATCGCGAGTCTGTCCTTGCGGTTCTTGAAAATAATATAAATTCGCGCATTATATATCTTCTTCCGGGATAATTGTCGTCAGTTTAACATGCTTTACCCCGCGAAGGGTCATTATCTTTTCAGTGACAGCTTTTACATCCCGTCCTTCCCCGCGCACCATCAGTACTTCCAGGCACATATCATGGTTTATGTGCATATGAATCGAGGAACGGATCATTCCTGAGAACTCATGCTCTATTTCCAGTAATGAATTGACAAGACCGCGCTGGTTATGATCGTACACAAGAGATATAGTCCCCACCCTTTCCCCTTCGACTTCACTCATCCAGGCATAATAGCGTATATAACCTCTTATCGCGTCCCTTATACCCTCTGATCTTGAAGAATAGCCCCGTTTCGTGATAATTTCATCAAATCTCTCAAGCAGATTCTCCGGGAGAGAAACGCCAATACGTGCCATATCCTGTTCCATGTGCTTAAAAGATGCTCCGGTTGAACCGGAAATGCATTTATTCTTTCTTATCTTCTTTTTTCTCTTCCTGTGCCATCTCCTTGTCCATCTTGTAATCGTCATAGCCCATCCAGGCAACGATCAAACCGACGAACAGGAGGAAGAGACCGATAGTGGCTTTTAATAAAATTTTGAGTTCAGGCCAATACCCAAATATTTCAAAGCTTGTTATTTTGGGACCTGTATACCAGACAATACCCAAAACCAGAACTACGATACCAATTAACATTTTCACAATATTACTTGCTGAAGACATATTATCACCTATACTTAATTATTTTATCCAATATTAAAGTTTATTATGAACTAGCTTTTCACTTAAAGTCACACTTGCACCTAAAGTCGGTCAAAAAGGGTACTTTAGGTGCAAGTCCAAAGCTAATTTATACAAACATATTTAATGATTGAATTGCTTAAATGAAGATATAAATAGGGAGAATAAAGTGACAAAGAAAAAAAATGCGCTGGCTGTTGTACTGGGTGTGATTGTTTTAGTTATATCAAGTTTTTTGGGAGGTCTCAGTACAGAGTACCATAATCCCTTTTTTTTTCTTGTAACATTCTTGATAGTTATTGGAGGTTCTATCACAGCCATGGGTATATATGGCTTGATTAAAGGGGATTGAATCACATCTCTAATTTGAAATAGTTCCTGGGCAGAATCATGAGATATTAACAAATGTAGAAATTATTTGATACTCAAAGAACAAGCATTCCCTCACCATGTCCCAATTGGGAAACTACCGCTTAAATGTGAGTTTTGTAATGCTCTTTTAAAAACACTTGAATTTCTTGGCGTATAGAAAATTCTGCACCAAAAGTAGATCAAATATGGATTTTAAGTGCAAATTGCAGAGCTTATGGACGATGGGAATACTTATTATCTCACTTATTAATATTAACTTATGAATGGGACAACCTTAAGAGTGAACATAAAAGGGGTATATCTGATCGAGACAGCACCGGGCCCGGTACCGATAGTTCTCCTTGAAGACAATGCAAACAGGATTATGCCTATTTATATCGGATTATCCGAAGCGATAGCCATAAATTCCGCGCTGAACCATGAAATTCCGCCCCGTCCCATGACGCATGACCTTTTTGTAACACTTGTTGAGCGCCTGGGTTCAAAAATTGAAAGCATATTGATAGATGAATTAAACGAAGGTGTTTATTATGCCAGGATCTCTGTGTCCATGGATGGAAGAAATTTCGAGATCGATGCAAGACCCAGCGACTGCATAGCAATAGCGCTTAGATGCGCTGCCCCGATACAGATCAGGGAAAGTGTACTTTCGGATGCAGTAATTACAAAAGAAGAGCTTGCGAATGTCCTGCCTCTTGACAATTACCTCGCTTCATAATACTTTCACACCGCTATAGTAAAGCAAATACATTCATAGATCAATGTTGAATTATGGATTTTGAAAAGAAAGGTATCTATACCGTACATGAATTCACGCTTGCGGTAAAAAGCACCCTGACAACAGGCCAATTCAACGATGTATGGATACGGGGAGAAATATCAAATTTTACGAACCATTCTTCAGGCCATCGATATTTTACTATTAAAGATAAAAATAGCCAGCTCTCTTGCATCATGTTCAAATGGCACGGCAATAATCTCAGGTTCGAACCTGAACAGGGTATGAAGGTGCTTGTTTTAGGGGACATAGATGTATATGAGCAAAGAGGGGTTTACCAGTTAAAAGTCAGGGAAATGCGCCTGGACGGAGTAGGCGAACTCTATAAGGCATATGAGCAATTGAAAAATAAGCTTGCTATGGAGGGGCTTTTCTCACCCGACCACAAAAAACCGCTCCCCGGATTCCCAACAAAAATTGGCGTGGCAACATCACCCACAGGCGCAGTCCTTCATGATATCCTGACCGTTCTTAAAAGGAGATATCCTGTCAACATCCTTTTTATCCCCACACTCGTCCAGGGTGAAAGCGCAGCACAAAGCATAGTCAACTCGATAGAAGCGCTGAACAGGACTGATGTTGATGTGATAATCCTGGGAAGGGGCGGCGGCTCGATTGAAGACCTGTGGGCTTTTAATGAAGAAATTGTGGCGCAGGCGATCTTTAAATCAAGGATCCCGATCATATCCGCAGTTGGGCATGAGACCGATTATACGATATGTGATTTTGTGGCTGATGTCAGGGCGCCAACTCCTTCTGCCGCCGCCGAGATCGCTGTACCGCAAAGGCAGGAATTGGCAAATCAGATAAGTCGGTTAAGAGACAGGTTGATTGATTCTGAAAAGCGATGTTTAAGCGATCTGCAGTCCCGTATTTCGGAATTGGAATCCGGCGTCGATCCGCGTTTGTTGCTTGAACGACTTACGCAGTATATGCAATACATCGATGAACTTGCACAGATGCAGACATCGGGTTTTGGTAGGCTCCTGGAAGTAAAGCAGGCACTTCTGGATGCGCATGCAGGAAAACTTAATGCGATAAGCCCCTTGGGGACGCTTTCAAGAGGTTATAGCATTACATTAAAATTGCCCCAAAAGACACCCGTCAGAAGTATTGCTGATATTGAAATATCCGATGAGATATCCATAATTGTAAACGATGGAAAAATAAAATGTGTTGTCAATGATAAAGAGGAATGAAAATGGAAATTAGTTTTGAGGAATCACTTACAGAGCTTGAAGGAATAGCGGATAAACTTGAGTTGGGACAGCTTTCCCTTGATGAAAGCCTTTTACTTTTTGAGAAGGGCATAAAACTTGTGAGGGAATGCAATATGAAATTAAAGAACGCAAGACAAAATGTAGAGAAATTGATCCTGGAGAATGGGGATATTAAGAGTGAGCCGTTTGATGCGCAGGAATGAATGAGAAAATTATACGTTCACCACCCCCGGAATAATATCATCTGAAGCCGGTGACTCTTTTGTCCTTTATTTTACTCTGACAATTCTTGCATCTGATTGGCTCACTGTATCCTTTCTCTTCAAAGAATTTTCGCTCACCTGCTGAAAAAATGAAATCCTTTTTACAATCTATGCATTTTATCTTTTTATCTTGCATTCTTTATCATGCTCCTAAGACCTGAGAATTACAAACGAAATTTGTCCAGGCATTATTTTTTTGATATATTCGAAGAATGACATGCAGGACATTCAATATAATCTACTGGCAATCCTTTAAACTTATTTCCACAATCTTTACATATACATTCGTAGAATTTTACGTCTCTCAAAATATTTATTTTATATTCGTCTCTGGCGCCATTCATATCCTATAATTCTTATGCCGCCTTATAAACCCAACCAACTCCACCTATATATTTTTAAATCCTCAAAGCTTATGTAATATTGAGACCATCCCTTTTGAACAATGAAGATAGTAACTTGGAATGCAAACATGGCTTTTAGAAAAAAACAAATAGCCTTAGTTGAGAAACTTGATCCAGACGTTGCATTCATACAAGAATGTGAAGACCCTGATAAGTATCTGGATGAGTTTCCAGATAAATTATTTCCATATAGAATTTGGAAAGGTGAAAATAAAAGCAAAGGCATAGCTGTATTTTCTAAATATGAAATTATACAGCTTGATGAGAAAAGTCCCTCTACAAGGTATTATCTCCCTGTCAAAATAAATGGTACTTTTTTCATTGGCATATGGGCAATGAATGATAAAGAAAAACCTCAAAATCGTTATATAGCACAGGTTTGGAATATTCTAAATAAATACAAGGAAATATTAAATGAGGATATAATTATATTAGGTGACTTTAACTGGAATATATTCTGGGATAATAAAGAATGGGCTACAATTGTGGCAGATTTCCGGGATGTTAATGCTATGTTAAATAAATACGATCTCGTGAGTGTTTATCATAATTATCTCAACGAAGATTTCGGAAAAGAAAAAAAACCGACATATTTCCACCTATATAAAGAAAATAAAGGATATCATACAGACTATATTTATTTAAAGAAAAATAAAATGGAGACCATAAAAAAATTTTCTGTTGGTCAATATAATGAATGGGAAAGTGACCATATGCCTTTGTTCCTAGAAATATAAAATGAATGATGTGGGAGTTTTTCTAGAAAAACCGCCAAGATCATTAATTAATCGTCCGTCTCTTTTTTATCAGGCATTTCCGTTCACTCCCCACAAGGTCTTCCCTGCCTGCCATCTTTAGCCCTTCAACAACAAACCCATAATTATTTTCATCCCTGTACTGTAAAAGTGAGCGCTGTATCCTTTTTTCCCGTCCCTTCGCTACATGCACTTTTTCCATTGTGAAGGGGTTTATTCCCGTATAATACATGCAGGTGGAAGCTGTCATGGGCGTTGGGGTAAAATCCTGCACCTGCTCTGTGTAAAGGTTGTTATCACGAATATATTCTGCAAGTTCGACCATATCATCCACCGTGCATCCGGGATGTCCAGACATGAAATAAGGGAGAATATATTGCTTTTTCCCATGCTTTTTATTCTCGGTATCAAATCTCTTCCTGAACTCCTCAAACACTTCCTTCCCAGGCTTGTGCATGATATCAGTCACATGCTTCACGATATGTTCAGGCGCAACCTTGAGGTGCCCGCTCACATGATGTTCGCATAGCTGTGACATGTAATCCGATGTATCTTTAAGCACAAGATCATATCTTATCCCAGAACCGATGAACACTTTTTTCACCCCTCTTATTTCCATGAGGCGCCGGAGAATTTCGACCTGATCCTTATGGTTAACATCAACACTTGCACAGTCCATGCAAATTTTATCGGCACATGCACCCTCTTTCTCCCACCGCTTGCAACGCATCGAATACATATTTGCGGTTGGCCCACCCACATCCTGCACAATTCCCTTAAAATCAGGCATCTTCGCCATTCTTTCAACTTCACGAATTACTGATCCTATGCTCCTGCTCTGTATTATTCTACCCTGGTGATGCGTCAGGGCACAAAAGGAACATGAAGCAAAGCAGCCCCTGTGGCTCACGATCGAGAATTTAACAGGAGCAAGGGCAGGCACCGGTTTATTATATGATGGATGCTGCATCCTCGTAAAAGGCAGTTCATATATGCGGTCGAGTTCCTCAGTGTTCAGGGGCATCGCAGGCTTGTTCTGGATTATGATCGTTTTCGGATGCGCTTGCACGACAGGTATTCCGCGTACTGGGTCTTGCTGCTGGTAATGCATGTAAAAAGCCTTTGCATAAAGCTCTTTGTTTCCTGAAACCTCGGAAAAACCGGATATTTCAATATAGTTCTCATGCCCGATAGTGCGCCACTTGCTTATTTCCATTTTGATGGATGTTCCTGCGATATCCATCATTTCTTTAATATTTTCGCCTTTTGCAAGACGCATAGCGATCTCAACGACCTGCCTTTCCCCCATCCCGAAAACAACCATATCGGCAGGCGCATCCGCAAGTATTGACTGGCGCACCGTATCTGACCAGTAATCGTAATGAGCAAACCTTCTAAGGCTTGCTTCG
This sequence comes from Candidatus Methanoperedens sp., assembly GCA_041648475.1. Classification (GTDB taxonomy): domain Archaea; phylum Halobacteriota; class Methanosarcinia; order Methanosarcinales; family Methanoperedenaceae; genus Methanoperedens. The sequence continues at coordinate 179,215 of JBAZOV010000002.1, read as the reverse complement.
ATTCCTCCAAGCACGATCGGCGTTTTCGGAAAGATCGAATGAAGCTTATCAGAATATACCATCGCAGCGCGGTTTGGCCTGAGTCCCGCTATTCTGCCAGGTGAATAAACGTCATCCCTGCGTATTTTCAGGTTCGCAGTATAATTATTAACCATAGGATCAACATTCCCTGAACTGACCCCAAAGAACAGCCGTGGTGTACCCAGTTTCTTAAAATCGACTTGCGTCTTCCAATCGGGCTGGGATATGATGCCAACAGTGAATCCCGCATCCCATAGGACTCGTCCTATCAATGCTGTTCCGAAAGATGGATGGTCAACGTAGGCGTCGCCTGTTACGAGGATTATGTCAAATTCCTCGAAGCCCAGTTTCTGGGCTTCGCGCATCGACATGGGGAGGAAATGAGGCTGGGGTTTCATATTGGTTTTAGTTTGTTGCATAATGTTTGAATAGAACACGGATGACACGGATTGCGCGGATTTTCACGGATAATCGTGGCAACGGATATAGTATCCGTGTTCTATTTTATGATTCTCTTCAAATTGTTCTTACAACTTCAACAATCATGCTTCTTGCACTCCTTCAACAATTCCTCAAATGTATAATGTTTCGGCATCACCTTAACTTCTACCCCTAAACCTGATAAAGTATCCGCCGTGGGCTTCCCGATAGCAGCAGTTGTCTTTTCATTCATGATCCTGATAAGTTCATCCTTTATTCCCATCTCATCCGCGATCGACATAAAATTCCTGACCATCATAGTGCTTGTGAATGCGAAAATATCCACTTCCCCGGAAAGCGCGCGTTTCATAAGCGTAACATGGCGCTCATCCCTGGGGCTGATTATCTGGTATACCTGAGTCTCATAAACCACTGCCCCCTTCTCAAGAAGACCTTTCACAAGTTCAGGCGCCCCGTGGCTGCTCCTTGCGATCTCGATAACGGTGCCCTCAATTCCTGTAAGTTCATCCACCAGGCCGTGAGAACTGTAGGAGCCAGGCATGATGCTTACATTAATTTCGTTTTTCAAAAGAGCATCCCTGGTCTTTGGGCCAATTGCCACGACCTGTGTTTTATTAAGCCGTTCGATGAATTCATCAGGGTCTTTAAACTTTAATAATGTGAACTCAACACCATTAGCGCTTGTGAATATCACATAATCCGATTCTCCCTCCATTATGCGATTTACAAATCCATCAAAATTGGCATCTCTTCGATCAATTACATCGATCATGGGAGCGGTGATGGCAGAAAATCCCATGGAATTTGCCAGCCGGACGGACTCTGCCAGATAACCGGCAGGTCTCATTATGGCTATTAATTTCATTTTGATCTTTTATGGGGCAAGCTCGTGATGCAATTTTACAACATCACCGATTACGGTTATTGCCGGCGCTTTTACCTTTCGCTGTTTGCACAGGCTTACGATGTCAGCTAACGTTCCGATCGTTACACGCTGGTCGGGACGTGTGCCCCTTTCGATAACAGCAACAGGAGTATCAACCGATTTTCCATGTTTCATTAATTCTTTCACATTTCTCTCAAGCATGCTCACACCCATCAGGATAACAAGTGTTCCCTGGAATCTAGCAAGCAGTTCCCAATCAAGAGCGGTTTCATCCTTTTCAGGATCTTCATGACCTGTGATAAATGTGACCATGGATGCATAATCGCGATGTGTAACTGGAATTCCAGCATAAGCTGGAACCGCGATCGCAGAAGTAATCCCTGGCACTATCTCGATTTTGATACCTTCAGCCGCAAGTGTTTGTGCTTCTTCGCCACCGCGTCCGAAAAGATACGGGTCTCCGCCTTTTAAGCGCACTACGATCTTTCCTTCTTTTGCCCTCTTGACAAGCAGCTCATTTATCTGCCACTGGGAGAGCTTATGATTACCAGCGTATTTCCCGACATCTATTTTTTCTGCAGATTCCGGAAGCATTGCAAGTATTGCCTGACCTGGAAGCTGATCATAAAGGATAACCTCTGCGCTCTCTATGAGCCTTTTTGCTTTTACTGTCAATAGCTCCGGGTCACCTGGACCTGAGCCCACAAGATAAACTTTCTCGTTCATATTAGCCTCTTTTTGCGGCAAACATTTTTACAGCCTCTTCAACAAGCTTGCCGCCGCCTTTGTTGTTCAGCTCCGTCCCGATTCGCGTTGCTTCCTGTTCATATTCTGCGGGGTTTATAAATTCATCTATTTTTACGTCTCGTTTCCCATCAACTGAGAGAACTTCAGTACGTATGTGGATCTTATTGCCTTCTGCGTGTGCAAAAGCCCCGATTGGAACAAGGCAGCCGCCGCCAAGAATACCGATTATTATGCGTTCGATCCTTGTTTCAAGGCGGGTCTGTTCATTGTTTAACACCTGCACTGCGATTTCCGCTTCCGAATTCTTTTTCGTAACAATGACCACAGTTCCCTGGTTTGCTGACGGCACGAACTCATCCGGGCTCAGGCGTTCTCCGGGAATGTCCCATTTCAACCTTTCAAGTCCTGCTTCTGCAAGGAAAATACCATCATACTGTCCTTCTTTAAGTTTTCGAAGACGTGTGTCGATATTACCGCGCAATTCTTTTATGACCAGGTCATCCCTGAACCTGCTTAACTGGGAGCGTCTTCGCAAGCTTGTGGTTCCGATAATTGCGCCTCTGGGAAGGTCTTTTAATTTCGTATTTTCACGCGTGAGAAGAAAATCATAGGGAGAGTCGCGTTTCATGACTGCAGCAATCGTGAGTTCGGATGGGCGCTCTGTTGGTACGTCCTTCATGCTGTGAACAGCGATATCGATCTCGCCGGCAAGCATGGAATCGTCGATCTCTCTTACAAAAACCCCGAAGCCCTGCACCTCATGCAAAGGTCTGTCTGTGAATGTATCGCCGCTTGTTTTGATTATCTTAATCTCTGTGGGAACGCCGTTTTTAGAAAGGAGGTCTTTCACAAGATTTGCCTGGGCAAGAGCAAGCTTGCTGCCCCGTGTTCCTATGCGCAATGGTTTTGCAGGAGTTTTCATTTCAGATTCCTTTGGTAAGCATCTATTGTTTTGTCAATATCTTCTTTAGAATGAGCCAGGGACAGGAAGTTTGTTTCAAATTGCGACGGCGGTAGGAAAATGCCGTCATTTAGCATTTTCTTGAAGAATATATTGAATTTACCTGTATCGCATTTCAGGGCTTCGTTGTAATTATGAGGCAAATCCCCGAAGAATACCTTGAACATGCTGCCAACACCGCTTATACTATAATCAAGTCCAAGATCGCCAACGACATCGGATAATGCCTTTCGAAGCGAATCACCGGATTTATTTACCTTCTCGTGAACTTTCTCTTTCTTCATAGTGTTTATCATGGCAAGTCCTGCGGTCATCGAGACCGGGCTGCCGTTAAATGTTCCTGCCTGATATACCGGTCCTGCCGGTGAGATTTTCTCCATTATCTCGCGCTTTCCCCCTATAACGCCAATGTGGAAACCGCCGCCCAGGATCTTTCCCAGCGTTGTCATGTCGGGTGTTATTCCATAATATTCCTGCGCTCCGCCCATGGCAAGCCGAAATCCCGTGATGACTTCATCGAAAATGAGAACTACGTCATTTTCTTTTGTGACAGCACGGACTTCTTTCAGGTAATCCTTTTCCGGCAGGATAGGCCCGATATTTCCAAGGACAGGCTCAATTATGACCGCTGCCACATCGTCTTTATAAGCAACGATTGCCTCTGTCATGGCTTCGATATCGTTATACGGAACCTGAAGCGTGTTCTTCGTGAAATCCTTTGGCACTCCCGCAGAGTCCGGCGTACCCAGTGTTGTCGCGCCTGAGCCTGCTTTTACGAGCACCGCCTCATGAGCCCCATGAAAGCCGCCTTCTATCTTTATGAACTTGTTTTTGTCGGTGAACCCTCGCGCAGCCCGAAGCGCGCCCATGGTCGCTTCTGTTCCTGTGGAGACGAAACGCACCATGTCTATACTTGCATAAAGTTTGATTATTTCTTTAGCTAGCGACACTTCAAGTTCGGATGGAGTGCCATAGAGCCAGCCGTCAGAAAGCTGTTTGATAACAGCTTCTTTTATTGCAGGGTGGTTATGACCAAGAAGCAGAGGGCCGTAACCCATGACATAATCAATGTAAACATTGCCGTCAATATCTGTTAGTTTTGAGCCGTTCGCACGTTTTGTATAAAATGGATATGGTTTAATTGCCCGAACGGGGCTGCTTACGCCTCCCGGCAGTAATTTCTTTGCTTCTTCGAATAATTTTTTTGATTTCTCTGTTCCCATGGACTACTGGAATTAGAGGAGAAAGTAATATATTTTGTGTTTTTGCACGTAAAAATCGGTATAAATCTGTGTTAATCCGTGTCTAAGAAAAAAAACGTCCGGGCCGGGATTTGAACCCGGGTCGGTGACTCGACAGGCCACCATGATAGGCCGCTACACTATCCGGACTTTGAGGGATTTCTCTTAAGGGGTTTAATGCATTTAAGCCTTTTGTTAGTCTTGTACAACCACCATTAACAAAAGGCTTAAATCAAAGAATGTCTTTTAGGGGTCACCTCACAAATGCCGCTATAACTCAGTTGGTAGAGTGCCTGGCTGTTAACCAGGATGTCACAGGTTCGAGCCCTGTTGGTGGCGTCTATTATTTGGCACAAAAATCAAATGATCGGACAACAATTTTAGGGCCTGTAGCTTAGTCAGGTTAGAGCGCCCGGCTCATAACCGGGCGGCCACCGGTTCAAATCCGGTCAGGCCCATACATCTTTTACGAAAAGCTGGCAAAAATGGTATTAATACTAGCGCATATTTCTAATGATCTTCAGGTGTAATGTGCAATGTTGGTATTCTTTTTTTTAATCTACTTATTTTAAAAATATCTAGTTCAAATCATTTGCTACATCAAATGCTTCTTTAGCCTCTTTTAGTCTTCCCAAGTTCGTAAGAGTTTTTCCTTTATTGTTCCATGCATTAGCATTTTGTGGGTTTATATCGATTGCTTTATTAAATGCCTCTAAAGCTTCTTTATGCTTACCTAAATTACCAAGTGCAACTCCCATATCATTCCATGCATCCACTTGTTGCGGATTTATATCTATGGCTTTATCAAATGCGTCTATAGCATCTTCATATTTACCCAATCTTAAAAGGGCGTTTCCTTTATCGCCCCATGCTTGTGAGTTTAATGTGTCTAATTCTGTAGTTTTGTTAAAGGCGTCTAGTGCCTCTTCATATTTATTCAATCTAAGAAGAGCAATTCCTTTACTTCTCCAAGCCTCTATATTTTGAGAATCTATTTTTATGGCTTTATTAGATGCAGCCAAAGCTTCTTCATACAACCCTAAATTCTCTAAAGCCTTACCCTTATTGTTCCATGCATCAGCATAATATGGATCTGTTTCTATTGCCTTATCATATGCCATTAAAGCTTCTTCATATTTTTTTAATATGGCAAGAGCAACTCCTTTATTATTCCATACTTTAGCATTTTGTGAATCTAACTCTATAGCTTTATTAGATGCTTCTAAAGATTCTTCATATCTTCCTAACCTTAAAAGAGATGCTCCTTTACCAGTCCATGCATCAGCATATTGTGGATCTATTTCTATTGCTTTTTCGTTTGCAGCTATTGCTTGTTGGTGTTTGCCTAAGACTGCTAGAGCAGCTCCCATATTTTTCCATGCTATTTTATTTTGTGGATTTATTTCTATGGCTTTGTTGTAAGCTGCTATAGCTTCTTCTTGATTGTTCAAATTACCAAGTGCAGCTCCTTTATTTACCCATGCTCTGGCATTTTGTGAATCTAACTCTATAGCTTTATTAGATGCTTCTAAAGATTCTTCATATCTACCTAATTTACCAAATATACTTGCTTTGTTGTTCCAAGCATTTACATATTGTGGTTCTATTTCAATAACTTTATTATAAGCTTCCAAAGCATTTTCATTCATACCTGAATTCTCAAGCATTTTGCCTTTATTGTCCCATGCTTCAGCGTATAATGGGTTTATCTCTATAGCTTTATTTATGACTGATAGAGCATCTTGATATTTGCCCAATTCAAAAAAAGCAGCTCCTTTATTTATCCATGCTCCAACAAATAGCGGATTTATCTCTATAGCTTTATTTATAGCCACAAGGGCTTCATCATATTTTTTCAGCTTGATGAGACTTGCTCCTTTGTTGTTCCATGCTTCTGTAAATAATGGATCAATTTCTATAGCTCTATTGTAAGCTACTATTGCTTCATCATATCTTTCCAAATTAACAAGAGAAAATCCTTTATTATTCCATGCTTTAGCATATTTTGGGTTTATTTCTATAGCTTTGTCGAAAGCTACTAAAGCTTCAGCATGCCGATTTAACTTCTTAGTAAGGGTGGTTCCCTTATTATACCATGCTTTAGCATATTGTGGATCTATTTCTATTGCCTTATCATATGTCATTAAAGCTTCTTCGTTTTTGTCTAATTTTCCAAATGCATATCCCATATTGACCCATACATCTGCAAATTTTGGGTATATCAAGATGGCTTTATTATAGGCATTTAAAGCATCTTCATACCGGCCTAAATTAACTAGCGCAAGGCCTTTATAATTCCACCCTCTTTCAAAATTTGGATTTAATGCAATAGATTTATCAAAATATTCTATACTTCTATTCAAATCATTTGCAGTATAACTAATTGCAATATAAAATAGCAACATGGAATTATTCTGATAATTTTTAATGGATTTAAAATAATAAATTGCTGAAGTAAAATTTGAATCTATATATTTTTCGAATGCAGCGATTGTATATATAAATGATGATGCATTTTCATTTAAAGATTCAATAATTGAAATAGGTTCACCTGTAGCCAAAGAAAATGTGGTTCTTTCAAAACCGTCTGAATCTATTACACTTTCCGTTAAATTTTGAATTTCCGAAGGATTTAATTTTAAATTCGAAAGTGGATAAATATTATATTCTATCTCGATTATGTCGAATATATTTTTTTTAATTTCTCCATAAACAATTAAATGTGCTCCGTTTCTATTTCCTTGAAATTTTGCTTCTTCCAAATTACGTATTGGCGGATTATCTAATACTTTATCTAATATTATAACTTGAATCCCAGAATTATTTTCGGCTTCTAATCTTTCTTTTAATTTCTTTGTAATAAATTCATCATATCCTGTCTTTGATTCTTCACTGTAGAAAGGTGAAATAGCAACTACTAATTGATCTTTTGGAGGCTTGGTTGAAAATAGATTGAGGTTATATGCTAAGGATATAAGAATTACCACAAAAAATATTATTATAATAAAAGATTTTATTTTTTTATGATTGATTTTTATTCGGTTCTTTAAAGTAAAAAATTTTTTATTAATACACTTTTTATCTATCTTATAATACATATATAATATAAAAATAATTAGTAGAATAAATATATAATTTGTAGGAAAAATGGATTTTATCGCTCGTATAGTATCTAGTATTGTTTGCCAGTTTTCTAAAATCGACAAACTATTCTCCCCCATATACTGGTGTTAACATCTTTTAGCATATTAAGTCTAATTATTTTTATCATTCAATAATCTAACGGAAAAATATCCTTGATTTACTTAACACACTTAGTTTTTAGTTCGTCGGTGTCAAGGGGTAGAGAACCCTCAGCCCTTTAGAGTTGGGTATTTCACGTTTGCAGAATGTTTTAAAATCAAACACCCATGCACACATCGTCTGCAGTCACAGACCCCGGACTCCTCAGTCAGCAGAAGGCTTGGGTAAAGTTTGGGAAAAGTCATTTAAACCTAATAATCATTAACATACCTAGTGGTATTGTAAAAAGCTGGCAGGTTGGGGGTGGTGACGGGTTAAAAAATGTGTGTTTTCAAGATAACTTTTTTTTCCCTGTGCACAAATTATTTATCATTCCCCATAGTGTTCACTGCAATGGGAATCAAAGAAAACGCTATGAAGCAATTCGGAAAACAGGCAGAAATTTACTCAAAAGCAAATATTTTTGTTGACAGATTTCATCTTTCAAAAATCGTTGAAAGAAGCGGCGTGAAGAAAAAACACAGGATTCTCGATATCGCCACAGGCTCAGGATTTCTTGCGCTTGAATTTGCAAAAAAAGGAAATTTTGTTGTAGGGTGCGACATTACGCGCGAAATGCTGCTTAAAGCCAGGGAAAAACAGAAATCTTCAAGACTTGAGAACCTTGATCTTCTTCTTAGTGATGTTGAATCATTGCCTTTTCCTGATCAGGCGTTCGATATAGTTTCATGCAGGTTCGCATTCCATCACTTTCCAAATCCGGAAAAAGCACTCAAGGAAATGAGGCGGGTATGCAGGGAAAGCATAGTGCTTGTGGATGGCGTCTCATCGCAAGATTATGAAAAAAGTCGCTTCCATAATGAAATTGAAAAGATGCGCGATCCTTCGCATGTTCATATTAATTCATTGAGTGAAATACAAAAAATGTTCGTGGATATCGGGGCAGAAATTAAAGACATATCACACTGGGATATTCCCCAGGATTTCGAGGAGTGGATGAAGCGGGCGGGAACAGATGAAGCCAAAACCAGGACTATAAGGCGTTTGATGACGGAAAGTCTTGCGGATGACAGCACGGGTCTTCGGGTGCGGCTTGAAAATGGGATACTGGGTTTTTCATATGATACGATCATACTGATCGCGAAGGTCAGATGATTTCAGGGAATATCCTGAAGATTTGCTATGGACTTGCCTGAGTTAAATCATCACCCAGTTCGCAAAAAACACAAAGCATAGCTGCAATAATCTTGCGAACTTTGCGTTCTGGTATGAAAAAAATTAGCAACGAACATAACGAACTCGAACGAACTCACGCCACACGAGTTCGTTTTAGTTCGTACCAGTTCGTTGCTTTTTTCATTTTCATTTATGATCCAAACATTCATAGCCGACTTTGCGGTGAATAATATCAATCCACCACAGAGCACACAGAGAGCACAGAGAATATGTTTTGCTCTGTGTCCTCTGCGCTCTCTGTGGTTTATTTTTCAAGGGATAGAACACGGATTGCGCGGATGACGCGGATGCGCGCGGATATTGTTATCCGTGCAAATCCGAAAAGTTTCACTGTTTGTCACACAAACCTTGCCAAGAGAGGTGTTTTCAATTCAATTGCATTTCCCGGACATAATTCCTGGCAGCAATAGCATCTTATACATTTTTTATGATCAAATGAAGGATAATCATTTTTTCTTGACAAAGCACCCGAAGGAAACTTAAAATCATCAATTCGCATGTCTGCCAGGGATTCTCCCACCACATTGATGTTTGAAATATCTCCTTCTCCTACACCCTGTTCATGCGCCAGGCGGGTGGAGGGCACCATGAAAGGGTCAATCCCAACCATCTTGCAGGCTACTGCATCAAGCGCCACCGGGTCAATGCTCGCAAGGATCGCATTGATCTGTTTTGGCGTGCCATTACTCGGTCCGTTTCCCTCCATGCCAACCACTGCATCCATTACGGTCAGGTCAGGCTGCACAATGCCAAGCAGATCCACAAGCATCTGGGAAAACGTTTTCGGATCCTGGGCGCGAAGATGCATTTTTGCCTTATTCAGCCCTGTTATACAGCCGAAATTGTTTTTCATCCCTCCGGTAAATAATGTCAGCCCATGGGTCTTGAGTTTTGGCAGGGAGATCAATACATCAGCATCCACGACCTGCTTTGATAAAATGAAGTTTTTATACAGGCGACCCACCTCATTTCTTACCTCAACAGATTCCGCGCTCAGGTGTACGATCTGTGCTTTTTCTTCCTCGCATACCTGCATTATTCCGGAACTGCGGCAAGCATCCAGGTACCTCTTCTGGTTTGGCTTTCCTTCATAGCCGCTGCAATCACCTACTAAAGGGATGCCTCCGGCTTTTCGCACCTGGCGTATCATTGCGCGGACAATTGCAGGATGGGTGGTAACTGCTTTTTCAGGAACATCCCCGGTCAGGAGATTGATCTTAAGGAGGACATTATCGCCAGTTTGTACAAAATTTCCAATACCTCCAATAAGTTCCAGCGCTTTTTCGATGGCTGACTCTACGTTTGAGTTCTCATAGGAATTGCATTTTATGAGAGACACAGTCGAAATTGTAGTATCTTTGTTCATCCTTTCCATATTCCCACTTCAGATATCATTTTTACTCGTATCAGATAGCGTATCAACTATAAAACACATCGTGATGTATTGAGACGATAAAAATATATCTTCAGGAAATACAATAATATGAATATGTCAGATAGCATTGTTTGACATGAAGGTGATAAATTTATGACCGTATATGATGTGACCATTAATAAACTCAGGCAGCTACCAGAACCTATGGCAGAAGAGGTTAATGATTTTATCGATTTCATACTGATGAAGCATAACAGCATCCGAAGTCAATTATGGATTAACTTCAGCAAGGGGAGTGAACTTTCTGAATCAGACTTTGGTGACTATTTGTTGAATCTTGAGGATTATGAGAATCGCCTAGCAAGAGGGGAAATTCGATGGTGATAATCCATCGAGGAGATGTGGTTTTGTGTGATTTAAATCCTGTAATGGGCACAGAACAGGCAGGTATCAGACCTGTAGTCATTCTGCAGATCGATCGTGCCAATAAATTCAGCCCTCATACAATTATTGCACCTTTTACAACAAAAATTCGGCAAGCTCAATTGTCTTCACATGTATCAGTTCCTGCTGATGTAGGAGGATTAACTCAGGATGTTGTTCTTTGTGAACAAATCAGAGTTATTGACAAGCAGAGAGTCATTAAGGTTCTTGATCATCTGGATGATTTGTACATGGAGAAGATAGCAAAAGCTATATCGGCAATACTTGGTTTATAAAATCCTAAACAAATATATTTTTTGTGAAAATAATATATATATATTCAAATTGTCGAATCTTAATAAGCAACAATTTTAAATCATAAAGGTATTATTAGGTAATATATCAGATAGAATATAAACCATAGGAGAAAATCAAATGAGTAAAGTTGTTCTAATGGATTTTTTTGCAGAATGGTGCGGCCCATGCAAGATGCAGGACCCTATCATTGAAGAGCTTAAGAAAAAATTCGGCGATAAAGTTGAATTCAAGAAAATTGACGTTGATAACAATAATGAACTTGCCGCCAAATTCACGGTACATGCGATTCCTACCCTGGTAATTGAAAAGGACGGCGTTGTTTTTAAGAGATATACCGGCATGACTCAAGGCAAAGTCCTTGAAGCCGACCTGAATGCAGCTTTATTATAAAGTGGTTTAATTGAAACCTTTATTTGATCTTGGTGTACTTCCGATTAGGCACAAGACAAATAGGGGATTCAAACCACATGTTTCACTTGTCTTCAATGCAGGCAAGCGATTGACTTTTGCCGTTGATACAACTAATTCCCGTTCCCAGCAGCCCGATGCATACCTGATAACCCATGCGCATTCAGACCATCATGGAAGATCGGCAATGCTTTCGGAGAATGCCGTGTGTTCAAAGGAGACAGCAAAAGCGCTTGAGATCCTTTATGGCAAAAAGTATGCGGGGAGGACTTTTGCGATAGGGGCATCCATTGATATCGCAGGCGTAACTGTGAAAACATACCCAACACATCACACCATTGGCTCATGCGCTTTTTATTGGGAGAACGAAGTCGGGACAAAGATCATGGTCACAGGAGATGTCAAGGATTCAAAAGACCTGCCAAAATGCGATTGCCTCGTTACCGAAGCAAATTACGGTGACCCTGATGACCCTAAATGCCATTTCGAGGATGACCTGGATGCATTCAGGGATTCACTTGGATCAGAGGATATTGCTTTTGGGGCATATTCTTTCGGTAAAGCCCAGCGCGCTGTTAAGCTAATCCGGGAATCAGGCTTTGCTGGGCCTATAGGGATGGACGCAGTATCATGCGCACTTACTAAGGGATTAATGCAGGATTCAGGGGAGCTTGTTGACCTTGAATCGGACTGCGGGATCAAAATAACCACGCCTGATAGAATAACAGAACTTAAAGCGGAGAAGAAATTCATACTAACGGGGCGAAAGGATTTTAAATTCCCCACCATCAATATCAGCGACCACATGGATGTAAATGGTCTTATCGGCATGACAAAACAGTGCGCGCCATCTGCGGTTATAACATACCATCCCGGAGGCAACCGCCCCTTAAAACTTGCTGCACACCTTAGAAAAACAGGCATTTATGCAAAGGCGCTTCTTGAGATAAATACTATTCTTGAAATTTGAATCTGATCTGCGATAATCTTAAGCTTGAGAAAATATTCATACATATAAATGGCAATTGATATAGAATCTTTATTCACAATTATTGGCAAAACTGTCGTATATCTTATATTTTTCCTGCTGTTAGTGGCGATACTGGGTTCGTTTCTTATAGCTCATTCCTTTAAGGCCGAGAAGTTCATATTCCCCGGTTTTATGCTTTTCGCCATTACTCTTCTCGAAAATCTCGTAAAGGCATTGTTCAGGTTGATAAATATGGATGATTCAATCGTGGATGATGTAGGCATTTCTTTAAAAAATAAGATCTCCCTGAGAAACTTCAGGAATACACCGATCAATAAACGCCTTATTTTTTTCCCACAATGCTTAAGAGCCGCCAATTGTCCTTCTAAATTAAGCTCTGAGGGGATGCAGTGCATCAATTGCGGAAATTGTGAGGTCGGAAAAGCAAAAAAGACTGCGGAAGATCTTGGATATAAGGTATTCATTGTGCCGGGTTCAAGCTTTATAAGACGGCTTGTACGAAAACACAAGCCTTCTGCAATACTGGGTGTTGGCTGTGTGACAGAAATAAAGGCCGGACTTGAAATGTGTGAGAAATTAAACCTATACGGAGAAGGACTTATCCTGGAAAAGGCAGGATGTGTTTCGACTGTCCTTGATTGGGATAAATTCTATGAGTTTATAGAAACGACTTGAGATAAAATCCCAACTGGAATGACGCAATAAACAAACTTTTATAAACAAGTATTCTTGAGTTAGCACATGAACCAGAAAGGGCTCTCAGAAAAAGATGTAATGTCTCTGCTTACGAAAGCAAGACAAAAAGACACTTCATATGATAAGGTTCTGAGCGCCATGTGCACAAAACCACACCCCATAGCTGTAAAAGCCCATATGCAATTTATTTCATCAAATATGGGTGACTTTGGATTGTTCCAGGGGACAAAGGAACTTGAAGAAGAAGTGATAAAAATGATGGGTTCCATGCTCGGAGATGCCAATGCGTGCGGTTATTTGACCACAGGAGGCACAGAATCCAACATACAGGCATTAAGGACAGCCAGGAATATCAAAAATAAGAAGCATCCCAACATGGTGCTGCCAGCTTCAGCCCACTTTTCTTTTGACAAGATAGCAGATGTCCTTGGAATTGAAATAAGAAAAGCTTCCCTGGATAGGGAATATAAGGTGGATATGGACTCTGTGGGAAACCTTATCGATAAAAATACAATAGCCCTTGTTGGTATTGCAGGCTCAACTGAATTCGGGCAGATCGACCCAATTGATAAACTTGCGCAACTTGCTTTGTCAAATGACCTCTTCTTGCATGTGGATGCGGCCTTCGGGGGATTTGTCATTCCATATCTCGATAAAAAATATGATTTTGATTTTTCAGTTAAAGGGGTCACATCAATAACATCTGATCCTCATAAAATGGGAATGTCAACCATTCCGGCTGGAGGTCTTCTTTTTAAGGATGAAGCATGTCTTCTTCCGCTTGAAATTGATACTCCATACCTTACTATCAGAAAGCAGCATTCCCTGGCAGGCACACGAAGCGGCGCGGCAGTAGCGGCGACTTATGCTGTTATGAAACATCTGGGGGACGACGGATATCGCAAGATTGTCAAAAAGTGCATGAAAATGACAGACATGCTTGTACGGGGAACACAAAAACTCGGTGTGGAACCGCTTATCGATCCAGTCATGAACATCGTGGCGCTGGATGTTCCTGACCTTGATGAAGTCCGAAAGAAATTAAGGGCAAAAGGCTGGATCACTTCGATGACGCGTAAGCCCAGAGCAATGAGAATAATCGTAATGCCTCACCTCAAAGAGACGTCAATTGAATTGTTCATTTCAGATCTTGAAATGTGTTTATAAAGGATAAAAAAAGGAAGAAGATTTGGTACTTTAAAGGAAAAGATAGCTTCATGCAAATTCAAACCTGGTTCGGGATATTCACCATTGATGATAATAAGATAATCAATGTTGAATTATTCCAGAAAGATCTTGATTCCATTACAAAACGCCTCCTCGAAGAACCATTGTTAATGCGAGGGAATGTCGCTGGTTTTGACCTTTGCGACCTGGCGATAAAATATGGTTTTTCAAGCTCAAAGAACGAATATGACACCATGCTCCATGAACTCAATATAAATTTCGCAAAAAAAAGGGTGGCAATGACCCAAACCCCTGATAGCAAAATAATTGCTGCTGTGGAAGCTATCGATGACCTGAATGAGACTTCAAACCTTCTTTCGGAAAGGCTCAAAGAATGGTTCATTATGAATTTTGAGGATACGGATCTAAAAGGAGAAGAACTTGCGCAAAGCATAGTTGATATGAAAAATGATGATAGCGAAGACATGTTGATATTGCAGGGCTTTTCTTTTAGCCTTCTTGGGTTATACAGGACAAGGAGCAAGATCGAAGAATATCTTAAGGAAAACATGCCGCGCACAGCGCCAAATATTACAAGTATTGCAGGACATCTGCTTGGAGCGCGGCTTTTGAGCATTACGGGAAGCCTCAAGAATCTTGCTTCCATGCCATCAAGCACAATACAGGTCATAGGCGCGAACAATGCGCTTTTTAAGCATTTGAAGGGAAAAGCACCTTCGCCCAAACACGGCGTGATCTTTCGGCATCCGCTTATCAATACCGCGCCAGGATGGCAGCGCGGGAAGATCGCAAGAGTCCTCGCTTCGAAGATTTCACTTGCTGCCAAGTATGATTTTTATTCGGGGGAATTAAAGGAAGAGCTTTCAAGGGAATTGATGATGAAAGTGGGTGTTATCAGGAAGCAGCCTGCAAAGCCAGAGAAGAAAATAAGCGGATTACGGTCAAGGCGGCATTAAAAAAAGCACTGATGCGGAGATCGTCTCCTTTATCATATCGTACTTTTCCCATCACGAACGATCCAGCTTCACATTTACGGCACTTTAGATCTCTCTTTCGACGGCGGAGGATTATGCAATAGCCAAAATGCTAGGTTACGCAAGGTCGGCAGTGCAACCCTTACCTCTTGAATTGAGTTCATATTCTCTGGATTAACATGGCCCATAGCCATCTGAGGATGAATGCAACGATTTCTTAAATCTCTTAGCTTTTTAATTTGGACTTGATCGTACTGCGAAGCATGTTTGCTAACAGCAGCATCCAACTTTTCACCTTGCTCTGTAAAAAAATGTTCAACCACTTTGTAGAACTGCTCATATTTTAGAAAAAGACTTGAAACCCGTAAGCCATCAGCATAACTGGCTGATGCTGCTGAATAACAGAATCCTGCAGGATACTCTTTCGGCAAGAACTCTCCAGGAGGAACGAGGACATTAATAGTACACTTTTCCCAAGCTATTATATTCATGCCGCTAGCGCTTTTTCTCGTTTCTTCTGCTGTAGTCTCTGGAAAGACATGAGGTGCCGCAAGGAGCACTTTTTCAGGGTCTATTGCATCGAATCCAGTTTGAATCAAGATACAATTGGCTATATACACTGCTAAGCGATAGGCATACATTTCATCTTCAGGTTCCGGGTAAGGGCTGATATGGTTCCCTTTTGATTCGCGCTTAATTTCCAAACCATAAATCACTAACACCACTGCACTTAGATTTTTTTTTGCATCCACTTCCCATTGTACCTTGGTATTTTTAATGTCGGGAATTTCAATTACGATGGAGTTTGTCCCTAATGGAACAGGAATATTTATATCTTGTTTTACTGGCAGTCGATATTCTACTCTCATAATACACTTCTCTAATATGCCCTCCATTTTTATATAACTATCTTATACAACCGCGGTTCTGTCAAGTCTATAAATGATAATTAGGAAATCGACAAAAGCCGCCCGAACGGGCTTTCATAAAAATATCCTGTAAAGCCGGAAACATCTGTCTTTTCGCTGCCGAATAACAAACGGGAGAGTGATGGCCTGTTCGCATATCCTACTTCAGGCTTTCCCTTTATGCCTCCAAGTTCTGCAGCTATTTCTATAGCATCATCAAGGCTTCCAAGTTCATCCACAAGTCCAAGTTCCTTTGCTTTTGCTCCTGTGTATATTCTTCCATCAGCCAGGTCCTTGACTCTGCTTAGCGAAAGATTCCTGTCATCTGCCACTTCTTTGATGAAACGGCTGTAGGCTTCTGATACTACCTGGTCTGCGTACTGTTTTTCCTCATCGGATAATCCTCTCCAGTCACCGCCCATATCCTTGAATTCACCTGATTTTGCAATATAAAAAGAAGTCCCGTCTTTATCATAGAATTTCGACCTGTTCTGGAATTCCCATATCACGCCTATGCTTCCAGTCATCGTATCGGGATTGGCGAGGATCTTATCAGCAGGGGCACTTATATAATATGCAGCGCTTGCAGCCATATCGCCCATTGATATTACTATCGGTTTATCGATTTTCTTCATGGCGGAGACGATCTCTTCAGCCGCCGCCGGAGAGCCGCCCGGGCTATTTATCCGCAACACAATGGCTTTTACATTATCATCTTCATTTGCATCTTTCAGGCTCTGGGTGATCTCCTCGGAAGTAGCGATGCCAAAACCAGTTGGGATACTTCCGGTCAGCATTATACCCTGGACATAGATCACTTCCACGCGACCCGTAGATATACCAAGGTCTTTTCCACCCATTATCAAATATAAGGAGCCAGCTATAATGACCAGCAATAAAAAAGTGGTGAAAATATATATTAATATTTTCCTTGATGATCCTGTCATTTAACTAATAAAATCAAATTGATTTATCCTCAATACAATGGTCAAGGTATTTTGCATGACTTGCTTTTATAAACTCATCACATACTTTTCCGGGGGCTCCGTCCATTACAATATGTCCCTTATCGATCAAGACCGCTCTTTGTGCGACTTCCCGTATGAAATCAATATGATGACTTATGAATATAATAGTAGTATTAAAAGTCTTATTGACGTTCTTAAGGGAATTTGCTACATCCCTTAATGTAATTGGATCAAGATCGCCAAACGGTTCATCAAGAAGTAATATGGATGGTTTTGTGCAAAGGGCAAGAGCAAGAGCAGCCCTCACATTTTCACCGCCGCTTATCTGGTAGGGCTTGACATCAAGAACACCAATGGGCAGATCCATTGCGTCAAATACGGGTTTAGCGAATTTCAGGACTTCCGTAAGCGGATAGCTGGGGAACAGGACACCAAGGATCGCAGGAGTATAGCCCATTTTTGCAAGCTTTTCCTTTCCATTTTCCTCTGGCATATCGGTCATCTTGTACATTTCATCCAGGTCTATATCAGATATACCGAGTTCTTTTGCTCGTTTTCTTGCTTCTTCAATGACATTCTGTCCTTTTACGCCCAGCCTGAATGCAAGCTGCTGCTTGATCGTGGAGTGCGGTGAAAGGGCAAACTCCTGGTACATGATAGATGTAATTCTCCTGACTTCCATTCTCTTTGGAGAATAGGTGGACATTTCAACCCAGTCATCATCTACACGGAATTCTATTTCACCTTCATCAGGGTAAATAAGCCCGTCCATGGCATGAAGCAATGTGGTCTTTCCGGCGCCGCTTGGACCAATGAGTGCAGTTATCTCACCCTGTTTGAATTCAAGATTGATATTATCCAGATCAAGTACTTCTCCCTGCCTGACAAGCCAGTATCTCTTGGAAAGGCCATTAACCTTTATAACCGTCTTATCTGATGTCCGCACTGGCATTGGGATAGCTGGTTTCATTTTCTTGAGGAACTTCTTTATTATTTCCTCAGGCTTCCCTTCATCAATTATTTTCCCATTTTCAAGCCATAAAACGCGGTCTGCAATATATGAATGAATTTCAGGCAGGTGAGATACAACAATTGTTGTTAGTTTTAATTCTTTATTGACGTTCTTTATTGTATCAAGAACTCCCTGTTTTGTTGCAGGGCATGTCATTGTGGCCGGTTCATCAAGAAGGAGAAGTTTGGGTTTTGATGCTAACTGCCTTGCTATTAACAACCTTTGTTTTTCTCCGCCGCTTAATACCTGTGAGAAATGTTCTGCCTTTGAATCAAGATTTACAAGCTTCAAGTACTCCATGCTTTTTTCATAACATTCATCATAATAGGGAGAGTCCCTCTCTGGAAGCGACTCATATCCGAATTTTTCTGCATAAACGCGGCGCAGTACGTTTTCATATGTAGCTCCTGACCATAGCCCGAAATTTCTCTGGAGATGGATCGCTGCCAATTTCTGGAGTTTCTTGAGATCTTCTAATGAAGAATCAGGTTTTATTGTTAATCCATCTATCTCAAAACTGCCGCCTTGAAATGGTTCCATTCCCCTGAGCACTTTTAATATTGTTGACTTTCCGCCACCGCTTCTTCCGATTATTCCCAGAATTTCTCCCTCTTTTACGTCGAAACTTACTCCATCCAGAACTCTAATTGTATCGGAATCGATTACATAGTCTTTGACCAGATTATTAACTTTGAGCATTTAAGATCCTCCAAAACATGCAGCAATTAATGAATATTAATAACGCTGATTTCGTAATGTTTGGACGTCTATATATCTTTATTGGTTATCAAGGTTAAATTATTTATTTGATTCCAGCGTTTTTTCCCTTAAATTCACAATGCAGCTATAGAAACATTTATACTGTAAAAAATACTATAAAAACTACATAATATTGATTTTGGTCGAGGGAAATATATGAAATTAAGCGGATTTTTCAAGAAAAAGGATTTGATGCAGGAAGCACAGGATTATAAGAGTTCAGGAAAATATGACCGGGCACTTGAAGCTTATGCGAACATCCTGAAGATCGAACCAAAGAACCTCAAAGCGTGGTATGATAAGGCTTCAATACACCTGACACTTGAACAATACCTCCCGGCTCTTGATGCTTACAAAATTATCCTGGAACTTGAACCGAATAACTTGAAGGCATGCCATGAAATGGGATTCATTCTTGTGAATCTGGGCCGTTTAGAAGAAGCGCTTTCAGTATATGATAAATTGCTGGGATCAGACCCTGGAAATGTCAAATTGCTCACTGAAAAAGTAATGCTATTAAAAGAATTAAAAAAAGATACTGAAGTATTAAAAATATATGAAACGCTTCTTGAGAAAGATCCTGCCAATGCTAAAATGTGGTTTGAAAAAGGTTTAATTATGTCAGGTCTTGGGAAGGAAGCAGATGCTCTTTTGGCATATGAAAAAGTCCTGGGGATCGAACCAGGGCATCCCGGTGCCCTTGCCAGAAAAGGCTTGATCCTTGGAACACGCAGACAATATGCTTTAAGTTTTGATCTCCTTGAAAAATCCCTGAAGATCGACCCTTCGAACTGGAATGCATGGTATGGAAAAGGAAAGGTCTGGGGATTAAAAGGAACTGATCTTTCTGCTATTGACCGGAAATATGATGCCATGAAATCATTCGAGAATGCGCTTGGTGCATACACAAAAGCGCTTGAATTGAACAAGATGGATGCAACATTGTGGTTCGAAAAAGGCGTTATTCTCAATAAACTTGATAAGGTGAATGATGCCCTGAAGGATTTTGACAGGTCTATCGAATTAAATCCTGCCAACGCTAACGCATGGTATGAGAAAGGATTGGTGCTAAAGGAACTTGGCACTGAAGCAAATGCAATAAATTGTTTTAAGAAAGTGCTTGAATTAGATCCTTCGCATACTCTTGCCAGGCATAAAATTAAACAATCGTAAAAAAATGAGGATAAATATGAGAAAAATATTGTGTTTATTATTGTTATCGATGCTGATAACGCCGGTATTTGCAGCCGATTGGAGCATGTTCAAGAATGACGTGTCACATTCTGGCTATACTGGCGATGCGGTAAATACGCCGCTAACTTTGAAATGGACAAAAAACCTGGGATTTGAAACCGACTCATCCCCGGTAATTGTCAATGATGTTCTATATATCGGCACTACATTCGGAATATCTGCTCTTGACGCAAAAAACGGAAAAGAACTCTGGAAATATCAAACTAACAGTTTTGTAGAATCTGTTCCAGCAGTGTCGAATGGCATTATTTATTTTGGTGCTAATGATAAAAGGTTCTATGCGATTGATGCCAAAGATGGTACTCTCAAATGGATGAATAATATAGCATTGGATGGATATACGGCTTCTGCTGCGGTTGTTGATAATACGGTTTATGCAATACCAAAAGACGGTTCAGTCTATGCTTTTGACATCAGTAACGGTGATATCATCTGGTCAACACTTGTTGGAAAAATTGCTGAATCCTCACCAGCTATCGGTGAAGGGGTCATAGCTTTTGGAACAGATGGCGGAGAAATAATTGCACTTGATGCTTCCACTGGAAAAGAAAAATGGAACTATAATACGGGCGTTAGTGACATCAAGTCTTCGCCTGTCATCGCAGATGGAACAATTATCATAGGATCAAATGATGGCTCCATATATGCCCTGAAC
This sequence comes from Candidatus Methanoperedens sp., assembly GCA_041648475.1. Lineage (GTDB taxonomy): Archaea > Halobacteriota > Methanosarcinia > Methanosarcinales > Methanoperedenaceae > Methanoperedens. The sequence goes on along the minus strand of JBAZOV010000002.1, from coordinate 158,510 downwards.
ACCGAGAAAGGGATTCTTAAATGGAAATATCCTACAAGCGGTAATGTCGAGTCATCACCGTCAGTAAAAAATGGCGTTGTTTATGTCGGTTCTAGAGATTCCAGTTTCCTTGCAATAGATGCAGCAACAGGAATACTCAAATGGAAGTTTCCTTATTCCAGTGAGGTGCTTTCTGCACCTGCAATTTCAAATAATATCGTATATTTTGGGACAAGGAATAGATTCATTTATGGCCTTGATGCTAATTCCGGAAAAGTACTCTGGAAAAATTCAACCGGCGATAACGATAAGGATTACATAACATCACCTGCCATATCGGGCAACGTACTTTATGCAGCAACACATAGCGGGGTCGTTTATGCATATTCTTCGGGAATGGAAGCTGCGCAAACCCCAACTATAACAAGCACACCGGCTGCAACACCGACCATGACATCTTCTGCAACACCGATGAGCCCGACGGTATCAACAATCAAACCTGAGGAAACAAAAAAATCCCCGGGATTAGAATATCCGGTTTTTTTCCTGTTGATAATGTTAGCAATTGGTATATACAAAAAGAAAAAATAACAACACATGGAGCAAACCTTCAAGGGCACAATAATTTATGGCGATGAATTTGAGCCAATTGATGGTTACATTACTATAGAGAACGGACTAATAAAAAATGTTGAAGAAAGTACCGTCGCTACTGATGTAATAATAGCTCCATGCTTTGTGAATGCACACACTCATATCGGGGATTCGGTCATAAAAGATCCACCTTTTATGCCCCTTGCTGAACTTGTTCAGCCCCCAAATGGTTTAAAGCACAGGATATTAAGGCAGACCTCCAATTCCGATTTAATCTCCTCTATAAGGGCAAGTATCAGGGATATGATAAAAACAGGAACATGCGCTTTTTGCGATTTTCGGGAGGGTGGCCTGGCTGGCGCCAAAGCGCTGCATGAAGCGCTTGGAACAAATCCTGATATCAAAGCATGGATTTTCGGGCGCCCGGATGATGAGGATATGAATTATCTTGACATATGCCATGGAACGGGTTTGAGCAGTACGAATGATCTTGAGACAGAATATCTTCAGGATATTTTGAAAAAGACACGGGAAAAAGGAAAAAAATTCGCCATACATGCTGGGGAAATAAACTCATCCGATATTTCCAGTGCACTGGCGCTTGAACCAGATTTCCTGGTACATCTTACGAACGCAAGTACTAAAGACATAAAGACAGTTGCAGATGCACAAATTCCCGTAGTGGTCTGCCCACGCTCGAATTACATGACACGATCGGGAATTCCCCCGATAACAGAAATGCTTGACGCGGGGATCCCTGTTGCAGTTGGCACAGATAATGTTATGCTTAATTCTGCAAATATGTTTTCTGAGATGGAATTCCTTGTGAAATCGAAAGTTTATGATGACAGGCAAGTATTTAAACTGTGCACACTAAATGGAGCAAAAATATTAGGCATAGAAAAGGAATCAGGCTCAATAAAAACGGGGAAAAAAGCAAGATTAATGATCTTGACAAAGAAATCTGATAATATGCAGGGAATAAAAAATCCTTTGGGAAGTTTGGTGAGGCGGGCAAGGCCCGATGACATTGTTAGAATAATATAATAAATCGAAGGAGGAAAATTATGTCAAGTAAAATATACAAGAAAATATTGATCGCGACAGATGGGTCGGAATATACAAAGAATGCAGTAGATTACGGTATCGACCTTGCAAAGAACACAGGTGCAAAACTTCTTACGATCTATGTGGTTGATACTGCTGCTTTTGCTTCGATCCCCATGGATGCCGCCTGGGAAAGCATGTATGAGCTCCTGAGACAGGAAGGCGAAGTGGCTATGAAATATGTTGCAGAAAAGGCCGAAGAAGAGGGAGTGGAAGTTGAAGCAAATATTATTGAAGGACATCCCGCAGATGAAATAATTAAATATTCTGAAAAGAACTCCGTATCTCTCATTGTTCTTGGAACACTGGGTAAGAGCGGTCTTGACAGGTTCCTCCTTGGAAGCGTTGCTGAGAAAATTGTCAGGAATTCAAAAATACCTGTACTCGTTGCCCGGGGAAACAAATAAAAATAATAATCTGGAGACAAAAAATGCCCAATACGCCTCAAAGCATCAAAGTGGATGACGTAATGGTAAGAGATGTCGCACGTGCTGAATTGCCCGGATCAAGGGATGAAGTCCTTGAAATATTAAAATCAAAGCATATTTCGGGAGTTCCTATCGTAAAAAATGGCGAACTTGTCGGCATCGTGACGCGAACTGACCTGTTAAAATATCCTGAAGAGGAACAGATCGCTATCCTTATGACAAGAAATCCTATCACGATCACATCCGATAAATCAATTGTGGATGCTGCACGTTTGATCCTGGATAACAATGTCCGGCGTTTGCCGGTTGTGGAAGACGGACATCTTATTGGTCTTGTAACCATTGCTGATATCGTAGGAGCAATGGGGAGGCTTAATATCACTACACCTATCAGTGATTATATTGGCAATAATGTGGTTTCGGTCTGGAGCGAAACCCCTCTTACGGTTGTGGGCGAGATTATGGAGCTTGCCGATGTGAAAGCGGTTCCAATACTTGATTCAATGCTTATGCTTGTCGGAGTTGCATCTGATAAAGACCTTATCAGCGCAAGTGTAATTACTGATAAGACCGAGAGGTCAGATATGTCCGCAGGTTCTGATGACGATGCCTGGACATGGGAATCCATGCGGGACACTATGAGCTTATATTATAGCGTTTCAAAGATCCAGCTTCCGGATTCACCTGTAAAAGAGCTGATAAAACTCACGGGAGATCCTGAAACAGCATTATTAAGCTCACAAGTAAGCGAATGTGCACGGAAAATGAGACGCAAGAGGATCGACCAGCTTCCTGTCATAACAAGTTCAAAGAAACTCCTGGGTCTTGTGCGTGATAAAGACCTGTTGAAAGCACTCGTAGCATAACCGGATTTTGATCGTCTGATAGATATAAATTATTTTTTTGCCTTCGTATCAGCAAGGTTTTTATCTAATCAGGCTGTATAAGAGTCGCCCCACGGGATAGTAGGGTAGCTTGGTCCATCCTCGAGCGTTTGGGACGCTTGGACCGCGGTTCAAATCCGCGCTATCCCATATTATAATACTTTTTCCGGCTCGAAACATTGAAATACCCTTCGTACTTAAGTAGTCAAAAATGGTTCAATCCTCTATACAGGTCTGGGAAGATTTCTTCAAACGCTATTACTGGGAAAATATTCTTGAATTAGCCAAGGATTATCCTGAAAAAAGAAGCCTTGTAATCCAATTCCCTGATATCGAACGCTTCGACATGGAACTTGCCCGCGAGCTTCTTGAGCATCCTGAAAGCGTAATGAAACATGCAAATGAAGCGCTAAGCAGTATAGACCTCCCTGCCGATGTTGTTTTTACGAATACCCATGTGAGGATCGTCAAGATCCCGGAACGTATCCAGATAAGAGAACTGCGAAGCAGCAACATTAATAAGTTCATAGCAGTGGCAGGACTTATCAGGAAAGCAACTGAAGTGCGGCCAAAGATCATAAATGCCGCTTTTAAATGCCAGAGATGCGGCGACGTTACATTCATGCCACAGGCTGAGGGGAAATTCGTGGAGCCTTTCGAGTGCCAAAGCGATGAATGCGGGCGCAAAGGGCCTTTTAAGCTTCTTCACGAGCAATCCGAATTCATAGATGCCCAGAAACTGCGTATACAGGAATCACCTGATGACCTCAGGGGCGGAGAGCAGCCCCAGACGATCGATGTGGATGTGGATGACGACCTTGCGGGGCTTGTATCACCGGGTGACCGCGTAGTTATATCCGGAATATTGCGTTCATTCCAGCGAAGTAACCGTGAGGGTAAGAGCACTTTTTTTGACCTTGTGCTTGACGGGATATCGATAGACATTGAAGACAAGGAATTCGAAGACATAGAGATATCCAAAGATGATATCGAAGATATCCTGGCCCTTGGCAAAGATGATGAAATATATAACAAGATAATCGGATCTATCGCGCCTTCTATCTACGGTTATGACGACGTGAAGGAAGCCATGGCGCTTCAGCTTTTCTCAGGCGTAGCCAAGAAATTGCCCGACGGCGCACGCATTCGCGGCGATATTCATATTCTCCTCGTGGGTGATCCGGGCGTAGCCAAATCCCAATTGCTCAGGTATGCAGTAAAGCTTGCGCCGCGTGGAATATATACAAGCGGGAAAAGCTCAACTTCAGCCGGTCTTACTGCGACAGCGGTCAAAGATGAGTTCGGGGACGGGCGCTGGACACTTGAAGCCGGAGCCCTTGTGCTTGCTGATATGGGTCTTGCCTGCGTTGATGAATTGGACAAGATGGAACCCGAAGACCGCAGTTCCATGCATGAGGCGATGGAACAGCAGACAATAAGCATAGCAAAAGCAGGGATAATGGCGACATTGAAATCACGCTGCGCGCTCCTGGGTGCTGCCAATCCGAAATTTGGCAGGTTTGATCGGTATGAGCCCATCGCAAAACAGATAAACATGCCTCCTGCACTTCTATCCCGTTTTGACCTTATTTTCATACTTACAGATGAGCCTAATGTAAACAGGGATACAGCAATTGCGCAGCATATCCTGAAAGCTCATTATGCAGGGGAACTTTCCGTGCGAAAGAATAATATTATAAATTCGGGAATAAGTTCGGAGGAGATTACCAAAGCTATGGAGGTGATCCAGCCTGTACTGGAATCAGAACAGCTCAGGAAATACATAGCATATACAAAGAGAAATATATTCCCCATTATCCAGGACGATGCACGAAAGCAATTGATAGATTTTTACCTGGGTTTGAGGAAACAGGGCGAAGACCCCAATTCTCCGGTTCCTGTGACGGCGCGCCAGCTCGAAGCGCTGATACGCCTGGCTGAAGCCAGTGCTCGCGTTCGCTTGAGCCAGGTCATAACAACAGATGATACAACCAGAACGATCCGTATTGTCATGGCAAGTTTAAAGCAGGTCATGACAGACCCGGAAACAGGAAAGCTTGATGCGGATATTGTGAATGTTGGCATGGGAAAGAACCAGAGGGACAGGATAAAAGTGCTAAGGGAGATTATAAGAGATATCCAGAATGAGCATAAAGGTGGTGCGCCAATAGAAGATATTATATCAAAGGCTGGAGAATCTGGTATTAAAAAAGAGACTGTTGAAGATATGATACAAAAGTTAAAGAGCGCAGGCGAGATAATTGAGGCAAGTAATGAAAGGTTCAGGGTAGTTTGATTATGTTCATGAAAAAATATGATACGGATGGAAAAGTGATCGTAGCAGTCTGCGACAGTGATATTATCGGAAAAAAATTCAAGGAAGGAAACCTTGTCCTTAAATTGGAGGAAAGCTTCTATAAAGGCTGTGAGGCAAGCGAAAATGAGATAAAGGATGCTCTTGCATGCGCATCTATCGCAAACATCGCTGGTAAGAGATCTATTGCCTGTGCAGTTGGCAACGGATTCATTGACCAAGATACCGTTATTTATGTTGATGGGATACCCCATGCACAGATGGTGCAAATATGAATGAAATAATTGAAAAAATTGATACTAATAAATTGATGGAACTGGTTATAGACAAACATAATAAATTCATTGGGATTTTCAAGGAAGAATTTTCCGGACTTGATGAAAAGCTCAATGCTATTAAAAAGCAATCCCAGGAGATTAAGAAAGAAATTGAATCAAATGGAACAAAAATCATAGTTCTTAATGAAAAATATTTTCTCTATTTCCACCAGGCAAAAAAACAAAGGGAGGAGCTTTTCAATACTGTGCTTGAGAAGATGCAAAAGGCCAATGCCCCCAATATCCATGATGTAGCGCGCATTTCAGGCAGGATCGAAGAATTTGAGAAAAAACTCCAGAATTCAAGAAATATTGATGATGAAGACAAAGCCATAGTTGAAATAAAGAAACTGCTTTATGATTTTGAATCCGAAGCGCGAAAATCGGGAATTATTGTAACTTCAAAACCAATATTGGATATATTAAATGAAGCGAACGCTTCTCATAAAGAGCTAATATCGATAATGGATAAGCCAAAACAGGACATCAGTTCACCAAATGATTTCGAGAAGCAGATCGGTGAAATAGAGGGAAGGCACAACTGGCTGAAAAGAAGAATTGAAAGCCATATCGCAGCTTTGGCTTACTGGGAGAAACAAAAAGGGGGAATAAAAGTTGAGTGAAGATATGGAACAAATCCAAAAAATTGACCCTGTGGTAGAAACTCCCACAATTGATAATTCTGGAGTACAAATTGTAACAACCGGATCTAGTGAAAGCGAAACTACCCAGGTATCGGATCAAGCAACAGAACAAACATCAAATCAGGCATCAAATCAAGTAGCAGACCAAACTGCGGAAAAACAACCAGAGGTAAAAATACAGGTTGAGCCGCCCAAAGTTTACCCCAAATTATCGGAACGCGACCTGAAAGAAAAGATAAATCTTCTACGCCAGAAGATTGAGCATGACGAAAGGGATATAAGAACTATATTCAGGGAAATATCACTTCATAACCAGGGTGGGAATGATTTAAAAGCCAAACGCGACGGGTTGAATGCAAGAGTTAAGGAACTTTCGCCAAAAGCTGCCGCATTAAGGAAACAGCGTGATGAGATAAATGCAAAGATAGCAGAACTCAAAGCGCAGCGAGACCAGATGAGGGGGATTGGGAAAGAATTCAACGAAAAAATAGGGGAACTTAAGAAAACTCGCGATGATTTGAACCTTACAGCGCGCGGACGGGCTGAAACCCTTGAAAAAGCTTATTCAGATGAGCTAACTCTCTTTTTGACAGCGGATATCCCTCTTGAACATGAGATCAATATTTTAGCCAAGTTAATAGAGTTGAGCCAGAGATTGGTTGCGACAAAGAAAGCAAACGAGATACATTCTGTTATCTCACTTGAATATGCGAAGGGAAAAGAGATTTTCACCGATATGGATTCTTTGCATGCCAGGATACAGGCGCTTGCGCAGGAATCACAGAAGTCACATGAAGAGATGATCAGGCTTTATAATGAAATTGACACGCTGCGAAAGGAAGCGGATTCATACCATGCGCAGTTGAATGAGAAATTTAAGGGCATAGCGCCACTTCGAAAGAAGGTGAGCGCTCTGAAAGCCGAAATTCCGAAACTTCGTGATGAACTTGACGTATATCTTGAACAGATGAAACAATACCAGCTCGTCCGCGATGGGCAGAAAAACGAAGGAAAACGCGAGAATGCCAAGGAGAAGTTCAAGAAGGACGGACGCCTGAGCCTTGATGAGTTCAGGCTGCTTGTTGAGAGTGAAGATATCAAATTCTGATTTGATTCTGGTATCTTTATCTATCTTTTTCCCATACACCGGTAGTTTTTCCAAGAAGCGCCAGCTTCCCCATAACTTTTTTCACTTTTCCTGATAATGGGGCAGGCATTGAATTCTCAAATGCTGTACCGGGAAGGGGCATGAAATAATGGGAATGCACTTTTCCCCCTTTTCCCGTGAGCCATTTTATCAGGTTCAGGGTATCAAGCTGGTCTTCTTCGGTTTCATCAGGCAGCCCGAAAATAAAATCCACAACAGGCATAAAGTCATGATCAATGCATTTTTCAGCGCCAATGATTATATCTTCAACTGTGTGGCTTCGCCTGATGCTTTCAAGCATTCTGGGACTTCCTGATTGCCCCCCCATGTTAATCGTAGTGTTTTTGCAATAGGTTTGGATAAGCTCAAGGATACTGTCATTTATGAATTCGGGTCTGACTTCCGAAGGAAAAGTCCCAAAGTATATATTTGCCGGTGATAAAGCACGAAGAAGCGACTCAATTTTGTCAATACGAGGATGTACTCCATCTGAACCGTAAGCAAAAGCATTTGGGGATGTGAACCTTACATCTTCAAGAAACTTTGCATATCTTGAGATCGTATCAATGCTCCTGTGCCTCATATTGTGCCCGAATAATTGCGGTGTCTGGCAATAGGCGCAGGCAAAAGGGCATCCACGTGTGATCTCTATTGTATTAAGCATAATGTCAGGGTCAAAGGGCGGATAAATATCCAGGTCCACCTGAACTCGTTTTTCTGTGAAAACAATGTCGTTCCCGTTTTTATAAGCAATGCCCTTGACCGATGAAATATCTCCATTATTTTGAATTACATCGATCAGTTCAGGCAATGTTTCTTCACCTTCGCCAATCACAACATAATCAAAAAATCGAAGTGAATCTTGCGGTTTTGCAGATGGATGCGGTCCTCCGGCTATGAATACAGATCGAGTTTTGCAGCATGCTATTTCCTGGAAAATGGATGATGACTGCTGCGTAGCAAAGCTGTAGATCATTATGCCATCGCATTGCTGTTTTACATGATCCGATCCCGGAATTAGCGGCATCAGGACAGCGATGCTCTGCATGTTATTTTTAAAGAACCTGAAATTGATCGGGAAATTTTTATTGCAAGGCATGTTATTTTTAATGTTGCTTTACTTGTGACCGATTGATTAAAGATCAGCCACAGGAATATCGTGGTATCCGGATTTCAAGACTTCGTAAATGATATTGGTCTCGATCTTTTCTATTTCTTTCCAGGTTCTTAGTTCTTCAACTATTTTATTAAGAGCGATCTGTTCCCTGGCAAAGCATGCAGCAACGATAGCATGTGTGGGGCCCAACGAAAGTGACACAAAAAAGAACTCCTTCATGCAAGCCAGCTTTTCTGCTATCTTCCTGGAATCTGTGCCCGGTATAAGGGATATTCCCATGAAAAAAACATTCGTATATCCGAACTTACACGGATTGATATTGGCCTGGATTTTGATGTAACCTGCTTCTTCGAGTTTTTTCCTTCTGCGCTTAACTGTGTCATGGGATATTCCGGTCCTTCGGGCTATTTCCACATCATCCAATCTCCCCTCCTGCTGCAACAGTTCAATTATCTTCTTATCAGTCTCGTCCATATAACATCGTTCCTCTTTGTGCGAAAAATTCGCACAAAGTATTAAATATTAAGTTTAAGTATTGTATTACTCAATTTAATATAAGAATTTATCGTAAAAGGAGTTAAATTATGAAAATCTTAGGAATATCAGGCAAAAGGATCAAACCATGCAGCAGCTGCGGAATTGGTAAAGATCATTGAAGATATTGATCCTGAGATCGGATGAGGAGATCTTTCTGAAAAATTGACCCCTGGAATTGCGTGCACAATGATATTCACCCCTTACCCCCCTAATCCCGTCAACAACGCGCTCAGCCTCAGTTATGACCCGCGTCTGGCTGCTCGATCAAGGTATGTTGCTATAGAAAAATTATTACTTCAATATGGGTCGTTGCATCAGGTACAGGCCTCGGAAAAAGTACGGGAGAGGGGAGACTGAAACCATCATAGGTTAGGCTTAATGTCCACAAACTACATCTCAAGGCTCAGATGAACAGAGAAAGTTGAGTAGATATAAACCTATGTTCTATGACAGCATACAACATCAAGAGGTAACAAACAATGTCTGATATGAAACCCAAAAAATCTGTAAAAGCAACTATAGCACCAGTGAAAGAAAAAGCAACTCCTAAGAACACTAAAGGAACAATTGCGAAATGCACATGCGTTAGCGAATATCAAGATGGTGTTTACGGAAAAGGCATGAGAGCTAAAAATCCGACATCTTCTGGTGGATTTAAATGTACAGTATGCGGGAAATAATCGAAATAACCCGCTCAAAATTCTTTCCAATAAGCAAGCAGAAAAAAAGAAGTAGATCTCATTAAACGTATTTCTCTCATTGCCTGACAAAATGTTAATTTGCTTGGTCGATTTGAATTTCATAGGTAGCAAAACGCGATTAATATTGAGGGGATACTTATGGCATGCTCTATTACGCCGGAGGTTCCATGATTTCCAGGCAACACCACGCCCAGCCCCCCACCTGATCTTCGCAGTACAGACAAGACCACGGCCATCACCGCAAAGAGCGCTTACATGGTCGAAAATGAAGGCATCGACCCCGAATATTCGCGCTCACCTTCTCCACAGAGGCTGCGAGGAACATGCGCGAAAAAGTCGAGAAACATCCTGATAAATATTAAACACAACTGAATAAAAAATCCTGAATTTGTCAGTCTGCAATATATTTAAGTATATTAACTGCAAGTAAGATGAAGAATCAAAGGAAATTTATTATTATTAATACAGGAGAATATAGAGAATGGCAGATTTTAGAGTAGTAGTTTCAGATAGTAAGAGCAAACTCGCACACCAGGTAGCAGTTACAGGACCAGCTGCAAATAAATTGATCGGCAAGAACATCGGCGATGTTGTTGGCGGAGATATAACCGGAATGGCAGGATATACCCTGAAGTTAACAGGCGGAACCGATAAAGATGGATTCGCAATGCGTCCCGATTTACCAGGACCCGGCAGGAGAAAGATCCTTGTTGCGGGCGGTGTTGGTTATATACCCCCGGCTGAAGGCGTCAAAACGAGAAAAGCTATGAGAGGACGAGAAATCTCATCAGATATCTCACAGATCAATACAGTTATTGTAGAATATGGCCAGAAACCCATGAGTGAAATCTTCGTCAAGAAGGAAGGCGAAGAAGGTAAGAAAGAAGAGAAGGTAGTAAGAGCAAAATCAAGGAGATAATTTTCAGGTCTGGTATTTTATAAAAAATACCAGTCTGGATTTTTTTTTCTTTTTTTTTAAATATTTGACAGCAGAACAAGTCCCCTGTCATTCAATCTGATTGTTTCACCTTCGATATTGAGATAATTCCCCATCACCAGGAAATCGATCTGGAAATTAAATGTCGTACTATCCACTCCAACTTCCTTTTTCAACTCAGTCTTATTTTTCCCGAATACACCTATGGTTTTTATCATTTTTCTCCTTGCAGGATGTTCGAGCGCTTTGACCATCAGGGCATGGTCATCAACTTTTGCCTCACGTACTGTTGGCTTACGTTCCATCATTACTTCCAGTTCATCATCGCTTATTTCTGCCATAATTACAATTAGTATAAACCACAATCCTTATATAACTTTACACTCATTGTAAAATCGGATATAACTTGAAGAAATATATTTTCGTACCGATCATATTCTTTGTCCTGATCTCAGGATGTTTAAGTGCCCAATCCGGTTATTCTACAATAAATAACCCAAGTCCATCTAAAGAAGAGACGGGAAAGATCACCTTACAGGGATTGACATTCAATACACAAGTCCAGCCCGCCATTGAAGCAGCAAAGGCACAGGGAAAGCCTGTTTTCGTTTATGCAAGGTCGCAAGTTTGCGGATGGTGCAAGAAATTCGAAGCCGAAACCTTCACGAACAAGACCGTGATCAAGAGATTGAAAGAAAATTTCATATTACTTTCAATTGATGTTTATGAGCAAAGAAGCGAAAGTATAGATTTAAGGGTACACAGTACACCGACTGAGATATTTCTAAATGAGAACGGAATTGAGATAAAAAGAATACCAGGTTATACTGAAACACAGCCATTTCTTGATACAATAAATGAAATTATAAAATGAGGCAAAAAAATGAAGCCCGAAAAAAAATTGGAAAATGTAAAAATACGAACCAAGATACCCAAAAAGAAGGGAAATAATTACATTATAATAATTGCTGTCGCTGCAATTATTCTGATAGGAGGATATATACTCCTGTCAGGTGATCAACAGAAAAACGAAAATACCAAGACCCTCAGGGAAGTAAGGGCTTTGATTGATTCTGAATACGGGAATTTAGCCCCCGGAACAGATACGCCTCCTGTAAAGGATAATTATATTCCGATACTTTCCCCAAGAAAGGCAGGTAAGCTTCCAGATTATGCCATTACTAATGCTATGACATTAAAAGCATATACATATGCGACTGAACACCCTGAGGTGCTTGAGCAGATACCTTGTTACTGCGGTTGCGGCCAGCATGGAAGCAAAGTATCAGAGCAGAAACCCCACAAGTCAGTCCGGGATTGTTTCATTACAGATACGGGGGTTTACGATGACCATGCGTCATTCTGTGATACCTGTGTTGGTATAGCAATGAAAGCCCAGAGCTACTTCCCAAACGGGATACCGATAGAAAGTGCTAATATCGATGCAGTAGCAAAAACATAAAATATGTCCGTCGCTCCCCCCATAATTCTGGTTTTTATCGCAGGCATGGCAACAGTAGCTACTCCATGCGTTCTGCCGATCCTGCCTGCAGTTTTATCAGGGTCTGTGGGGAGCAGATTTCGACCTCTTGCCATAGTGGCTGGAATGGCCTTTACTTTCACATTGATGGGGCTTCTTTTTTTCACTGTAGCATCAATCACTTTCTTTACTGATTACCTGCGCTGGCTTTCGATATTTATTATTATTGGAATGGGTGCAGTATTATTTGATGATGATATCAATGAAGTGTATGTGAGAATTTCAAGCTCGGTGTTAAATTATGCCCGTGAACACTTTTCGTTTATTGGGAAAATAACATCAAGTACGCCCCCTGAAGGGCTTCTTGGAGGGCTATTCCTTGGTATGTCGCTTGGCATCCTCTGGATACCATGTGTGGGTCCTATATTGAGTTCAGTTTTTATGTATATAGCCGATAGCTCCGCCGGATCAGGAAATATCTTGCAGGGAGTGACCCTTCTACTTGCATATTCCCTTGGTGTGGGCATTCCTATGCTCATAATAGCTTATTCAGGAAAAAGCGTATCGGGGCGAGTTAAATGGTTTTCAAAAAGAAGCCATTTCTTCAAAAAGCTCTCAGGCCTTATCCTGGTCCTTGTGGGATTGATGATGCTATTTGGTATCGACAAATATCTGAAGTTACTGTTCCTCCCATATTCAGTAAATATTGACAATATTATATCAGGATTTTATGACCAGTACTTAAGATGAGATGGCAATTAAAAAAGATACAGGGAATAATGAAAATAATGAAAAATATGACCTTCTTGATGTCTATTTTTTCAGGGATCTCATAAAGAACAGGTTCTTTAAGCCTGCAGTCAACTTTTTGTTCTTCATTTTCCTGCTTGTAGTGATATACTTCGGACTAACAAGTGAATCCGACCTGCGTTTCCATGGCGGGATACCGTTTGCCACAACAATGATATGGGATATATGGCATCCTCTGCTTGCTTTTACGCTCATAATTGTAGGAAGACTGTGGTGTTTTGCCTGTCCTATCGGCGCAGTCGGCGACTGGACGCAGTCCGTTTTCAGCCTTAACAGAAAATATCCGGAAAAGTACCGAAACCTCTGGATAGCTGTAATTCTGTTCCTTTTCATTTTCGCCGCTGAACGGCATCTATTCATGTTCACGAGAAACCCTCCCAATACCGCATATCTTCTTCTGTTTTTTACTGCGTTGGCAATAATAATGGGCGCAGTATATGAAAAAAGAAGCTTTTGCCGCTACATCTGCCCCATCGGGCTTGTGCTGGGCGTTTTCTCCATGCTTTCGGCAATAGAGCTAAGATGCAAATCCAGAAAAACATGCCAGGATCATGACTTAAAAGAATGCGTGATCGGGACAGAAGCTGGCAAAGCCTGTCCTGTTGGTGAATTTCCGCAGACAATGGAGCGGAATAACCAGTGCATCCTGTGCATGGGGTGTGTAAAATCCTGCTCAAAGGGAAATATCAGATTAAGCCCAAGACTTCCAGGAGCGGATATCATATCTTCTAAGAAGACGCATCTTGACGAAGCGTATCTGATTCACGGGATAATCGTTATATTTTTATTTGTCATGGGTATGGAAAGGCTGCAATTCAGGAATATTATTATTAATTTCGTTAAATCCACTCTTCCAATTAATTCACTCACCTTTCTTGACCTTTACTGGAGAAATATGTGGGCTGTGATCATATTCATCCTAATAACGCTTGGCGCAGCAGGACTGATGTATCTTTCCACACGGGCAGCCCTTTCGGGAAGAAATACAAAACAAAAGTTCATTGAACTTTCCTATGCTTTTATTCCATTGAGTTTATCAGTGTATCTTGCTGAAAACACATTCAGGCTCTTGAAAGGATTATTTTACATAGCAGCCAGCATCGGAAGTTTTTTCGGGAAGATCTGGGAATTTTCACCTGATTTTGATACTATTAACAGGTTGCAGATACTCTTATTGATCGCAGGTTTTGCATTCACTTTATGGGCGGGCTACCTCATCAGTAAAAGGACTTCGGATAAAGAAAATGAATCGCAGCCGAGCATGGTTGCGATCGGATTTACTGCGGTTGTTTATTTGATAATCGGAGTCAAGATATTAACATTACCAATTATATGAATTAATATGGGAAAAGATAGTGAAAAAAGAAATATATCAAGATATCACAAAAACAACAATTTAAAACATATACACTTATATTAGATTTAAAACATTAGGAAATAACATATGAGAACAAAGAAACTGGTGTCCATACTTGTACTGGTATTAATTTTAGCATTCGCATATTTTAGTTATACTACTGCCCTTACGAATTTCACATTGAGTGATAAGACAAACAGCTATCTTGGCGGTATAAAATTTCACCGCGCAGCTGCCGGGCTTGAAGAAGGTTTCCAGATAGCACAGCAGGAAAATAAACCTGTAATGGTATATTTCTGGGCGATCTGGTGCCAGTATTGTGCAAGATTCCAGACTGATACGCTGGGAAATCCCCAGATAAAAAAGATACTTGAGGAAGATTATGTCCTTGTGGCGATGGACCTTGATATCGACAGGGAAGTTGCACAGGAATATGGCGTGAGTTATCCGCCATATCTTGTTTTCATGGATCCAAAAGGCAAGATCCTTGAGAGGGTTCCGGGCGCTGTTGGACCAGATTATTTGCTTCCGATAGTGACACAGGTAAGAGAAAAAGTAAGAGGGAACACAACATGATACCATTCGGTGACACATTACTTTATGCAGCTCTTGCATTGAGCGTAATTGCGCTTATCGGACTGCTGTTGAAAGATTTTAAAAATATCGAATATTTTAACCAACTTGTAACTCCTGCAATATTACTTGGGGCAGGGCTGCTTACATTCTCTTATATTCTCCTTACCTATTATTTCGTAACAGGAAATTTCGCTTATGATTATGTCTGGCAGTACTCAAGCAGGGATCTTCCTCTTGTTTACAAGATATCGGGCACATGGGCAGGGCAGCCCGGCACATATCTTCTCTGGGTTCTTGTAATATATCTGTCAGCGGCATGGCTTGCATGGACAACAAAGCATTCAACTGCGCTGGCAAGAAGAACCCAGATAATTACTCTTCTAACAGGAATTTATTTAGTAATTCTTACTCTTATCCAGACGCCATTTAAGCTCATACTCGATAGACCAGATGTGATTGAAATGATAGCTAAAGGAGAACTGGCAGCTGGTTTTGTGCCACTGGACGGTAATGGTCTTAATGCATTGCTTGTCAATTTCTGGATGATCGTTCATCCTCCTCTTATGTTCATAGGGTATGCAACAATGACAATACCTTTCGCTGCCGCTATTGTTTACCTGCTTACGAAAGCAGACGGCTGGGAAGAACTTGGCAGGCAGTGGGCTCGTTTTACATGGCTTTTCCTCGGAATGGGAATAGCTGTCGGCGGCGTCTGGGCATACCTGGTACTGGGCTGGGGCGGTTTCTGGGCATGGGACCCTGTAGAGACAGCTTCGTTTATTCCATGGCTCACACTTACTGGTTTCTTGCACGCTGCAGCTCTTCATCGTAAGGACAAAAGTACGTTTTCAATAGCTGCGCCAATACTTGCAGCGGTTTCATTCATCCTTGTGCTATATGCTGCGATGGTTGTTAGAAGCGGTCTCTTTAATTCAGTCCATGCTTTCGGAGATACACCAACCGGATCGCTTCTTATAATATTGATATCAATTGTATCGATCGTTACAATTGTCCTGGGCATGAGGCGCTATCTCGAAGAGCCGGACAAAGTGGAGGAAGACCGTGGATTCTGGAATAAAATAAATATATTCTATGTCACCCTGCTCTTGTTCGTGGTGCTGGCATTCATATCGTTCTGGGGCATTACTTTCCCCGCATTTATACAGCTTACACAGGGACTAAAAGTGAATGTTGCATCAGATACCAAGAATTTCTTCAATCTCTGGAGCTATCCTTTCACCATAATCCTCTTGCTTGCGCTTGGATTTTGTTTAAACTACAATGAGAAGAATAAGGAAGAACAGAAAAAAACCCTGTTCATAGTAATTGGTTTGTCAATAATTACAATGTTCCTGAGAACAGATAATTTTTATGTATTGGATCATAGCAGCCCATTCTGGGTGAGGGAGCCGGCAATATATAAAATGATAGGCAATATTTCGGTAATATCACTTTTCCCATCTATGATATATGCGACATGGTCAACAGCACAGCGCCTTATTGATTATCTGAGGATCAAGAGCATAAGACCAAGGATAAAAGGAATAGGGATAGCGATCGTACATTTTGGAATGATATTTATTCTCTTCGGCGCAGTGATTAGCTCAAATTTCACACAGTCCATTGAAGTGGGCAGCATACCCCTTGCGTCTAAAGGAGAAAAAGTAGATATAGGGAATGGTTACGATATAAAAATAATTGATTTTTCAACCCGTAGCCTTGCTGAATCTGTCCCCGCCGCATCTGGCAACTATAATGTCCAGAGCGTCCAGCTTGAAATTTATAAGGATAATTCCATGATCGGAAGTGGAACTGCCGAATATCTGGACTCAAAAACCGGAAGCGGAACATTCCCTCTTGTGGATAGCAGCATCACAGGAACAGATGTTTATGTAATATTCCAGGGTCTTAGCAGTGGTTCAGTCCCACTTACCTTGAAAATAATACCAGGTGTGAATTTTGCATGGTTTGGCATTGTACTATTTGCAATTGGAATAATCCTTATAATGGCTGTGAGGTCAAAATCATAAACTTTACATATTTATATGCCCTGAATAGGTGACATGACCACTCTTGACCCCTGGGGCGCAGTCAAAATAGACAATTATTCCAAACTTTTTGACGAGTTTGGTATCTCAAAGTTCGAAGAACCCAAGATCGTTGAACTTCTGGCAAAGATACCAAACCTTCACAGGTATATGAGACGCCATGTCATTTTCGGGCACAGGAGCTATGATTCAGTTCTTGAAGCGATACTTTGCGGAAAACCTTTCGCTGCAATGAGTGGTTTTATGCCCACTGGAAAAGCGCATCTGGGACATAAAATGGTTATGGAAGAGATTATCTGGCACCAGCAGCAGGGCGGGGATGTGTTCCTTGCCATCGCAGATATGGAAGCGCATGCAGTAAGAGGGAAAAGCTGGAAGGAATGCAGAGAGCTTGGAATAAATGAATATATCCTGAGCGCTATCGCTCTTGGTCTTGAGCCTGGCGCGCATATTTACTTTCAGTCTAAGTTCAATCCTGTCAGGGACCTTTCATTTGAGCTTGGGATAAAAGCGAATTTTTCAGAGCTTTCAGCCATATATGGTTTTTCAGGTGAGACGAACATTGCGCACATGGTGAGCGCCATCACGCAGAGCGCAGATATCCTGCATCCCCAGTTGAAAGATTTTGGAGGGCCAAAACCAGTGGTAATTCCGGTTGGCTCTGACCAGGATCCGCATATCAGGCTCACGAGGGGGCTTGCATATAAAACAAATATGTTCTTAGTGGAAGAGCGTGGAGAAGGACACATCAGCGTCAGGGGAAAAGCGGCGCCAAAAGAAGGACTAAAGGAAATCGCAAAGCGCACAGGCGGGAAACTCTACGAAGAACATGTGGATATTTTGATCTTAAAACTTACACTTTCAGAAGTAGAATCCATTGTGCGTGAAGTGGAATTAAAATATGGCGGCTACGCCTTCATGCCTCCCGCATCCACTTATCACAAGTTCATGACTGGCCTTCAGGGTGGAAAGATGTCAAGCAGCATCCCTGAAAGTTACATCGCGCTTACGGATAAGTCTGAAGACGGCGCAAAGAAAGTAATGCGCGCGATAACGGGCGGCAGGGTCACACTTGAAGAGCAGAAAAAGCTTGGAGGCGAGCCAGATAAATGCAGCGTGTATGAGTTATTAGTTTATCATCTCCTTGAAGATGATAATGAGCTTCTTGAGGTCTATAAGGACTGTATCGGAGGAACGCGAGTGTGCGGAAATTGCAAGAAATTTACGGCTGAATTAATGAAGGGATTCTTGAAAGACCATCAGGAGAAGAGGGAAATCGCGAGGGAGAGGTTGGGGGAATTCGGGCTTACAGATAACTAAAATCTGTAGATACTTGTGATTTCTGCAATAACATCACATAACTTTCCCACAAAATATAATCGTCCCATTCTTCAAAATCCTCTTCACTTGCAGAATTTATCTTAGCTTCAAAATCTGAAAAATTCATCGAATACTTTTTTTCCAATTTTTTAATTTTTTTACTGTATAGTTCAGATTTATTCTTTGCCTGATCATGGACGAGCGCAGCGATGGCTTCCTGTTCATTCCTGTATAATCCGATTTTGATCATATCCTCGATGGGCTGGAAAATGCTGCGCTGGATTTTAACATCGACATAATTCACTTCTTTATTCTGCTCTTTGAGCTAATAAGATTTCTCTTATTAATACCCCACTTTTGGGATTTTCAACCCCCCGAATGCAACCTTCAACTTGGAGGCACTGCATTTGATTGCAATATGCCCTCCGCACCTGTCCGGCCTGCGCGCATCCCGCACGCGCCGGGTCAACCAGCGAGGAGGAAGCGGGGTATAGCTTAAATGGGCGGAATTTCTAATTTTGGAATCAGCCATTAATTGATATCGAACACGGATGACACGGATAGGACGGATTTCCACGGATAATCGTATCAGTGCGTATCCGCGTAATCCGTGTGCTATCGGAAATGTTGATGGACTCAAACGTGACCCGAAGCAGCCAATAGATAAATAACACCAAAAATTATTGGCAGGTTTTCAATCCTTGAAAACAAGAAAATCAGTAAGATTAAAAGCCCATTGGATAGTTAATAGTGAAGGAGACAACAACAATGGATGGAAAATCACTGGACATTACCCAGGAAAGGCTAAATAAGCTGAAGGAAATCCTGCCTGATTCATTCACTGAAGGCAAAATCGATAGGGAAAAACTGCAAGCTTCCCTGGGTGAGATTTCTATGTTACCCCACCAATTGACGGCCAATAACTTCGGGTGACCAATGCCATTCGACCTACGCCGCGCCGAAAAACTAATAAACGCGCTTGAAACAGACTCCACTACAAAAAACGATATGCTCAAAGCCTTCACTCGAAAGATCGAGCTTTTCGGCGCCGATATCGAATTTTTCAATGAGCCTTTTACGCCAATATCATTAACGGGAACCCAATGCTCACTTAAATGCAAGCACTGTGATTCACACTACCTGCACCACATGATGGACGGATCATCAGGGAAACTGTATACTGAAGCACTTTTCCTGGCAAGGAAAAGTGCGCGCGGAATATTATTAAGCGGTGGGAGCGCCGCAGATGGCAGCGTCCCGACATACCTTCATGAAGAAAATATTTCGAAGATTAAAAAAGAAACGAATCTGAAAATCAGCGCGCATACTGGCATCATCAACAGGTCGCAGGCAAAAATACTTTCTAAATATCTTGATATGGCACTCTTTGATGTTATCGGAGATGATGAGACCATTCATGATATTCTTGGTCTTGAAGCTTCGGCAAAGGATTATGAGAATACATTAGAATACCTTTCTTGTGCCGGGATACCGCTTGCACCCCATATAATCGTGGGGTTGTATAATGGCAAACTCAAAGGAGAATTCAAGGCGCTTGAGATGGTCAGTAAATTCAAACCAGAAGTGGTTGTGATAGTTGTATTCATTCCAACAAAAGGAACCGCACTTGTTGGAATAAATCCTCCGAAAATAGAGGACGTTGTGAAAGTGATCACAAAAGCAAGGGAGATGTTCGATGTGCCGCTATCATTAAGCTGCGTGCGTCCAGGGGGTCAGTATCGTTCTACGCTTGATATGTATACGATATTAAGCGGCATCAACAGGATAGCTGTGCCTTCGAGAAAAGCCTATGCTATAAGCAGGGAACTTGGATTGGACATTAAAGAGATCCCAAAAATGTGCTGCTCTTACGGCGAAGGATTATGAAAAAAATAGCAAGCCATGAAACAATAGAGATTTATGCGCCGGATGATTCGAGATTCTCCTTCCTGAAAAGTCCTTATGCGGCTCATAAAACAAACAGCGCCGTGGATATTTACTATGGCAGTTTCGGGGGGTCGGCGGTATCTCCGGTTGATGGCAAAATAATCGACATAAGAAGCTATGATACGCCCACGCCTTTTAAAAATATTGATTCAAAAGAATATCTTATAGCCATAGAGCAGGGAGATCATATCATCAAAATTCTTCATATAAAACCCGATGTTTTAATCGGCGAAAAAATATCAAGGGGTGACCGGATAGGGACATTTATCAAGAACGGCTATTTCATTTTCTGGAATGATCCTGTGATGCATGTCGAGGTCAGGAAGCCTCATGATTATTTGAGGGCATCGAATAATTTGAAACTTACTCCGGCTATAGACTGGAATATAGTTCCAACTCCGATTCCTGGGGTCATGGATCTTAAATGCCGTGTTGAAGATATCAATGAACGTTATACGCAACTTTGCGCACCGTATCGGACATGCGGGGAAGTAAAGGGTTTTTCGATCGCTGGGGGCTTTATCGATGGATATGTGAGTTCATATCCGGATGATTTTTTTGGTGTAATCAAGCCTGGGGGATTTACCCGTCCGAAAGTGACTGAACTTGAGATCACCCTGGATGGTTCGAAAATAAAATGTGGAGGCATTGCTTTTTGTCTCACGTTTGACGAACCGCGGATCAAAGTTATTCCGCAAAGATACGGTGAAAAACCTTTTTCAAAAGGGGATGAAGTCAGGATCAGATTAGGGATTCAATGACCCCTTTTCGAAGCCTTATCCTTAGAATATCGGCAGCACTGCTGCGATCTGAATCATAAAGGTCTTTAATTTTTGAATTGTATAGATATGCGTATATTTCCTTGAGATCTTCTTCCACACGTTTCCTGAAACCCATCTCTTCAGGCGATAAAACATCATAAAAATCAGGATGTGTAATTTCAAAATTTCGAAGATCGTCTACATTTTTCATTTCGGGAAGGAGTAAAAGCACCCTGATGATCGGTGGGCCTCTTGTTTTTCGCTGTTTTGGGCCGTCATGGATGTAAATACCAAAACGTTTTTCTTTATTTTCCAGTATCCCGCTAAGTGTCATGGCTCCAGCGCCACTGCACACTTCCACCTTTTCACCAGCGACTGAGTACCCTTTTTCGGATAATTGCTCTTTTGCAAATTGCAGGAGGGATATTTCATATTCTTTTTCTGGAATGCCCCAGTAATCGTTCATAGCAATAAGCAGGCAGGGAAGGAATTTAAATCTATCTTTCAAACAATGGTCAAATAAAAGGAGGTTTGTCCGAGGGGGGTTTTAAACCCCCATATAACGACAAAGGAGCTACCCGTAGGAGGTCGGGCTCGGACTAAATACTTCCTATCATCATCATCATTTATATGATATAACGTGCCAGGTATTTAAGGTTATCCATTAGCCGTAACTGTAAAATTATATTATAAAAAAGTGTGCTAAAAATGAAAAATATCAGAAATCCGATCAACTAAGCTTCTTTCATTTTACCTTATCCCGGAGCGACCTTTCTATCTCATCAAAAGCAGGCGGTCTGATCTGGAATACATCAATTCCTTCGGGGAAATCTATCGGCCTTCCATCCGTGAATATAAGTATCCCGTTTGAATTTGCGGGCATTTCATTTATGACCAGGGTAACACCTTTACTCATTTCTTCTTGCTTTTCCTGGATTTTTTTGATAAGATGATTTCTCCAGCCTTCAAAATCAATGTCTTTCCCATAGAAGCTTCGGTGAA
Organism: Candidatus Methanoperedens sp.; assembly: GCA_041648475.1. GTDB lineage: Archaea > Halobacteriota > Methanosarcinia > Methanosarcinales > Methanoperedenaceae > Methanoperedens. Next base: position 136,503 of record JBAZOV010000002.1, on the reverse strand, counting down.
GCGCTTCTATCGCCGGGATAAAAGTCATTGAGTATTCATCAAAAAGGATTTTCCCTTCTTCCAGTTGTTCTTTTTTGTCGATCTCCTTTATAGCAGCACCGTTATCTACAAGGTTTTTTATCAATTTGTAGTGATTACTATCTTTGCCGTATTTTTCGAAATATTCAAGATTTGCCTTTTCAGTATCAAATATTCCTTCCATATATACAGTACTGATCTTTCCATAGGTCGAAATGAAATAATTTATCTTTTCCCTGACTTCTCCCCAGAACCGCTCCACTTTTGCGATATCAATATTATATTGTGAAGCCATTTCTTCAAAAGGAAGTGTAGGAACTACGTAGAGTTTGCGCTTTGATATAAAGGTCGATGCGTCTGGTTTTTCTATTTTTCCAAGCTCTGCCATAGGTTTCTCTTATGATCGAATGAATATAAATATTTGTTTCCGTGAACACAAAGTTCGCAAAGATTATTTAATATTCGCAAGCAACTCCTGCAATCCTTTTGCATTGAGCCTGCAATTTTCCCCATCTACTTCTGCATAACATTCCTTTAAGAGGAAATCAAGCTGGAATTTCAACTGTGATTCGGAGATACCAAGCTCTTTTATGATCTCCTTCCTGGTTTTTCCGAAAGTTCCGATGGATTTCACTATCTTTCTCCTCATTGGATTCTCAAGTGCTTTGAACATTATTCTGTGGTCTTTCGGAGTTTTTATCTCACAAGCATCGGGTTCTTGCGGTAAAGAGTCAATATCGTCTGTCATAATCTTAGCCCCCTTGATAATTAGTCTTGTTATATATTAATTGTATCGAAATTGTCCCCATAATTTTTATTGTCGTTAAATTTAAATATCATAAAGTTATCTTTACAATATAATGGAAAATCATAAAGATAAGTTAACAACAATAGTTGAAGAATACTGGAGAAAAGAAATACCAGTATCGAAAGACAGAGCAATAGGTCTTAAAATAAAAAGTGATCTGATAAATGATATTGTTGGCCCAAGGCGCGCTGGAAAAACTTATTTAATGTACTTTTCAATAAAAAAACTCATGGATGCCGGAATAGAAAAAGAAGCCACTATATACATAAACTTTGAAAACAGGAAGCTTCTGCCTTTGACGCCAGAATATTTTAACGACTTAATAGATATTATCCACGCGAAGTCGCTTTTTGAAAAACATAAAACGATCTTCATTTTCCTCGACGAAGTACAGAGGATCAATGAATGGGAGAAATATATACGAAGTATATATGATGAATTTAAAGGGAAAATAAAAATCTTCATTTCAGGTTCAACATCAAGACTGACAGAGTCCGAACTCAGTCATTTGTTAACAGGCAGGCATTTGACGACACATGTATTTCCATTAAGCTTCAGGGAATTCTTATCATTTAAAGGTTTTAAAATAGAAGAATATTTGATCGGGGAAGATATCGCCTTGATAAAAGAATTTCTTAAAGAATACCTGGAGTTTGGGGGATTCCCGGAAGTGGTTCAACTTGGATCAGGTAAAGAAGAACTGATACAAACATTATTTTCCGATATAATTAATAGAGACATACTCCCGAAAGCAAAACGCAGGGGTGAAATTGTTGAAGACCTTGCGTATTTTTTGTGTTCAAACTCAGGAAAACTGGCAAGTTTTACAAAGCTGACAGGTACACTGAACTCGATGGGAATTAAAGTATCAGTACCTACGTTAGAAAAATATTTCTCAATTATGAAAGAAGCGTTCCTTTTCTTTGATCTGACTATATATTCGTACAAAGTTAAAGATCAGATGCAATATCCCAGAAAGATATACTGTGTTGATCCTGGTTTTATTAATTTCGCCGGATTTAAATTTTCTGAAGATAGGGGAAGATTAATGGAAAATCTGGTTGCGATAGAACTGCAAAGGATAATATCAAAAAGTCCTTTGATGGATATTTTTTACTGGAAAGATCATCAGGATAGGGAAGTAGATTTTGTGTTAAGAGAAGGTATTGAAGTGAAGCAGCTTATCCAGGTGACAAATGCTTCAAGCAGAGAAGAAATAAAAAAAAGAGAGCTCAATGGACTGTGCAGGGCAGAAGAAGAATTTAAATGCAGCAATCTGCTTGTAATAACCTGGGAGTATGAAGGAGAAGATGTGGTAGATGGCAAAGGAATAAAATATATACCATTATGGAAATGGCTTATTGATTACAGATTATGTTAACCCGAAGAGTCCAGCATGAACTGGAATTGCTAAAAAGGCACATTATAATTTTGAAAAAAGTAATGGACAGCGAGCCTATCGGAATAATGAAATTATCACTGGAAACAGGTATCCCTGACCACCTTGTGAGGTATTCATTCCGTGTTCTTGAACAGCAGGGTTTGATCGCTCCTTCTACACAGGGCGCTGTCGCCTCAAAATCGGCTAAAGACGCGTATTCTGAGTTAAGGACAGAAATAGAAAAGATAGCACAGACACTTGAGGATTTAAAGAGGATCTGATTCGGGAAATGGCAGGGGAAATCAGAGAAATAAGTGGGGGAAAATTCGAATATCTTTACCACATAGCAGATGCCAAATTCAAGGCTTATGGTTCAACTCTGGAAGAGGCTTACGAGAATGCTGCGCTTGCCATGTTCAATATAATGATAAATACATCAGGTCTTGGTGTGTGCGAATCGAGGGATATCGAGGTAGAGTCGCCCGATATAAAAGGACTTCTCGTTGAGTGGCTCTCCGAATTATTGTACTTATTTGAAGTGGACGAGATCATATTTTCTGAATTCAAGATCATTTCGATCGAAAAAACAAATGATGGTTTTTCATTGAAAGGAAAGGCATCCGGCGAACCTATTGACCTCTCGCGCCATAATTTTGATACGCAGGTAAAAGCTGTGACTTTCCATGATCTTCAGGTCGAGTCAGATAAGACCGGGAGATTTTGTGTCCAGGTCGTTGTCGATACATGAAATTGCACCAAACTTAATAACTTTGCATGCATATAATTAAACAGGAATTGAAGGAAAAAACCATGGCGCAAGAAAGTACAATAGATGCTGCAAGCATCCTTACGAAAGTTAATGATAATACATGGGATATTCCCATGACATATAAACATGGAATGAGAGTGCCAGGGCGCGTGTTTGTCTCAGAGAAATTACTTGTTGGACTTGAGCATGAAACACTTGAGCAGATATCAAATGTTGCGACACTTCCTGGAATACAGAAATATGCAATGGCAATGCCAGACGCTCATTCAGGGTATGGGTTTCCCATCGGGGGAGTTGCTGCTTTTGACAGGGAAACAGGAATAATAAGCCCTGGCGGGGTTGGATACGATATCAATTGCGGGGTAAGGATAATCAAGACAAATCTCACGGTCGATGAAGTGCGCCCGGGAATGAAGGATTTGATCGAGCTTCTTTTCCATGATATTCCATCGGGTGTGGGCTCAAAAAGCAAACTTCGCGCTTCTGATAGTGAATTGACAGACGCTTTCCTGCATGGTGCCAAATGGGCGGTAGATAGCGGATATGGGGTAAAGGAAGATCTTGAACATTGTGAGGAGAATGGGTACATGAAGGCCGCCGATCCATCCAAAATCTCGGAAAAAGCATGTAAGCGAGGTAAACCACAGTTCGGGACGCTTGGCAGCGGCAACCATTTCCTTGAAGTGCAGTATGTGGATGAAATATTTGATCCCGAAGTCGCAAAAGTTTTCGGTCTTGAAAAGGGGCAGGTTACTATAATGATCCACTGCGGCTCGCGTGGCGCAGGTTACCAGATATGTGATGATAATTTAAAAATACTTGACAAAGCAACACGCAAGTACGGTATAGAGCTACCCGACCGACAACTTGCATGCGCGCCAGCCGAATCCCAGGAAGGCCAGAATTATTATAAAGCCATGGCAGCAGGCGCTAATTATGCCTGGGCGAACAGGCAGGTCATCACCCACTGGGTACGTGAGGCATTTACACGATTTTTCAGGCGCGACATGGATGATCTTGGAATGGACCTCATTTATGATGTGGCGCATAATGTGGCAAAACTTGAAGAGCATACAATAGATGGCGCAAAAAAGATGGTTTATGTCCATCGAAAGGGCGCAACGCGGGCATTCCCGCCAGGGCATCGCGATGTTCCTTCGGTTTACAGAAATGTGGGGCAGCCCGTGTTAATTCCGGGAAGCATGGGCACGCCATCTTTCGTTCTGCATGGAACAGAGAAAGCCATGGAACTTACTTTCGGGAGCGCCTGCCATGGCGCAGGCAGGGTTTCAAGCCGTGCCGCAGCAAAGAGGGAGTTCCACGGTGAGACCATACAGAAAGAGTTAGCTGCAAGAGGGATATCTGTCAGGGCTACACATCCTTCAGTGATCGCGGAAGAGGCGCCGGGTGTGTATAAGCCAAGCGAGGATGTGGTTGACGTGGTGCATCAGCTTGGGATTGCAAGAAAGGTCGTAAAGCTCATGCCGCTGGGTGTGGCGAAGGGGTAGTCAAAAACTTCGAGGCTTTTTATTATCTCTGGTATGAAAAAAACAACGAACTGGTACGAACTAAAACGAACTCCTGTGGCGTGAGTTCGTATCGAGTTCGTTGTGTTCGTTGCTATTTTTTTCATACCAGCGCACAGAGAATCATTGCAACTCTGTGATCTCTGCGCCCTCTGTGGTTGATCACGTCGTGTACATCGCATTTATCTTCACATAATCATAGGTCAGATCGCAGCCCCAAGCAACCGCCTCGAAATCACCCAATCCAATATCCACCTCGATAAATATCTCCTTTCCTTCCATGATCTCTTTTAGCGCCTCAAGCTTTCCTTCAACGATCTTTCCGGAATCAACAAGCAAAACCTCGTTCCTGCTATCTGAGAATTTAAGTGATATCTTATCCTGGTCGATATCGGCGCCCGAATAACCCGCAGCGGCAACTACTCTTCCCCAGTTCGGGTCCATTCCGAATATCGCGGTCTTAACAAGAGGCGAGCGGCTTATCGCTTTTGCTGCTTTTCTCGCGTCTTCCATACTCATTGCGCCTGTTACTCTTACCTCGATTAATCTTGTTGCGCCTTCCCCATCCTTTGCGATCATTTTTGCAAGGCTGATACACACATGGTCAAGCCCTTCCTGGAATGTTTCTTCTTCGCAATCATGATACCCGGTGGCAGTGAGGAGCGCCATATCATTGGTACTTGTATCCCCGTCAACCACCACCATATTGAAGCTCTTATCTGCGGCTTTTTTCAGGCAAATATCCAGTAATTCTCCTGGCAATTTCGCATCAGTATATAAAAACGCAAGCATCGTGCCCATATTCGGTTCTATCATTCCTGAGCCTTTAGAAATACCTGCGATGCGCACACCATTATCAAGCTCGATCGCTATCTCTTTCATCGTGGTATCAGTTGTCATAATGGCTCTTGCTGCGGCTTTACCTGAGTCCCCTGTATCGGATAATTTCTCAAAAACCTCATCAAGATGCCCTCCTATCCATGTCCTGTCAAGGTTTCGTCCGATCACACCTGTTGAGGCGACTCCTATTTCATCTGGGCTGCAATTTAATTTTTGCGCGAGGATTCCAGCCATCCACCGGGCGTCATCCATGCCTTGTTTTCCGGTAAATGCATTCGCACACCCGCTGTTGGCGATCACTGCCCTTAAATTGCCTTTTGAAAGTGCTTCTTTTGTTATAATAAGCGGCGCAGCTATGACCTTGTTTCGCGTAAAAACACCTGCGCTTGAAAGTTCCATGGCATCAGTTACGATTATCGCAAGCCCGTTCTTGCCCTGTTTTATCCCGTGCGCTTTTATGCCTTTTACTGCGCAGATACCACCATTGATATTTTTCATTCTCATTCCGCCGATTCAGAAAGACCTTTTATTATATCGCTTCTTGCAACTATTCCCACAAGTTTACCATTTTCAATGACTGGCAGCCTGTTTACGTCATATTTCACCATCATGGTAGAGGCATCCTCAAGGCCAGCATCAGGAGAAATTTCATGAACTGTCCCTGTCATTATATCTTTTACAGGGCGAAGCTTCATGTTCTCAAAGAAGTTCTTAGTTTCTTCAAGCTTCACAAGGTTGCGGATGGGTATTTCAATTATTTCAAACGGGCTGGGGAGCCATAAATCATTTGAAAATTCAGGGGTCTTGAATAACTTAATCAGGTCGGTTTCAGAAACAAGCCCCACGACATTTCCTTTATCAACAACCGGAATTCCGCTGATATGGTTCTTTTTGAACAGTTCTGCAAGATGACCCAATGTATCATCGGGCGCGCATACAATAACATCTTTATTCATTACATCTTTTATTTTCATAATTATACCTCATGGAGCAAGACCCGGATGCCAAAGACCTGTTGTCTCAGGAAGCCCAAACATCAGGTTCATATTCTGTATAGCCTGGCCTGATGCTCCTTTTACCAGATTGTCAATTGCTGATATCACAACTATCCTGTTGTTTTCCTTATCAACCTCAAAACCAATGTCGCAGAAATTGGAACCGCGCACATTTCCAAGCATCGGTATGCCTTTTATCAACCTGATGAAAGGCCTGTCCTTGTAGAAATCACTATATATTTTGCTCACATCTTCTTCGCTTAATTCTTTTTTTACAAATATGTGAGCCGTTGTGAGTATCCCGCGCACCGAGGGAATAACATGCGGTGTGAAGCTGATGCTTTTCAAATCGCCATCAAGCCTCGTGAGTTCCTGGAATATCTCAGCACGGTGGCGGTGGGTTGTAAGTTTGTAAGCCTGGATATTTTCAGCCATATTGGGATAGTGGGAAACCGCACTTGGCTCAACCCCTGCGCCCGATACACCGCTTTTTGAATCAAACACAACACGCTCGATCACTCCTGCTTTTGCAAGAGGCGCGGCAGCAAGCGATGCGCCTGTTGGATAGCAGCCTGGATTTGCGATAAATTGCTGCGACGGGATATCAGGATGCAGTTCAGGGATGCCATAAACCGCATCGCGCGGATCTATGTGTTTCATTTTATATGTTTTTTCAAAAACATCTGTCTTGAGGCGATAATCGGCGCTAAGATCAATAACTTTCACACCAGCATCAAGAAGCGCGGGTACAACCTGCATTGCAGTGCCGTGGGGTACGGCCGTGAATACAATATCACAGCGTGAAGCCACTTCTTCGGGAGTGAGATCTTCAAATTCCAGTTCAATTATTTTCCGTAGATGTGGATGCGTATCGCTTACTTTTTGACCTTTTTTGTTGCGTGACGTTACAGCTTTTATTGCTGCTTCGGGATGATACGAGAGCAAACGCATTAATTCGCCACCTGTGTATCCTGAGCCTCCGATGATTCCAATGTCCATATGGTCTTACATGTCAGGGTAAATAATGTTACTATGAACATTCCCTACACGTAATTTCACCTCATTTATCTGTTTCAATATGTATAATATCTAAATCAACATACTTAAACAATTAGTAAAATACACACATAGTTTCCAACTCATTTAAACATTCCAGGCGCCGGGTTTCACCCAGACCCACGAGGATAGCGCCGCTTACCAGCGGGTTGCTGTTCCGTTCATGTGTACGCTCCAATAACCGCATTCTTCATGCGCTCAACGCTTGTTTCGCGCATTTCAGGCACGGCTCTCGCCTTGCGGTAATTGTCGCTGATATCTTGGCGACACTCTTACGCTCTCGCTCCAGAGAGTCGCCGGCATCGGTGATCCTTTCAATTTTTCAGGTTGTAAAGGTTAACTGAGAATGGGCGCGCGTGTATATTGAGATGGGGGGGCAGGGTTTAATCGTATCATGGGGCAGCCGGGGAGAATATAATTGTGACTGCCCAGGTCTATGACTCACGTTTCAAAGAAACGTGAGTCAGATACATGGAAACATGACCGTGCTGGCGCTGATGTAGTTATTGGTGTAACCCAAACTGAACTTGTAAAATTCTCGCATGAAAATAATCTTACAAAAGCCCTGGATGAACTTGCAGATACAGGAGTGGATTTTGCAGTAGTCGAAGGTTTCAAAGAAAGCAAATTGCCTAAAATGGCGCTGGGTAATGTTGAGGCCATAAATATTCTCAAAAGATTTGATAAACCAGAAAGTGCTGATATTGAAGACATAATCAATATTACCGTAGTTTATAAGAAACACTGTTATTTTTTAATCTAAATTTTATAATTTAACTTTTATTAACCCCCACCTACTTGTTAGTTTTTAACACACACCAATTATTTTTATCGAATTCATGAGACCTAACTAAAATTAATTAAATAAACATTATCTATTAACCAAATAAATAGTAAATTATATAAATAATAAAGACCTAACTAAGCAGTATGGTTCATTTTCATAAAAAAGAGATAAAAGGGAATGATTATTGGTATCTGAGGGAAACAAAATGGATAGATGGAAAATCAAAAGTAATCTGGCAAAAATATCTTGGCACTATAGAAAAAATCAAAGAAGTATTCGAAAATAACGAAAAAGTCCCTTCAATAAAAGTAAGCTCATTTGAGTTCGGAAAAACCGCTGCCATACTGAGAATAAGTGAAGAATTAGAATTTTGTCAATGTGTAAACCAGAATGTGACAAAAAAAGAAATCGAAGGGCTAAGTGTTGGAGAATATATGCTTTTAATAATTCTTGGCAGAACCAACGGCCCTTTAAGCAAACAGGCAACAGCAGAATGGTTCAATGAATCATTCTTGAAATTCCAGTGGAAATTTCCACATAAATTGAACAGCCAGAACTTTCTCAACAATATGGATTTCTTAACTGAACAAACAATCAGAAAAATAGAAGAAAACATTGCAGCAAAGTTAATTGATAAAGGCATTAAGCCGACAACAATCTTTTGGGACACAACAAATGTTTTCTCGTATATCGAATCAGGTGAAAAACTCCCTCAAAAAGGAAGAAGCAAAGAAAAAAGGTATGATAAAAATCTCGTGACATTTGGAATTGCAGAAAGCAACGAAAATATACCACTATTACATGAAACATACCCTGGCAACGTCCATGATGCCAAAACATTCCCCGAAATGATTGATAAACTCGTCAATAGATTACGAAATCTCAAAATAAAGTCATCCGATATGACAGTTGTTTTTGATAAGGGTAATAATTCAGAGGATAATATTAATAAAATTCTTGAAAATATGCACGTGGTCGGTTCTTTGAAACACAATCAAGTTAAAACTTTGATGGAGGTACCATTATCCGATTATGATTTTCTCTATAAAAGTTCGAAAGTCAATGAAGTATATGGTTACAGAACAAAGAAACAGGTATTCGGACAGACGTTTACGATAGTGGTTTCGTATAACTCCAAAAGTCAGGCTAAGAAGGAAAAAAAATATGAAGAAAACAAAATAAAAATTCTTAAGGGGCTTGCGGAATTAAAGAAGAAGGCTGAACAGGGAAGTGGCAAAGGGAAAAAGATCACACGCAAAGGACTTTGCACAAATGCTAACAAAATAATTTATAGCAATCTGAGTACCATATTCAAGTACAAGATCCCGGAAGAAGGACAAATTTCGTTTGATTATTGGGTTGATAAAACTGCCGAGGAAGAGTTCAAATATAGTTTCGGTAAAATTGCGATTTTTACTGATCTTCATGATTCAAGTTCTGCTGATATTGCCAGGACTTATTTTGCGAAGAATCTGGTTGAGGAAGATTTCAAATTCTTGAAGGATAAATTGCTGATATCTGTCCCGCCATTCTTCATGAGAAAAGATGGTAGGATCAGGGTTCATGTATTTCTCTGTGTCATGGGAATGTTGTTTTATAGGTATCTGGCAAAAAAGGTGAAATATGTGGGATTAAGTATCAAAGAATTGCAGCATCAACTCGAAGGTATAAGAATGGCTTTTGTTAAGAATAATGAAACTTCCAAAATCAGTCTTGTCGTTGAAGAGATGAATCCAATTCAGGCAAAATTGTTTTCTCGTTTGGAGCTGAATGAGTTTCTGATTTAAAGTATTTAGATTTTTTTAGGTCTCAGGGTGAATATGGCGATAGTTATTGGTTTTTAGGTCTTCTTTGAAAGTACGGTTATAGTAATTATTATAAATTCCTGCATGAAAAACCACCATTTTAACTATTCTTCACAACGATATCGCTAATAACATTCGCAGCATCCTCACATTTATCAGTCGCGAACTCGAGACGTTCATATATCTCTTTTAACTTCATGATCTCAATGGCATCTTTCCGTTTGAAAAGCTCGGCGATCGATGACTTATAAATATCGTCTGCGACATTTTCAAGTCTGTTGACTTCAATGCATCTTTTTTCAATTTCCTTTGGATTTTTTATATTTCTTAATCCTGCAAGAGCAATATTTAATTCTGTTACCTGCTTCAAAAGCACTTCTGCCATCTTTATCATGTTCTCCTCAGGTTTTTCTATCTCAAACAAAACAAGACGTGTTGCAGTACCATCTATATAATCCAATATATCATCAAAAGCGGAAGCCAGTGATGAAATATCGTCATGGTCTATAGGGGTAATGAACGTTTTATTTAGTTCTTGAAATATCTCATGAACAAAATCGTCGCCCTTATGTTCTATATCTTTAATTCTTTTTTGCTTTTCGGTGATGTTTTCATAATTTTTAAGCATTTCAAGGAAGGCTTTCGAGCCCTCCATCACATTATTAGATTCATTCTCCAGCATACTGAAAAAATGTTTATCCTGGGGAACTAACCATTCTTTTAATCCCATATTTGAACTCCATTTAAATTATCTGCCATTGAGTAAGGGAACTTTTTTCTCCCTGTACTTTTTTGATTTTCCGCACTAACCCAGAGGTTTTTGCCCGGTTTATGAAAGTTTGCTTCGCTAAATCGTGTTTTTGTAGGTCCTCAAAAGTAAAAACTGAGAGGCTTTTTGATTGAATTTCTTTTATCCATTGTATTACATCATGGACTGCTACTCTTCGAACCATTAATATCATCCATTGTTTAATTTTTAGTTTTCACATAAGATTAAGTTCAGATTAATATATATTTTACCCCAATAATCTATAGATGCTATAATAAATCAGTATATTAGGTAAAATATTTATAGCCTACCTCATTATTAATCTGTGAAATTCTTTTCTCATCACTTTAAAGATACCATCTATCATATCAGCAACCTCAGGCAGCATTTTTAGAACGATATATGAAATCAATATCAAAGCCATTAACGAGCCTGTCTTTGTGATAAAATGCTCTGAAATATGGAAACTCTCCTCAGGTGAGCCAAACCAGCTTAATCCATAGGCTGAAGCAGTAAAAGAGACACGGATAATATTAAGCAAATAAACAATAGGTACGGAGATAACAAAAGCCTGGAGTTTTCGACCGGTAGTCGCACCTGTAGCAGAGGAGATTATACCGCAAAACAGGGCAATGCTCTCGATAGCGGTACAGGCCAGTATTATTTCAACATCCAGGCCATTTACCGCAAGCTGGTTCCATGCTACCTGTACAACAGGAAAACCGACTTTCTCAATCAACCATATCCCCTGTCCTGTGACTGTTGATATTATCCATGTATTTAATAATCCTATCTCTGCAAATAGAAAATATATCAAACCGCCAACAGATGCAGCCCTGGATAGTGAAAAAAATACTTCATAGGTGCTGCGATCATTTTTATCTTTAGCCTGGAATGTTATATGTGCAATGAATAAGGATGCAATTGTCGCAGAAATTACCAGAATGATGTTGACATAATCCCGAAGATCTATGTAATCCCCAAGCTGCAAAGACCAGTGGAAGGAAAGGAATATCCAGCCAGAACTACCAAAGATGTACCTTGAATTGAAGGATTTAGGAAGGAACGATGCTATAACGAGAAGTCCGAGGGCTATCCAGAGCGCTATCAAGACATTACCTTATTTTTGAGAGTCTGTGAATTCGTTTTAACATGTTCGGATGTGTGCTCATAAGTTCCATGAACTTATCAGATGTTGCGACCTTGACTTTTTTGGTTGATAACATCATCAGTTCATTCTGGTCAATTGTTCCGCTTTTGTCCTTATCGATCTGGGAAAGTTCCCTTAATTCGTTCATGGCGCGTGAAGGATCATTCACAAAAAAGGCTTTTAGCCCTTCGGTATGTTTGAGTTCTTCTTTTGGGACTCTTGCACTTCCAGACACCAGTTTGTACAATGCCGAAGCAAGCGCGTGAGGAGAATTACCTAGCTGGACGCTCCTTTCGTCTGCATAATATTCCCTTATCCTGGATGCATACAATACCAGAAGGTTGGTAACCATGTACATCAGGAAGGCAAAAATTCCAATAAGAACAGCATTTCCACGGTCACGCCCTCCTGAAAACATGGTGCTCCATGCAATATACCACATAATCATCGGTATTACGCTAAGCGTAGTAATTACAGCAACATCCCTGTGCTTAAGATGTGCGATTTCATGCCCGATCACAGCTTTTAGCTCATCGGGTGAAAGAAGACGCAATATCTGCTCCGTAACACACACCCTGCCGTCGCTCTTCCATCTGCCAAAGGCAAAGGCATTCGGGATAGGAACATTTGCGATCCCTATGCGTGGTTTTGGTATTTTGGCTTTTTGTGCCATCTCTGCTACCATCCTGTGCAGTGAGGGATATTCAAACTCTGAAACGTACCTTATTCCCATGCTCCATTCAACCATCTTTGGACCTATCATATATTGAACCAGGATCATTCCTGATGCAAGTACTCCATAGAAAGCAAAACTTGAAATTCCCATGGAACCTGCAACTGCTGCGATCACTGCATAAACAATGGCGAACATCAATCCAAGCAATAAATACAATCTAATCTGAAGCCACATTCTTTTTCACCTTTTTGCTTATATAGGCCGTGAAGTTTAAATATGTTGTCATAATTAGTTATATTCACTCATAAACAGATTGAAAAGTGAAAACATAAAAAAATAAAGGAGTATAATAAAAAGCAGCTTGCATGAACCAGAAAGTTGAGTTGAAACGGGAACTGGGATTATTTGAAGTTACCCTTTCAGGTGTGGGTATTATTGTTGGAGCTGGTATATACGCCCTGATAGGAAAAGCCGCCGGGCTTGCAGGGAACTCTGTCTGGCTCTCGTTTGCCATCTCTGCACTTATAGCCGTATTTACGGGATTGAGCTATGCAGAGCTTTCCTCCATGTTCCCGAAAGCAGGAGCAGAGTACGTATATGCATTGAACGCTTTTGGCAAGAGGGCAGCATTTGTTGCAGGCTGGTTGATCATCTTTAGCGGCGTAATCGCTGCCTCGACCGTAGCTCTTGGTTTTGCGGGCTACTTCGATGTGCTTTTTGATTTTCCACCTGTGCTTTCAGCCATTATACTCATAGCGGTTCTGTCGTTCATAATCTTCTATGGCATAAAAGAGTCAGCATGGATAGCGATCCTGTTCACATTTATCGAGATAGGTGGCTTAATAATGATAATATTCATCGGGCTTCCTTATCTTGGAAAAGTGGATTATTTCGAGATGCCACATGGTTTAACAGGGGTATTTGAAGCCTCTGCCCTGGTATTTTTCGCATATAAAGGGTTTGAAGGGATCGTAAAGCTCTCGGAAGAGACAAAATCTCCTGAAAAAACGATTCCATTGGGTCTTTTGCTTGCAATATTGATAAGCATAATCCTCTACATATCGGTAGCCATCAGCGTCGTCAGTGTGATGGGATGGGAAAAGCTTGGGGAATCTGAGGCGCCTCTTGCGGACATTGCATTTATTGCCCTTGGCAGCGATGCTTTTATAATATTATCGGTGATAGCCCTGTTTGCCACGGCAAATACCGTGCTCATTATGCTTCTTGTAGCATCAAGGATAACATATGGAATGGCAAGCTCTTATTCTCTTCCCGGTATCCTTGCAAGGATTCATCCTTCAAGGAGGACGCCATGGATTGCTGTATTCACATTGATGATATTATCTATGCTCTTTGCGCTGGCAGGGGATATAGCGTTCCTGGCTAAAATTGCCAACTTCACAATATTCCTGATATTTATTGTGGTTAATGCTGCACTTATTCTGTTAAGATACAAAAAACCTGAAATGACAAGACATTTCAAGGTCCCACTTACGATAGGAAGGTTGCCTTTACTGCCGCTTGCGGGTATTGCTTTTTGCATATTCATGCTTTCACAGCTTGAACTACCGATCCTCGCTCTGGGTACATTGCTTACAGCGTTTGGTTGGGTATTATCCTTTGTTGCTCTCAAAAAATGACTATGATTTCTAAATAAAACAAAGACTTGAAGAAAAAATAAAGGCATCCATAAAGAATAGCTAAAGTATAAATCCATCCCTGTGCAATAAACTCGTGGTATATGCCAGAATTTAAAAAACTTTCTCATGAGCGCCGCTCCCATCCGCTTATTTTTCTTGCGGCAGTGGCAGTTGTCGGGATAATGATATATCCTTTTATAGTCCCTCTCATACTTTCAGTGATAACAGCCTATGTTTTCAATCCAATAGTTAAACGGCTTGAAGTCCATACACGTTCCTATCACATAGCTATCGGCGTTCTGGTAATTATTATTGGGCTTCCAATCATATTTGCCGTTTCATATCTTTCAGCAAATGCCGCGCTATTTTTTCAGGATATTGCAGGATTCGGAGATAAACTCAAAGAGGTCATTTCGGCGGTTTCAAATGCCATTGCAGGAATTGGATTTGGAACTTATGCAGGGTATTTTCTTAGCGCCCAGGATATAACCTCCAAAATTATTGCGTTTATGATCGCCCTTGCTTCGAATTTCGTCAAAAGCATTCCTTTTTTACTTCTTGAAGTTGTAATTTACTTATACGCTACATATCATTTTATGCGTAACGGGCACAAAATTAGTGATTTCATTAAAGCTTATGCATCAACCCTTCCTGCTGAAGACGAGCACTTTGTATCAAGCATTCTAAGCGGTCTTAAAAGAGGCTTTGATGTGCTTTTCCTGACCTACGTAACAACGTCTCTAATAATATTTGGTGCATCTTTTGTAGGTTATTCTGTTTTTGGAGTGCCTCATGCCTTCTTACTTGCGCTCCTTACCGGATTATTCGGCTTCCTTCCGATTTTTGGCGTTTGGATGGTTTATGTCCCGGTTGCGGCATATATGTACTATAATGGAAATGTTTTTGCAGCAGCTGGCATCATGGTTTTTGGAGTTGTTGTACTGACAATATTCATACCCTTTATTTTGCAGCCATACATGGGCGCGAAGAAATCAGGAGTGAGCGCTCTTTCAATACTTCTTGGCTTTTTTTCAGGTCCGGTTATTTTTGGCGCTAAGGGATTACTTCTTGGCCCCATATTGTTTGTTATCACAGAAACCGTCATTGTAGAATATATGCGTTACAGGATTTCAGAGAAAGAAGGGCTGGAAAATAGCGTCTCAGAAGCATAAAAAATTTATTACAAAATAGGATAATTTATTTAAACCCACAGCACAGGCTGGATGACAGATAAGGAACTAGATTACATGTCCAATATTATTGAGAAGATCAATGATATTATGTTTAACCTTCTCCTTCGGAAAGATCCTTCTTGCAGACTTCAAGATAGAGTTCAGCCGACAATGCTGCGCTGCTGGCATGCGAGATAATAGCAACAAACGACGAAACGATGCAGGAAAAACTCAGGAAGTACAGGGGCAGGATGGCTGAAAAAATAGAACATGATGCAAAAGCGCTGGGGCTGTGAATGTTAGCTCTATAGTTAACGCCCCAGCGCCTCGATGCCAGCAAGCCCAAGCAAACCGACAAGCGTAAATACAGTACTCCACAGTATGATCCCTAAGCTCATCCAGAGCAAGAGGCGTTTGACCGGAGCGCCAAGCGTAATCCCAAGAGCAGCGCCAAGCGGTGCACCCACCAGGAGAGGCGCCAGCATGCCAAGCCCTTCTACACCATAGCGATCCCATATGCGGTGGATGCGTCCAAGCTTCTTATCTTCACTTTTTCTGTTATGCATAAGTATAGTCCGCATGCGCTCACCAAGCTTCAGGACAACCAGCACGCCCAGAATGGCTCCAATGGCAACAGCGATGGCTGTCTCCAGCGGATGAAGCTGGAGGACAAATCCTGCCAGGATGGCTACCCACATATCAACAATCCCAAGACCAAATACGGTCAGCAGTTTCATTAGATATTCCATGAGCATTCTCCAAAGTCAGATCGCTTTCTACCCTTCACTTTTCTACTATTTATACTCCTGAAGCTTCTTCAACTCCTTTGCCCTGTATTCCAGCATACGGGCGCGTACAACTGATAACGTCACTGATGCTATGAGAATTGCAGCTACCACACCCAGGGAAACCATGATCGGGACTTTATAATAATCCGAAATAAGCATCTTTGTACCCACAAAGGCAAGTATGGCTGAAAGCCCGTAATTGAGGTAGTAGAACATAGGCATGATCCCTGCAAGAGCAAAATAGAGCGCCCGAAGCCCCAGGATAGCGAACACGTTTGAGGTATATATTATAAAAGGGTCTGTAGTGATCGCAAGTATAGCAGGTATGGAATCCACTGCAAAGAGGACATCAGTGCTCTCGATAACGACCAGCACAACGAACAGCGGCGTAGCAACATATTTCCCCGCTCTTTTTATGAAGAACTTATCCTCGTGGTAATCTTCTGCAACAGGCATTACCTTGCGTAAGTACTTGAGCACCGGGTTTTTCTCAGGATCTATCTTTTTATCACCAACAAGCGCCATCTTGATGCCTGTAATGACCAGGAACGCCCCGAAGATGTAGATGACCGCATGGAATTGTTCGATAAGCGTTATGCCGGCAGCTATGAATATTGCACGCATAATGAGAGCACCAAGGATGCCCCAGAAAAGGATCTTATGCTGGTAGGCCGATGGCACATGAAAATAGGAAAAAACCATCAAAAACACGAACAAGTTGTCAACGCTGAGCGCCTTCTCTATCACATACCCTGTAAGGAACTCAAAGGCTTTCTGCTCACCGAACTGGAAATATACCCAGATGTTGAACATGACAGATATCGATATCCAGAAAAGGCTCAGTAAAATGGCTTCTTTTATCTTGATGGTATGGGCTTTCCTGTTGAAAACCCCTAGATCCAGAGCCAGCAATATGAATATGAGTACAATGAATCCTATCCAGAACAGGGTTTGTTGATCGACCATTCTTATTTCCCCGGAATAAACAATGCCGTCAATCTGTCTGCTGCCTTTATCAAAACGGGACTGCTTCGCCCATAAATACGTAATATTTCCATAGTTCCTCTAAAATATACGCCGGTACATTTATATTTAGGTCTCCCGGCAAATACCTTTTCTCATTTATTTTGACCTTCTCAGAAGGCCAGACTCCATGATAACCTCAAAGTTTAAATAACTTATCATATATTATCATAAAAATTAATAATGAATCCGTATCAAAAGTTTGTCTTGGCCATTAATTTTCATCACAAACAGGAGTAATGATAATGTTATTGAAAAATCCAGCTGGAGGGATGCCCAGAGTATGTGATACTGCGTATGTATCAGAATCGGCAGTAATTATAGGGAACGTGGAGATAAAAGGGTACGTCTATATAGCGCCGAATACTACCATAAGGGCTGATGAGCCCGGCTCCGAAATAATAATCGAAAGTGGCTGCAATATCCAGGACAATGTCGTGATACATGCTCTTGGGGGTTCAGCGGTGGTTGTAGGAAAAAACACCTCATTGGCACACGGTTGTATCGTTCATGGACCATGCACTTTAGGTGATAAGTGTTTTATCGGATTTGGCTCAGTAGTTTTTAACTGTACACTGGGGGATGATTGCGTTATACTTCATAGGACGCTGGTAAAGGATGTCATAATTTCTACCCGCCGCCTGATAGAAGATGGGGCTGTTGTGAATAAACAGGGCATTGCAGACTGCCTGGGTGAAGTTACAGTGGATATTTCTGATTTTGTAGGTAGAGTTGTAAGCACCAATCTTGTGCTGGCAAAATCGTATTCTAAATTATGATAAATTATTTAAACTCACATTGCAATATAACATTCCATGAAATTAATTATGAAACGTAATGCAAAGGGCTTTTTGGAATAATGGAAATAGATGAACTGACAAAATGGATTTTGAGCGTGGACAGAAGAATACTCGTAATGAAGGAAATCCATGAAAATGAGCTGATAAAAACATCCCAGATCGCTGAAAAGACAGGAAGATCGTTGCAGAACATCAGCCATGCTGTGAGGGAACTTGAGGAACATGGTCTAATTGAGTGCCTCACTCCTGAAAAACATACCTGGAAGAGATATATTCTAACTGAAAATGGCGTAAAGATATTCGAAAAATTCAAGAAAAAACACTTATTTAATTAAGGATATAAATTTCAATTTTGAAAAATGAAAATATTCAAAAAAAGGTAAAGTTATGGATATAACACCACTTTTAATGACATTCGGACTAATTGCGATTGCCGAACTTGGCGATAAAACACAGCTTACGGTAATTGCATTATCTGCAGGTTATGACAGAGTAAAAGTTTTCACAGGTGCCATATTTGGTTTTATTCTTGTGACAGGACTTGGGATACTCGTAGGAGATACCCTATTCACGTACATTAGCCCTTCCTGGATCAAGATTATTGCAGGTTTATTGTTCATTGTTTTTGGAATATGGATATTATTATCACAAAAAACAAGTTGTGATGCAGAAAAAAATAAATCAGTTTCGAATCCAATGATCTCAACATTCTCGATGATTACTCTTGCCGAAATGGGGGACAAAACACAACTTTCTGCTATTACATTGGCAGCAAAATTTGATTCACCATATTTAGTGTTCCTTGGAGCGATACTTGCGCTTGGATTAATAACCCTGATCGGTATACTTGTTGGTGAAAAACTGTGCAAAATCGTACCTTTATCGAAAATCAGACAGGGCGCTGGAGTGGTATTTATCCTGTTTGGGATATTGTTTTTGGCTGGTTTCTGAAAACTATTGCCGGTTTAATGCCAATTTAATTCGATCCTAATCGTTCTTTTTTATTATTATTTCAATGAAGCTCCCCGCAGCAAAGCTGCCGAAGTATAACGATTAAGATTAACTTCCTCATCAGAGGCCGTTTCAAATAATAATGAACTCTTCTTTTTGGTTAAGTAACATTGCTTGTATTTGACTTCGCCAGTTTCCTGTTAAGATCTCATTTTTTATCTCTGTTTTTTCATGTACCGATTTTTTATTTTTCATTTGCAGGGTAAATAATGATACTTTCGTTCCCTGAGACACCTTTGCAGATGTCTGAAGCCTCACCCATTATATTTCGAACTGTAAAGAAAAGATGGGAAGCACAATGACAGTCACTGCATCCAAAGCCCTTCAAACCGTCTGAATATTTACTCAGGATTTCGGCAACAACACATTCGATAGCTTCATCTGTGGGTGAAAAAACCGCGCATATTACCTCCGAGTGCGGCAAAAGATAATCAATATGCCATTTCCTGATATGGTTTTTGCCATAAGCCACGTTGAAATGTCTTGTTATGCGTTTTTCCCCACCGCTTCCCTGGGCTGAACCCACGTAAGAATAGTATCCTCTCCTGAAATGAAGCATGCCAAGTTTTCCAACGCGGATGTCCTTACTCTCTTTCATCCTGAGGAGTAAAATGTATATTCCTTTCATGGTTGCCATCAAAGCTTTATGTTATAAGTGTTATTTGGACGCTTGTGCGCAGGTCGCCTAGCCAGGTCAAAGGTGCAGGATTTAGGATCTACGCAATCAAAACGCAAAAAGCGAGGGTCGCCCAGTCAGGTCAAAGGCGTTGGATTTAGGGTCCAATCTCGAAGGAGTTCGTGGGTTCGAATCCCATCCCTCGCATTCTATATAATATTTTTCAAAAAAGTGCAAGGTTCGAATTTAGTCAAATTTAAAGTCAAGTTTAGTGAGATCTATTTGTTTCATAGTCCATTTGTAATAATTAAAATGAACGAATAGCCCTAAGGCTATCAAAAGGTAACTTAATATGTATATCGAGTCAAGAAATGTTCCTTTATGAAATTCTGAACTCAACTCCTGATGGGAAATAGTGGTAAATATCTCATAAAGATAGTCCCCAATTGTGCTGATTATTATTCCTATAATCATGATGCTAAAAGTAACACTTTCTCTGTTTTCCTTTTTCGACTGCTTCCTGTAAATGAAAATTATGGGCAAAAGCATTAAGACGACAGCATTGTCAATTATTCGAAAGAGTAATTTGGTAAGTACATCTACATTAAACTCAAGCTGGTAATTCAGCAGGAAAAAGAAAGTTATATAATTGCCAATAATGAACATTAATATTATAACAGCCCACTCTATTTTGTCCATCTCTCTAAAGTCTGTGATCTTTAATATGTTTCTGCATGACATGATCAGGAGAATATAGGCTATACCTGCTATTATAAGGGAAATATATGAAAACGTACCGAATATGCTGTATATAATATCCCAGAATTGCGGGATGTTTACCAACATTAAGAGCAGTATAAAAGGTGCAAGATATAAAAAAACTTTTCTAAGCTCCCTTTCATAACAAAAAGCAACTTTTATGGAAAGCAAAAAAGCTATAAAAAGGGCCAGAAGCATCATATTGATAGCATAAATACCTGCTATACTACTTGGTAAAATTAAATTCATGAAGGATAATATAAGAACTGCAACAAATGCAAATTTCAAAAAAATCCTGGGATTCATATCTAATATTCAATCTGGCTTAATTTAAGCTTTTTGCAAATTTTTTAATAAATATTATTAAAGCAAGGAAGATGACAATAAATCCCAGTATTCCTGCTTCTGGCCCAAAATTGTCACCAGTCAGTAGTAAATTCTGCCCTGTATAACTGATCTTGATTATTCCCTGATAGCTATCATTTAAATTGAACACATTATATTGCAAAAAATTCCATACAAAATGGAAAGAAATAGCTGAAAGAAGTCCGTAGTTGAGGTAAATTAGCGAGAAGAGTACACTTAACATACCCACAACTATCAAGGCAAGTGCATCTCTTGAATAATCCATACTCCCATAAAAGATGGAAGGAAGATGTATAAACGAAAACAGAAATGATGTGATAATTATCCCGGTCTTGACATTCGTCCCCTTAATCAGGTTTTTAAGAATATACCCCCGAAAAGAGATTTCTTCACCTACTGAAACGAGTATTTGGTATATTAATAATGAGACAACGAGTTTAATGTTGAAATCAAATCCTTCCACCTTAATCCAGCCGGTAATTAATTCAAGAGAGATTATAGTCCCCATCAAAACCCCTCCCCAGAGTAAACCGGGCACTAAACTTTCCCCCCATAAAAGCTTTTCACCACTATAAAAAACCACAAGAATAAGAATTATATATAGTAAATACGCAGACATGATAGGGTCTGAAACAAGAGGTAAATTAAAAGTAAGTAATCCTAATATCAGCAAATACAGTAAAAGGCTTCTAATAATATGTTTCATGCCACCTCTTGTGAGGTATCCAGCATAATACGGTCATTGATATGAATCTTAATCCGTTTTGTTGGGACAATTTTCCCGCGTAATTTCGATATAATTAAGAGATTTGTTATATTGTCGCCGCTGATGCCAACATCAAGGTCAAAGACCACATCGCATTTATTCACGATCATATTCTCCATGTCCTTACTGTGGGTATCCTTGAAAACATATAAATAACATATGCTGTGCGTCTTTGTCGTGAACTCAGAAATCCGGTTCAAAAGTCTTCTAATTTTGTCCTTATTTCCTATAATGTCGATATAAAACGAGAAATTATCAATCATAATAATGTTGTTCTCTTTATCTTCTATCTGTTTTAATGAATGTTCCGTGAAAAGTGATATTTCTTCTTCTTTTGGGAGGGAGGCCGGATTAAAAAAAGTTTTCACATTGTCCTGAATGTCATTGTCACTGCCTATGCCGACGACAAATTTGCAGCTTTCGTGCCCTGCAGCACGACATTGCGTTTCGTACGCTGTCATTTCGGTATCAAGGAGGGAGGACAGCATACCTGCGAAAAGACCGGCATGATAGTAGCAGACTCTCTCTTTGAATCCTGAAAGCTCATTGCATTCAGGACAATCTTTAAGATCTATTTCAAATCTCTTTGTCTTTGGATTGATCTTAGTAAATTGAAAGCTGCTTTTCTCCTTTGTTTTCAATAATTTCGTGAATATTTTATTACAAAGGTCGCCCAGGATTTCAATGACTTTTTCATTTGTCCAGAATTCAAATTTCCAGAGCGTGTCTTTTGGGAGTTTTATGGTATCAATAAACAATTTTGCATCGTTCTTTGCTTTGATATATGAAAGCTCATAGAGATTTTTCTTGAATGTAGGGGATTGCTGCTCTTTTTCTCCGTAGTTGAATTTGCTATAAATATCCACAAAAGATATGTTTTGTGTGTCAAAACCAAATTCTTTTGCCTTAAACATCACATTTTCCGGTTTGTATTCTGTGGTGAAGTAAAGGACTTTCCCGACTGAAGATAATTGGAATATTAGTATCTCAGCCATGGATTTCGGATTAATAAGGCAGCAGACCATGGAACCTGAAGAGATGCCTCCACCAATTAACTTATCAAGAAGTGGAACTCCTGTGGATGATATGGTGATTTTTTCATTTTTAGCTTCGATCATAATAAGGATATTACCTATTGAATGGTTTGTATTTATAAATATATTCTTAATGAATTTAACCGAGTTGATATCTGATCATATCTAATTCTTCTTCACCCAATATAATATCTATCAGTTTTTCCGCCCACATGAGTTTTTTCTTCTTTATTGGAGTCACATTTGTGTCATTAAAATCAAAACCTATTAGAGTTATGGACATTGCTCCCATTTCCTTTGCCAGGAATACGCTCCTGTCGCCGTCAGAAAATCCCCCGAAATTATAGACATTCGGCATAGGAGTTGATTGTGTGGTTCCAATAACTCTCTTAAGCCGGGGTACTTCCTCACCCAACGCATCCATGTTATCCCCATGCGCATGCACCACCATTATGGCGCCAAGGTCGTTGGCTTTTGCTTCATCATCCATATTGCCGTCAAGATCAGTTACAACAATATTCGGAGCAATCCCGTTGTTAATCAAAATGCTCGTGGCGCCGTCAGCCGCAATTACCACATATTTCTTAAAATCAATATTCTTTATTTCATCCTTAAGGCACGGCGCTTTGCCGCATACGAGGACATCTTTTCCATTGATAACATTATGCAGGACCTCTATATCTATAACATCAGGGATTTTTTTCCTGGCTTTTGTCTCAAGCAATTTGAATAAGGTACGTGCAGATGTATCATCGCATATCCGGTCCCAATGCATATCCTCAAGGATAAGTTTGTATATTGGCTCCCACTCATCAAATTTCATATTTGCTATTAGATTATATGAAAACAGATAAATGCAGATACGAAGCAACAAATCTGCGTTTATCTGCGGTTTTTATTTTTCCACTTCAAATTTATCTATTTGTGGATTTATTATCCTCAAAGGATAATTTCAATATCCAATTCCTCCGCCAGTTCCTTATAGCGGTTCCTTATCGTTACTTCAGTGATGCCTGCGACTTCAGCTACTTCGCGCTGGGTTCTCCTGTCGCCGCAAAGGATCGAGGAAATATAGATCGCAGCTGCTGCAACACCTGTCGGGCCTCTTCCGCTTGTGAGTTCTTTCTCTGATGCCTGCCTGAGAATCTCAACTGCCTTTGATTGTACTTCTCCGCGCAGGGTCAATCCTGAGCAGAAGCGCGGCACATAATCAATTGGCGATGTCGGGACAAGTTTAAGACCCAGTTCTCTTGAGATGAACCTGTATGTCCTTCCGATCTCTTTCCTGCTTACTCTTGAAACTTCACCTATTTCATCAAGTGTCCTGGGGACATTGCACTGCCTGCACGCTGAATATAAAGCGGCTGCTGCAACACCTTCAATGCTTCTTCCCCTGATGAGGTTCTTGTCAACGGCTTTTCGATATACGACAGCTGCTGTTTCTCTCACGTTCTGTGATAATCCCAGAGCTGATGCCATTCTGTCAAGTTCTGAAAGTGCAAAAGCAAGGTTCCTCTCAGTGGCATTACTTACACGTATGCGGCGCTGCCATTTCCTGAGCCGGTATAACTGTGCCCTGCTCTTGCTGGATATGGATTTTCCGTATGAGTCGCGGTTCCTCCAGTCGATCATTGTGGATAATCCTTTATCATGAATTGTATAGGTCATTGGCGCGCCCACTCGAGATCGTTTCATTCTCTGGTCATGGTCAAAAGCTCTCCATTCCGGACCCTGGTCTATAAAGTCAGCGTCCACTACAAGTCCGCATTCATTGCATACCAGCTCAGCCCTCTCATAATCATGTACAAGGGCATGGCTCTTACACTCCGGGCACTCAATTGTGGCTTTCTCGAACTGACCGAGTTTTTCCTTCTCTTTTTTCTGTTTGATGCCTTCTTTTATTTTCTCTCGTTCAGTCTTCTCGATTTCCTTTACCTTTTCAATTTCTACCATTCTACACCTTTCCTTTATGCCAGATAGACCCTTTCGTTTTTCAGTTTCGCTATTTCAGGGTCTTTTAAATCATTGAATAACTTTACAGAAATGTAGGGATTTTGTTCGGGGCCAAAAAGTTCTTTCACTTTACCGAGCTTGCGCAATGTCTTTGTGACTATCATGGAATTCGGGTTCAAAGTACCCAGATCCAGTGTTTTATCGGCGCGCACTATCAGTATATTATCGATAGCATGAAGAACAGTTCCCAATCTTTTCAATTTCTACCTCAGCGAAAGAGTTATATATTCAGATATGTAGTATATAAGCATGTCGGTTGACTTTTTAAAGATAAACTTTAGATTTTCAGTAACATTCATTATTAATGAATACGATTATACAATAAAAATGGATAGGATTTTGAACCAAAGACGACAGTGAAATCTAATTGTAATTATCAATAAAGATATATACCCGTAAATATACTAAGAATTAGGGAGAGTTTGAATCTCATGGACCTTACACCAATTCAGAAAGAAATATTAACAGCATTAATTAATTTATACAGAACAAGAAAACATGCGATCAAAGGGGAAGATATCGCAGAGATCATTGAGAGAAATCCAGGTACTGTCAGGAACCAGATGCAATCATTAAAAGCCCTTGGATTGGTAGAGGGGGTCCCAGGGCCAAAAGGGGGATACAAAGCCACTGGCGCCACATATCATGCTTTAAGCTTATCAGATATGGATAAAGAAATGAACGTTCCTTTAAAAAGGAATGATGAATTGATAGAAAATGCCACTGTAGCAGAGATAAGTTTTACCACTGTAAGGCATCCCGATCTTTGCAATGCAACCGTTCATGTCATTGGTGATATAAGAAAATTCGATGTTGGAGACAGCCTTATGATAGGGCCAACTCCGGTAAATAGGTTGGTGATCAGGGGTTCCGTTATCGGAAGAGATGATACTCAAAATACAATCTTATTTGTAATACAGGAAATGGTATCACTTCCCAAAAAACCCGTTAAGAATTATATCCAGGAAAATCCCATAATGATCCCGGCTTCAGCCACGATCCAGGAAGCTTCAAGGATCCTTGTTACTAATAATATTCACGGAGCGCCTGTGAAAGACAAAGACGGTATCGTGGGAATAGTAACCCTGACCGATATCGGGAAAACGCTTGCAGAAGGTAAAACAAGCCTTAAGATAAAAGAGATCATGACAAAGGATATTATTTCAATTGATGGGGAGATGCCACTTTACGAGGTTGTCAGGGTATTTAATAAAGAAAAGGTTGGAAGGCTGATGGTAAAAGTCAACGGGGAACTTGTTGGGCTTATCTCAAAAACCGACATACTAGCAAAACTTGCAATATATTGAATGCAAATAGCTCATTGCCCGACATTTGTCATTCCGTTCTCATCATCTTTTTTAAGCCTTTTTGTGATCTCGACAAGAGGATGTCTGGCATAGTCAAGTATCCTGACATCCGACATCGTATGAAGCCCTGATGACCTGGCAGTTTTTTCCATGCCAAGATTGATCTCATCGCCTATGGGTATGACATAGGCATCCATGCTTTTGATGCCGAGTTTCCTGGCAGCAATTACCCTGTGATGGCCATCTACTAGAATTAATCTATTACTTTTTCTAATTACAACTATTGGTTCAGCCAGACCCTTTTTCAACTCGTATATTCTTCCATCGAGTTCATCCGCATATACCTTGGGTTGCGTAGGGATGAGCTCATCAATGTGAACTGTTTCCCTGATCACATCTACATGGATATTGTGGATAGTTTCAAGTGTCTTTTTAAGCGTCCATACTTTTTGTGGGCTTGTCCTCTCAATATGGGATCGAATAACATCGGAATTTGTAATAATACCTCGCAGATGTCCGCTATTATCTACTACAGGCAATTTTGATTTACCTGACCTGAATATGACGCGCGCCACATCGCTCATCTCCATTTCAGTATCTGCGACTAAAACATCCCTGCTCATCACACGGGAGATCTTTTCATCCAAAGCTTTTTCAAGCAAACCCGACGCTGATACGTATCCTGTGACCTTTCCATATTCAACAACAGGAAAACCATCATGCCCGGTCTTTTTAATAAGATCTATGACATCCTTGACAGTATTTTCCGGGGATACTGTATCTACTTCCTGTGTCATGTAATTTTTAACTTTGGGGTGGTCTGTCATGTTTGTGTTCTTAATCAAATTGTTTTTCCCCTTTTTATATATTTACTTGGGGGTCAAGGTAGTTCACTAATCTTTATTACCTATTGAGATCAACCTTTACAGGGTGACTTATACGAACGACAATAATGCAATACTTATTGATATCCTGAAAGAAGCGATATCCATCGAGATATATGGCAGGGAATATTATTCAAGATTCAGCGAACTCATTGATGATGAAAATGCCCGGTCGATATTCAGGGGGCTTTCAAGGGATGAAGAAGAACACATGGTGCTCCTTGAAAACGAAATCAAAAATATCGAAGGTGTACCTTTTGATGCTAAAGCTGTGGATGGAACGAACCGGGAAAAGGCAAGAAGCATTTTTCCTGAATCCCATAAAACGCTAAGTGTAGGCGAAACAAAAGATGCACTTAAACTAGGTATCAGGACCGAAGAAAGGTCAATTGAACTCTATTCAAAAAGTGCCAAACAAACAGATATTGGTTCCAGCAAAGACCTGTTCATGAAACTTGCGATTATTGAGAGGAAACATAAAGAAATTCTTGAAGATGCCATGTATTACCTTGACCAGGGCGGGTCATGGTACGGATATTCACCTCCCACCCTTGAGGGTTAAACGGTGGAATTGCTTTTTGGAACTGCCGGGACCCCCATAAGCTCAAGCGGCAGTGACAGTATTTCCGGAATAAAGCGTATCCATGAGCTTGGTCTTGGATGCATGGAGCTTGAATTCGTCCATGGCGTGAAGATGAAAGAAGAGACCGCTCAAAAGGTATACGTTCTTGCAAAGGAGCTTGGAATAGGATTGAGCGTTCATGCTCCGTATTATATAAATCTCAACGGCGAAGGTGAAACCCGGTTAAAAAGCAGGGAACGAATACTTAATTCCGTGCGGATAGGGAACATTTGCGGGGCAAGAAGCGTGGTAGTCCATGCGGGTTTTATCCAGAAAGATACGCGTGAGGATGCGTATGAAAAAATAAAAAAAGAGCTGATCCAGATCCGCGAACAAATGAATAATGAGGGATTGAGTATCGCGCTTCGTATAGAGACTATGGGTCGGATGTCACAGTTTGGGACTCTTGATGAGGTTCTTGCTATTACAGAGGTAGAAGGCGTTTTGCCATGCATTGATTTTTCACACCTTCATGCTATTGCTGGAAAAAACAACTCCCTTGAGGAATTTAAGCAAATTCTTAGCAGGATTGAGAATAAGCTTGGGCGTGAAGGACTAAACGATATGCACATACATGTTTCAGGAATAGAATATTCCCAGAAGGGAGAAAAAAGACATCTTGAATTGGAGAAGTCTGATTTTAATTTTCGGGAACTTGTTCAGGCTTTTTCGGATTTTAATATTCGTGGGATGGTAATTTGTGAGAGCCCGAATCTTGAAGTTGATGCTTTGAAGTTAAAAAAGGAGTATGAGAAGTCCAAATTGCAATAAAAATCTCAATCACCTGAGCAAATCTGCAGTTCCACAACTCTTATCATCAATAAATCCCTCCTAACCTCCCAAACTCAGGAGAACACACATGCCAAAAATAACTATCATCGGCGCCGGCGCGGTTGGCGCGACAGCAGCGCAAAGAATAGCGGAAAAAGAACTTGGGGACGTTGTCCTTACTGATATCGTTGAGGGGCTGCCCCAGGGAAAAGCCCTTGACCTTATGGAATCGGGTCCTCTTTTTGGTTATGATTCAAAAGTCACAGGAACGAATGATTATAAGGATATCGAGGGTTCGGATGTTGTTGTCATCACCGCAGGGATCGCGAGAAAACCAGGCATGACAAGGGAAGACCTTCTCAAAATAAATACAAAGATTATAACTGACGTTTCCAATAACATAAAACGCTATGCTCCCGGTTCAGTCGTCATCACTGTCACGAATCCTCTTGACATAATGACTTATGTCACCTTGAAAACCACTGGTTTTGAACCAGGACGTGTGTTTGGTATGAGCGGAGTTCTTGATTCAGGAAGATTTGCCACATTCATCGCAATGGAACTTGGCTGCTCTGTCCGGGATATAAATGCGATGGTGCTTGGAGGGCATGGGGATACGATGGTACCAATGCCCAGGTTCACAACAGTAACGGGTGTCCCTATCACTGAGCTTATGTCACAATCCACTATCGATCAACTTGTTGAGAGGACAATAAACGGCGGCGCAGAAATTGTCAATCTATTGAAAACAGGAAGCGCATTCTATGCCCCGTCAGCTGCTGTGACGAATATGGTCGAAGCAGTTGTAAAGGACACAAAACGGATCCTTCCGGCATGTGCCTATTTGAACGGAGAATACGGTAAGAAGGATATTTACCTTGGTGTCCCAGTGAAACTTGGAAAGCACGGTGTCGAAGAGATCGTGGAACTTAAATTGACCAAAGAAGAAGAAAAAGCTCTTGGGGTTTCTGCTGAGGCTGTAAGGTCAGGGATATCTTCTCTTAATATTTAGGGTTAAGGAATTATTTACTTGGCTGTTGATCCAGCAACAGGGTTCTTGTGCTGCGTGATGTCTGTTATTGCAGTACGGATCTCCGGGGTCCCCTCCCTGGCCTCCATTTGGATGCTGTTCAGTCGAACAAAAAGCCTGGAACTATCCTCTCGTTTGAGAATCAGCTCGCAACTTTGCTCATCCCAACTATTTAATGCGCTTGATATGTGACGATCCCACAATTCAAGATATTCTGGCACCACAAAGCTCCTGAATTCGCGTTTCATCAGTTCATAGCGTACAAGTCCTAATAGAACACCCCCTGTGAGGTTCGCCTCGCGGATCAAACCATTGGGGTCTAAGGTAAAGTACCCGATAGGGGCAAAATCATAAAGTTCAATGTACCTGTTCTTACTCTCTTCTAAATTTTCAAGGTACTGTTTTATCCGAAGTAGTGACTTCACTCTTGCACTTAATTCTATCCAATCTATGGGCTTGCTTAAGAAATCGTCAGCTCCAGCCTCGATCGCCTTTATCCGTTCATCTCTTCCAGTCAGGCAGGTCACCATTACGATAGGTATGTTCATAGTCTTTTGATCGCTCTTAAGCTGTCTGCAAACCTCGTAGCCGTCTATTTCCGGCATAATCACATCAAGAAGAATCAAGTCCGGATAAATATCTTTTACTTTTTTAAATGCCTCTTTCCCATTTGCTGCAGTCTCGACATCATATTTTTTTGAAAGAAGTTCCTTGAGAAGTTCAACATTAAAGGGTTCATCATCCACAACAAGAATTTTTTTCATTTCAATCTTTCCTTCCGGATTTCATTAATTAAAGTAATTTTCATGATTATAATTGTAAGTATTATTTATATAGTTTGCTAATATATTATAAATCATCTGACCCCAGGTGATTTCCGGCGATGCAAAACTTTACGAAAAAGATATAAGCACGCTGCATGATTACACGATATATTTATTGAGGTCATCCAGGTGAATCTTAAGATAAAACCCATAGGCGTAATAAAAACATCCAATTCAGGAGTGACTGATCTTTTAATATATTCTGATTTTGAAAAGGTCTTAGAAGACACAATGGTTGAAAAAGGAACCAAAATGCTGATTGTTCATAAGAACATGGAGTCCTCTGACCATCATCAGGTGCAGGTGTCTGCGGTTGAACTGGTCAACCGCAAAGGCAACCTGTTAATCGTGAAAGGCATTACTGCCGATAATGATTCAGTGATCGATGTCAGGCTTTGCAATTAATTTTCAGGTGAAATAATGGGGGTAGACCTCGGAGATATTTTTGAAAAAAAAGAAATCGAATTCCCTGACCTTAAGGGCAAAATAATCGCAATTGATGCATTTAATACTCTTTACCAGTTCCTGAGCATAATCCGCCAGCGCGACGGCACGCCGCTTAAGGATACACACGGTGAAGTCACATCTCATCTGTCAGGTTTCCTTTACAGGACGACTAACCTGATAGAAGCGGGAATTAAGCCAATATATGTTTTTGACGGGACTCCTCCGGCTTTTAAGAATAACACTATTGAGGAGCGAAAAAAATTACGCATAGTTGCTCAGGAAAAATACGAAGTAGCAAAAGCAAAAGGTGATGATGAGGCAGCGTTCAAACATGCCCAGGCGTCTTCACGGCTTAAGGGCAACATGATAGAAGACGCAAAGCTTCTGCTGGGATTCATGGGTATTCCCGTTGTCCAGGCGCCTTCAGAAGGGGAAGCCCAGGCTGCCTTCATGGCTAAAAATAATAGCGCTTATGCGGCAGGTTCGCAGGATTACGACGCGCTATTGTTCGCAGCGCCATATGTTGTAAGGAACCTTGCGGTAACAGGAAAAAGAAAGCTTGCAGGCAAGGGGATCTTCGTTGAAGTCAAGCCTGAACTTATCGATCTTGAAAAAGGGCTTGAGGCGCTTGGGATCTCGCAGGAACAACTGGTCGATATTGCGCTTCTTGTTGGCACTGATTATAATGAAGGAATAAAAGGCATAGGTCCAAAGAAGGCGCTGAAACTTATAAAAAAACATGGAGGCATCGAAGAGGCGCTTCGTGAATTGAATTCCGGGATAGAGAACTTGCAGGAAATAAAGGAATTATTCCTCCATCCTGGTGTCACGCCAGATTATGAAATAAAGTGGAAAAAAGCTGATGGAAAAACGATAACGAAGTTCCTTTGCGGCGAGCACGATTTTTCAGAAGCGCGGGTATCAAAGGCCGTGGAACGGTTGCTTGAAGCATCGGATGAAGGACAAAAGACGCTGGATAAGTGGTTTTAGGAAATTGTGATAAATTTTTAGACTAATTTTGGGCAAATTTATCTCTTTTCCCATTTCTCTAGATATAGCACTTCAGACAGCGATTTTCCCTTCTTTATTTCATCCCGTATCCGCCGCTCGTTCTTCTCAACTTCAACAGCCCGCCGTGCGATCTCATGAGCACGCTCTCGCGGTATTACCACAACGCCATTGTCATCCCCGACTATGAAATCACCTGGATTTACGGTCTGCTCCCCGCACTGTATCTGGGCATTTATCTCACCAAACCCTTTTGGCTCACCTGCATTCGGGACAATGGATGTTGCAAAAACAGGGAAATTAATTTTCCTGAGAGCATCAACATCCCTCACCGCGCCGTCTATCACAACGCCTGCAACACCTTTATTGATACAGCTCAATGTCGCAAGTTCCCCCCATGGCGCTACATGAGGGCTGCCGTTGTAGATCACGATCACGTCTCCCTCACATGCGACGTCAATAGCTTCCACGCTCTTTGCCCAATCCCCTGCAAATGTTTGCACCGTGACCGCCTTTCCCACGATTTTTGTTCCGATGCATATCGAATGGATGTTTTTCATTGCACCTTTCCTGTGCATGGCATCCGATATATTGGGCGTTGATACATGTTTTAATAGTTCGATGGTTTTCTCATCTATTGATTTTACAAGAGCCGGGGCTAATTCAGGGTTATCGATACTTTCCCGGATTGCTTTTGCTGAGGCTGTAACATTGGACGAGCGAACGATATTTCCTCCAACGATCACAATAGATGCCCCTGATATTACAGCATCTGCACAGCTTTGTGCATCAAGACCCCCGGCGACTGCGATCGGCACATTTATCTTAAGCGATTTCAAGAACTGAAGCGGATCTTCACCCATCATCTGCTGATCAATCCCCGTATGAAGATTGATATAATCAACCCCAAGTTCTGCAAGTTCTTTTGCTCTTTTTGCAGGAGCGTGTGCAGAAATAAGGTCTGCCATTATTTTTACCCCGTATTTGCGGGCTGACCTTACAGACTCATTAATTGCCGAGTTATCGGCACTTCCCAGAATTATAACAATATCAGCGCCTGCTTTAGCTGCCATCTCAACTTCCATGGCGCCTGTGTCCACAGTCTTCATATCTGCAAGAATGACGTGTCCGGGAAAGGCTGCTTTTAGTTTCCTCACAGCGTCCATACCTTCGCTTTTTATAAGTGGTGTTCCTGCTTCGATCCAGTCTGCTCCGCCATCTATTGCTTCTTTTGCGATCTGTATTGCACGTTCCGTTTCCAGAACATCAAGAGCTACCTGGAGTATTGGTTTAATAAAGTCACCTTTTTATAAATTGGCGTGTTTAGTTAAAGATTTAATGGTTAACTTGCCACTTTCCCATTCTTTATATTATAGCATTAAGAGAAAATATAAAGCCTGTATGAGTTTATCTAGTATGACACAGGAGAAATCCCTATAATCTCTATTGAAAACCTATCAAAATCGTTCGGTACAAATGTTGTCCTTAGAAATATCAATCTTAAGATAGAAAAAGGCGAATTCCTCACAATATTCGGACCAAACGGAGCAGGAAAAACAACGCTCATAAAGATATTGGCAACACTTGTCAGTCCTACATACGGAAAGGTCACGATAGACGGTTTTGACATTAAAGATAATCCTATTGATATCAGGAAAAAAATTGGCGTAATCTCGCATGATACCTATCTTTACCATGAATTGACAGCAGCCGAGAATCTCAGGTTTTTCGGAAAGATGTATGATACGCAGCAGCTCGAACCACGTATTGATGACATGTTAAAGCAGGTTGGATTGACCTACAGGAAAAATGACCGCGTCAGGACTTTTTCCCGCGGGATGAAGCAGCGCCTGTCGATCGCAAGAGCCCTGATACATGATCCTTCTATCCTTTTCCTTGATGAACCCTATACGGGATTGGACCAGCATGCGATCGCAACATTTGACCGGATCCTTGGAAGTACGAATGCGCAGGATAAGACTCGAGTTCTCATTTCCCACGATATCGAGCATGGTATTTCGTTATGCGACAGGGCGATCATCCTCTCAGGCGGAAAAATTGCTCATGAGATGAACGAAAATGAGATAAATGACCTGCTCCAGTGCAGGGCGATATATGATAAACACGTGGAGGAGCGAAAATGAAGTTCCTTGAGATCGCAAAAAAGGATTTGCTGGCGGAATTCCGGACAAAACAGATGCTTAACTCCATGGTCATATTTGCACTTCTTGTTATTGTTATCTTTAGCTTTGCATTCGGAAATGAAGCGACAATATATATTCCAAACCTCAAAAAGAAAATCATAGATATACTTGCGCCTGGTATGCTCTGGATAGCTTTTACTTTTGCAGGGATGCTTGGGCTTTCACGTTCATTTGCCGGGGAAAAGGAAGAAGGATGCCTTGATGGTTTAAAACTTTGCCCTGTTGACAGGAGCGATATTTATAACGGGAAAGTCCTGTCCAATGCAGTTCTTATGTTCCTTATGGAAATTGCCACATTGCCTATTTTTATCGTGCTTTTCAGTTATGAGATAAAAAATCTGCCTGGTCTAATAGTAGTCATAATACTGGGCACATTCGGATTCATCTTCGTGGGAACACTTCTCTCGGCTCTTACTGTAAATACCAGGACTCGTGAAATACTTCTTCCTGTGATCTTATTTCCGGTTCTTATCCCTGTGATCCTGTCCGCGGTAACCGCAACGGCGACAATGCTTGCAAATGGTGATATTGCAGATATTTCAGGTGAGCTTCAGATACTTGCGGTGTATGATATCATTTTTTTTGTCGTTGCGCAAATGGTGTTTGAATATACAATAGAGGATTGAATAATAGGAGAATGAAGATTTAAGGAGTAATAGTTTGTCGTTTTCGAACTCCCAATGGATAATATTATGACGTATGAAATTTAATCTGGTGATAGTATGATAAAAAAAATTGTCTATGCGATGACTGCCGCGTTGATATTGATATCAGTATATATTGATTTTTTCATTGCTCCTGTTCCGATAAATCCAGGACAGGCAGCAGGTGACCCAAATAATTTCAAAATATTCTATTTCCATCTCCCGATCGCAATATCGGCATATTTATCCTTTTTTATTGTATTTATTTCAAGCATTCTTTATCTGCGGAAAAAGGAGCAGAAATGGGATATAGTATCATTAGCCGCGGCAGAAGTTGGAGTTGTTTTTGCGCTACTTACCCTTATCAGTGGATCAATATGGGGACGCTCGGCATGGAATGCATACTGGGTATCATGGGACGTGCGGTTAAATACATCCCTTATCCTTTTCTTGATATACATCTCTTACCTGATGATCCGACAGGCGGTCGAAGAGCCCGAAAAACGAGCACGGCTTTCGGCGGTTTTCGGGATAATCGGTTTTATAAGTGTTCCAATAAGTTTTCTTTCGGTAAGATTCTATTCAAGAATGCATCCATGTGTTGTCGGGCCATGCCCGGGTGGAGGCGGGGGCGGTATTGGCGGAGAGGTATTATATTATCTCCTTCTTAATTTTGCTGCCTATTTCCTGCTTGCAGCGACACTAATCATGTTAAAGATCGATAATGAGAAGCTTAAAGAAAAAGTAAATGATATTAAGAGAAACAACAATCTCTAAAACAATATTTTACGGTATAATTTTTTTTGAAAAAAAAAATTACGAGGCTAGTGGTTCAGCCTCTATTTGGGTTTTCCTGACTTCAACTCTTCTGAGTGGATAGACAGGTTTTACATCATGGTAGATGTTGGCAGACAGTTTTCCTGAAACAATTTCCTGGACGAACTGCTCCATATTCAGTTCCTTCGCTTTTACTTGAATAACAGTATTCATTATATGGCGAATAGCTTTGACCTGGGCCTCTCGTGCTCTTTTTATAGTGAAACACGACGGCTTTACTCTTACAGTATAACCATCCTTTGTTGTTACGGAAACATTACCCTCAACTGAAGATGTTTCTCTCTTTACAAGTGAGCGCAGGTAATCCTGTGTGAGTTGATGACCCATGTATTTAGTATAAGCGGAGTCTCCGCCAACGCTATCTACTTTAAGTATCAATTTGGTATTCTGCTTGGAAAGATCGTTTGTCAATTCTCCGAGTGTGACTTCGATATTTCTTCCGATCAGCTTTTCCGGCTCATCAGCTATTGTTTCTCCGATATTTGCTTTTCCGAACATTTCAGGTGCAACAAGGTTGTACCACGATTTGGCTTTCCAGCCTTCTGTCTTTGCTACTGCCAATTAATTTCCTCCAGTATAATATGATTAAGATGTGAATAAGCTCACAAAAATCATGCGTTAAATAGAGCAATGGATACTTAATACTTTTGGAGAAGTATATCATATGCTATTTTTGCATTCATCAGGTAATCATCAACCGATGAAAGTATAGTCCCCACCTTATCTCCCTTGAATCCTACCGTCGCGCAATCCCCTGTGATGTGGGTTTCCATATCAGGAACATTATCCGGCGCAAGTGTTTGGGCAATGGTATTTACCAGTTCATCTGCCCTGTCACTTTTAAAAGTCAATTTTCCTTTGATCTTCATGCTTTTGATCTCAGTTGCTTTTCAATGATCATATCTATAATATCTATGAATTTCATGGCTGTTCCTATGGGGATGGTGGCGCCAGATGCTATATCATGTCCACCGCCCATACCTTCGACCGCCAAGGAGGCTTCCCTCATCGCATCTGCTAGGTCAAGTCCGGCATTTACCAGTTTCCTCGTTCCACGTCCTGATATCCTTATTTTTCCCTCAACTTCGTTAAATGTCAGGAAAGGCTTATCAGGATACAGATAACGCGTCATTGTCCCCGAAATTATACCGGTGCCGCTTGAATCATCAAGAAGCACATACCTGAAACTGCGCGCTGATTTGAGCTGTGCCTGTGCTTTCCTGATAGCGCTAATAAGAACGCGCTGGTTTTCACGCACAATTGTTCTTGCTTCATCAATGACCGAAGCATCCCGCATGCATAGCGTCAGGGCAATGCCCGGCACATCGTCTTTGCCGCAGGCGTTGAGGATATTTACAAAATCATAGATATTTGAAACAACTTCCCTGTCAAGAGTATAATTGTCTCCGATCAGTGAATCTACTGCTGCAAAACTTCCCTGTTTCACAAGCTTCAATATGATAACAGAAGAAAGCTTTGTCAATTGCTCATTTGAAAGGTTTTTTAATTCCCCATATATTCCCAGCTTATCAAGAAATTCCTTGATCTTTTCCTTATCCCCGGTAATATCCAGAAAAGGGTCAACATTAAACTCAAATAACTCTTCGACCGGAGCATCCCCCATCCTGAGACCTTTAGTGACCGTAACAACTTTTTTTTCGATGGCTTCATCAAGGATGAATTTATTGGCACCCAAAAACGCCTGTTTATCTCCCATCGCGCCTGTCAGGGCAAGCCCTGCAAGGTCAGTATTATCGCCCATCTGGCGCGCCACCATGTAGGCGCCGCAAGAAGCGCATAATTCGGTTGAGCCATCAATTCCTGCAAGATGGGGATTAAAATGGACGTGTTCCAGTTTTCCTGTGGGTTTATGATGGTCTATTATTATTGCGTTTTTTATCTTAGAAGAAAGTTCCACCTGGCCGCTTCCCATATCGCAAAGGATTACCGGATCGCCGGATGTTTTTTCTATCAATTCGATAGTCGATTGATCAAATTGGCTAACGATAGTAGTATGAAAAAGTATGCCCTTCCTGTGCAGGGCATTGCACATAATCCCGGCAGCAGATAAGCCATCCGCATCATTGTGTGAGACCAGTCTCACACGATCATGTTTCAATATGGCTTCTGCTACTTGCTTACTCAAAGCCTCAATTACAGCGAGGCTTTCCTTTCCATCAGTCATCGGGACTTATCTTGAAATGAGCATTTCTGCTCTCTGTATAGAGAATTTCCAGTCTTCTGGAAGTACACCCTCACGGTGATAATATTTTTCAAGTCTTCTGATCTTTGAGATCATGTTGTTAAGAGATCGCTTGTTATGAACGTCTTTCTTATTCTTCAAAAGATGCTTATTGAGGTCCAGGACATTCAGTATGATGCTTTGAATATCTTCCGGAACTTTTGTGGCAACATTCTTTTCTTTTAATATTTGCCCGATCTTTTTGCCGGTAACGAGCGTAACATCAGGAACTCCATAGCGGTCTCTTAAGATCATACCGATCTCGCTGGAAGCCTTTCCACCAGACGCAAGCTGCGCAATGGTATTCTCTATCTCTTCTTTATTGGTGTTTGACCATTTGGGCGGCTCTGTTCTCATAGGTTTCTTTGAACCTGCCTGACCCTTTCTGCGTGTGTGCATTCTTGCCATTTAATTTTCTCCGATTATCATTATTTTAATTATTTTTCTTGTTTCTATAAAAGCGAAGGCAAATCATAATGGAGAAGGTATATTAAATACTTTTCCAGACAGAATGTTTAATTTTTAAACAAGACAATTCTAATTGATTGACAATGTTATATATCTTTTGAGCTGCCCAAATAAAGGATAATTAGAGGCTTGAGCAGTACGAAGAGAAACTTTCAATACCATTATTAAGAGTCACAGCATAGTGGATCTGAATATGCAATCAAGTGACCCGATTCATCTTAAGAAATACATGTATGAGGTTATTTATACTTTCATAACTTTATTTATGTTGTTTGAGCTATGTTATTTAAATTATGAATGACCTCTCATTTTTAAAGGATTTTGTTATAATTTTCGGCGCTGCAATAGGTATTAATTTCCTGTTCCATCGCCTTCATATAGCTCCGATTGTAGGTTATTTGATAGCAGGCGTTCTGCTTGGCCCATCGGTGCTGGGGGTTACACAGGATATCGCGCTCATCGAGGTACTTGCCGATGTTGGTGTCATCCTGTTATTGTTTTTGATCGGGATCGAGTTTTCACTTGCAGAACTTATCAGGATCAACCGCGCAGTGTTCGTGGGCGGATTTCTTCAAGTATTTTTGACCACAGCAGCCGTGCTATTGATCTCCCTTTCCGCCGGCATATCTATTGAAAAAGGAATATTTATTGGCATCCTGGTTGCGATGAGCAGTACTGCTATCGTATTCAAAGTCCTGTCTGACCGGGGCGAAATGGAATCCCCGCAGGGTCGCCTGTCTTCCGGAATATTGATCTTTCAGGACCTCAGCGTCGTGGCTGTAGTATTGCTCCTTCCCATGCTGGGTGGTAAAACAGGCGTATCAGCTTTCGATATGGCACTGAATGTTTTCTGGGCGCTTTCAATAGTTGTCCTGATAATCTTAGTATCATGGTTCGTTGTTCCAAAGATGCTGTACCAGATCGTTTCGACCCACAGCCGTGAGTTGTTCTTAATAAGTATAGTACTCATCTGTTTTGGAACCGCCTGGTTAACATCGCTTGTGGGTTTATCACTTGCCCTTGGCGCGTTTCTTGCTGGTCTTGTGATCTCTGAATCGCAGTACGGGCATCAGGCATTCAGTGAGATCCTTCCTCTTAAGGATATTTTCAGCATCCTTTTTTTTGTTTCGATCGGAATGCTGCTGGATGTTGGTTCTATGCTTCGAAACCCCCTGATAGTCCTTCTGGCAGTGGTTTTAATCCTTGTGATAAAATTCACAGCAGGAGCGTTAGTCACTATGGTTCTGGGATACCCGCTTCGGATCGGTGTACTTGTGGGTGTTGCGCTTTCCCAGATCGGTGAATTTTCGTTCGTATTGTCAAAAGAAGGAATGAATCTTGGCCTGTTCTCAGGTTCTGATTACCAGGTCTTCCTGGCGTCTTCAATTATTACAATGATATTTACTCCATTCATGATCCAGGGAAGCGGAAGGTTTTCAGAGTATTTTGAGAAACTGCCGATATCAAGTAAGATCAAGTCGGGACGTTTCCACGAAGATGTTTTTGAGACAAAGGTTTTAACAAACCATGTGATCGTTGTGGGTTTTGGACTTAATGGACGAAATGTTACAAAAGTGCTGTCTGCATCCAAAATTCCATTCGTTGTCCTGGAGATTAACCCGGAGACTGTGAGGGTTGAGAAGAAACGCGGGGTTCCAATATCGTATGGTGATGCTTCAAAGGAGGCGTTGCTCACACATCTTGGAATAAAGACGGCGCGTTCTGTGGTAATTGCTATCTCTGATGCATCTGCTACGCGAAGGATCGTGGAGCTTTCCCGACAGCTTAATCCCAATGTTTACATAATTGCAAGAACCCGTTATACAAATGAAGTGAATCCCCTGTATTCACTGGGCGCAAATGATGTTATTCCAGAAGAGTTTGAAACCTCGATCGAGATCATCTCAAGAGTGTTGCACAATTTATTTATTCCTGCCAACGAAATAGAAAAACACATCAGCGAGGTCAGGAAGGGCGGTTATGAGATATTCAGGAATGTACATCAAAAGTATGATGTTTTTCCGGAATTAATACAGCATTTGCCTGATATTGAGATTGAGACGATCAGAATTGAAGCTGTTTCTCCCCTGGCCGGTAAGTCTCTCGCTGATATCGGTTTTAGAAGAAAATACGGCGTAACAGTGCTTGCGATCCAGCGCGGCGCCCGGACTATCACCAATCCTTCTGGTGACACTCAATTGGTGGCGCAGGATATTGTTATTTTGATCGGGACGAGGGAGAGTATAGCGGGTGTTTCGGCTGTCACTATCTAGCGAAGAAGTGTGACCCTGCAATCCCCATTCAACCACATAGTAACATTGCGCTGGGGTTGCGACCCCAGACCCCGGCGAGGCGCCGCCGATGGCGGAGTTTAATATGAGACCAACGGTTAAAGAAAACACACCAATCCATACTTGTAATTGGTTTATCAAGAAAACCCGGAAAGTTCCAACGATATGAAAAAAATCTCAGATACCTATATCTTACCTGGTGCATAAGTTTATATCAATAAAGAGATTAAAGATTTTTATTGAAAATAGACTAAAGGCTCGTGGTAGCATGTATTCAAGAAATAGTATAACTTGGGATGAAAAAAATCTGGACATAATACCAAAAATCTCTTTCATATTGAAAGTTGACAGGGAAATATTGGAAAGAGATAGTATGAGAACATATCTTCATATAAAACTCATGCGATGTGAGGCTGAAATATTCAACCTTGCAAAAAAATATGGAATATCATCTGTGGAAGATTTCGAAAATTTATACACAAGAGGACAACTGGAAGAAGAGGGGACATGGGAAGATTTTTTTAAACTGGATCATCTTGAAGCAGAAAAAGATTCTCTAAAAAAAGCTTTAGAGGTAATTTAGTGGATATATTTGAAAGATGGAAGCTTCATAGATATCTGGTTTTCAATGAAGATCACAGGAAGATATGCATATCATTGGGAGCGAAGTCATATTGATGGGAAGATATACAGGCACGATAACATACCCCATAAGAAGTGGGAGTATG
This sequence comes from Candidatus Methanoperedens sp., assembly GCA_041648475.1. Classification (GTDB taxonomy): domain Archaea; phylum Halobacteriota; class Methanosarcinia; order Methanosarcinales; family Methanoperedenaceae; genus Methanoperedens. The sequence goes on along the minus strand of JBAZOV010000002.1, from coordinate 95,628 downwards.
TTAGAACATTTCCAAAGCATTTTCACTGTGGTTTTGAGAAAGAAGTTACAGAGAGTTCAATTAGCAACGAACCCGAAGAGGCAATAAGGGAGATTTTGATATTTGGTAGAAAGATTCTCCAGGAAAGTGTTTCTGAATCTACAACAGAGTGATAACCTCCGAAGAAATTGCTAGACATAAAAGAACCTATCAATCATCAAAAAACGATAACAACAACCTCAAAACCAACTCCAATAGCATGAGTTCGTTTTGAGTTCGTTGTTAATTAGAATCCGTCCAGATACCTCTCCGCAGAAACAGCAGCGATCGCCCCGTCACCCACAGCCGTCGTAATCTGGCGAAGAGGTGTGACCCTGCAATCACCTGCAACAAATATCCCTTTTACTGATGTTTCCATTTTATCGTTTGCGATTATAAATCCCCATTCATCCTTCTTAACATTTGCAAATGCTGTATTGGGGATCAAACCAACATATATGAACACGCCGTCTGTTTTTAATTCTGATGTGGCATTTGTCTTTACGTTCCTGAGAATTACTTTTTCGACAATGTTTTTCCCAATGATCTCAAGAAGTACGCAATCCCAGACAAAACTGATCTTAGGATTTGAAAAAGCATGCTCCTGGTTTATCTTTTCGGCGCGAAGCTCATTGCGCCTGTGCACTACAGTGACCTTTTTTGCCATCTTTGTAAGAAAAATAGCTTCAGTGATGGCGGAATCTCCTCCACCGATAACTACAACTTCCTTGTCCCTGAAAAAAAATCCATCGCATGTTGCACAATAGGATACACCTCTTCCAGTGAATTCAATTTCCCCTTTTGCACCGAGCTTTTTTGGGGTAGTGCCTGACGCAATTATTATGGATTTTGTTTCTATATCGCCATCTGATGTTTTTACGATCTTTGTTTTTCCTCTGTCTTCGATAGCGCTCACTTCAAACATAGATTTCATTTCAAGCCCGAATTTACGGGCTTGCTGCTCGAATTTAATTGCAAGGTCTGCTCCTGATATTTCAAGAAAACCCGGATAATTCTCAACAAGGTCAGTAACTATGATCTGTCCACCAACGCCCATTTTTTCAAGAAGTACTGCATCAAGCATCGCTCTTTTTACATATATGCCTGCAGTAAGACCTGCGGGGCCGCCTCCGATTATTACAACATCATGTATCATATTTGTTCATCCTGATTAATGTCCTGTCAAGGTTAAAGAGTGTACTATTAACACTTTCGGTCATCATTATATAACGGCACCGGGGTGCGACCCCAGACCCCCGGGGATGCGCCGCCGCTGGCGGGGGTTTAGCTTAATATCTGTGGTTGCACGATATCACAATTCATGTTTATCATAATGAAAAACCTTTTAAGTTCAGAAGTTGAATAAAAAGTGACAACTATGGAAAGCATTACTCTTAATAAAATCCATGAAGACTTATTATCTATAAAAAAAGATATAAACAGGATTCGAATCCTTTTTGACGAAGATGAATTTAAACTTTCAGATGAAATAAAAAAGCAAATAGTGGAATCCCGCAAGACACCAATGTCTCAGATGATATCTCAGGAAGAGGTAGAAAGAGAATTTCTATGAGTTTTAAGATATTATGGGATCCTAAAGCGATATCTCAATTAAGAAAACTTTCTAAAAATATATCATCACGCGTGGTAAAAAAGATTAGATTGGTAGGAGAAACTGGATTGGGGATGGAATTGTTGAATGAACATGAATATGGTTTCAAGATCAGGGTTGGCGATTACAGAGCATTGTGTGATGTATTTTATAATCCAAACACCATTGTTATTAGAATAGTAGAACACAGGAAAAAAGTCTATAAGAGATGAAATTCCATGAGTCAACTTTGCTTGTACATCCAGTGGCCGCAGGTGAATTAAGCCTTGGTGAAGTTGCAGCATAGGATTATTTCAGAAAAAATGAAGTTAAGAACTATGAAAAGGATAATAGCTACAGTTGAAATATGGAAGGAAGGGGGCATGTTCTCAGCATACTGCCATAAGTTAGACATTGCAAGCTGTGGTCACACGCCTGATGAAACAAAAAAGAACTTAGAAGAAGTTATAGAGATACAAATCGAAGAGACAGCCAAGCTTGGTACATTGAAAATGTTTTTAGACCCCCATAAACCGCATATTTATAATTAGTAATTAATATATTTTCTGGCGCACGAACTATTAACACTTTCGGTCATCATTATATTAACGGCGCTGGGGTGCGACCCCAGACCCCGGGGGATGCGCCACAGCTGGCGGGGTTTATTGTCTTTTGAAATGTCGATTCCGACGTATAGCATTGTTGTTGTATTCAATTATTTCACCGTAAACTATATACTCGAACATTTGCTTAAATAACAACTAAAATGGCAATACAATATATTCTGACCGATTATGTGAATAGGATGATGGCACATGCTGTCTATGATAAACTTGAAGATGGTACTTTTAGTGGACGGATCCCCTCATGTAAAGGAGTGATAGCATTTGGCTCAACATTACGTGAATGTGAAGACGAGTTACAGTCTACACTTGAAGAGTGGATTTTAGTAGGTCTGAAACTGAATCATCCATTGCCTGTGATCGCCATGATAGATTTGAACAGGGAGCCGGCTTATGAGCCAATGGGCGCCGTGTAAGAGACGAGATTTCATCCGAAAGCTGCGAAAACTTGGTTTTGACGGCCCATTCTCTGGCACTCGCCATCAGTTTTTGATATATGCACAGCATCGTCTTGCAATTCCTTCAAATTCAGAATACTCTGTTCCTCAACTCAGAATGATGGTTCGAGAAATCGAGGGTATAATAGGTCGTATTATTATAGCGGATGAATGGCACAGATTATAACAACTAACTCCAGTAGCGTGAGTTCGTCCGAGTTCGTTGTTAATTATCCATTCCGTGCCAAATATATAAAGATATGCTTATAAATTTTCCGGCGCAAGATAGTTCTCCACTGTAACCACAAAGCACAGCCACTTTCTACCGCAAAGTTCGCAAAGAACGCAAAGCTTTTGAAAAAATCAGCCGCAAAAGAGCGAACTATTCACACTTTCGGTCATCATTATGTTAACGGCGCCGGGGTGCGACCCCAGACCCCCGGGGATGCGCCGCCTCTGGCGGGGTTTAACCTTAACATCTGTGGTTGCACGATATCTAATTCTATATAGGACACGATCGACACGCATCGATACATTCCAAGGTAGTAGGAGCAGGCAGAAAGCTAATATGCCAATGCCATAAAAGGGAAACCTGAATTATATTTATATATTATTAGTCTTTATAGGTACACTGATGCAAAAATGTCATAGCATAATTGTTACTGGTAAAGTACAGGATATTGGTTTCAGGTCTATTGTAGAACATATTGGAAGGTCACTTGGTATTCCTGGCCTGGTTTTTAATGCAAGGGATGGCAGTGTTAAGATCCTTTGTTCTGGTGAGGATAGTGTAGTAGATAATTTCACACAGGCAATAAGGGTGCGTGGGGAGGAGAATGGCAGTGAAATTGCAAGCATCAACGAGAAGACATTAGCCATTAATATTGATCTGCCGGATGAATTCTCAAAGGTATCCTCAGATGACGAAATCGATATTGGAAGAAAGCTCGATAAAGCTAATATTTTATTAAAAACCGGATTCGATAACTTAAACACGGATTTAAACGCAGGATTCGATAACTTAAAGACGGATTTAAACGCAGGATTCAATAACTTAAAGACGGATTTAAACGCAGGATTCGATAACTTAAAGACGGATTTAAACGCAGGATTCAATAACTTAAACACAGATTTAAACGCAGGATTCAATAACTTAAACACAGATTTAAACGCAGGATTCAATAAAATGACCGATATGTTAGGTACTTTTATTGTAGAGCAGAAAGTGTATAACAGAGGGCAACAGGAACATAATACACGCCTCGAAGCAATTCTTGAAAAAATTAGCCGCAGATGAGCGAGCTATTAACACTTTCAGTCATCATTATATTAACGGCGCTGGGGTGCGACCCCAGACCCCCGGGGATGCGCCGCCTATGGCGGGGTTTAACCTGAATATCTGTGGTTGCACGATATCAGAACTATAATCTTCTTATCATAAAATCGTTTCAAAAATTCATTTCGCTTTGTCATCCAGGTTCGGTTTCGATAGGCAGCTTAAAGTTCGAATTAAGATGATAGAGATATGCAATCACTTTTGGAATATCCTTTCAGATGTCCCTTATCTTAAAAACCTTATCTTTCAAAACAATAAATTTTTTATAGACGTCGGTCGATTTTAACAATGTTTCAAGCCAATGCATCCTTATAGCACTATTTGTGGTGGAAGTCCTGATCAATATTACTCCGCTTGATGGTTTTTCAAATCTGAAAACAAGTTCACCAAAATCCTTATCATCGGTTATCAAAACTCTTCCTTCTTTGTTTGCTTTGTCCAGAACTTCATCATCAGATGCAGATGGTTTCCAATCACCCACAAAAATAGTATCATATCCTGCAACATTCAATAAATTTGAGAGTCGCTTGCCTGTGCACTCATCTACCAGAAATTTGACTGATATCTTTTTCTGTAATATTCGGATATTCTTCCAGGATATCGCTTATGCTCATCCCATCCGCCAGTCTATTAAGTATGGCATCTACAGGAATCCGGGTACCTTTAATAATAGGTTTTCCAACCATTATTTTAGGATTTACTATAATTCTTTCTTCCATATTCATAATAGTTGGATTCAAATATATTATAGTTTTGTGTGTTTATTTTGGTATCGTTGACTTTAAAGCAACTGGGTCGCGCCGGAAATCCATCGAGACGATGCGCGCCTGAAATCAAACCGTTCTATGCACGTATCAATCATGGAGTTGCCAGCATAGGATTATTTCAGAAAAAATGAACTCCCGTTGCGTGATTTCGTGTGAGTTCGCTGTTAATTTTCCATCCTGCGCCATACATTTATAAAAATATGTGTATAAATTTATCGGCGCACGATAGTTCTCCAATGCAACCACAAAGCACAGCCGCTTTTCACAAATGACGCAAAGCTTTTGAAAAAATTAGCCGCAAAAGAGCGAACTATTAACACATTCGGTCATCATTATGTTAACGGCGCTGGGGTGCGACCCCAGACCCCGGGGATGCGCCGCCGCTGGCGGGGTTTAACCTTAATATCTGTGGTTGCACAATATCACAACCATAATCTTCTTATCATAAAATCGTTTCAAAAATTCATTTCGCTTTGTCATCATATATTTCTTTGTAGACAGATAAGAAGTTGATGGGATTCACGCCTCTGCTTTTTGCTTGGTTATCTTAAGTCTGATTCCTCCCGGTTCAGTCTCGATCGGCAGCTTAAAGTTCGAATCAAGGTGATAGAGATCCGCAATCACTTTTGGAAGTCGTATTGAAATGCTGTTACCAGATTTATATACCGTCCCCTCAACACCTTTTTTCATTGCTTTGAAGTATTTGACGATATTATCAACATCTTGCGGATCGCTATGTTCATTACCGCACTCGCAGCGCCAGCCGTGTATCACAAATCCTTTCAGGTTAATATCCTGCACTGTATTCATTTCTTTTTCACATATATTGCATTTATGCATTTTATTCACCTCGCATTAGTTTCAATTTTTCTTTAGTAGCTCTAATTTTTCCGACGTGTCTTATAAGCCAATAATCATCATAGTCCTCGATCGCCACGATGTAGATTATCTTTCCACGGTGGCACCACTTTTCGATTATGCCTTTTTTCCTTTGGGATACTTCTTTGCCATTTTCAAGTAATTCTATTATCTGGTGTATTTCGATTCCAAGTTCTATCATTTCACCATCGGCATTTCTGTTATGGTCAGGAATTAATGGCTTATTTTTCCATGTTATCAAGCCATATCAACCTCATAATGTATAAACATATTTCACCATATGTATATACTTTATTGTCAGTTATGAACTGAGATAATAAGATTCAAGACATAAATTGCATGGATTTAAATTACATGAACAGTATACCTGAAAAAAGTGTAAATGAATTCCGGAGCTATACCAGAATACAGAGATTGAAAATGAAACCTGATAAGTGCAGTTTTTGTAAAGGCAAGCTTGTTAAAGGAAAGACTGAGTTCACAGTGAAATTAGAGAAGGAAGTGCTTACTATAAAAGATGTTTCTGCGTATATCTGTGAAGAATGTGGTGAAGCCTATTATACTCCTGATGTCTCTGAAAAAATTGATGAAATTATGAAGAAATTCCATGAGTCAACTTTGCTTGTACATCCAGTGGCAGCAGGTGAATTGAGCCTTGGTGAAGTTGCAGCATAGGATTATTCAGAAACAAAAGGAGCACTAAATCTCACGAACCGATAAGAAGCGATAGATTTGATGCTACAAATCTGCGTTCATCAATGCCGAAACCCTGTGGGTTCTCGACTCCGCGCACACGCATGGTGCGCCATGCGTGGACACGCTCTCCAGAGGCGTGACTCTGGGCGCCATTATCTGCGGTTCGTTTTCTTCATACACCATAACAAGACAATAGATCACGATTAACAACGAACTCGTACGAACTCCATACGAACTCATGCTGTCGAGTTCGTTTCAGTTCGTTGTTTTTTTCCATTTTGTAGTCTTTATACAAAATCAAGTGTTACAGTCCCGCCTTCGATAACATCCTGTTCACTTATTTCAACCTGTTTTGAAATGTTGCCTGCTGTCACTGTATAAGCGCCAGTGGGTTTTGTGTCGAATTGTGTACCACGGAATGTTGGATCAGATATTGGACCCAAAGTCGAATAAGGAACAATAAGTTCATATGTGCCATTGGAAGATGCTACCTGTTTATATTGAACCGTTCTTCCGATATTTGTTTTTATGGTATTGGTAAGGGTAACGATCGAATTTGGCGGCGCATTTCCGGTTATTTTTGCTCCCTTTACATATTCGAATATCTTAGCATACCCAGAATCTTCAGCAGGGATCAAGTTGGCTCTATTTAAAGTATTATAAATAGATTTATATGCCTTTTCAGAATTGCCTCCTTGAGTATAGGGATTTGGGGTTGATTCATGCACAAGCCTGTAGTTTCGCAGTCCATTCGTATCAAATATATGAAGTTTTGACTCCATAGTATTGTAATATTTCATCGAAGGCCAGTATTGATCTCCCTGCGAGGTTCGTACCTGCTCATAATATCCCACGTCAGTATTATCCCATTCCGCGAACACCGGCTGGATCGAATATGCCATGTATGCATTGCTTACAACATATCTTGCGCCTGGATTTCCATTAATGCCAAGATCATCCAGCACTTTATTCGCTTCATCTTCAGTCTGCGCGATCAGGAACGTTGAAGCTCCCGGTGCATGATTTGCGCCTCCGCCAATGCCTGCCTGGAACGGGTTCGCATTGGGGATCCTGTGCCCCCAGTATGTGATGATATGACCATAATCCCACCAGCTCATGACGCCGTAATCGTTCTTGGAATAATTATATTTTTGGCCTGGTGAGGGTTTTTCATAAATTGAATAATATGGTAGATCAGGCTTCGGGGTGTTATCTTTCATCCATGTTAGAGCATCATGCCATTCGTAAAATCCTGATGAAACGGCGCCCCATTTTGATTGTTCCATAGTTGTTTTATATGGAGATGCGTCTGATGGTAGGAATCCGGTCACAGCGATCACAAGGATCAATGACAGGACATGCTGGACGCGTATCTTTTTCAGACATTCAAGAATATCGTTCGAATTGAACTGTTTCCAGCCAGCTAGGTCTAATAATCTTGAGCCGAGAACGCCTGAGAGGATGGCTACGTTTACTGCGTAATAATATGCGAACCGGTTCTGTGCGAGCATTATGCCAAGGACGAAGACGCTCCAGATGACAAGGAGGGTGTATTCAGCATTGGATTTTTTAATGGAGTAATAGCAAAGAAGAATTATTGCTATGAAAGATAAGATATAGTTATAACCAAATTGTCCAACTGCGGACTCATAGCTGATGGGGGAGCCTTCAGCTATTGTCAACCCGCCCCCTGAACGAGGCACAAACACAGAATTCCAGCTTCCTAACACGGTGCTGTATAATTCAGGAATAAATATTTTCAAGAAAATCAAAACTACAAATATAGCTCCAACCATGAATAACAGATAATGATAAACCTTATATTCACGTTTATTCATTTCTCTGGAAACAAGACTCAGGAAAGCAAAAACCAAAACACCTCCTCCAGTCACAGCCAGATGCAAAAATGAATAATAGAATGCAGAAAAACCATTACTTTTTTCAACATACGGAATTACCATTACCATTGCAGTGAAATAAGCGATTATGCCCACGATACCAAGGTATTCAGTAGATTTTCCTCTTAAATGATCTATAATGTACTGGACAATTACAAAAATGCCAAATACCACTGCGAAGAACACTCCGGTGGTCCATACCAATAAATATGCTCCGAATGATACTCCGGCAAGAAGGGAATAAATTATTGGGGCCTTTAATGCTGCCCAGTCCCTGTTAAGCCAATGATCTAAGGTGATGTTCTCTGCCTTCTTTATTGCCATAATGAAAAACATCATCATAAGTGTTGTAAAAAAAACTTCCACAACATGGTGATCAGTAAAGCCAAGGACTGATCTTGAGAGGAATTGCCCTGGCAATATTGCTATCAGGAAGGCTGCTAAGAGCCCAGCTTTGGTGTCCACCAGTTCCTTACCAATAAAATATACTGGAAATACAACAAGGGCTCCTATGATAGCCGGGAAAAATGCACCTATTGTATCAATAGTAGTTTGTGCTGGCATTCCTCCGCTTGTGATAAAACCTGCGATCAAAGCTAAGAATGAGATCATTTGAGCAAAAAGCGGACCCCAGCTCAACTGGTTTCCGTATGGGTACATTGTAAATGCATCGAAAAAAATACGGTGAGGGAAAAAATGAATTGTGTTTTCTACGAGCCTCATCTGGAAAACAGAGTCATCCATTGCAAAACCCACGATCCCCTGCTGGAATACGGTTTTTATGGGGGTTATTCCTCTGATATAGAATGAGAACAGGAATATTGCAATAAGGGTTACATATGAAAGAGATTTTGTTGTGAAAAATCTATCGGTTTTTTGCTTATCTTCTTTCTTTATTTCAGTTTTTTCCTTATACTTGTTATTGGATTTAACTTTCGCCAAAGTACACCTCAGGATTGGATTATAAGTGGATGTAGCAATTAATAAAGATTGTGTAGTATAATATCTCACAAATTGGATTGTTTGTCCTTCACTTCCTCAACACGTACCTCCGTTATCTGCTCCCATTTGTGACTGCTGCCAAATAAGAAGAGTTTCACTGCACCTTTGAATAATGCTAATTGAAGTTGAATAAATGATGAAATAGTAATTAAAATACTTTTGAAATTTGACTTTTTTCCGTTACTGCTTTCGAGTTCAAATTTTCGATATACTCCAATAGCATACCCAAAAATAATTATTATATCTATTGTAGTTATTAATAATGTTTGTACTGGATTATAATAAAATGAAAAAATCATAAAAAAGAATGAAAAGACAAGTATGAAAGGAAATAAGACATGAATAATAAATTCGGCCGGAAAAATCATCTTTCCGAACAACCCGTAATTATCAGCAAAAAGCATATTCCTGTGCTTTATGAAAGATTGGATCAACCCCTGCGCTCTTCTTTCTTTTTGCTTTAATCGTATGCTGTTTTTTGATGGCACGCGTTCAAAAAAAGTGGCTTCGGGAATATAAACTGCCCTGTAACCTTTTTTAATCACCTGTAAAGCCATTTCTGTATCGTCGGCAACAGAATTTATCGATGGCGGCTCTATGATGCTTGACCTGAATACCATAAGAGGACCATTAAAAATCATAGTAGAGGCTATACTGCTCTCATAAAATCTCAAAGTATCAAAGAACGTTCTGTAAGCCTGTTCAGAAATTTTGGAGGTAGAATCTGTTCCAACTAACGACAATTTTCCTGTTGCTGCTCCTATTGAAGAATCAGCAAAAAATGGTACCATTTTTCCCAGAACATCCTTGTTCAACATCACATCAGCATCTGTGATCAAAAACAAATCTCCTTTGGCTTGTTTAAATGCTACAGACAGGGCATGAGCTTTACCCATCCTTTCTTGTTGAGTTAAAAGTGTGATGTTCTTGAAATTGTTGACTATTTTAACGGTATTATCGGTCGAAGCCGAATCTACAACTATGATTTCTCGTTTTTCTTCAGGATATTCTAACTCAAATGTATTATTGATCTTTTTCTCTATCATTAATTCTTCATTATATGCAGGAATTATTATAGAAACCATTGGTTGATAAAATGGATCCAATTTAATTCTCACATATTTATTTTTATATTTTATAAGCTCATTACAATATCTGAGAAACCACAATGAAAAAATAGTTATTAATAATAAAAAAAATGAAAATATAGTAAAAAATATATTCATTATTTTAACCTATTATTTTTATCAATCTGGAAAGTTTTCTATACATGAAACGGATATCGTCCATATTTCTCAATTGCATTAACCTGTGTACAATATTAAAGTGAAATATCTCTCTTTTAATCATATGCAACATGAATCGCCTGTATGCTTTTTTCTGCAATTCAAGCAATTCCCCGCAAGAGAATTCCCCGGTCGATATCATTGATGATTGTACCATAAGAGCTCTTAGATCATAATCCTTAATGAAACCATTATTCTTGCATAATTCATAAAGTTCTGTACCCGGATATGGTGTCGCAATGAAGAAATTTGCACTGTCCAGATCTATGCTTGTAGCAAAATTAATTGTATCCTCCATTGTTTTTTTGGTTTCTCCTGGCATTCCAATTATGAAAAAACCATGTGTCCATATACCAATTTCCCGTATCTTTCTGACAATTTCTCCCACTTTTTCAAGTTTGAGTGGCTTCTTTATTATTTGTCTAAGAACCTGTTCATTGCCGGATTCTATTCCAAGGTTAAGTTGATAGCAGCCGGACTTCTTCATAAGCTTTAATAGTTCTTCATCCAGCTTCCAGATTGCAACACCATTGGGAGTTGTCCATGTGATGTCCAGCCTTTTGTCAATAATGCCCTGGAATATCATTCTTGATCTTTCTCGATCAAATGTCAGATTATCATCTTCAAAATGTATCTCCCTGATACCATATTCCTTCACCAGATGCTCTATCTCAAGAAGCACGTTTTCAGGGCTCCTGGGCCTCCAGCTTTTTCCCCATACCGAATGGATGGAGCAATAAACGCATTTCCCAGGGCACCCCCGGCTGGTTATTATACTGGCATATCTGCTTCTTTTAAGACCGCCATGGGATTCGCCGATCTCATAATATCTTTCCATTGGAAGAAGATGGCGCGCAGGGAACGGAAGCGCATCAAGGTCTTTGATAAAACCTGTCTTCGGATTGACCGTCACAGTTCCGTTAATCCTGTATCCGAGTCCATCTATCCCATAGAAATCGCTTTTCTTCTTAAGGGCTCCTGCCAGTTCAAGAAGCGTTTCTTCCCCTTCCCCGATCACAACAAAATCCACATTTTCATACCTGAGCACATCATATGGAACAGAGGATGGATGCGCCCCGCCCATCACCACAAACATATTCCTGTCAATGCCCTTTGCGATATCTGCAACCTTCAGAGCTTCAGGGAACATCATGGAAAACATGCATGATATCCCCACCATATCAGGTGAAAAAAGGCATATCCTCTCTTCTATCTCCTGCCAGTTCAGTCCCAGGTGGACGAATCCATCATGCTTGATGGGTGAATCATATCCTTCAACTATGCAATCAAGGAGTTGAACGGTATTCCCGCTCTTCTCAAGTACGGAAGCTAGATAAGCAATGCCAAGAGGGGGCGTTACACCGTAAAGTCCCTTATCCTTGACCATCAGTGGTGGAAGTATGAGCATGATCTTCATATATTTTCATACTAACTAACCGTGCGTATAATATAAACTTTATTTATGATGCCTGCACATGGGCACATTAGAATGAAAATAATTCAGGTCTGTCCCACTTATCTGCCTGATATAGGAGGCATTGCCACGCATGTGAAAGAACTGAGCGAAATGCTGGTAAAGATGGGACATGACGTAGAGGTGGTGTGCACAGACCCTTCACGAAAGCTCCCAAAAAGAGAGGTGATCAATGGGGTGAGAGTTTCACGCTTCCGGGCATTCGCTCCAGGGGATGCATATTATTTCTCACCTGGCATGTATTTCTACCTAAGGTCAATCGAATGCGATGTCATTCATGCGCACAACTATCATTCGTTTCAGGCGCTATTTGCTGCCATGGCAAAAAAGAAAAAATTCATTTTCACCCCGCATACCTTCGGCTTTTCAAGATCGCTCTTCAGAAGGGTTCTTCACAGGCTCTACAAGCCAATGGGTTCTTATATATTTGATTCGGCTGATACAGTTATCTCCACTGCCCAGTTTGAAAGGAACTGGCTGTCGCAAACATTTCGGATCCCGGACTCAAAATTGATCTATATTCCTCTCCCCATCAATCCTGCCCGCACAATAACGGATATGCCGGGAAGTGATGGAAAAAGAATCGGCTATTTTGGCCGGTTATCGGTCGAGAAGAATCTCAAGGTCCTTATTTCTGCTTTCAGACTTATTAAAAATAAGAAAAGCGATGTCATGCTATACATTGCAGGAGACGGGCCAATAAGGAGCGAACTTGAAGAGTATGCGAAGGGCATTGAAGGGGTAGTATTTCTCGGCAGGCTGCCGCAGTCTGAACTGGATAGTTTTATTGAAACGCTGGATATCTTTGTCCTCCCATCCTTTTTTGAGGTTTCACCAAGAGCGGTGATAGAAGCAATGTCACGCAATATCCCCGTGGTGACCACGCCTGTCGGAGAACTTCCGCAGGTATTTGAGCACGGGAAACACTGCCTGTTCGTAAAAATCGATGATCCGGTTGATACCGCTGAAAAGATCATGCTTCTAATGGAAGACAGGCAGCTTGCAGAAAATATGGCTGAAGCAGGAAGAGGGCTTGTGGAAGAACGATATGACATCAAAAAAGTTATCCTTGAATATCTAAGGATATACGGGACTATTTCTTCATCCTGAGAATATATGCCACGCGCTCACCGTTCTTGATCGATTTTAATACCTGTACTTGCGTTGTCAGGTTCTTGTATTCATTGGTGAAGATATACACATCCAGATTGCTAAGAAGCACAATGTACCCGTCTTTTGGTATTTCGGATACCACCTTCTCAATCCTTATGTCGCATCGGCCCTTGAAACACAACAACCATCCGAAAACATCTGCATCGATCTGCCCCCCTCCGACTTTCTGGCGGTCCTCGGTTGATATATAATATATCGTTGCATTACTATTGGCAGTTGCAGTCAAATAATCCACAGCTTCCCTGAAGCTAGTCTGGGAATCCGAAACCATATTATGATAGTTATTGGTATTTCCGATTTGTGTGGGAACTACAGAAACCTGCACTATGACCACCAGCACAACAACTGCTATATTTGCATAATTGAAGATGCGTGAAATGGTATTCTTCGGTCTTGCTCCCGAATATATATATTTCAAAAACTCCCAGAGTGTTACCCCCAGGAACAGTGACATTCCAAGATTCGGCTCTGCCAGATACGTTGGTTGCACTATCTGGGAGGTAAGAAGAAGGGGAGCAAAACTGACGCTGAACCATGCAATACCAATGCGCTGGATGGTGTTTCCAAGTACAAAACCAATAGCCAATAGCAGCATCACGAATATAGCCCCTGGGAGAGAATACAATACCCCCTTCTGCAAGGCTATATACACGGCTGCCATGATGGATATGGATATCACGTTTTTGATCAGGTCTATCTGGATCCCGCCATACGAATCTTTCCCGAACTTTCGGAAATAGAACGTCCCCACAATTCCAAGGAAGAATATGTATGGATTCTTGAGTTGCCATGAAAGTTCCTGCTCGACATAATAGACCAGTCGCTCCTTTACACGCTCGCTTACTGGCACACTCGCAGAAACGTTCACCTCAGGCGAAAGTTGTACCACCAGCACATACAGAAGTATCACAGGAAGAAGATTCACTGCAATTGCGATCGCCCGGTTTTTTATCCCCAGTTCCTTCTTGTGCAATAGATAGATGATATTTACAGCAGGGATGATTACCATGCTTGGTTCTTTGGAAAAGAAGGCAAATATGCCTAGAATGATCGCAAGTATAAGGCTCACCCTCTCCTTTTTCTCAAAGAAATGTATTGAATAATACAAGCTTGCTGTAATGAAGAACATCTCGGCTATGGACGTGGTGTAGTTCATCTTCCACACCAATATGAAGCTTGCATCCAGGAAAAGATACAGCATTACTGCGAGCATCCCGGCCATCCTGCTGTGCAGCATACGGATGAGGAGATACAGGAATAACATGGAACCTGCAAAGAGCGCGCCATTCATAAGATAGAAATATGTCTCGTTCGAGCCCCAAATAGCATATACGATATAGTAAAGCACATTTATAGTCGGTCTGAAGCCGGTTCCGATCTTGTCAGTCAATAAGCCGGAAATGTTGTTAAAATGTTCTTGTGCATAATGCATCCACACGATATCGTCAGGATAATCCAATATATAGTACTGGGACATCATCGCGCGCAGAGGATTGATCATCGATAGCAGTATAACTATCGGAATAAATATATCGAATCTGGAAAGCCACCCACTTTCTTGCTTTTTTTTAGTTTTAGATCTGTTCTTCAAGTTCCCTCTTCTCATCCCATATGCAATATCTTTATTATACCTTTTGCTCGCATCGGATCCTCAACAGGTTTGTGAACATGCGCGGAGCATGCTTCAGACTGAAGCGCGAATATTCACTATGTTTCCACTCGATGGGCACTTCAACGATCGAGAAACCATGTTTTTTGATGCGCCACAAGAGCTCAACGTCGAACTCAAAACCATTTGAACTGATCTTTGGTACCACCAAATCCACAGCTTTTTTCTTGAAAGCTTTAGCCCCGCATTGCGTATCCCTTATTCCCAGGTTGAACATCAGGTTCACCATAAGATTGAACGCCCTGCTGATGGTCTCACGTTTTAATGGCTGCCTGCGCGTGATCTTTGCACCAGGCGCACGGCGTGAACCTATGGAGCAGTCTGAGGTATCAAGAGCGCCGATGATACTGTCCAGGTCAGAGGGGGAAACCGACTCGTCAGCATCCACGAATGCCATGATATCCCCCCTGGCTTGCTTGAATCCCTCTATGATGCCGCCGCCTTTCCCCAGCCTCGTTCCATATTCAAGGAGACGTATGCCTGGGAATATCGCAATCATCTCCTTAACGATTGCTGCTGTGCGGTCGCTTCCGTCAGCCACTACGATGAACTCGCAATCTCTGTATTTTTCAAAAAAATATCCTGCGTACAGCTCAAGCATGCCTCGAATGCGCTTTTCTTCGTTGTAAGCAGGGACTATTATGGAGATCATTGTTGATTCCTTAAATAATTCAATGTGTTCTTCAGGCTCTCATCCAGAGGAACGGACGGCTTCCAGCCGGTCTCTTCCTTTATCTTCATGTTATCACCATACATACTTGAAACATCATTCTTGCGAAAGAGCGATTTGTCTTTCAAAATCGTTATCTTATGGGATATGAGCTTCAAATATATATCAAGGAGATCTGCTATGGAATGACCTGCTCCTGAACAGATATTGTAGATGCCACCGTTTTCACTTTTAATCGCAAGAGCAAAGAACGCCTCTGCAACATCAGAAATATCAATAAAATCCCGCACTGGTTCCAGGTTGCCTGTATGTATTACAGGTTGCTTAATTCCTTTTTCGATCTGTGCTATCTGTTTGGCAAATGACCCAACCGGGGTTCGTTCTGTAACACCGGCACCAGTGGTATTGAATACCCTCCCGATAATGATATCAAGGCCCATATTTCTGAATGCAATCGCGACATTTGTCCGGCAGCACATGGATGCGCCATATGGCGATGTCGGATTTTGCATCGCCATCTCATTCACGGGCAAATTCTTCGCGATACCGTATTCTGCAGCAGATCCGATAATGACAATCCTTGGATTAAATGACGATTCTTTCACCGATTCAAGAATGTTCAAAGTTGTCTTGACATTAGATGAAAAAAGGACATCCCAATCATTAGCATAGGCTGTACCAGCAAAATGGAATATATAATCAGGCCTGATTTCGGAGAGAACACATTTAACTTTTTCTCGATCAGCAAGGTCGCATTCCACAGGAATGAAATGCGAAACAGTTCTGAGGGCTCTGTCAATCCCATATATCTGTGCATCCGGGCTTTTTTCCAGAAGGACTTGCAGAAAGTTCCTTCCAACGAATCCGTTAATCCCTGTGATAAGTATTTTTTTATTGTTCATCCGGTAGAAATTGTTCCCTGTGGTGTTCGAATTCATCCTGTGCGACCTGATAATCCTCAACTCTTCCTATGTCAAGCCAGTAGCAATCGCTGGGATAGCAATATATGTTTTCGCCTTCTTCTTTCATTCTCATCATGAGATCTGGCAAACCTATGGACTCGTTCTTCCCTATGTATTCCCTGCACCGCGCACTAAGCACATTCACTCCCATGCTCACAAGGAACTGGTATGCTGGCTTTTCTATGTATTTATCAAGCCTGGAATCCTGCGACATTTCGATGACCCCGTAATCTATCTTAGCCTCTCGCTTGTGCAGGCTTATGGTCGCGATACCTTTTTTCTCAATATGGAAATTGAATATCTGACTGTAATCGAGTGTTGTGAGGATGTCCCCATTCATTACCAGGAAATTTTCTCTGAGGTTATCTATCAATCCAAGTGCCCCAGCGGTGTTCAAGGGCTTGTATTCCCTTACATAATCGATATGGACTCCCCATCGTGAACCGTCCCCGAAATATGCCTCTATGAGCTCGGCAAGATGACCGGTCGAGATGACTATCTCATCAAAGCTGTGTTTCTTTAGCTGCCTGATTATGATCTCAAGTATTGGAACATCACCCACAGGAACGAGAGGTTTCGGAAATACAGTCGTATATGGTCGAAGCCTTGTCCCTTTTCCGCCTGCCAGTATTACTGCTTGCATATATCCTCAAACATTATATATATTAGCTTTATATTTCTCCAGATGCTCTTGAACATATTTTATGGTCTCCTTCAGCCCATCTTCCAGCGTGAACGTCGGCTCCCAGCCCACGAGTTCTCTGGCTTTCCGGTTGTCGCATAGCAGGGTCATGACTTCGCTCTTTGAGGGGCGCATGCGCTCATCATCGCTTATGATGCTGATATCTTTTCCTATCAGGTCAATGATGGTCTTTAATAGATCCCCGATGCTTATGCCTTTTCCCGATCCGATATTGATCACTTCTCCGATAGATCTTTCGGACTCAGCGATTTTCAGGAATCCGTTCACAGTATCCTGCACGAATGTAAAGTCGCGCACAGGGCTCAGTAGCCCCACATGTATTTTCTTCTTCCCTGAGAGTATCTGGGAGCATATGGCTGGAATGACCGCCCTTGCCGACTGGCGCGGACCAAATGTGTTGAACGGTCGGATCGTGGCAACCGGCAGCTCGAAAGAATTATAATAACTTTGCGCCATCATGTCAGCTCCGATCTTGCTGGCTGAATATGGGGACTGTCCCTGCAGAGGATGTTTTTCATTGATAGGGGTATAGATCGCTGTCCCATAAACCTCGCTTGTTGAGGTATGGACTATTTTGCTAACGTTTTCATCTTTGCAGGCTTGCATGATGTTCACAGTTCCCAGGATGTTGGTGTCCACGAAATCTTTGGGGGCAAGATAGGAATACGGGATCGCTATGAGTGCACCCAGATGGAACACAGTGTCACATCCTTTGACCGCATTTCTCACGCAGAATGGGTCCCTGATATCGCCTGTTATTATCTCTATCTTTTCAAGGACATCGTGCGGCAAGAGTTCAAGATTGCCCCAATCGTTTCTTGAATTATAATGGACAAAAGCCTTGACCTTTGCTTTTTTCCTTACGAGCGACTCCACCAGATGGCTTCCTATGAACCCTCCTGCCCCTGTTACCAGTACTTTGTTATCTTGCCAGAACATATTTCACCCTACCATTATTCTATTTGATATATGGAATTTTATCAATCTTAAATATAATCTTAATTTCATAAAATGAACTGAGAACCAGACTTTTATGCCCATATCCTTCCTGTCCATCCAGTAATTAAGTATCTTATTTTGCTCTTTTACAAGGATATCCGTTTTCTTGCACCAGTTATTCCCATGAATCCGATATTTTGCAAGCGGTGTATCCAGGAAGTCTATCTTATGAGATTCAGATATCCTCAGAAACAACTCATAATCTTCATCTATCATATAATTATTATCGAACATACCGACTTTATCCAGTATTTTCTTGCGAATAACGACTGTTAATATAGCAATAAAATTGTATATCAATAAATTCTCAAATATATTTCCTCTATAAAATTTTTTATTTTTCAGGTAATTTTCAATCGATTTGCCATTACCATCGATGTTCAGTATATCAGAATATACCATCGCTATGTCATCATGCGATTCCAAAAACTCAATCTGTTTTTCCAGTTTTTCAGGCAGCCACATATCGTCGCAATCCAAAAATGCTATATATTCACCCCGTGCCTTCTCAATGGCAAGGTTCCTGGCATGGCCCAGAGGTACTGTCTTTTCTGCATGGAAATACCTCAATTTCTCATCAAAGCTCTTTGCGATCGCTGCGCTGTTATCTGTGGAAGCATTGTCCCAGAAGATTATCTCCCAGTCCCTGTATGTCTGAGCATATACGCTGTCTATTGCCTCACGAAGATATGTTGAGCTATTATAGCAATTCATTATTACGCTTACTTTTGGGTTTGACACCATTTTATTCCTCGATAAGGCGAATGAGTTCTTCACAGATTAGATCGATATCATCCTCCACAAGATCCGGATGGAGCGGCAATGTCAGGAGCCGGGGAAAAATGGCTTCGGTTACCGGGAGAGGACCTCTGCGATAGAAACTCAGAAGGTGATTTGGCATATAATGCACCCCGGTCTGAATGCCCAAATTTAGCAATTGTTCCCTGATCTTATCCCGATCAACATCCTTTAATTTTATCACGAATATGTGCGGCACGATGGCTCCCATATCCTGTTTTAGCAATTCAATTGAATTGCATGATGAAAGGTTCTTCTGGTACCTTTTTGCGAGAGTTATTCGTTTTAATGAGAATTCAGGTAACCTTTTCATTTGCTCGATGCCTATGGCTGCCATGATATTGCTCATGTGATAACGGAAACCCTGGGAATTAACATCAAAATCCCAGCTTCTCTCACCTTTATATCTTTTCTCTGTGTCCTTTTCCACCCCTAAAAGACGTGCATCTCGTACTTTCTGGAGCACATCCTCATCATTGGTAACAATGGCCCCGCCTTCTCCACATGTTATGTTCTTGATCCCGTCAAAGCTAAAGCATGCTATATCCCCGAAGCTGCCTACTTTCTTTCCATTGTAGTAACCTCCGAAAGCATGACAGGCATCTTCTATGACACGCAAACCATTCTCCTGTGAAAATTCGAATATCTTATCCAGAGCCCCCATGCTTCCTGCATAATGTACTGGCATAACGGCTTTTGTCTTTTCTGTCAAGCGCCTGCGCGCATCATTCACATCCAGCGTGACCGTATCCGGATCGACCTCGCAGGGAACAGGTGTTGCGCCAGTAGCTGATATTGCCTGGAAAGAGGCTACATATGTAAGGGACTGAACAAGCACTTCATCACCGGGTCCAATACCTGATGCCTGTAATGCCAGGTGAAGAGCAGCAGTGCCTGTATTAACGCATACCGCCTGTCTGTTAAAGAACTGACCGAGTGTATTTTCAAACTCCTGGACTTCTTTGCCCATGCCAAGATATTCTCGGTCAAGCACACCCATTACTGCCCGTTTTTCAGACTCGCCAATAACGGATTTTGATAAGCGGATCAGTTTTTCCATCAGGGCCACACTTTCCATCTTGCTTTCCCTGTCTGCCATAGTTCTTCCAGAACGTTCTTATCCCGCACCGTGTCCATGCACTGCCAGAACCCATCATGCAGATATGCCTTAAGCTGCCCTGAACGAGCTGTGCTCTCCAATGGTCCTTCTTCAAGGACTGTTGAATCTCCTTCGATAAGATCAAGGAATTCAGGCTCAAGTACGAAAAAGCCGCCGTTGATCCATCCCTGTGTGGTTTGCGGCTTTTCCTTGAAGGACATCACGTTATTCTCCTTGGATAGGACAAGTTCCCCGAACCTGGCAGCAGGATGCACTGCAGTGATAGTCGCCATCTTGCCATGTTTACTATGGAATTCTACCAATTTTGCGATATCTATATTTGCAACACCATCACCATAAGTGAGCATAAAGGTCCCTTCCCCGATATATTCCTCAAGCCTTTTTACGCGTCCTCCTGTCATCGAACTTGAACCTGTATCCACAAGGGTGACTTTCCAGTCCACGGTCTTTTTCCGATTATAATTCGCACTACCGTTGGAAAGATCTATTGTGAAGTCTGACTTCAGTGAATAGTAATTCAGAAAATAGTCCTTGATCACTTCTCCTTTGTATCCAAGAGCTATAACGAAGTCTTTGTAGCCATAATGTGCATAGATGTTCATAATGTGCCACAATATCGGCTGCCCCCCGATCTCCACCATCGGTTTTGGGATGATATCTGTATATTCGGATAGACGAGTACCGAATCCGCCTGCGAGGATTACTGTTTTCATATTTTATCCTTCCCATTCATAATTAATATTATTTTCGAACGCATCCTGTCGATCGACTTCATCCGGATCATGTGGTATGTCAGATACGTTCAAAAGCATATTTAATCCCTTCCCCAGTCCTTTGAACCCCATCCAGATCATCGGTGGAACGGTCAAACGCTGGTAATTTAGGCGGGAAAGGATTATTTCAGAAATATTTCCACAGGTCGAAGAACCCTGCCTATCATCATAAAGGACAAATTTTATCTCTCCGCACGGAACTACCAGATTGAGGGTCATTTTTCTATGGCGTTTCCAGGCTTTGATCGCATCTTTATTGACCGTGGAAAAATAAGCTTCCCCGAATCCGGCAAATAATGGATCTGTGACCTTTATCGCATGCAGGACATCGCCATTTTCACCCGGGATGATCCGAAGAGGGGTAAGAATAACTCCTTCAATCATTGCCATTCACCCAAATCAATTTTCGTTCTGCTGCTATCATGACATAATCTTCTATCTGGTCAGAAGTCATTTTGAAAACATCTTCTTGTTGTTCATAATACGTTTTATACCAGTCAACAGTAAATTTTACAGTCTCCTGAAAATTCATGTTCGCTTTCCAGCCCAGCATGTGCAGTGCCTTATCGCAGCATAGTTTCAGAAGGTTAGCTTCTTTTTCATCCCTGTGAGACTGGATCACATCGACTCCTCCCGGCCATCTTTTTTGCATTTGCGCTATCAACTCACCAACAGTATGATTCTGGTCTGCCGGTGGTCCGAAATTGAACGGCTCCCCATTCAGTTTTGGATCTTCATAGAGCTTCTCTCCCACATGAAGATAGCCACTGAGAGGTTCAAGCACATGCTGCCATGGTCGTGTCGCCCCAGGGTTGCGTACTGTCACATACTTTCCCGATGACCATGCTCTCATGCAATCTGGAACAATTCTGTCCCGTGCCCAGTCCCCTCCTCCAATGACATTTCCTGCCCTGACAGATGTAACTTTTACATTACTTTCTTCCTTATTGAAAAAGGAATTTGCATAGGTCTTGATCACAAGTTCAGCTGCACCTTTTGATGCGCTATAAGGGTCTTTTCCGCCAAGGGCGTCTGTTTCCCTGTAACCCCATATCCATTCTACGTTATCATAGCACTTATCGCTTGTGATCATCACAGCACTGCAGGGATGGTTTACCTGCCTGAGTGCTTCAAGAACATTCATCGTACCGAGCACATTGGTCTTGATCGTGAGCGCCGGGTCGTTGTATGAAATCCGGACGAGGGATTGAGCTGCAAGGTGGAACACAAAATCAGGTCTTATTCTGGAAATAACCTTTTCGACTTCTTCAAAAACGCAGATGTCTTTTTCAATATATTTGATTCGGTCTTTCAAGTTCGCAGCTTCGAAATGGGATGGATGCGTAGGGATACCGTTAGATAAGCCGTATACGTCTGCACCGAGTTTCAGCAGCCATGCACTGAGCCATGAACCTTTGAAGCCGGTGTTGCCTGTGACAAGGACTTTTTTGTTGCGGTAGATATCACCGAAGAGAGAGATCATTGTTCACTTCCTGATTCATCAACTAATCTCATTAGTATTATAAATAATCTCTTTTGCATTAAATTCATAATGTACTTTTTAGATATTTCAATATTGATATCGGATTTCTTAGTTTTTCAATGATTCTTGTCAATAATGCGCCTGGATTATCCATCATACTCCTGATGTTGAGATATATATATGCTTTCAATAGTATTCTCCTCAGGTCATGTTCATCCCATTCAGGAGTCCTTATAATGAAACTCCTTATAAATAGATCATCCAGGGTGAATTCATGAACAAAAAATCCTTTTTGCATACATTCCTCAAACAGTTTGGTACCCGGATATGGAGTTGCTACTGAAATGTGGGGAGAATAACACCTGCAATAAGCGGCAAAGCGGATAGATGTCCACATATCAGTCAGTTTTTCGCCAGGCATCCCTATCACCAGGAACATACCGTAATCCAGGCTTATTTTTCTGCAATACGTTGTCAAGCCCACAACTTTATTCAATTTTAATGGTTTATGTATGATATTGTTCAGAACAAACTGCGACCCGCTCTCTACTGGGAAGTTCAATTTGATACATCCTGATTGCTTCATGATGTCTAACATCTCTTCATCCATAGACCACACGCCGACACCGTTGGGTGTATCCCATATGAAATTGAAACCTTCCTCGATCATTCGAGAAAATAGTTCCTTTGCCCGTTTTGGATTTGCGGTTACATTATCGTCCTCGAACATCAATTCCTCGACACCATACCTGTCCCGCAGCAACCGCATCTCTTCAATAACATTATCCACTGACCTCAATCGGTACCGGTTCCCCCACACCTTATATGCACTGCAAAATGTGCATTTTGCCGGGCAGCCCCTTGATGTTATGATAGGAGAGAATCGTTTCTTATGACGCATGCCGTGTGATGCGGAAAGTCCAAAATATCTCTCAAGTTCCATTATATGATAAGCTGGAAAAGGTATTGAATCTAGATCGGCTATCCATTTGCTCTTTTCATTCTGGATAAGCTTCCCCTCTGATTTCCATCCCAGCCCATCGATCGATTTTAGATCCGTACCTTGAATTAGTGCCTGGATAAGAGTCTTGAACGACTCCTCCCCTTCTCCGATAAGAATAAAATCACAGTTCTGGTCTTTTAAGATTTCTGTCGGGCATACCGTTACATGCGGACCGCCAGCTATCGTTATGCACTCAGGATGGATTCTTTTGACTAGAGCAAGAAGATGGTGATATATTTTATATTGTCTGCTGAACTGGCAGTTTATTCCTACAATGTCGGGCTTGTATTCGCAGATATAATGTTCGATTTCTTCATCAGATAAACCCACTTTTATGAGCAGATCATCTATCCTTTCTTCATGATCCCACCCGCGAATGAGGCAATCGAGTATCCTGACATTGACCCCCATGTTCTCTATAACTGCTGCTATGTATCCCAGTCCCATTGGAGGCAGTGGATTGATATCACGGGGAGATTTAAAGGTATATGCGGGAGGGACTATCAGTAAAACTTTCTTAATATCTATAAGAATACCTCCTGTCAGGAGTGTATTCTGGATTTTTATTAGTTACCATTTATCGATCCTTCTCAATACCAAGAAAGGGTAATAAAGTTTCTTCATTCACAGGTGTGAAGAAAAGATCACGTAATTTTTTACCCATTTCTTTATATTTGGTTTTTTCAGTCGGGGTTAAATTGAGATACTTTTCTATAGCTATAACTAATTCTGAAGTTGAAAAGCATTCGGTAACAATATCGATTTTTGAATCCTGCAGCATATTATAATTTATAGCTGTTTGCCTTCCAAGAAAAATAACCGGTATCCCTTTTGTTGCAGCTTCGACCATTGAACTTGAATTGGACGAAATCACCAGCAATGCATGGTTCAAAACTTCGGATAGAGTTCCACGGTAAATCTCAAATCTATCTGGCCAGATTTTCTCTCCAAAAGAATTAATCAATTCTTCGGATGTATAATCCGGATGTCCCTTGATCAATATTCGGATATCATCCCTAATTACCTCCAATATTTCTTTCAATGTCTCTAATATTTCAACCGACTCATCGATTGTGAATGGTAGCAATGCCAGAATACTCTTTGCCTCTTGAGCCTGATTTTTTTCAGGTTCATCAAATATATGCGAATATCTCAGAGCTGCAGCAGAACTGCATGAAATCGCTTCAGTAAAGGACTTCACCCTCTGGCACTGGTACCTGCTTGTTTCAAGTAAGAGGTGCGGAATAATATTTGCTTCAGCCTCGGATTGAGAAGGAAATTGACTGATAAGGTTAAAACTGTGGATAAACATCTGCACACCAATTATTTTTACAGTGGGAAAGGCCTTTCTGACACCTGCTATTAGTGCTTTATCAATGACCTGGTTTTCATACCAGTCTATAATCAATTCTGGTCGCAATCCTGAAGTTCCAAGGCGCAGAAATAAACGATAAATCAATATAGCTTCAAGAGCAGGAGTAACTGGATTTTCTATTCTTTCTTCCTTCAATATATCAGAAATATCAAACCCCTGGAATAAAGGTGCTTTGATCTTCTGCCATAAAACCTTTAAAGGATAAATGAAGGCTGAAAGATAATCTGAAAAATGTAAAAAATCCTCTTTCATGATGAAGTTTGTTTTACTTTTTCTCATTTTTTTATAAATTGAAAAATAGTTATAGTTAAAACCGACTAGAACAGGATGTACCACCACGGTTTTTCCTTTTTTTGAGAGATATTCATGAAGATACGGAAAATAGCGGTCTTTGAAGGTTCCATCCTCGTTTAAGGAATAGTCATGAACAAAAGTGTCTAGAATTACAACCATATCTTTGAATTTTTTTGATTCAAACATTTTCCCTGTGATGTAAGCAGCTATCCAACGCATTATTGCGATAATAATAAATTTTCCCCATCTGAGAAAAAAAATAGAGGATTCAGAAAATCCTATCTCTAACCTGCTTTTATGAATGATATCATTAGCAATGTTTTTCCCATCCGCCCATTTCATGATTGCACGTGCAAGCCCTGGCGATTCTAAAACAACAAGCATGGGTCTTTTGTCATCATTTATCTGCAATCGTTCAAGGATCTCTAGATAGCAGCAATACTGAAAAATATTGTTGTGGTAAGGGTTCCTAGAGGAAATAGATCCGAACCACCATTCTATGTCATTTCCATGAAGTCTGTTTAGATTATCTACCCAGCGGACATAGGAAATCCTTAAATCTGCTGCGACCTGATCATGGAGCCTTGCGATATTGATATGACTGAATCTGTCCCCTAAATCTCGAGCCATGTTCCGCCGCTTGAAGAAATCCTGCCCCAAATATACCCATGGAATCGTTTCGTTGCCTGGAAATGCCTTTTTTATGTGTGTTGTGTCATTGCAGGGAAATGCCAGAATAATATGATTTTTTTTCATGCTTTAATTCAATAATTTAGCTACTATGCTGCATGGCACACTATCCAATCCTTCGATCTGCCATGGCAATACCATCACTATCTCAAGTCTTTCTTCAGACAGGTTTAAATCCAGTTTCATGTCCTCTATCAACAATAAAGGTTCACCAAGCCCATTTTCTTCAAAAAATGCAGCTTTATGTGCCTTCCGTCCTTCATTTCTATGTTGGAAACAAGATATTGAAATGCTATCGATACCGATGCATCGAATACCAGGATAATTTTTCCTGATCCATACAATCGTTTCCGGGGAAATACCCGGGTTATGAGTCCGGTATTTTTCTTCCCCCCTGAATCGCCCGAAACCTGTACGCAAAAGTAGACAATCGCCTCTTAGGAGCTTTTGTGAAGCATGTTTCAGATCATCTGGCTTTATTAAAGCTGCACATCCCTTCGGGCAATCAATGATCACCGGATTTTTAAAAATGAGTTCATCCATCTTGTACTGTGATATGTTTTTTCCATTTTCAATAAAATGGTTCGGAGCATCGATATGTGTACCCGTATGATTGTGGAGTGAGATTATATAACTATTGCTTATATTACCATTCTTGATCAGACTTTGAGGTGTGATACTGGGTTCAGGAGTTCCTACGTAGAGTGGAGTAGTATCATTAATTGGGTAAGAGAGTATTTTATATTCTGACATTGAGTTCATAGAAATCATGGAATTTTGGGATGTCAAGTTCCATAAGTGGATTATTTGTCATTGTATTGATCCTGGCCATGAATGGCACACCAACCTTACATGCTTCATTGTAATCATTTATTGTATCCCCTATAAAAACAACATCTTTGCAATTGATTTTCTCCATGTTGAGAATTTCCTGGATAATTTCCGATTTAGTGTCAGGACTACCATAAATTCCTTTGAAATATTTGGATATCCCCCTTGCACTCATAATGGAATTCAATTCATCTTCAGGTGTTCCTGAAGCCACAAATAATTCCATTATTCTGGATTTCTCACGAATGAATTCAAGCACACCGGGAACATAGGAACATTTTATAACCTCTTCCACAACAAGGTTTGAGAATTTTTTGCCAAGCTCCATGCAGGTCTTCTCATCAAGAGGCTGCTTCAGTATCTGGCTATAAATATGCTTGAATTTCTTATACCTTGAAACGCCGCCGTTTTGTTGATGATATTCAACTATTTCATCCACTTCATCGGGATACATCTTAAATAATTCCCTGAATGCATGCGTCTTTATATCAAAGGATTCTATGATAACTCCGTCAAAATCAAATATTATTGCACTGACCACTTTTAATCATCCCGCATTAACAGACCGCTGACCTCTTTATATTTATGTTGTTTCTTGTATGTTTCCTCAAGGCACTGCAATAACCCCTGGCCGATATCAAAATAATACTTGCCAATATATTTTTTCGCGATCTTTGGGCTGAAAGAGTATTGTGTAATATTATAGTGCAGATTTGATTTAGTCGGAAGGTATTCGATTTCCAATCGATTTCCGAGCATTTCATCGATCATTGTAAGGAGATTTCGTATTTTCATCTGCTGATGGCCTGTGAGTATCACATATTCATTTTCAAACTCCTTTGAAAGAATATCAACGCTGAATCTTGCGGCATCCTCGACATGTATATATTCTCTTAATTCCTCGCCATCTCCGTAGCGCGTGATCTTTCCTTGCGCAATTGCCTGATTTAATATCTTGTAGATGAAGTTATTCTCATCCGCCCTTGGGCCGTATAATGAGCCGTATCTGAGGATTGTGTAAGGAAGCCCATAATCCTCTCTGTAGTTTTCAATTATTAATTCACAAGCCTGTTTACTACTCCTGTAAAATGAGCCTGCTTTACTGTAGACATACAGACTGCTTGCAAAAACAAACCTTTTGATATTGTATTCCCTGCAGGCGTCCAGAATAATTGTGTTGCCAAGTATATTGGTTTCAACAGTCTTGACAGGATCTTCTTTAGCTTTTTCAAGATCTGCTATGCCTGCAAAATTATACACAACATCGCTGTCCTTTACAGCCATTTTTACTGCTTCTCTGTCAAGGATATCCCCAACTATCATTTCCTGTTCTTTTTGCAGGTAGGGAGATGATATCCTGTCAAAAATAACCACCTTGTTTCCCCCTTTTTGCAATGCATCCGCAAGATGACTTCCAAGAAAACCTGACCCTCCAAAGACTGTTGCTTTCATATTCCCTTCTCCTTCAATGCTTCTAGCAGGTTGTTCACTGTTTCCAATTCCATTTGTTTGCGCGTTTCTATTGCAGATGAGCCCATATGACTTGTCAAAATAACATTATTGAAACCTGTTAAAGCACCATTATATGGTTCTTTTTCAAAAGTATCGATCGCAGCACCTTTTATAGAGTCATTTTTTAAAGCAATCACAAGGGCTTCTTCATCTATCAGGCCACCACGTGAAGTATTGATTATTACGCCGCCCTTTTTCATTAAAGATAGTTCCTTTTTCCCTATCATGTGATACGTATTATCAGATAGTGGCACATGAAGGGATATTATGTCACTTTCAGACATGACGACATCCAATGATGCCAGCATAATATTATTTGATGAGACAAATTCATGGTCAGGATAAGGATCATACGCATATATTTTCATATTGAATGGCTGGATTAGTTTTACCAACTTTCTTCCTATCCTTCCAAGGCCGATAATACCCAGTGTTTTTCCTGAAAGGAGACTGCCAATCAACGGTGACCAGTTATTGTTCTTGATATTTCTGTCGGCTTCACTCACCCGCCTGCATAGATTCAATATCAACGCAAGACTAAGTTCAGCTACGGCCTGGGACGGCGCATCAGGTGTATTTCGTACTATTATTCCCAATTTTTTTGTAGCCTTCATATCAATATTATCAATCCCGACACCGTACCTGGATATGACCTTTAACATAGGCGCATTTTCAAGCAATTCGGATGTGATCTTTTCGGTCCCTGCGATCAGACCCACAGCATCCTTGATAAGCTTAACAAATTCCCCGAACTCAAGCTTCCTGCCGTAGGGGTTGAGCACTGGTTCAAATCCAGCGGCTTCGATAATTATTATCGAATCTCTGTTGATCTTTCCAAACGAGTCACTTGAAATCAAGATTTTCATATACACTCAATCCTAAATATATACATTTATATCACTTATTTATGTACTTATTCAGGTATGCCACATAATAAAATCTTGGGTATTTTTAAGGACTTTAGGATTTGCAAGTGCATATTTTCCCTGACCACTAAGAGCATTTACCGTATAATCAGCCACTTTCATTTTCATGTCTTGGATTGATGTGTTTGAATAAAAACTGACATGCGGAGTTAAAAGAACATTATCCATACTCAGGAAAGGGTGATTATTTGGAATAGGTTCTATTTCGGTAACATCCAGTGCAGCTCCTGCAATACAATTGTTTTGCAATGCTTCAATAAGCGCCGCCTCATTCACGATCCCCCCCCGGGCAGTATTTACTAAATATGCCGACGGTTTCATCCTTGATAACGCCGTTTTATCTATCAACCCTCTTGTTTCAGCTGTCAATGGTGCATGCAAGGTTACAATATCAGATTTCTGTAACAACTCTTCAAGTGAAACCTTACAAACACAATGTGCGGAAAATATCTCCGGTGGAATATTCGGATCGAATGCAATGATCTTGAAACCAAAACTCATCGCCCGTTTGGCTACTTCTTTTCCTGCCTTGCCAAAGCCAATTATGCCAATTATCTGTCTTGTCGGTCTTTCCACATTCTTCATGTAGCTCAACATATTCCCATAGTTCATACAGCTTTTATTTTGATTTGATTTTATTAAATTGTTCATATTGACAAGCTGTCTTGCCAGGGCCAATATCAATCCCATTGCATGATCTGCTACTTCCGGGAAGCAAAAAAAAGGCGTATGTACAACTTTGATCCCAAGTTCTGTGGCAGCTTCAATATCTATATTATCCAGGCCAACACCATAACGACCCACAACCCTGCATTTTGGCATTGATTGCAATACTTCTTTATTGATCCGGGCATATTGACATATGATCGCATCTGCATCATGGGCTGCCCGTACAACTTCTTCAGGTGATTTACACTGATGAATGTCTAAAATATGTCCGGCTCCTTCGATTACTTTTTTTTCAGGATCAAAAAAACCATGGTCGCAGTCTGTAATAATAATTTTCATTTATAAATATCTCCTGGAAAATTGATATATCATGATCTATAGTAATTTCCTAACATAATTAATGTTTGTTCTCGCAGCGGTTTCGCTGTCCGGGTTTGGAAGGATTTCAGCCGATAAATAACCCCTGTATTTTATATCACGAAGTGTTTTTATAATATTGCAGAAGTCTGTATGGCCTTTTCCTGGGGCTAAGCGGTTGCTATCTACTAAATGTATATGGCTCAGTTTATTCCCTGCCGCTTTTAAGCTTTTTGTGAATGATGTCTCTTCTATATTCATATGAAAAGTATCTGCGAGCAACTTGACATTATTATCCTTCAGGTCACACAGAAAGGAGAGCCCTTCTTCAATTGTATTAATGAAATTCGTTTCATACCGGTTGATCGGCTCAACGGTAAGGGTCACACCAAGCTCATTTGCGAATTTAATGCATTCAAGCATAGCGCTTATTGAACTCTTGTATTCGACCCTTCTGGCTTCATCGGAACTGAACCTTCCCCTTATTCCACCAATCACAACCTGGGCGCCCAGGTATTGGGCCAGATTGATATGATCTTTCAGCCTATTTATTGTTTTGAATCTGATACCCGGATCTGGATTTGCCAGGCTCAGGCCGTCCTTGATATAAGCCTGCCCGGTACCCAGGGCCACCACTTCCAATCCATTTGAGTGCACCAACTCTATGAGTTTATCTTTTTCAATTTGTAGTGGATCCCGGATATTGAGTTCCACACCATCGTAACCTAGTTCTGCTGCTTTTTTAATACCCTCTTCCATATCACCGGCGAAAAGAAGTGGAGCAAAAGTAGTTTTTTCAGGTGTCAGGGCCAGACTTAATTTCATAAAATTGTCTCGTATTATTTCATGGAATCAGCAGCGCTTTGATTGCTTTCTTATTTTCGACAGAATCAAAAGTTTTCTCCCAATTTGCAAGAGGTTCGCGGTGAGTGATAATGGCGTCAATATTTATTTTCCCCTGAGCGACCATGCTGATAGCCCTGTTCCAGCTTGTGTAGCTTGTAGAAAAATTGAAAAGGACATCACATGCCTTGAAAATGGCTGTATCCCAGGGAACTTCTATCTTTTTCTTGCCGGTCATTCCTATCACGGTAATCCTGCCTTTTTTTCGGACTAGATTGACTGCCATATTAATCGCAGGCTCTGCCCCGCTAGCTTCCACCACAAGATCCGCTCCATTGTTATCGGTTAATTCGAGTATCCTGTTTAACGGATCTTCATCTGCGATATTGATCACATGATCTATCCCAACATCCCTAGCGATTTTGAGGCGCAAGTTTTCATCTTCTGGAGTTCCCACAATGGCAACTTCCCTTGCACCCTGAGCTTTGGCGGCCATGGCGGCAAGAAGGCCTATCGGACCTGGACCTAATACCACTACAAAATCCTCAGGTTCTACCTTTCCCCGCTCCAGTACATCATGGACAACGTTAGCTGTCGGTTCAATTACAGCAGCATTTTCATAGGACATATTATCGGGTATTCTATGTAGCAGTTTTTCAGGCATCTTGATATATTCTGTAAAAGCACCATCAATCCCCCAGCCGATGGATCTTTTGGATGAACATATCTGTATGTTCCCGGTCCTGCAATAATAGCATTTACCGCATGCTAACGTGTGCGGCTCGGCAACAACCCTGTCACCTATCCGGTAATCCTTAATCTCAGAACCTGTTTCAATGATATTTCCGGAAAATTCATGTCCGAGGATTACAGGCGGCCAGTATGGGAATTCATCATTTTTTACATGTATATCGGTCCCGCAGATGCCTGCGGCCTGGACTTTTATCAATACCTCGTTCACCCCGATCTTTGGGATTTCAACATCCATTAACTCGATATTACCAGTTCCTTTTTTGGTTTTTACAAGAGCTAACATTTTTTTGTACCTGTATTATTTACATATATTTTTCTAACAGTGGGTCATTCTTCATCAATTTTTCAACTTTGACCAAATCCTGGGCAGTATCAACACTAAAAGTCTCGAAGGGTACTTCGACAGCCTTTATCCGGTATCCATGTTCCAGCACACGGAGCATATCAACTGATTCAGATATTTCAAGTGGCGTTTGGGGTAAATGATTATATGTGACTAAAAAATCCTTCCTGAAAGGCATTATGCAAATCTGTTTCAACATAGGGATTTTCATACCCATTCGAACCATAGTAGGAATCGGCTCACGCGACATAAAAAGTATGAAGCCTTGCTGGTCGCATACTACCTTTATTTGATTGCGATCATTGAACGTATTAATATCATTGATCTTTACAATTGGATTGCTGCACAAAATAGATTCATCTTCAAGAAGCGGCTTTACGCTCAGATCAATAATATCGGGATATAGCATGGGTTCATCTCCCTGTATATTTACAACAATGTCAGCTTCAATATTTTCCATTGCTTCAGCAATCCTGTCAGTGCACCTGTCATGAAGGGGTGACGTCATTATTGCTTCACCGCCAAAACCCTCCACAATTTTTTTGATTTCTTTATCCGGGGTGGCTACGAATAATCCATCCAGTGTCAGGCTCATTTCAGATCTTTTATAAACATGTTCTACCATGGGAATTCCAAGTATCTTTTCCAGGGGTTTGCCAGGAAATCTTGAAGAACCCATCCTGGCCGGTATCATACCAACGACTTTCATTTAATATTCTCCTGTATATTTTTTCTATTTCTCTAATTTTTATTATAATATAATCAATATCAAGGCATGAACATACCGCCATTCACAGGTATATTGGCCCCGGTTATATAACTGGCTTCTTCAGAAGCCAAAAAGGCCACAACACTTGCTACTTCACCGGGCTGCCCCATTCTTCCAAGGGGTATGGAATCAATCAAATTTTTCTTCAAATTTTCGGGATATTCCATCGACATATCAGTTTCGATAAGTCCGGGAGATACGCAATTCACGAGAATCCCGAAAGGTGCTCCGATTTTAGCGAGGGTTTTCGTCAGGCAAATAATACCCGCTTTTGAAGCCGAATAATGGGCACCAATGAAAATCCCGCCGGTTTGCCCGGCCTGGGAGGCGATGCTTATGATCCGCCCTTTGCGCTGTTCCTTCATGTGCTTCAAAACCATCTGTGAACAAAAGAAAGTTCCTTTTAGATTTATGTCCATCACACTATCCCAACTCTCTTCATCAATATCCTCTATATTTTTTATTTCAGAAATTCCTGCGTTATTAACAAGAACATCAATATGATCAAACTTATTTAATACTGTCTCTATCATATCTTTGACCTGACGTTTGTCTGATATATCAGCCCGGACGCAATATGTATCAACACCGATTTTTTCGATTTTTTCCTGCGTTTCGATCGCCAGCTCATTATTTCTAAAATAATTGATCGCTATCTTATATCCATGTCTGGCAAGTGCGATCGCACATTCCCGCCCGATACCTTTTGATCCGCCCGTAATTAATGCAACTTTACTTTTTGATGGGGAATAATTCATCGACTTACCTCATTTTAATTTAAATTTATTCTGCAAATCCATTTATTCACAGTAATCCTCAACACGGTTTTAAATGTATAAATACTTATATCTTTATCTTATCACTTCATTAGATTGCGATTTGCTGAAAAAAGGAAACTTGTATTTTCGTAAGATTTGTAATAGGTAAGAAGATTCGATGCATTAAATTCAAAATATTCGGACCTGTTGATTGTTTCATATTTTCCTGAAGAGCCATTTTGATAAGTAAGGGTAGTATTTTCAGAACTGATGAAAATATTGTTACCTTCATAATTACCATAAATCAAAGTAGTTTTTGATAAATTTATATTAGCTGCTTCAATCATTGAGATTACTGCCCCAGGTTCAAGACCAGGACTATGGATATATGGTGAGTATATTCTATCCTTTTCTTGAGATCGCATCATCTCATCTTTATTTGATAACGCATAAATCACAGAATTTGGTTTTGTTTTGGACAAGTCCGTCGCATTAATATATATATAATTATACTGATTTAATTTATTCGAATTATCGAATATTGAATGATTTACACTCTCCTGTATTGCCCCTGATGTTATCCAATTTATATATAACCCCTGGTTTACTATAACACAAAAAATAATTATAATATACATCAAAAATACAAACATACGCTTTTTGGCAATAAAACCAATAAATATCGCCAAAAGCAGAGAAATGAAAATATCAATAAAGAGAACGTGGCGTGTAGCGAGATAACCTCTAATGGCCATTGGAATGTAACTGAGTATCAATCCTGCAATTGAAATAAGCACCAAATTCATCATATTTTTATAATTTCCATCAAAATTATCCCATTTGAGCTCTATTAATATATATCTAAATATAAATACTATTATTAATATATCCATTACGACTAAACCCAGAAGTATCATCGGATTTAGACTACTTAATCCATAAGAAGAAAATATGACGTTATTTATGGTTTCACCTATAGAATGTAATATCATGCGTAAATAGGTAGTCAAAAATTCATTTTGACTTGTCATATCATTACTGTTTGGCCACGAGCCATATCCAAGCCAATTTGTTAAACGGGCAATTCCAAATAATCCCAAGGGTAGTCCAAAATACAGCGATTTTTTTAAGTCCTGCTTATTGATCCAATCATATATGAAATATAAAATCGGTAAAAAGATACCTGTTTCGTATGTAAAAATTGCTATTGAAAACAAAAATACTGATATGATTAATTTAAATGTTTTCTTTTCTGAAGTTATAAAATAATATAAAGATCCAAGATATAATATATATGCTATATTATTGGAAAAATGTAAGCTCCATGCATACATTTCATCCTTATTAAACAGGAGAACAAAGATCAGCGCAGTAATAAAGGCATACGATTCTTTATTAACATTAGAATTGTTTTTTCGAGATAAATGTTTTGCAATGCTAAAAATAAGCAAAAGAATGATTGTCGAAGTAATAATATTCAATATTTGATATCCTAATGCAAATCCTCCAAATTGATCCGAAACAAATTTTAAAATAATAAACAATATGGATCTTTGTGATGACAATAACAATTCAATTATAGAGTTCTGATCTAACTTTGAATAAACCAGTATATCCCAATCATCAGCTACAAATTTATATTGTAATATAAAATAATAATGGGTTAGAAAATTTAATAAAATTAATGACAAACAATATTTATATTGTATTAGATTCTCAAATAAATGTCTCTTGGTTTTAGAGAATAAATTCAACATTTTAATTTTAAGATTAGTGGCCACTTTACATTAAGATGCCAATTTTCTATATATATTTTTGGAATATATGGGCTGTGGGACAAAATTAACCGGGGTACAGGTTCATCAAATTATGCCAGACACCCGTACAATTTAACGCTGTGTCTATACGATCATCCCTTTTTTGTCCCACTTTCCATCCAAACCATCTTTTGTCAGCCGAAAATCCAGATTCGGAATTGTTACGCAAATAATATTGTCGAAGATCTGTCATTGTATCATTAACAAATTCTTCCATTGTATCCTTCCATTTCCATGAACCATTCAAAGTTGCATTTTTTTTTGGAATGACATAGACCTTTGCCTTCCCGAATCGATCCACATACGATGGTGAGCTATAATATTTATCAAGCCTAACACTCTCGATTTCTATGTCAATATGTTTTAGCATTTCCATCGCTTTATCAAAAGCTTCCTTTTCACTTTTCAAGCTCATTCCAATTGCCACATACATTTTGGACTCAAGATCCATCAACTTGAAAGAATAAGCGAAAGCCTTGGTTCCAGAATACTCTTTTGCCTTATCTTTTCGTATTTGTGTTTCTGAAGCATAATGCTTTTTTATGGATAATGAATATCCCGTTCCATCCCCACATGCATTAATTTTCTTTACTCCCTTCTCCTTCATAATCAATATGTGTAGATTGATAATTGCCAATGATACATCATAATTTGAATATAATCTTTCCACTTTTTTATAATTGACATTGATTCCTGAAAGTAGAGAAAATAAATCAAGCATTGAAGCCATACTTCTGTTGCTTTTTCCAATCAATTCCTTGATCAATAGTATTATAAGGCTCTGTTTAAGATTAAGAACTGGCGGTCTTCCTGGACCTCTATGGATTTCTATATTTGTTGCTTCATTTATTAGAGGCTCAAGGTTGCGGATTGCTCCTTTGACCCGTTTCATTAATTGCTGTTCATATGTTCGCCAATCTCGTTTCTGAATTGGTTTGCTTTCTTTGTATTTCTTGAGGAGATATTCATCTATGTCTTTTACTCTGTCCCTAATGTCTTCACTTCGAATCATAATGTTATTTTGGATGGAAAGCCATATATAGATATCTATAGATATCTATAGATATCTAGTATTAATGGCAAGAATTATAGAACTTAAAAAAGATGAATTGACTTTGAAAGAAAGCGAAATAGAAGGTTTTCTTGAAAGGGTAGTTACGCCGTTTGGTACTTCAGCTAAAGCTGATGTGCCCAAAAAATACATTGGAAGAAGGGTTTACGTGATAATTAGTAAAAGCTTGATGAGTGAACCTTGAACTATTTTGTCCCACAGCCGAATATATGATATTGGAGGGAGGATTTAAATATGAAAGTTTCTTAATAGCGGTACACTAAATGGGATCACTACCGTCAAGGTCGAATAGAACAGGAGATATAAATTGATTCAACCCACTATATCAATCATAGTACCAGTATATAGAGAAGAATCCAATATCAGGCCATTTCTAAAGAGAACAGTAGCTGTAATGGAAAAATTAAATTCACAATATGAAATTATTTTTTGTTTAGATCCATCTCCAGATAACACCGAACAGGTAATTCAAGATGAGATCAAACACAATCCAAACATCCGTTTAATTGTGTTCAGTCGCCGGTTCGGTCAACCTGCAGCGACTATGGCTGGGATTCATTCTTGTAAAGGAGAGGTCTGTGTGGTCATTGATGTGGATTTACAGGACCCTCCAGAGTTAATTGAGCAGATGGTAGAGAAGTGGCATGAAGGATTTAAAGTTGTTTATGCAAAGCGTCGATCACGCAAAGGAGAAACATTTATTAAGGAGTGGATCTCACATTTCGGCTATCGGGTCATTAATATGATTTCGGATGTTAACATTCCGAAAGACACTGGAGATTTTCGGTTGATAGACGCGAGAGTTGTTAAAGAATTGAAAAAGCTTAACGAAACACATGGTTTCCTTCGGGGTATGGTTGCTTTTGTGGGATTCAAGCAGACCTATATCGAATATGATAGGGATGAGCGCGCATCGGGGATTACAAATTATAATAGGTATCTTGGATCCTTAAGAATTGCATTTAATGGTATCGTCGGTTTTTCTATCCGCCCACTGCAATTGGCCTCACTGTTAGGGGCGTTGATCGCTGGTATAGGATTTCTATTGGGAATGTGGTTTATTTTTCAAAAATTAATATTGCATACTGACCTTACACCTGGTCTCTCATGGACAGTAGCATTGATAACATTCTTTTCTGGTATTCAACTACTTTCGCTCGGGATTATGGGGGAATACGTTGGTCGTATTTATGAGGAAGTAAAAAGGCGCCCCTTGTATATTATCGAGAAGATGGAGAACATGTGATGGATTTTGAATGGCCTATTCCTCCCGGATATAATGAAAGACCGATTTGGACCGGAAAAGGGTTTACGATTTCAGGACAATACGTATCCGTAATCAAATACACAGAAGATTCCAACGGTTGGAATGATGATTTAACAGTTTTCCATGAGATTGAGGCACCTCATGGAAACCACTATATTGATAAAGCATCCAGACACCATGCTGTATCACAGTTAAATAATGTAATTAATAAGAAGGGGTCTATCATACTTGAAGTGGGGTCATCTTCGGGGTATTTCCTGCGTGATCTCAAATTAACAGCGCCAAATGCTTTTATTGTTGGTTCAGATTGTATTTTTGAACCTCTGGAAAGGCTTGCTAAGAATATACAAAATATTCCGTTAATTCAGTTTGATCTAACCTTGTGCCCTTTGCCAGACAACTCTGTGGATGCTGTTGTTTTATTGAATGTTCTTGAGCACATAGAAGATGATCAAAAAGCTTTGCAGCAATTGTACAGAATTTTGAAAAAAAATGGAATTGCTGTTATTGAAGTCCCAGCAAATCCTATTATATACGATTTTTATGATGAGTATTTGAAACATTATAGAAGGTATATGATTGATGAATTAATTATTAAATCAGAGAATGCTGGTTTTAAAATTAAAAAAGCATCTCATCTTGGTTTTTTTTTATATCCTTTTTTTATGTTCATAAAAAAACAAAGTAAATCAAAAAGGAATCTCACTGAAAAAATGAAACAAGATCTTCTTAAAAAACAGATATCATATGGTGGAGTAATAGGTAACACAATATTAGATAAGCTAATGAATATTGAATTATTAATCGGACGACTCTGCAGCTATCCTGTTGGCATACGATGTACGATTACTTTAGAAAAGGAAGTGTAACATTTGATCAAACAGAGAAAAATTATATTTTGTCAACCACCAAATTTATCCTTTGGTACAGTTTCTCCGCCTATTGGCTTGTTATATCTTGGTACAGTTACTAAAATATCAGGAAGAGATACAACAATTATTGATGCTGCATCATTACAACAGGATATTAACAAAACGATTGAATTAATCTTGAATGAAAAACCTGATTATCTGGCTTTAACAGCAGTTACTTTGACAATCAACGAATCAGCAAAAATAGCTGAACAAGTTAAATCTAAGCAACCTGAAATAATAATCATAATAGGAGGGGCTCATTTAACAGCTTTGCCTGAAGAAACAATGAAAAAATATACGGCTTTTGATTTTGGAATTGTAGGCGAAGGAGAAGTAACAATAATTGAGTTGCTCGATGAAATTGAATCGAATAATAGAAGATATAATCAAATAAATGGCCTTATTTATAGAGATAATGATCAATTAATAATAACACCTGCAAGAGAGAGAATTAAAGATTTAGATATCCTGCCTCTACCCGACTGGAGTCTGCTTCCAGATATAGTTAAAACTTATTCTCCACCGCCACATGTTGTTGATGTGTATCCTTCGATAGGTTTTAATTCTTCAAGAGGATGCCCCGGAAAGTGTATTTTTTGTGCAAATTCAGTTTTTAGAAATAAATTAAGTTATCTCTCTGCTAAAAGACTTTTTGAAATTATATCTCGTTTGCATAACGAATATGGTATGAAAGAAATATGGCTTGGTGAAGATAATTTCCTGATGTCCAAGAAACGTTTAAGGGAGTTTTGCGATTTATTAATCAAAAGTAATTTGAAGGTCACATTTGTATGTTCCGGAAGAATAGATGCTATTAAGGATATCGAAGAATTAAAATTAATGAAAAAAGCAGGATGTCGTCAAATATGGTATGGAATTGAGAGTGGGGATAACCGGATATTGGAGAATCTAAAAAAGAATATAACCGTAGAAGATGTAAAAAAAGTAGTTGGATGGACACATGAAGCTGGTATCGAATCATGTGGATATTTTATATTAGGATCACCTGGTGAAACCGAGGAAACACTTAAAAAAACTCTGCGATTGGCGTTAGAACTGGATTTAAAGGCTGCTCATGCATCATACATGATTCCATTTCCAGGCAGCAATCTATATGATAACTTCAAACAGCATGGGACATTTGATATTAATAATTGGGATATGTATAAACCCAGTTTTATAGCATTTGGATTAACTCAGGAGCTTTTAATAAAATATTCCAAATTATTCTATTTAAAATTTTATTGTAGACCATCTATTATATGGATATATATTAAAAGATTGAAAAATCCGCATAATATATATCCAATATTCAAAGGGTTCTTTAAATTGGCTGAACATTTATTAAGATAGATTTTCAGATTTCTTATGCCATTGAAATTTCAGAAATATTTATTGGGTGGAGCTTTATCTACAGGATTTGATATAACAATTTTTAATTTGTTAGTATATTTTTTAAATATTAATTACCTTATATCAAATTTTATTTCATTCATATTTGCAATGTTAATTGCTTTTTTTTTTCATAAGTATATTACTTTTTCGAATATTAGTAATAATTCTATAATGTATACATTTTTCTTATTTTTACTAACTTCAATATCGTCATTAATTATTAACAGTTTATTATTATATACATTAATTACTTACGCATCTCTAAATCCGTTTATTGCAAAATTTATTCAAGTGGCTATAATGATAATATATAATTATATGTTACTTAACAAATTTGTATTTAAATTATCATAATATACTTGACTTTGTCAATAGCGGTCAAAAATTCCCCATTTTCAGCGGGATAAAAATCCCCACGTGACAATTCTGGATATAAATTCCAGGATTGGAAACTATGCTTGAAATTGAGGACTACATTATGATACGAGAACTATATGCAAAAGGTTTTACCATCACTGAAATATCGGATAAAACGAGATTTGACAGGAAGACCGTAAAGAAATATTTGAATATAACAACAATACCGGAGCCAAAACAACGGGCTAAAAAAGCAAGTATGCTTGATCAATACAAAGATCACATCATCCAAAAGCTCAACGAAGCCCCCTTCACAGCATCCCGACTATTTCGGGAAATACAGGAAATGGGATTTAAAGGAAAATGCACAATAGTCAGGGATTTTGTACGAAAAGTCCGACCTGAGATTGGAGTCCAGGCTGTTTACAGATTTGAAACAAAACCCGGAGTACAAGCACAAGTTGACTGGTCTGAATTAGGGAGAGTTGAGATAGACGGTAAAAATATAAAACTGTACTGCTTCAATATGGTTCTTGGTTACTCAAGAATGAGGTATATTGAATTTACACTGAGCATAGATGTACACACACTTATTCAATGTCACTTGAATGCGTTTCGATATTTCGATGGATACACAACAGAGATACTCTACGATAATATGAAACAGGTAGTGATCAAACGAGCATTGATTTCCACAGAATCAGAATGGAATTCCAAATTTGAAGATTTCTTCAAGCATTATGGATTGCGTCCTCATTTATGCCGTCCCGTTCGACCGCAGACAAAAGGTAAGATAGAAAACACTGTCGGCTATGTCAAAAGGGATTTTTTCCTCGGAACGAAATTTAGTTCATTTTCTGATATTAATACTCAGGCACTTACATGGCTCAAAAGGGTTAATTCCGAAGTGCATGGAAAAACACACGAAATACCTCTGGAACGTTTCAAAGCAGAAGGACTCAAACCAATAAACGGCGTACCTGAATATCTTGTAATCCGTGAAGAAGCAAGGAAGATCTCAAGGGAGTGCTTTATCTCATATCTTGGGAATATGTATTCTGCCCCATATCGATTTGCAGGTAGAGAAGCAACTCTTCAGATTATCGGTGGCAAGTTCAAGATTATTGTAGGCGGTCAGCAGGTCTGTGAACATGAAATACTTGCGGGAAGAGGAAGAGTAGCGAGAGTCAAAGAGCATTTCAAAGGATTGCTAAGTGATATCCTGAACGAGAATAAAGCTACTATGAATAAATCAGGGCAATCGATATTGAAATTTGAAACCGTTGAAGTGGAGAAACGTCCCCTTTCAGTTTATGACTCATTGATTGAGGGGTGAATCCATGACTAATCTTGCTTATGAAAGACTTCATGAAAATTTGATCAAATTGAAATTGAATACTTTTGGCACTATTCTTGATAATTATCTTGAAATTGCTGCAAAGGAAGGAAAGACTACACTTGAAGTTCTTGATTATTTGGTGGATCAGGAAAAACACGCACGGAATGCTTTATCACAGGAAACCAAGATGAAACGTGCGGGATTTCCTGTAAATAAGAGGCTTGAAGATTTTAATTTTGAGTTTCAGCCTTCGATTGATAAAGCAGTTATCAGCGACCTTGCTTTGTTGAGATTTGTCTATAATGCCGAAAATGTGGTTTTCCTTGGCCCTCCTGGTGTGGGCAAGTCTCATCTGGCAGTTGCTCTTGGTATTGAAGCTGTCAAATCTGGTCTTTCAGTGTATTTTACCAATGCAGGAATACTCATTGAAAGACTGAAAAAGGCAAATGGCGAAGGGGTACTTGAGGATAAACTTAAGGTTCTGGGCAAGTACAAATTGTTAATAATTGATGAGATGGGATATTTGCCTTTCGATAGTGAGGGTGCACATTGTTTTTTCCAGCTTGTGTCGAAACGATATGAGAAGACGTCGATTATTTTTACATCGAATAAATCGTATGGTGATTGGGGTGAGATATTCCATGATCAGGTTATAGCCGCAGCTATGCTGGACAGGATTCTACACCATTGTACCACGATAAATATCAAAGGGGAAAGTTACAGGCTTAAAGAACGGAAGAAACATGGGTTGGTAATTCCACGAATTTAGGGGTTACTTCTTGTTAGAATATTTGGAAGTTGAGAGGAAACTTTATAAAGGGATGGGGAAATTTAGACCGCTGAATATGGGGAATT
Source organism: Candidatus Methanoperedens sp. (assembly GCA_041648475.1). Taxonomy (GTDB): domain Archaea; phylum Halobacteriota; class Methanosarcinia; order Methanosarcinales; family Methanoperedenaceae; genus Methanoperedens. The sequence goes on along the minus strand of JBAZOV010000002.1, from coordinate 53,132 downwards.
CTACACCGTTGTTGACAACTTCGCCAGTTAGCCTATAAAAGGGAAGTTACATTTCGAAGTTTTGGTGAAAACTTTGCATGAAAATGTAACATTCCCTATAGGCAATATTGTAATGCTCGACAGAATTCAAAAAGATTATGGTTACTTTGATTTTATGTTCGGTAAACTCGGTGGAAAAGCCAAGGATTTCCAGAAAATCATAAAATCATTGATCTACAACAAATTAACGGATAATGTTTCAATCAATCAAATCCCAAATATTTACCCCGACGAAGCTTTTGGATATTTGGGATTGAAAGAAACACCAGCAGAACGAACTTTTTACAGGACTATTGAACGGATTGGAGATAATTTCGGAATCATCTTAGACCTACATCAGCAATTTCTGGTAAAAAATAACCTCGTATCAAAAGAGCAATTCATAGATTTCTCGTCAACATATTTTGAAGGAAATAAACCTGAATTGGGAGCTTTAGGTTACTCCAGAGATGGTGCTCGTGGAAAAAAACAAATCACCTTTGGAATCAGTACGGGGATGAATAATATTCCAACAGCATTAACAATCCAAAAAGGAAATGTGCAGGATAAAAAACACTTCGCTCACACTTTGGAGTGAACCCCGTTTAGTGTACAACCAGTTAAGAAACTTTGCTATTTAAACCTTCTGTCAACTTTTCAAATTCTTCCGGTGTGTTATAACCAATAGATGAATGAACACGTTTTTTATTATACACAATTTCCAAGAATTTCTTGATATTCTTGTGAGCTACATCAAATGTCTCATACTCCCAGAGGTAAACTTCCTCATATTTCAGAGTCTTCATAAAGCTCTCTGCAAACGCATTATCATAGGGATTTCCCTTCCGGCTCATGCTGATCTGGATACACATCTCCTCAAGTCTGCTAACATATTCCCATGAAGCATATTGGACTCCTTGATCCGAATGATGGATAAGGTTTGAAATATCCATACTTTTGCGATTAATCAATGCCATGTCCAGTGCTGCTAATGCAAGTTTAGTATCGATGTCTCGTCCCAACTTCCACCCAATACGTTTACTGCTGAATACATCAATCACGACGGCGAGATACACGAATTCCAGTTTCAAGCGGATATAAGTGATATCGGCAGCCCAGTATTGATTTATATCTGTGAGCACAAGATCCTTTGTCAGATTGGGATAGATCGGCAGGTTATGTTCGGAATCTGTTGTCCTTGGGACAAATTGCTTTCTAATGCACAGCAGATTGTCTTCTTTCATAAGTCGATGAACAAGTTTATGATTCGCGTCAATTCCACGGCGGTGCAATTCGATAGTTATTCGTCTGTATCCATATCCGGGGAATTCAATGGCGATATCCTGTATTTCGTCTTTGAGTTTCATTTCATCAGGATCAGAATCAGGTTTTTTTTGATTCAGTTTCATCCATTTATTGTACCCACTTCTGCTTACACTCAGAACAGAACACCCTCTGCTTATGCTTAATCGATCAAGGTTAGCATTCTGATTCTGGAGAAGTGTATACATCAGCTCAATTCCTTTTGTTTTCGATGTTCCAGGACTTTGACTTCTAAGCTGGCTAAGACTTTTTTTAAAAAAGCATTTTCAGCATATAACTGTCCTGTAAGGCGTTCTGATTCTGCTAATTTTGCCTCCAATTTACCAATGTTGCCATTGCCGATGAATGCTGTACCAGGATTATCTTTGTATTCACGTTTCCAGTTCGATAACATCGATGGATGGATCCCGTTTTCTCTGCACACCTGTGCTGCCTTTTTGTCGTTTTCCAGTTCACGGAGAACTGATATTTTGAATTCTTTTGTGAATTTTTTTCTTGTTTTCATATTTGCACCCAATCTGTAGATGTTTATTAAGAATGTTTCTTAACTACCTGTCCACTTTTTGGGGTTCACTCCACTTCAATATTGCAAAAAAAGTATTAGATAAAGGTAGCATCTTGATATTCGACTGCGGGGCCAACACAAAGACAAATAAAAAAATGGTTCTCGATGCGGAATATCAATATCTTACTTTGAAAGCTAAGAAAAAGGAAGTCTACGAATCATTTATTCAGTTTTTCTTGCAGGAAAAAAAGAAAGGAACGATAAAAAGATTTGAAATAAACGATACCGTTTATGAATGTGTCAAACTGAAAAAAAATAACGAAATGAATTATATTTTCTTTTCAGAAAAGGCGTATAATGAGCAGGTTCAAAAAAGAAGCAAGAAGCATGAAAAGCTTCTTGAAAAAAACAACAAAAAGCTCAAAAAAGTAAAGAAGGGAAAGAAGCTTGGTTCGGTCATAACAAAAGATGGTTACATTATTCTGCACGGGAGTTTACAGAAAACTTTTGGTCCGATAGATAATCCTTTTATCAATGGATTGGAGGGATTTTTTTCTCTTGAAAGCTCTGTCGATGATGAACCCGAAAAAATTCTTTCTCTTTATAAAGATAGGGATAAAGCTGGCTGTGGGACAAAATTAACCGGAGTACAGGTTCATCAAATTATGCCAGACACCCGTACAATTTAACGCTGTGTCTATACGATCATCCCTTTTTTGTCCCACTTTCCATCCAAACCATCTTTTGTCAGCCGAAAATCCAGATTCGGAATTGTTACGCAAATAATATTGTCGAAGATCTGTCATTGTATCATTAACAAATTCTTCCATTGTATCCTTCCATTTCCATGAACCATTCAAAGTTGCATTTTTTTTTGGAATGACATAGACCTTTGCCTTCCCGAATCGATCCACATACGATGGTGAGCTATAATATTTATCAAGCCTAACACTCTCGATTTCTATGTCAATATGTTTTAGCATTTCCATCGCTTTATCAAAAGCTTCCTTTTCACTTTTCAAGCTCATTCCAATTGCCACATACATTTTGGACTCAAGATCCATCAACTTGAAAGAATAAGCGAAAGCCTTGGTTCCAGAATACTCTTTTGCCTTATCTTTTCGTATTTGTGTTTCTGAAGCATAATGCTTTTTTATGGATAATGAATATCCCGTTCCATCCCCACATGCATTAATTTTCTTTACTCCCTTCTCCTTCATAATCAATATGTGTAGATTGATAATTGCCAATGATACATCATAATTTGAATATAATCTTTCCACTTTTTTATAATTGACATTGATTCCTGAAAGTAGAGAAAATAAATCAAGCATTGAAGCCATACTTCTGTTGCTTTTTCCAATCAATTCCTTGATCAATAGTATTATAAGGCTCTGTTTAAGATTAAGAACTGGCGGTCTTCCTGGACCTCTATGGATTTCTATATTTGTTGCTTCATTTATTAGAGGCTCAAGGTTGCGGATTGCTCCTTTGACCCGTTTCATTAATTGCTGTTCATATGTTCGCCAATCTCGTTTCTGAATTGGTTTGCTTTCTTTGTATTTCTTGAGGAGATATTCATCTATGTCTTTTACTCTGTCCCTAATGTCTTCACTTCGAATCATAATGTTATTTTGGATGGAAAGCCATATATAGATATCTATAGATATCTATAGATATCTAGTATTAATGGCAAGAATTATAGAACTTAAAAAAGATGAATTGACTTTGAAAGAAAGCGAAATAGAAGGTTTTCTTGAAAGGGTAGTTACGCCGTTTGGTACTTCAGCTAAAGCTGATGTGCCCAAAAAATACATTGGAAGAAGGGTTTACGTGATAATTAGTAAAAGCTTGATGAGTGAACCTTGAACTATTTTGTCCCACAGCCGATAAAGCTGAAAAATTCATTCGTGGTTTAAAAGATGGTTTAGAGTTGAGGCCGATACGACATTGGAGTCCTCTTGCAGTTATAGGCTATCTGCTGCTTACGTTCCTCACGAATTTCCTGGTCAATTTGACACTTTATTTAGCTAAAAAACCAATAGTAAGAGACATTGTCATTTCCGGCGTAAAATTCCCCGTTTTCTCCGGGTTAAAAATCCCCAGTTGACAATCTTGGGTATAAATCCCAGGATTGGAGACTATGATCGAAACGGAGGAATGGTTTATGATAAGAGATCTGCATGCGCAGGGTTTGAACATTACCGAAATATCCAATAAAACAGGATTTGATCGGAAGACCGTACGAAAATATTTGAAATTAAGAACAATACCAGAACCAAAGCAAAGAGCAAAAAGAGATAGCAAGCTCGACAACTACAAAGATTACATCATCAAGAAACTTAACGAAGGACCTTTCACATCGGTCCGACTATTTCGAGAAATTCAGGAAATGGGTTTTACCGGAAAAATCACAATAGTCAGTGATTTTGTGACAAAAGTAAGACCTGAGCGGGGAGTACCTGCCACACTCAGATATGAGACAAAACCGGGAGTACAGGCACAGGTTGATTGGTCAGAATTTGGAAAAGTAGGGTTAGATGGTAAAATCCAAAAACTATACTGCTTCAACATGATACTTGGTTTTTCAAGGATGAGATATATCGAATTTACGTTAAGCATTGACGTATATTCCTTGATCAAGTGCCATGTAAATGCGTTTCGTTACTTTGGTGGATACACGAAAGAGATACTCTACGATAATATGAAACAAGTAGTGATAACCAGAGCTTTAAAATCCACCGATTCAGAATGGAACACGAAATTTGAGGACTTCTTCAAACAATATGGATTCATTCCTCGTTTATGCCGCCCATATCGACCCCAAACAAAAGGTAAGATCGAAAATACAGTTGGATATGTTAGAAGAGATTTCTTTCTCGGTGGGAACTTTAACTCAGTTTCAGATATAAATTTCCAGGCAAGTACATGGTTAAAAAGAGTAAATTCCAGTGTGCATGGAACAACCCATGAAATACCTATTTACCGTCTTAAATTTGAAGAACTAAAACCAATAGATGGAGTCCCAGAATATCTTGTTATTCGTGAAGAAACAAGAACTATATCAAGGGATTGTTTTATTTCATACATTGGGAACCAATATTCAGTTCCATATCGATTTGCAGGCAGAGAAGCTACAATTGCGATACTCAATGACAAAATCAGTGTTATTGTGGGTGGAGAAGCTGTCTGTGAACATGAAATACTTTCAGGAAGCGGCAGGGTATCAAGGGTCAAAGAACATTTTAAAGGATTAATGAGTGAAATCCTGAAGGAAAATAAAGCTGCTATGATTAAACAAGGGCAATCGATACTGAAATTCTAGAGCATTGAAGTGGAAAAACGGTCTCTTTCAGTTTATGAAGCTTTAAGTGAGGAATGATTCCATGAGTAATCTTGCTTATGAAAGGCTTCATGCAAACCTTGTTAAATTGAAACTGAATACTGTCGGCACTATTCTGGACAATTATCTTGAAATAGCAGCTAAAGAAGGAAAGACTACTATGGAAGTTCTTGATTATTTGATAGACCAGGAAAAACATGCCAAGGATGCTTCATCACGGGAAACAAGAATGAAACTTGCTGGTTTTCCTGTGAAAAAGAGGCTTGAGGATTTTGATTTTGAATTTCAGTCTTCGATTGATAAAGCAGTTATCTCCGACCTTGCTTTGTTAAGATTCATCTATAATGCTGAAAATGTGGTTTTTCTTGGTCCTCCCGGTGTTGGAAAGTCTCACCTGGCAGTTGCTATTGGTGTTGAAGCTGTTCAAGCTGGTCTTTCAGTATATTTTGCCAATGCAGGGATTCTTATTGAAAGACTGAAGAAAGCAAACAGCGAAGGATTACTTGAAGACAAGATCAGGACTTTGGCAAAATACAAATTGCTGATAGTCGATGAAATGGGGTATTTGCCTTTCGATAGTGAAGGTGCCAATTGCTTTTTCCAGCTTGTTTCTAAACGATATGAGAAGACATCAACCATCTTCACGTCGAATAAATCCTATGGCGACTGGGGCGAGATCTTCCATGACCATGTTATAGCGGCTGCAATGCTGGACAGGATTTTGCATCATTGTACCACGATCAATATAAAAGGAGAAAGCTACCGACTTAAAGAACGAAAGAAACATGGGCTGACAATTCCACGAAAATGAGGTTACTTCTTGTTAGAAAATTTGACAGTAAAGAGGAAAGGTTATAAGAAAGTGGGGAAATTTAAACCGGTGAAAGTGGAGACTTTTTCGCCGGAGATGACAAGCGTAAGAATTCTAATGAAGTTGTAGGTTATAATCGCTCTGAAATGCCAACTCGTGGAATAAATTGGGCACAATCTTTCGTTTCTTTTTCAAATATTACTACCATTTTGACTGCATTGACTGCCTGTAAGCTGAGAAGATATGACTTGATCAGAGCACCAAGTGCTTTCAGGCGATTATATGTTTGAGCCAGTATAGCTAATTTTTTTGGAATCGGAGATAGGGGCTTATTTATTTTAGAATTTCAAGCTGTATTGTTGTATTTGCCTGAGGCTCAAGTAATCAGCCTTTTTGGAGATTTTATAAAAAAATATGAGGATAATAGTCTGAAATTACGCTGGTAAAAAGCCATCTGGCAAATTGTATAAAGGTATAAAAATTCGTGTCACTTAGCCGTAAGTGGCGAAGTTAAGAATATATTGTTGAATTAAATCTTATACCCAGCCGCATGTGCATCATTATAGAACATTTTCACCGTATCCAGTGACAACTCCTTCAAATCTTTCCCAAGCATCGGGACTTTTTTCAATATATCATTGGTAATTGTTATGATATGGCAACCGCATGACTCCGCCTGCACCAGATTCAGTAATTCCCTGGTGCTTGCCCACAATAGTTCCGACTTCGCGTTAGATTTTAATATCCCAGCCGCTTCCTTCATCATTGGAATGGGATCCCTGCCAGTATCCGCTATACGCCCCGCAAATACCGAGATTATACTTGGAGTTGATGACGAAAGAGAACTAGAGACTTGTTTTACCTGCTCGATTGTTAAAATGGCAGTTACATTCAGTTTTAACCCATCATGTGACAGTTTTTTCACAAGGGTTGCTGTGCTTTCTCCTTTAGTGTTTGTAACAGGTATCTTTATGTAAGCATTTTCACCCCAGCTTGCGATCTTACGTGCTTCTCTCTCCATGCCAGCCAGGTCATCCGAGAATACTTCAAATGATATTGGAAGGTCTGGAATTGCTTTTAGGGCAGATTTTGCAAATTCTTCATAGTTCCTGACACCAGCTTTTTTCATTAATGTAGGATTTGTTGTGAAACCACTTACAACTCCTTCATTATAAGCTCCGATCATATCTTTCAAATCCGCACCATCTGCATACAGCTTGATCTTAAATTGTTTTAAATCTTTCATGATTTACCTCTGTTCCTTGGGCATATTAATTATTTTTCGTCTATTTGAAGTATTATGTTAACAGCCTCTTTAATATTTTCTGTCTTAAAATCCGGCTGACTTTTACCGCGTTTATTCACAGATAATTTTTCCTCTATTAATATTGTTTTCGTGCCAGCAGCTTTTCCGCATTCAATATCTGTATCCCGGTCACCAATCATCCATGAGTTTCCAAGATCGACATTATGATCCTCTTCCGCTTTGAAAAGGAAGAACGGCTTTGGTTTGCGACACATACATTCGTAAGAATATTCAGGTTTTATCCCTTGAGGATGATGATAACAATAATAGTATTCCTTAAAATATATTCCCTGAAAAGTCAACAATTGATCAAATTTGTTATGGACTTTTTCTAAGGCCTCAAATGTAGTTTTTCCCTTAGCATAATCAGGCTGGTTGGAGACCAGAAACAGATAATACCCTGCATTCTGGATTTTTCCAAGGCATTCAATTACATAAGGAAAAAGTTTCATGTCCTCTATTCGATGAGGGGGCTCATACTCTCCTGTTGTTGGATTTAATACAAGCTCATTAAGCACGCCATCCCTGTCCAGAAAAACAGCATCTACCATTCACGCCGCCTGTTACTTTGTACTCTCCCATTTCATTTCATATTTTTTCATATCAGGACTGGAAACCAGTAAATGCCAGACGATTGCCTGGAATGCTTCAGTTTGAGGCGTAACGGTTTCGTTGTTCACTGGAGGGATTATAACACAGGCATCTGCCACCTTTGCTGTGTATCCGCCGTCACGTCCTACTATCCCCATAATACTTGCGCCAACATCTTTTGCATATTGTAATGCTTTGACAAGGTTAACGCTCACGTTTTTTTCAGCATTCCCTCCGCCAACTGAGAATACAAGGATACCATCTTTTGAGTTCAATCGGCTGCCTTTGAGCCAGTTCACAAACACCGTCTCCCAGCCGTCATCATTAACTCTTGCTGTAAGTTCAGAGACGTTATCTGTGGGAGCATAGGATTCTATACCTGCAATTTTTCGAAAATCATTAACAGCATGCGACGCATTGCCTGCGCTTCCGCCTACGCCCAGAATGAACAGCCTGCCCTGTCTTAATTGGATTTTTTTAAGGATCCCAGAAGTTTTTGTTATTTGTTCCCTGTCAATCCGATCTATAATTTCAACACAATCTTTAAAATAGGTTTTAATATAATCTTCCTGTTCCATATCAATCACGTATTTCCACAATTTTGATGCTTACTATTTAAATATTCCTCGGTTTCTTTTATTCCCTGGATAGACCCAATTTCGTAAAAGCGTTTGAAAACTTCAAAAGCCGACACTTCGCCTTTTTCTATGAGTTTAATAAACACCTCTGAAAGATCAAATGGTATCCCATCCGGCCAATCATTGAAAACAGATTTTCTCAAGATATTTATTCCATAGTCAAGATGCTCCATCTCAGGCATCGGATTTTTTTTGTCGTATTTTACAACCCGGCCATTCTTATATAATATGTTACTTTTATCCCATTTATTTTTATTATGATAAACTGTCATCAAAGCCGGTTTTCCTTCACATTCAAACCGTTCCAGAATTGGCTTTAAGTCAACATCAAGATAGGAATCGCCATATAAAACAAAAAATACTTCCGGAAGACGTGAAGTCGCCTTTTTTATCCCCCCGCCAGTTCCAAGCAGTGTTTCGCCGTCATAAGAATATTGCACTTCTAAACCCCATTCATGCCCATCACAAACGTAATCCTGTATCATCTCTCCAAACTTCCCGACACATAATATGACATTACAGACACCCTGTCGCTTTAAAAGAGCTAATTGGTGAAAAATAAATGGTTTACCTGCCACTTCGATTAGGGATTTTGGTATTTTTAAGGTCGCTGGATAGAGTCGTGTTGCCAATCCGCCAGCAAGAATAACTACGGGGGGCATCATGATTGAGCTACCACTTTACTTCCCTCAAAGTCAAATTTAAAGCGGACTTCTTTCAAGCCTTCATGCGCCATTGCATGCCTTAGCTTCATATTCTCATCAGCATAAAACATGAGGAAGCCGCCACCTCCTGCACCGATGAGTTTACCGCCAAGCGCCCCATTTTTCAATGCTATGTCATACCATTCATTGATCTTATTGTTGCTCATTGAATTGGAGCGTTTTTTCTTATGTTCCCAATGGACATTCATCAATTCAGCAAACTCTTCAAGATCCCCGGATTCAAATGCAGCCTGACTCTTATAACCAAGTTCCTTAACATAGTGTAGATTGTCGATCATTGATGAATCATTATTCTTAGTTTTATTGTCCTGTTCTTTTAGAACTTCAGATGCAGACCTTGAGTACCCGGTAAAAAACAACAGGAGATTATCTTCAAGACTATAGAGGGTTTCATCCGAGATTTTAAGTGGTTTAGCTTTTACTTTATCATTTTTACAGAATTCAAAGCAGTTGATGCCTCCATATGCTGATATGTACTGGTCCTGTTTTCCTATTGGTTCTTTTAGCAGATCAATCTCGATATGACACGCCTGCTCTGCAAGCTCTTTTGGATGTATCAGGTTTTTCTTGTATGAATGTAGCGCCTTCAATAGGGAGCATGTGAAACTTCCGGAAGACCCTAAACCTGTACCAGATGGGATGTCTGCCATACTGGATAATTCGATGTTAAGATTTTTTATTCCCACCAATCTCAAAGCCTCACGTATGATGGGATGCTGGATATCGTCGATTGAGGATACACGTTCCATCTTAGAGTATTTTATGATCATTTCATCTACAAATGTTTCATGTAATGTAATGTACACATACTTATCAATAGCTGCGGCGATCAGGAACCCTTCATGTTCCCGGTAGTAAGACGGTAGATCCGTACCTCCGCCGCCAAGTGAAATTCGTAGTGGACTGCGTGTAATTATCATTATTTTGATACCTCATATATTTTCGATACGATCTCTAAAGCTGCACGGGCATCTTTAAGACCCGGTTGCGGCTCATTATTGCTCTCTATTGCTTTTATAAAATCCTCAAACTCTCTTTTCCAGGAAGTATCATTGGCAGGATATTCCCATATTGTTGTTTCCGGGGGCCCCATCTGGGGTAACATACGATAAAATGTTAATCTTTCTGTTCCATAACTGCCTCCCAGTCCATCGACTTGCAGCTTTCCGTGTTCACCATATATTTCGAATGAAAACATGTTTTTCCATTCGGTACAACTTACCTGTAACCATGCTGCATTTCCAGATGGTGTTTCAAGATGAAGGAAACCATTATCTTCGACAGGCATATCCCAGAAATAAGTATGAACAGAACCCGAAACGCATGAAAAATCGCCAAGAAACCATCGCGAAAGATCTATTATGTGTACTCCCTGGTCTATCAATTCTCCCCCGCCGGAAATAGCTGGATCCGAACGCCATTCTTTTTCATAACCAGGGCGTCCGCCGTGACCATAGCGTCCCCGAATAAACATCAATTTCCCAAGTATCCCGGAATCGATTATTTCACGAGCCTTTAAAAATGATGGGTGACAGCGCAGGTTAAAACCCACTTTAACCTTTACCCTGTTCTTTCTTGCAGCTTCTATTACTGGATCAAGTTCCTTAAAATGGCAGGCGCCTGGTTTTTCTACAAGAACATGCTTACCCGATTCAACCGCTTTGAGGGTTATAGGCGCAAGCCAGTTGTTTGTTGTTGAAACAATTACCAGGTCTATGTCATCAAGTTCAACAAGTTCCTTCCAATCTGAAAATGCCTTCACATCTTTATAACAACAAGCCAGTTTTTCTGCACGATCAAGCGTTACATCTGCAACAGCCTTCAGTATATTATTGCCTAAAGATGCCGCTCTTTTTTGGCCAATTAATCCACAGCCTACAATTCCAACATTCATGTTAAACGTCCCCCCAGCCCATGCCCCGATCTTTTGGTATGATACGCCTTAACGTGTACACATCACTATTTTTCAGGTCATCAAGATGCAAAGGAAGTTCATTCCATGGATCCCAAACAGCGCTGATCAACTTGCCTGTGATGCCGTTGCTCTTATCTGATGCTAAAAATACGCACAATTGTGCACCTTTGACAAGTGGCGTTCCACCCTGTTGTTTTTGAGCAAGAGATCGTTCATAAAAAGTTTTTCCAACTTTTTCCATGCCTGCTTCTAAAACCTCGTCAAGTAACCTTGTATTTAAAGCGCCTGGAGCAATGCAATTAACGTCCACACCAGTGCCTTTTAATTCTTCAGAAAGAGTTTCTGTGAACCTGACGACGGCAGCTTTTGAGGCAGCATAAGCGCTTAATCGGGGCAGTGGGGCAGTAGCTCCTCCTCCTGAGAGGTTGATTATTTTGCCATACCCATTGTTTTTAAAATGCGGTAAGAAAATTTTACACGCCAGAACAGTACCCAGAAGATTGATTTTTATAGCTTGTGCCCATTCATCCCAATCTATTTCTTCAATAGCTCCTTTTGGTCCATAGACTCCGGCATTATTGACCAGGATATCGATCTTATCAAATTTTTCCAGAGCCGTTTTATAAAGCTGATCTAAACTTTTACGATCCGCTACATCAACCTGGCACGCATATACTTTCTGAGATCCTCCAGCTTTTTTTGAAAGTTCCAATCTCGTTGATTCAAGAAGCTGCTCATTACGGGCACAGATCAAAACATTTGCTCCCTGAGCTATAAACTCTTGCGCGATAGCTTTTCCAAAACCTTGATTTGACCCGGTTATTATCGCGTTCTTTCCTTTTAATTCCATTTTGAATACCTCTGTTATTACGGGCGACCAACAGCGAAATAACATATTCGTTGATCTTCTCCTATGTTTTTCTCCAAAAACCTGTTTGCATCGATCACAATGGGATTTTGCATATTTTGCAGAATATCATCAATAGATAATTTTTTATAATCCGGCCATTCTGTTGCAATGACCAGTGCCTGCGCTCCTTTTAGGGCATCTATGATCGAAGATGAAAAAACATATTTTTCTTCGTACTCCGGCGGTAGTTTTTTAAGAGATGGATCGTGGCACTTTATAATCACACCATTTCTTGAAAGATTTTCACATAGCTCAATAGAACTTGACCTTCGTAAGGTGTTTGTTCCGGGTTTGTAAGTTAAACCAAGAACAGCGATAGTTTTACCATTTAAATCACCCAGTTCCATTCTTAATTTGTTCAAAGCCCACATCTTATGTCCTTGATTGCTTATGTTGACCGCCGTGATCAGTGGGGTTGGTATAGATAGTGATTTGCCTATTGTATCCAGAAAAACAACATCTCTTGCTAATGTCCCTCCTGCAAAAGCGGCGCCAGCTTTAAGATATGAATTTATGCCTATGCGTGGATCGCTCTTCAATCCTCTTTCCACTTCACGTGCATCAGCCCCTACTTTTTCACACAGGACAGCGAGTTCATTAATAAAAGTTACAGATGTTGCCAGAAATGCATTCAAACCATGTTTTGTCATCTCCGCAGACTCAACAGACATCCATTCGATATTATCACAAAAAGGCGCCAACATAGCTTCAAGTTTTTCTTTTCCTTCATTATTCCGTAAACCGACAACGATCCGTTCAGGTTTTGTGAATGATTCGATCGCCTTGCCCAGTCTTAAATTTTCCGGGGAATATGCAAAAGTTACTTTTTTGTCCGGATATTGTTTTAAAAAGTCTTCTTCCAATTGCCTTGTGGACCCGACAGGCAGTTGCGATGAAATCAATACTATCATTCCTGATTCCATATGCACGAATAATTTCTTGACTTGATCTGTTACAATATCAACATCCGCTCTATCTGTTTCATCCACTGGTGTGTCAAATGCCACCCATATTATATTTGTCTTGTATAGCGCAGTTTTCTCATCTGTAGTAAAAAAAAGTTTTCTACTTGATATGCTTTTTTTAATGGCATCCTCTAATCCCGGTTCAAATATTGGCGGGATCCCCTTCTGCATATCCTTGATTCTATTTGAATCCGGATCGAGCCCAACGACTTCAATACCTTTCTGCGCCAGGCACGAAGCAATTACAGAACCAAGGTGCCATAAACCAAATACGCAAATTTTCATTGTCTATCCATTACCCATTTGTTTTCTTCAAGATAGATTAATGTTTTTATTATACCCTCTTTTATTGTATATTTTGGTTTCCAGCCAAGCTTTCTTATCTTCGAACAATCCAGGAAAATAAAAGGATTGTCGCCAATCCATCCTCGCGCTCCTCCTGAGTAAACCAATTTGGGAGAAACATTAAGATGACTGCATATCCATCCGATGGAGTTATTGACTTCGCAATACTCATTCGTTCCCAGATTGAATAAATTGACCTTCTCATCTGATTTTTCGATCGCGAATAATATCGCATCAATGCAATCCTGGACATATAAATAGGATTTTCTCTGTTTGCCGTTCCCAAGAACATCAAGCCTATCCGGAGTATTTAATAATTTCTTATAAAAATCAAAAACATGCCCATGAGTATATCTTTCACCCAAAATTGAAACAAAACGGAAAATCCATGATTGAAAACCAAATCCTTCACAATATGCCTGTATCAAGCCTTCGCAAGCTAATTTTGAAGCTCCATAAAAGGAGGTCTGGATCGGGAATGGTGCATCTTCAGGCGTTGGAATTACAGTGGACTCACCATAGACAGAACCGGTCGAAGAGAATACGATTTTTTTTACTCCATTTAACCGCATGGCTTCAAGCACATTAAAAGTGGCAATTGTGTTTTGCTTTAAGTCTTTATCCGGATGTTCTGTTCCAAAGCGAACATCTGCGTTAGCTGCCAGATGGAAAACAAAATCGCAACCAGACATAGATTTAGTTAGAAGTTCCAGATCTAAAAGGTCTCCATGAATCAATTTAAAATTATTGTGTTTTACATGATCGCTCAAAAACTCTTGAAATCCGGTAGAATAATTATCATATACAATTACATGGTGCCCGGCACTCAATAATCGATCGACCAGATTGCTTCCTATAAATCCAGCGCCGCCAGTCACAATGCATTTCATACCTCTATAATTGAACTTAAATTACTTAAATTAGGCGGAATTAATTTATAGGCTTTTGATTTTCATACCGAGCCCAACCTTCTATTAATTATTATCACAGTTACAAGGAGTCCAAAAAATGTTGCTATTTGTGCTGCAATTATCATTCCTAAGGTTTCATGGAATATGGTCAGAAGAATTATTTCCAATAAGGTAAAAATTATTAAAGGTATCTTGAACGAGGTTTTCTTTACGGATACATCATAGAACATAATGATCACTGCAAGAGACAGCAGCCCCATTGCAAATGCATACCACACCAGATACTGAGAAATCGATGAGTAACCTTTCCCGAAGAGGATTGTTATTATCATCTCCGGGGCAAGAGCATAAGCTGAAAGAACCGCTGCTATAAAAGCTCCAAAATAGAAGAGGGTTTTTTTTAATAAAAATGAATGTACCATGTTGAGCGTCTTTAGCTCGCTTACCTTGGAGAGAAGCACTCCGCCAAGAGGTATCGAGAGGAAATAAATCGCTCCAGCCAGCATTTTCATGGCAGTAAAATAGCCAGACACTTCGGAGGGAAAATACCTTCTGACAAACAGGATATCGATGCTGCTCATGATTGTTATACAGAGTATCAAAATGAAAATAGGGTAAGCATACTTATAAACTGATAAATTAACTTTATCACTTTTTTTCTCTAAAATGGATTTTAACGGTATAAACGCCAAAATCATAACCACAAACGATGCCATACCATATGCTAATATCGCGCCATTTACTCCCATGCCAAGATATACAAAAACTGCCCCGAAGAATAAAAGAGCAGGTGTTTCTATCGCTATATTTAAACCTAAGCTGGTGAAGTCCTGTATTCCCTGGAGCACCCCCCTTGGAGAAGGAAGTATAGATATAAAGATAAGAGAGAAACCCAGTACAATTACAGGAATTTCAGAGGATAAATTCAATATGTTTTTGAGAAGAGGGCTTAAGAATATTAGCATCAAGAAAATAGCTAACCCAATATAGGCTAATTTCTTTGTTGAGATTAAAAGAATCGATTTTATTTTTCCATAATCTTCTTTTCCTTTTTGTTCCGATATAATCTGAGTTAATATTGTTGTGATAACAACGCTTGGCACCGAGAAAATATAAAAGAGTGAGAGCATCGAGCCAAGTATTCCATAGTCCTCAGGTCCAAGAGCTCTTGCCATATAAGCGTGAAAAAAATAGGCGAAAAGGAATGAAATGACATAGGCAGAGGTTATCATGCCTCCGTGTTTTAGCAGCTTATCTCCCATATTGATCCTTTCTGGCGTGCTCTTTCATATATTAACTTGTGGATTTCTTCATTATTAAGAAACTTTGAATCTGCTCAGTAGAAGGGGATTTTTCCTTTGGAACTTCATATTGATCAACTATAACATAATTTTCATTAACAAACTTCAAAATCTGAGCCATGAATGGGTCATCTTGTTGTCCAGAGAGATATTTCTGGTAATCATTAGAATTCACCATTACATAAGATACTTCTTGAATTGAAGATATAATAGCATTTGTTACCTCCTGATTCATAATTCCTTTTCTCATTTCAAGATAGTATTGGGGATAATGATTGTCTTCAATAGCCATCAATGTTGCCAGACTCTGGCCAGTAGAATCTATTACATAATATGAACTACCATTTATGGCATTTTTGACTACAGCAACCTGTTTGCTCAATTCTTCAGAAAGTTTTTCCTCCATCGGCAGTGCAATGATTTTTTCAATTTGTTCATATCCATATGACGTTGATGTTTTCGAAACCAGTAGGGGATGATACACAGAGTACATTACAACGGGAATCATCATTAAGATTAATATAAACTTTAACAGTTTAGAGTATTTCATCAAATCATATTTGAAAATCGAGTTGTATTTAAAGAGATAAAGTAAAACAAATAAAAATATGAAAAGCTTTGTAGAGAGAATATGGTATCCTTCAAGTGGATAAAACATGAACACAGCCATAATACCCAGCAAAGATATCTCAAAATATTTTTTCGGATACAAAGCGATTTTACTTCGAATATTATGATACAAATTTATATTGACCAAACAATTGACTGAAAAAGGCAATAAAAATAAAATCATTATAATAATTGATTGGTAGTTTAAATATATGTTTTGAACAGTAAGAGTATAATGAAAATTAGCCTGACGACCCATAATTCCAGCTATCCCAAAATCCCATATTGGAATATATTCAAGTCCCATACCAAATGAACTAAAATATCTGGCATAACCTACTGCACTTCCCACCCAGATAAAAATAATAATCGGAAATATTAAAGCAGCAACAGAAAACGAAATACTGTTTTTCAAAAAGGCAATAGCATTAAATCCAATCGATTTATTTTTTACAATATTATATGTGTTAATTCCCCAAAAAGTGAAATATGGGAGTAAATAGTAAATAGCTGCATCTAGATAGATTTGTTTTGATAGAAACACAAAACCATAAGCAAAAAACCCGACAAAGAGGGCAAGCAATAGATTCCGATTTTTTGTTGCATACTGCCCATTTCCGGAAAATATTATTGAACTAACCATTAAAAAACTAACAACAAGTATTCCCCAGAAGATACCCTCATTATGTTTAAGAATTATGACGATTCCAGTTATTAGACCAAGATATAGTGGTTTATGCCATTCGTTAATCTTGAATTTGTCTGTATGATCCAGGAGAATTAGCAATCCGATCATAATTAAGGGCTGGATGAGGAAATCTGGGCTCCACCAATAGGTATTTATAAAATAAAATGAAGAAAAAATTGATAACGATAAGGATACAAAAGGAGAACTAATCGAACGGAAAAGCTTGTAATAAAGAATTGGTAGAATTGACTGGACTATGAAAGAAAAAAGAAATATATTTTTTACACTTCCCAGAAGGTAGGATAAAAGATAAATCCCCGGAGGAAAATCTAATAACACAACTGAGGGGGATATTACCGTTGTTGCCAGATCAGGATTTAGCATCCCTCCTGGCAAAAATAGATTCTTTCCGATATATATCCAATATAATGGAGACACAGCAGAAGAAAAGTACTTTATTACAAGAACATTTGGGAGATGGAATAATACAAAAAAAATTAACAACACAGTATAAATTTTTAATTTACCATGTTTGGAAGCCTCCAAATCATTTATTTTACTATCTAAATCTTTAAAGACATTTTGCATTTTCTTTTCCTCTTAATAGACTCCCACAATAAGCAAACATTTTCTAAATATTGGCATCAAATTTTCTGATCTTGTCAACAATTTTTGAGATAGTCTTTTCACTGAGCCCCATATTGATCGGTAAATTTATGATCTGGCTTGAAATGTGTTTTGCATTTGGAAATTTTCCATTAGCATTATATTGATCTAATTCAGGTATAATATAATCAAAATATTTCTCTGTGTCGATCCCGTTCTTTAATAAATATTTCTCTAATTCATCTCTGTCGGGATGTAAAAATGGAATGTGGGAATATGGTATTTCCATATCCCAGTACTTCTTCACCCATGTGAAATGAGGGCTTAGTAATTTGTAATAGGTATTTCCAATTTTCCTGCGGCGATCTAATAAACAATCAAATTTCTTTAGTTGATTTATTCCAATTCGTTTTTGAAAATCACACATAGCCTCAAAATATTCGGGACATTCTTTGTAAATATCATGATATTTTTCACTAAAAAATGCATCCAACAATGTTGTTTTTCTACGCACGAACGAAGTAAATGAATAAAGTAAAGGCTTGAACGCTAAAAAGAATGCAAAAGATAGAATAAAGGTTTTCAATTTCTTACATAGTCTCATGGGTATCCTATTTTTTAATGTAAAATCTTGAAGTGTTTTGAATTTATCTTCATCATCTGCAAAAACGACTCCACCTCCCAGGCATGTAAAAGGTTTCCTTACACCACAGCTAATTATAACATAATCATATAGCCCGACAGGCCTTTGTGAAACATGTCCGGGTGAAAGTGCGTCATCCAAAATGACTAAAAATTTTCTATCCTTCTTTGGCAGATCAAGCTCTGAAAAATTTGTGAATCCATATAAATTGGTAACAACAATTGCGCCTAAATTCGAACTATACTCTCTAATTTGTGCTTCTGTGATACTGGCATTAAATGAATCTGCATTTATATCCACAAAGACTGGTATATTGCCTGATTTTGCAATCGCTTCAGTTACCACGGAACAGGTATATGCTGAAATCAAGATGAATTTATTTTGAATATTATTGGCTTTTAAAATATGGTATAATCCAGCTCTCCCTGAAGAAAATGTTAGTGAATATTTTGATTTGAACTTTTCACACATTTCTTTTTCAAATGTATCGCTAGAACTCTTGCCAAAACCAAGAAAAGCTTGAAAATCAGAGTATGTCAGATATGGATATAAAACTGGTATCATTATAAAACCTTAGTTTTTTCCCTGCTGAAAGTAAGTTTGATAAATCCAACACCTGACATCAGAAGGTGAATAGTTTTATGACGATTAAAAAGCATAAACAAGTATCTAAATAACCTTTTAGGATGAAGATAAAAAGATTTATATAAATCATTCATAAAATCAGTTAATATTTCATGACTTAAATTCGGTGGTATATAATAAATAAGATATTGGTTTATTTTTTTATAATCTTCAAAATGAGTTGTCCCTATCAAACTTTGATATGCAGCCGATCCTGGCATTAGAGTAAAAAAGCTTATATGAATATCACTAAAAGGAGCATTGAGTATTAATTTCTTAGTTTCCTCTAAGGTTTGTAAGGTCTCAGGTGGAGAACCAATAATCAAATATGCCCTTGATCTCATCTTAGCCTTTTGAACAGAGATAATTGTTTTACTGATCTGCTCGACACTAATCTTTTTGTTAAAATAATCCAATACTTTTTGTGAACCGCTTTCAACTCCAAATGAAATTTGCCAGCATCCGGCTTTTTTCATATCTATCAACATTTGCTCTTCAAACTGATCAACTCTTCCTTCACAACTCCAAACGAGATCCAATTTATTTTTTTCGATCTTTTCAATAAATTCATATAACTTCTTTTTATTTAAAAGAAAAATATCATCATAGAAGCAAATTTCCTTTATTTTGAATTTATCCTGCAAATACTTAATCAGTGAGATCAAATAATCAATTGAAAAGGCGCGTAATCTATGCCCAAATACACCTTGAGTACAAAAAGTACAGCTATATGGGCACCCTCTGGATGAAATAACAGGAGCAACGGGTAAACATGAGTAATTATTAGGAGTAGGCCTATAAAAATCAGGGAAATTTGGCAATAAATCATAAGCAGGAAAAGGAAGATCATCCAGATTTTCAATATACTCCCGTGGTGGATTTTTTATTACGATTCCATTGTCTCTAAAAACTATTCCATGAATAGTGTTATCAATTTTGCCTCTATTGATAATTTCAAACAATGTTTTCTCACCTTCTCCGTAAACACCTATATCAAAAGATGGAAAACGCTCAATTGTTTCTTCGGGGAGAGCAGAAATATGAGGACCTCCAATTATTGTAATGATGTGTGGGAATTGTTTTTTTATCTCATCAGCTAATTGTGCGGCAAAAGTGATCATATTTGTTGTGGCTGTAATTCCCACATAAGCGGGCGATTCTATTTTTATAAAATCTAAGACTGAATCGATATCAAGACCAAGATTAGATGCGTCTAATATTTTTACTGAAATACCTTTATCTCTAACATAACCAGCAAGGCTTGCCAATCCTAACGGAGGGAGTTTACTTCCCAATTTTAATTCCCATTGGCTTAATTTTATCGGGGGGTTTATTAGTATTATATCTACCATCGGCTTCTACATAAGTTTCAGAGCATATAAATGTTTCACATATTTGTCGGAATAATCAAAGATTATCAAGATGCTTATATTGATTCTGAGATTCTACAGGTAAAGATGAAAATGATTTTATCCTTTTTTATAGGAAATTCAGGATATTCAAATTTTTTTCAACTTGAAAAACACCAAACCACCATTATGTACTCCTATCGACTTTTTTAAAGATTTTGATGAAATATAGTATAGCGGAAAAAGATATACTTTTCTCCATGAAGGAAATAATATCCATCTATTGAATAATTTTTTTGTCACCAATGAACAAAAGGAGAATGGCATAAAAAAATCATTTACGAGACAAGTCTTTTTCGGTCCATATTCAACACATTCAACAACTCTGAATCCTATCCTTTCAAACAATTGACCCCATTCTTCAGGGGAATAATATTGATAATGCTTCCAGAAATTATTGAAAAATGATCTATATTTTCTTGCAGTGGATTTCAGTCCAATTTTAATTAAAATTTGGTTAACAATTGTATATTGATCGAATTTATTTGTTGGGAGTGTTGCATAAAAATAACCGTTTTTTGATAACAGTCTATGAACTTCTTTTAAAACAGGATCGAGAGGTTCAATATGTTCAAGCACACTATTACTAAAGACGGTATTGTATATACCGTCTTTTTTGGGAATATTATCACCATTACAATTTATTAATTCATGATAACAATTTAATTCTTTTGCACGCTCCAACTCTTTTGTATTAGGTTCAATACCCGTATCTATTTGCTCGTCAAATAAGTTGTATGCAAAAAGTCCATCTCCACAACCTATGTCCAGAATTGGGCGAGCAAATTCCTGATGTGAAAGAATTTCACATTCCATTGCCCTTTCCAATGCTAATGAAATAGGTGAATTAGATATATAATTCATTAAAAAATTTTCTTTAAATTTCATTATTGTCCCTCGACATATTTTTCATATTTAAATCTCCTTAATTCTAAGTTTCATTAGTGCGACCATATACTTATATAAAACTTTTGTCAGATTTGTTTTACTTTCACCGGACTTTCTCAGCTGGTAAACAACAGGAATTTCCAACATCGAGAATGTTTCTTTTTTGGCATAATACAATAATCTGAAAAAATAATCCCCATATCCGAAGAATATTTTGTCAAAATCTAATAATAATAATTTCTCTCTTCGAATAGAAAAAAAGCCACTGAGATTATCTTGAATTTGTGTATTTAGAATAATTCGTATGCCTAAATTGAAAAAATAACTTCCTAAATATCTATAGGTAGGTTCCATTCCTCCACCCATGGTAAAACGAGACCCACCTATAACATCATGATATTCTAAAAACTTAACCATCTGTGGCAACATTTTCGGATCATGATTAAAATCCGTATCCATTACTACAATAACATCGCCCGTTGAATTTTCTATCCCGTATCTAATTGCCGTGGCCAAGCCTCTGTCTTTATTTCTAATACAAATTTTAACATCTTTATCTTTGGCAAACGTAAGCTGCACGATATTACCGGTTCCATCCGGACTGTTATCATCAACCACCACAATTTCTTTTTCTATTTCAATTGTTGACAAATGTTTAAAAATTTCATTGATCAATTCAACAATATTTCCTTTTTCATTATATGTTGGCAAAATCACAGATACTTTCTTAACTTTTTCCATCAATTCCTACCCTCTTATTTTTGACAATAAACTCTTTAGTTGTTCACAGATAAAATCAATCTCTGAATTTGAAATAGAAGGAAAAGAAGGCAGACTCAAAACGTTCTTCCCGATAGATTCTGATATAGGTACAGAAGGAGCATCATACAAAGGCATAACACTGAACGGATAAAAACCAGGACGTGTCTCAATACCCCTCTTTAACAATTCACTGATCAAGAAATCCCTGTTCCCTGTAAAATGATCTGGATCGATCTCCAAAGCAAATGCCCATATCACAGGATCAACGTCATCCGGAATATGTTGAAGTTTTATTCCTTCAATATTTGATAAATTCTTCACATATCTTTTATATATCCTCTTTTTTTCATCTATAAGTTGATCTTTCTTTTCAAGTTGCGCACATCCCAGTGCAGCCTGCATATTTGTTAATCTGTAATTATACCCGATGAAATCATGCCAATATCTTTGACCTTCACGCATACCGTGGCTGCGCAAGATTCTCATTCTATCGAATAATTTTTTATCATTGGTGAGTACTGCGCCGCCTTCACCCATTGTTATTGTCTTCGTTGCTTGAAAACTGAAACAGGATATATCCCCAAAACTCCCCGCATACCTGCCTTTGTATTTTGAAAACATTGCTTCTGCAACATCTTCTATAATATACAGATTATTCTTCTCGGCAATTTTCATTAATGGATCCATATCACATACATTTCCATAAATATGGACGGGAATAATCGCCTTTGTTCTTTCAGTAATTGCTTTTTCGACTTCTTCCGGGTCTATACACCACGTTTTTGGATCTACATCCACATAAACGGGTCTCGCTCCCGTATAGAGGACTGTATTACCGCATGCTACAAATGTAAAGTCCGGGACAATGACCTCATCTCTAGGTCCAATTCCAAGAGCTAATAAAGCCAAATGAAGGGCAGCAGTCCCGTTTGAGGCCGTTAAGGCATATTGTGTCCCTATTAGCCTGGCAAAATTCTCCTCAAACAGTTCAACATATTTTCCCCCTGAAATCCACGTAGAATCAAGAGCATCTACAACATAGTCTTTTTCATTCCCGAATAAACAGGGTTTTGCCCATGGTATCATTTTTTTAATCCTGGAAAATTAACTTTTCTTTTTATTATAACCTATTATTTCTATCTCTGGAAGGGGAAATATAAACTTTCCACCCGAAGCAAGAAAATCAACCTCTCTTTTGATAAACTCATCTCTAAAATGCCAGGGAAGGACAAGGAAATAATCGGGTTTGGCTTTTCTTGCTTCTTCTTCTGAAATTATTGGAATATTCGTGCCTGGGGTCCTGCATCCCCATTTCTCTGGATTCCTGTCGGCTGCTGCAGTTATCAAGGCATTATCTATATTGCAGAATTGAAGGAGCGTATTGCCTTTTGTTGAGGCACCATATATATATATCGATTTTCCCTTTGTTTTTTCTGTGCTAAGAAGACTGAAGAGATCATCCTTGATGCCAAATACACGATTTTTGAATTCCATGTATGGCTGCTCAGAATCCAGTTTTAGCTTCTCCTCATTGGAAACAACTTGTTCTATCTTCTTCTGGTGTGATTTTAAATCGGAGTTGCTGTGGCATACATATATCCTGAAACTGCCGCCATTTATATCATTAAATTCTACATCCAATATTCTCAAATCATTATTTTTCATGATCCAATTAATCTGCTGGAGTGAATAATATTCCAGATGTTCATGGCAAACAGTGTCAAAAGAGTTCATTTTCAGCATTGTAGGCATATAGCTTTGCTCCAATACCCAGATCCCTCCCGGATGCAAGATCTCCTTGATATCTTTTACAAAAGCCATTGGATCTTCTAAATCATAGAACATTGATATGGATGTAATCACCTTTGCCTGTGTATCCGATGCTGACCAATAATTTCTTGAGTTGAAATAATCACTTATGAGTTTAATTCCATCTGTATAATATTTTGAAAATTGCTTTCCCGTAGGGTCAATTCCAATTCTTCGCAATCTATTGACTTCATAACATTTCAATAAAGTCGCATCATTGCTTCCAATATCAAGAACCACATCATCTTCATTTAAATCTACGATTTTCTGTACTTTATGGACAATACCTTTAAGATGTGTCTGCATTGTCTGGTTTATTCCTGATCTGTATCCATAACTATGCATATACATCTCTTCGGGGGAAACAGTATATTTTGACTGTAATAGTCCGCATGCACCGTCATTTTTAGTATTACATTTCACTAATTCAAGAGGTGCCTTTGGTGGATCAGGTTCATCTTTGGCGGGAAATCTTCCTGACAGTACCTGAACTCCAAGGTCTAAGACAGATATCAAATCAGTATTCCCGCATATTCGACATTTTGCAATCTCTCTAATTTTCATAATCCTTTCCCATTGATTTTATATCCTCTTTCGATCAAACTTTCAGTGAACGTGTCAAAATATTTGCTTCGTTCGAGTAATTGGGTGCATCCCATGGGAATACTTCACCCTTTTGCCATCTTTCCCATCTATTTATATCCTCTTTTACCATTATCTCTATGAGTGTTTCAAATTTCACCACTGGTTCCCATCCCAATTTCTTCTTTGATTTTGAATAATCTCCCTGCAAATAATTAATGTCTAAAGGTCTCAGGTGTCTTTTATCTGTTTTAATATAGTCCTGCCCATCTAAACCAGCGACATTGAATGCCATTTCTGCAAATTCTCTCACGCTATGGGATTCATTTGTTGCGATCACATAATCATCAGGCTCTTCTTGCTGCAGCATCAGCCACATAGATTTAATATATTCAGGTGCATAACCCCAATCTCTTTTTGCTTCCAGATTACCCAGAATGAGTTCCTTTTCAATCCCCAATGCGATCTTTGCAACAGTGTTGCTAATCTTTCTTGTAACAAACTCAAGTCCTCTCATAGGACTCTCATGATTGAAAAGAATTCCATTGCATGCAAAGAAATCGTATGCCTCTCGATAAATTCTCGTACTCCAATATCCATATAATTTTGCTGCTGCATAAGGGCTTGATGGTTTAAATTGGGAATCTTCTGATAAAACTGAGGAATGACCATCTCCAAATAATTCGCTTGTTGACGCCTGGTAAAATTTTATTTCAGGATCAATTTGCCTTATGGCTTCCAAAACCCTCGTTGTACCCAGGCCGGTAATTTCACCAGTTCCTATTGGCTGTTCAAAAGAAGCTCCAACAAAACTCTGTGCTGCCAAATGATAGATTTCATCAGGTTCAGATATTTTGACAGCCTCCATCATTGAACTTCCATCTATAAGGTCAGCAGGTATTAAGCTGATTTTATCAAGAATTGACAGATATTGTAATCTCCAGAAGTTTGGTGTGGAAAGTCGCCGATAAGTTCCATATACCTTATAGTTCTTCTCAAGGAGAAACTTCGCAAGATAAGCGCCATCCTGCCCGGTTATACCAGTAATTAATGCATTTTTCATAGTGAATACACCTATAAAAACCCAATAGTATTTAATTTAATGCACACTCAGTCAATTAAGATTTTCTCATATCACGTTCGCCCATATTCATCCTCAAAACGAACGATATCATCCTCATCCACACATTCACCAAGCTGTACCTCAATGATCTCAAGGGGTATCTTCCCGGTATTTGAAAGCCTGTGTTTCTCTCCGGAACGTATGAAAGTACTCTCCCCCTGACGCAAGAACCGCTGCTTGCCGTTAATCTGGATACATGCCATTCCCTTTACAACAACCCAATGTTCACTTCTGTGGTGATGCATCTGCAAACTCAGGGATCTTTCAGGCATGACCATAATATTCTTTATCTTATGCCCCCTGGATTTATCAAGGATTGTGTACGAACCCCACGGCCGATATACAGTTTGGTGCAAATAAGCCCGCTCATCATTCCTCTCCTTAAGTGCTGTCACGGCATCCTTTACTTTCTGACTACTCTTGCGGGGACATACAAGCAGTGCATCCTGTGTATCCACCACAACCATTTCATCCACATCGATTAGTGAAATGACCTTGTCTGATTTTGAGTATATCAAGTTGTTATTAGAATTTATCAGGACACCATCGCAGTCGTATACTACATTACCCTGTGCATCCTTTTCGAACTCATCATAGATCGTATTAAAGTTCCCAAGGTCACTCCATTTGTAATCAAGCCTGACAACTGCCACTCGATTCGATCGTTCCATAATACCATAATCAATTGATATAGACGGCAGGTTCTTGTATATCTCTTCGATTCTTGATTTTATATCAGGCGAGGCAAACGCATTGAAAACAATAGGAGCATACTGTTTGATTTCAGCAAAGAACACATCGGTATCGAAAAGGAACATACCGCTGTTCCAGAGACATCCATCTTCAATATATTTTATGGCATCTTTAAGAACTGGTTTTTCCTTGAATTCCGAAACCCTGTATCCAACACCGGATGCCTCTGCGGGCTTTATGTATCCATAACCGGTGTGTGGGGATGTGGGAACTATTCCAAAGGTCACAATATGGTCAGATGCTAACATTTCTGCACCCATGATCGTTTTCATTGCATTTTTGTCGAGTATTTGATCAGATGGAAACACACCAACAACAGATTTACCAAAGCGTTTGTTAATTTCCCACATTCCAAAACATATTGCTGGAAGTGTATTCTTTCCCTCTGGTTCAATAAGAATATTTTCCACTGGAATATCATATTTAAGTTCTTTGATTTGACCGATCACAAAAAATTTCTGAGATTTATTAGTTACAATAAGTATCTCCGATATGTCCGAAACAGCAAGACATCTTAAGAATGTGTCCTGGAAAAGCGAAGTTTTGCCAATATTTAAGAATTGTTTCGGATATTTCTCGCGACTAAGCGGCCACAAGCGCGTACCTGAACCTCCTGCGAGGATAATGGTTTTTATAATTTCAACTCCTGTTGATTTTTATTTGCCCCATTTGAGTATGCAAGATTTGAGATGAGTAAATTCATTTATTTTCCTCCAGACACTGTGAACACCTCACCGGTGATATAATCACCTGTATCATCTGCTGGATAACGTAAAGAGTTATCCAGCTACTAATTGTCAATTCGTTTTTCTTTAATTTATTTTTTAGTGGATTTAACATGATATTAGGACTATTACTATTATTATTTAATTACATCTCTTCTCATAACATAGCAGGCCAGGGTAACCCCATTTGATTCACCATTAATTTGAGATCATTACGTATCTTCCTATCCATTTTCAATATCATGATGCCATACACAAGAAAACCCAGAGCCACTGGCACAAGTGCAAGCCATACACTGGACACATCCACTACTATACGGAAGACACCCACAACCGCCCCCATTACGACCGCTGCTTCAATTATATTGCGCAAGCTGTCGGCTTCCACATGTATCCTCATGATGCGTGAGAGCGCACGCCTTGCCAGAAAGACATTCAGCACCATAGTAGCCAGTGTTGCTACAGCTGCTCCAACTATCCCGTATATAGGGATCAACAGTATATCCAGAATGATATTGGCAGAGGCGGCTACCATCGTAACTTTAAATGATTCTTTCGGGTGGTTCATGGCTTCAAGATACATAGTAAAAAAGTACTGGAAAACATTCACCACCTGGACGGTTAATAGAATGATAAGCGTCTTGTAGCCCGCAGAAAATTCTGCGCCATAGAAAAAGTACAGCAATTTATCGCCCAGCATCACACCTCCGAGGAACACCGGCACAGCCAGCAGCAGCGAGTAGCAAAGGGCACGTGAAAGGGACTCCTCTACTCTTGCCATATCGCCAGATTTTCCCCAGCCACTCACCTTTGGCCATAGCGTATTGCGAAGAACAGAGGTTAATAACGTGGCAGCCATCGTAAACTGCAGCACGACCCTATATATCCCCACATCTGAGTTATGCATGAAATAACCGATTATGACAGTATCTGCCTGGGAGAAAACCATGACTCCTCCTGATGCCAGAAACAGCCAGAAGGCAAATGTTGAGAGACTCTTTATGTGATCCCATCCAAAGCGCACAAGCCTCAATTCCAGGAATCGGTATTCGATAAGTCCTCCTACAACCATACCGACTATCGCCCCAGCCGCAAGACCGACGGCACCATAGCCAAGATAAATAGCTGCCACCTGGAATACGACGGATGATATTAGAGTGATGGTATTGCATGTGGCTCTTATGCCCATCTTTCCGGTGCCGGTTACTCCTATGCCCACGCTCCCTGAGAGCACGGAAACTATCATTATCACCGGCAGCCATACGAATAAACCGAAAGCGTTCAGATCATTGAATAAACCCCGGAAACTGAGAAGAAAAATCAGTGCAATAAGAAGAAGTAAAATTCGCACTGCGAAGAATGCGCTGAAATATTCATTCTTCTGCTCCCCTTCGCTGATGCGCTTGACTGCCGCGCCGCCAAGACCGCCATTGCTTACCATTGTAAAAATAGAATAATATGACATGAAAAGGAAATATGCTCCTAGAATGTCGGCTCCAACAGCGCGGGCAAAATATATCGTACTGACAAATCCTACTCCGGTAAAGACCAATTGCCAGCAAAACGATACGATGCTTTGGCGCTGTACAGTACCAATATTCATTAAGCGGGAGAAGATGGTGTTTGGCATAATAAATTAAAACAATTTAAATTTTATATGCTTTTCTTTTTCGAGATTCTATCATACTATTAAGACCCCACACGACCCCAAATAAACCCGCATGATATAAAAACTTGATGCCATAATGTTTGATAAGGAATTTGAAATAAGTGGATTTTCCTGTTTTATGATTTTCAAGCTGACCTTGGAGTCTGTTTTTTCTGCAAGCATCGTTCAGGAGGAAAGTATAGTACTTTAAATCAGAATCTGATAGTTGCGTCAGATTTATCTTAAATTCCGCCGCATCGCTATTGGATATCCATTCAAGGTATTTCTCTTCATCCCTTACCAAACCTTCTTTAATTGCATATTGATATATTTCGGAGTTTGGATATGGTGTAGCATAATAATTTGCTGCACTTTCTATTTTGCAGTCCTGAATAAATTTTAGGGTTTCCATAATGCTTTCATGTGTTTCTCCAGGCATCCCCAATATGGTAGCTACACCCATTGCAGTCATATTATATTTTTCTAAAAGCTTGTAAGCATTATAATTATGTTCTACACGTATATGTTTCTTCATCGAGTCCAGCATCTTTTGGCTGCCTGACTCAAAACCAACAGTAATATATATACAACCAACAGATCTTAATTTTTTCAACATATCCTCAGTGATCATATCAGCGCGACTGCTAATCCTGAAACGTACATCCATTTTACTTTCTTCCAATGCATCACAAAACTCATCAGTCCATTTCTTATTTCCTATAAAAAGTTCATCCTCGAAATCAAACAAGTTGATTTTATATGTTTCTACTAAATATTTTATGTGTTTTATCACGTATGGGATCGAATGTTTTCGCAATCCTTTTAACATGCGATAACAAAAAGTACAATTTCCTACACAACCCCTTCCCGATAGCACAGCAAAGAACCGGCATTCGCCCAGGCAGGAATCCCACAGACCAGATGATTCTAATGTCGGTTGCCTTGCCTTTCCACTTTCAGTTATGTATCTTTCTATATCAAGTAACTTATAAGCATCTATGGGAGGAGATATTTCATCCAAGTTTTTTACTAATGGTCTCTCAGAGGTTTTAATAAAAGAGGTCCCACTTTTTATAAATAATCCTGCCACATTTGAGATATCCCTATTATTCTCAAGTGCGGAAACATACTCCCTTACTGTGACGTCCCCTTCGCCATTACATACCACATCAATACCTGTATTTTTAAATATAATATGTGGTATTGGGGTTGCTACAAATCCGCCGCCGAGAATTGGGATGTCAGGATAAATCTTTTTGACTTCATTTGTTAACCACTTTATATAACTATATGTGGTTATTATTCCTCCAATTATCATCAAATCAAAGTTTTCTAATTCGATTCTCGCTATTACTTCTTCTCTTGTGGGCTTTTCCAATGCAATATCAAAAAATTCAACCCTATGACCATCTTCTATCAATGGCTGTGCAACATAAAGTAATCCGAGAGGCAATATGGGAGTTGCTGATTCTCTGCAAGGTGGATAAACTATTAGAATTTTCATAATTTAGTTTATAAATGTTCTAGTATAAATTTTTTTTTAATATGATTTGCAAATATTTGCCAAAATGGCAATTCTTCCGAGCCTGTTTTCTTTATATAATTCTCCTGGTAATTCATATAAACTTCTTCATTTATTGAAAGTTCTTTTTTCCAATCTATTGATATAGGATTATCTAAATTTATTGGTTTTTTTCCCAGTTGAGATGCCATTAATTCTATTAATAGGCCTTTCCAGTTTTTATTCAATCTATTTGATGTTACAAAAATTATGGGTTTGTGTTGTAACACTGCAAAATTAATAGAAGTACTCGAATGAGTAATTATAAATCCGGATCTTTTAACCAATTCTGCTGTTTTTCCCCGAAAAACAGGTCTCCCACCAAAATAATCAGGATTATCCGAATAATTTGATCTTGGATGCGCGGCAATTACGATTTGAACATTATATTTTTTTTCAATGAAATCAAAAAATTTGCATAGAGTTGGATAATATTCCTCCGCTGTGGAAGGAATTGATAAACCCAAGAGAATATTATCTGGATGAAATGGTAAATACTCATCCAGGAAAACTCCCATGTTTGGATCTTTTTGAACTAAATTATTACGATCTTTTAAATATATATCATAATCCAAAGTATGCAACCACAGAGTTTTTGTTTTTTTATTTATAGGAAAGTTATAATTCGTAGATTTTACTCCACCCGCTAATATTATAGATGCTGGATTAATGCCAATATAATTGATAGGAATTTGCAAAAATAATAAATTTATAATTTTTAATAAATTTATTTTTCTTAGTTTGTTAAAATATAATACGCTTCTCTTTATTTTTATTGATGGAAGGGCATTTGCCATAAACACACAATATGGTCTTTTAACTTTGGATAACGCCTTATAAAGATTATATGATTCAAATTGATACGATATGAGGCACACGATAAAGCAATCAGGCTTCAAATTCAATATACTGGATTGCGCTTCTTTCCATGTCAGAAAAGAGTAACATTTTTCATTTTTAATAGGTTCAATTATTTTAATATCCTTTAAAATCTTTGAATATAAAATCAGACTAAAATCCCAAACTTCGAGTTCAAATCCATTTTTTTTTAATAACTCAAATCCAAATCTATTATAATCTCTTTGATTTAATGGAGATTCTATAAAAAAAATTATTTTATTAATCATATTTATTTTTCAAATAATGGAATTTGTAGAGTCATGAAATTATTTCATAATATTCCCTTAACATTTTTGATACTTTCCTTTAATAACATCTCCGCTATTTTAAAATCAATCGAATCATCTATATCAACGGACCTTTCCTTCGGCATTATATAAATCTGACTTCTTTTCAAAAAAATACTTCTCTTATCTTTCAATATATCTTTCCACCATACATAAATAGATGAATTCATATCAAAGACTTGGGGGGCAGATTGCCTTGTAGCAAAAAAGCCTTTCTTCACAAGATTTGTGGATCCATCGGCGTGAACTTCAACCATATTGAAGTAAGGGTTCCTGTGCGCTTCTGTAACCGAAAAAACATTATCTGCATTTTTTTCAACCAGCAGTTCAATGCACCTATCCACATCTTCAACACTTCTAAGGGGGGTGGTAACATGAAGCAGCACCAAAATATCAAATACAAATCTCTCCTTATTTTCCATCCACTCCATTGCATGTAACAACGCATCAATTGTACTGCTATCATCTGAGGCAAGCTCTTTTGGCCTTAAAAATGGCACATCTGCCCCAAATATCTTTGAAATATCTGCAATCTCTGTATTATCGGTTGAAACTATGATCTGGTCTATGTATTTAGATTTTCTTGCGTGTTCAATTGAATAAGCGATCAACGGTTTGCCTAAAAGCATTTTTATATTTTTCCCCGGCAATCCTTTTGATCCTCCCCTTGCTGGTATTATACAAAGTATCTTGGAACCTTTATACATTCATTCTCCAGAAATTTTTAACAAAAATTCAATCTCTTTTTTACTACATAGTTTGGCATTATCCGATGAATATACATTTGTTACAGCCTTCCAGTCTCTCATAGCTGGATATCTGTTATAATCATCTTGCTGGATCACGATGAACATCTCATCCGTTTCGTAAGCGAATTGCGCTTCTTCTTCAAGCATCAATTTTTCATGCTTTTTTTCTCCTTTACGGGCGCCATTGACTTTTATCGATATGTTCTCGATTTCATAACCACACCTTGGAGCAAATTTTTTGATCATAGTTTCAGCTAGATCTTTGAGCTTTACAACAGGCATTTTAAAGATAAAAATTTCACCGCCGCGCGCTAATTTTGTTGCTTTAAATACAAGGTCCACTGCCTGTGGAATGGTCATCATGAACCTTGTCATTTCAGGGTCTGTTATCGTTATGGGGCCACCTCTTTGAATTTGTTTTTCAAATAGCGGTACAACAGATCCACGTGATCCTATAACATTGCCAAATCGGACACAAGAAAATACAGTCTTGCAATTCCCTTTGTAATAATTTGCATCTATTATCAATTTTTCCGCAAGCAACTTGGTAGCTCCCATTGTATTGATTGGACTTGCAGCTTTATCTGTGCTTATGGCTATCACTTTTTCAACTTTATTATCAAGGGCAGCATCTATAATATTTTGCGTGCCTATAACATTTGTCTGAACCGCTTCAAAAGGATTGTATTCACACGCAGGTACGTGTTTCATTGCAGCGGCATGGAAAACTATATCAATACCATTAAAAGCGCGCTTTAACCTTTCTTTATCCCTTATGTCCCCAATTAAAAATCTCAAATTATAAGGTCTTCCAATATCTTGTTCAAGTTCAAATTGTTTAGTCTCATCCCTACTGAAAATCCTTACTACTTTCGGTTCATATTTAAGAATGCATCGGACGATTTCACTGCCTATTGATCCAGTTCCACCTGTTACCATAATATTTTTATTTTTAAATATGTCTTCCATAAAAAACACTTCATTTTTGACAGTATTTCAATGATCGCTCCAGAGTATTACATACCTGTTCAACCGTTTGTATATCCATTTTTCCAAAAAATGGAAGTGCAATCGTAGAATCACATATCTTTTCACATATCGGGAAGTCTCCCTTCCTGTATCCAAACATTTCCATGTAAAATGGCTGCAAATGTATCGGCGTGAAATAGGGTCTGCAGCTTACGCCATTCTTCTTCAGGTATTCCATTACTTTATTTCTATCTATATAATTATTAACACGGACCACATATACAAACCAGCTCATTTTAACTTTTGGGTCAAGATGTTGGGTGGTAATGCCTTCAACTCCCTCAAGTCGCTTCGTATATTCATTGGCGACATCTACCCTTTTTCTAATCAATTCCTCGATTCTGCTAAGTTGCCCGATTCCAAGTGCACAGCTCATCTCATCCAAACGATAATTATATCCAAGTCTGACATGGTTTAACCAGTCTTCACTTTCTGAACGTCCCTGATTCCGGAGGCTTCTGCATAACTTTGCTATATTTTCATTATCTGTAACGATCATACCTCCTTCCCCTGTCGTCATCTGTTTGTTTGGATAAAATGCGAATACTGATGCATCCCCAAATGTTCCAGCTTTTCGGCCATTATATTCTGATCCCACTGATTCGCATGCATCTTCTATCACAGCAAGATCATGATTCTCTGCAATTTCCATGATTGCATCCATTTCACATGGCTGGCCAAATACATGAACAGGTAAGATTGCCCTGGTATTTTTATTTATTGCCTCCTCGATTTTTCCCACATCAATATTCAACGTTTGTGGGTCTATATCGACAAAGACCGGTTTTCCACCTTCATATATGACACTATTGCCTGAAGCTACAAAGCTGAAGGGTGTGGTTATTACTTCATCACCTTTTTTAATCTCAATTGACTTCATGCACAGGTGTAGCCCACTTGTACCGCTGTTCACTGCAATCGCATGCTCTGTACCGATATAATCCGCAAATTTTTCTTCGAACTCCCCAACCTTTGAACCCATACTTAGCCAGTCTGTTCGCAGCACTTCATTTACCAGTCGTATTTCTTCTTCTCCGATGTCCGGTCGTGATAGTGGAATCATTTTATTCACATCTCTCAATATGTAATTCTTTTTTGTAATAATGCATTATTTATTTCAATTTCAGCCAAAAATTTTGCAATTCGTACACCAGCTTTTCCATCTCCATAAGGGTTGACACATTCTCTGGCTTTATTCTTGAATCCTTCATCATATAAAGCTGTTTTTATTGCCTCAATTATCTTAATTTTATCATGAACAACATTTAACACATTATTTGCATGCTGTCTTCCTTCCTGACGTATTCCGATATTTATCACAGGTAAATGGAATGATGAAGCCTCAATTATTCCACTACTTGAATTTCCGACCAGTGCACTAGCGATTTTCATTAGACTTAGGTATTCTATGTGTGATAAACTTTTAAATGTATGCAGGAAAGGCAAGTGTTCATATTCCTTAATGACTTCAATTATTGAACGCCCACCTGCATCTGCATTTGGATAAATTAAAACTGTTTGTATATTTAATTCAGCAAGCCCATCTAATGTGATTCGCATCTCTTTTGCAGCTTTTTCAGGTTGTGTTGTAACAGGGTGCTGTATCGCAAGCAGTAGGGGTTCACTGACGTCAAGAGAGAATTTTTCGATTAATTGTGCTCTTGGGATCAATTTCATATTTAATATCGTATCAAGCCCAGGAGCACCGACCATATGTATTCGCCATGTTTCTTCGCCCAATTTTATTATTCTCTGTACACTTTCTTCTGTTGCAGGAAAATGGATGTGGGCAAACTTTGTGATTGAATGGCGAATACTCTCATCTATGCAACCTCCGGTAGTAGAGTCCCCACCATGAATATGCGCAATTGGAATATTCATATGAGATGCTGCAATAGCACCTGCAAATGGTTCACCCCTATCGCCAAGTATCAATATTATATCCGGTTTGATTTGTTCCAGTGCCTGGGTAATACCGATAATACCAATGCCAAGTGATTTTGCCATAGAGGCGCCAGTATCATTACTTAAAAGCATATCAATAGCAACATCTATTTTAAAACCATCTTTTTTAATTTCATTTATGGTATATCCATGTTCGATCGAGAGATGTATGCCTGTAACAATGATCGAAAGCTCTAATTTGGGATTATTTTCAATAGCTTTCATCACGGGATAAAGCAACCCATATTCGGCGCGAGTGCCTGTGATTACGGAGATTTTTCTTTTCATTATATATTTTTGATGATTTTTATTGGTATTCCAAACGCCAATACGTTTTCTGGAATATCTTTATTCACAAAGCTGTGCGCACCAATTATTGAATTATTTCCCACAGTTACATTTGGCATTATTGTGCTATGGCTTCCTATTTTGCAATTCTTTCTTAATGTTATCGCCCCTTCTTTATTATCGATAGTTGAAACAGTATATAAAGAACAATGCGAACCTATCTGAACATAATCTTCAATTGTTATTCCATTTTTAGCATTGATATAAGTAAACGCTCCGATGTCAGTTTTATAACCCAACTTAAGGTTATTTTTATGTTGAACCAGCCAATGATATTCATTCAATTTATTTTCTTCGATTATGGGATATTTCCAGTTATCAAATCTCAATGCCATGTTTATTCCATATTTTCTAATTTAATTATTTCATCTTTATGAATATTTTGGTTAGCCGTTTTTCCAATAAGAAGACCTATATGTTTTGGTGCAATTCCAATACCTGGTCTTTTAAACGCCAAAAAATCCTCAGTTATAATGATGCCTCGAGGAATTTCAACCTTTGCTACAATACTTCTCCTTACAACATCCCGCATTTCAAGTTCTGATGCAACGGGAGATTTCATTGTTAAACCAAGTGCTTTCTCAACTATTCTTATATCGCGAACCATCTCTTTTAATTCATTAGGTTCAAGAGAAGCTTTATGGTCAGGGCCAGGAAGATTCTTATCCAGCGTGAAATGCTTTTCAATAACACATGCACCCATTGCAGCAGCAGCAACAGATACAACAATACAAGGCGTGTGGTCAGAATAACCCACGGGAACATTGAACGCTTCTGCCATAGTCTTCATAGCTCGCAGATTGCAATCTTCAATACGCACAGGGTAATTAGATGTGCAGTGAAGGAGTGTTAAATCTTTACATCCTGCTTCTTTAATTGCCAAAACAGCCTCATCGACTTCGTCAAGAGTTGACATTCCTGTTGAAAGTATAATCGGCAGACCTTTTTTTGAGATATATTTTAAAAATGGATGGT
Organism: Candidatus Methanoperedens sp.; assembly: GCA_041648475.1. Classification (GTDB taxonomy): domain Archaea; phylum Halobacteriota; class Methanosarcinia; order Methanosarcinales; family Methanoperedenaceae; genus Methanoperedens. The sequence continues at coordinate 16,863 of JBAZOV010000002.1, read as the reverse complement.
TAGTGATTTCACCAGAACTGATCTTGATCAACGGGACACCAAGTTCTACAAGCATATCCACACTCTCTTTATCGAAAGGTGTGGAAAGGAACATGATGTTCTTGTGTTTAGCATAATCCATCAACTCCTGGTGGTTGGCCTTTGATAGCTCCAGTTTCTTGATCATATCAAGCTGGGATTCGGAGGCGTCAGTAGCCTGTTTTTGGTATTCTGCTTTTGGGGCAACGGAGCTTACTACCTCTTCTGCGATGAAGGTCTGGAATTTCACTGCATCTGCGCCGGCTTCTGCTGCAACGTCGATTAGCTGCTTAGCTAATTCCAGACTTCCATTATGATTTACGCCGGCTTCAGCAATGATAAAAATATGGTCTGATATTATAAACTCCATCCCCCGTCAACTATGATATTTTGACCCGTAATGTATTTCGAGGCATCAGATAATAAGAATATTAACACACCGGTTAAATCATCTACATTAGCCATTCTATTTCCCAATAGTACTTTATTAGAGTATTCCTTAACAAAAGATTCAGGCTGATTATCAAAGACCCCACCGGGAGAGATTGCGTTCACCCTTATATTATACCTACCTAAGTATGATGCTAAGTATCTTGTTAAATTTATTATTGCCCCTTTAATTGCGGCATATTCTGCCGGAACTGTCATATTTGTCCCGTCATAAATTTCAAATCTTGGCGCGGCAAATCCATAAATTGAAGCCATGTTTATGATATTTCCATGTTTTTGTTTAATCATTACCTTTGCTACCTGCTGGGCCATCAGAAAATATCCACCCAGATGCATATCTACATTTTCATAGAAATCTTTATAATCAATATCTTCGAATTTTCTTCCATAGTTCTTGTTTCGTGGATATGCATTATTAACCAGTGCATGAATTTGGCCAAAATCATCTAAAGTTTCATTGATTACAATTTCAATACTATTTACATCATTTATATCGCATTTTTTGAAAATTATGTTTTGGTTATTTGTTTTTTCTTTTAAAGTATCTGCAATCTCATTTCCTTTTTTTTCATTAATATCCAACACAACTACATTTGCATTGGATTCAGCACATACTTTTGAATACGCACTGCCAATTAACCCTGCTCCGCCCGTGATAATAATTGTTTTTCCCTTCAAATTAAAAAAATCCATAATTTAACCAATTTTTATGACTACACCGTTCTTTGCAGATTCTTTTGCAGCAAGTGCAATCTTTAACACCTCTAAACCATCTACAATACTAATAAGTGGTTCCTCTTTACCTTTAATACAATTTATAAAATGTAACATCTCATCGATATAACTTTGGTTCATAATATAGTCTTTTGGTTGTTCAAACAATTTCCATTCGTTTTCTTCAGCTGTGTATAGTTTAACAGTTCCTTCCTTAATATCCAAAACTATACTTCCTTCTTCCCCTATTATCTCGCATGATCGACTTGGAAAGCGCTGAATATAATCTAAATGTACTTCAGCAATAGCTCCACTTCTAAATCGCAATAAAATTTCAGCAACATCTTCTGTATCAATTTCTAAATTACTCAATTTGTCTGAAAAAGAAAAGACTTGAGTTACATCCCCCAATAACCATTTGATGTAGTCCAGTTCATGGATTGCATCCAGGATAATACCACCACCGAGTGCTTCACTTGAACTGTACATGGTTCTATAATCTTCCCATGGATGCCAGTCAGGAAGGTATTGACCCATTTGAACTCTCGCAGAGATGACCTCTCCAATACGCTTTTCATCAAGTAATTTCTTAACAAAGTGTAAACATGGATGAAATCTTAGGTTACATCCTATTAAAACGACTAATTTTTTTTTGTGAACGATATTAATCAATTCATCTATTCCATCCAAGGTATTAGATATTGGTTTTTCTATAAATAGATGACAGCCATGCATTGCTGCAGCCAAGGCGGATTGGATATGTAAGCTGGTTGGGTTTGTTATTAAAACCGCGTCTGGATTTTGATCTAATGCTTCTGTCAGATTTAAGTACGTTTTTACATTATAATCGTTTTCGAGCTGTTTGATTTTTTTTTTCCTGGTTCGATAGGCTATAATTTCTTCGGCCGTGGTGGTTATTAAATTCTTCATATGACGCTGGCCTATTGAACCACAACCAATTATTAGAATTTTCATTTCATCAACTATTACATTTTTATAAACCGGTATTGGATAAATTTGAAATTACTGAAGAGTTGTACTCACACGCCATTACATGCTTTAATGCCGCGGTGTGAAAAATTATATCAATATTTTCAGCCGCTCGATCTAAACGTTCTTTATCCCGAACATCTCCAAGTAGAAATCGGACAGTATCTTCATACTTTTTTAAATTATCTTTAAAATAATATCTCAACTCGTGCTGAAAATTAAATTGTTCGGTTTCATCGACATCATAAATTCGAACAATGCTCGGTTCGTGGTTTTTTAAAAGATCCCATACCAGTTCTTTTCCAAGCGAGCCTGTCCCGCCTGTAACAAGGATTTTCTTATTTTTGAATAGATTCATAATTTAGCTTCTGATTAATGATTCTGTAATTTGAAGACTATAATAAATACCATTCTTTATAATATTTTCGTATTTCTCCGATTATCTCTTCCGTACCATCACTCCTAAATCTATCATCCATATTATCAAAATTCAAAATATACTTATCCAGATTACCAAGTTCATGTCTCCATTCACACTCCAGGAAAGATCGCTCAGAAATAAACCTGCCCACGCCCATTTTCTCAATCGCATCCCCGACCAATTCATCTTCCTTAAATCCATCTCTCTTAATGAAAAAAATAGGTATCTTTGCCCTGATAGCTTCAGAGGCTGTACTATACCCGGTCTTTGAAACTACTAAATCACACATATTAATATAATTCTGTGTTTCAGTTTCTCTATCCGGAATCCGGACTACATTCTTAAAAGGGAGACAAACATTATGTTGAACCAGCAATTTCAAATCCGGAATATCTAATTTTTTTATATTGCTCATAAACGAAGGATCAATCGACATGCCAACTCCCATATACACAAGCAGTTCGTTATCCGATATGCCCATTGATCTACGCAGATCATATTTCTCCATTGTGATTTCACGTGATACAAGACCCACTTTCTTCTGCTTTTTAATAGCATCCAATCCCTCGTTAAATGGAAGTACAAGCGCAAGGTCTGCAAGCATATACGCCCCTTTAATTTGTTCTACCACCGGTATATTCCCGAAGAGATTGAAAAAAATGTAGTGCCATGAAAAATTGGATATCGCAATACCTGGTATTCCAAGTTCGTTTGCTACAATAAACGCCTGCGGTGTTATATCAGAAAGGATTAGATCGATCCTTCGTGATTCACAAAACTGTTTCTCAATTTTGATATATTCGTCCCATGATTTTATCCATTCTATTAGCATTCCCCTGGTTTGTTCTTTATCGACGCTAATGCTATTTTCCCTGAAAATTACCCCGATATCATTGTCACTCTTGACAACTTCAATATTATCATGGGGCAACGAAGACCTTATATAATCAAAAGCTCCGCTATTTTTAATGTATATTTTTACGTCTTTATATTCGCTCAATAACTTACGGATAATAGCGATGCTTCTTGACGCATGCCCGTATCCGTAATCGCTGATATAGAAACAGATATTCATGTAATCTTTATGATGTCCTTGAAATATCCTATCGTCTCCCTCAACCCCTCCTCCAGCCCAACCTTCGGCTCCCACCCCAGCAATTGTCTCGCCTTCCCAATATCCGGTCTCCTCTGCTTCGGGTCATCCAGCGGCAATTCCTTAAAAACGATCTTATCGCCAAAATAAATGGGTTTTGTAATGTCATGTTTCAGGTATGTGAACCTGTCAGACTTTATGTGCTCGATATTTCGTGTATTGCCGGTGACCAGGTTATCTATGCAGATGACTTCGTGACCTTTCTCAAGAAGGAGGTCGCACAGGTGTGAACCCAGGAATCCCGCCCCGCCCGTTACTATTGTTTTCATGGTATCCTTGATATATTAAACCTTTCAGTTACCTAATCGTTACCCTAATCGTTACCTAATCGTTACCCTAATCGTTACTCTGTATCATATATTTTACCCCCCTTCCTTTTCCTGCAATAGTGACTAATCCTTTTTCAGCCATGTCTTTCAAGTCATTATATGCTGTTTTATTTGATACAAAATTAATATCCATATATTCTTTTCGTGTTATAAACCCATTTTTCTGTGCAGAGTATAATGCCTTTTTCTGCCTTTCATTCAGTTTATCTGAGATATCTGCAATCTCAATATATGTCGTTTCTTTAATACTTGATTCAAAGATAATTTTTGTTTCCAATGGATGTAGATCATAAAATGGTTCCTTATTCCCCCACTTTCTGCACAACCTCATCATCAACTTAATGCCTGAGCCGTATTTCTCAATGAAACCGATATCATACATAAAAGAACTGAGAATTGGATTTACGGGTTTATGTACCGGGTGTTTCGGTGTCACACCCTCAGGAAATGTACCGGGATTTATGATCTCCGCATGTGTATCGAACAAAAATATTCTAACATCCGCCGGTTCATGATAACTTCTGTGGATCAATGCATTTATTATTGCCTCTCTCAATGCATCTATAGGGTACTCAAATTTATCTTCCCTCTGAAAACTTGTGGGAACCCTAAAACTCAGCAATCTGACATTTCTCCGTACAAATTCTTCTGCCATATTTACTATTTCCCATAGTGTTCCTCTGCAATCGATTCTATCAATCACAGGATGGGTTACATCAGTTCCTTTAAATTTAGCAACTCTTAATCCTGAATTGACAAAAAATCTCTGAGGGGCTTTACCAAAAAACAAAATTCCTGCATTTGTAGGTTTAATCTCACCATTGAATGATTTTACCGCACCAACTTTGACGAATTAAGAGCAAGATTTCTTATCCCATCAGACCCAACTTTCTGATTCGATTTACCAACCCGTACAAACGCTCTTGCAAAAGCAAAAACCGGTTTTTGCTCATACTCGCCAACATCCACAACGATAATCTGCTTTCCACCCATATTTTCAATATGAATTGAGGGGTACACCACTGGATCTATATTCTGCTTGATCTGGTTTGCCAGGACTTCGATCGTGTTTTTACCGATATCGGTTCCAATTATCTCACATTTATCCCCCACACCAATGAAAATTGTCCCCCCATTCTTGTTCGAGAACGCAGAGATGGTCTCAATAACATCCTTCCACTCAGCAAGCGAAGTCTTAAATTCGGTAGTTTCAGATTCGCCCGCCCTAATAGTCTCCAACACATTCATCAATATATCCTCATCAGCCAGGAAGTTCACGCAACGCCCTCAGCAGCGACCGGATATACAACATCTGCACGTAAAGCCTGCGCTGCAAATGCAAGCGCCGCTCTTATTGACTCTTCCGTTAGTCGGGGATGAGCTTCCAGTATCTGTTCCACTGATTCACCTGAAGACAGCTTCTCCAGGATCATCTCAACTGTAATTCGGGTTCCTTTTATGACAGGTTTTCCCATCATTACTTTTGGGTCTGATATAATCAATCTTTTTTGCATTCTTGTCTCCTTGGCGATAAGCTATGATATTCAATATATGCGATTATACTTGCTTATATATGTGGATTCTCATTCAAAATGGTTGTTTTCAATGGGAAGAAGCATAGGGATCACACAGGCGCGCGGATTTTTATAATAAATATTGTATAAATATAGTATCACGGAAGAAAAATCCTTGTGTATCCGTGTCATCTGTGGCATCCGTGTTCAATCGTTTTTTGATGGCGCTGTTCTTTTGCGCATGGTGGTTGCCTGAGATTCTGTTAGCGGATCGAGACTTTTAAATTATGTGTATGCTGTATTTCCCAGATCCCCCCTCTTCTTAGCAAAAACAACCTGCTGTGAGGGAAGCGGATAGCAGCGCCATTCCTGCCGCAGCAGGCGCACATGCAAAACACCGTCGCAGACGGGGCGCTGGAATAGATCCGTATCATACCTATCAAGACATACTCACATTTAATTTATCAAAATACCCAATCGTCTCCCTCAACCCCCCTTCCAGCCCAACCCTCGGCTCCCACCCCAGCAATTCCATCGCCGTCCTAAATCCTATCTCCACTGCTTCGGGTCATCCTGCGGCAGCTCCTTAAAATCGATCTTATCTCCGAAATAAATGGGTTTTGTGATATCATGTTTCAGGTATGTGAACCTGTCAGACGTGATATGCTCGATATTGCGTGTATTTCCTGTGACCAGGTTATCTATGCAGATGACTTCGTGACCTTTTTCTAAGAGCAGGTCACAGAGGTGTGAACCCAGGAATCCTGCGCCGCCAGTTACTATTGTTTTCATTTTAGTAATCCTACTCTTCAAATCATTTCTATTTATTCAGTAATTTATTAAACTGCTCCACAGTAAGTCCTGCATCTTTTATTAAATCCCTCTCCGTTCCTTTAGATACGGTTTTATGATCCGGGATCACCAAAATAACATCTTCCTTTGACATTACGATGTGACTGCCTTTCTGCCTCTCTACCTTGTATCCGATTTTACTAAAAACTTTCACCATTTGTCTTCCTGATACAGGTAGCAATCTCTTTTCTGTCATACAGCCATCTCAATGGCTATGCTTTTTGGATGTTGTACTATTATTTCTCTCGCTTTTTCATTGGCAACTTCTAAATACAATTGAATAGCTTCTTGAATATTAATAAGTGCATCTTCTTTTGTCTCACCCTGAGAATGACAACCTTTCAAAGCTGGACAGTGTACGGAATATGTTCCATCATCTTCTTGCTCTAATACGATTTCCAATTTCATTATTTTCCTCAGAAATATTTGATTATATATGCCCAATTACACTATATAATTATTGCTTGTAATTTTGATGCTCTCTCACTTCGTGACCTTTTTCAAGAAGCAGGTTGCAGAGATCTGAACCCAGGAATATCCAGCGCTGCCTGTTACTATTTGCTGAGAGCGAAGCGAACAGCAGCACCATTCCTGCCGCAGCAGGCGCACATGCAAAACACCATCGCAGACGGGGCGCTGGAAGATATCCGTATCATACCCATCAAGACATACTCACATTTAATTTATCAAAATACCCTATCGTCTCCCAACTTCATCACTCATATTCACGGTTTCCAAACGGTTATACCTTCGATCCGCTCAAAATCGCCGTCATTGGTAGCAATATTATCAACAGTATTTATCTTCATGATCGCAGCATGTACTGCATCCGATATGAGAAGCCCATATTTTCTTGAGAGCACAACCGCCAAATCCAGAGCTTCGTCATCTATACTGAAAATTGTAATGGGGTATTTCTTTAACTCAGAATAATTCTTCCAGACCAGCGACATATTTGAAATTAGTTCTGGTTTTTCTTTGATCAATTTCAGAGCGTCCCGCTCAGAAGTCAACCCATACGTTCTAACAGCCTCAGTTAGCATTAGTTTGTGCAGTACTTCGTTAATATACCAGTGAAGAAGTCGTTGCCCTATATAGACCATTTTCTATATTCACAAGAAATTTCTGACTTCTGGGTTTTAATGCCGGGTGCCCCAAAATAGCATACAGAAATATATTGGCATCCACAAATATCTTGGAATCAGGAAGTAATGTATCCAGGGAATTTCTCAAAGCCAGTCCTCGGTTTCTATGATTTCTTCGATCAACTTCACATTATCAAGCTTTAAAGAATCTGTAATTTTTGATGTCACATTCTCAATCGGTCTTATCAAAAGTTCATGCTCCTTAATAATTAAAGAGACCTTTTTTCCAACGGCCAACCCTAATTGAGTCAATATTATTTCAGGAAGCTCAATTAGTCCACCTCTTCGGATAATAACTTCCATTAATTTCACCTTTAAGATGTTATATATTCAAATGTATATTACCTTTTCCAGGGTTTGATATTTCGCAATTTATCAAAATATCCTATCGTCTCCCTCAACCCCCCCTCCAGCCCAACCCTCGGCTCCCACCCCAGCAATTCCATCGCCTTCCTCCGCTTACTGTGACTTTACGCTTTAATATAATAGCGGGTTTACGGAATTTTAGACGGTTTAAATTTCCCGACCCCCTCGGTACAAATTTTGACTACTCACCTGGCGAGTTTTTCAGCCTCCTCTATGTCGATCAGTTTCAGTTTTGTAACTTTACCAAAATGACGCTCGTCTTTTGTCAGGACGTGCTTGATATTCTCAATTATGCTGGTTGCAGCAATTATAGAATCAATAGTGGGAACGCCGTACTTTAGACGCAGCCTACCTGCCTCTTCTGCAATTTCCTGAGTTACATCCACAAGAATTATTTCTGAAGATTTTAATTCTCGAATCGCTGTTTCCATACGCTTTTCATCTCTTTTACCCATGTTCTTGATTAATTCAGTAAGAGTAACAACCGAAGACATTCCCATGATTTTTCCATCATCTATTGCGTCTATAAGCTTAAGGTATCTATTGTCCTTACTGAAAATTGCTTCGATGTGCATTGTATCTATTAAAATCTTGTTCATAAAAATCATCTCTGCTTTTCTCTCTCTTTTTCTATCTCTTCTTCGTGCTCCCTGTCTTCTATTATTTCTTTTGATATTGTCTCAATATCGAGTTCTGGCCATGTGCCCCAGAGTGATCTTAGTTTTACCTTGGGCATTAATTTTATCACTCCATCTCCCTCTTCTACAGCCAGTATACTTCCCTCTTTCAGATCAAATTTTTTTCTGATCCTAACAGGTATTACTAGCTGTCCTTTTCTCATCATTCTTATTTTTTGCATTGTATTCACCTGACTATGTTGGGTTATGTATGACTATGTAGGATTTATAGAAATAAATACCTTCCCACACCCATTCTCTCAATCGCATCCCCGATCAATTCATCTTCCTTAAATCCTTCTCTTTTGATAAAAAAACAGGTATCTTTGCCCTGATAGCTTCAGAGGCTGTACTATACCCGGTCTTTGAAACTACTAAATCACACATATTAATATAATTCTGTGTTTCAGTTTCTCTATCCGGAATCCGGATTACATTCTCAAACGGAAGAGTAACATTTGACTGAACGAGTAATTTCAAATCCGCAATATCCAGGTTTTTCAGATTGCACAAAAACGAAGGATCAACCGACCTGCCAACTCTTATATATACGAGCATTTCAGTATCCGATACGCCCATTGATCTATGCATCTCATACTTATGCATCTTTAATTTGCTCTACCGCAGGTATATTCCCGAAGAGATTGTAAAAAATGTAGTGCCATGTAAAATTGGATATTGCAATACCGGGTATATCATGTGCTTTTGCGCCGGAATTATTATTACTTAAATATGATACTTATTTTGTTGTTCCTGTCAGGCTGCACCCTTTACTTCGTAAGCTGTTTTGAATTTATCAATAAGATATTCTTTCTTTTTTTATAATCGTTTTTCCATTTTGATATATCTGGATATGACCTAAACATTAAGCTGTTGCAGATTCTGCGATATTTATTCTTGCAATTATAAAATCTTCTTCTTTAGGTATCTTCTCTTCCTCTTCTGTTAATGCCAAAATATGTGCTTCTACAGCTTCTTTGACATTAATCATTGTTTCTTCAACAGTTTCACCCTGTGAAAAGCACCCAGGTAAAGATGGTATTTCTGCCCAGAAACCCCCTTCTTCGGCCTTATAAACTAATACTGTGTATTCCATTATTTCACGACCTCTTATAACAATTTAATAAATTCATCATCAGTCAGTCCTGCTTTTTTTATTGCTGATTTAAGTAGACCAATTTTAAGGTCTTTTGAGATTGGTATGGTAATAATTTGTCCATTTTGCATCTTGATATTAACATGATCACCTTTACCAGTCCTACTAACTCCTCCAGCTTTTAAAAACGCTTTTATTGCATCTTTTCCTTTGATTCCTCTAAGCCAAGGCAATGGAAACTCACCTGTTCTATAATCAAAGATAATCTTATTTATAATTGTCTATTACCGGTATCAAGCTTTCAAATATGCCCATCAGGGAACTGCCAAGAACGAAGCGAACAGCAGCGCCATTACTGTCGCAGCAGGCGCACATGCAAAACACCGTCGCAGACGGAGCGCTGGAAGTATCCGCATCCATCCTCTTGCATTTCAATGACCGCCTTTGCGAAGTCAGACCATGAAAAAAACAACGAACTGGTACGAACTTCCCGAAATAAATGAAATCTATACCCAAAGATAGGTTTTAAATTGTATTATACCGGTTATAGTATCGAAGGAATATGAAAGCAGTAATTTTAGCCGCAGGTGAGGGATTAAGATGCCGTCCTCTCACATTAACACGTTCAAAGGTCATGCTTCCGGTCGCGAATAAGCCAATCCTGGAATATGTCATCCGGGCGCTTTCGAAAAATGACATAAAAGACATAATAATTATAGTGGGTTATAAAAAAGAGCGCATAATGGATCATTTCGGCAACGGCATCGACTTTGGTGTGAACATCAGTTATATCGATCAGGATGCACAGCTTGGCACCGCCCATGCAATCAAACTGGCAGAGCCTCTCGTTGGTGAAAAATTCATGGTGCTAAATGGAGATAATCTGATAGATGAGGAAACTATTTCTGACCTCCTTCGCGGGAATTCCGGGGATATTTCTCTCCTTTCAGTATCGCGCGATCAGATAACAGGATATGGGGTACTATTGATCGAGAAAGGAAAGGTCTCACGAATAATCGAAAAACCAAGGGACAGGATAAGCCATCTTGTAAACACAGGGATATACATTTTCTCATCATCGATTTTCGGTGAAATAGAAAAAACACCTATCTCTGATATAGGAGAATATGCAATAACCGATACGATCCAGCAAATGATAGAAAATGGCGCGAGTGTAACAAATATAACCACACGAAGAACATGGATCGATGCCGTTCACTCATGGGATCTGTTAAAAGCAAACTCCGTATTGCTTGGAAAAACCGAGGAAATGAAAGTCTCAGGTTCAATTGAAAAAGGCGCGGTCATAATCGGCGATGTAGCAATAGGAGATAATTCTGTGGTCAGGTCAGGATCGTATATAGTCGGCCCTGTTATTATAGGTAAGAATTGCAATATAGGTCCGAATACAACGATATTGCCTTCGACTGCTGTTGGTGATAATTGTTCCATAAGTTCATTTACAGAAATTGAAAATAGCATAATTATGAATGACACGCGTATCGGGACAGGTTCCTATATTTCAAATTCTATTATTGGCAGCCACAATATTATTGGCCCTCATTTTGTCACCGAAGTGGGAAAAAACCTGAATATTGAAATGAAGGGTATTTTGCATCATGCAGACGAATTGGGATCAGTCACAGGAGATAGCAATATTATCGGACATGCAGTCCTTGTACGGGCAGGAAAAATGATATCAACGGGATGCACGATTGATTCTGGTGTAAGGATACTGAAAGATATACCGCAGGATTCAATAGTCGTGTGAGGGGAAAAATGTGTGGTATAATAGGTTATGTTGGAACCAGGCAGGCAACTGCGATCCTTATTGATGGATTAAAAAGACTTGAGTACAGGGGATATGATTCAGCAGGTCTTGCCATGCTGATGGATAATGGTATCTCAGTTTATAAGACCGAAGGGAAAATATCCAACCTTGAAGCAATACTTCCTGATATTAAGAGCACATGCGGTATCGGTCATACCCGCTGGGCAACGCAGGGTGAGCCCACTACGATCAATGCGCATCCACATGTTTCAGGCAATATCTCGGTAGTTCACAACGGCATTATTGAAAATTATGAAGAATTGTATGAATTGTTGAAAAACGAAGGATATGAATTTATCTCAGAAACTGACACTGAAGTGCTTGCGCATCTTGTTCATAAATATTATAACGGAGACCTTGTCAGCGCAGTCATAGAAGGGCTCAAGAAAGTAAGAGGCTCATACGCAGCCGCGTTTTTATGCGCCGAAACGAACAAGATCGTTGCGGCGCGAAAGGAAAGCCCGCTGGTCGCAGGTGTGGGAAATGGGGAGAATTTCATTGCTTCGGATGTTACTGCATTATTGAAAAATACCCGTAAAGTAATTTATATGAATGATCTCGAATTAGTGCAAGTGACCGCACAAGGGATGCAGTTCTTTGACTTTAACGGGAAACAAATTGAAAAGAAAATAGAATTAATAGAATGGAATATAGAAGCCGCTGAAAAATCAGGATATCCCCATTTCATGTTAAAAGAGATCCATGAGCAGGTCACATCGGTCAATGATACCCTTATGGGAAGGATATCTGAGATCAGCGGCGATGTGATCCTTCCGGATATCACCCTGACTCTTGAAGAGATCCGAAAACTTGAGAGGATAGTAATAATTGCCTGCGGCACATCATATAATGCCGGGCTACTTGGAAAATATCTGTTTGAGTCACTCGCGGGCATTCATACGGATGTGGAGATAAGTTCTGAGTTTCGATATGCGAATCCGGTTCTGTCGGAATCTACGCTCGTTATTGCAATTTCGCAATCAGGTGAAACAGCCGATACGATTGCTGCATTAAAAGAAGCAAAAACATACGGCTGCCATACTCTTGCCATAACGAACGTTGTCGGGACCACACTTTCCCGTGAAGTTGAGAATATTTTATACACAAGAGCAGGTCCTGAGATCGGGGTTGCCGCAACAAAGACTTTTACTTCGCAGCTTATAGCCCTGTATCTGCTATCCATTTATTTTGCCCGAAAGAGAAAAAAAATGGATGTTGATATTTCAAAACGCCTGATCATTTCCATGAAGCTGCTTCCGGGGATGATCCAGCAGATCCTTAACAACAAAGAATTCATCAAGAAACAGGCGCAGCGCTTTTCAAATGCAAGGGATTACTTCTTCCTTGGCAGGTCTTTAAATTTCCCGATCGCCCTTGAAGGAGCCCTGAAATTGAAGGAAATTTCATACATTCATGCTGAAGGCTATGCGGCTGGTGAATTAAAACACGGCCCTCTTGCCCTGATATCAAATGAAACGCCTGTTGTGGCATTGGCTACGCGTTCCTCCACCTACGATAAAATGGTGAATAATATCAAAGAAGTGAAAGCTCGAAGGGCCCAGGTCATTGCCATAGCTGGAATGGATGATTCTGAAATTGGGAAATATGTTGATGTCGTGATCAAAGTCCCCACAACTGATGAATTGCTTTATCCCGTATTATCGTCGATCGTCGTGCAGCTTCTTGCTTACTATAGCGCTGATGCGCTTGGCTGTGCCATAGATAAGCCACGGAACCTTGCTAAAAGCGTAACGGTGGAATGATTTGATGATTACTATTTATTCAATCATCCGTGTTCCATCGTTTTTGATGGCGCTGTTCTTTTGCGCATGGTGGTTGCCTGAGGATGCTGTCACAATCGCGAGAAACTAATCAACATATTCTGAATATCTCGGCAAACCTTTATAGCCATTTAAGAAATAAAGATAAGTAATGATAAGAGCAATCCTTTATATTTCAGGCAAGGTTCAACATGCTAATTATAGATCAAAAGTAGTTAGCATAGCCAAAAAATACAATGTAACAGGAAATGTCCAAAATCTTTCTAATGGGAATGTAAAGATCATAGCTGAGGGAGATGAAAAAGAGTTAGAAAGGTTTATTCAGGACATAAATATTAAAAATACTCTCATAAATGTTACCGATTTAAAAAAAGAATTTTCCACACCAACTGGTGAATACGAAGGTTTCTATAAGCTCGTCAGCGAAGGTGAGACTGATGAAAGGCTCGATACCGCAGCAGATTTATTAAAAGAGCTTATAAATGTAACAAGAAATGGTTTTTCAGGGCTTGAAAAGAAACAGGATATCATGATCGAAAAACAGGATATCATGATCGAAAAACAGGATATCATGATCGAAAAACAGGATATCATGATCGAGACACAGAAGATCATGATCGGAACACAACACGAAACCATGGGTAAAATAGACAATCTCGGAATTACGCTTGGAAATAAAATAGATCAAAATAGATTGGAGATAAAATCCGAGGTTCACGCGCTAAGAGATGATTTCAAGTCTCATTTTGATAATAGGCTTTCGAAGATAGAAATTGAACTGACTGAAATAAAAGTAAAAGTCGCCCAGATACAACATTCTTCACAATCTTCCCATAATCCAAAAACCAAAATCTCTCAAGCAGAGTAGAATTAGTTTCACAATGCTGGGAGCGAAACTAACAGCAGCGCCATTCCTGCCGCAGCAGGCGCACATGCAAAACACCGTCGGAAGCGGCGATGGAAGATCTCCGCATCATACCAATCAAGACATCCTCACATTTAATATATCAAAATACTCCACAGTCCTCTCCAACCCCTCCTCCAGCCCAACCTTCGGCTCCCACCCCAGCAATTCCCTCGCCTTCGTGATATCCGGTCTCCTCTGCTTCGGATCATCCTGCGGCAGCTCCTTAAAAACAATCTTCGACCTGCCTCCTATCATCCCCAGAATTATCTGGGCAAACTCAAGTATCGTATGCTCCTCCGGGTTCCCGATATTCACAGGCAGCGTATAATCCGACATCATCAACCGGTAAATCCCCTCCACTTCATCACTCACATAGCAGAAACTCCGCGTCTGTGAACCATCCCCATAAACCGTGATGTCCTCACCGCGTAGAGCCTGCCCGATAAAATTCGGCACCACTCTCCCGTCATTGATGCGCATCCTGGGCCCATAAGTGTTAAAAATCCGCACGATCCTGGTATCCACTTTATGAAATCGGTGGTAAGCCATTGTAATAGCTTCAGCATAGCGCTTTGCTTCGTCATAAACCCCGCGCGGCCCGATCGGGTTAACGTTGCCCCAGTACTCCTCTGTCTGAGGATTCACAAGCGGGTCGCCATAAACCTCAGATGTGGATGCAAGGAAAAACCGCGCGTCTTTTTCTTTGGCAAGACCGAGCAAGTTGTATGTTCCAAGCGCTCCGACCTTGAGCGTCTGGATGGGAAGCTCAAGATAATCAACAGGAGACGCTGGACTTGCAAGGTGGAATATGAAATCTATCTTATCTCCAAAATAGATGGGTTTTGTAATGTCATGTTTCAGGTATGTGAACCTGTCAGAATGAATGTGCTCGATATTGCGCGTATTGCCAGTGACCAGGTTATCAATGCAGATGACTTCGTGACCTTTTTCCAGGAGCAGATCGCAGAGGTGTGAGCCTAAGAATCCCGCGCCGCCTGTTACTATTGTTTTCATGGTAATATTTCACCTAATTTTTGCACCATTGTTCGCAGCGCAATCGCCAAGCAATCGCCAACTACTCTCCATCCTTTAGTACATATTTTGTTGATCTGCCCTTTCCCTTTATCTTGAGCAAACCCATCTCTACAAGTTGGGACAGCTCCAGTCTTGCAGTCTCATCTGATACACTATTTAGCTCTCTATAATATTCATTGTTTATGAATCCTTTCGCAAATACAGATTTCAAAGCTTCCCTTTGCCTGCCATTTAAATCTACACCAATGAAAATTGTCCCCCCATTCTTGTTCGAGAACGCAGAGATGGTCTCAATAACATCCTTCCACTCAGCAAGCGAAGTCTTAAATTCGGTAGTTTCAGATTCGCCCGCCCTAATAGTCTCCAACACATTCATCAATATATCCTCATACATTATTCTTCAAAATTCTATTGACGATAGATCACCTATGTTAAGCGAATTGTGTTTTCCATGCACGCTTGCTTCATCTCCCACAATTGAACGCTGGAGATTTACCTTTGAAATATGGGAGCGAGAGCCAATAACGCTATCAGAGATTATGCTGCTCTCAATAATTGAATCACTGGCAATGGAAGCATGAGGTCCGATGACCGAATTAATAATAGTTACGTTATCACCTATCGCTACTGGCTGTATGATCACTGAGTCCTTCATATTGAACACGGGATCTATATCCTGTTTTTCATCCAGCAAGACCCGGTTCGTCTCAAGAAGAGAATCCGAGTGCCCGCAGTCATACCAGCTTGAAACCCGAAACGTTTTGAGGCGATAGCCTCTTGTTACCATTTCCTGTAAAGCATCTGTGAGCTGGTATTCTCCTCGCGTGCGCCTGGAATTAGTGATCATTTCTTCAAGTATGGAAAGAAGAACACGGGTCTCCTTTATGAAATAAACTCCCGCTATACCAAGATTCGAGGCTGGTTTTACGGGTTTTTCTTCAAGCTTTTTGATGCATTTTCCATCAAGTTCTACAATACCATATTTTGACGGATCTTCCACTTCACGGACACCGATCGACCCGGAACAAACGCTGTTTGTCAAATGCTGCTTATAGAACTCAAAATAACCTGATTTGAATATCATATCGCCAAGAGCGATCATTATTTCGGAATCACCAATGGCTTCCCTTGCTGCATAAATCGAATGGCCAAGACCCAGCTGTTCATCCTGGTTCACGTATGTTATCTTGAAAATGTTCGAATAATGCTGGTCAATATAAGAAATGATCTGTTCTTTCTTATATCCTACCACAAGTATCACTTCTTCGGGTTCAACATCTATCATCCTGTCAAGAATATGACCGATGATGGGTTTTCCCGCAATATAAACCATAGGTTTGGGCTTTGTAAACGTATGTGGAAATAACCTCTTTCCTGCGCCAGCTGCTGGTATTACTACTTTCATGCTTTGATTCCTATTCTCTTATTATCCAATTCATTTGTCACGTTCAAATCCGTGTGAACTACGCAACCCTAAAGGGCTTGCGCGTCCCGCTGCATCGGCTCTCTGCTTGAGAGTCCTTCACGGGCGTTAATTCCCATAGTTCCTATGGTACATATTGGTTCTCTTATCTCAATTAGTTT
>JBAZOV010000001.1:0-311549 GCA_041648475.1 Candidatus Methanoperedens sp. | reverse complement strand
ATCACATCAGCCTGTTACCAGACCGGGTGTGGGGTTCAGTTCTGAGGTGGCGGCTAGCCTTTCCTCATGCTGGATTTTCACCAGCTGGCGAATTTGAGCTTTGCTCGGCGCGCCCGTGTCATCCGTGAAATCTGTGTTCCATTTCATTTGTTTCTCTAAAACGATGACATATAAAGTAATCTTAGGCTAATATATTTTTTCGATTTTGGTTTATGTGCGAATACTTATGCCATCATTTATAGAAATAAAAGTATGATATCAGAAAACCTAATGTTTATTATGACAGAAGTCAAGATATGCTCAATCTGAGGAAAATTTTAACCCAAGATTAGATAAAACCAAAATTTTAGAAATATTTATACAATATCAGTCTGTGTTAAAGGTAGATAAAAATGACCAAACCCAAAATGCCAGGTGCGCGCGCAGTAATTGAATCGCTTTACTGCGAAAATGTCGAAGTAATATTTGGATATCCGGGGGGGACAGTACTTCCTCTATACGATGAATTATACGATGCAAATATCAGGCATATATTAGTAAGGCATGAACAGGCTGCGGCACATGCTGCAGATGGATATGCAAGAGCTACCGGCAAAACTGGTGTTTGTCTTGCAACCTCAGGGCCTGGAGCCACGAACCTTGTTACAGGTATTGCAACCGCATATATGGATTCTATACCGATAATCGCAATAACAGGCCAGGTGCCGCGTTCGCTGATCGGTTGTGATGCATTCCAGGAAGCAAATATCACAGGAATTACTCTTCCCATCACCAAACACAATTACCTCGTGCAGGACACAAAAGATCTTCCCAGGATATTTAAGGAAGCATTTTATATTGCACGAACGGGGCGACCAGGTCCGGTCCTGATAGATATACCCAAGGATGTCCAGACTGAAGTAATAGAATTTGAATATCCTGAGGAAGTTAAACTGCGCAGTTATAAACCCACTTATGTGGGTAATGAACAGCAGATCAAAAAAGCCGCATCTCTTATACTTAAAGCCGAAAAGCCTATATTTTACGTTGGCGGAGGGATTATTTTCTCAAACGCCAGCGAAGAATTGAAAGATCTGGCTGAGACTATCATGGCGCCAGTAACCACGACCCTTATGGGAATGGGCGCTTTCCCATCTGCGCATCCGTTATCAGTGGGAATGCTAGGTATGCACGGGACAAGATATGCCAATTACGCGATACAGGAATCGGATCTGATAATCGCCATCGGTGTGCGCTTTGATGACCGCGTTACCGGGAAGATCTCGGCGTTTGCCCCGAATGCAAAGATAATCCACATAGATATTGATCCTGCAGAGATAGGCAAAAATGTCCGTGTTGATATCCCTATAGTCGGGGATGCAAAAAATGTCCTGAAAAGCCTTGCAAGATTTGTAAAGATCGAACAGGTAAAGACGGATGCATGGGTCAAGAAGATAAATGCATGGAAAAAAGAATTTCCGCTAACTTACAAGAAGGATAATCTACTTCGCCCGCAGTTTGTAGTCGAGCAGATAAGCGAAGTATGCCCTGATGCGATAATTGTTACTGAAGTCGGTCAGAACCAGATGTGGGCAGCTCAATTTTTCAATTATAAGAACCCGCGCACTTTTATCTCAAGTGGTGGTCTTGGTACCATGGGGTACGGCTTCCCGGCGGCGATAGGCGCAAAGGTTGGAAAACCTGAATGTACGGTCATAGATATAGCAGGTGACGGCTCGTTCCAGATGAATTCACAGGAGCTTGCGACGGTAGTCCAGAACGATATTCCAGTAATAGTTGCAATATTGAATAACGGCGTCCTGGGAATGGTGAGACAGTGGCAGAAATTGTTCTTCAACCAGCGATATTCGTCAACATGCCTGAAAGAAAGCGTCGATTTTGTGAAGCTTGCAGAAGCTTACGGCGCACTGGGATTGCGCGCAACAAAGAAGAGTGAGGTAAAGGACGTTATTATTGAAGCTGTAAAGTCTGGAAGACCTACGGTCATTGATTTTGTGGTCGAGAAGGAAGAAAATGTTACACCAATGGTTCCGGCAGGAGCTGCGATCAATGAGATACTGGATCTGGAGTGATCAAAAATGAAACATACGCTTGCCATACTTGTTGAGAACAAACCTGGAGTACTTACAAGAGTCGCTGGATTGTTTTCACGCAGAGGCTTCAATATCGAAAGCCTTGCTGTTGGTGTTACTGAAAATCTGGATACCTCCCGTATAACGATCGTTGTGAGCGGGGATGACAATATCCTTGAGCAGGTGGAAAAACAGCTCAATAAGCTCATTGATGTAATTAGAGTAAGTGATATCCCGCCAGAAGATTCAGTAAGCAGGGAACTCGCTCTTATTAAAGTTGGAGTGGATTCAACTACCCGCGCTGAAGTTATGCAGATAGTGGATATATTCCGGGCAAAGATCGTGGACGTTGGCATAAAATCGCTTGTTGTAGAAGTGACAGGCGATGAGGGGAAGATCAATGCCATTGAGCAGCTGCTTCGCCAGTTCGGCATAAAAGAGATGGTGAGGACTGGAAAGATCGCGATGAATCGAGGCGCGAAGGTAGTGCAGAGTGAGAAAAGATAAATAAGACAGGAACATGCTCACCAAGAAAGTTTATACAGCTTAATTTCATCTGGGAAAATGAATCCAGAACCACAGAGCACTCAGAGAACACAGAGCGTTACCTTTTCTCTGTGTCCTCAGTGCGCTCTGTGGTTTTTTTTCGTACCAGAATAATAAAAGTCTCAAAATGATATATGTTTCAGAAAGTTTAAAGCCAGTTTTAAATATAAGTATGTCAATTCAGGTCAATCGGTGATATTCATTGTTCACGATCGAGCACATCCATGCAAGAGAAATCTTAGATTCAAGGGGAAATCCTACTATAGAAGTCGATATTGAAACAGAAACCGGATTCGGGCGCGCAAGCGTTCCCTCAGGCGCATCAACAGGCACAAACGAAGCGCTTGAACTGAGGGATAAGGACAAACGGTATCTTGGAAAAGGCGTCACAAAAGCTGTTAATAATGTCAATACAATAATATCAGAATCTATCCTGGGTATGGACGTGCGCGACCAGCGTGAAATCGATACAACAATGCTTGAGCTTGACGGGACTGAAAACAAATCAAGACTTGGCGCCAATGCCATTCTTGGTGTTTCACTTGCTGTGGCTCATGCGGCAGCGGATTCCATTGGAATATCGCTCTATCGCTATCTTGGCGGTACAAATGCATTCACGCTTCCCTGCCCCACAATGAATGTCATAAATGGCGGAAAACACGCAGGCAACGAGCTTGCGATACAGGAATTCATGATCCAGCCAGGCGGCGCTAAGACATTTTCTGAAGCCCTGCGCATGGGCGCTGAGACTTATCATACCCTTGGCGCTATACTTGTGAAAAAATACGGCAATTCAGCGGTCAATGTGGGATACGAAGGCGGTTACGCCCCGCCGCTTAAGAATACGACTGATGCTCTTGATGCACTTATGGATGCGATTGAAGTTGCAGGATATAATAAGAAGATAACAATTGGCCTTGATTCTGCCGCCACTGAGTTCTACAAGGATGGAAAATACAAAGTTGATGGCAGGAAATTATCGAGCGGGGAATTGATTGATTTTTATTCTGATCTTGTAGATAGTTACCCGATCCTTTCGATCGAAGACCCATTCGAAGAAGAATCATTCGAAGATTTTGCGCAATTGACCAAAAAATTGAAGGATACGATAATCATAGGGGATGACCTTTTCGTGACAAATGTTAAGCGGCTTGAGCAAGGCATTAAAATGAACGCAGGAAATGCGCTTCTTCTCAAGGTGAACCAGATCGGCACGCTCTCCGAGTCATTTGACGCGGCGCGGCTTGCTCAGAAGAACAGGTTCAAGGTCGTAGTAAGCCACAGGTCAGCAGAAACCGAGGATACCACGATCGCGGATATTTCAGTTGCTCTTGGCGCCGAGCTTATCAAGACAGGCGCGCCGGCAAGGAGCGAGAGGAATGCGAAGTATAACCAGTTGCTCAGGATAGAGGAGGAATTGGGGAAGGCGGGGCGGTTTGTGAGGATAATGAGTTAAGGATTTCAATTGTGGCATATATTTTCAAGATATAAGCAAATATTAATTCACATCGTTGTAATAACTGGAAAATGATATTGCGCCCAAGTTGCATTTTATGAATACTTATAAATGCTATATAATATAATAACCATAAAGAGTGATTAACACTAAGATGTCGGAACTATGGTAGTTATGAAAGTTACAAAGTTGAATTTGACAAATTTTCGGGACGCTCGGGATCTTTCACTGGAGTTAGATCCGAAACTTAACGTCTTTGTTGGCGTGAACGGCTCTGGAAAATCAACTGTTCTGGATGCAATTGCAATCATGCTTTCATGGGCAGTTAGTAGAATTGGCCGTTCAGGGGCATCGGGTAGACCAATCATGGAAAGTGATATTACAAATGATAAGTCCGTTTCATCAATTCAACTATCCTGTGAAGCAGACAGCAGACCGATAGATTGGAAATTGTCAAAAAACCGAAAAGGGCATGCCGTTTCAGAAGACAAAAGTAACCTGCTGGAACTGAATAATTATACAATAGGAATTCAGAGTAAGATATCTGAAACTTTGGAAAAAGTTAACTTGCCTCTATTTGTGTATTACCCCGTGAATCGAGCTGTGATTGATATTCCATTCAGAATACGTGGACTGCATAAATTTGACCTGCTCACAGCTTATGATCACGCGTTGACCAGCGGTGCAAATTTCAGGACTTTTTTTGAGTGGTTTAGAGAAAGAGAGGATCTTGAAAATGAAAAGTTTAGGGAGTATCATAGTTTGTTCAATTTTAAATCAGATAGGCAGTTCACGGATATACAGTTGGAAACGGTTCGAAGTGCATTATCAATTTTTTTGCCGGAATTTTCAAATTTCGCTGTTCGAAGAAGCCCTTTGCGTATGGAAGTTGAGAAAAATGGCAAACGTTTAACAGTGAATCAACTTTCTGGAGGGGAAAAAAGCTTAATTGCAATGATTGGAGACTTGGCAAGAAGAATGGCAATTGCAAACCCTGCCTCCACAAAACCGCTCTTGGGTTCAGGTATTGTTCTCATAGATGAAATCGACCTTCATCTTCATCCGGGATGGCAACAGATGATTGTACCTAGATTATTGAATGTTTTTCCTAATTGCCAGTTCATCATATCTACCCATTCACCGAGTGTCATCACCCATGTAAAACCGCATAGCTTGTTCCTTCTCAATCAAACAGATTCTGGCATTGTAGCGAAAAAGCCAACTGAGTCATATGGGAAAAATGTGGATCGGGTACTTGAAGACCTTATGGGATTGGATACCACCAGACCTATAGAAGTAGATTCTGATCTTAAAAGTATTTTTGAAACAATTAATACCGGAAAACTGAAAGAAGCACAAAAAATGATTGCTGAATTGAAGCAAAAAATTGGAGCTGATCCTGAGTTGGTGAGGGCAGGTGTCCTAATCAAACGCAGAGAGCTGATTGGCAAATGAAGCATATTGTAAAAAATCAGAATACTCCTGTTTTTAATCAATGGAAGGAAGCACTTGCAAATGTAAACTGCCATCCAACCTACGAAGACTTGGGCGGTGAACCAAAGAAGGATGTAAAAATTTCGCTCATGAAGGAACAGGGTTATATTTGTTGCTACTGCGAGCGTCGATTGACCGAAGATGATTCACATATTGAGCATTTCAAGCCTCAAAGCAACCCAGATGTCAATGATTTAGATTACACAAACATGCTCTGCTCCTGCCAAAACCAATTGGAACCAGGAGAACCTAGACATTGTGGGAATTTAAAGGGTAAGTGGTTTGATAATAATCTTCTTATTTCACCGTTAGATAATGGATGTGAAGGGCGTTTTATCTATACAGGAGATGGTGAAATCAAGCCAGCCATGGAATCAGATGTTGCAGCAACAAAGACAATTGAGAAACTGGGGCTGAGTATCCCAAAACTTAATGATATGCGCAAGAATGCAATAAAGCCATTTTTGGATGAAGACCTGGATGAATTGGAATTTTCTCGATTTGTAAGCGGTTACCTCATAAAAAACTCGGCTGAAATGTTCGGAGAATTCTGGACGACTATTAATTACATATTTGTGCAAAATGCTGGAATGAGGGACTAATATGAGAGCCATTTAAATTTATCTTTTGCACGACTATTTATCGCTACACAAAAAATCCCTCAACATCCATCTAACAAAAATCCACATAATCCTCGACAATCATCGAAGCATATATAAACCCTCCCGACAAAATAATCCATTATGCTCGATCAATCCATCCGTTCATGGAACCCATGGTGGGCACAAAAGATGCCTCCATCCCTCACAGGCATCAGGAGGGACATCACAGAATACATCATCAAAAGCCTCGGCACTCCCCACATAAAGGACATAATAGGTGTAAGGCGATGCGGCAAGACCACCATTCTCTATCAGGTAGCAGAGCATCTGACCTCCCAGGGAGTGCGGGCAAAGGACATCATGTTCCTGAACTTCGATGATCCATCGATAAACGCTGCCTCATTCGAAGAGCTTCAGAAAGAGATATTCAAAATAAATCCTGAAATATCCCACATATTCCTTGATGAGATACAGCAGAAAACCGGATGGGAGCGGTGGGTCAGGACGCTTTACGACACAAAAAAGTTCCAGAGGATATTTATTTCTGGCTCATCTGCAAGCCTGCTTTCACAGGATATGGGAAGAGTGTTGACAGGAAGGCATATAACATTTGGAGCTATGCCTTTTTCCTTCAGGGAATATCTCAGGAAAAGAGGATGGGAGGATTTCGCGCCTGAATATCTCGCTTATAACAGGGACAAACTCCTCCATTACCTTGGCGCATATCTTGAAGCCGGAGGCTTTCCTGAAACAATAGGGCTTGATGATTTCGGGCGAAAACAGGTACTCACCTCGCTTTACAACGACATTCTTGCCAGGGATATTTCTTCAAGATACGGCGCATCTTATGAGATCACAGATAAGATATGCCGGTTCATGCTTACGAATCAGGGCGCGCTTTATTCAAGTAATAGCATAGCACAGGCTACCGGGACTGCTGTGGAGACGGCTGAAAAATATATTGGCTACCTGAAAGAATCCCTGCTTATATATGAACTTCCGATTTTTTCGTTCAAACTGAAGATGCAATTCAAGCAGAACAAAAAGACATATCCTGCTGATACTGGTGTGCGCAATGCCGTGTGTTTGCGTTTCTCCCAGGACACAGGAAAGCTTGCAGAAACTGTGGTTTTCCTTGAAATAAAGCGGCGAAATGATGAAGTTTACTACTGGAAAAGCAATGATGGGTATGAAGTTGATTTTGTGGTAAAATCAGGGCAAAAGATCATAGAGCTTATCCAGGTATCATGGAATGTAAGTGATGAGGCTGTGCAAAAGCGCGAAGAACGGGCCATCTGGTGCGCTATGGAAGAACTTGAAGTCGATTCTGGGATTATTTTGACTGAGGACTATGAGAGAAGTCTTGAAAAAAATGGACTGATCATAAAATATGTGCCGATGTGGAAGTGGCTTCTTGCCCCCGAAAAATATGGCACGTAAAGGGATTTCGCAGCGCAAAAAAGAAAGGTTGCTTTCGGCGCCGAGCTTATCAAGACAGGCGCGCTGGCAAGGAGTGAGAGGAAAGTGAAGTAATACCATTTGTTGAGGATAAATCATGAAATAGAACACGGATGACGCGGATGACACAGATACGCACGGATACTATTATCCGTGTGAATCCGTCCGATCCATGTCATCAGTGTTCGATTCAAACTAAACCTGAAAAACATGGAACCTTCAGTCCATTATCTCCTTCTTCAACAGTATATAAGCAAGCCCCAGCCCTACAATGCTATATAACAGAAGCGGCGCAAGATATCCCACAAGTACATCAAAACCCTCCCGGTATATTAAAACCGAATCCAGGGCTTTTATTCCCACAGTAATGGGAAGAGCGCTCCCTATTTTTACCATCAATTGAGGCATTATCTCAAATGGGAAGAAAACACCGCACAAAAACAGCATGGGAATGCTAAGAACAAGCGATGTTAACATTGCGGTGTTTTCAGATTCCGCAAATGTTGCAATAGCCATACCTATGCCAATGAAAGCCGCTGAATAAACAAGAATCACAAGGAACAGCAATCCCATCTGACTTATCGGGATCAGGATGCCGTAGAAGAGATATGCAACGATTATCAGGATAATTCCCTGAAGCATTGCTATCAGGATAAGCGCTGATGTCTTTGCAAATATGAACTCTCCAAGGGAAAGCGGAGTCAGGAGTGTCCTTAAGAGGGTCTTTTTAGTCCTCTCCTGTACGATTGTTATTGAAGCCAGCATGAATGAAATGAACATCAAAACTATAGAAACGATCGCAGGCATCAGGAAATCCAGATAAGCCCTGTCCTTAAAAACCGGTTCACGTTCCAGTTTTACCGGTGCTGCAACAGCGGTCGGTGAATTTTTTATCACATCTGTAAGGATGCTTTTTGTCCTGTCGATCTCTGATACGAGGTTTGAAGAACTTTTATTCATTTCCAAAGAGAGGTTATTCATCTGGATCGAGAGATTGGCTGACTGCTTCTTGACATCGTCCAGGATGACGATAGCGGTCTTTATGTTTGAGATATTTCCCTGGATATTTGAGATCTCAAGCCTGTAATTGCTGATCAATCCCTGCATATTTTGAAGTCTTATGTCAGTGCGTACCAGTTTTTCATGCAATTCATAGCTTTTTGCGGCTGTATTTGAAAGCGCAATATGAAGCGACCTTATCCGGTCTGTCTTTTCAAGCAGCAGCGCTCTTGTATCCGTCACCTGCCGGATAGTATTTTCAAGGGTTATGCATTGGGGCGTTGAAGTGATGGCGCATGTCGAGGTGTAAGTCCCCTGCAAGTCTATCTGGATTCCTAATAGTGCCGCATCCGTGGAATTAATACTATCTACAACGAGATTCAGGTCATCTCTCAATTCTGCAGAGTCATTATAGATCGAACTTACATTCTTATCAAGGTCAGAAATTTCGATTCGCGTGGCATTTATATCAATAGACGTCTGCCCCAGGTCGGTTATCATCTGTTCAAGTGTATTTTTCATCATATTGACAGATTGGTTCAACCCTTTTGCATCGATCCCATCAAGTTGGAAAAGCACATCCTGCGTATCATTGTTAAGTTTTTCTATATTCCCGTTTATTGAAGAAACGCTCTCCTTCAACGGGGAAAGTTCTGATTCCATCTTTCCCAGGTTTTCCCAGAGCTTACTGATAAAGCCCAGGGTAAGCTCATAAGACATTTTTTCAGTAGTGGTAAGAAAAACCGTGGATATGACCGGAGCTATCTGTACCCTTGAATTATCAATATACAATTTCATAGACTGCGTCTGATTCTGTGGAATGAATATCCCGGCACTGTATTTTCCCGACCTTACGCCATTTTCGATAATTGCAGGGTCTGTTGTATTTTCTTTGATTATAATGAACATCTTGCTGCTGTTGAGTTCCTGGATTATGTCATCACCCAGGGTTGACCCGCCGCCCACGCCCAGTTTTACGTCTTTCAGGCCTTCGCCTGATGCTCCTGAGAACACTGAACCGATCAGGATCATTATTAGAACGGGTGCAAGGAATATCAAAAGCAAGGTCTTTTTGTGCCTGACATATACTTTCAGGTCTTTCTTAATAACTGAAAAGCTGCTCAATGCCACTCTTCTCCTGAAGCATGAATAAATACGTCCTCAAGGCTGGGACTGCTTGATCCCACATTGAGTATCTTTTCACCATGCGATTTGAATATTTCAAAAACCACCTGGAGAGGAAGCTCATCAGTATGAGTAATTTTGAGCCCTTTTACGTTCTCGATGCATGATGTTACTTTTTCGATTGAGCCCACTTTGCTTTTTATCGCTTCATATTTACCGGGAGAGCTTGTTATCAGGACAACTTTTTCACCGACTTTTCGTTTCAGTTCTTCCTGCGTTCCTTCGATGACGATTTTTCCCCTGTTCATTATCAGTATCCGGTCACACAACAGGTCAGCCTCTTCCATATAATGCGTGGTGATCAGAATTGTAGTTCCTTCGCCATTGACCGCCTGTATCGTTTCCCACAGCGCTTTTCTTGAAACAGGATCAAGCCCCACGCTTGGTTCATCAAGGATCAAAACTTGCGGCTTGTGAATGAGCGCGCATGCGATATTTAGCCTTGTTTTCATTCCCCCGGATAGATCGCTTGCCCTGCTGTTGCTTTTTTCTTCAAGCTTTAACATTGACAGTATTTTATGGCTTTGTTTCTTGATCTCGATAGAAGAGATACCATATAATGATCCGAAAAACATGAGGTTTTCATTGATGGTCAGCTCATCGTAGAAGCTGTTTTCCTGAGGCACGACCCCAATGATGGAAAGGACTTCTTTTTTGTCAGATACAACATCAAGACCTGATATGAATGCATAGCCTGATGATGGTCTTGACTGGCAGGACAGGACTTTTATCAATGTCGATTTCCCGGCGCCGTTTGGGCCCAGGAGGCCGAAGATGATGCCTTTTTCGATAGTAAGGGAGACGTTATCGAGTACTTTGAAGTCCCCGTAGGATTTTGATATGGTTCGGATTTCGATTATTGATTCCATGATTCCCCTATTGTTTCAACATATTTTTCAACTCAGCAATATTTGCTTTTATATGATCTTCAAGTCCTTCTATTTTGCCCATTATGACATCTGGTTTTTCATAAGCGATCTCTTCATACTCAATCTCCTTGTACTTCGAGATCGAGAGATCATATCCATTTTCTTTTATCTCGCTAATTGGAACAAAAAAACACTTGGCTTTCCTATCTAATGGGCTAGCTTCATATCGTTTTCTGAAATTACGAATGATATCAGGTATATCCCCCTTCCCATCTATGAAATTCCGTTTATCGTCCAGGGAATAGCCGTCTGCATCCATATCATAGAACCAGACCTTATCGGTTTTATCCCCTTTTATGAAAACAAGAACGGCGGTTGATACACCTGCATACGGCTTGAAAACCCCGGAAGGCATGGATATGACAGCTTCAAGCTGGCATTTTTCAAGCAGTATCTCTCGCAGCTTTTTATGTGCATTTGAAGTTCCGAACAGAACTCCGTCAGGCACAATGACTCCGCATTTTCCACCGATCTGGAGAAGGTTCATCATTCTTTCAACAAAAAGGAGTTCGGTCTTGGTCGTGCCCACTGTCAGGTGATCGTTTATATCGCTTTTATCAATACTTCCTTTAAAAGGTGGATTTGTAAGCACCACGGTATATTTGTTCTCTTCTGTGTATTGTTTGGATAAAGTATCAACCAGCTCAATTTTAGGAGTCGCAATTCCGTGAAGCACCATGTTCATGAGGGATATTCTTACCATCGTGGGCTCAAAATCATATCCATAGAAAGAACTCCATAACATTGTCCAGGCGTTCTTATCTGATATTTTATCGCCATACAGCCCGTAGTATTTCCCTTCGTCGTCCTCCGTTACCATTTCAGGGCTGGTGTGCTTCCTGATAATGTATTCATAGGCATTGATCAGGAAACCTGCGGTTCCACACGCAGGGTCGCAAATCCTGTCGCCGATGTCAGGATCAATAAGCTCCACGATCATCCCGATTATGTGCCTTGGCGTCCTGAACTGACCGTTCTTGCCTGCGGATTTAAGCTCTGAGAGTAGATATTCGTATATGTCTCCCTGCGTGTCCCTGTTCTGCGCTGTTATATTTAATTCATCAAGGATTGCGACCGCTTCCTGAAGAAGCGAAGGCTTGGGGATGATGAAAACCGCATCCTTCATGTGCTGGGAGAAGAGCGTTTTTTCCCCGTCATGTATGTTCTTGATGAAAGGGAACACAATGTCCCTTACATGAGTGAGCATCTTTTCAGCAGGATAATGCTTCCAGATTGACCACCTGCAATCTTCATTTCCCTCAAAAACAGATTTGTATGGCTGCTTTTTCGCATGCGCCTTCTTCTGCTCAGCCACATCCATATCTTCAAGGCGCTTCATGAAAATCAGGTATGACATCTGTTCGATGGATGAGAGGGGATTTGATAAGCCGCCGCTCCAGAATTTGTCCCAGAGGGCGTCTATTTTGGATTTGAGTTCGGGGGCGAGTCGCATTGTGTGTTTTATCCTGATTCTGTTATTCTATAAGTTAGAAAGTTCAAGAAACGACCTCAGCAACCGGATAAACTACATCAGCTCGCAAAGCCTGAGCGGCAAATGCAAGTGACGCCTTTATTGCTTCGTTAGTTAGACGGGGATGAGCTTCAAGTATCTGTTCCACGGTTTCATCTGCTGAAAGCTTTTCCAGAATCATCTCAACCGTGATGCGTGTTCCTGCTATGACAGGTTTTCCCATCATTATTTTAGGGTCGGATATGATCAATTTTTTCTGCATTTTGAAACTCCATAACTGAATAGTATGATATAGACGATATAAATATTATTCCAGCGTATCAGATATGGTAGATTAACATTTATATTCTATGCTTATTTCGGTCTGTACTCAAAGATGAATGTTTGGCGGCTATCAAAGATGACCCGCATTTCCTGCCATAATTGAAAATTTGCTCCTACTCAGCGATGCTATTATTGTAACAGAGTGTATACACTTTTATACTAAAAAAGCCTAATAATCTTAATGAGAAAAGGCAACTACAGATTCAGGCGTCCTCGCTGCTGTGGCTCTATGATGGTCTCAGCTTATATCCGGCATGGAAGATCGGCGCCGGGTATAGAAAAGGTAGGATCGTACTGTACCCGATGCAAGCGGTTTGAGATAGAAAGACCAATGCACTCAGCCTATACTGATTTTGTCAAGAGATTTCCACTCTTGAAACATGTAGAAACCGCATTGAAGCCTTACATGACTACGGTCAGGGGACTATATTTTCACGGAAGCAGGGCAAGAGGAGACCACAGGGAGGACTCCGATTACGACCTTGTGCTCATTACACATAAAAAAATAGATGATAAATTAAAGATTGAACTGAAGGAACATAATATCCAGGTGGAAGTCTTTACTTTGAGCCAGTTAAAAAAGCAGCTTGATCTGACCCCATCGTACCTGCTGACAGTCCTCAGGGAAAGCGTGCCTTTGATCGGCGCCGAATTGAGGGAGAAACTGGTTAAAATGAAGATAAATGATATCGCTCTTCAGGTTGAACTCAAGGACTGTATAAGGCAGCTTGACTATCTTAAAAAGATGCTGAAGAATGAACCTGATGATTTTATTAAAGCCCGTGTCATTCATTCTGCCATCCTGCGCCTGAGACAGGCATATTCGATCAAACGTCTGTATTATAGCGATGTGCTTGAGCTGTCTTTGGATTTTAAATATTCTGAAGGTAATTTTGATGAACTTTATGATCTTTACAGGATCGTGAGGGATATGGTACATGGTAATGGGCTAAATGAAGAAGAATTACCTGAAAAAGTGAGAACTCTGACAAAAAGCAAGCTGAATAAACTTGTCAATTCAGTAAATTCTTACGTCAAAGATGTTTACGAGAAAATTGTCGGGGATTATCTGAAAAAGCAGGGAACAACCTGATCAGTTTCCCTTTTTCCTGTCGATCTGCTTCTTCTTTTTTTCGATTTCCTGTTCAAATTTCTGGATTTCATTTTTCCAGTATTCTTTCAAGTTTTCATCCTTTGTTTTAGCGAGCTTCTCTTCGTGTATTTTATGCTGTTTTTCAAGGCTATCAATCCCTTTTTCCAGTTTCTTTTTCCTTCCCATAACCTCAAATTTCCCCCCTGAACGCCTTCTGCATCAGGGCGCTGAACAAGTCCTCTATCTGCTGCTTAGATTGATTCTGTGATTGGCACATGGAATCGACTTTCTCAACGATGCGGGCGAATTTTTGCTGGAGGGGGAGGGGAGGGAGCAAGATTTCAAGTGCCCCCAATCCTTGTGTATTAATGTTGAACTGTCCTGCTGTCGTTTTTGTTTTACTTTTCATCAAATTTTTGCCATACCCAGTAAACAAATAATTTTTTAGATAATATGGTGAAATTATTTCCTGTTTTAGCTTTGCCCTAATCAAGTAAGAAGCAAAAATGAAATCTTCTTGGTTTTTTTCAACTATTGCACATCTACCAACATAATCTTGATTTCCATTTGTTCTAACGAATAAAACATCACCTTTTTGTAATCTTATTTTTTCATACTCGCTAATAGTTACGTTGCAATATTTTAATTCATTTAAATTTATTTTGCCATTTAGTACATTTGGTATTCTCAATACTGGATATCCTCCTTCAGAGGATTTAATAGAAGTCCCATATCTAAATTCTTGAATTATATCTTTAAATGTATATTTTTTCCATCCCTTTTGATTCCTCACCGGGTCCCCGAACATCTCCAGAAACACACTCTGCAGCAGCCTGTCCGTAAGCTCATCCGCCTGCGCCCTGAGCTTCTTTGTTTCCTCAGCTTTTTCGAGGATTGACACGATGCGGCGCTGGGTTGGAAGAGGGGGGAGGGGGATTTGTATACTTTCTATTTGCTTGCTGCTTATATTTGGTTGCGCACATCCAGATGCAAATTTCAATACCTCTTTTTTAAAAAATTCTCCATTTACAAAATAATAAAGAAATTTGTTATATAAACATTCATTAAAAATGCTAAATTTCCCAACCCGTTGATTTAATAGTAAAGGTTTCTTGGTTTGTTTCACAATCCCAATCTTTCCAGTCGTTGCCCCGGACATTGCAATTAATATATCGTCATCAGTCAATTTATATTCATCAAACTGGTTTAATATATTCGAGTTAATGAAAACACAATTAGTTATATCTAACTCGCCATTGTCAAAATTAGATATTCGAATAACGGGGATTCCCGTTTTAGTATATTCATCACTTTTAAAAGCATAGCCACCCTTAACTTTGCAGATATTTTCTAAATTCTTCCATTCCCACCCCTCCGGCAGCGCGCGCCGCTCATGAGCCTCCATTTATTGCTCCCCCCTTTGCGTTCTTCGCACTCTTTGCGGTGCAGATTTTGATTTCACCGCAGAGGACGCAAAGAGCGCAAAGACTGGTATTAAGGCGCCGGATGAACGAGGATGCCCGATTATTAAATCTGCGTTTATCTGCGGTTCGTTTTTCCTAAAGAAAACAGGCCGCTCCTGCATCTCATATAACCCATTCATTTACATTTCCCCTCTATTTATTCAAAAAATAATTGTTTTTGTCCCGACTTTTCAGCTTTGCGTTGAATTTTGTTTTTTGCAGAAATAGTTTCAGCGCTATTTTCCCATTCTATTTTTCTCCATTTTTGATATTGTGGGAGCTTGTGCAGCTTCATGACGTAATGACCTGCATCATTGTCTGTACATAAAAATACAGTATAAACAATATTCCCATCAGTGGATGGAACCTCTAAAATTATTGGCGGTTTCTTATAGAAGGCAGCGATTTTTTCAGCATATATGGAAATCAGAGCCCGTCTGGTATTGTCATCGCTATCACGGTAATTTTCTAATTTTTCTTTCCAGATTTTTTCTTCCAGTCCCATTGCAATTCCAACGGTTTCTTTTTCCTTTTCCATACCAGTTAATCTCTGCAAACGACCAGTCATTAAACAAATGAATAATTCCGGCTTTCTGGTAATTCTTCTATTTCCTGCCTGGTAAGAACCTTCAAGTTTGCATATTCTTTCAACAATATCCCACGGTAAATGTTCAGGTTGATATGGATCAAGTATCCAGAGACTTGGATAATTTGGATTGACATGTGAAATTGCGGATTCAACGGCTTTTTCGATAGGAAGAGACTCTATAACTGTTTTTACTCTTCCTGGTAAATGAATATTCGATAAACCATTTTCAAGATTTTTCTTTTGCGCTTGTAGTTCATTTTCATCGGGATTATAGGTATTTAAAAATAATAATTTCCCACTTTGATATTTCTTGAGGCATTCAGCAGCCAACAAAGCAGACCCCATCCAGGTTTTTTTCTCTTCAGGACAATAACAAAATCCAAATGAAGCAAATAAATCAAATATATCTAGTGTGGGCGGGTTTGATTTTCCATCCTTTCCAACCTGCTCAGACCAGATATTCAGATACTCTTCCAAAAAAGCATGTTTCTGTCTCGAATGCCATTTTGTTTGTTCACATACCCTGCCTTCTGGATCTATTATTTGTCCCATTTACTAAGCCTCAATACTTTTTCTTGCTCTATAAAATGACTGAGGGAATTCTTCTCGCAAAACCCATTCTGAACCCGGATTTTTTGGGATTTGTCCTCGAATATTGGGCTTGACAAAGAGCGGTATGTCATAAGAGGATATCAAATCAACAACTCTTTTTACTATTTTTTGGTCAACGCTTTTAGCGCCAACGCCAGATTGTGCGCCAATTATAGCCCAATCAATGCCGGTGAGGTCATCTGGCAAGTAATTTCCCAATAAAGGTTCAAATGAAATGAATTTCATTATTGCTGATGATTTCTTAAGTGTCTCAAGCGGCTCTTCCCAATATCTCGATGTTCCGTCAATCGAAACTCCAAGCCACATATTTTTTGGAAATTTCTCTCTAAATTCTGGCTCAATTATTTTTTGCTTTGTCAAAATCTGATAAGCATGCCATTTTGCCTTTTCCATAACACTGTAAATATCTTCACGCCAGCTGCTTTTTACTTCAATATCAAAAAAATCTCCCATTGAACATGTGAATATCATTGACTGTTTCGTTTTTGTAAGGGGCTGTCCCAATCTTTCCGGATGGAAAGTGGGTTTAAAAGGAGCTTCTCTATCATATCCAGAGCGTCCTTTAAGGCGAGTTGCCATCTTTTTTGCATAACAATACATGCATCTATTATTGCAGCCTGTTATCGGATTCCAGCTATAGTCAGTCCATTCGATTTTGGTAATATTCATTTTTTATCCAATATTTTTTTATTATTTGTAATGATTTTCAAACGTGGTCTCATATTTGATTTAAGATAATATATAGTATTGCCAAGCGGTGTGAAAGTATTATTTTGTGTCAATATCAATAATGACCACTTCATAAGAAGTCACTTAAGACAACTCCTTTTTAAAATCACTCCATCTGACATATTCTCCCTTCAAAGATTCTTCTTTTAATCGGGTTATTTCCTGAAATTCTTCTTCAGAAAATTTTTCGCTGGGAATAATTATTTCCTCGATAGTGTCAAGCTTTTTCTTCACTTCAATTATTCTCTTAAGCCTCTGCATAAATCTCCTTCTCCAAAGTACCGCAGATATTAATAAAATCATTCAATTCACCTTCAGTAAACATAGGCATAGGCGCATTAATACCAAAATTCGTGAACGGCGCATCATATAGCTCTGAATATTCTATGTGTTTCTTCTTTGAAAAGACCGTCTGCACAGTCCGGATAAAATTAAGCTGGTCAGCGTTGTAGCGCCTGCTATTCTCGATAATATAAGTATCAAAAGCATCCTTGATCCTCACAGCCGGGTCAGGGAACTTGTATAATCCCAGGATATTCTTGACGAACTGCACCAGAGTGCCCTTATTTTGAGTATAAACCTTCTGCAAAACATCTTCGGTAATATACAATTCAGGATTGTTAAGAGTCAATTCAAGGTCATGAAGGTCAGATTCGGTCAACATCTCATTATTCTTAATCTTCAGGATAGCAGGATGCTCATCAGCCAGCTTCTTTATCCTGTCCTCAACTTTCTCTTTATAGACCTTCACATACTCCTGCTTCGCATCAGGTCCGAATTCGATAAGTTTCCTTTGCTGTATCATGTCATCCATGTCAAGGACAATAGTCTTTCGAGGCTCTGATGCCATATATTTCATCAGTTTAGCAAGCTCCGATATCAGCATTTGAGAATCCTCAAAAGAAACAGTCTCCCAGAACCTGTTTGAAAGCACTTTTTCCTTGAATGCCAGTTTTGGTTTGATTACATTCAGCTCTTCAGGCAGGCAGTCCACCATCTCTCCTATCTTTGGTTTTAACCGTTCCACCTCCTCCTTGTCCCCATGCAGGATTGCCACACCCAGTTTTTCGCATTTAAGCGTGAAAGAAGCCTCATTCAGGTTCACGTCCTGCTTGAATCTCATTAGCGGAGTGATTTTCTTCTTCAGGAATTCAACGGGATCAAGTCCCACATTGTCCCAGAGCTTCGGGGAAAGTGCTTTCTCAACATCCCTCAGGCTCTCCCGAACACTCACCGAATCCTTTGGCAGCGATGCAATATCTTCAAGGAGCTTCTTTTTAATACCTTCCGCTTTCTCCACATCGCCGGCATTCAGACAATGCTCAAGTTGCCTGAGCCTGATAAGAAATATCCTGTTCGTAATCGCTTCCCCGGACTCTTTCTGGTCGCCCTCCGGGTGCATGTCCCAGTACTCGAAATTATCCCAGAAATCAAACACCTTGAAATATACTTTTTTCCCATCGGGCAGCCATTCCTTATGATTGCAGGTATTATCAGACCGCGTCCCCCTTCCCAGCATCTGCCAGAACTTGATCCTTGAAAAAACAGGCTTGGCAAAAACAAGATTGCAGACCTCAGGGACATCAATGCCGGTGTCTAGCATATCAACCGATATCGCTATCCTTGGCATCGATTCTTCCTTAAATTCTTTGATCGAAGCCTGAGCCCTTGGGTCTTCTGAAACAATCACACGTGTAAGGTTTCCTTTATGTTCTGGATATAGTTTCTCAAAAGCTTCCCATAGTCTCTTTGCATGCATTTTTGAGATAGCAAATATAATTGTTTTTGCAGGAAGAGTTCCCGATTTATCAACAAGGCAATTATCCATGAATTCCCTGGCAATAGCTTCACTTGTTCCTTTTACAGCCACCTTCTTCTCAAGATCAGTTCCTTCAAAATTAATCTCATACGGATCAATACCCTCTCCGGATAACCTGTTTATCTCGCCAGCAGGCAGATCCGGTGTTTTGATACCTTCGATCTGGAAATGAGTTCGAGCGCCCGATATGTTCTTCCTGAAATCACAAAGCACGCCATCCCTTACAGCTTCCTCGTAATCATAAAGCGCTGTAGCAACTTTATTTTCACAGCCAAAGAACCTGAAAGTATCCCTTTCGATAAAATCAGCAGGCGTTGCAGTAAGACCAATTTGTATCCCGTCAAGATACGTGAAAACATCTTTCCATTTGTTGTATATGGAACGATGAGCTTCATCCGAAATAATAACATCAAATTCCCCTGGTGAGATCATATATTTCCCGGAACTATCCTTTTGATTATAGATCTCCATGAATGTCTGTATCGTTGAAACGTAAAGCCTCGAATTCCTGTTAAAAACACCTGAGTGGATCATGGATTTTGACTCTTCAGGGAAAAATCGTTTAAATCCATCATCGCACGCCTGTTTTCGAAGCGCCCTTCTATCAGTCAGGAAAAGGATCTTTTCAGCCCAGCCCGCTTTGAAAAGTACATCGATTATCGCCATGGCCACTCTTGTTTTTCCTGTACCGGTTGCCTTCACGATAAGCGCTTTGCGATTTCCTTTTTGAATATGCTCCAGAACTCTTTTTGCGGATTCGATACTTTTTGAGCGGTCAACAATTCTCCTGTCGATCGCAAAATCA
This sequence comes from Candidatus Methanoperedens sp., assembly GCA_041648475.1. Taxonomy (GTDB): domain Archaea; phylum Halobacteriota; class Methanosarcinia; order Methanosarcinales; family Methanoperedenaceae; genus Methanoperedens. Next base: position 291,903 of record JBAZOV010000001.1, on the reverse strand, counting down.
GTCAATTTTCTTCTTGCCAGACCCTGGAATTTCAACCTCTCAAGATCGCTCTGTGAAAAAAATCCTTTTACCTGTCTTGGCCCATAATGTTCCCTGTCCCAGAACCATATCTCGTACCCATTTGATAAGAATATAAACACATCTAATCCAGTCTGCGCTTTAATGTCATTCGCATACTCCTGTGCCTGTTTTTGGGCTGCAAGGATCGGATCTTTTGATGTTCGTTTTGCTTCGATGATGGCTATCGGCGCCCCAAATCTGTCTAAAAGCAGATAATCAACATACTTACTCTCCATGTCGTTTTTCAGGGTTTCAGAGACTGTTTTATAGTTCTGGGCGCGAAAGTCGGATTGTTTTGTATCGACTTCTATAATTATTTTTCCTCTATCACCCACAACCCACCCCTGCTCTTTGAGCATACAATCGATCCTTTGTTTTCGTGTAAAAAATTCATTAAGATCTTTGCTCAAATTCTCCTCAGCAGTTATTTATATAAAGTCTTATAAGTATTTAGTCGTACTTAAATTTTTTTGGAGTGACTGGATAATTTTTATTGTGGTAATGTCCTATTTTTTAGGACTATTATGTCCTTATATGTCTGCTTTTTGAAAATAAGGTTTTGCCATCTTGACTTTCGCCCTCCCCCCAATCACAAACAGCGGCAGCCGATATGAAATGCGGATTGCGCGGATGATGCGGATGCACACGGATGGAACTGCACAAAGTTGCTTTTTTCTTTTAACATAATGTTTAGACAGGATTCACAGGATCGACAGGATACGATTTTTTAGCAAATCCTGTAAATCCTGTCGATCCTGTCTAAAAATATCGCCTGGGATTCAGTTATGTCCTATAATTCTTGGCCTGATGCCTTCATATGTCTGTTCTTGAAACCCAGGGCTTTCCCTCCTGGACTTTCGCCCTCCCCCCATCACAAACAGCGGCAGCCGATATAGAATGTGGATTGCGCGGATGCACAGGGATGCGATCGATCTGGTTTTTGTTTTCGATCAATGAGGAGAAATTGAGTTACAATCTTTTATTTATATGCATCTCCTCTATGCTGAACTGAAGTTATCCTGACTTTCTTAAACTCAGGATCGACAGCATAAAGAACCCGATAATTACCAATTCTTAATCTAAACGTATTACTTGGATATCCTTCCATTGGCTTTAAATCAAAACCAGATCTAGGTCGAATAGGATCCTTCTCAAATTCATCCAGCAGTTTAATAAATTTCCGAACAATATACTTTGGAACTTTTTCTAAATCTTTTTCAACTCTTTCATCGATAAGAACTTCGAATGGAGTTATGTCTCTGCTCAATTATATCAACTTCAGCTTGAAATTCTTTCCTTCATTCGAGACTTAAATTCTTCTTTTGTAATCCCTTTAAAATCTGCAAGGCGACGGTAATGTTCTTTTATATGTTCATCGCTTATATCCTCAATTGATACCTCATCCATAAGCATATTTAGAACAGTATCAAATGTCCAATCACCAAATTTATAATCTGATAGCCTTGCTTTTGTTCTCTCATTTATTGTAATCGTAGTAGGCACAATTAAAACAATTGCTTCAATTGATATTAAATTTATCGGAGCCCAGACGGAAAAAACCATGGCTTTATTTCTGTGACTTTCGCCCTCCTCCCAACCATAATCAGCGTCATTCGCGTTCCTTTGATTTGATGAATATTACTTAATCAACCGAAACAACCATGCTCAAAACCCGGCCATTTTCAAACGCTTCGCAGGATCCATAAAAATTATCTCTTCGCAGTCGAATTGTTCCGGGTCGAATTCTCCACCTGCCCATTCCAGCATCTCTTCATATTCTTTATGCTTTGGATTTTTGAGAATCTTCAGGAAATCTTCATATCCTCCTATCCCGCCAACATCCTCAGGTGGACATGCTCTTTTTCCTTTGATGCATATCGGATATTCAATGCTCTCTTCTCGTGGGAGAATTTTTTCCAGTTGTATTTTATGTTGCCAGAAATCACCGAAATCATAAATATAATCCGCATACGGATTTTCCAAGGAAAAATACTTAGCTATCTTCTGTTTCTGCCCAACAAGGATATCTCTTCCGAATTCATCTTCTGGAAACCCTATTGCCACCTTCAGACCGGTCGAAGGATCCTTAATTTCAAATTCATGGAGATGGTAATCCGACCAGATCATGACATCCTGGATAGCGACATGGAGGTCATAGAATGTATAGGTCTGCGGAACCTGTATTCTCCGCCATACTGGTGGTTTAGTTTCCTTGAGAGTGATCTTGAATTGATATACCTGATCGAATTTTCTTTTCATTGAGATTCCTCTTTATTATGAATATGGATACCTCTATCTTGGATATATTTTTCGATTTTTGGTGAACGCGCTTTTTTCTTGAAATCTCTCTAAGATTTGATCTTGCGATCAAATCTTATCAAGAAGAGCTTCGATCCGTGAAAGCGCCTCAATAAGCTGTTCGCGCGAGGTTGCATACGAACATCTAAGATGCCCTGCGCCGCATTCACCGAATACATCACCAGGAACGACTGCCACTTTTTCTTCTTTCAGGAGCCTTCCCGCGAACTCTTCGGATGTCAAACCCGTACTTTTAATGCTTGGAAATGCATAAAAAGCTCCCAGAGGTTCAAAGCAATCAAGACCAAGCTTATTGAATCCATCGACGATCAGGCGGCGCCTCCGGTCATATTCTTTTACCATCTTTTCCATTTCACCGTTGCCGTTCTTCAGGGCTTCAATAGCGCCCATCTGGGCGGTTATCGGCGCGCACAGCATGGCATACTGGTGGATCTTTGTCATGGCTGCTATGAGTTCCTCGCTTCCAGCCGCAAAGCCGATGCGCAAACCAGTCATAGCATGTGATTTTGAGAAACCGTTCAATATTATGCTTCTGTCCTTCATTCCTGATATTGAAGAAAAACATGTATGTACGCCTTCATATGTCAATTTGCCATACACTTCATCTGAAATAACCATGAGATCATTTTCATTTACAACATCAGCGATCTCTTCAAGGTCTTTTCTTCTCATGATAGCGCCTGTGGGATTATTGGGGTAACTGAGGACCAGCGCCTTTGTCTTTTTGGTAATGCTCTTTTTGATCTGTTCGGACGTGACCCTGAATTCATTCTCCCTGTAAGTCGCTACAGGAACAGGTTTCCCGCCAGCCATGGAAACGCTTGGTTTATATGAAACATAACACGGCTCCGGTATTATTACTTCATCGCCCGGGTTTATGACTGCCCTGAATGCAAGATCAGCGGCCTCACTCACGCCTGTTGTTACGAGGATCTGGTTTCGCGGATTATAATCAACCATGCAGTCCTTTTTGTAGGATTTTGATATCAATTCCCTTAATTCAAGAAGACCAGAATTTGATGTATATGTCGTGAATCCTTTCTCAAGCGAGTAGATGCATGCCTCTCTTATGTGCCACGGCGTTACAAAATCCGGCTCACCTACACCTAATGAAATAACACCTTCCATCTCAAGAACAAGGTCAAAGAATTTCCTTATTCCCGAAGGAGGAATATTTTTTACATTTATCGCTATGAATTTTCCTGACATAAATTCTCACTATGGAGATACAGCCAGGCGTTCTGAGCGTTCTTTCTCAAACAATATGTCCCCGTCCTGTTTATATGTGCGAAGGACAAAATGAGTTACAGTACCCTGCACCTGTTCAAGCGTTGCAATTTTTTCAGCCACGAAAAATGCTACATCCTTCATTGATTTTCCCCGCACGGTCAATGAAAGGTCATGACCTCCTGAAATGAGGCGGACTGATACGACTTCAGGGAATTTGGCGATCCTTTCTGCGATCGCATCATATCCCGTTCTTGAGCGCAAAACGACTTTTAACTCGATTATGGCATAAACATATTCTTCGCCTGCTTTTTCCCAGTCGATCACGGTCTTGTATTTGCGGATAATCCCGTTTTTTTCCATTTCCGTAATCTTTGAGGCGACCTGTGCTTCCGTGAGCCCTGTCATGGTCGCGATCTCTTTAGGGGGGATTTTTGGATTACTTTCAATTATTTCAAGTATTTCTTTCATGGTCTTGCCTGGGCTTTTTCTATTGTTCTGGGGGTTAATAGGTTTTACCCTTATAAAATTTCTACCTATTGATTTCATAAATCATCATCCCCTTTAAATCAAAAACTATCTTTAGCAAAATGAACGACTATAGCGATTTCAGAGAGATACGCCATTGCTTTGACCGCTAAAGGTATGTTCGGGAATAAAATATCTGTAAGTTGGATCATAATCCAAAGACCTAAAATATTCAGACAAAAAATAATAATGTGGCGGGATATATCGATTACAGGACGGCGGGTTTCCTTCCATATGTCGCGGTATAGTTTAGCACTCACCCATTATAGATTGTTTCATAACGGATTAGGTTTTTCATATTATATATGTGATTTTTATGACCGAAAAAAACGACTTAAAAAAAAGACGACATAAATTCGCTGCTTATCCAACTCTTCAGCGACACTCCGAAATCCCGCATTTTGGATTTTTTGATTGCGAATAAGGAAGCGATTTTAAACAGTGCAGCATCGGTACTCTTTGCTTGCACTCATCCATCAGGCGATCCCACTCCAAGCCATGAGGATTTGGCAATTACTGAGAAATTATACCAAGCGGGCGAAGTTATTAGGATTTCGCTCTTAGACCATGTAATTATGGGCGAGGATGGGCAATACTATTCTTGTAAGGAACGGGGCTTATTGAATGAATATTTATTTACACTCTCATTCCAAGATAAGTGTCATTGTATTTTCTTATTTTTAAACAAATAATCTATCAAAATCACAGATGGAAGTATGATAATACTTGCTAACCCTATAAGTATTTCTTTGTATGAGGGTTCAAAATTTAATAATTTTATATACTCAACGATTACATAATACCACATAACTGAGACTACTAAATATAGTAATGCTAAAAGTTTTTTATGTGTCTCGAATTTATTCTCTAAATGTTTTTTAAATCGGGGATATAAAATAGCAAAAATACATATCGCTACTGCCATACCAAACATCGATCTTCCAATAGCATATGCCGACAAAATATCAATAAAAACTGAAATAAGAACAATAGATAGTCCCCCTTCAAAAAGACTTAATGTGGTCGAAGCTTTCTTTTTTTCCCGTAGTATATTTATATACAGTTCAAAAATAATTAATAGTGATAAAAACAAAGGAGAAAAGACACTGGTGTCGGGGAGACCACTGTTCTTAAAATACACGGCTAACGCTGTAAAAACACCAAACGCAGTTAATAAGGGAGCGTTTATTTGTATGAATTCTGTCAAACTTATTTTATTCTCGTCCATATTCCTTGGTTTTTAAATGACGTATATAATGCAAACTATATTATATACTTGCATATATTTATATAAACTCTTTTGAATAATATACATTAACTTTAAAAAAAAACGGTGGAGTGAATGGGTCGAAAACTTGCGACAATACAGACGATTAGAGAAATATATCCATATATCCAATTCTGGGAGCAAATAATCTTGAAGGCTGCGCGGTATTGGGTTGGAAAGTTGTAACCCGAAAAGGAAAGTTTAAGCCAAACGACAACTGCGTTTACATAGAAATCGATTCTTTACTTCCGGTAAAACCAGAATTTGAATTTTTAAGAAAAGACTGTTACAAGAAGAATGACAACGGCGAATGGTTCAGAATAAAGACTGTAAGGCTTCGCGGTCAAATATCAAAGGGTATTTGTTTTCCGTTTTCCTTATTTGGTTTTAGTTTGCCTAATGAAGAGGGGAATAGACCTAACCGAACTTTTAGCTTTTCTCTTTCCAAAGATGTTTTATCGTGTAAATTCTTCAGTAAAGAAATCAATAAATGTTTTGGGTTTTTTATTTTTTAGATGGGGTTTATAAACATAAAAAATAACACTTGCCAGATATATAATAATTATTATGATTATAAATATAATATTAGTGGATGTAAAATTATCTAAAAAAATAGCTGAAAATGCTGAGAGGAGACCTGCTGTAATCAAGCCAAAAAAACTAAGTAAATATTCATTTGTTTTAGGGACATCCTTATACTTGAGTTCACCCACTCCTTTTATTTTACCACGAACTTGGACATCCTCGCTTGATTTACCTGTATGAAAAAATTCAATAATCACCCCTTCATCTTTATCTACATAATCAAAATTCAATGTAATAAATGATTGATTACTTGTTATAGAAAATTGGTTAGCTGGGTTTTTCATTTGTATTATTTTGGGTGGATTAAGAATTTTATATCCTTCCTTAACTTGTACAGTTATTGGTTCAGCACTTGCGATGTCTTGTTTATTGATTGTATCCTGACCTGCATTCCAAAACATCATTTTAGTGACAGTTAAATTTTCAATCGGTTCACTGGAATAAAAAATTTTCAAGGGTTCAATTTTACTAACTAAATCTCTAACAAGAGAAGTACTTCGAATAGAATAGCAGGGTATTTTTACTCTCTTGCTTTTTTGATATATGACAATGGTTGCTGCTATACTTATAATTGCCAATAAAAAACCCACAAATCCGAACCAAGGACTTGCTTCGAGTAATTCAATATATTTAATAATGGATTCATATACTGGCATTCAAATATAGCCTAATGGCTGCTATTCTAATATACTTTTTGTCTTTTAAAATATATTATATTCAAATCGCTGATGTAATCCTTAAATAAGAGGCATGTTTGTCTCATTCCTTGTCTCCGGGCTTGCAGTCGCCTGAATGGTGTACATTACGGAACATTTAAGTTAAATAATCTTGTTTTATAAATATTCAGGAAAATTTACTATGGTTGATGAAAGAATAATTGAGGGAATAAGATTATGTGAAGAAATACTTAGGGGAATTGAAAGTAATGAACTAAGTTTAATGGGTCTATTAAGAAAAACAGATAGATTTGCAAAATTAGTTCAGAAAGAGGATGAATTCTCTTGGATTAAAGCTAAATTGGAAGAATTATCTCTACCAAGCGGATTTGGGATGTTGGGACGAGGAGTTGTAGTTGGAACATATGAATATATTAGTGACCAGATATATGACATAATAACAAAACAATGGCTGGAATTACGTTTTGGCGGTGTAATAGAAACAATATTTGATGAAAATAAAAAAATAGTTGATTCAAAGCTTATTGAGATTTGTCCAGATGCTGTAGAAAAGTTTGCATCCGCTTATGAACGTCTTAGAGAAAACACTCCAGAAAGTTGGGCTCAAGGTGTGCTGACATGCAGAAGAATTTTAAAAGATTTTGCTGATGTTATTTATCCTCCAAAAAATATTCTCATAAATGGAAGAAAGGTGGGAGAAGAGGAATATATAAACAGACTTTGGGCTTTTACATCAGAAAAAATTGAAAATGATACTAATGGAGAATTAATCAAGAGTGAGATCGAATATATTGGAAATAGAATAGATACTTTATATCATTTAACCTGTAAAGGAGCTCATTCAAAAATTACTAAAGATGAGGCAGAACGGGCAATTATTCAAACGTATCTATTAATCGGTGATTTGATTAAGCTTGGTGGTTTATAAGAAATAATAAAAGCTTTATAAAGCCTATCCCAAATGTATATTATTAAGTTTATACAACCAACTTGAACAACGTGTACCTATTAGATACTCCTCTACATACTGGTTACTTCTTGCGAAACGCTTAAAAATAATGGAAAACTAAAAATAAAAAGCATAAAACCTTTTATTTCTCGAAAGCCAATAGGTTTTTTGTTTATGAGAACAGAATCTCACTTTCTACTTTTAACTGTCTCTTCTTTGCTCCCTTCGCCCATCACCATCTTTAACAACGCAGACGCAACCTCCAAAGAAGTATAATCTTCCTGGGTGAATTTTTCAACCATATTAGTATATTCTCCAAGATGCCCGGCATCAACGATCTTTTTAACTTTTTCAAGGAGCAGATTTGTCTTGATCTCTTCGATATCACTTACAGAAGGAATTTTCTGGGCAATTATCCTGGATTTTGTGAATTGCTGTATCTGCCTTATCCTGTAAACTTCTCTTGCTGTCACAAAGTTAATTGCGCGCCCTGCTTTACCTGCTCTTGCAGTTCTTCCGACCCTGTGGACATAATTTTCATCATCAGCAGGAATATCATAGTTAAATACAGCTTCAATATCTCCCACATCGATCCCGCGGGCTGCAACATCAGTTGCAACCAGGATCTCGATCTCTTTTCTCCTGAATTTGGACATGACGATATCTCTTTGTCTTTGCTGCAGATCCCCGTGTAACCCATCAGCAAGGTATCCTCGCGATTTTAAGATATCAACCAGTTCATCCACGCGTCTTTTCGTATTACAGAACACAAGTGATAATTTAATGTCATTAACGTCGATCAAACGTGAAAGTACTTCAGGTTTTAACTGTGATTTGACTTCATAATAAAATTGTTCAACTTCCGGAACAGTCATTTCCTTATGTTCCAATTTGATCATTTGCGGTTTTTTCTGGTATCTTTTTGTCAGGTCAAGAATAGCCCTTGACATAGTTGCGGAGAAAAGAATGGTCTGTCTTTCCAGAGGGATCTTTTTCATTATGAGTTCAATATCTTCCCTGAATCCCATATCCAGCATTTCATCAGCTTCATCCAGAACCATCATTTTTACGCCCTCCAGTTTCAAAGTCCGGCGTTCCATATGATCCATAACGCGCCCCGGTGTGCCAATAATTATCTGGACGCCTTTTTTTAATGCCCTTATCTGGCGGTCAATGGGCTGCCCACCATAAACTGGAAGGATCTCTATGCCTTTTTTATATTTTGAAAGTTTTTTCAGTTCTTCTGATACCTGGATAGCCAGCTCCCTTGTGGGACATAAAATAACGGCCTGTACTGCCAGGTTTTTCGGATCAACCTTCTCAATAGCTGCAATACCGAATGCGGCAGTCTTGCCCGTGCCTGTTTGCGCCTGTCCGATCACGTCTTTTCCTTCCAGCATAATTGGAATGGATTGGGCCTGGATCGGGGTGGCCTCTTCAAACCCCATATCTGCAATTGCTTTTTGCATCTCTCTTGATAATTTTAAATCTTTAAATCCTGAATGTTCCATATTTATCAAGCTTTAATTGTTTGTTGCCTTATTTATATCTATTATAAAATTAGTATAAATCATAGTCGTCAGAAAAACCAACAAGTTTAATAATATATGAAGCATTTAAAATCCGTTTTAAAAATTCAATTGAGTGAAGATTATGAAAGATTACATATTAAAAGACATAAACCTTGCAGAGGAAGGAAAGCAAAGAATAGAATGGGCACGCAGGCACATGCCCGTACTTTCAATAATAAAAGACCAATTCAAGAAGGATAAACCCCTTGAAGGAATCAATGTCGTGGCATGCCTCCATGTGACAGTTGAAACAGCAAATCTCATTTATGCCATGAAAGCCGGCGGCGCAAATATTGCACTCACGGCCTCAAATCCCCTGAGCACGCAGGATGATGTGGCGGCGGCTCTTGCTTCTGACGGGATAAAAACCTATGCGATCAAAGGCATGGACGAGAAAAAATATTATGAATGCCTGGAAGAAGCGCTAAAGATCAAGCCCCACGTAACGCTTGACGATGGCGCAGACACGATCGCTCTTGTCCATTCAAAGCACACAAACCTCATAAAAGATATATTAGGCGGATGTGAAGAGACAACAACAGGCGTCATCAGGCTTCGGGCAATGGCGGCTGAAGGCGCACTCAAATATCCTGTCGTCGCAGTTAATGACGCAGAGACAAAGATGATGTTCGATAACCAGTATGGTACAGGACAGAGCACTTTACATGGGATAATGAACGCCACAAATGTCCTGTTCGCAGGAAAAACAATAGTTGTGGCCGGATACGGCTGGTGTGGACGCGGTGTTGCGTCAAGATCACGCGGGCTTGGCGGAAATGTAGTTGTCGTTGAAGTTGAACCAAGGAAAGCCCTTGAAGCTGTCATGGACGGCTACAGGGTAATGCCAATGAGGGAAGCCGCAAAGGTAGGGGACGTATTCATTACCGTAACTGGAGATATCTCAGTCATCAGGAAAGAGCATTTTGAGGTCATGAAAGACCAGGCACTTGTCTGCAATTCAGGTCATTTCAATGTGGAAATAGATATCCCAGGACTTACAAAGTTATCAAAGAAAGTAAGCCAGATAAAAAATGACGTACAGGAATTTGCAATGAAAGACGGACGGCGTATTTATCTTTTAGCTGAAGGCAGGCTTGTGAATCTAGCAAGCGCATTCGGACATCCGCCTGAAGTCATGGACATGAGCTTTGCCAACCAGGCTCTTGCTGTAAAATTGATCGTTGAAAAGGGAGAGACCTTTGAAAACCAGGTTTACAAAGTCCCGCAGGAAGTTGACACAATGGTGGCAAGACTTAAACTTGAATCAATGGGCATCGAGATCGAAACATTAACCGAAGAGCAGAATAAATATCTTCATTCATGGACAATGGGTACTTAAGATGCAGCTCCGGGTAAAAGCAGTTGAGAATTATCTGAAAGGATTATACGGCAGCGCAAAAGTTACCAGGGTCGGCGAGCTTGGCACAATGCCTGAAGAAGTAAAAGAAGGCGTAAAAGGCTTTGGTTATGGCAAGCCGTACCTGATCGAATTTGAAGCCGACGGAAAAGCGCATTCTGTTGTGCTCTCATCCATGCGGATCCAGAAAGGATTCGGTCATGACCATTTTTCCGACAGGGCGCAAATTCTCATCTGGCAAAACTCGGTTTTCAACAGGATGCCTAAGCATGTAAAGTCGCTTGACGTTGGCTATTTTTCACATGAAGGCGAGCTGTTCTCATCAGGAAAAGCGGAAGAATATTTCATTTTAATGGAAAAGATCGAAGGAAAAGAGTATTTCCTTGATCTTGAAAAGATAAAAACAGATGGAAAGCTTACCTCTCGTGACAGGGACAGAACCCTTGCAATGTCATCGTATCTTGCAGACATCCACACAATAAAACATGATGACCCTGAATTGTATATCAGGAAGATCAGGGATCTTGTGGGACATGGCGAATGTATCATGGGTTTGACTGATAGCTATCCTGCGGATCTTGATTTCATAAAATGGGATGACCTTTGTGAAATCGAAAAGAAATGCATTGACTGGCGCTATAAACTAAAAAGCAAGACCAGCCGCTTGTGCATGACGCATGGTGATTTCCATCCATGGAATATAATGTTTCGGGAAGGGGCTGATTTCACAGTCCTTGACAGGAGCAGGGGTGAATGGGGAGAAGCTGCAGATGATGTTTCATCGATCACGATGAACTACCTGTTCTATTCTCTCCAGAAATATGGGGAACTGAAAGGTCCTTTTAAGGAAATGTATGAGCTCTTCTTCGAGAATTATCTGAAAAGAACAGGAGATAAAGAGCTATTACAGGTGATCCAGCCTTTCTATGTTTTCAGGAGCGTTGTTGTTGCAAGCCCGATATGGTATCCCAATCTTGATCCATCTGTCAGGACAAAGATCTTTAACTTCATAAATAATATCCTGGATAGCGAAGAATTTGATTATAAGAATGTGAATTCTTATTTTTAGGATATCATGGCTTTTGCAGTGTGGTTCACAGGTCTTCCGGGAAGCGGAAAAACAGTAATAGCTTCACGGTCAGCGGCAATTCTTAAGAACGAAGGGATCGAGGTAAAGATACTCCAGCTTGATGAAATACGAAAAGTTCTCACACCTGTTCCGAAATATACGGATGATGAACGAACTATCGTGTATTTATCCCTCGTTTATATGGCAAAATTACTTGTGGAAAACGGCATAAATGTTTTTATCGATGCGACCGCCAATAAACGAAAATACCGCGACACTGCACGAAGCCTTATCCCCAAATTTGCTGAAATATTTATCCGCTGCCCCCTTGATATTTGCATGGAACGCGAAGCGCACAGGAAAGCCGCTTTCTCGCCAAAAGGAATATATGTAAAAGCAGCACGCTCTGGCGCTAATGTTCCGGGTGTAAATGTTCCTTATGAAGAACCTCTTAATCCGATAGTTGTGATAGATAGTGACAGGTTGAGACCAGATATGAGTGCAGAAAAAGCAGTTAATGCCATTGTTTCATTGTTTGGATTAAAAATACATGAGAATTGAAACTTTAGTTGAAATTGGGATCGAGGTCAGGGACACAATAAGTTCATTCATAAAGAGTAATGCGGATTATGGTGAAATGCTTGTGCAGCGCCCCAAGGATATAACGCGCAAAATGGATATGGCGGCTGAAAAGGCGCTTGATAATGCTCTTTTGTCACGTGGCCTTTCTGCCAGGATAATTTCTGAAGAGCTTGGCGACCGCGTTGTCGGCAAGCATCCTGAGTTCATGCTTGTGGTCGATCCAATCGACGGCTCGACAAATGCCACATGCGGCATACCATTTTTCTGCACTTCCATAGCTTATACTGATAAAACCGATATCGCTACTTTTGATGATATCAGCATGGCTGTCATCTGTGATATCCAGGGAAATACATATTCTGCCCAGAAGGGAAAAGGCGCATATTTAAACGAAAAACTGTTATCAGGGAAGAAACAGGGAACCCGGCCAAAACCTGTTGTATCGGTCTATTCTTACGGCGTTCCATATGTACCTGCTGGATTGATAGAGCTTGAAAAATCAATTATAGTGCGGGCGCTGGGAAGTATTGCTCTTGATATGTGTTTTGTAGCAGACGGGACACTTGACGGACTGATAGACACCCGCGGGCTTGTTAGTGGTTATGATATCATGGCATCAGCCCTGGTGTTGAAGGAATCCGGAGGTTCTCTCACAGACCTGAAAGGCATAAATTTGACGAATAATGTGCAGGTCTCTGGTTTGTCCATTGTAGGAACAAAAAACAATGAACTTCATGGTAAGATAATTCGAATGTTGGACGCGAAATGACAACAATACTCAAAGCGCATATTGTTTCACGCGGGAAGGCTCAAGGTGAAGCCCTTGTCACCTCGCAGCCGATCTCCTTTCTGGGAAGTGTTGATGTAAAAAAAGGGATCATTGTTGAAAAAGGACATGAACTTGAAGGAAAAAGCATAAGCGGAAAAGTGCTTGTTTTTCCCGGTGGAAAGGGTTCGACAGTTGGCTCATATGCGATATACCAGCTCAAGAAAAACGGCACAGCTCCAATTGCCATGATAAATGTAAAAGCTGAGCCTATCGTTGCAGTTGGGGCGATCATTTCTGATATTCCGCTTGTTGACAATGTAGAAAAGAACCCAATTGAGTTCATAAAAACAGGGGATAAGGTTTTAGTTGATGCAATTGTAGGAAGTGTAGAAATTTTATGACCGAAGAAGAGAAAAGTTTCACAGAAATTAAAATGGCTTCAGGCTGGTTCATGACCATCACGATGCAGAAAAGCGATAAGTTCGAAACGGAAAAGGAATATGTCGAGATCGCCAAGGAACGAAGCGGGCAGAAGCGCGGGCGGTTCAATGTTAATCCCAAATACATACGGGTGCTGGGCGAGGCGCTTGTAAAATTTGCGGATGAGAATAAGCTTTAGGAATAGATAGTTTATTTAATAAAAACAGTCCACCAATCAACAACTTTGACGGATAAATATATAATCGCGATGCATTTTATTGTTTTTGCGATAGAAATTACCACAAGGAACTTTTTAGTTTCATAATTCTCAATTCCTGCTACCATCGGGGCAAGATCCCCTACAATAGGGATCCACGGAGAGATAAGGAGAAGCACTGTGCTAGATTTCCTGAAATGCTTTTGCATCATTTGTTCATTATCTCTATTGTGGAATGGGATGATCTTTCGAAGTTCATACTTTCCCAGGAGATAACCAATGTATGCTCCCGCAATTGAACCCGCTATCAATATGATCAATACCAGTTCAGGTTTTTTTCCAACATCAAGTAATCCGAAAACCACAGGTTCAGTGGGTATTGGTATGATCGATGAAATGAGACTTATGAGAAGAAGTCCCAACATGCCATATGAAATAAATATCTCAAATAGTACCATTTTTTATCATAATATCATTTTGTTAAACATAAAGATAAGCATTAAAAGAAATTAAGTATAAAGAATAGCTCAAAATGCCATATATGAATATAGGATCCATAATGATTTCCATCGAAAGATCAAAAAGCAAATACGTTGGCTGCATGCTTGGAGCAGCTATTGGTGATGCTCTTGGAAAACAGAATGAAGGCGTAAAAAGAGAATATATCCTCAAAAGAGGCTTCATAACAGATTATGGGAAAGCTTTAGATGGAACTCCGGGTGACAAATTAAGACCTGGAGATTATACAGATGATACGGAACAGATGCTTGTGCTTGCAGGGTCGTTGATCGATAATAATGGGTTCGATGTAATTGATTTTTCGAAAAGGATAGCGAAATGGGGGGCCGATGCCTTAAAAGATCCTATAAGGAAATCCTTTGTTGGGCCAACAAGTGCTCATGCTATCGAAAGATTATATTCAGGAGACTGCTGGAAAGATGTATGACATAAGGAGTCATTCTTCATCGGTGTGAAATGTTCCCACACCTGTCCGACCTTCGCGCGCATCCCGCACGCGACGAGTCTGCCAGCGGGGGAGGGGCTGGGGGTATGGCCGAACAAAATTATTTTGCTGGACAGTAAAAACTCGGCAGAGAATCATCAAGAATTCTTAATATTGAAAAGAAGCAATAATTTTCGATCCACTTCTTTTAATTCATTTGAACCGCACTTTTAAATCATCTAAAGTATATAGTTCCTCTTCTTCTTTTAAAAATTCGAACGATTTAGAATCGGTTACCATCTTTTGAATTCCTTTTTTCAAAATATACTCTTCATGTTTCTGATATAAGAATTCAACGAATTCTGCAACTTCAATAACTTTCTCCTGAGGAAGACGATTTAAATAATCAAAGGTCTTATGTATTAAAATTTCCTTTGTCATAGTACTATTCATCATATGCATTGTTTGATATAATGGAGTCTATTATTATTTAAGTTTTGGACAGTGTGTCGACGTATCAACTAAAAACCGACGGATGCTTTTTCCTGATTTTTTCCTTGATGTCACTTCTCACCCTGCCAACTACTGTATCAATGTCAATTTTCTTAAAGTCTTTCTCAAGCTGTTCCGCCAAGTCTTCGATGTTTATTTTTTTGATTATCAAGAGGTCATTCCTAACATCTGCTATAAGTAAATTGGCGCCGTCGTTCAACTTTAGCATTTTTCGCATTGCGCCTGGAATAACAATCCTGCCAGCTTTGTCGATGCTCACGATCTGCATAATATACCATTATGGTATTTTGGTATATTAACATTTTTGGCAACTTCTCCAAACGGGAAACCGTCGAGTTGGATGCACCGTATTTGATCGTGATATGTTCTTTGCACCTGTCCGGCCTTCGTGCATCCCGCACGCGCCGGGTCTGCCGGCAGAAGAAAGGGGCGGGGGTATGTCCACAAAATATTTTGTGGGACAGTATCGCCTCTGGCAGCGTGTTAGCACGATTTCTCACCGCAAAGAACGCAAAGGGCGCAAAGATTTTACTGCTATGCTTTGCGTTTGCAATAAATATATATTGTAAACCTATGCCGCTGCCTTAGATATTATTATATTTTTATTCTTTACAGAAAAGGTCACTTCTGTTCCTTCTTTTATGGAAAGGGCATCTGCTATTTCCTTTGGAATTCTTACAGCGATGCTGCCTCCAAGATTGAAGGTTTTGCGCTTGAACAAATCCACAAGCCTGTCGTGATCGGTCTCATCGATCCATTCGTCTTTACATTGAGGGCAGACCTCAACGTTGACCCATACGCCTTTTTCAATTTCCCTGGGTTCTTTTTTCATTTCTGTTTCGCATAAGGGACATTTTGTCATATTTTATTCCTCTATTGTCAATATATAGAACGTCCCGCTTCTGACTGTGTAAACGAAGCGTATCCGTGAATCTCCAATTTCACTCTGTATGATCCCGATTTCTCCATCTTTATTACACTTTCTTATTTGTTTTCCTGTTTTCAGGTAATGCCGTACTTCATCCGTTTTCATCTGGAAACGTTCTTTTAGCCGATTAGAAGCATGCATTGTGTATTTTATTGGAGCGTTATGGACGTCTGTCAATAGTTATCAGTATTATTTTAATACTGATAGTATATTAATTTTTCTCACAACTTCGAAATATATTGTTCTCCGCACCTGTCCGACCTTCGCGTATCCCGCCCGCGCCGGGTCTGATTGTGGGGAAGGGGCTGGACTGAATTTGCAAGAATGGAATTGTTGTGTTTTGTTGGCACATAAAAAAAAATTATAACTCAGCAAGCAAAATTCGAACTGCTCCTTCTGGTATAGTTGTTACTCCTTTCTTAACGTCTAATATATCAATTTTCCAATCTGTGGGTGCCCCTTTATTTCCGCCAATCACAGGGTAAAGACAATCTATTATCGATTTAATCCTGCCCGTAGCGATATCACCCAAATTTATCTTTTGATCCCCAAATTCAATATTCAAATAGAATGAAGGACTTTGTTTTACTCCAGTCGAATTTTGTTTGATCCATGATATGAATTCTTCATCAGTAGCACTTTTAGGAAAGTTTCCAGAATAGATTTTGTCAAATATAGTATTTTTAAAATCAATGTTTTTTTCTGCTTCTTTTGAAGATGTCAATCTGAAATTACACCCTGATTTATTATCTTTTATTTTGGATGCTCTAAACCATTGGAGGTTTGGCCTCTTTCCATTGAACCATCCTTTATTGTTTATCAATACCGAAAAAACTGGTTCACATAGATAATCAACATCAAAATATTGTCCATTAACTGTCATTGATTCAAGATGAAAATCAATGATAACTCCTTTTTCGAAGCCATTTTTATCCCCAGAAGGAATCTGTTGCTCCAAATTCATTTTCCATGGTTTTTCTCTGGATGTTGAAAATGAAGATGGTTCACCATTTACATAAAATGAGATTTGTTTGGGTAAATTCATGGTCTCAATTGGCATTATATCTAATGATTTCAATTTATTTTTTCTTCCCTTTCTTAAACAAGTCCCACAATGCTTCCAATTTGATTTCCTATTTTCATCGAGCCAGTTAATAGCTTCAATTTCATTATCAAAAAAGATTTTTTTCACATTTGTATTGCATTTCAATATCCAATTACAGGATGCTTTATGAAGGACATTATTTTCTCTACCACTCGGGCCATTGCCACAAAAATCATTGAAAATAAATCCCTGACCTTTATCATGGAGTTCCTTAAGATGTATATCGTCAATAATATTATTCATTTATTTCACCTGACATATATTGTTCGAGATATCCATAAACTATTCTAATCTTTTTTGTACAACCCATTTTTATTTGAACAGCTTCAACTAATTCATGATATGTTCTCTGCCACCTGTCCGGCCCACCCCCAAAAGGCGCTGACGTTGGGAAATTCAGGATAAAGCAGGGCGAAAAGGAAGACGTCAGGGCGCCGGAGGAATTCATATGTTTCCAAAGAGTTACGGTCGAGTATGGTGGAAAGACATAATATCCCGCAAATATAATGAACAGTCAGAATGAAAAGAGAAATAAAAGAACGAACGATTCTTGATAGATTTGCCGGGGATTTTGTTAATATTGTCGAGAAACATGCAAAATATATAATTGTTTCAGGTTTTGTTGCGATCGCGCATGGAAGAAGCAGAGGGACAGAGGATATTGACCTTATCATTGAAAGGATAGGGAAAGACGGATTCAAAGAAATGCATAATGATCTCATACTGGCAGGTTTTGAATGCATACAGTCAGAAGATCCGGATGTGATCTATGATGACTATTTGAAAGATAAGACCAGCGTCAGATATATCAGAAAAGGACATTTTCTCCCTGAAATGGAATTAAAATTAGCCAGGGATGAACTGGACGAATATCAGATCAGGACACGAAAAAAACTGCCTCTGACGGGGCTGGATATATATTTTTCAAGCATTGAAATGAACATTGCTTTTAAGGAAGAACTGCTTACGTCTGAAAAGGATATTGATGATGCAAATCATTTGCGGATCATCTATTCTGACTTGCTTGATGAAAATGAGATCACAAAGATAAAAGCGCAAATACGCAGGTTGAGGTTATCATGAGAGACAGGACTCATTCAGAACAGGTAATACGATGGGCAAAATATGTAAAATCTCATCCGCGCTCTGTCTGGATCAAAGAAGTGAAACCTCTCATAGACTCACAAATAATCATGGCAAACAATTTCTATGAGCGCCTTGCAAAAACGCAAGGCGGGATTGAAAAAATAAGAAAGCTGAGAGATTTAAGATAAAAAAATAAATTCCCTCAACAATGCTCCACATCATCATCCACCCCCAGAAGTCAAAGCTCATCATCCTCCCCATCAAAGACAATTCCAATGAGCCCAACTTTTACGGCACCCTGATACTGAAGCACACCCCAAAAGGCGCGCGCGTGGGTAAATTCAGGATAAGACAGGGGGAAAAAGAAGACTTCAGGGCGCCTGAGGAACTCATTGAACTCTTGCGCCTTGCTGACAAAATACTTATCGCTGAAGGCGATGAGGCGTCTGAGGCTGGTTTTAAAGAACTTCTCACAGCATACCAGCTTGATTATGGATATACGACAACATGCCGACTTTGCCTTCTTGCGGGTAAATTTACAACAAACAGTCCGATACGGTTCCACAATGAATCGGTATGCGAGGATTGTGCAAAGAAAGAATTAATAAAAGAAGCAAAATCCATCAAGTTGGGAAGCCACGGCCAGGAAAGGCTCCTGCAGATACTGGATAAAACAAAAAATCTTGACAGGGTGCTTGCAATGTTAAGCCCTGGAAAACTTGATTCGGGATTGACAAGATTCGATACCATGGCAGCATGCAAAGTGGAAAGATCAATAAAAGTAAAAGATCTGCCTGTGCATGCTGAATTTAAGAAACTGCTTCTTCTTGGGATGCAAACTCTCATGCCAGTCCAGGCGCTTTCCGTGGATGCAGGACTCTTTGACAGGAAGAACCAGATAATCATTTCTGCAACAGCGACGGGAAAAACGCTTGTAGGTGAGCTTGCCGGGATAGAGAACATCCTAAATAATAAAGGCAAAATGCTCTTTCTCGTTCCTCTTGTAGCTCTTGCCAACCAGAAATATGAACAATTCACAAAACGATATTCTTCCATCGCCACAACGTCCCTGCGTGTGGGAACAAGCAGGATAGCAAAAAATATGAAGGGGATCAGGACAACCCTTTCCTCAGATATCATTGTCGGGACTTACGAGGGTGTTGATTTCATCATCAGGTCAGGAAGTACACACACACTTGGAGAGATTGGAACTATCGTCATTGATGAAGTGCATACGCTCGAAGATGAGGAAAGGGGGCACAGGCTCGATGGTCTTATTGCGCGCCTGAAATTCATTGCGCCCCAGGCCCAATTCATTTACCTTTCAGCCACAGTGGGTGAACCGCGCTGGCTTGCTGATAAACTGGGCGCGGGATTGATAGAATTCGAGGAGCGCCCGGTTCCCATAGAGCGCCACCTGATCTTTGCTCCGGAATATGAAAAAAAGCGGCTGATAGAGAAGCTTGCCCGCCAGGAATTTGACAAAATATCTTCAAAGGGTTTCAGGGGACAGACTATTGTCTTTACAAATTCACGCCGGAATTGTCATTTGCTTGCAGAAGGACTCATGATCAAGGCGCTGCCATACCATGCAGGTCTTTCTTATCCTGAGAGAAAGAAAGTAGAGGAGCAATTCGGCAAAGGTGAGCTGCCCGTTGTTGTGACAACCGCGGCGCTTGCGGCAGGTGTTGATTTTCCTGCATCCCAGGTGATATTTGAATCCCTCGCCATGGGAATAGAGTGGCTGACCGTGCGTGAATTCCAGCAGATGCTGGGGCGTGCCGGGAGACCCGATTATCATGACCTTGGCACCGTTGTTCTTCTTGCTGACCCTGAAAGGAGGTTCGGCAAAGGTGATTCGGAAGATGAGATCGCATTTCGGCTGCTGCGCGGTGAATTGGAGCATTTTGGCGTAGATTACGGGGATGATGAACAGCTTGAAGAGACTCTGTCCAATATCGTTATTGCCCATTCTCTGCCCGATCTTGGGAAGATCAATGAATTACTCCTGGGAAAGGGCGACCTTAATTGGCTGCTTGGAAAACTCAAGGAATATGGATTTATCGAAAAAAAAGATGGTGAATACCGCACCACGAAACTTGGGTTTATCGTTGCGTCACATTTCCTGAGCGTTGAACAAACTTTCAATATCAAGAACGCAATACTTGAGGACAAAAAGCCTCTTGACATCGTTACTGGCTTAGAGACACTTGTTTCTGTATATTTCAGGTATGCTTCACAGTTATCAGACGCCCTTGGAACCGACATTCCCCCGCGGGTTTTTGGCGCCGGTCTTGATATCGTTTTTTCTGCTGATGGTTTTGCAAAACTTAAAGAGAACCTGCGCCGCGTCATGTTTAACTTTTTGCGCGAATTCATGTCATGCACATGCAAAGATTCACCTTATTGCGGCTGTCCGGAAAGGAAATTCTCAAGAAGGGTTATTGAACTGTGCGCCGAAAGAAAAACGCCTGATGGTGTAATTAGCGAGCTTGAAAAACAGTATGGGGTTTATGCGTATGCCGGGGATGTCCTGAATTATCTTGACCAGGCTGCAAGGAACCTTGAGGCTGTGGAATTGATCGCGGGGATATTTGGGAAGAAGGATATCGTGGAGAAAGCGAGGGAATTGAGGGAGAAGATGGAGGGGTAGGTTCAGGCCAAAATAAACTCCTGAAGGGTAAGTTCGAATCATTATGGGTAGAACATGGATTAAAGACGGCCACCGGGTCAACGCCCGCGCCTTTCGCTAGGCTTCTTAACACATTACGTTTTGCCTTTGAAATATTTTCACTCATGTTCAAGGATCGCTTAAAAAATAAAGAAGAAGTAGTTTTTAAATACCATGAAGTTCTTTAATTATGTGCATGAAAAAGAATGATCCTATACTCGAAATCGAAGAGAAAAAGATGGACATATTACCTGCCGATCTGAGAAAAATCGCAAATAATAATATGATTCGTAACAAAGAACTTTACAAACGATTAGCCCATATGTAATGTACTTACGTTCTTTTTCAACCAACAAATTATATCTTCCACTGTACATTCATATTTTGCTATTTTAAGCAGCACATTGAGCATTTTTTCATTGTTTGCATTTATATAGAAGCCTTCCCTTTCAAGGAGAATACTTGCTACCAGGTGACCGGTTCTCTTATTGCCATCAACGAAGGCATGCTTTGCTGTAATTAGATCCAATGCCAACGCTGCTTTCTTTACTACATCATACTTTCGATTATTGAACAGATATATTAAATGATCAACATTACTTATACTGAGAAATCCTTTTTCGCCTCCGAAACTTTCGATAGCTTCATCGTGTATTATTACGATGTATTCTGTCGTCAATTCATGGTATTCAATTCCATGGTTTGTTGGCGCTGATTTCTCAATTTCCGGGGATGTCATGAATTGCACACCCTATGGAACTAACAAGTATTAAGAGGCATGGATTTACTTGTATCAGTCCGCAAGATGGTGAACTTTATCTCGCTTATATGCACAGGGGTAGATCCTGCTTTAAAGGCGGCCACCGGGTCAACGCCCGCGCCTTTCGCAAGGCTTCTCACCTCGTTACGTTTTGCCTCATTGCCTGCGCCATTAAACTTGACAAGGGCATTGAGTCTGTTCTGAATCTGTTCCAGTGGTGCAGTAACACCAATAATATCATTTTTTTTTCCATAAAGTGTCAATAAGTTTAAAAACATGGGAAATTATATTAAAATATCATGGAAGCAAAAGAAAAATATGAATCACTAATATTAAATGAAGTTAAAGGAATACCCGAAGAAGCACTTCCGATGGTTATCAATATCCTGCATTCACTCAAAGAATCGTTCATGGCTATAAAAATAAAAAAATCATATATTAAGAAATCAAGTGGTCTTTGTGGGATTTGGGATGATGAAAGAAGCGCTGATGAGATCATAAATGATATCCGTTCATACAGGACAGGGTTTGGTGGAAGAGAGATAAAACTATGAAGTATATCCTTGATACAAATATTTGCGTTGATATGATATGTGAAATGTTTGGAAAAATTAAAGTTGTACTTATTAATAAAGGCGATATTATAGATGATGCGGATATTTTTATTGCAGCGTGCGCACTTACGGAAAATGCCATACTTGTTACAAATAATGAAAAACATTTCGAAAGAATAGAAGGACTAAAATTGGAAAATTGGTCGAACATTTAAGTTTTATCCATCGGGATATATCCTGCTTTAAAGGAGCCACCGGGTCAACGCCCGCGCCTTTCGCAAGGCTTCTCACCACATTACGTTTTGCCTCATTGCCGGTGACATTGAACGTGGCAAGGGCATTGAGTTTGCTCTGAATCTGTGGGGTGAATAATTAGTTATGTGGAAATGGAAAGGTACGGAATGCAGGTTCCCTTGATTTGATGAATACTATTTCTTCATCACTTCTCTCATGATCTTTATCGAGCAAAGTTCCCCGCACATGCTGCAAGTCTCCGCATTCTTGCTCCTTGCATGTATTTCTTTGGCTTTCTCAGGATCTATGGCGTTGAGGAATTGTTTTTGCCAGTCCAGGTCGCGCCGCGCCATTGCCATTTCACGATCATGGGCTCGTGCCTTTTCCTTTACTCCTTCTTTTGTGAGATCAGCCGCATGCGCCGCGATCCTTGTGACGATAGTACCTTCTTTAATATCTTCAATTGAAGGCAGCGCCAGGTGCTCGGCAGGTGTGGTCATACACAGGAAATCCGCGCCGTACATGCCAGCGACCGTCCCGCCGATGGCGGCAGTAATGTGGTCATAGCCAGGCGCAATATCAGTAACAAGAGGACCAAGAAGATATATCGGCGCGTTTCCCGTGAGGTGCTTCATTGCAGTCACTGAAAGCCCTATCTCATCAACAGGAACATGGCCAGGACCTTCAACGATCGTCTGGATACCTGCTGCGCGCGCTCTTTTAACAAGTTCTCCAAGAATTATGAATTCTTCGAATTTTGCGCGATCCGAAGCATCATTTATGCAGCCCGGCCGCATCCCATCGCCAAGGCTTATTGTTAAATCATATTCTCTGGCCATCTCAAGCAGGTAATCGTACTCAGAATAAAACGGGTTCTCACGGCTGTTCTGCTTCATCCATGAAATTGTGAAAGCGCCTCCCCTGCTCACCACATCTAATATCCTGTCACTGTTTTTAAGGCGCTCAAAAGACGATAGAGTCACACCTGCATGGATCGTAACAAAATCAATACCATCTTGCGCATGTTTCCTGACCGCATTGAACATATCATCAGAGGTCATATTCTCAAGACCATTGCCTGCTGCCTGGTATATGGGTACAGAACCGACCGGGACGCTCACTGAATCAAGGATGCGCCTGCGTATAAGGTCAAGGTCTCCTCCTGTGGAGAGATCCATAATGGTGTCTGCGCCATATTTTTCAGCGGTCATGGCTTTTTCAACCTCGGCATCGATGTCAACATAATCCCTTGAAGTGCCAATATTTGCATTGATCTTAGTCGTCATCATTTTTCCGATGCCAATGGGTTGTGATTTGCTGTTAATGTTCCGAGGGATGACAACTAATCCCTGCGCAATAAGTTTTCTTACTGTATCAGCACTGATCCCTTCTTTTGCCGCTACGTTTTTTATCTCCTTAGTTACGATCCCTGCATGTGCCATTTCCATTATAGTTGTCATTTCTTCCTCGTTCCGAAAATTTTCCTGTAAAGACTGATTTCGCGTTTTCCTTTTTTTCGTTCTATCTGCTCTTTGAGCTCTTCATGATGCGGGGGGGCTTCTATCTTTGGTGATTTTGTATTTGATGATCCCGTTTTTTGTAACTCGACAATAGTTCTTGCATTGTCAATTATTTTTTGGGAATTATTTTCATCAATTGTTCCAGGCTTGTCCTCAATTTTTGCTGGCCCATAATGTGCCCTTTGAGTCCCATCCAGCGGATCCTTCACAACAGGCACACTTGCCCCACCGTGCTTGCTTTTGCGTGTCCTTATATCAACAAGGATGGGGCGTTCGATATAAGTACTGACGATCATTGCCACGCCAGGCGGAAGACTTTTAATATCATCTTCAACATCCGATCCTATCCCTTCAAGCCCTTTGCTGATGGCTTTTAAGTCATTTGGATTCGTCACTTTCATTATTATCTGGGTATTGCACTGTGAAAGGATATTCTTATCAACACGCGCCGGACGCTGCGAGACTACCATTAGCCCAAGACCGAATTTCCTGCCTTCTGAAGCGATGGTGCGAAGGATATCTGTGCTGACAGTTCTTTCAAATCCTTTTTCGGGACAGAAATTATGCGCTTCTTCGATAACCAGCATGCATGGAGGCACGGTATTTAGTTTTCTTGCA
The DNA here is from genome assembly GCA_041648475.1 of Candidatus Methanoperedens sp. Taxonomy (GTDB): domain Archaea; phylum Halobacteriota; class Methanosarcinia; order Methanosarcinales; family Methanoperedenaceae; genus Methanoperedens. The sequence continues at coordinate 267,374 of JBAZOV010000001.1, read as the reverse complement.
TCAAAAATATCCGTGCATAATTTTGATACGATCATAGCCTGCAGGTCGGGATTTACGCCTTTCATATCGATTATTGAAGCACGTCCATCCTGCACAAGCTCGTTGATCGTGGTCGCATTATCTGATAAGATGCCTGTTTCCTTAAGCGTTTCAAGCTTGTTTATGACATTCCATTTGACTTTGCTTTTATTTTGCCCCACTTCAAAGATGATATCCTCGATCGTATAATTCTGTTTTTCAACCTTGAGCTTTGAGACAGCCTCAAACAGCATTCCGGTTTCGTTTTGCGACTGGCTGTCTGAAAAAAACTGGGATAATTCTTTTATACTAAGATTAATCCCATTCAACCTGAAAAGATAATCGGCAGTAGGATTGAGAAGCTTGTTCGCTGGTGTATAAACCGTTACCTGTGAAGCATAACCCTTAGGCGATATACCGTAGCGCTCAAAAGATGAGGGTTTATCATCGTTTGGCATCTTTAACGTTGCATATTCACCATGCGGGTCTATTATCAAAAGCGGAACGCCTTTATCCAGGAGCTCTTCAAGGATTACGCCCCCTGTATAGGATTTTCCCGCGCCTGTCTTTGCCAGGATGCTGCAATGCTTCTGCACAAGATTGTTGGCGTCAAGATTTACATGAACGCTTTGTCCTTCAAGAAGCCCGATATAAACATCCCCGCGCATAAGACCAAGCGTTTGCTTTATGAGAAGCTCATCGGCCTTAAAAACCTTATCTCCTGGACTGAACGGTGATTTTGGAACCCGCAGCACCCCTTCTTTATCCCGCACACCTATCACTGTTGCATCCGCGATTATATGTTCATCCATGTCTCCTATTTTTGATGAACCTTCTGCTGCGTCCACCGCTTCATCAACTGAGAAATCCTCACTTGAACTTGTGATAGTTGATACCTGTGCGAGCGTCCAGCCATCGGATTCATGCCAGACTTTGATATAATCTCCTCTTCTGGTTGCAAGGCTGTCAGAAACTGCAAACCTGATGATCAATGAACTTGTTTTTCCGAAAATTACACCGATAGAGTCCTTCGCCATTGAGTGTCACATTATTTCAAGAGAGTATTATACTTTCGATATGAATATCTGGATAAAATGAAAACATCTATCGTAATTTGTGTCCGCTGACTTTATAAAATATGAATACCAATAAATAACTGATATTCATGCTTGATTTAATAAAGGTTGAACAATTCGATAATAAAGTGATAATTCACAAAGATGATTTTGAAAAAATTATCGCTGATGTGGAAAGCCTTATGGAAACTGTTGAGATTCTTTCAGATAATGAATTAATTGAGCAGCTTAAAGAAAGTGAAAAAAATATCAAAGAAGGTAAAGTAAAAAAAATAAAATCCAAAAAAGATATTGATGCGCTATTTAGTTGATTTTTATGTATGGTATAATATATACACATGCCTTTGAAAAAACGATAAAGAAATTAAAGAAAGATAGAGAGCTTGTTGATGAATTAAAGAAAAAAATTGAAAAGCTACTTACCGATCCGTTTCTTGGAAAAACTCTCGAACATCCGCTGACAAATTTTCGATCCATCCGTGTTAAAGGGAAGTATCGATTGATATATAAGTTGAATGAAAATAATCAAGAGTTGATTCTTGTTGGATTCGGGCATCGAAAAAATATATATGAGTTAATGGTTTTCTTTTCAAAGATGGGCAATATTTAAAACCAGACAGGTGTATAGTAAATTATGAAGGTTAGATATATCAAATGCCTGGAATGTGGAAAACGAACAATGAGCTATAAATTCCGTTATCAAAAAGGAGTTTTGCAGACTTCAAATCAAGTTTTGATTCTGTGAGGAATGCACTGGCTATTTTTGAGAATTCAAACATTAATTTCACCAGTAATTTTCCATGTATTCCTACCTATTTTGAGAATGTTCCCGCTAATATTTTTTGAATATAAATGGGATAATCTATCAATATAGGATTTTCCGTGTAATACTTTAATAGGGTGATCGAAAATGTTCATCATTATTGGATTTACGGAATTTATGGCATCTTCCATTTCCTTTTCAGTGTAGAGAAGTATGTCGGAAATACCGTGTTGATCAAGTTCCAGAACTAAATTATCACGCTTTCGCCAGTCTGAAGGAAGTTTTTCAGCAATAATAAGTAAATCATAATCAGAATATTTTCTTGCTATTCCGCTGGCGCGGGAGCCAAATAGAACAATAGCTTTAAGGTTATTACCAAATACGTTTTTAGAACTATTTATGAACATTTGTAATGTCTCATCTTCGGCTTTAAATTGTGAAATCATTAAATCTCCTGATGCAACTAATTATAAACCAAATTATTTTATTTCTGTTTATATAATGCATATGTACTTATAGATAAATTTTTGCTCTCCCTCCGTAATTATTGGTTTTCAATTCCTACCCCAGCTTCCCCAGCAGCATCTCCCTCGCCGTCCTCGCATCCGCTCTTCCCTTCGTTTTCTTCATAACCGCTCCCACAAGCGAATTGAGCGCCTTCTCCTTGCCAGCTTTATAATCAGCTACTGCCACTGGATTTTCTTTAATGGCTTCTTCTGCAGCAGTTGCAACGATGTCGCCTTCTACTTTAAGGAGTCCTTTCTCTTTAACGATCTCATCAGGAGAGCCGCCATTATCAAGCAGCGTCCTGATAACATCCACGGCGCTTTCCTCCGTTATCTTCTTGCTCACTAGAAGTTCGATGATCTTTTGCATGTGCTCTTCCTTGAAAGCATCGACAGTGAGGTCACGATAATTCAGTTCACCTTTAAGGACATCGCATACCCAAACCGCAGCCATTTTGGGATCAACCTTTTTCGCCACATCTTCATAAAATATCGCAAGCTTCAATTCAGATGTAAGCGCCTTGGCGTGGTCATCCGTTATCCCATACTGCTCCACAAACCGCATGCGCCTTGCATCTGGCAATTCAGGCAGCGTTGCTTTTATCGCAGGCGCCCAGCCTGATATCTTAAGGGGCACAAGGTCAGGCTCAGGGAAATAGCGGTAATCGTGAGCTTCTTCCTTGCTTCGCATGGATATCGTGATCTCGCGCGCCTCATCGAAGTGACGTGTCTCCTGGACTACAACGCCACCGCGGCGAAGCACATTCTTCTGCCTTACGATCTCAAAGAGAAGCGCTCGCTCTGCGCCTTTATGTGATGAGATGTTCTTGATCTCGGCGCGCTGGCCTCCCATGATAGAAATGTTGGCATCTACCCTGAGTGCGCCTTCAAGATCCCCGTCGAAAATATCCAGGTACTCAACGATGTTCCTCAACTTGTCCAGATAGCGCCGCGCCTCTTTGGGGCTTCGCATATCAGGATCGCTCACGATCTCGATCAGCGCCATCCCTGAGCGGTTGTAATCAATAAGTGTGTATTTTGATTTATCGATTGTGCCTTCATGCACGAGCCTTCCAGGGTCTTCCTCCATGTGCGCGCGCGTGATCCCTACTTTGAGCTCGCCATCCTCGCCCTCGATAGTGATATAGCCGCCGCTGGATATTGGGAAATCATACTGTGTGATCTGGAAACCTTTGGGAAGATCAGGATAATAATAATTTTTCCTGTAGAACTGTGTGTGTTCCTCGACTTTACAGTTTAATGCAAGACCAATTTTAATGGCTGCTTCCACTGCTTTTTTATTTATGACAGGAAGTGAACCCGGAAGTCCAAGGCACACAGGGCACACATGGGAGTTGGGCGGATCATTATGATAGTCAGTGCTGCATCCGCAAAAGACTTTAGTCTTTAGTTTATTCAACTGCACATGCACTTCAAGACCTATCATTACGCCGTCAGGATTCTCGTACATTAGTATCCCTCCGGTTGTCTTGTGTGAAAATCGGTATTTTCTTCAAATGTATAAGCCGTGCGTAAAATGGCAGCTTCATCAAAATGCTTCCCAATTACTTGCATTCCGATCGGAAGCCCATTCGAAAATCCGCATGGCACGGAAATAGAAGGAACTCCAGCGAGGTTCACAGGCACGGTATCTACGTCTGCGAGGAAGAGGGATATCGGATCGTCGATCTTTTCCCCGATCTTAAAAGCGGGATAGGGCATCGTAGGCGCGATGAGGACATCCACATCAGCGAAAGCTTTCTCAAAGTCCTGTTTTATTAGAGTCCTTATCTTCAGGGCTTTTAAGTAATACTTGTCATGATAACCTGCCGATAAGGCATATGTTCCAAGGAGGATGCGCCGTTTTACCTCATCTCCGAACCCTGCCGCCCTCACCTGTGAAAATGTGGTATGCCAGTCCGAATCCTCAGTGCGCAGGCCATATCGCATGCCGTCAAAGCGGGCAAGGTTGGATGAGGCTTCACTCATTGCGATTACATAATAAGCTGAAAGTGCGTATTTCGTATTTGGCATCTTCACATCAATAGTTGTCGCACCAAGTTCCTCTAGTGTATTGATGGCATCCCGTACCGATCTTTCAACGTTCTTATCTGTCCCTTCACCAAAATATTCCTGGGGAATGCCGATCTTTAGACCTTTAACATCGTTTTTAAGCGCTGATGAATAATTCGCTTCCCTATTTACTGATGTAGAATCACGCGGATCATGGCCTGCAATAACATCAAAAATGGTAGCTACATCACGGACACATGAGCCAAAAGGCCCTATCTGCTCAAGCGAGTTGGCGTAGGATATGAGCCCGTAACGTGAGATGACCCCATATGTAGGTTTTAATCCCACGACGCCACAAAATGATGCGGGGCATCGTACTGATCCGCCAGTGTCAGAACCAAGTGCAAGTGGCGCTTCGCCTCCTGCTACTGCTGCGGCGCTGCCTCCAGATGAGCCGCCGGGAACCCTATCCAAGTCCCATGGGTTCAGGGTAGGGCCATAAAAGCTTGTCTCAGTGGATGATCCCATTGCGAATTCATCCATGTTCGTCTTTCCGATGATTATTGCACCTGCTGCTTTTAGCTTTTCGATAACATGTGCATCATAGGGCGGGACATAACCAGTCAATATTTTAGAGGCGCATGTGGTCTGGATACCTTTTGTCGATATATTGTCCTTTATCGCTATTGGTATCCCGGCAAGTGGCCCTTCATGACCTTGAGAATCAATCTTTCGTGCCTGCAAAAGCGCACTTTCTTTTGAAACAGTGATAAAAGCGTTCAATTTGCTCTTTTCGATCTTTTCCAGATATTCGGCAACGATCTCTTCGGATGAATCTGCATGTATCCTTTCCCTGAGTTCATTAATAGCTGCCATTTACATCATCCTTGGAGCCTTTATGAATCCATCCTGGTTCTTCGGGGCATTTGAAAGCGCTTCTTCCTGGGACAGCGATCCTGTTGGAACATCTTCCCTGAAAACATTGCTCATAGGCATTACATGATATGTAGGTTCCACTCCGTCCGTATCTGCTTTATCAAGCTCGCTGAAATAATCAAGAACCGAGTTGAGCTTTGGAGTGTATTTTTCCTTATCCTCTTCGCTTAATTCAATTCGAGCAAGCCACCCTATGTGCTCAAGGTCTTTTTTTCCGATCATAATGCTTCCTGCAATCTGAATTAAATGTAATAAGCCTATCGCAAAAAAAATATTGCGATATTTTTTTTAGGGATTTTATCTTTATTTAAGTGCGTGAATTCATTTAGTCAAATTAATACTTGTATGAATCGACTTCTTCAAGGGCTTTTTTATCCTTCTTTAGAGGTTCTTCTTTCATATCGATATCATGCGGAGAAATCTTTTCTATTTCTTTGATCCTTCCAATTCCCTGGGCGATCTTGCGCAGCGATTCCATGCTTTCCTTCGTCTGAGGCTTTGGTTTTGTTTTTACCCGTCCTTTTTTCAGGATATAACCCGCGGGTTTTAATTCTGATTTCATAAGCCCAAGCTCGACTTTTCGTTTATTTATAAGATCAAGGATAGGTTTCCTTGCGCCCTCGGGCAGTTTCTCAAGCATCCGCTCAAGATTTTCAAGGGATGCATCCTTTTTCTCTTCTTTTGTTTTAATTTCGTTATCCATGTAATTAATGAGCCCTTAACTCATTCATATGTTGTACCCGTTTCCTGATAAGTTCTTCTGTCCCTATATCCCGCCTGCTGTGAAGCGCTCCTTTTAGCGCCAATAGGCCTGATTGCGCTTTTATTTCGGCTTCCTTTATTGTATCCGCAATGCCAAGCACCCCAAAAGCTCTTGAACCTGTAGTATATATCTTATTATCCTTTTCATAGACGCTTGAATAGAAAAGAATTGCATCTTTCATATTTCCAATTTCAACGATCGAATCCTTTGAAGGATCATCGGGATAGCCTGCCGGTACTGCATACTTGCATACAGTCGCCTGTTTTTTGAATCTTACAGTGATCTTATCAAGTGTCCCATTCACAATGGCGCAACAGACATCAAGAAAATCATTTTCAAGAATGGGAAGAACGTTCATCGCTTCAGGGTCTCCGAACCGCGAATTGAATTCGATGACTGAAATACCTTTTGCGGTTGCCATGAATTGACCGTACAGGATGCCCTGGTAAGGAACGCCAGTCTCCTTTTTAATAGCCTGCACCGTACTGGCCATGATCTTTTTTGCGTCAGTATAATCTGATTCTTTCATAAAGGGCAGGATGTCTTTTGAATCATTGTAAGAACCCATTCCGCCTGTATTTGGTCCTTTATCGTCATCGTATGCACGCTTATGGTCCTGGACGCAAGGCGCAAATGCCAGGTTTTTCCCATCCACGAATGCCTGGACTGTAAATTCCTCGCCAATTAGCCGCTCTTCAATGACAAGGTCATCATTTTTTAGGACTTCCTTTGCATAAGCTTTCGCTCCAACGATTCCGAAATGGTCTCCCATGACCCGGACACCTTTTCCTCCTGTGAGTCCTGCTGGTTTTATCACAACATCCCCAAGCTCATCAATGAATGCATCCGTCCCTTCTTCCCCTTTCCTGAAAACTTTAAAACCGGGACATCCGGGAATCGCGTATTTCTTCATGAAATCACGCGTCCATGCTTTATCAAATTCGATCTGAGCTGCCAGCCTGCGCGGTCCGACTACAGGGATCCCCGCATCCCACAGGCGATCAGAAATACCTGTTGCAAGAGGAGTTTCCGGGCCGATGATCGCAATTTCGATCTTATTTTTTATGGCAAAATCCACAACTTCAGGGTCTGTCTCCTTAATGAGCAGGAACTCTTTACATAAACGGGAAATACCGGGATTTTTCTTGCTCATTGCGGCAAAAAGCTGGGGATTTTTCTTGCTTCTGGCAACAGACTCTGCGATGGCGTGTTCTCTCCCTCCGCCTCCAACTAAAAGTACCTTCATAGGTTATCCCACACTTTGTTTAGAAATAAAAATGTTATGGTTTAGATCTCAAAATTAATAACTTAAAAAATCTCTTAAAGCAGACCCAATCCATCAAGTTCAATAACAATCTTTTCGACTGCTGCTTCTGCATCCTCTGGTTTCTTCCCGCCTGTCACCACAAGTTTGCCAGAGCCGAACAACAGCATGACTACTTTAGGGACGGAAATCCTGTAAACAAGACCGGGGAATTGCTCAGGTTCATATTCTATATTCTCAAGCCCAAGACCGATAGCAATTGCATTGAGGTTGAGCACTCTTCCAAGATCTGCCGATGCAACGATATTCTGGATCGTAATTTCAGGATTTTCCGGTATCTGTGTACCCATTTCTCGTAATTTATCAAACACTTTTGAAAGACCTATACCTACATCAGCAATACTTTTGGCTCCTGTACAAACAATCTTGCCACTGCCGAAAATAAGCGCAGCGGTTTTCGGGTTTGTCGTCCTGTAAACAACACCAGGGAATCTTTCTTTGTTATAATCCGCCCCTTCAAGAACGCTGATAACTTGATTCAGGTCAAGTTTTGCTCCAATAGCAGTAGATGCAACAACATTTTCAATTTTTATAGTCTTCTTTGGTTCCGTAGTATTTACCATAATCTCACCTTTATATAGGGTATTTAAAGCTTTATATATGTTGGGGTACACCTTCTAAGTCAAACGTTGCGACGGCACACCCAATCGCAGCAGTTATTTTTTCGGCTCAGTTCCAAGAACATTGATCATCTGGATAAGTTCGGTGAACGCCTCTATCTCTTTTGAAATAACTTCTTCTTTTGTCATGGAAATGCTCATCTCGCCGTCAACTGTAAGCAAATCCGGCCCTCTTCGAACAAGCCTGTCTTTGCCATCACTTATGAGTATTTTCTTGATCTCAGGATCATGAACAAATGCCCTGCCCGGAAAAATTACCGTTTCCTTTATGGCAGATAAATCCAGGGCTTTTATATCCTCAATTGTAATGAGGCAGCCAATATCTTTTTTTACAGGAATTACATTCACAAGCCCGCCAAGCTTATTAAAAATATCATTTAATAAAGGTGCTGCGACTTCACTTGTGATTATTGTGGCTTCTTTTTTGATAAGTGGCAATCTTGAAAGCGCTTCAGGTTCATTTCGGATGGCAAAAGGTGAGCCAGTCTCTGGATCATAAAGAGGAGTGCCGGTCACGCGAAAATCAAACTTTTCATTAATCTCATCTACTATTGTCTTGAATTCAGATATCGTGTGTGGGACAACTCCTTCTATAACTGGTGAATTATTAAGGATCAAACCCTGTTCATTTGCATTGGCAAATCGCATCAGTATGAGCCCTTTAATGCCCATTTCCGCAAGGTCGGCACAGGTTTTTAGAAGCACATCGCCGTCATTTATTCCCGGAATAAGTACTGCGGCAGCATAGACTTCGCACTTACCGCAAAGAACGCGCAGCGCCTCTAGTGAATCTTGCGGCGTCTTATCGTTCATGTATTTTCGCCGAAGTTCCGGGTCAGTTGCGAATACCGTGAAGGTAATTTCGTTAACTCCGTGTTCGATAAAGAACTGTGCATCCTGTTTATTCAGTCCTTTTCCGCTGGTATAGCCAAGATGTATGGGTTTTTTATATTGCGAGAGAAATTTCACAAGAGGCTTCAATTCAGGATAGCAGCTCACATCACCCCCCCCGCTCACATTGAATTTTGAAACATTCTTATTTAAATAAACCGCCTGGTTGATCTCCTGTGCCACAACAGAGAGAGATTTAAAGCTAGAATAACTTTCCCTGACGCTGTTCGTGCAATAATTGCAGCCTTTCTGGAATGGCATGCAGTATTTGCATCCGAACGCCGGGATTTCTTTCACACCTTTGAAATAACAATATCTGCAAAAACCCCGGCAATCAAGACCGGGACGCCCTCCGATGTCTGCGAGTATTTCCATGCCATCACGAAATGTAAGAAAGTCATTTAAACCTGTTGGTGAGACGTGTCAAAAATTCTGATTTACCAGGATTATACCCAAATTAACTCCTATTCTTCGAGTGGAAACTGCTACAGAAAGGTTTTAATGATAGCTTATCAATGAAAATATCATGTTCGAAAAACAACAAATCAATATCGGTCATCTTTCTACTTTATATCACACTTCTTTTATTCTAATGGGCACAGACTGGCTTGAAAAGGCCGGTATAAGGGCAACCTGGAAACTTTTTGCTTCAGGACCTGATATCGTTAAAGCTTTTGCAAACAGGGAAATCGATATCGGATATATTGGTCTTCCTCCTGCGATAATTGGAATTGATCGCGGTGTTCCTATAATATGTGTGGCTGGGGGGCATGTGGAGGGAACAGTGCTGATCGCACGGAAGGAGTACATGACACTTTCGCAACTCAGGGATATTGAAGCCGTCATGCGGCAATTTGAGAGAAAGATCATCGGTTCCCCTCCAAAAGGCTCGATTCATGATGTAATAATAAATAATATAATAAACGAGTTAAAATTAGACATCAAAGTAAAGAATTTCCCGTGGACAGATTTTGTTCTTGAGGCGCTCATCGACAGGGATATTGATGCTGCCGTTGGCACTCCATCACTTGCCACTGCGGCAGCGCGCGCATGTGAAGCAAAAATAATCATTCCGCCCGATAAACTCTGGAAGGATAATCCCAGTTATGGGATAGTGATCAGAAAGGAATTGATGAAAAATCCTGATATTGTCATGCGATTTCTCCAGCTTCATGAAAAAGCCAGCAACTTCATACAAAAAAAACCAAAGACGGCTGCAATGATGGTTTCAACACTGACTGGAATAGTGGATGAGGATTTTGTGCTTGATGCTTACAGGATCTCCCCGAAATATTGCTCCATGCTGTCATCCGGATTTGTTTCATCAACAATGGATTTTGTGCCTGTGCTTTATAGGTTAAAGTACATATCGCGGATCATACACAAGAGTGAAATATTTGATTTCAGGTTTATCGATATAGTGCATACAGAACCGCAGCATTATGATTTATGACATATCAGTTATAGATAAGCTATAGATCAGTTCTTATAGAAAGGTTCTCTTTTTTCCATTGCAAGCTCCATAAGTTCCATGATCTCTTGGGGTTCTTTGTGATTAACATCCACAAGATTGTCATTTCGTAATAAGCAGGGCTTAAGCATTCCATCCGATGTGACCCGCAGCCTGTTGCAATTAGCGCAGAAATGAGAATTATCGATCGGGCGGACAAGTTCTACTTCAATTCCATCTATATGGTACTTCTTTCTCCTGTGCATGGAGCGCACTTCGATATTTGAAGCTTTCGATTCCAGGTATTTTTCCACTTCCCTAATATTGACCTGGAATTCTTTCATTTTGTTAAAATCCATCAATTCTATTAATTGAAGGATTACTTTCCCATCAAACTTCCGGATATAATTCATCATTTCAGGGATCTCGCCTTCATTTATCCCCTTCAGGAGAACCATATTCAGCTTGACAGGCGTGAGATCACAATCAACCGCCGCATCTATCCCTTCAAGCACCTTTCCCACATCGCCTCCTGTGACTTTCCTGTATTTTTCAGGCGAAAGAGATGGAAGGCTTATATTTATTCTATTAAGCCCGCTATCTGCAAGGCTTTGCGCTTTTTGTGCAAGAAATGTACCATTTGTTGTTGCTGAGATATCCCGAAGTGGAGGAAGGGCTTGTATTATTTTATCTATATCATCTCTTATTAAAGGTTCTCCGCCTGAGAATTTTACCTTCTCAACTCCAAAAGCATTGGAAGCTCTCACGATATTTGATATAGTCTCAACACTCATTTCATTGTTCATTTCCCGCGTTTCCCCTTCGCGATGACAATAAATACATCTCAGGTTACATCGGTGGGTGAGTGAGATACGAAGGCTTCGGATCTTTCGTCCATAAGAGTCTGACAATTCCATAAAAATCAATAAGCATTATCAACAGGCAATATCAACAAATATTATCCACCTGTTACGACCCTCAGGATATCTATATTGTCCGCAGACACTTTCTCATCAAGAGGCACAGGAGCGCCATTTCGAAAAACAAGTACAATTTCCGGATTAATATGAAGAGATCCAAGAAGCTCTTCATATGTGGAATCCGGTGAAACATCCATATCCTGCTCTTTAACACCCCCGGAAAGTATTTTCACCCTTATATTCAATATTATTCCTCTGGGAGTTCCTCAAACTCCGCTTTTCCTTTTGTCAAATCCACAAGATGCTCATCCATCAGTTTGTTGTCCTGGGTCTTTTGTTTCTTTTCGCCTTTTCGTTCAATTCCTCTCTTTTTAAGTTTTGACATAGTTTTACCTCGCATCTTTTCGATTTTCAAGCTTTGTCTTTAGATATTTCTATCATTTATATATATGATCTTGTTTATTTATGTATTATCAAAAATTGAAACGATCTATATTCCCATACATACTTGATTTCGTTCATTTATTAATCTTATGTATGAACTAAGATTTGCCTATTTTCATTGACCTGTACCTTTTCATTGATCTATACCTGATCATTCCACAAGATTATATTTCCTGCTTCCGCACCCTATTTTTTCAGCGGCTTCGATATGTATCGAAGGGTTAACTCCCCAAACATGATATATAGATTTTCCATCCGGTTTCATCCGTTCATTTATAAGATCGATCGTTGCAGCATCAATAGCAACAGGGTCTTTTCCACCCAGTATTCCAATGTCCTGGACAAAATGCTCACCTGAAAAATTGAAACAATCGCATCCAGGCGTTATGTCATAAACCCAGTTGATATAACCAATGCGCTCGTTAAGCGCCATGATGGGAGCAAGAGCTGCCTCACCCAATCTTTTTTGCATTTTGTCTGAAGCATCAGGAGGTGGAATTATCGCTTCCTGCTGGCAGGCATCAGCACAGGATAACTCACCGCAGCATTTTTTATGGTCTATTTTGGGTGGTGTTATCGCACCCCAGGGACATACTTGCACGCAGTCGCCGCACAGGATACATTTTTCAACGTCGATCGATGGTCTTCCAACCTCATGGACCTTGATCTTCCCGGCCCGGTCAAGACAGCCCATGCCAAGATGCTTCACCGCGCCCCCAAATCCTGAAGCAGGATGACCTTTCCCATGTGAGATGACTATCATGGAATCAGCTTCTGCAATACCGGATGCTACAGTGATGCTGTCAAGTGCCTCACCATTGATCTTTATCACTTTCCCATCACTGCCTCTTAACCCATCTGCCACGATAAATGGGGCATTCATGCTTGCATGGGTGAAACCGTTCATGGCTGCGCCCTGAATAAGCTGGGCTGCATTGAGTTTCATGCCATTGTATAATGTAGTCGTGTCAGTAACAAATGGTATTCCACCCTGTTTTATTACAAGGTCAACAACGGTTCTAACTACGACCGGCCTTACATGTGTAGTATTGCCATATTCTCCAGGATGGATTTTAATCGCTACAATATCACCATCTTTCACAGGAGATATTTCAGGGAATATTCTTTTCACCTGCTCCACCTGGTTGTCCTGCGGTTTTGTAACTCTGGCATCTTTGAAAATAATCTTATTCAATGACCATCACATCCTGCTTCAATGATATATGGCGAACAGTGTTAATGAATATTTTGTCGTGTAAAAAAAATCCGCAGATTTTTTTATTCGAATTTACAGGAATCGAACCATTCCATTTCATATAATTTCTTAGATATTTTATAAATATCTTCGGAAGTTCCTTCTATCAGGTAAGTTATAGCTATCGTATTATTTTTCTTATCCACATCTATCCCGATGAACTTGTGCCTTTGCGTGCCCTGCGAAAAGATTTTTTTTATTTCAGTTTTTTCCACGATCTTATTGGTATTTATGATCAATCTTTTCTGGTAGTATCCCATTCCCTTTTTTTCAAACAGCTTATCAAAGTAAATAATTACCCACGTCAGTAAATAAATAGTGATCCCGATAACATATTGACCAACACCTATAATAATCCCAAATATCGCGAACAACCACATGCTTGCAGCCGTGGTGAACCCGAAAGTCTTCTCGTTCGTCTTGATCAATGCGCCTGCCCCGAGAAAACCAATTCCTGTAACGACCGAGCCTAATAGCGGAAGAGGGTTTTCATTCAGGAGGGTCGCAGTTATTGCAAGACCGCATGATCCCACGGATACAAAAATGAAGGTTCCAAAACCTATGGGTTTATGGGACCTCTGTCTTTCATAACCAAAGATCAGGGATAATGTAAATGTTAATGTTAATCTCAATAAGATGATCGATAGTTCCATTCAGAGCTTGATAATGTTGTAAGATGTCTTTATGTGTTTCGGACTTAGAAATCATGATTTTGCCTCTGTGCCTCTGGTCAAAAGAATTGTGGCAAATTTTGCCTTAACTTATGAAAATATGTCAATATCTTAATGATTAATACCTTAACAAACCATACTAATGCTCATGGCAAAAGACAGACACGTTATGGAAGCTCTCGGGAAAACCCGTGTAGTAGTTGAGAACGGCAAAGTTGTTGAAACCGGAGAACCACAGACGGAATATTGTCCTATATTCGATAAAGTGCGCGGGATAAAGAAATTCACCTGCAAGACTGCAAAGGAAAATATCGAATTCAGGATAAAGGATTTCGGGCTATTTACTAAGGACAGGGCAATCGAGATGGAAATATTCGTGGGGTTCGGGGCAAGCGAGACTTTCATGACAGGATTGCGCCGCGGTCTCCTTGACACAACTGTCACGGCGTGTGACGGGGCAGGAACTGTAATTACCAGCAATCCTAAACTGGCGCAGGGAATGGGCTCACGCATCTCAGGATTGGTCGAGACAACTCCCATCCCAGGACTTATTGAGCGGATACAGGAAGTTGGCGGCATCGTCCTTGATCCTGCAACAGCCGCTCTTGACCAGGTCGCAGGTATCAGGAAAGCAATTGAAATGGGTTATAAAAAAATAGGCGTTTCAGTAACAAATGCTAAAGATGCCCGCAAGATGAGGGAGCTTGAGAAAAAACATAATGTACAAATAATCGCTTTCGGTGTTCATACAACAGGCATGCCTGAGGATGAGGCAAAGGAATTCCTTGATCTTGTAGATATGACCACGGGCTGCACCTCAAAATGGATCCGCGGATGCGTCGCAGGAAAAACCATCGCACAGTTTGGAACGGCGATCCCAATATTTGCTATAACGCAATGCGGAAAGGAAATGCTGCTTGAAAGAGCAAAAGAAGTGACCGATCCGATCCTGATAAATACGATGAAGTTGCCAGTCCAGCCTGATGAGAAGCAACCAAGACCGCTGATTTAACTAACAGAATAAAATTAGCAACGAACATAACGAACTCTATACGAACTCACGCCACCGGAGTTCGTTTTAGTTCGTACCAGTTCGCTGCTTTTTTCATGTTCCCCCCAACGAATCAGCAACAATAGATTATTTATTAATAGCGCGTCAATAATTGATCATGGTATATGTAACCGGTTTTAAATGTTTCAAATGCGGGCGACTGCATAAACCCCATGAGATCGAGCGCCTCCCGATCCCCCGATGTGAATGCGGCTCGGCAGTTGATGCAGAATATGATTACAGGTCTATCAAGAAAGTAATCCTGCGCGATGAATTCATGCGCACGCCTCCAACACACTGGAAATACTGGGCGTTTATGCCTGTAAAAGACCTTTCAAAATGCATTTCAATGGGAGAAGGATCAACGCCCCTTCTTGAGAACAAGAGACTTTCAAAAACCGGGCGGCTGCTTATAAAATATGAGGCTGGAAACCCGACAGGCTCATTTAAGGACAGGGGTTCCTCGCTTGAAATAACAAAGGCGCTTGAATTTAAGAAACGCAAGGTAGCGCTTGCATCCACTGGCAACATGGGCGCATCCATGGCTGCGTATGCGGCTTTTGCAGGACTTGAATGCAAAGTTTTTATCCCTGATATCGTGGGAAAAGAAAAGATCACGCAGATAAAAGCATACGGCGCGCAAACGATAGCAGTGAAAGGGGATTATTCGGTTGCCATGAAACAGGCCGAGGAATATGTCCTCTCAAACAGCGATTCGTTCCTCACTGGTGATTATCCATGGCGCAGCGAAGGTACAAAGACCGTTGGATTTGAGATCGCAGACCAGCTGTACTGGCATGTACCCGATCATATTGTAGTTCCGGTCGGCAACGGCACCCTGATATGGAGCATTTTTGAAGCATTCCGGGAGCTTGAAATTGTGGGTATCACTGACAAAATGCCCAGGATAATAGGCGTACAGGTTGAAAACTGCGCTCCGGTTGCAGATGCATGGGAGAACAACCTTGGTGAAATAATACCTGTCCGTGATCCTCAGACAATAGCCACAGCCATTGCATGCGGTGACCCGATCGATGGGCTGGCTGCACTTCGGACGATAAGGGATTCAGGTGGTTTTGCCATAAAGATAACAGACGATGAGGTGATATCTGCCCGAAATGAGCTTGCTCGCAATGGGATTTTTGTTGAACCCAGCGGCGCTGTGGCATACGCCGGTTATTTGAAAAATAAACTGGAAGGCGTGGTTGTATGTATTGCAACAGGGCATGGGTTAAAAGATATGCAAGGTTTGCTGTAACCTGACACTAACTCAGAGACCTCAACCACTGGCTATTGCCGTTGTCCGTCACCGTTACCCTCGTGTCAGGTAATATCGCGTGTACCGCGTTGGGGTTGTCTGTACGGTCATCGATTTGGCGTTGCCGTTCTCCCGCAAGGACCTATCAACACGATTTTCCAGACTTCGTAGGTCTGGATGGGATGATATCAATTTTTAAGTATATAGGCTTATTGTCCATCGGAAATGGAGGTTACCAGTATATCGATTATAAAACAGCCATGTTAATTATTTCATCCCCGCAGCATCTTCATAATATCGTGTTTGGTCACTACACCCACGACCTTTCCCATTTCAAGAACAAGGACAGCGGTACTATTTTCAAGAATTCGCGAAACAGTATTGGCATCTGTTGTTGGTGAAATGGTAGGGAAAGAATCGCCCATGATATTTTTCACAAAGAGGTGGGAAACTTTGCGCAGGTCATGGTCTGTCATAGAGCGCACTATCTGGTCTGTGGAAATACTGCCAACAGGGACCCCATTATCAATTACAGGCATCTGGGAAAAGCCATGTTCTTCCATGATCCTTGCAGCTTCTTCGACCAGGCGGTCAGAACTTGTATGAATAACTGAAGGATGCATGATCTTCCTTACGTCTATCTTTTCTTTGCGCGCCGCATCAAAAACATTGAATATCTTATTTAGTGTTGAAAGCCTGGGGTCAACGTCTCCCGATTCTATACGGGCAATTAGCGGCTGGCTTACACCAGCGCGCGAGGCAAGTTCAGCCTGGGTAAGATTAAAATCAAGCCTCAGTTTTTTTAGGTCATCGGGGGTTGGAAGAAACATTATATTACTATGGGTTATAAGTTATATATTAATATTACTATACCTTTCGAAAAGAGAGCAAATTTGTTGTATAGTGCTCCAAAGCGATATTTTTTTCAAATTCTTCTAACCGTTGTTCAAGCTCCCATTGAATATCTGCTTTTTTATTTTCACCCAGGAAGGCCTTGCACTTATTTGTCAGTACTGGTAATTGCATTCTATAGCCGTTACATTCAGCTACTGATTATTCCCATCCACCTCTATTAATATTATGGACAACAAAGTCCTTAATGTTTTTCTATTCTCTTAAAAGGTGAATTATAGACTTTCACGCAAGATGATCAAGTATCCACCCCCTTATCGATGTCCTCTTAATAATATCTTCTTTATCCCTGAACGGCTTTCCACGCATGATCTCTGCAGCCTGTTTATTATCTATTCCAGGAAGACACGACAATAATTTAGTAGGCAGGCTGTTTAAATCGATCGGTACCGGCAGCCCCGTTATTGACCTGTGCCCATGGTCAGTAACCAGTATATCAAAAGAGCGCCCCGGTTCAAGCTTCATCGGGATCCCCACAAGCAGAGGATATGTAGCAAGCTGCCGCCCAAAGGAAATCTTATCAAAGATTTCCGTCCGGACATCCTTCAGGAGAATCCCGGCAGGAACCACCTTTCGAAGCATGGGAAGGTCTATCTCCTCCCTTATCCTGTCCTTGTAGCGAAGGAAAAGCTCCTTATGTTTCCTTACAAGCTCATCATGTCCCTGCATCGGGGTTCCGGCAAAAGTCATAACCTGCCTGATATTTACTCTCCTGACCATGAGTCCATTATCGAGCACTTTTTTAAGGAATTCAAAGTTGAGGTCAAAGGTTCGTTTTGTCTCTCCTTTCAAACCATGTACGAAATTTATCCCTGGCAAGAGTTCCGGCAGCCCATTCACGCCTCGTGCCGCTCCCACTTCATTTAAAAGTTTTATTGCCTCGTAAACTTCATCAGGCGTTGCCTTAAGATCATTGGCCCGGATCACGTCAGGGTCTGCGCTTTCCATTCCCAGCGCTGCGACATCACCCGGTGTATGGTATTTCACTATTATTTCTGCGATTTTTCGCGATTCAACTGGATATTTCGATATCGTCACTGGATTTGCATTATCCATATGCAGCACCCGAAGGTCAGGCGCAGCAGAACGTATTCCGCTATAGAGTTCTTCGATGGCATCCGGGTCAGGGACGCCTTTTTTTGACCGGTACATGAAAAGGTCCGGCTGCCTCCCGATCCTGAAATAGCGCGCGCCGTTTTTATAAAGCGCCGAAACTTCGTTCACCACGTCCGCTATTTCGCGAAAATCGGGCTTCCCATAAAAAGGTTCGGTGCAGAAAGAACAATGCGAATGGCGCGGACAGCCGCGGTAAGTTTCAAGCTCACACATCACATGCGGATAATCAGGGTGTTGTGTTATAATAAAGGCGCCTTTTTCACCCCATCTTCCTATCTCGGATGTTGTACGCATCCTGTGGGCAATGGCGCCCGGATCTTTGCCATCCATAAAATCATAAACGAACGCTTCTATGTCTTTCTTGGCAAGCGTAATTCCAGGAACTGCAAAATCTGTCGCGGAGGAGCCGCCCTCCTCGCCGAAACCCAGCCTGATAGGTCCTCCGATTATCTTTGTGCCTTCCAGATGTGAGAGTTCTTTTATTTCTTTCAATGTGACAGGCGATGCCCGTAAATATTTTCCCGGAACAGTCATTCCTGCAATAATGACAATAAGATCAAATCGCAGAGGCTCCCTTCGCGTTCGGATACTGTCAATAGTCCGATATGTTATATCTTCCTTTTGTATCCCTTTTTCAACAAGAGCGCCGGCTATGTATCTCGGATAAGGCGACATATATGGAGGGACGCCAAGGCATGCAGGTTCATCCACATACCCATCGATTATAAGGACACGCATAGTTTATCTTTATCATGCTGTAGTTATATTTATATTATGCCTGCTGATATTAATAATGTATGAAAAAGAAGGATTTGAAACAAAAAGATGCAACTGAAGGCTCAGTGCTCAAAGACCGCGAATGTATCGTTTGCGGCAACAAATTCGATGTACAACTGCTTGAAAAAAATGTTATACCGATCCAGTATTTCTTCTCTAAAAATCTCATAAAGAGTATAACTGGTGAAAAAGGGGAATACTGGGAATGCGAATATTGCAGCGGCTATTTCAAAGAGAGAGTTAAGGAGTATATGGTCAAGAACTGGGGGGCGCGATGCCCGGATTATGAGAAAGACTGCGCTTGCTGCAAAGCCTGGAAATATTTTGATTATCTGTTTGAGATCGATGAATGAAAGTGGTGCTAATACGGATAAAGCCCCGGCATCTTTTATATACTCAAACTTACTATTTGTTGATAAGGTGAATTCATGAATAGCGCGTCTGAAGCAGCTCAATCGACAATATTTAGCCCGCATGTAAGAGGCGTGGAAACAGAAACATTTCTTATTTTATCCAAAATCTCAGAAGAAAAAGAATTATTAAAAACCACACTGGAAAAATACAATGTAAAATATCCTGAAGCAATTGAAAAAATGATAGAGCAGGGCAGGGTCAACGAGCATCCGGCATATGAAGATTACCTTTCTGCACTTTCCTATGAACAAAATATAAAAGACCTTAAAAAACTGCTGGACAATTTTGTAAAGAGAATTTAATGCACAGGCTTATTATCATTGCACAATGCGCCCAGGAGCATTTTTCAGATATTTTAGGCGAGGCACCAATAATTTTTAGCGATAAGGTGAGGCTTGTTTTTGTAGATGGTTCATATATGGATATAAGGTACCCTGTTGATTCTAAATATTCGTTCCACTGGCAGCGGGAAAATGAAATGATCAGGATCGATACTGCGCCTCATCACCGGAAACTTTCGACTTATCCGCAGCATATGCATCTCGGAAAAGAAGAGAACGTGGTTGAGGATTATATTACTAAGATCGACAACACTATAGACGAAAATGTGAAATACGTACTTGGATTTGTGCGCGGGAAACTGGAGAAATAGCTAAAATTGAGACATTCTTTAAGTTCATCGAATAGTGATTGCTTCACCGCAGAGCGCGCCGTGTCCGCAAAGAGGAGGGGACGCTGTTTTCTGACATGTGATATACTTTTATAAACAACATGCGATAAAATTTTCCGGCGCTTCGTGGATGCCAGAGTAACCGCATAAATGTGGCTCCTTCTTGGCAAGCGTAATTCCAGGAACTGCAAAGTCTGTCGCGGAGGAACCTCCCTCCTCGCCGAAACCCAGCCTGATAGGTCCTCCAATTATCTTTGTGCCTTCAAGATGTGAGAGTTCTTTTATTTCTTTCAATGTGACAGGCGTTGCCCGTAAATATTTTCCCGGAACAGTCATTCCTGCAATAATTACAATAAGATCAAATCGCAGAGGCTCCCTTCGCGTTCGAATCCGGTCAATAGTCCGATATGTTATATCTTCTTTTTGTATCCCTTTTTCCACTAGAGCGCCGGCTATATACCTGGGATAAGGCGACATATATGGGGGGACGCCAAGGCATGCAGGTTCATCCACATACCCATCGATTATGAGAACTCGCATAGGTTATCTTTATCATGCTTTAGTTTAAATTAATGATTCCCATGACCGACATTTTTGAAAATGCATACAAGGCGCTTGAGTTAGCAAAAAAAGAAGGAGCGGATGAAGTAGAGATTTATTGCATGAAAGGCAGGTCAATTTCACTGGATATTCACAGGGATGTTATCGATCTTGCCAAGGAGAGCCTTGTTTCAGGGATCGGCATCAGGGCGATCGTTAATGGAGCTGTGGGTTTTTCAAGCACCAACGACGTTAATCGGATCAAAGAAGCTTCTATCCTGGCAGTGAAATCAGCACGAGTCAGAGGAAACGATCCTGAATGGTCAAGTCTTCCTGGTAAAAGTAAAACCGCTAAAGTAAGGGATATTTTTGACCGCAAAATCAAGGATATCCAGATCGAGGCATGCATTGATCTGGCTTCTGAAATGATCCAGGGAAGCAAATACATCTCTACGATTGGTCCCACATCAGGACATTTCGTATGCGGGGATTCAACAAAATTCATTTTGAACTCAAACGGGGTTGAAATAGAGGAAGAGGATACCGTGGTTTCGGCTTCCATGGATGTTATAACAAATGATGCGCCCCTTTCTACAGCATCTGAATTCGATATGTCTCGAAAACTGGATGTGGATTTTTACAAGATCGGAGAGATGGCAGCTTCTCTTGCATTACGTTCCCGCAATGGAATAAGCACACAAACACGTGATTGCACGGTGCTTCTTGAACCCATGGCAATTGCGGATATACTTGAAAATACGCTTATTACGTCTGTAGATGCGGATAATGTCCAGAAAAGACGTTCATCCCTTATAGGTAAAATTGGAACATCTATCGCAGCAGAGGATCTTTCCATAATTGATGATGGTACATTTGCAGGAGGTCTTGGCACATCGTTATGCGATGAAGAGGGAACTCCTTCAAAGATAACTCCCATCATAAAAAATGGTATTCTTTCATCCTTTATGTACGACAGCTATACCGCAGGTAAGGAAAAAAGAGAGAGCACCGGTAATGCAGTTAGAGGATCATATACTACAACGCCCTCAATAGGCATTCGAAACCTGATCATTGAACACCCGTCATTTGACGTAATTGCCCAGACCCAGGATGGTGTTATCGTGAATTCAGTTATCGGAGCGCATACCGCAAATCCGATCTCAGGGGATTTCTCGGTTGAAGCCAGAAATTCATTTGAAATAAAAGATGGCCAGATCACTTCACCCATAAAATCAATGATGATCTCAGGGAATATCTTTGAGCTATTGAAGAATATCGACGGAATGGGAAAGGATATCAGGAAAGTCGGGGCTGTAATTACACCCACAGTGCGTGTAGCGAATATGAAAGTAATAGGGACTTAACGGAAAAAAACTATGCCCCATTACCTCGGTGAACTCTTATTATACTGGTGTCCTTCCTGCAACCTCCCTGTTCTTGGAAAAACTTGCGCGTGTGGAGCCGCTACCAAAAAGATCGAAATTACCCCTCCAGGTGATATCAGGCCTGCATTCAAGTATGACATCGATCTTGTAAACAGAACGACTGAAAAACAATTCGGCATAAAATTAATTCCCGAAGGAAGACTCGTTGTTCTAAATAAGGCGCCTTATGAAGACCGAATGGATGAAGTAGTATTTGACGGCGCTATAATGGGTTCCATTCGCTTTGAGATCGAGAAAATGGATTGGTTTTTCATTCCGCGGCTTGAGGGGGCACGTCACCTTGTTGGCGGCAATAAATGCATAATTATAGATAAAGGCGCTATCAGTTTTATCGAAAAAGGCGCTTCAGTCCTTGCTCCAGGAGTAAATGAAGCCGATGCAAGCATAAAAGAGGAAGATGAAGTCATCATCCTGACGCCGGATAAAGAAGTTATCGCCACAGGAAGAGCCAGGATGAACGCCGAAAGGATGCTCACCCATGAAAAAGGAATGGCAGTTAAAACTCGCTGGAACGGCAAGCCACAGGCACTTGAGCAATTATCTGCACAAATGAGGACATGGGATGATGCAGTCCAGGCAAACATGAATATTCTCACGAAAATGGAGGAAAAGGCGCATAGTTTCATAAAAAACGTGGTTGAGACCTCCAAAAGGCCAGTTACAGTTTCGTATTCCGGTGGAAAGGACAGCCTTGTAACTCTGCTTCTTGTGCGTGATGTTGTGGCTGATTTTGATATATTGTTCGCAGATACTGGTCTTGAATTTTCTGAAACCATCGAAAATGTAAAAGAAACAGCAGAAAAACTTTCCCTTCCATTAAAGATCCATTCGTCAGGAGATTCTTTCTGGCAATCCATTGATAATTTCGGGCCTCCAACTGTAGAAGCAAGATGGTGCTGCAAAGTCTGCAAGCTGGGAGCGATAGCGCAGGTCATAGAAAAAAATTATGATAACGGCTGCCTTACATTCATAGGCCAGCGAAAATATGAAAGCCAGATAAGAGCTGACAGCGAGCACATATGGAAGAACCCATGGGTGGGAAACCAGATCGGAGCTACACCTATCCAGAACTGGACTGCGCTTCATGTATGGCTATACCTGTTCTGGAAGAAAGCAAAATATAATCCACTTTATAAAGAGGGATTTGACCGGATAGGATGCTGGTTGTGTCCTTCTGCAAGCATGGCTGATTTCTCGCGACTTAGCGAAATCCATCCCGAACTTGGTGAAAAGCTCGATAAATACCTGTTAGCATATGCCTCACGCAATGGATTGTCTGCAGAATGGGTAAAACTGGGTTTCTGGCGCTGGCAGGCGCTTCCAAAATCCATTAATATGATCGCTGAAAAGCTGGGTATTAACGTCATCCCAAAGAGCGAGAAAAAACCGGTGCAATTCACGCTAACATCCGGGTATCGCCCATGCAAAGCAGGAGGCATGACGGCTGAAGGCAGTTTCGGAACACCGATAAATCTTGCCCATATTGAAGAAACAGGCTTCCTTAATATTATCGGGAACATAAGATCTATCGAGGGCGTTATCCTTGCTGAGCGCGGCGAGAACAATGTTCATGTGTATGCAAGCGGAACTCTGGTCGCAAGGGGGGGAAATGAGGATGAAGCACGTCAATTGATAGGGCTTGCAGAAAAAACCATCAGGCGTGCAATTTCATGCACAGGATGCGGCGTATGCGTTGGTCAGTGCGCGGCGCATGCAATAAGTATGAAAGGGACTGCAAAGGTAAGCGCGAAATGCACCAGATGCTCTAAATGCACATGGGCATGCCCTTTGGTTAAGTTCGGGTAGCTCAAATTGAAAAGGAATGTTTTCAGTGAAGAAGTAATATCATGTTCATGCGGCTGGAAAAACGATATCTCATCTAGATTTTGCAGCAAATGTGGATCAGCATTGAAGAAATAGTATTCATGCATGAAGAAATTAACAACGCGCTTATGCGAAAAAAAATAAAAAAAAGTTAAGATGTAAGGACTATCTCTATGCTGATATCCTTAGGAACCTGAATGCGCATTAACTGGCGCAGTGCCCTTTCATCAGCATCAAGATCGATGAGTCTCTTATGAACTCTCATTTCCCAGTGATCCCATGTTGCGCTTCCTTCGCCATCAGGACTTTTCCTGCATGGTACTACTAATTTCTTTGTAGGGAGTGGAACCGGGCCGCAAATGCTTACACCTGTTTTGACTGCAATATCTCTTACTTGTGAACATATACTGTCAAGAGTAATTGGACTTGTTCCAGATAATCTAATTCTTGCTTTTTGAACCATAAAATTTCCGATTTATAGATATAAAGTGAGAATATTATATTCTCGCTTTAATGTCCTGGACCATGCCTGCTGCAATGGTCATTCCCATATCACGGATCGCAAAGCGACCAAGCTGCGGGATATCTTTTACTTTTTCGATGCAAAGTGGTTTTGCTGGTTTGATTACCACAATTGCGGCATCTCCGGCTTTTATGAAGTCAGGATTTTCTGCTGCAGTCTGACCGGTCTTTGGATCAAGTTTCTTCAATATTGCCGTGATCGTTCCTGCGACCTGTGCTGTATGACAGTGCAGAACTGGTGTATAACCGATCGTGATAGCAGATGGATGCTGCAATACTACGATCTGCGCTGTGAATTCATCCGCAACACATGGCGGTTTGGCTACTGATCCGCAAACGTCTCCGCGCCTGATATCTTTCTTCTCAACGCCTCTGACGTTCCATCCGATGTTATCGCCAGGTACTGCTTCCTTGATCTCCTGGTGATGCATTTCAATTGATTTTACTTCACCGACTGCTTTGGCCGGCATGAATATTATTTTGTCACCAGGCTTCATTACTCCGGTCTCAACTCTTCCTACTGGAACAGTTCCGATACCGGAAATGGTGTAAGCGTCCTGGACTGGAATGCGAAGTGGTAATGTTGTGGGTTTCTCTGGCATTTTAAGGGTATCAAGAGCAGCGAGCAATGTTGGCCCTGTGTACCATTTGGTATTCTCGCTTGGCTTTGCAAGGTTATCTCCCTTAAAAGCTGATGTTGGGATAAAAAGCATATCATCCGGCTTATATCCAACCATTCTGAGAAGTGCACTCAGGTCTGCTTTTACGACGTCAAATCGTGCCTTATCATAGTTTACTTCATCCATCTTGTTCATGGCTATGATCAACTGGGTAATACCCAGGGTTCTTGCAAGGAATATATGTTCTTTGGTCTGGGACTGGACACCATCTTTGACCGCGCATACGAGTATGGCTGCGTCGGCCTGTGAGGCGCCTGTGATCATGTTCTTGACGAAGTCCCTGTGACCTGGACAGTCCACGACCGTGAAATAGTATTTTGCAGTGTCGAATCTCTGGTGAGCGACATCGATAGTGATACCTCTGTCTCTCTCTTCCTTGAGTGAGTCCATGACCCACGCAAATACGAATGATTCTTTTCCTTTTGCTTTTGCTTCTTCCCTATATTTTTCGATAATATGAGGCGGTACTGCGCCAGTATCATACATTAATCGTCCTGTAAGGGTTGATTTCCCGTGGTCGATATGTCCGATAATAGCTAAATTTAAATGTGGTTTCTCTGCCATAATATTTCTCCTTTATATTTATTGAAGATTGTTTTGTTTCCGTATTGTTGTTTTTGTTTTTAAACCTTCCGTTAGAAAGTCCCCTCAAACCCCGTATTATAATACGGGGTCAATGGGATCAACAGAATGATCAGGGACTTAAGAAATCACTTGCCTTGGGCAATTCGAGTTTAAGTCCTTTCCTCTGCCTGATAGCGGTTACGATTTCAGTAAGCATGTTGTTTGGTATCGGTTCAAATCCCATGAATTCCGTGCTCCACATGGCCCTGCCTTCAGTAGCTGAGCGGATATCACCTGAGAATCCGAATAATTGCGCAACAGGCGCCTTTGTCTCGATGATGGTGAGGTCGCCTTCAGATTTCATATCAAGTATTTGTCCGCGTCGGCCCTGCATCTCACGCATTGCGCCGCCCATCTGGTCCTGGGGAACCTGGATGAACACTTTCTGGAATGGTTCAAGAAGAGTTGCGCCAGCCATAAGCATTGCAGCCTGTATAGCCTGCCTTGATGCAGGTATGACCTGTGCAGGTCCTCTGTGTACTGCATCTTCATGCAGTTTTGCATCCATCAATTTAACCTTAACACCCATTACAGGTTCACGGGAAAGGGGTCCGGCTTTCATGACCTCTTCGAATCCTTCCAGAATGAGTTCCATTGTTTCATTCAGGTACTGGATACCTTTGGTCATATCAATATACATATTTGTTTCAAAAATATGGGTAATACTTTTTGCTTCATCCTTGCTCATTCCTGCTTTCATAAGGATGTCCCTGCGCTCAACTTCTCCCTGCCTCATTGATATCCCATTGCTCTTGATAAGTTCAACGACAGCCAGAGACAATGGTTCAACTTCAACATAGAACCTGTTGTGGCGGTTGGGTGATTTTCCTTCCACAGGCCCAACACGGTCTGTAATAGTTTCCCTGTAAACTACAAGCGGTTTTGATGTGGTGATCTCGACATGTTTGTCGCGCTGTATCCTTCCTGCAACGACTTCAAGATGAAGTTCACCCATTCCTGCCAGAAGATGCTCTCCAGTTTCCTGGTTGATCATTACTTTAAGAGTGGGGTCTTCTTTTGCGACCTGTCTTAATACTTCGACCAGTTTTGGAAGGTCTTTCATATGTTTAGCTTCGACGGCAACTGTCATGACAGGTTCACTGACGTGCCTTATACTCTCAAAAGGCGTCATGCTTTTATCGCTTGATGCTGTTGAACCCACGATAGCATCAGTTAATCCTGTCACAGCCACGATATTGCCGGCAGGGATATTATCGCATTCAATTCTGTCCGGACCCATGAAAATGCCTACTGACTGTATCCTGTTGGCATTGGGCATACCGGAAATATATATTTCCTTGCCTCTTTCAAGAGTGCCTGAGAAAAGCCTGCCGCTGGCCACTTCACCTGCATGAGGATCAGTAGTGATATCGGTAATCATAAGGGCTATCTTGCCTGTCCGGTCCACGTTGATCATTGATTTTCCGATCTCGCTTTCCTTATCGCCATGCCAGATAACTTTTATACGTTCTTTTTGTGCATCTATCGGGCTTGGAAGGAATCGTATGATCATGTCGTTCATTACAACGGACAACGGGCACTTTTTAGCAAGTTCAGCTTGATTGTCAGCCTTGCATAACTCGATTATTTCCTTAAATCCGATACCGGTCTTTTTCATGTAGGGTATGCTTATAGCCCAGTTATTAAGGGCTGAACCGAACGCGACTTTGCCAACTACCGGATCCAACTTCAATTTATCATATTCATCAGGCTTCAGGCCTTTAACGATCTTATTAACTTTGTCAATTACAAGTCCAAGGCGCATTTGCATGTCTTCTGGAGTGAGTTTTATTTCATTAATAAGCCTGTCAACCTTGTTAATAAACAGAATTGGCTTTACATTCTCACGAAGCGCCTGGCGCAACACAGTCTCTGTCTGCGGCATCGGTCCTTCGACTGCGTCCACAAGCACTACAGCACCATCAACTGCCCTCATGGCTCGTGTAACGTCGCCTCCAAAGTCAACGTGTCCCGGAGTATCAATAAGATTGATCAGATATTCCTGTCCTTCATACGTATGCACCATTGAAACCGTTGCGGAGTCAATAGTAATTCCACGTCTCTGTTCTTCTTCATCAAAGTCCATGAATAATTGCTCGCCAGCCAGTTCTTGTGAGATCATACCGGCGCCTGCAAGCAAATTATCTGAAAATGTAGTTTTTCCGTGGTCGATGTGTGCAACTGTACCGATATTTCGGATAAACTGTGGTTTATCCATCAGTTGAGTGACATTCTCGACCATTTTCTTTCGTCTGCCCATTTTATTTACCTCATATATTAGAAATTTTTATTGCTCTATTATTCTATCCTATATAAACACTTTGAAAAATCAGAAACCACTTATGGAAAATATAAAAATACGGATATGGGCGCCCGAAATATCAACAGCCACATTTCGAATGCATGTGCATAGTTCTATAAATACCCGCCCAGAAACACCAGAACATTATTAATAACTGCCCCGATACCTCCAATATTTCCATCTGTAACCGAGATCACCCTGCATCCCCTTTCAAAGATCGCTGCATCCTCTTTTTTCTCAACTACGATAATTCGTGGCTTATCTGACAGCGTGAATCCATCCGCAAGGACAATATCATTATCGACAAAATATTTTTCACATATTTCATCAATATCAGTAGGAACATTTATGTTTTTAACGACTGCGAATTTCACCGATGAAGTTATGGCGACCGTATCAGCCCCAGCCATGGAGTATTTCCATGTATCTTTCCCTTCGATGTCTATCTCAAACTCACCATGTTTATGGTATTTCAAAGCTCCAACACTCAAACCGCGGTTTTTCAAATCCTTGATCAATTCCTCCATCAGTCGGGTCTTTGCAGCCTTACTATTTCCCACAATGCAAATCACGGGTGGCATAGAAGCCTCTCTGGATGTGAAAAAACTGATATTTTGTCATTTGACACAAAACACACAAGACAAACTCCAGTCCTTAGCGCCGCATCGATACCAGAATTCAGGGGCGCAGTTTTTGTCGCAACAAGCGGGATCCCTGCCCGCGCGGCTTTTAATACCATGCCAGCAGACTGCCTTCCAGATGAAAAGATGAAATGTTCGCTTACATCTATATCATTAAGATAAGCGTATCCCACGACCTTATCAAAAGCATTATGTCTTCCGACATCGATGGCTTTTGTGACACAATCTCCTTGCGGGTTCATAAGGCACGCTGAATGCGTTCCATGCGTTTCCCTGTATATTTCTGACTCCAGAAATCCAATACTTTTGCAAATTGCATTTACACCAAATCTTGTACTTGAAGTAACAGACATTGATTCATTTTCGTCCCATTTTACACCCACGCAGCCAGACGATCTTAATTCGCGCCACAGTTCAAGATGCTCGGTCTCTTCTACTGAGATATATATCCGTTTTTCGTCAATCTTGAAATCGATGATGTTGTCAGCGTTTTTCACAAGACCCTCGCAAATGAGATATCCGATGGCAAGCTCTTTTAACATTTCAGGCGTGGCAAGTATTGATGCGATGGGCGTTTTGTTTATAAATAGCTCGATCGTGCCCTCTACTGCCACGGTATACTTTTTTTCATGCGCGGTTGTGCCATTGTGTTCGATAGCTGTATAATTTTTTGTGTACATTGTAAGTATGATGTGATTTTATTTATATTTGCGTCCGTTGCTATTTATTTTCATACCAGAGCGCATAGGTTATTAATTTTTATTATTTGTTATTCGTTCCATATCTTCTGGCGTATTAATGTTGATAAATGTTCTTAAGTTCGGGTCGATCTTCCTGATGGTTTCTATACCCCTATAATTTACATTTATTCGATTGATCGGAGCAAGGATCGTATTCTCCCCAAGCTCTATTGCTTTTCTTGATTCACGAATCATTGGTTTGCATCTGTAAACCGCATGGAGAGGCTCAAGGAAACCGTCTTCCCAGCGTGGAATAACTGCGTCGTGAGCTGCACTCAACCTGAAAAGCATTTTTACAACATTCTCATTAATAAAAGGCATATCGCATGCGGCTATAAAACAAAATTCATTCCTGCAAAGAGTAAGACCGCTGAGTATTCCTGAAAGCGGACCTTTATTTTCAAATTCATCAAATGAATATGTATATCCTTGCAGAATTGTATCCAATAACTCACCCTGCGCTTTATCTCGAACTGAGATTATGATCTCATCGACAACATTCTCAAGACTCTTTATAACATAAGTTATAAGTGGCTGCCCATTAATGACCATCATCGATTTTTCCCTGTTACCTATGCGTTTTCCCCTGCCCCCGGCAAGGATGATCGCGGAATATGCCATTTTACCTCATCCAATTCAGATATGACCTGCCTCTTTCAGGCTGAAATGCCTTCCATCGCCTATAATCACATGGTCAAGAACTGTTATTCCCATAATATTTCCGGTCTCCACCAATTTTTTGGTTATTTCAATATCTTCCCTGCTTGGCGTAGGGTCGCCTGAAGGATGATTATGCGCTACAATTATATGGGCTGCTGATTCAGTCAGCGCGAGCTTGAACACTTCCCTTGGATGTACGACATTTGCGTTTAATGAACCTATGGAAATAACTTCCTCTTTTAAGATCTGATTCTTCGTATCAAGACAAAGCTCGATGAACATTTCCTTTTTCTGTTCCCTCATTCGCGGGAATAACCGTCTGTAAACATCTTCTGGTGAACTTATCTTGGGCTTTTCTACGCTATTGAAAGATTCAAGTCGCCTTGCGATCTCAAAACATGCCAAAATCTGTGAAGCTTTACTTTCCTTGATCCCATGGACTTTCATTAATTGTGTGATATTTATTTGTGAGAGCTGTTTAATGTTATATTCCCCAAGTATCCTCTGGGATAGGTTTATAACATTCTCCTGTTTCGAACCAGTCCGCAGGATTATTGCGAGGAGTTCAGAATCGCTCAATGCCGACGCACCGTTCTTTATAAGTCTCTCACGAGGTCGTTCCTCTTTTTGCATATCAAGGATCCTTATCTTATAGTCCTGCATAGGTGCGTACAATAAATTTCATATGCATAAAATTTTCCTATTGTGGTACATGATGAACAAAACAATAGAAATATAACAATTATCTTACATATTGGAGAATGAGGTATAAAATGGAAAAAATTGACATTGTTCTTGAGATTGACGGGAAAAAAATTCCCATGAATGATTTTGTAAAAAACATCCTTTGCGGTATGATCAAGGGTTCGATCGGAACCCTTCATGGAGTTGGAGATGAGTGGAAAACTGCAAATATCAAGTTGAGCAGGTAATTCCGGTTAACTTTAAAGCAGTAATCATCAAACTTGAAAAAATAAATTAATTGATAGAACTGTCTTTTATACTTCTGTATATCAGGATTACAAAAGTTATCAGGATTAAACTGAGAACCAATCCCAAGACTCTCTGTAAATTAGAATTAAATGAAGAAGATCCATCCGAAATATAATTAGAAACATCCGGATAGAATATCAATGTCATATGAAGAATTAGAACAAAAGCGAATGCAATAAGCAATAATATTGCTTTTCTTATTTCGTGATATTTCAGGAAAATGCGTGATCTTATTATATCAGGGTTTTTGTTACGCATATAAAATCCTATATAAATCAAAATAAAAAATGTAATGATCGCTAAAGGTAGCGCCAATATTTTATATATGATTCCAAGAATGATTCCAATATCCATAAAAACACTCACTACACAATACAATAATGTACACTTGCATTATATAAATATTCTCGATTGTTCAATCTAATCCGGATCTGGATCCTATGATACTTTTATAGATAAAATACACAAAAGTTACCAAAATCAAGATAAGCACCAATCCTAAGATCCTCTGTAAATCATCTATGAATATTAATGAATTTGATATTAAAAAATGCGGTATATAAATTAACGCAACATGAAGAATTAAAACGAAAGCAAATGCTGCTAATAAAAGAAAAGCTTTCTTGATCTCACCATATTTTAGAAATATCCTCGACCGGATAATATCCGGGTCTTTTTTCCATAGATATATAGTTATATGGATCAAAACTACGAATGTGATAATTGCTATAGGTAATACCAATAACTCATTTATAACTTCTAAAACGTTTTTTATATCTATCATATTAATGTATCCGTAGCGACATGTTAAATAGATTTATTCTATACAATTCTAATATGAATAACCACTAAATAAATTTATCTGATAACATGGACGAAATTGATATAAAATTATTGAAACTTATCCAGGACGGAATACAGATAACTCCTGAACCATTTGGATTAATTGCACAAGAATTGGAACTTTCTGAAACGCAAGTCATTGACCGATTGCACGAAATGATACAAGAAGGCGTTATCAGGCGCTTTGGCGCTTCTATCGGGCACAGGGCGATTGGAATAACGGCAAATGCCATGTGCACATGGAATGTTCCTGATGATAAAGTGGAAGAAGTCGGAGCCATCATGGCAGGCTTCCCGGAAGTTACCCATTGTTATGAAAGACCGCGTTATCCTGATTGGAAATACAATCTCTTTACAATGGTGCATGCATACTCGCGCGAAGAATGTGAGAAGATCGCAAGAGAGATATCTCTTGCAACCGGCATAAAGGATTATAGCATACTTTTCAGTGAACGGGAGTTTAAGAAAACAGGCGTGAGGTTATGAATGAATTTTTGCCTTTAATGATCGACCTTCATGAAAAAGAGATAGTTATTTTCGGTGGAGGAGAGGTGGGTGAGCGTAAAGCATCCCTTTTTTGTGAACACGCAAAAGTGAAAGTTATAAGTAAGGAATTTACACCTGGATTGGATATTTTTTGTGAGGAAGGAAAGATAGAACTTATCAAAGCCAAAAATATAGATGATAACGAAATTGCTTCTTTTTTGAAAAATGCCTTTATTGTTATTCCAGCAACTAATGATCCGGTCTTTAATGAAAAAATAGCAAAGATCGCAAAAGATCACGGGAAATTTATAAACCGTGTCGATAATATCGGGGATATTATCGTTCCTTCAGTTATCAAGCGGGGCGATATCGTGATCGGCATATCTACAGGTGGTCAGAGTCCCGCTCTCTCAAAATACATTCGCCAGGAAATAGAAAAAGTTATAACTCCTGAATTCTCACAAATGTCGCGGCTCCAAAACGAAATCCGGGAAAAATTGAAATCCAGGATTAATGACCAGAAAAAACGCAAAGATATCTTATGGAATATCCTTAATGATAATGATGTTTGGATCTCCTTGCGGGAATCATATGAAAAGGCATATATTACAGCATCAAAGCATATAAGATAAAACGAACAAAAAAATAGGAATAATTAATGACCGAAATATCAAGCATGCTAATCACGCATACCAAAGCGACCATTGTGGAAATGGAAGGCGCCTGGCATGGCGGCATAGACCAGCTCCTGGTTCACCTGAAGTCACATGAACTTGTTGAGGAATGCGCTGTCTTAAAAACCTGCAATAGAGTTGAAGTTTATGTGGTCTCACCAAAAGGGAGCAAAGTACTTTTTGATTTTGCAAAACACATGAAAGTCTCCTCACGGATCATTGATTTCCTCGATCATGATGAATCACTCAGACATCTCTTGCGCCTGACTTGCGGTCTTGAATCAATGATCGTAGGTGAAGACCAGATACTTGGACAGGTAAAAGAATTGTTCTTGATGGCAAAAAAAGCCGGAGCCATTGGAAAGACCCTTGATACCGCGTTCAATAAAGCGATTCAGGTTGGTAAGCGCACGAGGAACGAGACCGGAATAAATAAAGGCTCAGTATCCATTGGTTCAGCTGCTGTGGAATTGGCTGAAAAGGAGCTTGGAGGGCTTGAGGGAAAGACAGTAATGGTAATTGGCGCCGGTGAAATGGGAACACTTGTCGCTAAAGCGCTTGCAAATAAGGATATCAAGGTAATTTATGTGGCAAACAGGACATTGGATAAGGCAGAAACTCTTGCATGCGAATTGAACGGAAAAGCCGTGCAATATGATTTAATGGAGAAATACATTCCCCTGTCTGATGTCGTTATAAGCGCTACCAAAGCTCCGCATTTCGTCCTGACCCATGAGATAATGTCAAGATTAATGGAAGAACGCAATAAGGATATTATGCTTGTCGATATTGGAAATCCCAGGAATATCGAAGGAAGCGTTGCAGAAATTCCAGGAGTCGGCCTTCACAATATCGACAGCTTAAGAAGCATCAGTGAAGCAAACCTGGATAAGCGAAGAAGCGAAGCAAAAAAGGCAGAAATCATAATAGAAGAGGAACTGGGTCTTCTTAAGAAACAATATAAACGCCAGCAGGCGGATAGTATAATTTCAGCTCTTTATTCCAAGGTCGAACAAATCCGGGAAAAGGAACGCGAAGCGGCAATAAATAAACTGAAATCAAGACATACGATCGGTGATATAGAACGCGAAGTCCTGGATGATATGACACATTCTTTTGCAAAACAGATCCTGGCCGAACCAACAAAGATCTTAAGGAATGCCGCAGAGCACGATGATGAAAAATTCCTGGATACGGTTGCGGAATTGTTCAAATTGAAAGAAACAAAAGTTAAGACAGAAGGGAACTGAGCCCAATGCAAATCTGATAAGATATTCTTAACAATCAAAAACAACAATAACGTCAACAACGAACTTGTACGAACTGAAACGAACTCCAGTGGCGTGAGTTCGTATTGAGTTCGTTGTTAAATTTTTACGGATCATGAAACAAGCTCTGCTTCTATTACTTTCAAAATCCCGTGATC
This sequence comes from Candidatus Methanoperedens sp., assembly GCA_041648475.1. Taxonomy (GTDB): domain Archaea; phylum Halobacteriota; class Methanosarcinia; order Methanosarcinales; family Methanoperedenaceae; genus Methanoperedens. The sequence goes on along the minus strand of JBAZOV010000001.1, from coordinate 233,126 downwards.
GCCCATCCACACCTTTCTGGTCTCAATGAGTTTGATCTTTTTGCCGTAATAGGGCGCATTTAGCACAAGCGTCTCATATTCGCCGCCCTCGCCGGCAAGATGCACCCTGTACTTTCGGTTTAGCTCTTTAAGGTCAGCTATCATCTTTTTGTCAAAACGCCTGCCCAGCCATGATTCATCCATACCGCCGGCTGCTACCTTAACCAAAATTATGTCCATGCATTCGATCATTTCGAAAAGCAGGCTTTCCGGGTCTTTATGCCACAAAGGGGCATACATAACGAGTCCAAGCTCATCGCAAATACGCCTCACCCGTGATGCCTGGTATTCTGATTCGATAGCCCCCACCGCAACACCTTCTATTTTCAGTGGCAATAGGGCTTTTTTCAGGTCATCAAGCTCTTTTTCTTTCTCACCCGTTGATACCTGCGATGTTAAAGGAATGCCGCATGACTCTGAAATGAGGCTTGTCAGGTGGATATTGGCAGAATGGAACATATATGAGTCCTCATTTGCCGGTATGATCGTGACAAGGTCTGTTACAACATGTCCTTCCTGCAGTGCTTTATATATTGCAAAGGAGGAATCCTTGCCTCCTGATACGAGTGCTGCTAGCTTCATTCTTATTTGATAAGCTATTCTTCAGTGAAAACTTTACCTTTCGAGTGCTTCTTTTCCCTTCCGCCTTCAAATTCATCTACGTCAACAACATTTAGCGGCGTATTTTTCAAAGCCTTCCCTATTGTGGACTTGGCAATTCTTGCGCCATGCTCTTCATTTTCCGCATCGTACACTTTCATCTCAAGCAGAACTCCCACAAGAGCAGTACCTGCTGCCATAAATACGCTGTCAAAAGCCTCACCGCATGCAGGACAGCTTGTTGTTCCTACTTCTATCTCCACGAAATTAAGGTCGGGATTAAGCATCTTTCCAACCTCAGATATCGCTATGTTCATTGCATCTTCAACACTTTCTACACTTTTCACAAGCCATGCCGCTTCAAGCGTAACAATATAATTTGACATATTATTTTTCCTCTTCAAACTGTAAACAAATTTTCATCACTTACTTTAAACACGCCGAGTTTTACACCGGCATCCAGCCACGCATGTCCATAACTGAAACATACAAGAGCATTCACCAAATCCCCTTCTTCCATAAAGTGCATCCCGTCATAGTAGTAGGAACTTGCCATATTTGAAAAATCTTCACACACTTTTCTTAAATGGGAATTTTCCTGTACGCCTATTTCAAAGGATTTCAAAGCTTTTCGTAAAAGCTCTTCATATCTTTTTACTTTTTCTGGAAGGATAGCGTGCTGTTTCACTTTCCTATAATATACAGGCAATGATATGTAAAGGTTGTTGTAATACTTATATAAATGCTTCATTAAGACAATAATAAAAAATAAGGCAATAATTAGAAAAGGTAGAGGATTTCAAGAGTTCTTGGATAGATTGTGGATAGGATAGGAAGTGAATCTTGATGATAGTTATTTATCCTCTACTTAATTCATAATTAGTATATACTATAATATGATTTTTCCAAGATTATACCCAAATTGATACCAAATTTATGATAAGTATCATCATTATATACTTGGAAACAATGAATCTAAAATCGCCAGCACACTCGCCTTATTTCATCCATACTATTTTTGGCTCTATCCTATCAGGCATCTTAGTCTCTCCTTTAGGATACCCAAAAATCAGTGGTGCTACATGGATATAGCCCTCAGGTGCTCCTATTTCCACCAGGAGTTTTTCATCCATCAGGGCGCGCTGGGCGGCTCCTATCCAGCAGCTTCCGATACCCATGGACTGTGCTGCAAGCATCATTGTTTGTGCTGCCATAGCGCAATCATATACCGCAGTTGGCGCGTTCCTGTTCCCAAGTATTATTATAAGCACGGGCGCGCCATAAAAGATATCACTTCCTTTTTGTTTCAGGAATGAAAGAAATTCTGAGGCGGCTTTTGACGTGTTTTTCATTTCTTCAAGCAGAGGAATCATGGACTTCTTGCATATTTCTGAAAGCTGCAGGATCTTATCCTTGTTCTTTATCACAAGAAAGGCCCATGGCTGCATATTCAAGCCGGATGGGGCATATCCCGCGCAATCGATAAGAAATCTGATATCGGTATCAGGGATTTCCTTATCCAGATATTCACGGACACAGCGACGTGTTTTTATTATTTCGATAACATCTTTGGTAGAATTCAACATAATAAAATATCCTTTGTTAATAACAGATTTCTAAATAATATTAGATAACCTTTCTGGTTAAGAAAAGATAGTTAACAAATGATAGTTAAGAAAAAAAGAGAAGTGGGATTTAATCCCCTTCAAATTAAAAAAGACCATGCAGACTGAATTTATGTGGACCCAGTGTCCCGCCATAATTCCCTGCGCTTATCTTTTTGACTCCTGGGACAGTGACAGCGGCTTCTATTCCTGCTTTCATGGATTTGCTAATTGCCTCAGTGCTCAAACCGTTGATAACTATTTCATAAATAGCATTTACATCAGCCGGTACTTGTGTATCTTTTATATTTGCTTTTATTGAAGGGCTGAATTTTTCATTGGTTGTTGCCTTCATGAATTTATAATTCGTAAATCCGACTTTGGAACCGCTTGCAACAATTCCCCCGGGGAACGGCGTTATTGTTCCATCCAGCTGACCTATTGCATCTACTGCATTTTCAGCAGCAGCAAGCGCAGCCATCTGGTTATCTGCCATTATGAAGAAATTTCCCCCGGCAATGCCTTCCTGTGCCCCAATACCATGCTCTGTGACAAAATCGCCCTGCATCATCGGTATTTTATAAGCTTTTCTTCCACCAATATTAGTTTCGGATTCAAATCCATCACCAAAGAATTTCAGTTTGAACCCGGTGTCGAATTGCTTCTCCGCGTTTGGAAGTCCATTCCACATCGCGGCTGTTGGGGCTGTCAGGACGCACTGGCCAAGGCGTTTTAATAACTGTTCTTCAAGTGATTTGTAGCCGAAAGTGCATATCTGGATATAAGCCCCAGGTCTTCCATCCGGGGTCTCATTGCCATTAACCACCCTTTCAATACCTGCTTCTGCCGGGCACATTATGACTGATGTACCAAAACCGGTTGTTTCCTGTGCAGCTACAAGAGCCCATTTCTTTGTTGCGCCTGTGATCAGGATCCGTGCTATCTTTATCGGAAATGCTTCCGCAAATGTATCTTCTATCTCTACTCCATTTAGTTCCATTAAATATCCCTCATATGATGAACCAAAAATATCCATTACGGGTCATCAAACAATCAGTTATTTTTCTGTAGTACCTAATATATGCTTCGAAATGTTTTGGCGAAGCGATAGAATAAAAAAATAGAGACGTTTTTTAATGCATCATTTCATCCACAGCGCGACTTGCAAGTTCCTGCATTCGCACCTGTGTTCTTCCTGGTCCTGAGAACTCATCATGCGCCATTACTGACGCAATCTCCTGGCCAAGGATGAAAATCGCATGTTTGTGTTCGGCTTTGCTTCGATGCACATGTATGGGGCTTATCTGAAGGGACTGATACCGTGAAAATTCCACATTTTCACTTTCCTCAAAGAACCTCTTCATTTGCACCATCAGTGTATGTAGTTGGATTAACTCTTCTTTATGTATAAGACCGCCTCCTAACTGTGTGTAGCTGTTTACTGCTTTGCAGTAACTCTGATTCTAGTGACATTGATTCAGTACTAAAATGGTTTGCGCGGAAAACTATTTCCCATTAATCAATATATAAACATATCGATTTAATCATAATGATTCTTCGTGTTAAATAGTTGATAAAAAAAAAATAATATGTTTTATCCCTCAGGGATTCACAACTATTTTCTGATGACTAAGTTTAGGGAACTTATCAATATAGACTTCAAATTCTCCGGGCTTATCAAATGTATAATTGAAATATCTATATCTGTACCTCATCATCGAAGTTGAATTGTTCCACAAACCTTCCCGGCTTACCACTGTTATGCTGTAATCCGTAGCGACATTGACCCATTTTACAGTGTCACCTGTGTTTATCATAAGAGTGCGATTACTATATGGCGCTGAGCTATTCAAGACCGTGACCTTTTGGAATCCATATTTGTCATCTACATCAGAAATATAAAGCTTCTGATCCCTTATTTGGGTCGGAACAGGAGTAGGTGTCGGAGTAGTCAGAACAACAGTTGGAGAAGTTATAGCCGTAGCTGTCGGGGTAGCTGTCGAGACTGGAGTTGCTACCGGTTTTTCTTCAACGCAACCAAGAAAAAACAATGATATCGTTAAAATAAATATTGAAATAAGTTTTATATTAGTCATACCTCACCAGTTACAATAATGGCGCCCATTATAAATAATATTATCTATTTGTTCTCTGATATCGATTCAGGATAAGGTTTTATTAACAATCCCTTACATAAATCCTATAAATGGATAATAGCGAAAAAAAAGAGATGAAATGGATATACGAAGAGATTGTGGGTAGAATTCCCCCATTCTCCCTTCTTTCTAATAAATACAGCATTCTTCTGCAATTACTTTTACTTCTTGTCATCGGTATCTTCCTTGGTTTTGTCTTTAGTATTAAACAAATTTCAATGCTATACGGTTCACTTGCCATACTTGTCGCAGTGTCGTGGAGCCTATTGATCCTGCAACTCGCGCCAACGCTTCGTAAATTCAGGGCGCCATTAAGCATGGATGAAAATGAATTGCTTGAGAGGTATAAAGACATCCTTTTTAACAGGAATCATTATGAAGCAGTACCCGGGCTTGTTATTTTCATTCCATTCATGATCTATATTTTTTATCTGGGCACGGATCTGCTGGAAATGTGGCTTGGAAAAGAACCGCATATAATTTTGTTATTGTTCGTTAGTCTTCTTATATGGGACATCTGTTACAGGATGGGACTGGGGTTATGGACATCAGCCCTTGCTCTGTGGAGATCTATCCGGCTCAAGAGACTTGCAGAAAAAAGGACTGAACTTGAACATACACCTTACACGGAGCTTAGATATCTGCAAAAGATAGATATAAATAATGTATTCTTCGGGCTGATATCGCTTCTTTTGTTACCTATTTTCAAGACCGATGAACTCCTTTTTACGATCATACTGGTCTTTATGTTTTTTGTGACCTTTACTTCTGTAATATCAGCATATATCATATCAAAAGTGCCCTGGCTTCCCCCGGATATTTATAATCTCGTTAATGAATCAAGTTTTGCATACATCGGTACTTCACTTGGTGGAATTACACATGTCACTCCTGTAGTCTATGTTTTTGACGGGCAGAAAATATATTTCAATACATCAAAGGAAGCAAAAAAATTAAAGATCATGCAGCAAAACAATAAAGTCGCATTCCTGATCGATAAAAGGGATATGAGCAATATCTATGAGAATAAGGCAGTCATGTTCACAGGAGAAGTCAAGATATATGGATTAATGGATATTCCTCTTAGACTTTTTCGCATGATTGGAGCTTTAAGACTTTTTATGAAGAAATATCCTGATTATACCAAGAAATATTCTACATCGGAATTACCAAAAGCCTGGCAGTTGACGCCGATCATAGCGAGGATATTGGTCGAAGTAAAACCAGTCAAGATCATCTACTGGAGAGGAGCAAAACAGATCAGTGTGCCGGTGTGAACATGCAAATACCAGATGAAATGCGAAATATCTTATATGCGAATTATTTCGGGTATGTCTGCACGAGCGACAGATTTGACCAGCCACATCTGACCCCGGTTTTTTTTGTGTATGATGAGAATTCGCAGAAAATATTTTTTATTACTAACGAAAGATCAAAGAAGACCAAGAACTTATCTGAAAATTCCAATGTCAGTATTACAATAGACATTCGAGACCCTGTAAACCCATTCAACAATGAAGGTGTAATGGCACAGGGTACAGCGATTATCACAGACAGGGCGCCAATATATTTCTTATCAGAAGAGACGCTGCAATTATACTATGATATCTATCTGGAATTCAAAAGCAAATACCAGAAAGTCATTGAGAATAAACCGATGGGAGAAAACGATGTAATTATCCAGATCAATATTGAAAAAATGGTATACTGGAAAGGACCGCATTTTAAGTCATTAAAATTTAAGAAAGATTCATAGAATAGAAAATATGTATATTGATAATTACACTTCAAGATGCAAGATATTCGAACAGGTCCCCGCAGGGTCAACTGTGCTTGAGATCGGGTGCGGTTCTGGCAGGCTTGCAAATCTTTTGACCCTAAAGAAAAAATGCAGGGTTTATTGTGTTGACAAGGACCCCATAATCTCCTCTTTTGCAAGAGGAAAATGCATCGAGGTATTGAACATTGATATTGAAAATACGGAATTGCCTTATGAAAATGGAGCTTTTGATTGCATAATTATTGGAAATGCGCTTGAACACATGATAGAACCCGGACAGTTATTGAAACGCCTTAGGAAATATCTTAAAGAGGATGGTTTATTGATATATTCTGTTCCGAACATTGTAAATTGGCATTCCAGGATAACAATCTTTCTTGGCAAATTCGAATATGAAGATGGAACCGTTTTTGAGAGGAGCCATTTGCGGTTCTTTACCCTGCGGTCTGCAAAAAACCTGGCTATAGAGTCGGGATATCGCATCATATGGCTTGAGGTTACACCCAGCATATATTATTACGTGGAGAAATTGAACTTCATGTGGTACTGGATGGCGAAAGCTTGGAAAAATCTTTTTGCAGACGAATTCATTATCATTGCGAAAAAGTAGTGATTCAGATGTTACCAAAGTAAAGTTTCGGTTTGAAATTCGTAATTCTTAAAACAATACATACAACATTTAATCCTTCCTCTTACTTTAAATGCTGTGTGCGGTCTTCCAGAAAGGGGAAAATTGCCGTTGCTGTTCTTATGGCACTACTGGCACGTTCAAAAGGATATAGTTTCTTATTTTTCAACGTATAAGAAAGTATAAACACCTCAATATTATCAAATGGTTTAGTTATAAAATCATCCGCTCCTGCTTCGATTGCTTTATTCCGGGCCTCTGTGCCATGCAAAGATGTTAGCATAACAATAGGTATATGACTGGTTTTAGGATCATCTTTAAGTTTCTTACAAACTGTATATCCATTTATCCCTGGCATCATTATGTCAAGCAATATGATATCAGGAGGAGTTGCCCCCACAATGATTAATGCTTCATTCCCATCGTGAGCTTTCAGAATACCATAATCTTTCGATAGATAACCCTCTAAAAGTTCAATATTAATCGGGTCATCATCAACAATAAGGACTTTAGGTTTCATAATATCTTTATTCCTTCTTTTTTTAAGTCAATTTTAGCATTTGGAGGTTAAATCATAAACTATTAGAGTTTAGGTAAAATATTACTATTTATATTATATTTCACATCAATATAAACAAGAGTGTGAATAACCGAATATTTAACGTTACTACTAAAAATTTAGACTGTAATTTATGTTCCAATGGATTGTAACCTTTTTTGCTGACACTTCTATGATATAATAGAAATAGTATCACACTGAATCGAGACGATTTCCCATATCCACAAGTCTTATTAATGTTAGCGTCAGAACGTTTAAACAGGTTAAAAAATACCTGGAAAAATCAGAAATGACCGATGAGAAAGCTATTGCATACATCAAAAAATGTCTTGAATCAGGGAAGATGCGTGAAGCCATAGATGCGTCCAAAGTCACCAAAGTTCCGCTTTCAAAAGAAGAACTCGGATCATACATTCAGAAATATCTTGATACCGGGTGGATGTCAAAAGCAATAGACGGCTCAAAAGCCGCATGTATAGAATTGCCTCAAGATGTGCTTATCAAATATGTCAATAAATATCTTGAGGAAGGAAAAATCTACTCAGCAGTTGATGCCTCAAAACTGATCGATATGCCGCTTCCTAAAGAGAAGATCGCTATCACAGGAAGAGAGTGCCTGCTTAAAGGAAAACTCACATCAGGACTTGAAGCCTACAAGCTCATAAAAGAAACACCCCCTGAAGAAGAACTTATCGCATGCGCAAGCATGTGTTTCAAAGAGGGTAGGCTCTCTTTTGGTCTTGAAGCATATAAACTAATAAATAAAGCCCCGCCTGAAGAAGAACTCGTTATTTGCGGGAATTTTTGTTTCAATATCGGACAGATCACTCCCGGCCTTGAAGCTTATGCTTTAGCTAAAAGGACACCGGCAAAAGAGCTCCTTCGCGCATGCGGCGAGGCATGCCTTCTTGAAAAACGCACTGACGATGCCAGGAAATCTTTCGTGGCTGCGCAAAAAATTGATGAAATGAAGAACGGGGATATTGATGTCAGAGAAATATCATTTAATGACTTGAGCACCTCTATCAGTAAATCATGGAAAAGTACCGGGCCGAAAGTATGTTCTGATTGCCAGAACGATACGGACATAAAAGACAGGTTTTTTATATTGTCAAGATGCCCTGAAAATGAGGGTGAGGAAGAACGTCTTGATAAGCTCATGAATAAACAGCATGGAGTTTCGCAATTTTGTGTCGAGATGGATGTTTTAGGAGATGGCAGGGGATTGATATGCTCTGCTGTATGCACAAAATGCGGCTCACAAAATGTTGTTCAAGGTTGCGATGATTGGGCGTATATGGAGATAAAAAAATAGATAAAACATCACGTATATTCGTTTAGATAATATTATATTCCTTAAAACCAATTAGTAACTAATGGGTGAAAATTAATGACCATTGGCTTTGTATTGATCAATGTATCGCCGGGAACTGAAAAAAAGGTCTTCGACACAATGATACAATGGGATGAAATCCAGGAACTATATCCACTTTTTGGCGATTATGACCTCATCGCAAAAGTACAGACAAGCGATTATGAGGGATTAAGTGATATCGTGGTCAATAAAATAAGGGCATTAAAAGGCGTTACCGAAACAAAAACACTTACAGGGGCGAAGTTTTAATAGTTTTTTCTAAAAATCCGTCGTATCCAGCCTTTCGTATCGTTTAACTAAACTATTGCTCAAAAAACTATTTTTGATTGGTTGGAACAATACCATTGTTATGCAAATGTTGCTAAAATTATATATACTACCAATTCATATGGGGTGCCTGTGCAAATATTGCACACATACTAAAAATGAGGAGCAAAAAATGAAACTGATACACGCAATCAGGATAATCGAAGAACGTGAAAGAACAAAAAGAAAAGCAGAAAAAGAGATGCAAAGACAGAGAATGCCTTTTGGAAATCAATTCGTATATAATCAGAATCCAAAACAAACATTGGCTCAAGGATCAATCGACCAGAAAAATCTGGTTCATGTACAGTCCATTTTTCCAAAGGATGATGTTCTTGCATTAAAAATGAAAACCAAAGAAGCGCATGTAAAAGAGGCTCTTTTAAAAGCCGTTTACTTTTACCTGGAAAACGCCAATGAGGAATGAATTATTTCTTTTTTTGTGTTGATGATAAAAAAATCACATAACCTGAGTTATGCGATCTACCGTGCTGCTTTTGCAACTCTTTCGATATTATCTTTCTTGCCCATGGCGTAACCTTTTACGTCACGGTTGGATGCCGCTATTATCTCTTCTGCCAGAGCGCTGGCAAGGGTCTTCTTAGTTCCGAAAGATGCTTTCTGAGCCCCTTCGGCGATCAGGCGAAGTGCGGTATCTACACGGCGCTGTGGAGCTGTGTCAACAGATTTTGGAACAGCTATGCCGCCGTATTGCAACCTTACGGTTTCTTCTCTTGGCCCTGCGTTTACAATAGCATTGGCAAATATTTGTATTGGATTCTGGTTAGACTTTTTGTTAATAATTTCGAATGCTTCCATTACAGTTTTTGTCACTGTTATTTTGGCGCCAGTATTATGCTCTTCACGCATTACCTTATTGATAAGCCTCTCAACAATGTTCAGCGTTGATTTTGCAAACTGCTGCGTGGCATTCTTGCCTCCAGAATGCGGAACAACGGTAGGTGTAAGATTAATATACGCCTTAACGCTTGGGTCTTTGACCTCAACTTCTGTAAAATCCCATTTTCCAAATAATTTCTGCATATTATCTCACCGGTTTTGCCTTTTTTCCAAGAACCATTTGTCTTAGATCAACATTATTTACAGATATTACTTTCCAGCGAACGCCGGGAATATCTCCCATGGCGCCGCCCATTTTGCCGCCTATTCGTTCAACGACCACTTCATCATGTTCGTCTATGAAATTAATGGCCCCGTCCAATGGACAGAAAGCTGATATCTGTTTGCCGTTCTTGATAAGCTGAAGCCTTATGCATTTCCTGATGCCCGAATTTGGCTGTTTAGCCTCGATCCCGACTTTCTCAAGAGCAATGCCCCTTGCCTGTGGGGCGCCTCCGAGCGGATCTGCCTTTATATCCAAATTAAGGGCTCGTCTTGCGAAATCTCCATCGCTCCATCTGCTACTTTTGCCGACGCTCTCTAGTTTACGAGCCGCATATAATCCTTTTCCCATGTAGTTTTTTCCTCCAATATATAATTTAAATCACTGAATTATTACGTCGCTTATATTATGATGCCTTAAGGAGAGCTTTTTTACTTTCTCAATATTTTTGCCGTCTCTCCCGATGGCAAGTCCTTTCTCTTTAGTTGGAACTTCTACATAAGCTATACGCTTGTCATCATGAATTTTAATAGTTATATTTTTTAAGATAATTGGATGAAATGCATTTTTTATGAATATCGCAGGATCATCTGAATGTTCGATGATCTCAACGGACTTACTAATAGCCTTCTTCACATTGTTGATATGTTCCCCGCCCTTTCCAATCGCAAGGCCCATATCACCGTTTTTTATCACGAACAAAAGCCTGTTATTCTCTGTATCTTCATAACAATCCCTTGCGCCTGCACCGGTAATTTTTTCAAATAATGCTATGTACCTTATTCCATCCATACTTAGCTTAACTTCACTCATTAGACTCCTTGACAGAGAGTATTCCAGAATCACCCGGCTCCAATACTGCAAAGGATGTGATTGAAAATGGCTTCCCACATGCTATTCCAAGTTCTATTCCATTTCCCTGAAAATTTATTGCGGGAACACCTTTTAATCCATTTCTTGTCAACTCAAGACAATTCGAGGACATAACAACAACCTGTGCGGTTCCATTTTTTACAGCATCCAGGGTTTGTTTTGCACCTATTACAACTTTTCCTGTTGATAAAACGCTTCTAAATACTTTATTTAAATCAGTTTCCATACTTATTCTCCGTTATTTTGCTTTTCTTGCTATTAATTTAACATTTCCGGTACCCAATCGTATGGGCTGTCCGACAATTACGTTTTCGGTGACGCCTCTTAGCTCATCGACATCGCCCCTCATTCCGGAATCCAGCAGGTGATTTACCGTGACTTCAAACGCGGCCCTTGCAAGGACACTGGCCTTTTCACCAGAAATGCCATGCCTGCCTATGGGTTTTACATCCCCGTCAACAGTCATTATATCCGAAACCAGCATGATATGCCGAATATCCACATTAAGACCTTGTTCTTTGAGGGTATCAGTGGCCTCATTGATCAATGCCTGCCTGGCGGCTTCAATTCCCATTACTTCAAATATCTCATTGACATTATTCGTCCTCGTCCTGGTTGCATCAATACCATCTATTGCAAGCACTTCCTTGAGCATAGAACCTTCAGTGTATAAGACATATTCTCCGCTGTCTTCTTTTCTTATAACTACCCTTTTTATTCCTTTAATACCCTTCAGAATTACTGAATGCACACTTTTTACAAGCTGTAGAAGCTCCCTGTATGAAGGTTTACTTGGCACTAATATAAGCATATCACCATTAATTTCGGCTAATACTCCAAGTTCCTCGTTGATTTTTTTAGCGACTTCTTCCGGAGTCATGTTCCTCTGGTCCAGTGCTTTTTTATTCAACTCGATAATGACCTTCATTTCAATGATATCGGTTGACATGCTGCCAAGCACATTTATATAAGTGGCTTCAATTTTCCATGCAAGTTCACGAGCTTTGTCCCTGTCCTGAGCATAGTCTTTTTCAAGAAATATGGTCATCATTGGAGTGCTTGGGTTTTTCCTGGCATCCACTATTTCGATAAGCCTGGGCAAACCCAGCGTAACGTTGATCTCAGCCACACCTGCATAGTGGAAAGTTCTCATTGTCATCTGTGTACCTGGTTCCCCGATGGATTGCGCCGAAACTACTCCTGCGGCTTCCCCTGCCTCTATTTTGGCATTCTCATATCCGGAATTGAGACGTTTAACGATCTCTTCCATCTGTTTCTTTGTGACCTTCCTTTCTTTGAGTTCACGAGTAAGGTTATCAATTACATTCTGGGGCAACTTAAGACCCGAAATCATCTCATCAATACTTTTCTGGGTTGCGTTCATTCTTTCACCCCTGCAACAGAGTCTATTATTCTTTTGACTGCGTCGGGTTTGCTGAAATCGCTGTTCATCGGGTTTATCCCATCCTCTCCAAATTTGAACTGGATGATCATGTTCCTTGTATCCCTCACCGTGCCATCAAATTGCACTTCAAGGTCCTGAAGAGCATTCACAAGCCTGCGCTGCAAGTATCCTGACTGGGAAGTCCTTACGGCTGTATCCACAAGACCTTCTCGACCGCCGATGGCGTGGAAGAAATATTCCGTAGGCGATAATCCGCCCTTGTAACTTGCCTTGACGAATCCATGCGCTTGTGCTCCCAGATCGCCTTTGTCAAAGTGGGATAATGTCCGCCCGGCATAACCTCTCTGGATCCTCTCTCCTCGAACTGCTTGCTGCCCTACGCATGCCGCCATCTGCGTAAGGTTCAGCATAGAACCTCTTGCACCTGACTTTGCCATTATGACTGCAGCATTGTCCATTCCAAGATGCTGACCAGCAATTTCGCCTGTAGCGTCCCTTGCCCGGCTTAATTCTTTCATTATCTCCATTTCAAGTGTTTCCTCGATGGTTCTGCCTGGCAACTGTTCAAGTTCACCAGCCTTGTAAGCAAGAATCAGTTTTTCAACTTTATCAGTTGCGCCCGTCAATACTTCATTTATCTGGCCCTGAGCCTCCGAAGGTAGATGTTCGTCATCGATCCCGAAACTGAACCCGCTTCGCATGATACCCCGTACTGAAAGACGGGTCGCATCATCGATAAATTTACATGCTAAATCTGAATTGAATTCTTTTATAAGTTTGTCAAGAATGACACTCTTAAAAGCGCCCACCGCTTTTTCATCTATGGAACCCATTTCCAGAACGCCATCTTTGATCACTACGTATGCATCATGTTCGCAATCCACACCCTTGCAGGTGTCGCATTGTTCGCATATCTCTGCTTTAAACTCCAGGTTAAGCCCTTTCGGAAGGATCTGGCTGAATATCTGTTTTCCGTTCCAGTAGGGTTTACCATTCTCTTTTCCTGCAGGTTCTGGCAATTCCCATATCTCGGATTTTGCAAGAAGTTCAAGAGCATCGTCTTTATTGATCTTATCTTTACTGTTCGTAAGCAAGAAAAGCCCTGAAATGTGGTCATGGATACCGCCAATGATAGGACCGCCGAATCTTGGGGAGATGATGTTTTCCCTGACGTGCATCAGAATTTTTGCTTCTGCGCGTGCATCTTCGGTTTGCGGCACGTGCATGTTCATTTCATCACCGTCAAAGTCCGCGTTATATGGAGGACATACTGCAGGATTGAGCCTGAAGGTTTTATGGGGCAGCACTTTTATTTCATGCGCCATTATACTCATTCTGTGGAGTGACGGCTGCCTGTTGAATAAAATAATGTCTCCATCCTTCATCTGCCTGTCAATTTTCCATCCTAATTCAACAAGATCTGCAAGTTCAGGACCGTTCTTATCGGTTATCCTTAACCTTCTTCCATCCGCCCTGACTATATAATTGGCGCCGGGATGATTATCAGGACCGCGTCTGACATATTCCTTAACTTCATTAATATTCCTGGGTGTTACATACATTGTTATTGTAAGTTCCTTAGCGATCGCCAGGGGAACTCCTATTTCATGCATGCCAAGATTTGGGTCAGGCGAGATCACGGTTCTTGCAGAGAAATTGACACGTTTACCTGATAAACTTCCCCTGAACCTTCCTTCCTTACCTTTTAATCTCTGGGACAGGGTTTTAAGTGGTCTTCCTGACCTGTGACGGGCAGGAGGGACTCCTGAGACTGCATTGTCAATAAATGTAGTAACATGATATTGAAGCAATTCCCACAGATCCTCAATGATCAACTGCGGTGCGCCAGCTTCGCGGTTTTCCTGGAACCTCTGGTTAATGCGGATAATATCCACAAGCTTATGTGTAAGGTCATCTTCACTTCGCTGCCCTGATTCAAGAGTAATTGAGGGGCGCATGGTGACAGGTGGAACAGCAAGAACTGTAAGAATGATCCATTCCGGGCGTGCGTTCTGAGAATCCATGCCTATGACTTCTATGTCATCATCCGTCATCTTTTCAAGACGTGAACGAATATCGGTAGGCATCAGTTTATGACCATCTTCTATGAACGTCGTGGGTTTTTCGAATTTGATTTCTTTTTGCTCTTCATTACAGTACTGGCACGCTTTTGATTTCCGAGCTTCCTTAAAAACCTCATTTACGACATCTTCAATGGGTTGACCCATTTTCTTAAGTGTCCGTAGCTTTTCAACGGTTTCTTTTTTCACTGAAGGGTCAAGGAGCAGCGCGCCGCAATTCCTGCATGTTGCTCTTAAGATCTTGCGAATGAGCTTTGCAAAACCTACATGGATAACCGGAGCCACAAGTTCTATGTGTCCGAAATGCCCGGGGCATTCACCTGCTCTTCCGCCGCATGTCTTGCAGCGAAGACCGGGATCAATAACACCGAGTTTTGTATCCATCAATCCCATCTCTATGGGAAAACCGTCATCATCATAGGTATCGGCAGTTATGATCCTGCTGACACTCATTTTCCTGAACTCTTTGGGTGAGATCAGTCCGAATTTGATTTCTTTTACTCTTTTTGGGGTTGAAATTACCATAATCTTCACCTAAACAGCATCTTCCAATACAAGCCTTGGCGCAACGCCAAGCGATATGATCTCATCAAGCAATAGTTTGAAGGCATAGCTCATTTCCACTGGATGAATATCCGTTTCTGCGCCGCAATCATAGCATATCGTGATATTTCTTCGTTTATCAAGCGTCGCTATCATGCCGCAATGGGAGCAAACATATTCCGTTACCTTGTCTGATTCATCAAGCAGCCTTTCCTTAAGCGCCATTGCCGCTCCATGTCCTATAAGAACATCTCGTTCCATTTCTCCAAAGCGCAGACCTCCTTCACGTGCTCTTCCTTCCGTAGGCTGTCTTGTTAATACCTGGACAGGTCCACGTGATCTTGCATGCATCTTTGATGATACCATGTGATACAATTTCTGGTACAGGATAACCCCTACAAAAATATCTGCCTGGATCTTATTGCCGGTTATTCCATCGTAGAAAACTTCCTTACCGGTTTTTGATAATCCATATTTAGCAAGTGATGATGTAATGTTCTCTTCAGATTCTCCATAAAAAGCTGTCCCATCTATCCTGCGTCCTTCAAGCGCGCCCACTTTACCGCCTATCATCTCAAGAACGTGACCTACGGTCATTCTTGAAGGGATAGCGTGCGGGTTAAGAATCAGATCGGGTACCAGGCCATTCTCGGTGAAGGGCATGTCTTCATAAGGTACAATGAGGCCGATAACTCCCTTCTGACCGTGCCGTGAAGCGAATTTATCTCCGATCTCCGGGATCCTGTAATCACGCGTTCTTACTTTTGCAAGCCTTGAACCGTTCTCGGATTCAGTAAGAATTACGGTATCAACGATGCCTTTCTCATTTGAACGCATCGTAACAGAGCTTTCCCTTCGCTGTACCGGGCTTAATCCCAGTTCGGTCGGTTCTTCCAAGAATCTTGGAGGGCTTGTTTTTCCAATAAGGACATCATTTGGCCCTACTGGTATTTCGGGATTTACAAGACCATCGCTATCGAGCAACTTATAAACTTCCGCACTTCTTGCGCCCCTTACTTCCGTGTCAGGTATCTCAAATTTATCTTCCTGGCCACCAGGGTATTTTCTCTCTTCCCCTTCGTTCGTCCTGAAGAAATGACTTCTTCCAAGGCCGCGGTCTATTGCGCCTTTATTAACGACAAGGGCATCTTCTATATTATATCCTTCATAAGATAATACTGCAACAACGAAATTCTGCCCTGCAGGACGAGTATCAAAGCCTATAGCTTCTGCTGTCTGTGTTGAGGTCATTGCCTTCTGGGGATAATGCAGCACATGAGCTCTTGTATCCGGTCTTAATTTCATATTTGGCGTTGACATGCCAAGACACTGCTTGACCATGCCTGCGCCCATCGTGTTCCTTGGCGAAGCATTGTGCTCCGGGAAAGGGACCATTCCTGTACATATACCCAGGATCAAAGACGGATCCATCTCAAGATGGGTATGTTTCGTTGTCAGGTCCTTTTCATCGATAGCTATGAAGGCATTCTCTTCTTCTTCAGCATCAAGGTACTCGACCAGGCCAGCTTCAACGAGATTGTCAAAAGTTATCTCGTTCTTTTTCAAGCGTTCGATATGTTCAGCTGTTATGAGGTGTTTACCATTTTCGACAATTATTGCAGGGCGTCTGGCTCTTCCCTGGTCAGAGTTCATAATTATCTCATTCGTATCCTCATAATATATGACATTGACCTGTTTCTTGATCTCACCGAGTCTTCGTTTTTTCCTCAATTGCGCAGTAAGTAATCTTGGATTGTCATGAGTCCCGATAAGTTCCCCGTTTAAGAATACTCTAGCTTTATTCAAATGAATCAACCTCCTCTTCTGGCATGGGTTTTGTTTCTTCAGCTTCTTCAAGCGCTTCCAATTCAGTAGCATATGTTGTTGGGACATCTTCACGTCCAACAAGTTCCCTAACGATAGGTTCAGTGCCCATATCCAGAAGCAGAGTCTTGATCTGCGCTTCATTTCCGGCAGCTGTTGATATCTCAACTAACTGTGCAAAGTTCTTCACAAGTCCGCAATTAGGACCTTCTGGTGTTTCAGACGGGCAGACTCTTCCCCACTGCGTAGGATGCAAGTCCCTTGCTTCGAAATGGGGTTGTGCTCTTGATAATGGTGAAATCACCCTTCGTAAATGGGACAATGTTGCAATATAATCCGTACGGTCAAGCAGTTGTGAGACACCTGTCCTGCCTCCTACCCAGTTACCTGTTGCAAGTGCATGCACAAGGCGTTCTGTAAGCACATCAGACCGGACAATTGTCGTCACATTCAGATCCCTGTTCCTCATGCTGGCTCTTTCAAGCTGGTATT
The DNA here is from genome assembly GCA_041648475.1 of Candidatus Methanoperedens sp. Lineage (GTDB taxonomy): Archaea > Halobacteriota > Methanosarcinia > Methanosarcinales > Methanoperedenaceae > Methanoperedens. The sequence continues at coordinate 215,738 of JBAZOV010000001.1, read as the reverse complement.
TTATATCTCGGGTCAACCTGTTGAAAGATACCCTGAACAGGTCTTCCATCAGTTCGCCAGAGAGTTTGAGTCTCTTGTTCGCATAATGATCTTTATCATCGCTTCCTCTTTTTCCGAGAGCGAGTTCGAAACATGCCTGTGCCATGCGCCCAATGAATTGTGCTTTTACCATACGGTGTATTTCGTCGTTACCCAGGTGGGGTAATAAATACCTGTCTATTACATAATTGGCTCTTTTTACCTGGTAATCCCTGGATTGGCCTGAAGCAACTCGCAGGCCGATCTTTTCCATTGCCTCGATCTTGTTTGCAGCCTCGGACTCTTCAAGGTTCTCAAGCATATATTTGATTATTTCTGGATCATCGGATACGGCATTGACAATATCCTGGTCAGTTTCGATGCCCATGGCCCTCATAAGAGTGACGAAATTGATCCTTCCTGATATGGATGGGAATGAAACTTCAAGAATAGATTTTTTACTTCTTTCCACGACGACCAGGGCTCGATAACCCCTGCGCTGTGAGAATACTTTTGCCACTTCTATGTTTTCTCCGTATCTTTCTTCAAGCTCCACAAGGATCTTATTTGGGGCAAGGTCCTCAAGTGTGGTTATTACGCGTTCAGTACCATTTACGATAAAATATCCGCCCGGATCCTGGGGATCTTCCCCAAGCTCGATCATTTCCTTTTTGGATAATCCTACAAGATTGCAGGATTTTGACCATATCATGATAGGAAGAGAACCGATTTCAGCTTCCTTTTCTTCCTTTTCACCCTCAGGCGTTACTATTGCCATGCTTAACTTAAGAGGTGCAGAATATGTGATATTCCGAAGCCTTGCCTCCGCAGGATGAAGCCTGTCAGAGGCACCATCTGCCTCTTTTACAACTGGAGTGCCCACCCGGATCTTTTTTAGTTTAACATAGGTACCTTCGATTTCGGTATCAATTTTACTCTGTTCGTCAATGACTTTCTGAAGACCATGGTCCAGGAAATCATTGAAAGAATCTACATGATGTCTTACTATTTTATCACTTGTAAAATACGCTTTTGATAGAACCCTTCTGTCCAACATATTACCTCAATTTACGGCTTACGCGATGACCATGCGATAATAAAAGGCTTTTCCTGCCGTTTTACTGTCCCGGGTAACTCTTATAACATCCCCGATCTTGGATTTTGCAGCTACTGCAGCAGGATCTGTTACACGGATCTTTGGCAATTGTTCCTTATCTACGTTATATCCTGCCAATAGCTCTTTAATTTCATCTTCATTTAATATTTCGTGTTTTGGTACCATTTTATGTTGAAGGGGATTAAACTCCCTTCCGACATGCTCTTTCTCTTTCACACAATTACCTCCCGGAAAAACGGGCTCGGAGGGATTTGAACCCTCGACCATCGGGTTTCTTCTCATTTGAATAAAAGCCCGGTGCTCTGCCTGACTGAGCTACGAGCCCAACTTTACAATCTACAAATCTTAGACTAATGCTGCCAATCACGGATAAAATATGTTCCTCAATCAATCGCAATTCTCTTAAAACCTCGTAGACGTGCGCCGCTTGTACGGCATAATTAAGCATAAATGTTTCTATTCAGTTGAAATATTTTGTAATCAGAAAAATCCCCATTCATCCCTTTAATATTTATCTATAATTTTTTTCAAATTAGCCAGAAACTCTCCTCCGTCTACGAAATAATTTGGATATGCCTTTTGCAAATCAGTGCTTGTATCTGCCCCAACAAGAACAACATCGTATTCTCTTTTACCACTATTTTTCTTTTCAGAGGCTGCATAATCCATTATTGCCTGTTGTTCTTTGTCTTTTGTATAAGGGGTAATACTGAGTCTTTCTCCTGCGATATCCAATTCCAATAAGAAGTATTGCAGTTTCGGGGTTTGTTTGACCTTCTGTTCGAAAACTTTAATTGCTTGCATCCAGCCCCTCATTACTTTTATAACCTTTAGTTCTGCTTCTCTTTTTTTAATTTCTAAGTATAGCTCTTTTTCATCGTTTGGAGTATTTGGAACCAGCGGACAATTCTCTAACTTGGCAAAAGCAGAACTAACTAATCTAAAAAATTCCATCCACTCTTCTTCTCCTTCACTAGATTTAATTGCCTGTCGAGTATAGAAATCTACTGTTTCAATAGCAGTTGCCCAAAGATGCTGCAATTTTGATCTTATTTGAATTTCAACAAGCAAACCATTGTATTCTTTCTTTCCTTTGTCACTAAAATACCTGTAAATTAAATGAATGCTCCTATAACCATCGTTTTTAGGATTTTTGATATAATCTTTCAGCCCCACTCTTTTATGCTTTAAATCTCCTTTTAAGTAATACTGGTCACAAAGTTGGTTTACTAAATTTACATTCGATAAAACAGCTCTACACCCACCAATATCTTGCATCTGGGAAAACTTCATTGTTGGGGAGTGTCCATTATATTTTCTTTGTAATTTATTAATAATTGAAGGAACACGCTTTAGACGCTGCACCGTTAACGCCTTTTGGTCAACAATTAACGCCTTAGTCTTTAATCTTACCTTGAAAACGTGCATTGGATAACTATGAATTGCTCTCCAATTATTTAGAATATCTAGTGCTTCGTTTGTTTGTTCTTCTGAAGCACTCTCATTTATTAAAATATCTCCTGCGTGATTAATCTCCGCTTTGGAGTATTTGGGTTTTATCCAAAACATAAATCTAATATGGCAAAGGTAGTATATAAACATTAATTTTGCGCGGTAAGTTATTATAAGTAAAATAGGGCTATTAATATTGTTTTTTCTAGTAAACTATAGTTATTCAAATATCAATAATGATTTTGCGCGGTAGGTTTTTATTACTAATAGTTATAAAATATGATTGCCACTGAATTTACGCGAAACTAGTGCCCCCTCTGAATGACATAGCAAGATTCTCACAACCAATTAAAACTATATACCCCAACTGACATTTAAGCCACCGCAGGGCTCGTGGTCTAGTCGGCTATGATATCGCCTTTACATGGCGGGGATCCGGAGTTCGAATCTCCGCGGGCCCATTTTTTTTTCAAATCAAAAAGCATGATGCGTGAAGAGAAAAAGCATTCTTTAAGCGATTACTTTCACCCCGCCCTCAGATCATGCATATATAATCATCCAATCATCCAGCAAACGAGGTGAATTATATGGATTTGTTCTGGAGCGGTCTAGCAAGACGTGCATCTGAATATAGAAGGGTTGAAAGAAAAAGCCAGTTCAGCGCAGTGCATGAAATTGCTTTCCAAAATGTGAAAATGCAGAAGCAGGGTGAATAAATTCGGGGAAGTTTTCCCTGAACCTAATATTTATTAAGATAGAAGTAAATATAAGGACTGTCGGGGAGAATTGCATGAATTCAGTAAATCTTGATAGCATTTTTAATCCAAAAAGCATTGCATTGATAGGAGCCAGTGACGAAGAAGGTTCTGTAGGCTATATTCTTATGAAAAATCTTACAGAAATGGGATATACCGGGCATGTTTATCCTGTTAATATCCGCAAACAGGAAATACTTGGCCTGAAAGCCTATCCATCTGTTTCTAAACTTCCCTATATCGTTGATCTTGCAATAATTGCGACTCCGGCAATTACAGTTCCCGATATAATAGAGGAATGTGGAACTTTCGGAATTAAAGGAATAATTATTATTTCAGCCGGATTCAAAGAGGCAGGAGCATCGGGTAAGGCACTTGAAATGAGAATTCTGGAAATAAAAAATAAGTATAACATGAGGATCATAGGCCCCAATTGCCTGGGCATAATCCATCCTGACATCAATCTTAACGCAACTTTTATTCCCAAGAAACAAAAACCTGGCAGTATTGCATTCATATCCCAGAGCGGAGCCCTGGGATCAGCTATCCTTGACCTGGCAACCCATGAGAATATCAGTTTCAGCAATTTCGTTTCAGTGGGTTCAATGATCGATGTGGATTTCGGGGATCTTATCGATTATTTTGGTACAGACCCCAAAACAAGAAGCATTTTGATGTATATCGAAGGGATCACAGATGCCAGGAAGTTTATGAGTGCAGCGCGTCACTTCTCACGCACAAAACCAATAATTGTAGTAAAATCCGGAAGATCCGTTGAAAGTGCAAAGGCGGCAGCTTCACATACTGGTGCTATAACCGGTGAGGATATGGTCTATGATGCAGCATTTAAACGGGCAGGAATTGTGAGGGTAAAGGATATCGCCGATCTTTTCAACTGCGCCGAAGCTATAGGAAAGCAGCCCCTTCCCAGAGGGCCAAACCTTGCCATAATTACAAATGCGGGAGGACCTGGTGTAATGGCTTCCGATGCGATAATAGCCCAGGGTGGTAAACTTGCTCAATTAAGCGCTGCAACAATCGAAAAGTTAAACAGCGTCCTTCCGCCTCACTGGAGTAAAGGCAATCCCGTCGATATACTTGGGGATGCAAAGGCAAAAAGATATGAAGCGGCAGCAGAAGCTTGTTTTACTGATGAAAACGTTGATGGGGTGTTAATAATATATACTCCTCAGGGGGGTTCTGATCCGGCTGAAATAGCAGAAAAAATAATGGATCTTTATAGAACGAATAAGTTTTCAAAACCATATCTAACTTCTTTTATGGGATATGAAGATGTGGAAAAGGCAAATCATATTCTTACAGAAAATAGCGTACCGAATTATTCCACACCTGAACAGGCAGTTGCAACGTACATGTATATGTATCAATACAAACGCAACCTTGAGCTATTATATGAAACCCCGGTAGAGTTACCTGTGGACAGCGTTCCTCCAAAGCAGCCCCTGTTATCTATTATTCGAAATGCTGTAAAAGAAGATCGGTATATATTGACAGAAACCGAATCCAAAAAGTTTCTTGAGTATTATAATATCCCTGTTGTAAAGACAAAAGTGGCGAAAACCGCAGATGAAGCCGCCATAAGTGCATCCCAAACTGGCTATCCCGTAGCTGTTAAGATCCTGTCACCGCAAATAACTCATAAAACAGATGTTGGCGGGGTCAGGCTTGATATCAATTCTGAGCCTGAACTTCGGTCAGTTTTTGATGAGATCATAAAAAGTGTAAAAGAACACAATCCGGAAGCACATATCCAGGGAGTCACGGTACAGAAGATGGTCAGGCAAAAGGGTATTGAAATAATTCTTGGGGCAAAGACAGATTCTCTCTTTGGCCCGGTGATCATGTTCGGAAGAGGGGGAATTGATGTTGAAATATACAAAGATGTTGGTATCGGGCTTTTGCCGCTAAACCAGACACTTGCAAGAAGAATGATGGAAGAAACAAAGGTATTCCAGCTTCTCAAAGGTTATAGGAATATTCCGCCAGCAAATATCAAACTGCTGGAAGAAATAATTGTTCGTTTTTCCCAGATGATGGTCGATTTCCCGCAGTTGAAAGAATTCGAGATCAATCCTCTTTTTATCGATGAGAACGAAGCTTTAGCTCTTGATGCGCGGGGAGTGATAAATAAGGAAGGCCTCAATGCAAAACCACATGAGAATCTTGTAATTAGCCCTTATCCGGAAAAATATATCTCTTTATGGAAGCTTCGGGATGGTCGAACAGTAATACTAAGGCCAATAAAACCTGAAGATGAACCCTTATGGCTTGAGATGTTCCATAATTTCTCGCAGGAATCAGTGCATTTCCGGGTGTTCCAAACCATAGTAAACCCTGCGCATGAATACAGTGTCAGGTACTGCAATATCGATTACGACAGGGAACTTGCCATTGTGGCAGAGATAGAAGAAGATGGGAAAAGGAAAATGCTCGGAGTTGTAAGAATGAACCTTTCCCCCTCTGAAAAGTCAGGCGAGATATCTTTTATTGTAACTGATTCAATGCAGGGGCAGGGTCTGGGTTCTAAAATGGTTGATTATATGATCGAGATCAGTAAGGATAAAAAACTTGAGACGATCAATGCAATTATGTTACCTGATAATTATAAGGCGATCAAATTGTTAAGGGAGATGGGATTTGCGATTGAATCGATGGAGGATGGGACACAGAGGGCGACGCTTGATCTAAGATGAGGGGAGTGTAACACAATTTCTATTTGTTTAAATTATTCAAATCTAACTCTTTTTTTAAATATGTGATAAATTCATTTATTTCATTAATATCTAATATCTTATCTACATCATACTTTAAAAATTCCTCGACACTAGGCAAAAAGAATTTTTTCTTATTGTTTATTAACAGTATAAACTTTGATTGCGGATAATCTCTTTTGGTAAAAACTGCCATGCTAATTACTCTATCCAAAGTAATTGAAATTCTAGGCAGCACAGGCAGCCTTGCTTTAATTTCTATAAAAATCTTCGGATTTTTAATATCAGGAATGACTATATCATACCTATTTCGCTTCCCCATTGCATCTTTCTCGAAAGGTATAGCATTATTTTTGAGTGCTTCAATTATACGTGATTCAATATCAAGTTCAGTTTTACGCAATTCTGATACCTCACCTGATAATATGTTTGGTCTACTTATTTCTTTTAATTTTTCATCTTCCATGCCAAATCTTGACAATTCTTTATCAAAATCTGACAGCGATTTCAAATAAAAGATTGTACTAGCCAGTGCAAGGAAAAAGATTAATGTAACATATTTTGGCCACTCAATGTTTAAAATGTTATTGAATTCCTGAGAATTTATAGAAAGAAGTGCCGCACTAAACGCTAATAACCAACCCAAAGTAACATAGTTTCTGTTGTTTATTAATTCTTCAAATTTTTTATCATTACTTTGAACCGTGCTCCAAGAGTCTACTACAGAGTCCATTTTTTCGCCTATCTCTTCTGTTAATTCACTTTCTTTATTAAAAATCTCCACAACCTCATTTAAGGATAGTCTGAATTCTTCCAATGATTTTTTTCTAAACTTTTCTACACGCTTTTCATATCCAGGTCTCATTACTTTTTCGAAAAAAGTTGGTATAGCTACAGCTAGTGCAATTGATGTTGTAGCATAAATCTCAAATAATCCCATATTATTTTAACTAAATGACTATATTATATAAATATATTTTCATCCTATTTATTAATCAAGTTTTTTCATTATATATTGACTTATTTTCTGTCTCCCATGGCTGCCAAAAACTTATGCATTTCTTTAGGGCAAGACCAAAAAAAAAAGGTTATATAAGGACGTTGTTGAGTTGTTCTACTCTAAATAATAAACAAACACGCCGGACGAACACAACCGTTTAGTGCTTCACCGCGAAACTGACGAGCGCCTTTCGTCGAAGCCATGGGCGCGGGAAACAAAAGTTAAGCCTTGCGCGTCATGGTCTAGTTATTTTGGATAGAGCGCCAATGTAACAATCGCGCCGGACAACGTGCGCGATAGTAAAATTGGTAGGTTAGGCGATCATGCGAACTACACAGAGTCGCGTTTCTCAGTCCACAACAGATGTTTTGGCAGAATTCACAGGATCGACAGGATACGATTTTGGTGACTTATCCTGTAAATACTGTCGATCCGGTCTAAAACGATTTCCTGGGAACTCACTGCAAGGGCAACGTAAAGCCGTTTCATCACTAACAAATCATGAAAATTGCTCCCCCGCCCTAAACGTAGCGCGCAAAAGCGAATGTGCGCCCGACCGCGCCAGAATAGTCCTCCGGGGCGGTGTAAGCAGCGACCAGCGTTTAAAATTCTGCATTACTACATAATTACAAACATAGTTATTTTAATGTGCAACACTTTGTCCCAATTTTGAAATTTCAAACTCAGGCTACATAAAACTTCTATTGTAAAAGAAGATTCTATAGTCTATATGTTCAATTTTTTCATGTTCACAAAATTTGCAAAAAGCTCCATCACTGGAAAAGATTAAAGACCGGCTTTCTTTATTAGCCAGTATCAAAGAAATATCGGCCAATCCGAATTTTATCTTCTCATGGGAAATTATTTTTTCTTTTTCTATACGAAACTCCCCTATTTTTATTAGAAACTCCCCATAAATATTGAAAAATCTCTCTATCCCTTTTTCATCTAAATTTAATTCTTTTCTTATCCGATAAAAAAGCTCGCTTAAAACATAGGGAGTGATATAAAAGTTTTTACGAGACATAAAAAGTTTATCTAAAAATTCAAATTCTTCATCCGGTTCTTCACAAAGACAAACATCCTGGAGTTTCCTGCTATCAAAAGTACCTACGGCGTGAATCAGAAGAGGACCCGTATCGACTGCAATATTATTGGCTGAAAAAAACTTTTTGTTCATTCAATATTTTAACACGACTATTTCCCGTTCTATGATTGAACCACTACCTTAAAGTCCATCTGGTAACTTTCCAGCTTCTTTTTGCACGACTATTTCCTGTTCTATAATTGAACCATCTTCAAAATCAACTTTAACTATATAACCAATACGTTGCCTTGCTCCAACACCTGGGAAAAAGGTACATGTTATATCCCAGTGCTTCTCATCAACATTCTTTTTCATGCCCATCACCATGAAGCCAATAACAGCATTCGCACCATGCACACTTTCAAAATAATCCCTAACTTTTATAGCAGCTTCATTACCAGTTATCATATCAAATCACTAATTACTGATGCGACTTCCAACTTAAATAAATTTCCTTAATCATCAACAAAAAGATAAAAATTTAAAAATATTAATATAAAGGCAAAGATTAAGATAAGATTTCAAAAAGGATATATACAAACAAGCAAATAACTTCAACAAATGGGGAATCAATTTGAAAAAATATGACCTGATAGTAATCGGCACAGGCTCAGGGATGAACTATGTCGGCAAAATCCTTGAAAAGAATCCTGGTTTTAAAGTTGCCGTTATCGATAAGGATGAACCGGGCGGAATATGCCTTACTCGCGGATGCATACCCTCCAAACTCTTGCTCTATCCTGCAGAACTCATCAGGACAATTGGGACAGCAGGTAAATTCGGGATCGATGTGGAATTGAAAAATATCGATTTTAATTATATTATGGATAGAATGAGATCAATTATCTCAGAAGATATCATATCCATAGGCAAAGGACTTTCCAGTATCCCGAATATTGATTATTATCACGATGTTGCGCAATTTATTTCGCCATATACGATGAAAGTTGGCAATAAGACCATTACTTCAAAAATGATCTTTCTGTGTACCGGCTCAAAAACAATTATCCCGAAAGTAAAGGGGTTGGAGGAAGCAGGTTATCTCACAAGTGACACAATATTGAAAATGACCGGTCTTCCACAAAATATTGCCATCATGGGAGGAGGGTACATTGCAGCAGAATATGGTCATTTCTTTTCTTCAATGGGCGCAAAGGTAACGATCATCGGACGCAATTCGCAGTTCATCCCTGAAGAGGAAACTGAGATCTCCCTGCTTGCAAAAAGAGATATGTCAAGGTTCATGGATATCTTCACAGGTCATGAAGTCGTGGAAGTACAGAAAACCACTGATGGCAAGAAAAAGGTCATTGCACAAAACGGAGATAAAAAAGTAGATTTTATTGTTGATGAGATTATTGTTGCTTCGGGACGGGGGCCAGATCATGAGATATTGCATCCTGAAAATGGAGGAATAAAAACCGATCCGAAAGGATGGATCGTTGTGAATGAGTATCTTGAAACAACACAGCCAGGTGTCTGGGCTTTTGGAGATGCAAATGGCAAATTTCTCTTTAAGCACGTAGCCAATTATGAATCCAGGTTCGTTTTTTATAATGCGATACTGAAAAAGAAATTCAAAGTAGATTATCATGCAGTCCCGTATGCTGTTTTTTCATATCCTGAGATTGCAGGCGTTGGAATGGGAGAAAAAGAGGGCATCGAAAAATATGGGGAAGAAAATGTTTTGATAGGCTTTGAGAAATATGAAGATACGGGAAAAGGCAAAGCTATGGATGTGAAAGATTATTTTGTGAAGGTAATATTGGAAAAAAAGTCGCAGAAAATATTGGGCGCCCACATAATAGGCCCGTACGCTTCTATCCTTATTCAGGAAATCGTGAACCTCATGTACACGAAAGAAGAAACATCAGAACCAATCATCGAGGGAATGCATATCCACCCTGCATTAAGTGAGGTTGTCCAGAAAGCTTTCTATTCTTTGATGCCACTGGAACATTACCACCATGTTCTGGGACATATGGGGCTTGATTGAGCCGAATGTGGGGCAGGTTTCGGTTGAGAGAGAGAAGAGCAAAAATTTATTTAAGCTAAGTGAAAGTAATACACAATATGAAAGAACTCCTCTCCTGGGACCAGACGCTATTCAAAGACAGCGAGTTATTTGAACTTGACCACATCCCTGAACATTTTCGTCACAGGGAGGCACAGATGCAAGCGCTTATGTATTGCATCCGCCCCGGATTAAGCGGAGGAAGAACACTGAACAGCCTGTGCATAGGAGCGCCGGGAACGGGAAAAACAACGGCTGTGCTAAAGGTTTTTGAAGAAATAGAAAAGTATTCGACAAAAGTTATCCCCGTGCTTGTTAATTGTCAGGTGAATTCAACAAGGTACACCATATTTTCACAGATATTCAAGAAACTTATCGGTTATGCCCCCCCGGCTTCGGGTGCGTCTTTTAAAAAAATATTCAGCGAAGTCGCAAAATACATAGTCGAGCATGAGAAAGTGCTTCTGGTCGCGCTTGATGATATGAATTACCTGTTCTATGAGAATGAGGTGAACGATGTCCTCTATTCACTTCTGCGAGCTCATGAAACATACCCCGGCGCGCGTATGGGTGTTATTGCGATCTTGAGTGACACCGGCGTTCCCCACATGCTTGACCCCAAAGTAGAATCCGTCTTCCTGCCTGAAGAGATTCAATTCCCGCAGTATTCCTTCGACGAGATACGGGATATCTTATCAAATCGCGCAAAGCTGGGATTCTATCCAAATGTGCTTGACGATAGTGTTCTTGATACAATCGCGAATCATACCTCATCGCTTGGGGATTTGCGCGTGGGGATAGACCTCTTGAAACGCTGCGCTCTTAATGCTGAAAAGCGTGCCAGCAAAAATATAGGCCATGAAGATGTTGAGTCAGCTTATGAAAAATCCAGGCTTGTGCATCTATCATACATGATGCGCGCATTGAAAACAGAAGAAAAAACACTGCTTGGGTTAATCGCGGATTCCCCAAATTCAAACTCAGGCGAGCTATATGAAAAATTCCATAAAAAGACCGCTCTTGGATATACGCGATTCTATGAACTGCTCAACAAGCTTAGCTCGAACAAGCTGATAGACGCCGATTTCACAGGCAAGGGCGCGCGCGGAAGAAGCAGGATAGTTACTCTTAAGTTCCAGCCTGAGGAAGTTAAAAACCGGTTGACATGAGCTTGCGGTCTATTATTGACATATTAATTTGTTTCAGATATTAGTATATAGATTCCAAGTTAATATCACTATTTTCCAACTTTGTAAAGACCAACGGGACAACATATACCGAAGAAAAACCAAGCAATACATACATAATATATGTAAAAACCGGATATATCAAAGACAATATTTCTGATACCACAAAAATCGTACCCAGAATAACGATCCCTACCAGTGCCCTTTTAATTAATTGCTTTTTATTTTTTGTATCCTGGAACCTGATCTTTTCTTCTTCAAGCAGATAACCAACTCCTATGGAAGCCATCACAAGTCCCAATTCTATCTGTTCTTTAACAAGATCCACCCACAAAGATGCTATTAAAACAAGTAGTACAGGCAGGAATAAAGCAATAAGATATTTTGTGGTACGATCTTGTTTTTCAAATAAACTTGTTATACCGGTTTCCCCCTTGTAGAACACACACGAGACCGTTAGCCCAAAAACAACACCCCCAACAATATCTCCGGGATAATGTACACCCAGGTAAACTCGTGACAATGATACCAGGAAAACAGCAATGATGCCGCCAATAATTATCCGGCTATTTCTGATGCGCAATCCCATGTAACCCCAGAAACCCGATGAAACAAGCGCATGACCGCTTGGGAATCCAAAATCGTTCTCTGTGACCTTGTGAAGATACTCGGGAGGTCTTGGCATGCTGAACAGGGTTTTGGCAAGAAGCGCAACATACGCCGAAAATATGATCACATACATTACCCTTATCCCCATTCTCCTGTCATAACACCAGAAAATGAGTAATGCAATAAGTATATAGACAGGCTCACTGCCAAGATTGGTTAATACTTTGAATAATATATCCAGAAGAGGAGTCCCGATATCATGGAAAAAAATATTAGTATTATCACTGAAAAAGAATTGAATAGGTTCCATGACGGAAACCCGAAATAGATAGATGCCAGAGGCGATCCATCTAGATTAAGTTATTAGCCCTTGACTATGGCTTTTGGTGAACGAGCTATCTTCTTGCGCTTTTGGCCATCAGAAGTATATCGCTGCATTGGGCCTGGGCGCTTGTGGCTAAGTTCAGCTTCAGGAACCATTATTATATTACCTTTACGTCCCTTAACCCTGCCCCATTTTGTTATGCCTGTTTTTCCCATGTAATTTTTATCCTCCAAAGATTTTGTTTGGCTTCCCAATACTTCCGTTTATTCATAAACCTTTCCCCGTTTCATGCACATTCCCGATCATCTCACAGCAATCCTTACGGCAAAACCTGCAAAACCACCATTGGCGTCACAAAAGTTTCAATGACCGCTGACACGAATAAAAGGGGCACAACTATTCTCATATATATCCGAAGGCTCTGCATAAGCTCAGATCTCATATCTGTCTCTTTGCCCATGATAGAACTGTACATAATATATCCCAGGCGAAGTCCCAATCCTGAGCTTATCAATACCATGGGGATTTCCATAATTCCATGAGGCAGGATCGCGGCCAGTACAAACAGCGCTCCTTTCTCACTGGAAACCTGGTTGGCGACTATTCCAAGTAATAATCCGTTCCCGCCTATGAAAATTACGGGAATTATACCCAATCCAACACCAAGCACGATCGATAGGAGGCTTTTGAGAGCATTGTTCAGGAAGATCACAAGCATTATCCCGATAGGATGAAGATCTTTTATCCAGCCGAAAGATTCTTTCAACATATCGAGATAATTTTCTGATAATCCAAGATCTTTTAAAGATGCCACCAATCCTGCTATCACTGAAATAATGAAGATCACGGTCATTATGAGAATATATTTCCGGGAAGATTTCAGGTATTCAAACTCTTTATTCAGATTCTTCAGATTTATATACATATTATACACCCATCATTATCCTGAGAGTGTTTCTAACTGCCGGTGAAAGTCCAAGCACCAGGATCGTCAGTTTCATAAGACCAATCAGCTTTTTATCTTTTTCAGCCTCGAAATCGTTATCAAGCATGTACAGGACAGGTATGAACACTATCAATTTGAGAGGATACATCACTATGGATGGGTGGCTCGTAAATTTTCCTGCCAGGTCAATAAAGAATGTGGGTACCACATGTTTTTCATAATAATTCAGCCAGTCCATGCCTATGAATGTGGATGAAGCATCAAGAAGGTGAGTGAAAAGTATCGATATATTGACTTTGTCCGTAAGAAGCAGGAAATTTATTTTTCGGGATATGAAATATATAATGCCCGTCATCGCTATGCCAAGGAATAATATGACCGCCGCGGGAACAGGATTAACAATGCCATCATAAACGATAAGCGCCGCGATATTAAATAATGCCCAGACAGCTCCTGCATAACCAAATAATGTATGATAATTCCTGATCTTTCCTTTTCTCTCAAGGTCCATCGCAACTGCAAGCATGCTTATTGTGACCGCGAACATGAAAAAATAGATCAGGGGCGTCACAAAAAGGTACTTAAGGGGGGGAACGAAAAATTTAGAATCTTCAAGAACGCGAAGTGATGAACCGGCAATGACATATGGTGTAATTGAGATCAAAAACCTCGTGTCGATTTCCACTTTGAGTTTTCCCAGAAGCTTTAAGACCCAAAAAAGGCTAATACCAAGCACTATTGCGTAAGTGAGCGTATCTACGATATTATAAGACGTATCATTGATAATACCGCTATAGAAATACTTATCTATATAATACCAGACGCTATCTATTACACTCATATTGAGACCTTATGAACGAAAATAAAGGAAATATAGGAAATAATCGAAATAAAGAAAATTATAAGAATAAGTGGATGCAGCTTCCCAGGAATGTTGTCGTCGGTCATGGTGTTATTAACGACACAGGTAAGGTTTGTAAAGACCTTAAACTTAATGGGGGCGCCCTGATCGTAGGTGGGGCAACAACATTGCGAACTGCTGGAAAAACTGTTGCGGTCTGCCTTGAAGATGCGGGTTTTGATGTGAATACAGTAATCGTTGATAAACCAACGCTTGATGAAGTGAACAGGGTCAAAACGCAGGCAAGCGAGGCACAGGCAACATTTTTGCTGGGCGTGGGTGGCGGAAAATCCATCGACATAGCAAAACTTGCATCCATGTATCTTGATATTCCATTTATAAGTGTACCTACGGCGGCGTCGCATGACGGTATTGTTTCATCAAGAGCTTCCATAATCAGGGAAAATAAAACAGTCTCAGAAGCAGCACATACTCCGCTTGCTGTTGTCGCAGATACTTCTATTATTGCCGCTGCACCATACCGGCTTCTTGCAGCAGGATGTGGTGACATAATATCGAATTGCACTGCGGTGAAAGATTGGGAACTTGCGCACAGGCTGCGCGATGAACCATTCAGCGAATATGCATCCATAATTTCAAATCTCACTGCCAGGATACTGATAGATTCAGCCGAATTGATAAAACCCGGTCTTGAAGAATCGGCATGGACTGTTATGAAAGCCCTTGTGGCAAGCGGCGTTGCAATGAGTATAGCCGGATCATCGCGCCCGGCAAGCGGTTCAGAGCATAAGTTCAGCCATGCGCTTGATGAATTAGCTCCAAAACCCGCTCTCCACGGCGAGCAATGCGGTGTCGGGACGATCATGATGATGTACCTTCATGGAGGGAACTGGCAGGAGATCAGGACATCGCTGAAGACTATCGGTGCGCCCACAAATGCAACAGATCTGGGCATAGAGGAAGAGTATATTATAAAAGCGCTCCTTCATGCTCATAATATCCGTCCTGAGAGATACACGATACTGGGTACAGGATTGACCCCGGAAGCTGCCCGGAAGGTTGCAAAGATCACAAAAGTAATAGAATCATAGTGTGTCGCATTACAAGTATATAATTACAATTATAAAATAATAACAATAATAAAAATCATAATAAATAATACTACTAAATAAAGGTGAAATCATATGGAAGAATCTGATACAATAATAACATTGATAGGAACAAGACTGGCAAAAGTAGGGAATGAATTTATTTTCAGAGGCGCTGCAAAAGAATGTGAACCGTGCAAATTCAATAAAACCTGCCTTGGCCTGAATCAGGGAAGCCAGTACAAGATCGTGAATCTGCGAAATTCTGCTAAGCTTGAGTGTTTCATACATGACACAGGTGTATGTGCGGTGGAAGTTATCGAAGCTCCTATCAGAATAGCCTTAGAATCCAGGAAAGCGATAAAAGGTTCAAAGATAACTTACGAGCAATTATCTTGTAACTATCCTGATTGTGATAATTTTGTGCTGTGCCATCCATCCGGTATTAAAGCAGGAGATAAATTCAGTATTATTGAGGTTGAGGATGATATAGAAGAACCCTGCAACAAAAATTATCAATTAAAAGTAGTGGAGATAAAGAGGCAATAGGTTATGAAAAATATCAACGAAGATAATTGCATGACCTGTAAATCTTCATTGGTCGGCCAGAAAAGGTATCCTGTCCATTCGCCAAGGTTGATGGTTATCGGTTACAGATGTGTGGAATGCAATGAGAAGACAAAATCTCCCTCTGCAAAGAAACGGGAAGAAGAAATAAGCATACTCACAAAAGAAGTGCCGAAACTCGAAAATGTGAATATGGATATAAGAAAGTCTCTAAAAAACGCGTGAAAACGCGTTTTTTTGGTAAATTATATAACAAAGTGATTCCTATAACCACCAGATATGATCAAGAAATGCCAGAACCACGGATTCTTCAGGGCCGAAGCATGCGCATGCGGTGACGCCGGAACACTCGTCCTGAACGATGAACAGACTGAAAGGCTAGGCAGGTTCATCTCAGGAGCGCTGCGTCATTTCCCTGATGATCTGGGGCTTGCCATGAACCAGCACGGGTGGGTGGATCTGGATGTTCTTGTCGATGCCATGAGAACGCGATATAAATGGTCTAACAAAGAAAAACTTTTTTCGATAATAGAATCAGATGAAAAAGGCAGGTACGAAATAAAAGTAAATAAAATCCGTGCGCGCTATGGTCATTCAGTGGACGTTGATCTTGATTACGAGGAGAATACGCTGCCAGAGGTATATTATGGTGCCAGCAGGGAAGAAGTGGATATACTGCTTGAAAAAGGGATAAAGCCTGTAAGGCAGAGATATGTTCATCTCAGTACTTCTGTGGATAAGGCAAGAGAAGTTGCAAAGATCCATACAGAAGACCCGGTTTTGCTTGTCGTAAATGCCCAGGAGGCTCAGGATGATGGTGTGGCAATTCTTTCGGCAACAGAGAACATTGTGCTTGCAGATGAGATCCCGCCACAGTATTTGAGTTTGATGAAGGAATGAAATTGTTACAATTCTAAATAATGATTCTAATTAAGATGGTTATCAAATGACATCTAAATGCCAAAATTGTGGGAAAAGTTTCGACACAGTAAAAGAAATGAGAATTCATAGTGCTGAATGTAAGAAACAAGATCCTTTCAGGTTAAAAGACACAACGAAACAAATACAGAACGCAAGTAAGAACTTTAAGAAAAATTTGATATAAAATCACGACTGATCTTAAACCCGCACCCTTACCAACCCCGCCTCCAGCTCCTCGATCTTGAATTTTACAGGCAGGAACTGCTCCGTCACCCAGATATTCGTTTTTGTATGCAGGGTAATCTTGCGGGTCGTGAAAGATCCTCCTTTTGCCAGCGCCATATACGGGATCAACTGGTCAGCCAGGAATTCATCAACACCGGCGCATGATCTTAATTCATCAATAATTGCATTCGCTGCGATCTCGCCAACGTTTTCTGCTTTCAAGCCTGGTTTTCCGAGTGCGATCCCGCCAACCGCCCCACACCATAGGGTAATTCCACTGCCTGTTGATGGATGATCGTTCACTTCTGTTGATATCCTCGAATCGTAGCCATGTTCGCGTAGAAGCGTCCCGGCTGATGCTGCCTGCCTTTGCGCCACATGCACAGGAAGCCCGGATGAATGGGATATCCCCTCGACATGCGAACACTTGTTCCCTTCAAAGTCAATGTGGTTCAGGTTCGATGGGTTTATTATAGCTTCAACGCATCCGCCCCCGCGGGGATAGTAGCCTCGTGTTATTAGCTTGATATCACATTCATATCCCATCTTCTTTAGGGCTTCCAGCGTGACAAATCTCATATAATCTATCGATGGAGACCACTGGACGTCTGTGCCTCCCGTGATTTTAATCCTCACAGTTCCAGGCGCATGCATGAGCGCCGGCATGAGGCACTGGAGGAACAGGGAAATGCTTCCAGCTGTCCCGATATCGATATCATAATCTCCGCCATTAATTTTTCCTGGCGTGAAACAAAGTCGTGTGGATTTGAGCTGGCACCCGGTAACCTGACCTTCGCATATCCTGGCAAGCCCTTCAACAGCTTTCACATGCTGCGCCGAAAGCCCTGGTTTTGGTCTTCCTTTCCTGATATTTTCTATTTCGACAGGAA
Organism: Candidatus Methanoperedens sp.; assembly: GCA_041648475.1. Taxonomy (GTDB): domain Archaea; phylum Halobacteriota; class Methanosarcinia; order Methanosarcinales; family Methanoperedenaceae; genus Methanoperedens. The sequence continues at coordinate 197,943 of JBAZOV010000001.1, read as the reverse complement.
TTCCGGTGACCGCGGAAAGCGCCACCGCGGTTCTTAATATCTGCCCGCCACCTTCGCCGAATGACCCGTCAAGCTTCATGATGAGCAAATTGTATGGGGATGATATTGAAGTTTGCTGAGATTGCCCGTTCAATTTGAAATTAGGTTGGAGAATTCAAGAAACTGGAAATTCAAGAACCATAAAAAAACCTCTGGAAAAAACGAGCGAAACTATTATGTTATTAATAACCAAATAAGATTATACATGATGATAGCTAAACAGCAAGTTTTTGAGCTCATAGAAGACCTACCAGATGAATTAGATATTGATGAAATCATGTATCGACTCTATGTGAGGCAAAAACTTGAAACTGCTGAGAAAGATGTCCGAGAAGGGCGGATTATTTCACATGAAGAAGTCGTCAGGGAGACTTCTAAATGGTTCGAAAAATAAAATGGACAATACGAGCGCTTAACGATTTACATGATATTCATGAGTTTATAGCGAAAGACTCAAAACAATATGCACAAATGCATGTTCGGCGTTTATTAAAAAGGTAACATATGGAGTGCAGAATTAGAACTGCTTCAAAGTTATCCCCATATTCTCCTTCAATGCCTTCAAGTACACCATATTTGCCGTCGCTACATCCTGTATCGCAAGCCCGGTCGAATCAAAAACCGTAATGTCTGAATCCCTGGTTCTTGCTTTCTTCTTGCCCATAATTATCTCGCCCAGTTCACAAAAAATATCATTTTCAGAAATCAATCCCATTGATAAGGGCACATTTATCTCGCCTGAATGAGAAGCCTGGGAGATGTCATCAACAACGACCCTGGCACGTTTAAGTATCCTGGGGTCAAGTTCTTCTTTTCCGGGTGCATCCGCGCCTATTGCATTAATGTGAGTACCTTCCAAGATCCATTCATCCATAACAATAGGTCCTCTTGAAGGAGTTGTAGTTACGAGAATATCGCAATCGCATACCTCTTTAATTGTCTTTTTTGCAGTAATTTCGCATTCTATTTCTATTTCCATATCATCCTTGAATGCAAGTGTCTGTTTTTCTGAGGTGCTCGTGGCTTTTATCTCATGGATATCTATAATTTCATTTATCGCCAGCAATTGCGTTCTTGCCTGGTTTCCTGTCCCCACAAAACCCACCGTTTTTGAGTTCCTGCGGGCAAGATGTTTCACGGCGACACCACCGGCTGCGCCTGTTCTCATATCAGTAAGATAAGTCCCATCCATGATCGCAAGCGGCGCACCTGTTTCCGTAGAATTAAGGATAACAAGAGCCATCACCGTAGGCAGCCCCTTCTTTGGGTTGTCGGGGTGAACATTTACTATTTTTACACCGGTTATATCCTGCTCTTCAAGATATGCCGGCATTGTCCGCAGGTCGCCGTTGTGGTTTTTGAAATAAAGGTAGAGCTTTGAAGGCATCTGCACTTTTTTGAGTCCGTGCTGCCTGAATGCTTCTTCCACGACTTTTAGCGTTCCTTTCATGTCAAGAAGTTTTTCCACTTCTTTGCGATTGAGCCATAGTATCTGGTTTTCCATAATGATACCCCATCTTTACTTTAATGATTTATTGGTTATTCCAAGCATATAGGTTTCTAGTTTGTCCGAAAGAAATAAACCTTATTAAGTAATTCAAGAAAATACATGATATCAGTACTTCTTGCATCAGTTCTTCTTGCATTTTTTGCGGGTTTGTCGGATCTATTAAGCGGCATTATCCCTTTTTATTATAAAATTGAAGATTCCTCAACGCGTTATATCATCGGTTTTGCTGCGGGAACCATGCTGGGAGCTGTATTTTTTGAGATGCTTCCTGAGCTTGCGCCTGCCGATTCCATCTACATAGGAGTTGGGTTTTTTTTCTTTTATCTCCTTGAGCGCCTTACAATGATACATTCATGCGGAGAATACGAATGCACCTCTGAAGTCCACAGGATAGGATGGCTGCCGGTTATCGGTATGGCTTCCGACAATATCATTGACGGCATCGGGATTGCCGTTGCTTATGCGATAAATCCGCTCACAGGTATAATTGTGGGGCTTTCAGTAATAGTGCATGAAGTTCCTCAGGGCATTACCACCAACCTGCTTTTAAGACGTGGTGGCCAGGGAAAAAAATCTATCTTATTAGCGCTTGGAATTGGGTCCATACTTTATCCCATCGGAGCCGCTCTATCCATATTAGTCCCCGCAGGCCTTAATACGATAATCCTTGCGATCGTAACAGGGGATTTCCTTTATATTGCAGCAAGCGACCTTCTCCCCGATGCGCACAAGAAATTTAATATAAAAGTTATTTTTTCGGTCATTCTGGGCGCTGTGCTGGTATTTGCGATTGAATCCTTTTTGAAAATGTAGGAAAATCATATTCCAAGGAAAACTATGCCCATAAATCCTATTGAAATCAACTCCAAAAAAGAAAGAAAAGCATTACTCCGGGGTCATCATCTGATATGCCTTAATTTTTTCAGGGGAGAAGGATATTCAGAGGAATTCATAGAAAATCTCTATGTAGTCATCAAGAAAGAAAATATCGAAATAGTAACAGGGGCAGATGAAGTATGCAGGAAATGCCCTTATATTAAAGAAGGAAAATGCAGAAGCAGCGATTATACAGATGAAAAGATACACCTTGAAGATCGGGAGGCGCTGCGATTGCTGGGATTTAAGCCGGGAATGATCGTTGACTGGAAAATGATCGCTTCAAAATTGCCTGAAATCATTGAAGAATGGAAAGCTGAATTCTGTTTAGCCTGTGGATATCGAAAAGTCTGTTTCAATGTATGAAGCTGATGGGTATTTTTCCATTATGCAGGGCAGTTGCTGCAAGCGCCCCGCCCACGCCAAGTCGCTCAAGGGTTTCAATATCATCCAGATCCTTTATTCCGCCGCCAACTATGATATTATGAGTTGATATTTCGGCGATCTTCTTTAAGAAAATCCCATCTATTCCAGCGCTTGTTCCAACTTTCCCAATATCCAGTATGATAATATCTTTTATTTCAATTTTATTCATCCGTCTTACAAGATCTTCGGGGCGCATTTCCATTGTCGTATCTTTCGTCAGAACATATCCATTTTTCATATCAATACTCACGTTGATCCTGCCCGGAAACTGGAGGGCTGCGTTTTCTATGACCTCGAAAGAAGCGGTTTCAGTGCCAATGATCACCGTATCTGCAATTTGCACGCATTTTTTGACATCATCCATGTTTTTTACACCTATGTCCACCATGGTTTTTGTTTTGCCAGAAATTTTTTTGATAATTTCGAAATTATCCCCGATATTCTGGATATGATCAAGGTCGGCGATATATATTTCACGCGGTTTGACAACAGATATTACCTCAAAAGGATTGGATGAATCACAAATCATGCTGCCCTGTATTGGTTTATATTTTGATCTCTCACCTTTGACTGCATGGACGACGCTGCCATCTAAAATATCAAGCACAAAAATAATTCGAAACATTTCTACTCTATACTTATCGGTTTTTGACTATTTATCATAGATATTTCTCCTGTGTCCAACTTTTAAAATTAATATTCTAATTATTTTATTATCTATATCCATTATAACCCTATAATCACCCACACGCAATTTATAGCCCGGATCTCCAACAAGTTTAGTCACCTAAATATCACTATAATATACTATAATATATTATAGTATTACTGTTACATGTCATTTATCTCTTTTCCTTTTGCATATATTTCTCCGATCTTTGACAGGCTCAATCCTATATTCTTTCCTGATCTCTCGAAGTTTATAAACCCATAATTGCCAAGCGCCTTGAGATGGTGGCTCAGGCGCGCCCGTTCGTTGGTGTATTCCTTTGTTTCCTTTTTATTCTTTTATTCGGCAGTGCGCTGTAAATCTGGGTATTCGATACAAGCGCAGCAATGTAACACGCTATGCCAATGGGAATGGATGAAATTTTTTGTTTTTCGAGTCAGAGGGTTCAGTATTAGTGAGACTGATGGCAGGCCCGTTTTCGAGAAAGGATTTCATGCTTCAGGGCATGCATCGGCTGCGAAGTTGCTGAAGATCATTGAAGATATTGATCCTGAGATCGTGCTGCCTGTGCATACTGAAAATCCTGAATTTTTTGTTGATAATCTGAAAGGGTATGATGTGGTGCTGGCGCAGGAGGGGAAGGGGATTGAGATTAGATGGGGGGATCTTATTCAGTCAATTTTAATAATCGTTCGATCGTTTCTCTGATTTTTAGTTGATCCATTCTGTTATATTTTACGATCGCATCATGCGTTTCTGGGATTTTCTTCAGACACCCCTTTAGAAAATCGAACTCGCCAAGTTTTTCTCCAAGATAATTAAAGTCAAGTTCTGTTCCGCCATTTATAGGATCAAGGAGCGCAATAATATCAGCATAGTCCTTAATGAGTTTTCCACGTTCCCATTCCAGATCATCTGATGTTTCGGAGTCTATACGATATGCCCTGTCCCATGAAGCTTTTAATTTGAATAACATCAGCAAGGATCGAGTCGGAACAGCAACTGAGATGCGATTTCTGATAACTTTCAGGATCGTTTGTCCGTTCAGGATATCGAAATTCAACTCATCGTCTCTTCCTTCAAATGGATAGCGTTCTTCCCTGCCGGCAAAATCGATGATAATTGGTCCGTAGTCTGTTGGTTTGTAGACTGTATGAGTCCCTATTCGGGAGTGATCATATTTGCGCTCATTGACCAGAATGCGCATGAGGCTGTGTTTTGTTCGATTATTCGTTACAAGATCGACATCTATAGAGCCATACCATGGATTATAGGCATCCACAGCCCAACCACCCACAAGTACAGTTACTGGATTATCTACAGTCTCCCCGCGCTGCCTGACCCAGTTCAAAATAAATTCAAGTTCATGAAGGGACTTTTCAATTATCTGGGGATCTGGATCATAGGGAGGCATATTTATCAACCATGGCTTTTGTAATATCCCGTCCACTGTACCCTAATCCCGCAAGATCCAGAAGCGTCTGAGATGGAGAAACGATCAGAATTCCTTCTTTATCTCTTGCATCAGTGAAGATGTCTCTATCCGGTGCATATATTCGTGCTTTGATGCCCTGTTTTTCGGTCTCTCTGAATGTGTTTTTGAAGAACTCGATCTCATTTTTTTCAAGATACAGATATACAGTATCATGCCTGATGGCATACCCTGTGTATAATCCTGCAGCTGTATAACTGGTAAAAGCGAACTTGATCCCGTTATTTTTTAATATGTGGGATAATTCCGAAGCTGCCTTAAAAGCATCCTGATATTCAATATTGATCTCATCTGCAAATAGATTTTCAAAAGGTCTTTCCCAGGCGACTCCATTTAGCAGTTTATTGGTGTCGGATATGCTGACATAATTTTCCTTCCTTGTAACAACTCCCTGGCTTAAAAGACTCTTAATGGTAGCATGCGCCCAGCCATAAGAGACCTTCTCCAGTATGGATAATTGCCGGATGGAAGTCATTTTCTCTACCAGGAGCCGGGTAATTACCTTCCATGATTTTTCTGATGTGATTTTGACCTTGCCCGGAGAATGATCATATTTCTGCGCTGTCTGCTCAATATTTCGAGGGATGGTAATTAATATTATATTGGTTTGATTTGCGATCTTTTCTACTTCTGGAGTAAATACCTTCCCTGCAATGACTAAAAATATACTTGATATATCTTGATTCTCGTTTCTTAAAAGTTCTTTTATCAGAACCAGATGTGCGATAGTATCGATACTTGCTCTGGATTTTACTTCCACAAAATACCTGTTATTACCATCCTCGATGACCATATCAACTTTTATATGGGTCGAAGTATCTTTGAGAATGGGTTCTTCTTTGACCACGGCGCCATCGCTTAAGTTTAATCTTGCGCGTAAGATTTCAAAGAGTTCCGGGTTTTTTTCTGAAATGACCATGTTTAGTTATCTGTATATAGTGATAAGTATTTAAAGTTATCAGTGATACAGATCATTAATTAATGATACTAATATAAAGTTATCAGTGAAAAGAAAAAAACTGTGGCATTGACCTTATCCCCTATATCTTGATAAGCCAGCTCCAATCCGTAGAGCGTATGCGGATGAAAGGCATAGATCACAAATAATTCCATTTTACTCCTGAATGTTCAATCATTCAGGTCTTTCCATAACTCGTCAAGGTTCCCGCTCTTTACATTTCCTTCTTTGTAAGCCTTCAATGCTTCTTTTACCCTTTTAGAGATTTCAACCCTTCTTAAATCAATCTGCCTTTTAGAAAGAATATTCAATAGATACTCCCGATCATCAAATTTTAAATGTCATGCTTCTTCGAGAACTTTATCAAGGGTAACCATTTTGTTCATCATTTTATCATGATATTTCTTGTTTGCCTTACTATTTAAACAAATCCTTTTCGTAAGCAATTTTAATCCGCAAATTTCACAGATTTGCGCAGATGCGAAATCACATTCTGGCGCATACATCTGTCATAAAAAGCTCTCAAGCTTTGCGTACTTTGTGGTGAAAAGCGCTCCTTCAGCTCTGTGCTTGACCAGAAATGCAGTAAGATTGAATCCTTTCCTCATTTTGGCCTCATTTATCATTTAGTTGCAATAGCTACATAACAAATTCGAAACATAAATGTATAAGAGCGGTAATCTGGTTTAATTGTTATGAAATTGCTCGTAAGTCCTGTTAATGTGGAAGAGGCAAGAATATGCAAACTTGGGGGCGCCGATATTATTGACGTAAAGAACCCGAAAGAAGGCTCACTTGGCGCAAATTTTCCATGGATGATCAAAGCCGTAAAACAAGTATCGGGTCATATCCCGGTAAGCGCGACCATCGGTGATTTCAATTATAAGCCGGGCACAGCTTCACTTGCAGCGCTTGGGGCGGCTGTTTCGGGCGCAGATTACATCAAAGTCGGATTGTATGATATCCATACAAATGACCAGGCCCTGGATATGTTGACTAAAATCGTTCGCTCAGTAAAGGATTTCGATACGAATAAGAAAGTTGTGGCTTCGGGTTATTCTGATTATAAACGAATTAATTCCATCTCACCATTTGAACTCCCGGCGATCGGCAAGGAAGCGGGTGTTGATGTTGTAATGATGGATACAGGTATCAAGGACGGACGCTCAACGTTTGAATTCTTGAATGAGGAAGAACTTAAGGAATTCGTTTCAATTTCAAAAGATCATGGGCTTGCGACAGCTCTTGCAGGAACTATTAAATTTGAGGATATACCGGCATTGAAGCGAATTTCCCCGGATATCATAGGCGTCAGGGGTTGTGTGTGCGGCGGGGACAGAAATTCGACCATAAGGAAGGAGCTTGTGGAAAATTTAATGATGGAGATCAATAAGTGATTATTGAGTCTTTGGCAAGTTCGATATAATATTTTTTTCTATTAACCCATTAATGAAACTCTCACATTTCGATTTTGCTTCAGTGTACGGGATTTGATTTTTTTCTTTTATAAAATCGATTATTTCGGATATATTTGATTCACCATTACTTTTGCTAATAATATCCTTTGCAAGTTCAGATATCGTAAATATCCGGTTATTGTCGATATCAAATAGCACATTCACTTTTTCTTTCTGGATATTTCCTGACATCTTCCCTGAAAGACCGGACTGGATTATCTGCGCCAGGTTAAAATTGAAAGTCCCGATAAATATCCCTGCATTCAGGATAGGATGGAAATCACTCTTATTCCTGGATATTTGCGCGGTCTTTTTCCTGTTCTGTATGTTCCTGATAAGAATAGAAAGGTCTGCCACGTCGTTAACGGATCTTTTGTAATGGGCAATATACAGGAAAAGGTGTTCCCGGTCAAGATTGCTCCAGATGGGTAAATCGATGTACTTATGCGCTAATTTGCCATAGAACTCCTGTATCACTACATCAGTCTCTTTTTTCGATAAACCCTCTGAGACTTCGCAATCATACCATAAGGAAATATCTATTTCTGTATCATGGAAAATTTTTGACACATGGAAAGAAGATGGATTTTCATACACTTTCGAATGCCTGGTGAGCTGGAAACTCCCGAAAGACATGGAACGGATCATGTCATTGTTGGCAAGAATGAAATCCATGGTTTCCCTTGCTTCTTTATGTGTCTCGGTTGGAAACCCGAATATGAGGAAAAGGTGCGACCATATCCCTGCATCTTTGCAATGCTTGCAAATCCTGAGCACATTCTCTTTCAATATCCCTTTATCCATACACTTTAGAACCCGGTCGTTTGCCGATTCCAGTCCAAAATAAAGCATCTTGCACCCCGCAAGCGATATTTTTTTTGCGACCGCGTCGGAAAAAAACGGCTCAAATCTTGAATCAGCAAGCCATGAAATATCCATTTTGCTTTCAATTATTTTGTCGGATAATGCGCTCATCATTTTAGGAGCCAGGCCTTCATCCTGAAATGTGAAAAAACTTGTATTATATTTGTCCTTCAAGGTCTTGATGTCATTATAAAGAAGGTCAACGTCCCTTGGTCTGAATTTTCCGGAATAGCCGTAACCATGGTCGCAAAAAGTGCAGCGGTTCCAGTAGCATCCGCGCGATGAAAGTATCGGTATCACAAGTTCAGGCGACAGGTACTTGTCCAGTGGAAGACCATCAAAGCAGGGAGTTGGCAGCGAATTTATGTCTTCCCCGACTGAACTGAGCTTATTGACTTTTATTTCCAGGCCGTCTTTATAAATCAGATTGGGAATATCCCGGATGTCAAATTTGTTTTCCAGATGATTTATGAGGTTTAAAATGGCAGTTTCTCCTTCATGCACTATCACACTGTCAAAAACTGAGAAAAGCTCTTTGTTCTTACTTATTTCATTGATAAGCCGGGTAAAAACACTTCCGCCAATGTTGATATGAATGTCAGGTGAGGCTTTTTTGATAAGTCCTGCAAGTGTTAATCCCGGTATCAACTGGCTTATATTGATTATTGAAATGCCTATTAATCCTGGGTTTCCTTTCAGTATTTCAGGAAGTGTGTATTTTTCAAAATATTCAATAAACAGGTTTTCTTTCCTGTCATTAATAGCTTCAAGGACTGCTTTGCTTGAACGGCACGAATAACGCATATCATAAGAATGAAATGTAAGGTTGGATGGATAATAAGCAGAAGACGCAAGTTTAAGACCCAGCTCAAGGGTTTTGAATGCATTGAATAGTTTTTTTAGGTCATAGAAATCTTCTTTGCTCTTTATGATATTTTTTGCATCATTTACATTGTCTATGACATAATCCCCAAAAGGTATTGATCTGCTCAAAGCCGCATATTGTTTTTGAAGATCGGGTGATAATTCATTTAGACACTCAAACTCCTGGATTTTCGTTTTCACTTTTTAATAGTATCCGAACGTCTGTTTTTGCCCAGGAGATCATCATAAAAAGAAACGTTGATATCATTTTGTTCCACATCGCAATTATTTGCTTTTAAAAATGCGGCAAGAGTTGGAAGACTAAGATACGGCTGAGTTGGGATCTTGCGGAGAGAACATCAATTTTATGAGCATGATTTTCTTAGGTGAATATGAATAATTAGGATAAAACTGTTTTCGACATTCTCATATTTTTATCGAATATTGATATTGATCATTATTGTTCACCACAAACTTTATTTGACTTGATAATGATTAAAAGTAAAGTGATTCCTATGACTGATAATGATAAAAAAAATATTGGCGATGAATTTATTGAAGAAGATGAGACCGTACAAAGCGAAGACGATAAAGCATTGGAAGGGTTATTTGACCTTGTTCTGCCTCCCGGAGTCACCCTAAAAATAATTACGGAAGTGCAGGAGAAATTCAATCTGGAGATTTTGACACGCAAATGTACACTTCAAACAATAGATAAAGAACAGGATAATCTTCTCGTATTAAGAGGAGAACTTGATTCGGTAAACAAAGCACATGATTATATTTATGAAAAATTAAGTGCAAAATATAATTATAAAAAATAAATCTTTTTTTCCAAAAAATCTGAATTAATCTTAATGTCCCAGACATTTTGGGGTAAAAACGATAAATTCTGAAACACGATATCCAAAATCTGCATGGTTTATGTCAACACACTTTTAGTATAAAAAGGATTATCAGGGAAAGAGTAACTCAAGAAGATACAACCGGAGATTATCGGGAACTGAACCCGTTATTCTATACTCATGTTAATCCTTACGGGAGACTGGTGTTAGATATGGCTGAGCGAATGATTATTGAATATTATAATTCCCTTATATGAAGTTTTTGCCTTTATATGCCAGTTTAGTTTTCAATAATTTTGTCGTCTTTACCTATTTCATTTCCACAAGAGTTACATTTTCTTCCTGTTGGAATTGAACCAATCGCACATTCGCCCTGGGTACACACCAGTTCCAGTTGCATATAATCCTTAATCTTAAATCTTTTTGCACAATTTCGACATTGATATTGTATAAACATATTTTTTCACCATTATTTTAAATTAATATTTGCGTTTTATATCTCATCAATGTTGTCTTAAATTAAATATACTAACCTTAATGTCCACAGACATGTTGGGGGTAAAAAAGGTAAATTCTAAAACACGATATCCAATATTTAGCGTCAATAGATTGTGTATTTTTTCCACGGTCTTATTATAGGTGATTTGAATATACCACAAGATGTAGGTGGACATTAAGATTAATATTAATAGAATTTGATAAAGATACAGGGGAATAAACCCCTGATATCTATAATCTTAAAACAATCTCTGTTTATTGAGAGGCCTTGTTGCGCCAGTTCCACCGCATGATGTGCATGGTATACCCGGCATCATATATCCTCTGCCCTTGCACCACTGGCATTTTCTTGTTTTATCAACGACTTCTACTTCTCCTTTCCCATCGCAAACTATACATGTCTCGTTCTGGTGTTTGCCTGTACCATCACAATATCTGCAGTTTACAATTCCCGGTTCTTTGGGTGTTCTTTTTATTTCTCCTTTTTCTTCTGACATATTAAATCACATCATCATAAATCTCAAACTAAGATATAAACATTTCCTTTTAATTCTAATTACACAAAAAAATAGAGAAAGTAGGCATTTTGCCTACTTTACAAATTATTTACTTTGCTGGGATAACGAATGCTCTCTCACCAGCGCAGCGGTCCCATTCTCTGAGTGCTGCCTTGCCGAATTCGGCTCTTGGGTTCTTGAAGTCAAAGTTGTTCAAGTCATCTGCGAAGTGGACTTTAACTAACGGGTTGACGCAGAACGCATCTTTGCCAGCGTGAGCTGCTGCTACTACAGCGGTGTATCCACCCTGGTGACCTACGTTCATTGCGTAGTTGGGGTAGTTGGCACCTCTGCATTCGCCTATGCAGCCTTCATCTGATGCAATTGAGAATACGTTGGTTGCACCGCACTGATCCTGCAGGTCATATCCATAGAAACCAAGTCTTCCGTGAGCCTCTTTGTGGAGGTACATGGACAGATACCATGCAGATAGACCGGCCTGGCTGTGGCCTGTTGCCAGAGCTGTTGCGCCGCCTGATGCAAGTGCTACTGCTGTTGCTCTCAGTGAACCACCGAAATGGTCTTCGAGTGTGGTCGGGTATTTCTCGTATGCTTCAAGACTGTACAGTGTTGTTTCTGTAGCAATATCCTTTACAGTGTCGATGGTGGGTTTTGCCTTTCCATTTCCGCCGTATTTCTTTGCTGCATAGTCGTTGCCCCAGTACAAGAAGTCGTCAAGGATATCATTGCAGTATGTTGGTAATGCATACATTGTGAATCCGACGCCGCCTGACATGTAGCCACCGAGCCAGATCTGGTCATACAGCATTGTGGCTGCGCTTCCAACCTGCAATACTACATTGACTGGATCTTCTGGTCCTACTCTGTTGGTCTGTACGATATCTGCCATATGACCGAAGGATAATCCTCCTGGTTCATTTGGTCCACGAGCTCTGCGTGCTGGTATCATATCACCCATTTCGACAAGTCCTGCGTGTTTGGCTGTGAATGCAAGTTCTCCGACTGCTGCTTCACCGGCGCACATATGGTATGCGCTGATAAAGGTCATACCGACCTGCATTGCCATCCAGCGGCTTGTGCCTGGTCCATCTTCAGTTCTTGTGACGATGGTTGGGATGTGTACTGCCTGCCAGGAGGTCTTGCCGATTGCGGCCTTGATCTGTTTTGCCTGGTTGTCAGGGAATTCCTTTTCGATGTTGATAACGAACTGTGCATCGACTTCATCCTGAAGGGTTGTATCTCCAGTGAAAATCTTTACATAACAGTCATCTACTAATGCTGGGTGAGTCTCAACCATGTGTTCCTGGACAATTGCTGCGCCAGGCATTGCGTGGTTCAAAACTTCAAGGTAGTAGTTGATTGTCTCAGGTGTTACTTCCTTGCCTAATCTCTTCTCAAGAATCTCATGTGCGAGGTCAAGACCTACAACGCATGATCTCCTGATATCGTCCCATTCCTGCTGCATTGCTGCATTGTTGACGAAGTGAAGATCGTCGCCGTCACATACGATATCTGTTCCAGATATTGTGTATGGGGTCAACTGTCTCTGTCCCATCGGGATACCGGCAAGATGCAACTTTGGATCATAAGCCTGCAATCCTCTCTTCTTGGTGATTGCTGCTCCGCACTTTGCCATTTCTACCTTTCTTGGGTTCTGCTGGTAGCCGAGCCTGAGGTATTTGGTCTTCTTATCGGTTATCTTTGCTTTTGCTGAGGAGCCGCATTTATTTGATCCCCATTCTTTTGCGTACTTTGTTTCCATAGCTTTTTGAAATCTTACTGCCATTTAAGTCACCTCACGCCTTTGGGACGAATCCGTAAACGGTTCTTAATTCCCAGACTTTCTGTACATGTTCAATAACTTCTTTGTCGCTTCTGAATGCTACATTGTCCACCCTATAGAAGGTGGTTCTCTTTGCTGCTTCAGCTTCGCTCATTGCTTTGCCAAGGTTGACTTTTCTGTCAATTGGTACGCCGACCTGATCCTTGTCACTTACAATGACGCCGCCTTCCAGTCTGCGCCTGTCCAGCATGTCGAACATTGTTCCATCTTCCTGTAATCTGAGGGAGTGTCCGTGGACTGTACAGCCTCTAAGACCTGCAAGACCGGGACATGTCATTTCGGTCTCCAACTGTCTCTTGGTGTACTCTTCCATATCCCTCTCTCTCATTTCATTGACCTGTCTGCCTGACAGTGTGCCTGGGTCAACTCCTCTGAAGTTGATTGCTGCATGGTACGATCTCCAGTATGGGGTTGATGGAGCATTATACATAGAGTCAGCGAACTGTGAGTATCTGACCCTGTCGCCTGCTGCTGCGCCTGGTGTTGGTGTAACAACTTCTCTTACCGGGCATGCTGGTTCACCAATTTCTGCAAGTGGTGGATGTGTGCTTGGGTAATCTGCACCGGGGGCTCTATGACCCAGTAAAGCTGTCAAATCCTCATCAGAGACATCACGCATTTTCTCTAAGTCATCTGACATGTGTTTTCTTCTATTCTTAGCAACTGAGGTGCTGCCAGGATAATATTGTGCCTTATATGCCATATTTTTTCCTCCTAATTGATTTGAATCGGTTCTTTCTGCTCCTTGAATAAACTAATCATTTCTCTGCCTCTGATGAAATCATACAGAGGTTTCCATCTATGCTTGCATGCGGGTCTATCAGGCCAAGCATTCGTTCATCTTCAAGATTGATACTTTCATCAGTCTTGCTCTTGAATCCATACTTTCCATAATCAACCAAAGTAGCCTGGGTTTTTATGAAGAAACCTTGCTTGAATTCAAAGGAAAAAGGCAACGCTCGTTCGCATGCTTTTCTTAGTTCTTCCCTTGCACATTCATCTTCTACTTCGACTACTACCTCACCCACCATTACATGCAATTCAAATGCAGCATCTCCAACATGGATTACTTCCCGATTAGGATGGTTAACATCAGACCCCGTTCCAGGTCCGCATGTGACCTTTCGAGGAAGATTTTTTCCACCTACGAGCATTCTTATTACGCCTTTTACCTGATCAATCTCATTTAAGAGTTTTTCAGCAGTTTCTGGCTGTAATAATCTACTTGGGAATACTTTGAGTTGGATCGGTTTACCCGGTTTTGAAGCAGCTCTTACCATTCTAGTCTCCGATTTATACGGCTCCTGCTACTGCTTTGATTGGTTCTCTGAATTCGTCTACAGCGCTGAAAACATCTCCTACTAATCCGGAGGTCTTTTCTGGGCTGTATACCTGTACACCTGCGTCAAGAGCAACTGCTGCTGCTACGCAAGGAATTGCAAGACCCTTTGAGTGTCTGGTAACTACGTGGTTGCCGTTGAAGACTCCTGGTCCACCGCCACCATAGATGGAGTGTGAGAAGAAGGAGAATCCGACTGCTGCGCCCTGTACTTTACCAAAGTCGCATCCTGGGAGTGTTGTTTCCTTTTCAATGAGGTCCTGGAAGTACAGTAATACTGCTGATACTGACTGTGGGGCTCTCATTGCACCGCAGTTGATGAGTGTTGCAACAAGTGTGCCTGCTGCACAATATGCATTCCACTTTCCAACATCGTTGGTCTTATAGGCAATATAGCCAGATGCGTATTTCTTATCTGCGCTGATTACCTTGTCTGCGATTGCTTTCTCAACTGTTGCATGGACAGCTGAACCGATAGTTCCAGTCTTGCCTAATGCTTTTGTTGTTCCATATACCATGTTGTTGGCGTTTAAGCCCTGGTATGAGAATGCCAATAATCTGTGTCTCAATTGGTTACCTACTGCGTCTCCCATTTCAAAGACACCGGTATTCTCAAGGATTGAGCAAAGTGCTGCTGTGTTCATAGCGTTCTTCTTGCATGTTGCTGCAAGGTGGTTTGCCATGACGTTTCTTAATGTATAACCAAAGCCTTCATCTTTCTGTGGGATGTCGACAATTGACTTTACATTTCCGCCGACCATATCGAGTGTCTGTGGGTACTGTCCCCAGACGGCTGATTTGATGGTTGGTGCATCGAACATGCCGATGTTGAACTGGCTTATGATTGCCTGTGTTGTTGCTGATGCTGCAACGGTCAATGATGATACATATTCTGCTGCTACATCGATTCTGACTGATGGAACCTGAACGATTAACTGTTTTCCACCGTTTAAGGCTTTAACTACTGTGTCGTCTCCGCTGTCTACTTTTACCATGTCTGCAATTGCAGCCTGGAGTTTTGCAGCGTTCTTGACGATGTCTAACTTCATTTCTCTGCCTGGGATCTTTCTGCCTTTGCCACCTATTGCAGATGTTGCTAAGGTTTTCTCGATTCCTGCTAAGTCAACGGCCGCTGTTCGCTTGATACCGGTGACTATTGATTTGATAGCGGCATTTCTCATTGGGCTTATGTCGTTGATATCGACGCCTGATTTGAGTTTTGCTCCTCTGTCGCTATATAGGTCTATTGTGTCAGCCACGTTTAATTACCTCCTAATTTTTTGTAGTTTCCAAGAAATTGATCACTTGGAAGCAATACAACAAACGAGATACAACATTTTCGATTATAGAACGAAAAACAAGTTAATTATGTTCTATTCATCCCGACAATGTTGTGTTTTATTGTATTGAACATCCATTACAATCCCTTGTAAATCCTATCAATTCCTCTAAAGTACTTAAAGTTTACGAATCGTTAACGATAATACATGACAATAAATTTTAAAATAAATCAAGGCAAAGCTTTACGTTTCTGGAATAAGCTGCGAATAATCAAGAAGTATATTTTCTATCCGCCGCTCACCTGGCTGCCTTCCCCAATTTCAAATGATATGGGGGATTCTTTTTGTTTTTCAAGAGCTTCGTTTATTTCTTCACGAGAGAATCTTTTCTCTCTAAGTTCTTTTTCGTCCACCGTTCTTATTAATCTAAGAACATCGGGTTTATAATAAAGATTTGTTTTATCGATAAGCGCCCATACACCTTCATCATCTGAAATAATTTCAGTGACAGTTCCTTTTGTCCCCGTATTTTCATATTCTACGAAACTGCCAATCTTCAAAGGGTTTCCAGATATATCTGATGCCTTTAGATCGCTCATCGAATTTTAGTATATTAGTATTAGTTCTTAAGAATTGTGGTGATACAAGGCTCAACAGTAATCTCAAACCCTACAATAACCTCAAAAAAACTTATCCTGAATCAGCTTTTCCCGATTATCCGCAAAGCCAGGTATGCCGCATTCTCACCATTATCAATTCCCACACAGGCAACAGGCACACCTTTTGGCATTTGCGCTATTGACAATAGCGCATCAAGTCCGCCAAGTTTTGAACTAACGGGCACACCTATGACAGGTTTCTTTGTGCGTGAAGCGATCACACCGGGAAGCGCTGCGGATAATCCTGCGATTGCAATAAATACTTCAGCGTCACTTCTTTGTACATATTCTTCTAATTCTTGAGGGGTCCTGTGGGCTGAAATGACCGCAATCTCATGATCTATCCCTGCATTTTCAAGCACTTTTGCAGTTCTATCGGCAACAGGCCGGTCTGATTCCGATCCGATCAATATAGCTATTGTAACCATATTCTATTAATGACTCATATATCTATAAAATCTTTGTTGATCACTCGATTTCATCACCGGAAATATGCGGCAAGTGCCTTGTAAATATGGAAAGCCACATTGAATACATCCCATGAACAAGTATTCCGCTGTTTGGAAAAGATGCCTCATTAATATACGTTGAATTCTGCCCCAGTTCAGCCGTATCCTGAAAACATAATCGCATCGCTCCATTTCTCTCAAACCCGATGGAAATGTTGTGGTGCTCACTTTCTTTTTTTTGGATCTGGATAGACGTGACGTATCTTGAGATATCTTTCATATTATTCTTCCTTTGCAAATTTCAAATAATAGTACACTGCTTTTGAAATGGCTTCCTTGACAGAAGACTCACCTGTTTTTGTTTTAAGGGTAGCAACATCCTCTTGTGGAAGTACCGATTGCACATGAACAAATTTCATTTCTCTATTTCCTCCGTGTGATTATATGAGCACAATAATTATGATAATTATGTTAATCATGTATAAATCTTTCGTTTTAATAATCACAATATTTTTCGATCAAAATCTTAATAGGCAAAGCTGCAAAATAAACAAGAAAAGGTATCAGTTTATGATCGGCAGATTCAAATATGACAATAAAGTGTTCCAGGGTAAAGTTCGTGGAGATAGGGTTATTGTCGAAAGAGGGCTATACAGAGACACATTCCTTCTAAGTGATCTTGAAATATTGCCGCCAACATATCCTGGCAAAATAATCTGCGTGGGACTGAATTATACCGACCATGCCAGAGAGTTGGGTATGCCAGTACCAAAGATTCCTTTAATATTTCTTAAACCATCGTCATCCATCCTTGGTCACATGGGAAAAATAGAATATCCTGATCAGGCAGAACGTGTAGATTATGAAGGGGAGCTTGCCGTTGTAATAGGAAAGCGATGCAAGAACATCCGTTCATCGGAGGCAGGAAGCGTGATAATGGGTTATACCTGCTTTAATGACATTACAGCCAGGGATCTCCAGAAGGAAGATGGCCAGTGGACAAGGTCCAAAAGTTTTGACACCTTCGCTCCTTTTGGTCCATTCATATCAAACCCTGAACTGGATGCAAGCGACCTCTTTATCAGGACAAGAGTTAACGGGGAACTGCGCCAGGATTCAAGAACATCCAACCTGATTTTCAAGGTCCCGCAATTGATCGAATTCATATCCAGGATCATGACCCTTGAACCCGGCGATGTCATAGCCACCGGGACACCGCCCAGCGTTGGTGAATTACACGATAAAGACGAGGTGGAAGTTGAAATAGAGGGTATCGGAATATTGAAAAACAGCGTGGTTAGAAATATTAAGAATTATAAAGACTATTGAGTAGGTGTTTTTCCAGGTTTAAAGGCAAGGAATTTATAGGTCTTAATACTAATTAACGGGCAATGAAGACAAAAAAATGCTGTTATATGGATCGGGATTGTACACCGGCGTGTGTAGCATATAGTGATGCAAAAGAGTTATCTGAAAATTCAAAAGAAATGGGATTGAATGATATGCATTGTGTGCGTCTTATTTCAGACCTTGTCAGCTTAGCGAGTATGCCGGACTCAGAAGATATGGAAGATGAAGATGAATTTTGAAAAGATGGATAAAAGGTGAATAAATAATGTCGGATGTATATGATAGCGTATGGGACTCCCGAAAGAAAAAACCTCCAGAAAGAGCAGAAAAAAAACTCGTTGAGGTAAAACCGCCTTCTACAGACCGTGACAGGTTAAATGATACCATCGAGAGAAGAAAGAAAAATGTGTACGGGATGAAATAAGATATCCGTTTTTATTGATAACGACTTTGGGCAATCTTTTTTTGGAGTGATAAATATAGTAGAGGTTTCTATTGTCCTGCCTGCTTATAATGAAGCAAAAAGAATGGAAGATACAGTTGAAAGAACTGCGGCAGCCCTTCGTGAGATCTCATCTTCTTTTGAAATAATAATCGCTGAGGATGGGAGCAAGGACGGAACAGACAGAATATGTGAATCACTTGCAAAAAAATATGATTTTGTAAAACATCTTCATTCCCAGGAACGCCAGGGAAGGGGACGCGCCCTGGATCGGGCATTTCGCTCATCGAGTGGGGACATACTTGGGTACATAGATGTGGATCTTGCGACGGATATGCAGCATCTGTTAGAGCTCATACAGTCCATCCGTGATGGATATGATTTTGCCACAGGTTCACGGATGCTTCCGCAAAGCAATGTCAAACGCCCCTTCAAACGGGGATTTGCAAGTAAAGGTTTCAATTTCCTTACTCGTCTGATGCTTGGTTCAAAACTCTATGACCACCAGTGCGGTTTTAAATCCTTCAGGCGTGAGGCACTGTTTGCGTTAATGGATAATATCAAAGACACTCACTGGTTCTGGGATACGGAATTATTCGTAAGAGCGCAGCGCGCCGGATACAGGATAAAGGAATTCCCTGTGGAATGGAAGCAGGGAGGAACTACAAAAGTCAACCTAGTGAAAGATGTTTTCGGGATGGGGTCGCAGATATTCAGGTTATGGTATGAATTCTTATGGGAGTAGAAATATTATAATAGATAATACAACTCGGTGGTAGAGCTTATGGATTACATACAAATTCTCTCTTTTTCTCATTTTGTTATAATATATTTTATTTTTGCTTTAGTTTTCTCTTTATTTTATGGATATTACGCATTTGAAATACATAATATTAATAAAACAGACTTGGGGGACTTATCCAAATTATTAAAAAGAAAGTCATATGACAAACAACCTAGGTCTTGGAAGGTTCATCAGTTTTGGTTTAACTTCTTCGGTTGTTTTGCTGGTTGGTGTGCCTTAGCTTATATAATATTTATCCGATTAAATTATTTTCAAAATATAAGTAGCTTGGAACCACTTACGCTTATTGATGTTATTATATTTATAACAGCCATGGTGGGAATTACAGGTTACTTCCCTTTTTATATAAGTCAAATTGGGGATTTTATTCACTCGTTTTCGAAAGGCAAGTGATGGCAAATATCGAAACGCCAACCGATCTAGAGCCAAAATGTATTTATTTTCAAAATCATATACATCATCTTGTGAAACCATGCACGAACAAATGCGCATAATAGGATTAAATAGTTGGGTTGGGTGTATTAATCCTTATGGGCTTAAACTTCTTTGATATCGCAACCTGGTGGCTTGTTCTTGAGATAATTGGTTTTCTTGCGCTTCCGATTTCTTTTTATTTATGCCGGAATTTGAAAGATTATGGATATTCTGTTTCAAAGCCGCTTGGGTTACTGTTAACGACATATTTTAGCTGGATAATATCTTATTTCACAGGTTATTCCTATTTTTCTGTGTTGTTTTCCTTTGCACTGACAGGAATTATTTCGCTCTTAATTTATTTCATGTATCTGAAAAAAACGCATATCTCTATAGACAAAAAGTACATCTTCAAATTTGAAATCCTGTTCTTGATCGCATTTATTATTTTTGTAATAATCCGTGCGTACAGCCCTGAAATATACTGGACAGGCGGTGAGAAGTTCATGGATATGACATTCATAAACAGCATGCTTCGAACAACCGAATTTCCTCCGCTTGACCCATGGATGTCAGGAACTGTGACTTATTATTATTATTTCGGGTATCTCATAGTTGCTAATTTAATAAACATTTCAGGGGTGTTTCCATCGATAGCATTCAATCTTGCCACAGCTTCATTTTTCGCCCTGTCATTCACAACCGCCTTCGGGATAGGATTCAATCTGACTGAAAAAATAAAATATGGCATTATAACCGCTTTTTTTGTGACAATCGCAGGAAATCTTAGTGGCTTTTTCCAGTTGTTAAATATCTTGATAAAAGAAAATTATAATGGGATTCTTTCATTTAGTTACTGGACAAGTTCACGAGTCATCCCTGATACGATCAATGAATTTCCATTTTTTTCATTCCTCCAGGGTGATGTTCATGCGCATATGATCTCGATCACTTTCCAGCTTCTGGTTATTATTCTATTGCTCAATATCATAAGATCAGATGATCTGGATCTGATACCTATTCTTATCACAGGACTTGCTATCGGTTTTTTATATCCCCTGAATACATGGGATTATCCTGTCTATCTTGTTCTGGGGATTATTATTACAGTATCTACTGTGATCTTATCTAACCAACCAGGACGAAAAAAGAAAAATTTAAAACCCATAATTTCAATAGCAGCCATGGCTGCAGCAAGTTATCTTTTATATCTTCCATACCACTTATCGTATAAAATCGATAAGAACATTTTATTAGTTCCTTCTGGAAGATCTTCTTTGATCTTTTATATAGCAATTTTCGGTTTTTTCCTCTTCATTATATACACTTTTATATTTAGAAATATACAAAATAATGCAGAAAATAATATAAATAATAATACAAATAAACCAAGTAATATTACAGCAATTAAAGCAACTATTACTGCAAACATTCCAAAATATTCATTTGTTTTGCTATTAATTGCTGCATTAATAACGATATTTGAGATCAAACTTTTTATTTTTGACAACGTGGAAAAACCGAAAATTAATGAATTTGAATTATTGCTATTGCTTCTTCCCCTTCTTGCCCTGCTGGTGCTCTCCATTTTAAAAGAGAAGAATAGGAATAATGTATTTATTTTGATCTTGATGATCACCGGAGTATTCATATCCATTTTTTGTGAGTTCTTTTATATTCTGGATGCGCTGGGAAGCGGAAACCCGGGTTTCATCCGCCTGAACACTGTCTTTAAATTTTACCTCCAGAACTGGATCCTGTGGAGCGTTCCAACCGGTTATGTCTTTTTCCTGTTAAGGGAGAAAATCAATCCAGGAAAAATATGGGGGATCGCCGCAGTTATCCTGATTCTCATGGTATCTATATATCCTGTTTTTGCCACATTGGGAAAGTCAGGCGGCTTCGCAGGAGCATCCGGTCTTAATGGTGAAACATACGTTCAGAAAGAGCACCCCCAGGACTACCAGGCTATATTGTGGTTCAGGAATCTCACAGGGCAGCCAGTCGTTCTCCAGGCGCCTGGTGAATTGTACCAATGGAATTCCGCCATCACAACGTTTACGGGACTGCCGACAGTTATTGGATGGGCGGGGCATGAGATTAACTGGAGATTTCCAAAGAGAAGCGAAATAGATATGCGCTGGTCGGATGTTGGCAGGATTTATACCTCAGGTGACATTCGTGAAGTAGAAGAGCTTTTAAAGAAGTATAATGTCGCTTATGTATATTTTGGTGAGGCTGAGGCAAAAAAATTCTCACACCAGTTGCTTTTTGATGAATACCCTGAGAAGTTTCACAAGGTGTTTGAGTATGGGGATGTTGCTGTATATGAAGTGCGATATGGATCAAAAATTATTCAATAAAATATATCTGCGATAGTTTTATCAATAAAGTATTTTATCATACGGGAACATGGTGCGATTTAAATCAATTCTATTCATAACGGTCATCTTGTTAGCCGTTCTCTTGTCCGGATGTGTTGGAGATAATAATTTAACCGAAACCGCCAAAACGACCCCGGCGATAACTGCAACTGCTATAGCTACGCCTTTAATGACACCACCTGCGGAATTCACACCAACAGGTAATGAAATACAGGTAAGATTAGATGGATCAAGAGGATTCATTCCGAATATCCAGACCATCAATGCGGGTGATGAAGTAGTCTGGGATAATTATGATCCAATTACTCTTACTCTTGTCAGCAACGATAGGCTTTTTGATAATGAATTACTGGCATATTATCACCAGTATCGACATGTATTTCCAAAAATCGGAACTTATACATTCAGCCTTGAAAATAAAAATCTAACTGGCACCATAATAGTAGTATCCCAGGCGGCCAATACACCTGCGCCATCGGTCACAACACCCGTGGAATTGCCACGCACTGCATTATATGTAACAGCGCGAATCAAGAAACTGAGTAATTATTCCACCGGGAACGAGACAAAATACGAGCTTAATGCATTGAAAGTTATTGTCATGAATCAAATAACCATTCCGCTCACAATAAGAGCACAGATCCGCATAGGCGACCAGATCCTTGAAGAGAAAACGTTTACTCTCGAAAAACAAGGCAGTAGTGTTGAATTTTCAAACGAAAAGAAATATTTTATAAATAATACCGATGTAAATCTGCGTCTATTGGCCCAGGGTTATCCGCCAATCGATTATAAATTCATAGAAGTTGACCAACTCAATTAGATGGGAGCTAATAATGAAAGAAAGGTATGATCCGCACGAAGTAGAGGATAAATGGCAGCGTAAATGGAGAGAGGCAAGGATATTTGAGCCTGAGCCAGATGATCGCAAGAAATTCTTTATCACGATCCCGTACCCTTATTTAAACGGGAACCTTCATGCAGGACACACCAGGACTTTCACTATCGGGGATGTGATCGCACGTTATAAGCGAATGCTTGGATTTAATGTCCTTTTTCCCATGGGTTTTCATGCAACAGGAACACCAATAGTTGGTCTGGCTGAACAGATAACAAAAAAAGATCCTGAAACCATCCGGGTATATAACCAGCTCCATCAGATCCCACTTGATGTCCTGGACAATATTAAGACACCAGAACAGATCGTTGAATATTTCAGCGTTCAAGATGAAGCTGCTATGAAAAGTATCGGTTTTTCCATTGACTGGCGAAGGAAATTCACGACAACCGACCCGCATTATAAAAAAATGATCACCTGGCAGTTCAACCTGCTTCACAGTTTGGACAAAGTGGTAAAAGGAGCGCATCCTGTGAGATGGTGTCCGCATGATGAAAATCCGGTCGAGGATCACGATATTTTAAGAGGCGAGGATGCCACGATCATCGAATATACGCTTATAAAATTCAAACTGGATGACGGCGAAATCCTTCCCTGCGCCACGCTTCGCCCTGAAACAGTATTCGGAGTAACGAATCTCTGGGTCAATCCCAAAATCGTGCACATGAGGGTCAAAGTGAACGACGAGACCTGGATAGTAAGTAAAGAAGCCTACGATAAACTCAAATTCACTGATAAGAACGTGGAACTCATAGGCCAGGTCAATGGCGATGCCCTCATAGGTAAAAAAGTGACAAATCCGGTTACAGGTTCTATTGTCCCGATCCTTCCTGCATCTTTTGTGCGCCCTGAGAATGGCAGCGGCTTAGTCATGAGCGTTCCTGCCCATGCCCCATACGATTATCTTGCACTTCGCGACCTGAAAGGCGCTGACCTGACAGAATATGGAATAACAGAAGATGTGTCATCGATCCCTCTCATCGCACTTATTAAAGTGGCGGAATACGGAAAATATCCTGCTGTTGATGCTGTTACTGAATTAAAAGTCAAAAACCAGAACGACCCAAAAGCAGAAGAAGCCACAAAACTCGTTTACAGGAGGGAATTCCATGGAGGCATTCTTACCGAAACAACCGGAAAATACGCTGGCATGTCGGTATCTAAAATAAAAGACGTGCTTGCACGTGACCTTATCACACAGGGTATCGCTGATGTTTTTTATGAGTTTAGCGAACATCCGGTAATATGCAGGTGCGGAGCTACATGCGTTATCAAAATGGTAAAGAACCAGTGGTTCTTGAATTATTCCGAACCTTCATGGAAAGAACAGGTTTATAAATGCCTTGCAGGTATGCAGATCATCCCGCCTGAATTGAGAGTGGAATTTGAAAATAAGATCGACTGGCTAAAAGACAAAGCCTGTGCACGCCGAAAAGGGCTTGGAACAAGGCTGCCATGGGACCCGGAGTGGATGATAGAATCCCTTGGTGATTCCACAATATACATGTGTTACTATATTATAGCGAAATATCTTGATAAATTCGAGCCTGATCAATTAAAAGATGAGTTTTTCAATTATTGCCTGCTGGGTAAAGGCACGGCACAGAGTGTATCTTCAAGCACAGGCATCGATATTGGTATAATCAACGCAATAAGGAACGATTTCCTTTACTGGTACCCGGTTGACCTTCGCTCTTCAGGCAAGGACTTGATCCCGAACCATATTTTATTTTTCCTGTTCCATCATGTCGCGATATTCCCGGAAACCTACTGGCCAAAATCGATCGCCATCAATGGTTTTGTCTCGCTTGAAGGACAGAAGATGAGTAAATCCAAAGGGCCTATACTCACATTGAGATCAGCGGTACAAGAATATGGCGCTGACATAACGCGTCTTTATATCCTCAGCACAGCTGAACATGTCCAGGATGCAGATTGGCGCAATGCGGATATAGAAGCTACACGAAAACAGTTTGAGAGGTTCTATTATATCGCATATGATTGCCTTGCCGAAGAAAACAATAGCAATACAAATTCTAACACTAATTCTAATACCAATTGCGAATTGAAGTTCATCGATAAATGGATGCTCAGTAAATTGCAGTACCGGATCAGGGAAACGACTGATGCCCTGAATAGAATGCAGACAAGAAGAGCGGTACAGAATGCGTTTTATCATATAATTAACGATATGAAATGGTATGAAAGACGCGGCGGTTGTGCAGCCAAAAAAGACATACTTAATACATGGGTCAGGTTAATGGCGCCATTTACGCCTCATATTTGCGAAGAAATATGGGAACAGTCAGGGAAAAGTTTCATTTCTTTGAATACGTTCCCCGAAGAGGATACTTCACTCATTGACAGGGGCGCGGAACTTGCAGAAGAAATTACTGGCAACACCCTGAGGGATATTGAAGAAATACTCAGGCTGATCAAATTAAAACCAAAAAGAGTAATTCTTTATACAGCACCTTCATGGAAGAAAAATATCCTGAAAAAAGCAATAATGATGAAAAAAGACAATGTCCTTGACATGAAAACTCTCATGAATGAACTCATGAGCGATCCCCGGATGAGGCCTCATGCAAAGGAAATCCCGAAATTTGCACAGAAAATCATTACTGATGTGCAGGGAATGGAAAAGGAATTGATGAATTCCCTGACCGAACTGGATCTAGATGAGACATTGGCCCTTAAGGAATCACTCGATTTCCTGCAGCGTGTTGTTGATTGCGATGTTGAGATATACAATGCTGATGATACCACTAGATATGACCCGCAGGAAAAAAGCCGCTTTGCAGTTCCAATGAGGCCAGCAATATATATAGAATAATACATATAATAATATATACATATTTATTATTCTATGTATAAATACCTCACACAAATCCATGATTTCAATGATAATCATAATAAAACATATATCTTAGGAAGTTTGTATTAACAGGGTTTAAAATGACTACTATTGAAATGCTTGAAAAGATTTTAAAGAATATTAATAATATAGGGGGAGTGGAAACATCAGCTGTGGCTAGCAGGGATGGTTTACTAATATGTTCAACAATGCCCAGGAAACAACATGTTGAAACATTTGTAGCAATGTGCGCAACAATGATCGGCGCCGCGGAAACAGCAACAACGGAGCTTGGAAAAGGCATTCCAGACAGGATTATAGTGGAATCCAAAACCGGACGGATAATAGGAACCGGGGCTGGTCAAAAAGCATTATTATTAGTTATGACAAAACCGGACGCAAGTCTGGGGCTTGTTCTAATTGAGATGACAAAAGCTTCGCAGCGCATCAAAGAAATTTTGTGTTGAACTAAGGGGGAAAATATGAAACAGGTAACAACCGGTGTAAATGGCCTTGATGCGATCCTTGGCGGAGGATTCATGCGACCTTCGATCGTTTTGGTTGCAGGCAATGCAGGGACTGGAAAAACAACGATGGTAATGCAATCCATTTTCAACAGCGCTAAAAATGAAGAGATATGCATGTATATAACTGCACTTTCCGAGCCCATAGCCATGATTAATAATTTTATGTCCAAATTTTCTTTTTATAATATTTCGCTTCTGGGAAAAGGCAATGTGAAGTATGTGCCTATTGAAATCGATGTCATCCACAACGGATCAAAAGCAATCATACAGGAATTGGAAAGGAATATCGAAACAATAAGGCCTGACAGGATCGTAATTGATTCTGTAAATGTATTTTCCTATGGGCTGAATGCAGAATCACAGCGGGAGTTCTACTATGATTTATTTACAAGCATGAAAGGATGGAATTCGCTTGTCCTGATAACGGGAGAATTTACCGAGGATGAGCTCATTAAAAGCACACTGAGCTATATGGTTGATGGGATCATCTATATCAGCAACGAACCTTTTTATGAAAGCAATATTCGTTACCTGAATGTTCTTAAGATGAGAGGAGGAGAATTTCACGGTGGCAAACATTCCTGCAAGATCAATAAGGACGGATTCAATGTATTCCCCAGGTTGCATTCAAGAGCAAGGACATCTCTGTCCAGGGAAAGGATCTCAACTGGAATAAAAGGACTGGATAAAATGACCGGGGGAGGATTTATAGGCAGTTCTTCAATTTTGGTTTCAGGCTCAAGCGGTACAGGAAAAACAATCCTGGGAATGCAATTTATCATGGATGGGCTTTTAAAAAATGAACCCGGCATCATAGTTTCATTTGAAGAGGATATAGAGCAGATCCGTGAAAATTCGACCATGTTCAACTGGAACCTGAAGGAATTTGAAAATAAGAACCTTCTTAAAATAATATCCCCGCTTGAATATGATGCATATGAACTGGCGCTTCTGATAGAAGAGACAATTGATTCAATAAAAGCAAGACGTTTGCTGCTGGATGGGGCTGGCAGGCTAAAGATATTGTTGCCACAATATGCGCAGTTGCCCGAATATCTGGGAAATATCAATAATATTTTAAAAAATAAGAATGTAACCGCAGTATATACTAATGAGTCATCTGACCTGACAGGTGCAACACAGATAACAGGGATGGGGATCTCGCCATATATGGACACTGTCATCCTGCTAAGGTATGTCGAGATAAAAAGCGAGATGCGAAAAGCCATATCTGTGCTTAAGATGAGGGGAAGTGAGCATGACAAAGAAATAAGGGAATTTGTTATCAAAAATAATGGGGCGCAAATCATGATGCCTTTTAGCGAATACTCGGGCTTATTATCAGGAAATCCTATCAAAAATCCATCACAGGCATTTATGGAAGCATTTAAAAAGTAGCATTTATGGATCCGATTTTACTCCAAGAATTGTTAAATATCTATTCATGGGGCATAGCTGGTCTGATCTTGATTATTATTGCCGCTATCGCCCTATTTTACCAGAAGAAATTTGGTATTAATACTTATTATTACTTATTCTTTATACCAGTAATTATATTTTTTTTATTACTTCTAAAATTTTTTGCTGATTTCAACGTTGAAACCGAGTTTATAGAATTCATTGGCTCTGTGATCTCTTTTCTGGTAACTGTTTCCCTGTACAGGAAAATGGTAGGTGTAAAGTGAGCAGTTATATAGAGTTATTCGATTTTGTATCTTTTCTAATGTTTTCATCAATACTTTATATCCTGAGCGTTATCAGCAAAAGACTGGGTGAAACCATGGGGCTCAAGAAATATTATTATCTTTATTACCTGGGCATATTTTTTACATTGTTGGGTTCGATAATAATGGCGCTATCTTTTGAGAGCCTGAATATGACACAATTATTCGGATATCTTTGTTTTTCGATCGGACTGACCCTTGGTTTCATAGCATCTGTAAAATACTGGGGCTGGCTTATTAAAGAATTATTAAGAGGATAATCTAGATGAAATCTGCGTCTTTAATATTTGTTTTATTGCTCGTATTAATTTCAGGCTGTGTTGATAAGACAGAAAAAATAGACCTGAGTGTTGTAGAAGAGCCTCAAAAAATCGTGAATGATACAGCAGTAAGAGTAGCAATTGCATCAGTTGTTTCCCCAAAGGAATCATACGAATATTATGAAGATATGATCCAATATATCTCGCAAAAAATTGGCGGTTCTGTGAAGATCGTACAGAGAAGAAGTTACAAGGAAATCAATGACCTCATAAAGAACAACGAAATAGATTTTGCTTTTGTTTGCGGTGGGGCATACATTGATGGGAACTCAGAATTCGGGATGAAGCTGCTTGTTGCACCAGTAGTAAATAATAATACCACTTATAACTCTTATATTATAGTCCAAAATGAAAGCAATTACACAGACCTGACAGACCTTCGAGGAAAAAAATTTGCTTTTTCTGATCCATTATCAAATTCAGGACAACTTTATCCAGCATACAGGCTTTACCTCCTCAATGAAACGCCTGACTCTTTCTTTGGAAAAGATGAACAGGGAAAAAAGAACTGGTTTTATACATACAGCCATGATAATTCTATAATTGCAGTAGCCGAAAAGTTATCCGAAGGAGCGGCTGTTGACAGTCTTGTATATCAGTATATGAAAGAAACCCACCCTGAAATAATATCAAAAACAAGGATCATTGAGATCTCACCGCCTTTTGGTATTCCCCCGATCGTTGTTTCAAAGGATATCGATCCATACCTTGAAGAAAAACTAAGGGGTATTTTTCTGGATATGAGCAATAATGAAGAGGGAAAGAGAATCCTGGCGAATATAAGGATTGAAAGGTTTACGACTCTCAATGATAGCGCTTATGATTCTATCAGGGAAATGAGGAGGAAAATATCATGAGCAGTCTGCGTTTTCGGATCATAGTATCTATGCTGGCCATTATATTTTTGATAGTATCAGGCTCATATTTTGTGATACAGGAAATACAGACAGGAATAATCGAAGGGGAATTCAGAAATGTTGGGTTCCTGCTGGCAAATAACCTTGCTTCTGAAGTTTCAAATAATATTCTTATTGATGACTTAGTTGAAGTGAGGAAATCTGTTGATAATACTAAGAATAACTATCCTGAAATCGAATATGTTTTTGTGACGGATCTGCAGGGATATGTGATCGTTCATTCATTTGACAAAGGTTTCCCAAAAGCACTTATGAATTATACCAAACCGGAAGATGTTAATAAGGAAGAAATAATATCCACGGAAAACGGTGTCATTCACGAATTTGACGCGCTGCTTTTTAAGAATATAGGGTATGTCCATATCGGTTTATCTGAGAACAGGGTTAGGATGCAAATATTTGAGGCATCAAGGAAACTCCTGTATATAGCGATCTTCGCTATGATCCTTGGTGGGGTTTTTGCATATTTTATCGGAAAACGATTAACTGAGCCGGTATTAAGACTTATGGACGGGGCAAAAAGAATTAATAATGGCATTCTTGACCAGAAGATAGAAGTGAGTTCCAGAGACGAAATGAGTGAACTTGCAGATACCTTTAATGACATGGCTTCAAGCCTTGATCAAAAGATCAATGAACTTGTCTCCTCAAAAGAAAAGATCGAGGAAGCGGAGAACTATCTTGAGACATTGTTCGATAGCATCGAGGATGGCATCATAGTCGTGAACATCGATCATGAGATCATCAAAATGAACCGGTCTTTCTTGAAGATGATCGGGGCAAAAGAAGAAGATGTTCTTGGAAGAACCTGCCATGAAATGATCTTTGGGGTTTTGCCATCAAAAGACCAGATGGAAAAATGCCCCATAAATTCATTATTACAGTCAAAAACACCGATCAGGTTCGTGCATGAGATAGAATCCGATTTTGAAAAAAAAATCCTGGAAATAAATGCCTCATTGTTCCTGGATAAGAAAGATAATCAAAATATAATAATGGTAATAAGGGATGTAACCCAGCATAAATTTATTGAAGATCAAATTATCATTAGAAACCGTGAACTTGCAGCGCTTAACGAAATATCAAATATCATCCGTGAGACATTTGATATCGATAAGATATTAACCCGATCACTTGTTGCCATACAGATTTTGACTGGTATGGAAAGTTCAGATGCATATCTCTTCGATGAAAAAACACAGGGATTCCAGCACAGGATACATATTGGGACTGAAAAAGTTTGTGATAAAATTGAATTTAGTATTCCCCTTAAATCAAAGGATAAAGTTCTCGGAGTAATTACTATATGCAGCAAGAAAAGTCATGTTTTTTCAAGCCGGGATAAAGAACTTTTCTCTGCAATAGGAAATCAGATCGGAATATCTATAGAGAATATTACTTTTTTTGAAAATATCAAATATCTTAAAGATTTTAACGATGATATCCTGAATAATATAAATTTGGCTATACATGTTGTTGATACAGACCTGAAAATACTTGCTGTAAACAATGAATTGATAAAACTCGCACGAGGCAAGATCAAGAAAGAAAAAATTATTAATACTAATCTTTTAAATGTGTATCCCTTTCTTAAAGAGACAAATGTGGAATTAGAGTATAAGCATGTTATCAAAACAGGAGAGATATTCCTTAGTGAGGAAAAAACACAATATTACGGGGACACAATCTACACAAGCACGAGCAAGATCCCAATAAAGGATAAAGATGGAAAAGTTGAAAAAATCATTACTGTCATCGAGGATATTTCAGAACGGAAAAAACTCGAAGAAGAGCTTAAAGATTCTTATGAAGAATTGAAATTGACTTATTCCAAACTCCAGGAACTTTATAAGATCAAAGACAATTTTCTTTCTAACATATCCCATGAACTCAGGACGCCGCTAACATCTGTTATAGGGTACACCGAGCTAATGCTTGATGATAAATTAACTGATAAACAAAGGCATATGACCGAAATTGTCTTTCGCAATTCTAAACGGCTGTCCAGGTTAATAAAAGGACTTCTTGATTCCCAGCTTATTGATTCAAGGAACCTCAAATTATCGGGGGAAATGATCAACATTAATGAAATCATAGCAGCAGTGGTCGAGGATATGAAAAATATGGCTGCAATAAAAAATATACCTGTTAAGATAAATATACCAGATACCCTTGTTGTTGAAGGAGATATTGAAAGGTTGACGCAGGTATTTTCAAATCTTCTGGATAATGCCATTAAGTTTACAATTACAGGTGAGATACATATTAGAGGGGAAATGGACAACCAACAAGCCCATATACAGATTAGCGATACAGGAGTTGGAATTCCACAAGACAAACTGGAGAAGATATTTGACCGGTTCTACCAGGTGGATTCAACGGACGAACGAAAATATGGAGGCACAGGATTGGGTTTGTGGATTTCAAAGAACATAATTGAAGCACATGGTGGCAGGATATGGGCGGAAAGTAAAAATAGTGGTAGTACCTTTCATGTTTTATTGCCAAAATCGGTGAAATCATGAACCTAATTAATACACCAAAAAAAGTTCTTGTAGTGGATGATGAACCAGATACTCTGGAACTTGTTAAACTGGTGCTTGAAAGTGCAGGTTTTGAAGCAATACTTGTCAATAACGGGATGGAAGCCCTGGCTAAAATTGATGCCGGAAAACTGGATCTTGTGCTTCTTGACATAATGATGCCGGACATGGATGGATGGGATGTATTCAGGAAAATAAAGGAAAAAAATACGACTATTCCCATAGCTATCTTAACAGCTAAGGCGCAAAATATTGATAAGCTGCTGGGGCTGCATGTCTTAAAGGCTGATGATTATATTACTAAACCATTCGGGAAAAATGAATTGATCGGGAAAGTCAGGAAATTGACCTTATCAATATAAAAACAGGACCAACCATAAATTTAATAATACAATTCGATACTAAGGAGATATCATGCAGGAACACAAAAATGTAAATCCCTTCTATACCGAAGAGAGATGGCATAACTGGATTAACCAGGTCAAAGAAAGCGGCTTTAAGATCGATGACCAGCAAAAAGGAGCGATTTTTGTCAACATGGAAGATGACATAGTCCTTGCATGCCTGAAAATAATAGCAAAACATGATAAGAATATATTCTCAAAAGAAGAAGCAATAAAACAGATCTCAGAGGTCAAAGAAATAGCTTTGAAACAAGTTGAGCCCATTACCGAAGATATTGATATGATGATTGAATCAACACAAGTGTCTTTAATGGGTGTTTTTGCCTCATGTGAATGTTATATAGAGAAAGCGTTTGAGAAAACAAAATCGCTTAAACCCCTGATCAAGAAAGCAATAGAGGCTGAAAAAGAAGAGAATATGGGGGCTGTATTAGGGAATATTGCCGAAATAGGCGCAAACATAATTGCGGGTGGAAAAATAAAAGATAAAGACCTTGAGGACATTCCTGAAGGGCTTGTCGCTGAATGGCTCGATGGGATAGATTCAATAAGAGCGGCCATGATAGGTGATACCAGCTATCGCGATGATGAACCGGATGAGGGACGCTGAAAAAACTATTTTTGAACACGCTTGACGCCAAACGGACGGATTTTCACGGATATTCATGATCCGTGCGTATCCGCGCAATCTGCGTCATCCGTGTTCTATTCACGATTTCACTCTTTGGAACGTATGAAATAATTAGAAGGCAAAATTTTGAAAAACAAACCGCAGATAAACACAGATGAACGCAGATTAATTAACAACGAACTCGTACGAACTCCATACGAACTCACGCCACTGGAGTTCGTTCCAGTTCGTTTAGTTCGTTGTTTTTTTTCTAATTCATTTATGAACCGCAATTCATGGCCGACCCTGTGTTTATATCGTGATTTTAATTTTAATTGATCAATATGCTTATACATGACATACTGGGATTCAAAACAAAGGATAATATCTATTTCATAGAAGGAAGTTACGCTTCCTTGAAAAACAATGCGTTAACGCTGCAATACCTCGAGAATATAAGGGATGATCCGGAGGCAAAGGTTTCAGGAATAAAAGATGAAAAAGGCAATATCATCGGAATTGTTCTTTTCAGTCCTGAATCGGATGAAGAAGAGGCATTTCATGCGATATTTACGAACATTATTTCATCAAGACCGATCCCAAATCAAAGCAGTGTGCTCTTTTCCGAAATTGCCCGTGATCTGAAGTTTGATAAATTCTATACTATTAATTCTGCTGAATTTAACACAGCAATTATAGAATATTATTCTGTTTCTCTCGTAAACAGGCAATTATGCGAGGGTTGCCAGATTCCAAAGGAACCATACAATATGGTATATATCGAGAGCAGGAACGCCAGGCTAAAAGATATTCTTGACAAATACGAACTCAAGGGCAATATACTTGAAATCTGCTGCGGGAACGGGATGTCAACGCTTCCGCTTCATAAAGCAGGATACGATCCGCTTGCTGTTGATAATGATAAATGCCAGATATGCCAGGGACTTGAGCATAGTGTTCTTGATCCGAAGAGGACAATCGTTCTTGATGCGACAAGGATTTCAGAGTTTTGTGAGCCAAATTCTTTTGATACGATAGTGGGTTTTATGCTTGGCACGATATATTCCTTTAATAAAAGCCTCTGGGAAAATATGATGACTGAAATGGTCAGGGTATTAAAGCCCGGAGGAATGATCCTTTTAACCGTAAATAAAAAAGAAGAGATAGAAATACTTGAAAACGCGCTTGAAAAGAATGGAATCCACGGTAGATCCATTGACAATATGGATGGCAAAGGCATTTATGACCAGTGGTTATATCTAGGAACTAAATAAATGGCACGAGACAGAAGAGATTTTTTTTATAAGAAAGCAAAAGTGGATGGATACCGCTCCCGTGCGGCTTATAAGCTCAAGCAGATAAATGAAAAATTCAATATCATTAAAAAGGGTGATACTGTTATTGATCTTGGCGCATCTCCGGGAGGCTGGCTCCAGGTCGCAAAAGAGCTTTCCGGTGGAAAAGTTGTTGGTGTGGATATATTGCCTATCGAAGAGATCGAAGGCGTGGATATAATAAAAGGGGATATTCGTCTTGACAGGACTGTTGAAAAGATCAGAGCGAAGATAAAGGTTGGTAAGGCTGATGTTGTTATATGCGATGCTGCGCCAAATATGTCTGGAAGCTGGAGCTATGACCATGCCCGATCTATTGACCTTGCAACCTCAGCTTTTGAGTGCTCACGAAAGCTCCTCAAGAATGGGGGAAGTTTTGCTGTTAAGGTTTTCCAGGGAGATATGTTCCCTGGTTATCTGAACAAGATTCGTGGATTTTTTGGAAATGTTCAGGCTTTTTCACCTGAAGCGTCCAGGGCGGCAAGCGCTGAGATATATGTTATAGGGGAGGAATTATTGACCGACGCGGTCAAAATGGATGCTGAATATGAAGTGACGATAGAGGACATTGGTGCAAACGGGGACGGGATCGCCAGGGTAAACGACTTTGTTGTGTTTGTGAACAATGCACAAAAAGGAGAGAAACTTAAAATTCGCATCAGGTTCATAAAACCCAATTTTGCTTTCGGGGACAGGGTTTGAAATTTTTATCTGCGGATAAAAATTTCTCCACGTTGAAAACGACAATATGATGCAAATGTTTATATTTCATTGGATTTAAGTCGTTCTTAGAAATCCATGGAACTTAAGAAAATAGAGAAAATCCTGAAAAAGGAGCCTGAACAGGCTGCTGAAGAATTGCTGAAAGAAGTTGAAAAGGCATATGGTGAGGTCCCTTATATTCTTAATTTCATGAAGAAGTCCCCAGAGCTGCTTGTCACCAAGATTCTTTATGATAATTCAATAACCCGCGAATTCAAACGGATGGATGCAAAAACAATCGAGCTTATTTCCATTGGGGCCTCAGCGGCTCTTCGGTGCGATCATTGCCTGAAAATGCATATCCGTGTGGCGCAGCGCCTGGGAGTAACGAAAGAAGAGATTTTTGACGCAATCTTGATAGCAGGCACTCTTTCCAATGCAGCCGTACTTGCGCAGGGGACACGCGCGATGGATTCTGAAAACCTTAATCTTTCGGATAAAGAAAAATGCAGTGTTTGCGCGATACCTGAGGAAAAATAATAACAAAGCCATCAATAAATTAATACGGGCTCGCTGGGATTTGAACCCAGGTCCTAGGCTCCGGAGGCCCAAGTACTATCCGGACTATACTACGAGCCCATAAATCAACCCGGTCACAATCGCACCCAATATCGTCGCAAACAGGTTCACACCATTATTCGATAAATAACCCTTCTGCTGGAGTGTTGCACCGAGCGCACTATCGATGTTCGTACCGATAAATCCTCCTGCTGTGACCACTAATAAAAGAACCATGTCTTGCTGTATCAAAACATAAGCAAGCACTGCAATTGCCAGTGAACCAAATAGAGCAGCTCCCTCGCCCAGCCATGAAACAGCTCCGTCCGTTCCTCGCTTTGCTTTTTTCAAAGTTGTTATCATCCTGGGCTCACCTTTGAACGTCTGGCCAATTTCGCTAGCCAGCGTATCGCCGCATGCTGTTGCTACAGAACCCAGATATGCTGCCATAAGTACGGCCGCATGGGATGGAAAAACCCCGTAAGCTATCGCAAGCACAAGGGCTGCAAGTGAATTACTGAATACATTTTTATATCCGCGAACTCCACTTTTTCCTTCGGCTGTTCCATTCACCAATTTGAAATTGTATTTATAACGCGTAAACATGCTGCCGAGCAAGAAAAAAGCAAGGAGGATATAAAACCATTTGATATCGCTGGATATGATGATAACAACGCCCATCAATGTCGCGGAAAGCATAGCAGAAATATCTGCAATTCGCACCCTGTATGAGAGATACCCCAGGAAAAAAGAAAATGCAAGCACTTTCAAAAGAAATACAGTATCAACGTTAAACCCGAACATATAGAAAAGCCACATTACCATCGCAGAGCCAAAAGGAATTATGATGTTATCTTCATTCCGGGTCATCGATTCAAGAAGCGCGCCTGTAAGAGCGCCAATCACTGAAAGGAATATTATAATTTCCCAAGGAACGGTGAAATCAGATATCCAGACCCCCGAAATAAAAGCAAAGAAACTTCCTGATATCAGGAAAACAATGCTTGATATTGCGGAATAAACCTTTGAATCAACCTGCTTATTATCTATGGTTTGTTTCCTATCCTTTTCAATAATGTTTATTATGTCTGCAATGCCATCGCCAAATGTTGTAATGGCAAATGCTGACCCGATTATGAATAAAGGGAATTTTTCCGTTCCTGTCATTGAACTTATCAATATAAGTATGGCCGTAGTCAAAAAAAGGTGTATCATTGTGATAAGTTTCCCGGCTTTTGCATCAGATTCCCTTGCTAAATAGTTAAAAAAAGCTGATCCTGAAGGGATGATCAAAAGGAGAATCCCTGCTATAAGAAAAATCAGAGCTAACGGATAATAGGGGGCTTTAAAAATAGGGAATAAAAAAACAAGCAACCCAAGAAGAATAAATATAAATTGTTTCCTGTATTCCTCAATCAGCCTCATTATTTCTCAGAGATGGTATTCTCAGGCAAATACTTTATCCTTATGCTACAATGAAAGAGCGATGGGATTCATTACAGGATTATACGAATGGAGACTCAAGAGAAAGATAAGACAGATGGATGTGCCCGGACATATTGTCCTTGCACTATCTGAAAGCGATCTTCTTGTAGATACGGGTTATATTAAATTGAACTCATTTGCATCCTGGTGCAAAGAGATGGGCATAAAAAAAGTTACAGTGCATATAAGCATAATAGAAGTGGATGCATTTATCAGTAAAAATATTTGCAGCAAATTGTCTTTGGAGATGTTGCCGATGCTTATCAAGATCACGCCTAATGTCAATGTGATAACGAGAGGGGATAAAGGGATCATAAAACATGAAACTGATGATATGGTTCTTGATATATCACTGGGTTACAGCGGAAAATTTGAATTGACAAAAGCGATGAAAGAGATCATGCAACAGGTAAAAAAAGGCAACATCGAACCAGGGGATATAAATGAAAACGTGATCGAATCCCATTTATTATTCAAATCCGAACCCGACATCGTTATCCGGGCAGGAGGCAAGAGATTGACTGATTTTCTCATCTGGCAGTCTGTTTATTCCGAGCTTTATTTTACTGATGTCAACTGGCTTGATTTCAGGAAGGTTGATTTCTTGCGGGTGATAAGGGATTTCCAGAAGAGGCAGAGGAGATTCGGGAAGTAAGATATGCGAAGAAAATCTCTATGATATCTTTTAAATAACTGCAAAAACAATTATTAAACATGCAATTCACGATAAAACTCGAAGAATCTGATGAAGGCGGATATACTGCCCAATGTCTTGAAATTCCTTCTGCTATAAGTGAAGGGGAAACAAGAGAAGATGCTTTAGAAAATATTAAAGAAGCAATTCAATTGGTTATTGAAGTCACACGGGAGCAAGCCCGGTCCTATACCGAGGTCTGTAAGGTAGAAGTCGCATATGCCTAAACTTCCCTCAGTATCTGGCAGAAAAGTTATCAGGTCTCTGAATAGAATAGGCTTTATCATAGTACGTCAGAGGGGAAGCCACGTGTACATGCAAAGAGAAGCAGCAACCGTTACTGTACCATTGCATGATCCAGTTAAGAAAACAACTCTAAAAAGTATTTTAAATCAAGCAGGGATTTCATTGGAAGAATTTTGGGAACATCTTTGAGAAAATAAAGGCAACGCGGGTAATGAAGTTTTTTATACTAACAAATTTCATCCCCACGCTACTTTATATTAAACTTCACACCGATCTTGAACAGCCTCTTCGTTGGCAAATTCCTTAATTCGCATCCTGTCTTCTCTTTTAGCTCTTTTAAGATCTCATCCAGTCTCTCTTCGCTCTCTACCGAAAGCGTAAACCACATGTTAAAATTTGAAGGACGCAGATAATTGTGCGAAACCTCTTCGTATTTATTAATAAGCCCGGCCACCTCATCCACTTTACCTGACGGCACCTTAATCGCCACAAGTGTGCTCACGCCTCCTGTCTTCTTTGTGCTGATTATTGGACCTATGCGCCTTATGGCTCTGTCTTTCTGGAGCCGTTTGATCCTGCTGATAATTTCTTCCTCTTTAATTCCCAGGCTTTTCCCAAGCTCCTCGAAAGGACGGTGGACAAGGGGAAAATCAAGCTGTATTGAATTCAATATCTTCTTGTCAATTTCATCAAGTATAACTTTAGATTTATCCATAATATCACTTCCCTTTAGGCACATACATGCAAAATGGCTCTTCATCCAGATAATCCCCGGTTCCCGCATAGGCACGAGCGCGGCAGCCGCCACATACGTTCTTGTACTCGCAAAGGCCACATTTACCTTTTAGCAGTCCGGTGTCACGCAGGTCGTTAAAAACCTTTGATTTCTCCCATATCATCTTAAATGGCTTCTCAAGGATATTTCCAGCCAGGGCAGGGAGATAACCGCATGGATATACATCGCCTTTGCTTGAGATGAAACAGAAAGCAGAGCCACCAAGGCATCCTTTGGTCATCGCCTCAAACCCGTGTGTCTCTGGCGTTATCCTTATTCCTTCTGCCTTTGCTTTTTGTCGCATTATCCTGAAATAATGGGGGGCGCATGTGGCTTTTAACTGCATCCTCTTATCTTTGCTCTGGTCATAGAACCAGTTCAACACCTTTTCATATTCCTCAGGCGGGATCTCCTCTGATTCTATATCTTCTCCTCTTCCTGTGGGAACAAGCAGGAAAATATGAAGTGCTGCGGCTTTTAGTTCAATTGCAAGGTCATAAATGCGCGGGATCTGGGTAAGATTTCTCTTTGTAATAGTTGTATTTATCTGGAAACTTATGCCTACTTTTTTCAAAATATCAATTCCGCGAAGGGCTCCTTCAAACGCACCCTGTTCTCCCCGAAAAACGTCATGCATTTCCTTATTGGCGCCATCAATGCTTATGCTGACCCGCTGGATCCCTGCCTCTTTTAATTTCCGGACGATTTCGGGAGTAAGAAGTGTCCCATTTGTGGCAAGAACTGCTCGCAAACCCTTTGATGTGGCATATCTTGCGATCTCAAACACATCCGCGCGAAGAAGCGGCTCCCCTCCGGTCAGGATTAGTATGGGTTTATATTCAACAAGTTCATCCACGAAATGCATAGCCTCTGCCGTGGTTAATTCACCAGGCTGCGGCTCTTTAATGGCGGATGCACGGCAGTGGATGCAGGCAAGGTTGCATGCGTTCGTAAGCTCCCATGCAATAAGTCTTGGGGGTTTCACTTTTTGTTCTGTCAATAAAATCACGTAATAACGCATTATCCCCTTTAAAGCCTTAATCTTTACCTTAATCTTTATGTAATAAGCGAAGAAATATTGCAGTATGAGTTTGAGTTATTTGTATGAAGCTTTTGGAATTGTGTGGGTAGTGTTCATCGTGTATATCCTGAACCTTATCCGGCAGCGAATGGCGCTGAAAAGTGAACTTAAAACGCTTGAGAACATGAAGGCATGAAGGCAAAGCGTAATGGTAAAGCAGAATGTCCATTGAAACCATCCTGAATTACAAAACAATAGCAGTTGTGGGCATATCCGAGGACTCTGGGCGCCCCAGTCATTTCGTTGCAAGTTTCCTTGAGGC
Source organism: Candidatus Methanoperedens sp. (assembly GCA_041648475.1). Classification (GTDB taxonomy): domain Archaea; phylum Halobacteriota; class Methanosarcinia; order Methanosarcinales; family Methanoperedenaceae; genus Methanoperedens. The sequence goes on along the minus strand of JBAZOV010000001.1, from coordinate 158,024 downwards.
GCATGGATATACTATTATCCCGGTCAATCCCAAACTGACTGAATGGGAAGGAAGAAAATGCTATCCAGACCTCCTGTCAATTCCAGTGAAAGTTGATATTGTAGATATTTTCAGGCGCTCTGAAGCCGTTCCCCCCATCGTGGATGAAGCGATCGCGATAAAAGCAAAAGTTGTGTGGATGCAGGAGGGCATTGTTAATGAAGGGGCGGCTGCAAAGGCGAGGAAGGCTGGGGTAGAGGTTGTTATGGATAAGTGCATGAAGAAAGAGTATGTAAGATATATTACTCCTTAACTATAGTTTTCCACTAAACATATAATAAATAACAGACGAACTGTAACGAACTCGAAACAAACTATTGGTAATATGAGTTCGTCGCACTCCCATCATTCTACCCGGAAATCAATACAAACATTATACTGATACGGTGCATATGGCCTAACAATCCTATTTTCAAGAGAAGTGACCCGCAAACCTGCTATTCTGGCATGTTCTTCTATATTTTTAAAAATCCCCTCAAAGAGATCATCTTCATGCGAGATCGCATAAAAATGAATGATCCCGCCTCTTTTAATTATCCCCAAAGCAGCATCAATGAACTCCATTGCGCTATGAGGAAGGTTCATTATGATGTGATCGGCGTCCGATATCCCCGCTACCTCCTCACGCGAGTCACCTTCTTTTATTTCAATATTATTTATCTTATTTAGCCTTGCGTTTTCCCTGAGATATTTTATCGCGACAGGGTTCTTATCAATAGCGATCACATGCGAGAGCGGAAATCTCTTCGCAATAAGGATACTAAAAGGTCCAATGCCGGCGAACATATCGATGACATTTTCGCCATCTGTTACCTGCCCTGCGATCCTCATCCTTTCAGTCGATAATCGCGGTGTAAAATATACACTTGTTACATCAAGAAGGTATCTGCATCCGTTTTCCCTGTAAATGGTCTCCGATTTTTTTGCTCCTGCAATAAACACAAGTTCACGCGTCCTGTACTCACCCGAAACAGCGCTTGTTGCCTGGAATACGGTTTTTATATTCTTATGTTGCAAAAGGACTTTCGCAAGATCCATCACATTATCCTCGTGCTGGTCGATTATCGCAATATCCCCTATTAATTCATAAGCGCCTGGAGCTTGCGAAAGAGGGCTTTCGTATTCCAGTACCTCAAAAATATCTATTTCCAGTTTGCTGAATCCTTCCATGGGGGTTAATACAGGAATTAATAAGTCTTCTCCACTTGATCTTATTTTTAAATCCTTATTAAGAACGCCCATCTCGATGAGTTTCTTCCGTATTGATTCTCCTTCTCGTCTTTGCACCCTGATGCATAGGGATTCCTTCATTTTAGTATATCACAAATGGAAATATTATTTAGAAAATTACCCTTGAAAAACTGCTTCAAGAAGTAAGATCGTCATTATTATCCCTGCAAATATTGCAATATATCCAAGAATACTTCCTAACGTGAGACCTATTCCATTTAATTTTTGAACTAATTCCATCACTTTTATTAAGTTCCCCTGAAGTTTATAGTTTTCGATGGCAAGACTTACAAATATGACGGCCAATTAAGGAATTATGCTTACATTTATCGGATTAGGGCTATATGATGAAAAGGATATTACAGTAAAAGGATTGGAAGCGGTCAGGAATGCTGATATCGTCTATGTGGAATTCTATACCTCACATCTATTTGGTACTTCAATAGGACAGATGGAAAAATTTTATGGAAAGAAGCTTGTCGTGCTGTCAAGAGAAGATGTTGAACAGGATCCTGCCTGGTTATCGCGCGCAAAAATGGAAAATGTCGTTTTCTTAAGCGGAGGCGATGCCATGGTTGCTACCACGCATATTGACCTTCGCCTGCGTGCAAAAGATTCAGGTATTGAGTGCTCGATCATCCATGCGCCTTCCATTTCATCCGCAGCTTGCGGATTAAGTGGCCTCCAGAATTACAGGTTCGGGAAATCAACGACTATCCCATTTCCATATACCAGGAATGAAAAAACAATAATTTCCGAAGCTCCTTATGATACTATTAAAATGAACAGGAAAAACGACTTGCATACTCTTGTTTTTCTTGATATTGACAGGGAAAAAGGATTTATGGATATCAGAAAAGCAGCTTCACTGCTATTGGAAATAGAAGAAAGACGGGGTGATGGAATACTTGTAAACACTCTTGCCGTTGGAATTGCGCGGGCAGGATCACGATCCCCCACAGTTCATTCGGATTATCTTGAAAAATTAAGGGATCATGAGTTTGGGGGGCCGCTTCACATCCTGATAATTCCTGCCAGCCTTCACTTTATCGAGGCTGAGGCGCTTGTGAAATTATGCGGCGCGTCCCCGGAGATATTAAAATAAGATTTGTTGATTATTTCAGCTTTCTTTTTTCTTTGGCAAGTTTCTTTTTGGCGTCACCGCTTCCTGCTGCTGCCAATTTTTCAAGTTCTCCTACCTTTTCTTTTCGTTCAGATGCTTTTCGCTCCATAATCTTTTTAGACATTGACATGGTATCTGTTTTTAGTGTAAAAGTATATAAAATGCTGGGTAATACAAATATTGAAAATACGGAAAAAGCTGCGGTATCATTCGCCCACTCTTCTTACAACCACCGAACCATCCCTCATCCTGACGAGACGTTCCTTCACGATCCCATATTTGTGAAAACTCATAGCCTCAACATGGCCGATGCCAAGGTGTTTTCTTATAATATTCGCATCTTCCTGCGACATCTCAAGTTCTTCTACTGGATTTGAGACATTGACCTTTTTTTTTGACAGGATGACGCCATCTTTCATATTGGCGCCTGCATATCCTTTCGCATCGTTTAAAATTATCGTGCCCTTTTTCATGTATGCGCCGGCAAATTCGCCAGTTGTGCCTTCAACCACTATAAGGCCGCCGTCTAGGTGTGCTCCTGTATTCATTCCAGCATCTCCTGTGACATGGATCATGCCTTTCTGCATAAGAAGGCCGCATCCATTGTAAACATCTCCTTCTACTGTAACAAGAGCATCGTGATCACATCTTGCAGCTAAAGTTGCGCGCATGAGACCATCATCAAGTATCAATTGGTTTTTCTGTGCATCGTAATTGTTCTTAATAAGCACATCTTTCCCCATTCCATGGCACAGGATATCTGTTATCGAGCGGTATTTTCGATAATCTGCTTCATCTGATACGATTTCGACCACATTTCCGAGAGGGACATCCACTTTCCCTTTAACATAAATGAGGCCGGCTGCCATTCCCATCCCCATTTCGGATGAGACGTTCCCTTCTATGAATATCTTACCTGCTTTTTCCATGGCCCCTGTTCCCCCGAAATGCTTCAGGTTCACTCCCATGCTGTAACCAAGTCCTTTCCCTGCATTTGCGGATATATGCACTTCTTTTCCTTTCTTCAATTCATTCACAAGGTCAGAAAAAGTATAATTCGTGCCGGCCTGGGAAGGGATAACGCTATCGGGGCGGATCTTGTTGTTCTGCCATGTGAAATTGTAGGTATAATCACACAGGTTATTGATTATGTCTTTTAATGTCAGGAACATACAGTTCTCCTCATAATGGCGCACGGATCCGTGAAAATCCGTGCGATCAGTGTTATCCGTGTTCTAAATCGTGAGGTTGCTGCCGTTTCATATGTGGTGGCAGTTGAGCTTTGCGTAATTCGCATAATTTGCGGTGATTTTATAAGGCTATTTACGGGATAAACCTCAGATAAATGCTGGATGTTTAGATTTACAAATCTGCGTTCATCAGCGTTTATCTGCGGTTTGTTTTCTAATAAATTCAGGCAAGAATGGGTTTGGTGATTATAGGTTGATCCCATATTTTTTTTACAGCCGGGATCCGTGTCTGATAGTCTCATTTCCAGCTCCTTAAAATCCCGTTCTGCTCAGGCATAAAACCATCTTTATTAATTAGGGGGAATAGTTCAAATTTGATATCCTGGGTCATATCGCTCAATGAAACGATTATTAGCCGCAGATAAACGCAGATATTTTTCTGTAATATTTGTGGTTTATGGGTTTAGCAGAAATACTTTGCTGTGCCATCATACAAGTTTCTTCGGATCCATGACGCATGTGAGCACTGCTGTAACTTTGACGCGCCCTTCAAGAGATTCATCCACCTTCGCGCCCCAGACAATCCTTCCTGTATTGGGCGCTTTCTGCAGGATCAGTTCACCTGCTTCCGTTACCTCGCCAAGGGTCATATCTTCACCGCCAGTGACATGTATCAATACGCCATAAGCCTGGGAAATATCAGAGACATCAAGAAGCGGTGAGGCAAGAGCCTGGTCAACAGCTTTTTGTATCCGATTCTCGCCTTCTCCTTCCCCTAATCCAATAGCCGATATTCCACCGCGCTCCACAACGCTTCGAAGGTCAGAATAGTCAAGATTCACAAGGCTTGCCTGGGTTATGGTTTCAGAAATATTCTTTATGAAAGCACCCACGAATTCATTTGCGATCGCAAAGCCTTCACGCAGCGGTAATGTCCCGGCTATAGCCCTCAATCTTGAATTGTCGATGACCACAAGGGAATCACATTTTTCAGCCAGAGCTTTTATCCCGATTATCGCCTTCTTTCGTCTTAATAATTCATATCCAAAGGGCAGCATCACACATCCTATTGTAAGTATTCCTGCTTCCCGCGTCGCTTCAGCCACAACAGATGCTGCGCCTGTACCTGTGCCGCCCCCCATTCCGGCTATTACGAAGATCAGGTTCGAACCGATAAGTTCTTTTTTGATCTCATTTATACTCTGTCTTGCCGCCTCTGTGCCCCTTTCTGCATAGCCTCCGCATCCTTTTCCCTGGTATATTTCTTCCCCCATCAATATCTTCACATCAGCTTTTATACTCATCAAATGCGTAGCATCAGTATCGGCCGCAATTATCTTGCTTCCAACAATTTCCTTATTTGCTATCCATGAAACTATATTGCATCCCGCCCCGCCAAGACCGATTATCGCTACTGCTGGTTTTGCTGCTTTTGCAAGTTCTGATATCCTTGAATCAAGTGTCATATGAATTCCTCTTATTGACTATAATACCCTTTTTCTCGTTTATATCTATTTCTTAATATATATAATTAACCAATAAGAACGCATAAGTGCATATACAAAAGAATGGGGGCTGAAAAAATAATATTGATTGGTGAATAAAATAATAATACTTTTAAATACAAGAAAATCATATTCTATTTATTAAATGATGAAACATAGGCCAATAACTCCTAAATCAGTAAAGCCCATATCAGGAGGGCGTGGTATTAGAGCTTCTACTATGAAAGCACCAAAAGATAATGTAGGAATTTCGTTCAATGAACATGTTGGAATTCCGATTAGCAAAACAGTCGCCAGGTCATCCGGGGAATCTATAGGTGTTCCAATGTACATCATGAACAAATCGGACATTGAAAAAGAGCTTTCTAAAATAGAAGAACGTTTTGGAATGTCCCCAGAAGAGTTTTACAAAGCATGGAAAAACGATGAAGTTCATGGTTTCCAGGCAATGAAGTTTGGCTGCCTGTATGAGTTTTATAGAGATGAGTTCGAGTGAACGTATGGGTATAATAGTTGCAAACTTTTTTAGTGAACATGACGATTGCGAGGATATGCTAAGAAACTTAGGGCTTTAGCAATTCTTTTTTACGAGCAAAGCTTTTTATTATATTCGTCGATAGTTGGTAATAATTAACGGACAAATCAAATGAGTACTATCAAAATTGACCCTAATGTCAAATATCTTGAAGGCACCCAGCGCGTCTTTGATCCTGAGACCACTCTCGCTAATACCACAAAGCTTCTCCCGAAGATAGGCGTTACACGGATCGCAAATATCACTGACCTTGACCGCGTCGGGATACCTGTTTTCTCAGCTATAAGACCAAGCGCAGCAGCCGGCGCAATTTCCATTTACTCAGGAAAAGGCATAAGTGAAACAAATGCCAGGATATCTGCGATAATGGAAAGCTTTGAGCGCTGCCTTGCAGAGCAGCCAGAGGTAAGCATCAACCTGAGTGGTGTTGAACTGAACACAGAGAGAATCAATGGGACATATGAATCGCTTTGTGAAAGCTATCCAACACTGTATCCAGATGCGCTTCTTCTGCCGCAGCCTGTTGCTGAGCTTACGAGCCTTGAATGGGTCATGGGGCATGACCTTATGAACGAAGTAGAAGTTCTTGTCCCGGCAAATGCGGTTTTCCATCCATATGATCCGAAAAATGGCACCAAGTTGTTCAGGAGCAATACCAATGGACTTGCTTCTGGAAATACCATTGAGGAAGCCGTTCTTCATGGATTGCTTGAGGTAATCGAAAGGGATGAGCTAAGCATTGCTGAATACACCAGGAATCCGGGGACGGAAATAGTACTAACCGAAAGCGACGGGATGAATTTCAAGCTCAAAAGAAAATTGGAAGAAGCCGGGATCCTGGTAAAGATCTGGCTGCTTGATTCTGATATTGAGATCCCTACAGTTGTCGTGGCGCTTGATGATACAGTCCTTAAAGACCCGGCTCTTCTTGTTATGGGCGCAGGGGCGCACCTTTCTCCCGAAATAGCGGTTTCAAGAGCGATCACTGAAGCAGCGCAAAGCCGAGTTGTCCAGATACACGGAGCGCGTGAGGATACAGACAGGGAACAGGTTGTTCGTACTTTCGGATACGACCACATGAAAAGAATGAATAGCTACTGGTATGAAGACCTGGAAAAAGTCCATATGGATGAACTGGCGAACAATTCAAGCGATACTCCGGCCGCTAATATAAACACGGTATTGGAGCAGCTTGACGATATTGCTGACGGCGCGATAATCGCTGATCTTTCAAGAGGAGTCGATATACCGGTAATAAGGGCGATCATTCCTGCTTTTGAATTATATACGCTTGACCGTGAGAGAAAGGGTCAGCGCATCAGGAAAAGTAAGAAGCGAGTTGCAAAATGAAGCCTGTGGTTTACACCGGTACCAGCATCAGCCACATCGATGCAAAAAAGATACTGGATGCGGACTACCGTCCACCTGTGAGGCGCGGCGACTTAAGAAGGCTTCTTAAAGATCCGCCTGAAATAATTGGTATCATCGATGGTGTTTTTTTTGATAGCACTGCAGTCGCCCATCGCGAAATCATCGAACTGTTAAAGAGCGGCGTGATCGTTGTAGGTGGCGCCAGTATGGGGGCACTTCGCGCTTCTGAGCTTGATACATATGGTATGATCGGGGTGGGCAGGATTTACGAAATGTACCGAAGCGGAGTCATTGAATCTGATGATGAGGTTGCAGTAACTTTTGATGGTGAAACGAACGAAGCGCTCTCGCTTCCGCTAGTGAATATCCGTGAAACAGTGAATGCTGCGCGTATTGCCGGGATCTTACGTGAAGAACAGGCAAAATCATTTATTGAAATAACCCGAAAAATATTCTATCCCGAAAGGAATTACCGCAATATCATCGCCGAATGTGAAAAACATGGTGTTATAGAAAGCGTTGATAAAAAAATCCTGCTGGATTTTTTTAAGGGGAAACAAGTGGATGTAAAGCGGCAGGATGCTATTCTTGTACTTGAAAAGATAAAAGAATTGAGTATTTAACATGAAATATGATGTCATTGTGGTGGGGGCGGGACCTGCTGGGGCAATGGCTGCAAAATACGCAGCTCAGAACGGGTCAAAAACACTCCTTATAGAGGAACATGCAAGCATAGGCTCACCTGTCCAGTGTACTGGTCTGATAAGCACAAAAGCACTCTATGAATGTGAAGTAGGGGAAGGTAATTTCTTACTTTCAAAAATAAGGGGAGCATTCGTGTATTCACCATGCGGGGAAGAGGTATGTGTCCGGGGTAAAGATGTAAAAGCGTATGTTATAGACCGCAAAATTTTTGACAGGGTACTTGTGGAAAACGCTGTTGATAAAGGTGTGGATGTTCTCGTGAGAACCCGTTTTACAGGTATGGGTGCTGGCAAAATAAGTGTAATGTCAAACGGTGAGAATAAAGAGATAGAGGGGAATATTATCATCGGCGCGGATGGCATTCAAAGCACTGTGGGAAGAGCCGCAGCTCTTCCAAGATGTGAAAAGTTCTTATCAGGCATCCAGTTCGAGGCTCCTTATATCCCGAAAGATCCTGAATATGTTGAAATATTCACAGGAAATGAAATAGCGCCTGGATTTTTCGGCTGGGCTGTGCCCTTTAGTGGCATGGCGCGCATCGGTCTTGCGAAGAATCCCGGATTATCTGCCCGATATTACCTCGAAAAACTCCTGAAGCATCCAATAGTTTCTTCAAGATACAAAGGCGGGCGCACAGAACATGTGGTCGGGGGAATTCCTCTTGGTCCGCCCCGAAAAACAGCAACCAACAGGGTACTGCTTGTAGGGGATGCGGCTGGTCAGGTCAAACCTACGTCGGGTGGCGGTGTATATATGGGCGCCGTCTGCGCAAAGATCGCGGGGGAAGTTGCAGCAAAAGCATCGCGGAAGGAATGCGATCTTGCCGAGTATGAGAAAAAATGGCGAAGTGCTATTGGAAGGGAGCTTGAGATCGGGATGTTGATACATAAAAGCGTTGGAAAACTGAGCGATGATAACTTAAATGAATTTGTTGCGTTCCTTAACAAGCCAGATATCAGGGAACTTATGACGCAATACGGTGATATGGATCATCCTTCTGTGTTTATGCAAAAATTGATTATGTCTGGAAATAAGATGCAGCTTATCAAATTATTTGGGGTTGCTTTCAAAACGCTATTCTGATCGATACAAATCGCCATAATTCAAATTTCCTGAAAGTGAACGAAAAGGGTTAAGTATATTTGTGTTTATTGAGAAGCCATCCTACCTTAACTCAGTGGCTAGAGTGCGCGGCTGTAGTTTGGATAATGTGCAAAGCACATATTAACGCGCAGGCACCGCGAAGTCCCCGGTTCGAGTCCGGGAGGTGGGATTTTTCTTTAATGAGCAATTATTATTAGTGTTTAAGTAGATTTTTTCAGTGCTGATACTCGAGTATTAGCGATAAAAGTTTTGTTACTATAGAAAAAATAGGAGTAAACTCCTATTTTTCCTTACTGAAAACAGCAGCTCTTGATATTGTTTCTTGGGGCAACGCATTGATCATATGTTCCATTGCCTCGCGCAGAGGTTTTGCCACTTCGTGCGGGATTACAGGAGCTTGCGCAGGTTTTGGTATGCCGCTAAGGAACGGGCATGTTACTCCGGTCACGACTGCCATTACCCTTACTCTTCCTGCAAGCCCGGGGTCAACTTTGGCGCCCCAGATAACTCGTTTCGTATTGGGGATCTTATCCATTATTTGTTCTCCTGCTACTGCAACTTCCTCAAGGGTCATGTCCTCGCCTCCAACTATGTGGATGAGCACACCGTATGCAGTAGAGATGTCAGTTATATCGAGCAATGGTGTTGCCAAAGCCTGTGATACCGCCTTTTCAACGCGTGTCGGCCCGTCGCCTTCACCTATCCCTATTGAGGAAATGCCTCCGCGTTCCATTACAGCCCGAAGGTCAGCGTAATCAAGGTTCACAAGACTTGGCTGGGTGATTGTATCGGTTATGTTCTTTACGAATGAACCCACAAGCGCATTCGCGACAGATAACGCTTCTTTCAGAGGCAGGTTCCCTGCTACTTCCCTGAGTTTTGAGTTGTCAATGACAACTATAGAATCACAATTTTCTGCAAGCGATTTTATCGCCTCGCGCGCTTTTTCACGACGCAGCATTTCAATAGTAAAAGGAATAGTCACACATGCAATAGTAAGAGCGCCAACTTCTCTTCCCACAGCTGCAAAAACAGGTATTGCACCCGTGCCTGACCCGCCACCAAGACCTGCAACAAGGAAGAGAAGATTAGTGCCTTTTAATTCTTCCTTTATTTCTGCAAGGTTCTCATTCGCAGCTTGCGCGCCTCTTTCGGGGTATCCTCCGCATCCATGACCTTTGCACAGCTTCTCACCGAGAAGTATGACCTTATCGGCTCTTGTCAACGAATTCAGGTGGTTTGCATCGGTATTTGCTCCGATGATCTTGCCTCCGGCAAGTTTTTTGTCAGATATCCATGTTGTTATGTTACAGCCAGCGCCGCCCAGGCCGACCACAGTTACCGCCGGACGTGATAGTTTTAATTTTTCAAGCAAATCTTCTCTAGTCATAATCAGTCTCCTCTATTTTATTCGTTCTATTACTATTTAAAGCTTTTTTAGTAACGAATCGAAAACTTTAAATTCTTATAGTGCTTCAATTCGACTGGAGACTGTCATCCCGACAGGATGCCATTGATATAAATGAATAAAAAAATATCAGAAATCCAACCAAAACGACCTGAATTGATGAAAAATGTGGGAAAGAAAGGAATTGAAGCACTTGAAACATGGATGATAGAAGAATATTATGTTCCATTTCAGGCTTCTTAATTTTTAGAATTATGTTTTAGCATCAAGAGGAGGTTTATGGAAGTAGCAGGGGTTTGCAGTATTTGTGGACAAGCAGGAAAACTGCATACATGCATGCTGTGTGGGAATTTAATTTGTTCCAGGTGCCTGACCGGGGAGGGGATATGTATTCGATGTTCTCATGGCAGGACGGCTGGAAAAGGTCGTTTGTTAAAATAAAGTGGCAATGCATTTTAATACATTGTACTTAATATAGAGCAAGAAAGGAGGCTTTCATATAGAGGAGAACTCAGGTGAATTGAAACCGATAAAAGCTATGTACGCAGTTCTTGGCAGCGGAGGTATTGGTCTTGCTCTTGCAAAAGAGCTTGAAACAAGGAGAAAAGAAATCATCCTTGTGGATAATGATTCTACAAAAGTTGATACCCTTAAAGAACAAAACCTTAATGCAATAAAGGGAAATATCGGCGATACTGAAGTTCTTTTGGGTCTTGATATCCATAATATCGAATCCGTTTTTATAATGAGTTCGGATATTGAAGCAAATAAGAAAGCCCTGTTATTTATACGTAAAGAAGCGCCCAATGCACAGATCGTTACAAGGGTCAACAATTCCCAGCAGAGGGAAGAAATGGAAGCTGCCGGATCAGACCTTGTTGTTCTTCCCTCAAGTCTTCCAGTTAAGGCAATAGCTTGCGCAATAGTGCAATATATCGAAAAAATGAAATCAGTAAAGCTGGCCCAGGAATTAAAAAGACTTATAAATACAGTCGGGGATGGAAAACTGGCGATAATCGTTCATGATAATCCTGACCCTGATGCGATCTCAAGCGCCATGGGCCTGAAGGAAATCTCAAACAGCGTGGGTGTAAAGGCAGATATCATTTATAAAGGGATAATCGGGCATCATGAAAACAAGGCTTTTGTGAACCTGCTTGATGTTGAAATGATCCAGTCAAAAGACTTTAAGCCTTTGGATTATAAGAAAATTGCCCTGATAGAAAGTTCCGCCCCGGGTGTGAATAATCTGCTTTCACAGGGAACGAAGGTCAGCATTGTGATAGACCACCACCAGGCAAATATCGAAGAGGTGGAAGCAGAGTACAAAGATATCAGACCGAACATGGGCGCAACTGCAACCATAATGACAAAATACCTGCAGGACCTTGAGATACCCGTAAAAACAGAACTTGCCACGGCTCTTTTATATGGTATTAAAGTTGACACGGATGATTTCAAGAGAAATACCGACCCTGCAGATCTCATGGCTGCTGCTTACCTTTATCCCCTGTCGAATCTGGATATTCTCAACAGGCTTGAGACGCCATCAAAATCCACAGAATCAATTGATATCCTTGGTGAAGCCATAAAGAACAGGCAGATAAAAGGCAGTTACCTGATCTCAAATGTGGGAACTATCCGCGACAGGGACACTCTTGCCCAGGCGGCTGATTATCTCCTCACACTTGAAGGAATAACCACGACACTCATATTCGGTCTTGGGGAAGATACCATACATGTTTCAGGAAGGAGCCGCGATGACAGGATAAATATAGGAAATATCCTGGCTGACGCTTTCGGGTCCGATAAAGCGGGAGGCCATGCCATGCTGGCAGGGGCGCAAATACCTCTGGGAGTTTTCAGCGGCACGAAGGATAAGCAGACACTCCTCAAACTTGCTGATGAAGCAATAGTTAAACGATTCCTAACTGTTATCGGGATGGTAAAGGAATCAAGTTGATTTCATTTGGCCATATTTATTGCCGTTTTAAGGTCGATTATTTTAATCTTTTTGATGGGTTCAAAATGGCGACGGTCATAAGTCAGAATATGCTTTATGTTTTCAGCTATACAGGTTGCAGCAATAATCGAATCAATCGTGGGGATGTCATATTTTAATCGCAGGTCTCCGGCATGTATTGCTATTCTCTGGGTGACATTTATAAAAACCAAATTCGTTGATGTTAAATTGAGTATTTTTTTCCTGTTTTCTATTCCAAGATTCTTAATCAATTCAGTTAGCGTAACTACTGAAACTACTCCTATGATTTTTTGATTCTTTACCGCTTGAGCGAGCTCAAAATAAGACTCATTTTCATCTGTAAGAAGAGCAGCTATATACATTGTATCAATCAGGATTTTGTCCATCCAATCACGTCTTCTTAATGTTTTTAACTGCTCTTTTTATCTGCTTTTCTCTTTCCCCATCATCCTCGCGGTCATTTATTATTGCTTTTGTTACAGCTTCAATATCAATCCCTTTAATAGACCCTACAAGAGTTGTAATATCCACCGTTTTTGGTATCATCTTGATGCTTCTACTGTCAATTTCAAGCATCAGTTTATCACCTTTTCTAAGCCCAAAATATCGCCTGACTCTGGCTGGAATGACTACTTGTCCTTTTCCGCTCATAGTCAATATTTCTTCTTCCATGACTTACCTTACATACCAGTAAGACCATAAGGAATATATATTTTTATGGTCTCGCATTGCATCTTTTTTAAGAAATTCATTCAACTCATCGCTATGAGAATTGAAAAAAACAGGGTCAATCCTTTTTGTTAAAGGTCTGATTATTAGTTCCTCAGGAGGAATTTGTTCCATTTGTCACTAAAAAGGGTGAGTTTTGTATAATCTGATGGCTTCTCTAAACATCTCGATTTGTTCTTTGGAGACTTTGGGGTTCTTTTCATTTCTCATGAACTCCTCTGCATCTTCTCCTTCAAGGATCAATCCTAACTCGATGGGTTTTGCCATGTTTATCTCCAGATATTAATATTCAAATACGAGTGCACTTTATATATAGCTATCTTTTTTTAAATAGCTCACCGCAAAGTACGCAAAGATCGCAAAGCTAAGGTTAATTTTGCTCGTAGTTTTGTTTATACTGAAAACATACTCCTGAAATTCCCTTCGCCGCCGCTTTCAGCCCCAATAACTCGCTCCAGCCATCCGAAACCGCAGATGGACACAGATAAACGCAGATTTATGTAAATATAAGGCGGCGTGTGCCCAACAGCCTCAAAACGCGCGCAAAACCCCGCGAACCGGGGAGAGGCGCCGTGTTTGATGCAATAGATAAAAATACTGATGTTTTTATATCTGCGAAAATGTCAAGTTGTGCCCCAGCTTCATATCAGTCTGTTGCCAGACTGGGTGTGGTCTTGCGTTCTGAGGTGGTGGCTAGCCTTTCCTCATGCTGGATTTTCACCAGCTGGCGAAAAAGTGTCTCATATTTTTCACGAAAGTTATAAATTCTCTTGAAACCATAATTCTATAACAATGAAAAACCTAACAATGAGGTAAGATGATGCAGACCAGAATGATCAAACAACTCAATAAGCTTTCCAATACAGAGCGTCTGACAATTATTGAAGCTTCTTTGCACCTGATTCGTAATGACATTCACACGGCAAAACATCTACGGACAGATAGAAAACGGCAATTATCTTGCGCCGCCAAAGCTCTACTGGCTGATTATTCAGAGGATGGCGAAATGACTATATTCACGTCACTCGACGGCGAGGACTTTCATGCGCAGGGGTGAAATATGGTTAATCAATCTTGATCCTGCTATTGGCGCTGAAATTAAGAAAACTCGTCCCGCGGTCATTGTGAACGACGATTCTATGGGAATTTTACCGCTAAAGATAATTGTCCCAATTACTGAATGGAAAGCTCGTTATGAAGTAGCGCCGTGGTTAGTTCGGTTGGAGCCAGACGCTAAGAATGGTCTGGATAAAACGTCAGCATCTGATGCTTTTCAGGTGCGCTCCGTAGCACAAGAACGGTTTGTCAGGAAGCTTGGAAAACTTTCTGGTACAGCGATTCAAGAGATAACGAGAGCACTGGCAATTGTGCTTTGTATAGAATAATGAAATGATTTTTTGACCCGGGGCTCAGGAATGATTGTCGCGCTGAAACCTTAGAAGTATAATTCTTATTTCTTCGTCTGCTTGTGGTTTGGGGTGAAGATTTCTCACCGCAAAGGACGCAAAGATCGCAGAGTTAAGGCTGATTTTTCTCGTAAATGCTTCTATACTGAATAAATAATCCTAAAATTCCCTCCGCCGCCGCTTTCATCCACAATAACTCGCCCCTGCCATCCGAAACCGCAGATGGACGCAGATAAACGCAGATTTATGCAAATATAAGGCGGTGTGTGCTCATAAGCTCCAAAACGTGCGCAAAACCCCGCAAACCATGGGGGCGCTGGCAAACCTTTTCTCATGCTTGATTTTCACCAGCTTGCGAGTACGACCTTCACTCTGCGCGCCTGTGTTCTCTGTGACTGGTATGAAAAAAAATAGCAACGAACACAACGAACTCTATACGAACTCACGCCGCCGGAGTTCGTTTTATTTCGTATCAGTTCGTTGTTTTTTTCATGTTCCTGGCTATTTTTTTCGAAAGCCAACTGAGACTCAGAGGGGCAGAGTCACAGAGGTAAATGACTTGGGAACACGGATTTAACGGATGCACACGTCCACGTATGCCAGCGCACTGGCATACGTGTGCACGCAATCGACTGGCGTGACAGTCGACGGATACGATAGATACGTTTTTCATGTTCAATCTGAATCTCACAATGTCTGCATACATGGATTTGGTAATTGAGAAGAATGGTGACATAATCCTGGTTGGTCATTATTGAGGGGAAAATGGAGACCTCATAAGCGACCTCGTATTTGCAATGGAAGGGAAAGAAATCTGTTCTCCTGTACGCATTGAACTGTGGTGCGGAGATACAATATGTGCTTTCTATAAGGACGGCAGGTGTATGATATATCCTGTGAGGATGAAAGAGTTAGGGCATTTCAAAGAATGTTTGCGAAGAATATAAGGAGGCGGAGGTGGATGGAGAATGGGGGGAAGGTTGAAAATGTTTAGACGTTCGGGTCAAGGGATAGAGAACCCTGTGGCTTCTGCGGTCAAGAATTTGATGTGAACAAAAGCGATAATTCAGGATACATCGACAGTAAGCCGATATGTAGCACAGGACGTGTAGACGTTTTTTTAATGTATAAGAAAGTATAAATGGATATTTCTATATTTATGAGTGGGTGATTAAATGGTTAAGAATGTCACAATAATAGACAAATCAAAAAATATAATACGACCTGTCCCAAGGCCATGTGTTTCGGGAATATCCTCAGCATAAAAAAGATTGAATAATAAATGTCACAATTTGTGATATGAATTATAATGTAAATAAAGGATAATCATTTAAACTAGACTTGCTTTTAAAGCTGAGATGAATCAAATCAATAGGATGTGATTAAATAGGTGAATGGGTTTAAAAATAAGAAAAGTGGTGATTGAATTATGAATTTAAAATGTGTTGACTGCAATCGTGAAGCGGAATATTTAGTCACAGGAACTAGTTTTTGCAAAGAACATCTGCCTTCTGAAAATAAATCTGAGAACATACTCACAGATGGATACTTTCAAACCCTTAAAAAAAAAGTTGATAGTGCCATAAATGAAGGTCGCGCTTCAGACCTCAAAATTGATAAGTGTGATATATATTCAACCAAATTCATGCAAAAAGTTGCAGAGACCACTCTTTCGCGATTGGGATTACGTTTTGATGGAATATATTTTATTGCAGCTTTCGGTATTACTTTCGCTTTAGGTGCGATTTTCGCCTTTATATCTATGATATATTCAACTGAAGCAAACGGAAAAAATAGTTATCTGCTTATTCCTCTTGTTATTGTAATTGTTATTGGAATTTTATTATTATGGTATGCAAAGTCTTATGCGAGAAAACAGGAGCAACGATACGATGAATGTATTGAAATCATCTTGATTGCAGAGAGGCGAATCCAAATACTCAGCAAAGAAAATGACAACAGTAATCCCGTTATAAAAAGAGATAGAATCAGAAAAATGTTACAATTTTACATAGAATTGTAACGTAGGCACAATCCTATATGAACCTGATTCTCAAAAATATTACAGGTGGAAAATATATGGAAATAAAAACTAATGAAACAAAAGAAGAACTTCCATCGTGGTTACGCACATTGGTGTTAAGAATATCTATTCCTGATAAAAAAATAGATCTAGTTGTAAGCACGGAATCAAATCTAGAACAAATTTTAGATTGTCCTAACAGCATCACTTTTCAAAAAACCAATGTGGGAGTAGAAATAACTTGCGAAAATTGTGAAAAAAAGAATTTCAGAACACCTGAAGAAATGGAACAAGAACTTAGAAGTTATGGAACAGTTGACCAGTGGGCCCTGATGAGACGATTCTCAGAATACATGAAAGAGAATCCTGGATTGTATTTGTATTCTTCATTTCCAACCTCTCTGAAGTCTACATTGAAGAACAATAAACCTCCAATTATAAATAAAACTTGTATAAGTACTTGTGATGTAGCACTAACAGTTCTCAAAATGTTTCAAGATGTTGAAGAATTACATAACCTAAAATATGCAAAGGCAGAATTCCTTCATCCACATAATACAATAACAGGACATAATATAATTCAAAGTTGGAAACTTTAATATTATATCAAGAAAGCCCCTCCCATAATAAAACCATCATTATATTTACAAATATTAGAAGATATATTATGTCAGACCGCGGGAAATTATAGTGCTTTAGCACCGGAAGCACCAAGCCGAAGGAATTCAGGATTATCGAATGCAATATTCGCAAAGTGAAAAGCTTAAAATGTCATTAAAGATCTTACAGAAGTATATTATATCTTGCGGCTTATTTTTTATTAAAACACTTTACAAAAATGAAAAATCCTATTATTACAATAAAAGCGAATATTACTGAAGTAGATAGCGCCATTAAAGGTATGTTTTCTAGGAAAAAACTGTTTTTTGCTTCGAACACGTCTTTTATCGGAGGGTATAATGCAAAAATTGAAGCCATCAGGGCTAATATAAACTCAAATGTTTCTTTAAATGCTTCTTTACTTTCATCTGTCTGTGCCATGCTTCCTTTTTTATATTTACTTTTATTTATAGTTTTTTAATTCTGGGGGACGACACTCTAACAACCTGATTAGGTAGATATCGTGAATAAAAGGCATGCAATTGAGATAGCACAAAAGCGAGAAGAAAGAAGACCTACTTGATGTTGGCGGTATAAAATAAGTACGTCTTTTCATCCCATTTTTCCCCTACATTCGGTCAGTAGATAGCTTTATTATTTAACAATTCATTAAAAACCTTATCCGAAACCCCAAATCCGTGAAAATCCGTCGAATCCGTGTCATCCGTGTTCCCTTCATTTTGATGAATACTATTTCTTCAACCCAAACAACCACGCCCAAAACCCAACATCTTCTTCAATCCTAAAATTATCCATGCAAATATTCCTTTTTCCTGAAGAAAACAGAGTCTACTCACCTTTAGGCGCTAATGCAATCGCCCCCCGATCCTTACCTGGAACCTTTACGTTATAGTTATCTATTCCCTTTACAATAAATAGCCCCAGATATTATGGACGAGTACCAGCTTGATTATTTCAAAGATAACGGATTTGTACGAAAACAGTGCCCCAAATGCGGCAAGAACTTCTGGACAAGGGATGCCGAAACGCAATTTTGCGGAGATCCGCCCTGTGTTTCATATTCATTTATAGGAGCTCCAGTTTTCAAGAAAGAATATGACATTTCTTCTATGCGTGAGGCATATCTTTCATTTTTCGAGAAGCATGGGCATACTCGCGTGGATCGCTATCCTGTTATCGCCCGCTGGCGTGATGACATTTATCTGACAATCGCTTCGATCGCGGATTTCCAGCCTTTCGTGACTTCAGGACTTGTTCCGCCGCCAGCAAACCCCCTTACGATATCGCAGCCCTGCATACGTCTTGATGACCTTGACGCGGTGGGAAGGAGCGGTCGCCATCTCACAACTTTTGAGATGATGGCACATCATTGTTTTAATAAGCGCGGCGAGGAAATATACTGGAAGGACAGGACAGTTGAGCTGTGCGATTCTTTGCTTGCCAGCCTGGGTCTTGACCTGAATGCTGTCACTTATAAGGAAGCGCCATGGGCAGGCGGAGGAAATGCAGGCCCAAGCGTTGAAGTGATGGTGGGAGGACTTGAACTTGCAACCCTTGTTTTCATGGACTTAAAACAAACAAAGGGCGGCTCAATTGATATCAAAGGCGATTCATACGAAAAAATGGATAATTACATTGTTGATACCGGCTACGGTCTTGAGAGGTTCGTGTGGGCATCCAAAGGCTCACCCACTATATACGATGCCGTTTTCCCGAAGATCGTGAATGAACTCATGGATCTTGCGGGTATCGAACACGCGATCGATGATCCGGAATACGCAGAAATATTCTCACAAAATGCAAGAATGGCAGGGGTAATGGATATCAGCGGCCAGGCCAACCTCCTGCAGCTGCGCAAGAAAGTTGCTGATAGCATTGGAACGACAGTTGAAAAACTCCAGAGGATCATGGTGCCGGTAGAGAGCGTTTATTCCATCACTGACCACACGAGATGCCTTGCGTTCATGCTGGGTGACGGCATAATCCCGTCAAACGTGAAGGCAGGATATCTTGCAAGGCTTGTGCTGCGTCGGACGCTTCGCCTGATGAAAGAACTTGAAATCAGGGAACCTCTCATCGAAATAATCGAGATGCAGATAAGGAACTTCCCCGAATATCCTGAGTTTAAGGAACGCCTCGATACCATAAGGGAGATCGTAGGGCTTGAAGAAGAGAAATACGCAGATACCATCGAGCGCGGGACAAAACTGGTAAGAAAGACCGCGCAGCATTTCAAGGAAAAGAAGGAGAAAATGCCGCTTGGAGAGATCATACAGTTATATGATACGCACGGCATCCCGCCTGAGATCACGCGCGAAGTGGCAAAAGAAGCAGGCATAGACATTGAACTTCCCGATACGTTCTATTCACTGGTAGCAAAGAAGCACAGCAAAGCGCAAGAAGAGGAAGAAGAGGCGCAAAAGCTTGATTTGCCGCAGACGAGAAGACTGTATTATGAATATCCCGAAGAAATGGAGTTTGAGGCTACGGTTCTTGATGTTATTGAAAAGAATATCGTGCTGGATAAGACTATTTTCTATCCTGAAGGCGGAGGCCAGCCTGCAGATCATGGCACGCTATCAGTTAATGATTATGTGGCAAATGTCGTGGATGTACAGAGTTCAAATGGCGTCATATTGCATGAGACCGATTCTGATTTCGGTTTCAAGAAAGGAGACATTGTCAAAGGCATTATCGACCGGGAGCGGCGGATGGCGCACATGCGTCACCATACTGCCACGCATATCGTGAACGAGGCTGCAAAATCCATTCTTGGCAAGCACATCTGGCAGACAGGTGCGCAGAAATCAACTGACCGCGCAAGGCTTGATCTTACGCATTTTAAACGTATTTCTGAGGATGAGTTCAAAGAGATCGAATTGCGGGCGAACAGGTCAGTGATGAAAAACCTGCCTGTGCATATCGACTGGATGGATCGTATCGAGGCTGAGAAAAAGTACGGGTTTGTGCTTTATCAGGGAGGTGTGCCTCCTGGCAAGGATATCCGTATTCTTCGCGTTGGGAATGATGTGGAAGCCTGCGGCGGAACGCATGTTTCTAATACGGGATTCGTTGGCCCTATCAAGCTTCTCAAGACTGAACGGATACAGGATGGGGTTGAGCGCATCGAATTCTCAGCAGGAGAAGCTGCCATAAAGCGCCTTCAGGAAAGGGATGACCTTTTGAATAAAGCCGCAGAGGCGCTTCGGGTTTCGCCTGAGCAGCTTCCGGATACGGTAAACAGGTTCTTTGAGGAATGGAAGGACTTCAAGAAAGAGAACGAGCGCCTGAAAGCCGAACTTGCGCAGGAAAGAGTGAAAGCAATGATGGGCGACGCCATTGATGTCAATGGTTTGAGGGTCCTAGCAAAGAAAATCCCTCATGCCGATGTGGAGGAGCTTATCAAAGCAGCAACAGAGTTCAGCAAGAACGACGATGTTGTGGCTATCCTTGCCAGCGATAAGAATGGCGTTAAGATCGTTATGGCCGCAGGCGCGCGCGCCCAGAAGATGGGTGTGAATTCAGGCGCAATCGTTCGTGAGATGTCAAAACTCGTGGGCGGCGGCGGCGGCGGTAAACCAATGATAGCGCAGGGCGGAGGCACGGATGCGAGCAAGATTGGTGAGGCGCTGGAGAAGGGCGTGGAGATGGTGAAAAAAGCGGTGTCTGAACAATAATTGATTTGAAGGATGTCATGACCAATATAAAATAATGGACTACCAAAATATCTATATAAGAAATGGTCTCATGAATAGTTTATAAAATACTGAGTTAATTAGGTTGCAATTATGAAAAAGATCCTGTTTTTATTTGCATTAATATTTGTCTTTAGTTCAGCGAATACGGCAAATGCACTCACTTTAGATTGTATGTTCTGCCATTCATCACCTATGGGATTTGGGGGAAAATACCCTCCAATAAACATCTCTATGTTCGGGTCTCACCTAAATATTAATTCCTCAGACGGTACAGGAAATCTTACCGGCAGTGATTGTATTACATGCCATTACAGTGCGAATATCTCTTCTTTCCATGCATTGCCTGTATCCACCTATACTTGTGAAGACTGTCATATTAAGGGAGCAGCCCCAGGTGCTCCAAAGGTTAATAATCATATAAAAAATTCAAATGTCTCAGTAAATGCATTTTGCAGTGATTGCCACAATAAGACAGCCACTCTTTTCATGTATAACAACAATGCCAGTGCTGCACATTACGGAAGAAATGCAAGTTTCGGCCTATCCCCTGGTGATAATTATTGTGCTTTCTGTCACAGTAATTCAACAACGATCTATAAAGATGTGATGCAAAACCAGAATAACACTCAATTAAAAAAACATACACCTGGTTCGATGTATCCATTTCACCCTGCAGGACAACTTGGTTGTACAACGTGCCATGATACTGACATCAATCTCCATGGAGCAAATATTTCCAAGCCTGTTCTTAATTCTGATTTTTGTCTGAATTGCCATATTAATGATAGATTGCAAAAAAACAGGCATAATAATAAAGTAGAGTGCTTATCTTGCCATACAGAGGTGCAGTCTGATATTCATAGTATCAAATATATTATGCAGGATGGGACATATCGTGGTATAAATACCACTACTTGTTATAATTGTCATAATTTTAGCCTTCCTCCACCTTCATTTCAACTTCCATTCCCTGCCGCAGATTGCACAACCTGCCATCAGAATGGCGGCCTTTCCAGGTTCAATCTTGCTCCTCAAATACCAACACCTTTGAAGCATAGCATAAATCCAAATTCCGGAAACATGTGGAATGGTTCTGCGCCAGCATACTGGAATAATTCCAGCCAAATAAGTGCTTGCAAGTATTGTCATGGAAATACCCTTCATTCATCGAACGCTATGGGAAATATCAGGAATATCCAGTCCGGGAATATTGTGAACCAGAGTATCACAAATACAAGCTATTGGTGTTCCAACTGCCATTATATGAATACTTCATTCGGGAATTATTCATATAATGGCTCTTCCTATTCCCCAATTCCACCTGAAATACAGAATCAGACTGGTCTTGTACCACAAAATGCCCGGGATGGGACGAACTTCTTTAATCATTCTATTAGTAATTGGTCTGATATTGTATGCAAAACATGCCATTCAACAAATTTGGTGGATTTTACAACTCAATTTATTCATAACGTCACTTCCGGGGGTGGTGGATCTGATTGTAGATCATGTCATGACATCTTTGGTTTTGGCGCTCCCCTCAATAAAAAAGTAGATATTTCAGATTTTAATAAAAGCGTTCATAACAGACTCAATGGCGGCGGAAATCGTGCGTGCTGGGCATGTCATGGGGATGGGACAGAACCAGGTGGTCATCCCCCTCAATACAAATCACCCAGAAAATGCGGCGACGATAACTGTCACTCTTTAAACCAGAGTTACAGGGCTCCAATGATCTATTCACATTTCAAGAATGCAAGTCTGAATAACAATAACGAAAATGCCCTTAATTTTAATGTTACAGTTTCGAATAATTGCGAAGATTGCCATATACAAAGTGTCATAAATAAAGGTAATAGTAAAAAGTCAACAGTATCACATTATGGTAACCTTGAATCATTACCCGATAGTAGAAATTGTATTTACTGCCACCTGAATAAAGATAATTCCGAAAAGTGGGGAAATGCCACCCGGATAAATATTAACAGGACTTCGTTTGTGGAACTTGACAGAATTAATAATAAATTTACTGTTAAAGCAGGTGAATCTGTAGGTCTTGGATCCAAATTTAAACTGAACGTGCTTGAGATCTCAAATGACAGGATCGCGCTCATTGAACTTTTAAAAGATGATGTTCAGGTTGATAGAAGCGCTGTAGGTTTAGGAAATTATACCTATGAAGAAACATTGATCATCGACAACTCAAGTTTAAAGGTCCCGGTGATAGTTCTTAATTTCACTGGATTTTTTTATTCAGGAAATATAAGCTTTGTCCAATTTGAAGGCTTCAGAACAAAAAAAGTACATTCCGAGAATAAATCAACTTTCTGCTATCAATGCCATTATTACTCAAGACCAAAATTAGAATATAGAGTAATAGAACGGGTTGATAACAATATTGATGACATTTATTATACGGAAGAACTTGTTAATTTTACAGATAAGAAACAATACGATGAAACTGATGCCCTAAGAGCAATAATGAACCTTACAGACACTGATTCGTATATAGATCTTAACCCGGTGACACGAAAATATATGTTTGAAGGCGAGACATGGAACATCTCTTACGATTATAATCTTAAAGTGAAAGATATAACAAAAGAAAACGATGAGGCTTTCATCCAACTTAATATTGGGAATATTTCGTATGAAGACATTGTTAAAAAAGGCGAGTACTTTGAATATGAACCTGAGATGAATTATCTGGGATACAAATCAGAAAATATTACTATTTTCAGGGCAAAGGTGTCAGAAATTATCCACGCAAAACCAAGTAACCTGGTCATTCTGGAAAATGTCCTGGCTCTTTCAATGGATATCAAGAAAATTGAAGAAAACGAGGCACTGGAAGGATATAATACTAGCTGGCTATGGGAAAATTCTACTATAACCGCAGGGAAGATACCTTCCGATTTTCATTCTCCGTCGCTTTTTGATGGCAAAGATGGCGGTGGAAACTGTCTAACGTGTCATGGAATCGAAGGTTTTGTAGATAAAAGGGTGATTGGGCTTGGAAAGCACACGGAACTTAATGGTGGAGGAAATCAGGCTTGCTATGCGTGCCATGGAGGAAGGGCCGGGATCCAAAGTCATCCATCTGGTTTTAAATCACCACGAAGATGCAAGAGCTGTCATGCATCAACTGTGGATAATTATAGTGCAATTTACATCGGTGACGAAGAGCATAAGGATGGAGTATGCGAAAACTGTCATGTTACAAATAAACATAGTATCCAGAGATTTGGAGTTACACCGTCTGTAAAAGAGATCTCTTTGATAACGCAAGATAATAAGACAATAATTAAGGCGTTTGCCAATGCAGGATATAAAATGAGGATCAGAGGGGCAAGATATTATATCGATTCTTCGCAAGTGAAGTTTATGATGTCTCCTGTGGATGGTATATTTGATACCCAGAAGGAGGAGATCATTGCCCAGCTCAATGTTTCAAAAATATCAGCTGGTAAACACGTAATTTATGTTGAAGCTATGGAGCGAAATAATGAGTGGGGCGTTGCTTCATCTATTGCGGTGAATGTTGATAGGGAAGAAATAAAGCAGGAGGTACAGGAGGTGCCTGGTTTTAGTTTCCTGTTTAGCGCAATGGTGATTATATTGTTTTCATTGAGAAAAATATTATGGAAAACAGAACACTCAATATTTCTAAAAAGTTTGTAGAATCGCTTTTCAAAGACCTCCATGACCATATTGGTTGGAGTAAATTTTACAATAAATATATAATAGTTGAACCAATCTGGTATATAAAATCTGAAGGAAACACTCTTATTGATTGTGTTTGTATAGACAATATATTATATAATTTTAAAAAAAGTTTTGGGGAGATTGCAGCTGAGAAAATTGACGAAGAAGCCAGTGAATTCATAGAACAGGCATTCATAATTGAAGACAAATACATATTCCTGTGTGATAACCCAATATTTTTTCCTAATAATCGTATTGAACGATTTCTTGTTTATCTTGAAGACCATAATAACAAATTAGATGAAGTTGATGGACTTATTCATTACCATATAAATGAAAAGGAATTAAACAACTATGATTTACAGGCTATTCGTCATTTTATTAAAAAAATCCCGATAAAAAGTAAAAATGAATATTTAGGTGCAGTAATTTCACAGAAGAATCCAATGAGGAATTTTGAATTATTAAGCGATGAATCAGGATTTATTATTAATCTATTCGATGAACTTGAAAACGGAGATATCTCACTTTCTAGCAAACTGTTTTATACAGATGATGGGTTGGAAGACTGTAATCTATTGATTCAATAATTTTATGTACAAATAATGTTATAAAGATGAATACATCTATGAATAATTCCAGGCAGAAACTTAAACAGATGATAGAGCAATTTGCATTATTTGTGAATTATGACCAGCAATATGAATTAGCCAGTGGTTCCAAAAGCCATTATATTTTTAATGTCAAAAATGTGTGTTTTAATGATGGATCCGTACTTCTTGCTGATGCTTTATTAGATATTCTTAATCGAGAAGAGTTTGATTACATAACTGGCATGGAAGTAGGGGCAATTCCGATAGTCCAGGCTGTATGTATTAGAAGCAGATTAAATTCGGTCAAAAAACCTATTGATGGTTTTTTTGTCAGAAAGAAAGAAAAAACACGCGGCACAAAAAATAAAATAGACGGATTGTGGCATGAAAAAGAAAAACTTCCTAATTCCAAAATAATCGTACTCGATGATGTCACGACATCAGGTGAATCAGTGTTAACTGTAGTAAGAGATTTAAGATTATTAAATTGTAAGATTGAAAAGGTAATAACTGTAATAGATCGACTAGAAGGAGCAAAAGAAACTCTAAAACATGAAAACGTGAAGCTTATACCTCTTTTCACTAGAGAAGATTTCAATATACCTACTGAAGAAGAATGGCGGAAATCACCGGAAAAATGGTTATAGAATAAAGTTTAGATAAAATTCAAACGGTTTTGTGACCAGTTTTTACATCAAATAAAAAAATAAGGAAGATGACCTAAATCATCTTCTATTTTTATTGTTCTTTAACATAGAGGCAATCATTGCTATTGCAAATACAGCAATTATTGCTCCAAATCCTGGCGTTGTTGGCCCAGAAGTCGGTTCTTTTGTTGTCTCTGTTGCTACAGGTTTGGCCGTTGTGGCGGCTGGTACTTCGGTTTTCGCAGCCACTGGTGTAGCTGTAGTTGTAGCTGTCTTCACTGCAGTCGCAGTTGCTTGTACTGCTCCCGTGCTGGTAGATGGGTAGTATCCGCCGCTGCTGCTTCCGCCACTGCTTCCACTGCTGCTGCCACTACTTGCTGCAAGGTCAAGCCTTAATGATTCTCCCTGAAGGCCTATTGTCGTTGTGGTTGCTGTCTCCCGATTCACTTCGAATGTCAGGGATTCACCACTTATTACACCTTCATCTGCCGCAGTGGATAAATCGTCCCATAGCACATTGACTGTGTATGTACCATCTTGGTTACTTGTTGAACCGGCAACTGTTTTACCTGTAGAGTCAATGACAGTTACCAAAGCATTTGATAGTGGTACAGAATTATATGTCACATAACCCCAGTATGATGTCACAGGCGGTACTGCCTGAGCAAGTGGGATGAAAAGTAAAAGTAAAACAAATAATATGCTTTTTTTCATGAGATCACTCCATAAAAAAATGGAAGGTCATTAGACCGTCCATACACTATTTTTCGTTACTTTTATCTCATAGCTTTCACCCTTGACCATTTTCGTCAGGGTATTCAATCCAACAGGTCTTGCCGGGTCATACAGTACCCATGTCTGGGTCGGCGCATCCAGACCCCAGACCACAGTTAAGCTGCTCGATACCGAAGACATTACCGATACTGGTGATGTGCTTGCTGGTGTTGCGCTTAGAGACACAAGGTTCCAACCTGCATACAATTGCACGCTTGAAGTACCTACCTGTCCAAGAGATTCAATGGAGGCGGCTGCAAGGGTAGCAGCTTCATCAAGCAACTGATCAACCTTGGCTGGATTATGCACACCCCAGCTTTCATCTGTATCAACCAATCTTACGTTCCAGTATGCCTGGGATATCTGATCTCGGCTCAAGGTCTTCTCACCTGTAGAGGCATTAACTATTGCAAATGCGCTAAGAACGGTTGCTTTGGTAGTTTTCCATTTTGCACGTGTATCTGCCTGTATATCCTCGATTGTGGTGGTCAGGTTGCCAGGTTCGATTCCAGTTACATGACAGCTTGAACATGCTGTGTTCTCCTGCAGTAAATCAGGTTTCACCTTGAAGGAGTGACCTTTTACTTTCTGGCTGTCTGGCAATAAGCTTCCGTTCGAGGCTGTTATCTTTGTTGCCATGTGGCAATCCTTACACTCGAATTTCAACAGGCCTGACTCCTTCCACGAGCCAACGAAAATGTCCTTTGCAGGGAAACCATGCGGATATATCATTCCTGTGTAATCGTTTCTCGATGATGGAGTTTGCCAGCCAGGTCCCGTATTGCCATATCTGATATTAGAATGACAATTGCCGCATAGCTCTGTTGTTGATTCCATCAGGGTGTAGTTTGCTTTGTACCTGACTAGTACGCCTGCGTTGTATATTGGAATTGCGTCTCTATTATACCATGCATAGCCCTTTGCTTCTCCAAACGCCGCTTTAGACTTGGCGAGCGAGTCACCCATGTCATGGAGATTATGGCAAACTGCACAAGTAATACCATTGAAGCTATCATCCAGTTTCACATTGGTAGTGTTTGAATCGGTCACTGGATTCCAGTTACTCGGAGAATGGCATTTCATGCAAGAGTTTTGTCTTGAGTTGATAGTGACAATCCCGGTGGTTCCGTTGATACTCCGATAGAAACTACTATTAGGATTTTTGCTTACCCCTACTTCTTTGTCATTATGTGCGCTTGCCTTCCACTCGTTGACTACAGGTACCACTGAATATTTACTCTTGTTCAGATTTTGAGCGCTTGTAACGTGGCATTGTGTGCCTCGGGAGCATGTCTGGCTTGGGAAGTTGTTTTTATCCATTACATTGAAAGAATGGTTGCCCTGGGAGGTTGACATATGGCAATCAACACATGTGGCTCTATTTACACCGTAAGCCTTGCCATGAGTCAGGTTAACCTGTCCAATATGTCCCAGTCCGTGGTAGTAATGGCATTTGGAGCAGAGAACTTCGGATATCGGTCCTGTCACGTTTATCGGTCCCGGATAGCTGGAATCTCTGTTGTATATCAGCGACGGCGTAGTTAGCTCATCATATTTGGATTCACCTGCTGCTTTGCTCGCAGTGGAGTTGAAGAAGCTCAATTTTGCCTTTTCCTCGTTCGCCAGTTCAGCCATCGTGGTCGCATTGAAGCCACCAGTGGAGTATAAGCTCCTGTATCCATCAGGGGTCACATCGTGGGAATTATGACATGTAGCACACACCACATTTGCTGCGCTCGTACTTGTTACAGTCTTATTTTTAGCATAATCGAACGGCGAGTGGCACTGTGTGCAGCTTGCTGATGCCTTGAGCGGCGGCGCATGTCCGCTTGATGACCAAGCTTTTGCATTTGCCTGTGAATGGCACTGAGTACATACCCCGGATGAAACATTGGCCTCTACCTGATGCCCGTTGCCTCCTGCTCCATGGCATCTCTCGCAGGCGATTCCCGCCTCTTTCCATGTGCCAACTATACCTGACAGGCCGCCCTGATTCCCGCTGGCATTATATCCCGTGGTGTGGCAGCTTCCACAGCTATATTTGCCTGGGGAGGCAATATTTTCAAAGGACTGAGATGTAGCATTGTATCCCTTGGTACGATACCCGGATTCATTGAAATAATACATCTTTGATAGACCTATTACAACATACGAGAAATTCGCCCAGCTGGAACCAGCTGGAAGTGGAAGATTCATCGCCTGCGCTGAGGTATTTGTCTGCAGTTTATTGGCGTGGTTCGTGCCCTTCCACTCGTCGTACTTCTCCTTGTGGCAGTTTACGCATGTTGTGGATTTCAGGTATGTTGGAGTGCCTGTTAGTAAATTAAAATTGTTAGCAATGGCATTCACATGGCAGTTCGCACATCCAGGTTCTGGTAATATTTTAGCTGCCAGAGTAGTTGCATTATACCTGTGAGTTTCACTATATGATTCTCCAACCGGTTTAAGCGGCAGGAATGAAGTCATATCAGTATGACATGTCAAACAGCTGCTTGCATTTGCTGGAACTGTTTTGCCATTGAATTTATGAACATCCTTGAAATAGTTTCCATCAGTTGTTAATGTATAATCGCCACTAACAATACTTACATGGCAGTAGCCACAATCCGCTGCTACGGTCGAATAGCCAGTTTTCGCGCTTACTGTTCCTGCCAGCGCTAGCAGTATTATTAAAATTCCTATTCCTAATATAAGTCTTTTTTTCACCATTTTCATCTCCTTATTATAATCTATCTCCTATTGATTTCATGTAATTCATGAAAATAAAATTCGGCAAAGCTCTCCCGTTTTTTTTAATATCCGAATTTCTTCACGATTATTCTATCCCGGATTAAAATTCATGAAAATAAAATTCGGCTAAGTTCTCCCGTTTTTTTAATATCCGAATTTCTTCACGATTATTCTATCCCGGATTACAATAAATCTAGTTATTGTAGTCATTATGACGGATTGACTACGTATATAATTTTCGGTTTTAATTGAACAACATTCATTCAATCTCTTTGATAGATAATAGAGGTTATATCAAAACACTATTAGGATATCAATAAAAGCAAGTAGAATTCAATTTCTTTCTAAACGATATGAAAACTTCGACTATTTTTACGTCTAATAAAAAAATAAGGAAGATGATCTAAATCATCTTCTATTTCTATTGTTCTTTAACAGTGAGGCAATCATTGCTATTGCAAATACAGCAATTATTGCTCCAAATCCTGGCGTTGTTGGCTCAGAAGCTGGTTCTTTTGTTGTCTCTGTTGCTTCAGGTTTGGCCGTTGTGGCGACTGGTACTTCGGTTTTCACAACCACTGGAGTAGCTGTAGCTATAGCCGTCTTCACTGCAGTTGCTGCTGCTCCCGTGCTGGTATAGCCAGATGGGTAGGTTCCACCGCCGCTTCCACCGCTGCTTCCACCGCTGCTGGTGGTAGATGATGTAGGTGTGCCGACCAATGCGAATGTACTGAAGTGGGAGATATTCGCTATTACATAATGTTGTGCCGTATTACGCTCAACCGTTTGCATTTCTTCCCAAACATTTGATGCGGTGTTAAAGTATTTAACAATTAAGCTATTCTCGTCGACGTCGCTTGTAGGAGTATAGTCGAATCTTATCTGAATCGGTGTATCAAATCGGGTACCATTGGGTCTTAAATCCACTACCGGTCCTAATAATAACTTATCGCTCAAAGCGGAGTTTTCATTCGTTGTAATACCCCAAGCTGTAATAATCGACAGATTTGTCTTTGGGGTCAATGGGTTACCATTTGCATCACCAACTCTCGTTCCATTTGGAATTGTCAGTAATATGTTCGCTGACGGAGCTGCTACGATGACTGTAGTATTTACTATACCTGTAGTAGCGTTAATCGGTAATGGAATTTCTGTTGGTTTAGTTGGTGTTGGTATTGGCGTTGGTGTTGAACCGCTGCTGCTTGCTGCAAGGTCAAACCTTAATGAATCTCCCTGAAGGCCTATTGTCGTTGTGGTTGCTGTCTCCCGATTCACTTCGAATGTCAGGGATTCACCACTTATTACACCTTCATCTGCCGCAGTGGATAAATCGTCCCATAGCACATTGACTGTGTATGTACCATCTTGGTTACTTGTTGAACCGGCAACTGTTTTACCTGTAGAGTCAATGACAGTTACCAAAGCATTTGATAGTGGTACAGAATTATATGTCACATAACCCCAGTATGATGTCACAGGCGGTACTGCCTGAGCAAGTGGGATGAAAAGTAAAAGTAAAACAAATAATATGCTTTTTTTCATGAGATCACTCCATAAAAAAATGGAAGGTCATTAGACCGTCCATACACTATTTTTCGTTACTTTTATCTCATAGCTTTCACCCTTGACCATTTTCGTCAGGGTATTCAATCCAACAGGTCTTGCCGGGTCATACAGTACCCATGTCTGGGTCGGCGCATCCAGACCCCAGACCACAGTTAAGCTGCTCGATACCGAAGACATTACCGATACTGGTGATGTGCTTGCTGGTGTTGCGCTTAGAGACACAAGGTTCCAACCTGCATACAATTGCACGCTTGAAGTACCTACCTGTCCAAGAGATTCAATGGAGGCGGCTGCAAGGGTAGCAGCTTCGTCAAGCAACTGATCAATCTTGGCTGGATTATGCACACCCCAGCTTTCGTCTGAATACACTAATCGGATATTCCAGTATGCTTGGGCGATCTGAGCTCGGCTCAGGGTCTTCTCACCGCTATAGGCTTTGACCTTATTCAATGCACTTATAACGGTTGCGTTGGTGGTATTCCACTTAGCATGAGTTTCTTCCTGTATATCGTCGATCGTGGTGCTCAGGTTGCCCAGTGCGCTTCCAGTTACATGGCAGCTTGAACATGCTGTGTTCTCCTGCAGTAAATCAGCTTTCACTTTGAAGGAGTGACCTTTTACCTTCTGGCTGTCTGGCAATATGCTTCCGTTCGAGTATGTTATCTTTGTTGCCATGTGGCAATCCTTACACTCGAATTTCAACAGGCCTGACTCCTTCCACGAGCCAACGAACAAGTCCTTTGCCGGGAAACCATGCACACTTATTGGGTTAGCTGCAGTAGCGCTTGCCCATCCTGGCCCTTCATTTCCTCTCCTTACATTCGAATGGCAATTGCCACAGAGATCTGTTGTTGATTCCATTATGGAATAGTTGGGTCTGTAGGAAGTTGGTACGCCAGTTGTTGCGTTCCTTGATCTTACAATTCCGTCCTTATCATACCATGCATAGTACTTTGCCTCTCCAAACTTCGCTTTAGTCTTGGCGATCCAGTCACCCATGTCGTGGATATTATGACAGACAGTGCATGAAACACCCTTGAAATCTGCAGTCAGTTGTACACTGGTAGTGGCAGAATCTAGCAAAGGATCCCAGTTGAACGGTGAATGGCATTTGGTACAAGATACTGGCCGCGATTGTGGCTGTTTGGTGTTGTTGTTGAAATAGAAACCATTATATGGTCTGGGTTCAACAGAAACTTCTTTTACGTTATGTGCGCTTGCCTTCCATTCATTTACCACTGGAACCACGGAATACTTACCCTCTGGTACATGGCATTGTGTGCCGCGTGAGCAGGTAAGATCCGGGAAATTATTAAGTGGAGCCTTTTTTGTATATTTGACACCATCGTCAAGTTTCATGGTATGGCTTCTAATGTCCCATTGTTTTGCGCTCTGTCTGCTCTTTGCCATGTGGCAGTCTGTGCATGTTGCCTTATTTGTCCCGTATGCCTTACCATGTGTCAGGTTAACTTGCCCTATATGTGCAAGTCCATGGTTATAATGGCATTTGGAGCAGAGTACTTCGGATATCGGACCTGTAACATTTATAGGCCCGGGATAGTTTGAATCCCTGTCATATATCAATGTTGGGGTAGTAAGTGTATCGTAAACATCTTTTCCTGCTGTCCTGGTTGCACTTGAGTTGAAGAAGCTTACTTTAGCTGGTTTAACGGCTGCAAAGTTGCTTGAGTTGTCACTTGCATTAAATCCATAACCGCCCGGCTTGATTATGTTTGCGTACATGGGGTCGCTGACATCATGGGAATTATGACATACTACGCATACAATTCCTTTAGCTGTTATGTTGGTAATGCTCTTCTTTTCAGCATAATCTATTGGCGAGTGGCATCTCCTGCACGACTCTGATGTTACTGGAGCAACGCTTGGCGGCGCATGATCGCTATTAGCCCAGTCTGCAAATTGTGCCCTGTGACGTCTTTCTGTGTCAATATCGTATTTTGTAGGAGCGTTTCTGGTATGACAGCTTCCACATGCCTCTGCACTCTTGTTTACAACGACCTGATGCCCATTGCCTCCAGCGCCGTGACATGCTTCACAACCAACACCGTTCTCAGTCCAATTTCCCACAAATCCCGCTAAACCGAACCGTGATGGAGCAGTTTTATCATAACCTGTGGTGTGGCATCCGCCGCAGTCGTATTTCGTTTCTATTCCTGTGTTATACGCTGCCCATTTCTTTTGCTCTACATTATATTGTGCCTGTGGTCCTGATATTACATAACCCGTGGTATTCACAAATCTTATCTTCCATTTTCCACCTATCGTGTAGAGAATATCATCCCATGTGTAACCAGGAGGAACCGGGAAGCCTGCTGCCTGGGAAATTTCCTTATCCACCAATTTTATACGATGAGTAGTATTGTACCAGGTATCATACTTAGCGCTGTGGCAATCTTTGCATACCGAAGACGTCAGGTATGTTGGAGTCCCTGTAATAAAATTAAAATTGTTAGCAACGGCATTCACATGGCAGTTCGCACATCCAGGCTCTGGTAACATTTTAGCTGCCAGCGTGGTTGCATTATACCTGTGAGTTTCACTATATGATTCTCCAACCGGTTTAAGCGGCAGGAATGAAGTCATGTCAGGATGACATGTCAAACAGCTGCTTGCATTTGCTGGGACTGTTTTGCCGTTAAATTTATGAACATCCCTGAAATAGCTTCCATCAGTTGTTAATGTATAATCGCCACTAACAATACTTACATGGCAGTAGCCACAATCCGCTCCAGCTGTCGAGTAAGCACTTTTCGCGCTTCCCGTTCCTGCCAGCGCCAGCAGTAGTATTAAAATTCCTATTCCTAATATAATTTTGTTTTTCAAAATTTTCATCTCCGTTTTATTCTATCTCCATTTTGATTTCATGTAATTCATGAAAATAAAATTCGGTAAAGTTATCCTTTTTTTGTAAATATCCGAACTTCCTTCATGATTATTCTATCCTGTATTACAATAAATCTAGTTATTGTAATCACATTCATGGATTGACTACATATATAATTTTCGGTTATAATCTTCTGTACCATTCAAATGAGACTAAAACAAGAATAGCAGGCTTCAGCATCTATTAACCAGAAAAAAGTCTGAATTGAAATCTGTTAAAATATACATTTCGGTTGATCAGGAAAATCTGTCTTAGAATGATTATGTGACCATATCCAACAAATATTCGGCTATCCCAACCGTAACATCCACTCCTGTCGCCTCAAATATACCTTTACCAGAAGGCGTTCCGTTGATCTCAATGACATAAGGCCTGTCACCTTCAATGATATCCACGCCTGCATATGTTGTTCCGACAACTTTCGAAGCTTTCAGGCTTAAATTCTCCTGTTCATCGGTCAGTTTGCAAATTTGTGCAGTTCCGCCCTGGCTCAGGTTGTTGATCCATGACCCTTCTGGGGCTATCCTGTATATCGACCCCACGACCTTATTATTAACAATAAATACTCTTATGTCTCTACCTGGGTTGGGTATGAATTCCTGTAGATATACAAGGCCGTTCTTTTCCATTAAGTTCTTGAGTTTTAATATCCCTGACTTATTGTTCTTTAAACATTCAACACCAATCCCTTTATATCCAAAAACAGGTTTCGTCACACATGTACCAAATGAAGCCAATTCCAAAAGCGCCTCATCGGGACAATTCGTAACCACAGTCCTGGGTGTAGTAATGCCGTTTTTCCGGAAGATGTAACTTGAAACATACTTATTAGCAGCTTTTGCTATTGAATCCGGTGAATTGATGACCGCTATGCCAAGCTCTTCAAGCTGGCAGAGTATATCGAACCTGAAAGAAACATCATTCTTTGTTGCCGGCCCAAGATCCCTGACCACAATAGCATCAAGGGTTGTAAGATCGATATTCCCTGAATATAATCTGCTCGAAGCGATGTTCGAAGTCGCATCACCCAGGCTGAACATTATTGGTTCCATCCCGGTTCGACGGATGGAATTACATAAAGCTATACATGTCCAATCCTTTGCATCCGTCATGGATATGCCGATTTTTTTCATACTATCTTCCTGGTGTTGGGAAGGATGCACACGGATCCGTGAATATCCGCGCAATCCGCGTCATCCGTGTGCCTTGTCGTGGTTTTTGCATTTTTTCAATTCCTGAACCCATGCTTTCTTACAATACTCAATCTATTATCTTCAATATTCTTATTTAAACCTGCTTGAGTCACATACCCCGTACTTAAGAACGTGGCCTGTACATATCGCTTTTTGCATGGTGTGTATCCTGACCACTAATATATTTCTCAACCACATCCCATTCATTCCCAACTGATCCATGGTAACAGCTTGGCGCCCATAAGTGCTCATCACAAAACTCCTTGAGATGTGGAAATTAATTTCTGAAAAATCCTGTCGTTGAAGGGTATAAATACCATCAAAAAGAAAAAAGTGTATTATGACAACAAAAATTCTGGGACGATATATTATATCGGATCCATCTATCTGTCATGGGGAACCAACCTTTAGAGGAACGCGCATCCTCGTTAAAGATGTCCTTGAACAGATAGAGAGCGGAATGGCATGGGAAGCGATCATGGAAGAATGGCGGGGAACATTAACAAGAGAAGCTATCGCAGATGCCGTTCATCCGGCTTTTGACAATAATAAAAAACGAATTGGTAAAGTTGTGCGAATATCCCATATTGGAATACGAATATGGCAGTTGCATGCTGTAAATGAAGAAGAAATTGGTTGGATGCGCGCGGATCCATGAAAATCCGCCCAATATCAAATCTCATGGATTCACCCGGAAACGCAAAAGAGCGGCTATACCCCCAAGGGAAGAAAGTTTCTTTCCGGGTTCAAACTCTGTGCTAAATACAACTATTTTTCCCTGTGAATGCTCCACGTCTTTTAAGAAAGCATCGATAGAGTTGCCTTCACGCTCGGTACGAAGCAGTTCATCAGCTATCAAAAGAGTATGAATGGCGCCAAGAGACTGGGCATTCCTGACATCTGCCATCCCATAGGATACTTTTCCGTTCATCGAAATCTCTTTCATCAATTCTTCGATAAGTGTTGCTTCCCGCCCTATTCTTGATTCTTCCATTATCCGGTCTACTGCCCCGCGCCTCAACACTTCCTGGAATCCTGATACACCTATCGATGTTGTATCCTCAAGAACTGATTTTTTTGTGAGTTCCGGTTCACGTGTTCGTATGAATTCAAGAAAATCCTCTTTTGTAAATCCCGGACCTGCGATTATGACCGCATCCACTTTTTCGGCTGCCCATTTTAATTGTGAAGCAAGCTCGCCAAAGAATTCATTCCTGTTATTTCCTTCCCCTTTTCCAAGTGACTGCCTCAGGGATGATGATTCTTCTACCCCGAACTGCCGCACCATTCCTATGGAAGCTTCACCCTCTTCTATAGTTGCGATTATCACCTTCGGGCGCTTTGATGCAATTTCTGCTTCCCTAACTCTTTCCAGCTGGTCATTCTTCCATTTCTTAATTATAGATATATCAGTGCCCTCCTCGATATTCAGGGTATGGTATGCGCCGGTGTCGATCCCATCAGCGATGGTGCCATGTACACGAAGGCGGTTTGAAAACTTGTGGAATTCCACCTTCTCGACCAATATGCCAAGGCGAACTGTTTTCTTATCTGCTTTTTCGGGCCTTAATTTATCGGTAGCTCCTTCTATCCTGCGTTTTGTGAATGAATAAACCAGATCTTGCGGTTCAAGGATGTATTTCAGGTGCCAGAGGTCATCCAATGATTCCATAACGAGCGAGATCTCACCTTCATTGAAACGCAGTTCTTTTTTCAAAACTTTCATTTTTTCACCATAATTTGCGAATGATATATAACATGAAGAGGATAAAAAATATCCCAATTACTATTATCGCAGTATCAGGAACAGCTTCTTGTTGAAGGAGCATGCTGTTATTTTCCTGCACTTGTGTTTCTACCAGGGTTATGTTTGTTATTTCTGGCATCGGCATTTCGGGATCGATGTACTGGTACACAGGGAAAAAATAAAGGAGGTTCTTATCATTAGACCCTGAATAGATATTGTCAAGTCTTAAGGACAATATTGTTTTGTTGGTTTTGTTGTATGTGAAAAAACCCGTGGTGTGCACGATCTCGCTCTTTATGAAAGTATCTTTGTACGTCAGTTCGAGCCATGCTGAACCATCGTTGCTTACGCTTTTTAATGATATTATATACCCCTGGCCAAGGCCATAGGATTCGCCCGTAGAAAGGTAGAACCTTGTCCCATTTAGAATAATATCATCTGCTGCCGACGCGGATGAAGCAAAAAAGAATATTAAAACAAATAAAGTGACTATTTTTCTGCCCATTGTATTCTTTTTAATGAGTTTGTACGCATGCTTATATATTTCTATAGCACTTCACTGGAAAATCAATATGGTAATTTCAGCAAGGGTATGTTCAGGAAGAACTGCATTTGAAGTGAGCACAAATATCAGGGTTGATCTTATCAAAGCCAGCAGTGTTTTTAAATCAAGAGTGGCGACAAAACATATAATATTACTTGATTACAAAGGCGTCGAAGTTTCATTGTATCCAAGCGGCAGGATGCTTATTAAAGCGAAAACAAAGGAAGAATCGATCGAAATAGCTAAATATCTATTGGGGGAACTTGGGGTTTCTGTGGATTGAACCTGTGTCAATCAAGAAGTTTCAAGAATTCATTTCTTTTCAAACCAGATTCCCGTATAATTTCAATCCTCGAAATGCGCGATTATAGTATCATCAGATTTTAATTCTTCTGGGAGTCCCATTACATCTATATATAATTCTACAGCTTCTTTGAGATTATTTATAGAATCCTCAATCGTATAACCCTGGCTGACAACATCAAGTTCAGGACATAAGGCTACAAATTGTTTTTCACCTTTTTTAATTATTGCTGTAAAATCCATATTAATCAAGAACTCTTATTGCTTTTAAGCTTTAAATAAATTGAGCTATCAAATTACCATGATTTTATCCTGATTTTGAGAATCTCTATCAATACCAAAATATTTATCTGTTTTGTTATCAAAAACTATTTACCCCAATAAAAGAAAATAATCAATTACCATATCACGAAGGAAATGTGATGTGGAGCACGCTATGATGAGCGAGCGAGAAATCGGCAGAAAAGCCATATTGGAAATAGAATTAAGTTTCCAAGTTTCCCGGACGTAAATGTCCTGTGACCAAACAAGGTCTAAAAGGAAGTGGCTCGACTGGGATTTTTCCCAAAAATGGGGTGCTTAAAGAAAGCGCATGAAGCGCAATTTGCAGCAAAGCCAGCACAAATTTTAGTGTTGCAAGGGTGCTGCAAGCCCTAAAGTGAATCAATAAGGGTCAGCTCATCAACCCCTCCATATTTTGATATTGTTTAATTATTGGTTATTTTACCAGGCCGATTTCCATATTGGGCGACATAGTATTTTGTTCTCTAAAGTGGTATTCCCTCTGGTTACGATTGCCTCTTTTGATCAGTATATTTTCATGGCACATCCTTGCGAGGTATGTTGACACTGTGCTCAACCCTATTTTGCCATACACATTCTCATATTGGCTTTTCACATCAAGTGAAGAAAACCATGCCCTTGGATATTCAAATCTCAGGAACATCTCCAATCTCTCTTTTATTGAAAGGGTTCTTGATCCAATGATGCTGCTTGTGATCGTTGATTGTGGTGGTACTTGTGTATTTTTTCCTGCAGCCGAGATAATGAATTTTGTGGCTGATATTACAGGGAATTCACCATCGAATTCTGCATCCGCTTTCGTTCCATCGTCTCTGGCGATACGCACATGTACTTCATCGGCTTCGATCGAATTAAGATATGCAACTGCAAGGTCAACGCTATCAGGACCTTTATAGTTTATACTGCATGCATTTATTCCTTCGACCTCAAGACTTATTTTCATAATCCTTAAATATTGGAGTGCTGCCCGCCCATCGCGACAGGCAGCTCATGCGGATTTCCCCTCCGATGTCTCCTTTTTGGTAAATGGTGTTCATGTTTGTGAACGCATGTGAATAGATATCCTTATTTGTATTTAAACTTTCAGTAGAAATAGTGGTTTGATGGTACATTTAATAAATACAGGTCTTATATTGATTTAATTTAGTATTAAGATATTTTGATGTATTTTTTAAGTATTATTATTTATATTAAAGTTTATTACGTTATTTAACATGTTGATTTACCTTAGAATACTTTTCCAGTGGAAACGAAGGGGTAAGCTTTATTTTTGCTTAACACAGTTATTCACAGTTTTTTCTTGAAAATAACTAAAACGAACTCCTAAGGCGTGAGTTCGTATCGAGTTCGTTGTGTTCGTTGCTATTTTTTTTCATACCAGAGCGCAAACCGATAATTCTATTAATCATGCAAATAATCAAAATGGAACTATGGAGCTCCCGAAAGAATACGATCATAACACACTTGAAGAAAAATGGATGAACACATGGCAGGATTCCATGTATTATTTCGACTGGGACTCCAGGAAGCCCCAGTTCATAATCGACACTCCTCCGCCATACCCCACCGGGAATTTCCATATCGGCAACGCCCTTAACTGGTGTTATATCGATTTTGTGGCGCGCTACAAGAGGATGCGCGGCTTTAATGTGATGTTCCCCGAAGGATGGGACTGCCATGGTCTTCCAACTGAAGTAAAAGTAGAGGAAAAACACGGCATCACCAAAAGCCAGGTATCACGTGAAGAATTCAGGCGCATGTGCGTGGAACTTACAGAAACAAACATCACCCGCATGAGAAAAAGCCTCAGACGCCTTGGTTTCTCAATCGACTGGAGCAACGAATACATAACGATGGAGCCATCATATTTTGGGAAGACACAGCGCTCATTCGTCCAGATGCACAACAGCGGAATGATCTACCAGCAGAACCATCCTGTGAACTGGTGCCCGCGCTGTGAAACCGCTATCGCTTTTGCCGAAGTGGAATATGATTCACGTAGCACTAGCCTTAATTATCTTAATTTTGACAAACTCAAGATCGCAACCACAAGACCTGAACTGCTTTGCGCATGCGTGGCAGTGGCAGTAAACCCTGATGATGAAAGATATGGCAGCTATGTGAATACCGAAGTAAAAGTGCCTGTTTTTGGCCATAGTGTCAAAGTCATCTCAGATAAAAACGTTGACCCCACATTCGGTACAGGTGTTGTCATGATATGCACTTTCGGCGACAAGCAGGATGTGCGATGGTGGGTCGAGCACAGCCTCCCGTTGCGGAAAGCTATCGATAAGACCGGGAAGATGACCGAGCTTGCAGGAAAATATAAAGGCATGAGCACAACGGAGTGCAAGAAAGCCATAATCGCGGATATGAAGGAAAGCGGTATCCTTTACAAACAGGAAGATCTGCCCCAGAACGTAGGACTTTGCTGGCGCTGCAAAACAGCCATTGAAATACTCTCTGAGAGACAGTGGTTCGTCAAGATAAAGCAGGATGATATCCTTAATACCGCTAACGAAGTCACCTGGGTTCCCGATTATATGAAAGTGCGGCTTGAGAACTGGACAGGAACCATGGAATGGGATTGGTGCATTTCAAGACAGAGGATCTTTGCAACCCCAATTCCTGCCTGGTATTGCACAAGTTGCGGTAAAACAAAAGTCGCAAAAGAAGAATGGCTGCCCCTTGATCCAACACAAACACAGCCTTCTGAAGCCTGTGAATGCGGCTGTTCGGAATTCAGGGGAGAGCCTGACGTCCTTGACACATGGATGGATTCGTCCATATCCGCCCTTCATGTTTCAGGCTGGCTGAGCGAACACCCGCTTCTTCTTCCGGCGCAGCTTCGCCCTCAGGGGTACGATATCATCCGAACATGGTCATTTTATACGATCCTGAGGTCAAAAGCGCTTCTTGATAAGAGGCCGTGGGATACTATCCTCCTGAATGGAATGGTTCTGGGCGAAGACGGTCACAAGATGAGCAAATCCCGCGATAACTTTGTGATTCCGGAAGAAGTCATAGTAAAGCATGGCGCTGATGCATTCAGGCAATGGGCTGCCATCGGCGGGACGACGGGCTCTGATATTATTTTCTTATGGAAAGATGTAGTCGCAGGATCGCGCTTCTTGCAGAAAATGTGGAGTATCGTGAGATTCTCGCTGCCCCATATTTCGGATAGATCCGCACCCTTTACACCCATTGACCTGTGGCTTATCAGCAAATTGAACAGGCTTGTAAAAGAGACCACAGAAAAGATGGATGCGTACCAGTTCGATGAGACTTTTAAGGCTATCAGGGGATTTGCGTGGGATGTCCTTGCGGATAATTATATTGAACTTGCAAAATCAAGGCTTTACGGGGAGGATGGGGAAGGAAAGCAGGCAGCCCAATACACGCTTTTTGTGGCTATTGAAACCATCTCAAAGCTCCTTGCACCGTTCTTGCCGTATTTTTCCGAGGAGATTTATTCAACCATAAATTTAAACATAAAGCAGGAAAGCATTCACCTCCAGTCATGGCCACAGGTTAATGAATCTCTTATTGATGCTGACGCCGAAACGACAGGTGAATTGATAAAAGAGATGACTTCAGCTATCAGGCGGTATAAAGCAGAACATGGTATGCCCCTGAATGTCCCACTTCGGGAAATAGAGATATATTCAACTATCACGGATGCATCCGATATCGCCGGCGCTTCCAATTCAACCATCAAACTAAGATCCGGTGTGCCGGATTTTGAGATGGTTGCAAAGGAGATCAAACCCAATATGAAGGTGCTAGGAAAGACTTACAGGAACAAAGCAAAATCCATCGCGGATGCGCTTGTCAATGCTGATTTGACTCTTGCCTGCGCCGGAAGCATTATACTTTCGGTCGAAGGTGAAGAGATAACGCTTGACTCGTCCTGTTTCACAGTTGAAAAAGAAAGGCTGCTGAAAGGTAAGGCTGTAGATATCCTGGAAGTCGGAAATTCTACAATCGTGATCATGCGATAAAAGATAATTGAAGGAACTCCAGATGGAGTAATAGCATGCGAATTATCAAACTGGACTGGAAAAGTTCAAGATAGGGAGTCTGTAAATCCCCCTATTTCTCCACACTGTAATAATACTCCCCGTCCGACTTCTGCGTCCTGTCAAGCTGCGAATCAAGCTTATTGACCCTGGGCCTCTTTGTCTCCTCATCGCGCCTGAAGGTTATCCCGATGCCTTTAAGGAACCTGTTCATGCCCTGGCGCATGTCAAAAGGCCCGTGCACTTCACCCCTCTTCATGGGCTCACCTTCAAAAACAAGAAGCCTATCGCTTAACATATCGATCATATAAATATCATGGTCAACAACCATTGCTGTGACTTTATTATTCTCGGCAAAGCGCCGGATCACTTTCGTGGCAAGTACCCTTTGTTCAACATCAAGATGCGCCGAGGGTTCATCAAGGAGATAAAGGTCTGCTTTACGCGAGAGACATGCAGCTATCGCGACTCTCTGGAGTTCACCGCCGCTTAAGTCATCAAGCTTCTGTTTCATCAGTCTTTCAAGCTGCAGCGGCCTGATTATCTCGGTCTCGTAATAACTCGTACCCACCTGTTTACTGAGTGACTGCAGGTATTCAGAAACCGGGATCGGGTCTTCTGCTTTGATATATTGTGGTTTGTATGAAACCTTGATCTTCATTTCAAGCTTACCCACGCTCGGTTCAAACTCACCTGCCAGTATCTTTACGAAAGTGGATTTACCGATACCATTTGGTCCCACTATTCCTGTTACTTCGCTTTTTCGTATATCACCGCCATTTGCTACGAGTTCAAATCCACTTTCGTATTTCTTTTCGAATTTCCCGAATTTCAAAAGAGATGATATTTCCTTCGTATTCTG
Source organism: Candidatus Methanoperedens sp. (assembly GCA_041648475.1). Taxonomy (GTDB): domain Archaea; phylum Halobacteriota; class Methanosarcinia; order Methanosarcinales; family Methanoperedenaceae; genus Methanoperedens. The sequence goes on along the minus strand of JBAZOV010000001.1, from coordinate 115,462 downwards.
GGGCGCATGCACATCAAATTTTATGGCTTCAGTCCTTATGCGCACATTTTCCTCGCGCAGGAATCCTTTCAAATATTCGTTTATCCCGACGCGCACGCCTTTTGGATGCGTTATTACACCGAAAGCGCCAGGGGTGCCGTATGCGACATGGACAACATCGGCAAGAAGGTCAAGGATGGCAAGGTCATGTTCCACGACCATCACGGCTTTATCCACTGCAAGTTCCCTTATCAACTGTGCTGCTTTAATTCTCTGGTAAATATCAAGATAAGGACTTATTTCATCAATAAAATAGAAATCAGCTTCCTTCGCTACGCATGCCGCAAGCGCCACTCTCTGGAGTTCACCGCCGCTTAGCTCTTCTATCTTGTGCTCGATAATATCTGAAATATCAAGTTTGGCGATAAGTTCTTTGAGGATGCCCCGTTCATCTGTTTTTGATAATAATTGCGATACGCTCCCTTTGAATTTTTTGGGGATCATATCCACATATTGCGGTTTCTGAGAAGTCTTGACATTTTTCTGTGAAACATTAAGAAGATAATCGTGAATAATGCTTCCTGAATAATATTCAAGTATCTCTTCCCAACCTATCTTTCCGCGTGCCAGGTTGGGCTTCAGCGTGCCTGAAAGTATATTTATGGCTGTGCTTTTTCCAATACCGTTAGGACCAAGGATACCTGTGACCTTTCCCACGGTCGGGACAGGAAGACCATATAACGAAAAACCGTTCTTGCCATACCTGTGTGTTGCCTCTTCAAGTTTTTCAGGAAGGCTTATGATCATAATTGAACCGAAAGGACATCGGTTGACACAAATACCGCATCCTGCGCATAATTCCTCAGAAATTACAGGTTTATCATCATCCCCAAGAACTATAGTCTCGTCTCCTGTCCTTACCCTGGGGCAGAACTTAATGCACTGCAGCCCGCACATCTTTGGCTGGCACCTGTCACGGTCTAAAACAGCAAGTCGCATGAAAACACCTTATTAATTCAATAAAAGCGTCCAGAATACCCAGAAATATATTACGACAAGGAATTCCACATACAGCCAGTCTTTTGTTTCAAAGTCTTTCACCCGTACGCCAATTGTCGGATATGCTAATTTCTGGATATAATATGAAACAAGAATGACCAGCAAAAAAACTGAAAACCATGCCATTCCAGAGGCATCACCGAACTTGTATTTAAATATAAATGCAAAGAACACGCTTATAAAAGCAGGAGCCACTGTTTTCTTAATTCCTTCTATCAATAATCGCTTCTTCTCAGCTGGAGTTTTTTCAATAACTTCAAGTTCTTTCTTGGTATCCTTAATAATTTCTGTCTTTGTTTCTTTTTCAGTCAAAATAATTCACTCTTTATTATATATCATCGTGCCGATTCCTTCATTCGTGAACAATTCGATAAGCAGGGAATGCGGGCTCCCGCCATCGATAATGTGTACCTGGCTCACACCGCCTTTTAGCGCGGCAGCACTTGACAGGACCTTGGGTATCATGCCACCGCTAATGATATTATCGGCAATAAGTTGTTCAATTTCATCAAATGCTATCCTTGAAATGCGGGTTTTCGGGTCTTTCTGGTCACGAAGCACGCCAGGCACATCAGTCAATGAAACAAGTTTCCTTGCCCCGATGGCTGATGCAATATCTCCCGCAACTGTATCTGCATTCACATTAAGGTCGTTTCCTTTTTCATCAGTGGCGATCGGCGATATGACCGGAATATATCCTTTTCCTGCAAGTATCATGACTACTTCAGGATTTATAGACTCGGTTTCACCTACCCAGCCAAGATCCACCATTTTCTCAACCCCTTCCACGGTCACTTTCTTTAACGCAATTTTTTTTGCTACGATAAGCCTGCCGTCGCTGCCCGACAATCCTACGCCTTTTCCCCCATGCTTGCTGATAAGTGAAACTATTTTACTGTTTACATTTCCGACAAGCACCATTCTTGCAATCTCCATGGTCTCATCATCCGTGACCCTTAATCCCGCAATGAATTCAGCTTTTTTTCCCATGCGCTCCATCTTGTCCGTGATCTCAGGTCCCCCGCCGTGCACGATAACAGGATGGATGCCCACAAATTTAAGAAGTACGATATCCTGGACAATTTTTTCCATTATTTCCGGGTTGACAATGGCATGTCCCCCCATCTTGATAACCATCATCGAGTCATGGAAATCGCGAATATAAGGGAGCGCTTCTATGAGTATATCTTCACGTTTTAGCATCTTGGGGGTAAAATGGGGATACGGATATTAAAAGTTATTCTTAATTCAGACATTTAAGAGAAAGCCTTATTATGAATGCAACTCGACTATAATTATAGAAACAAAGGGCGTGAATAATTGTTCAGGAGATTTTTGGAATCATATGTGGAGGTCTGTAATAATATTGTTACAGAGGCAGCCAACGCTGTATTGATGTTTGAAGCGGGGGAACAGGCGGCGCTCAATATAAGGACCTTGAAAATCGAAGATATTAATATTGTGTTTGCGAAGGAAGGGGTAACTACTTCGATCGAACGAACAGAAAAAAAGATCACATTTCATGTAAAAGGTCTGCCTATTTCTGGCAAAAAGTGCAGATATTGCGATATTTTGAGGGGATTTTTCGGAGGCATATCAAAAAAACACGTCGATCCGAGATTTTATTGCAGAAAAGGCGGCGAATGTATCCTTGAAGGAAAAAACGAATGCATCTTTATTGCAGAACTATTTGAATGAGTATTGTGATATGCCTAAAGACCTGATAGTAACCCTTAATGATCTCGAGTATGAGATACTCAAGAAAATGAGAGTTGTGGAAGGAGAGGACGGAGAGAAACTCAGGAATCTCTTCAGGCTTTATGTTTCAACGATACCTGAATTGAAATCTTCCGAATATGCTCTGAAGCGAGTTGAGAAAAAGGAAAAGATCGATGAGCATCTCAAGAATGTCTGGGCTGAATATGAGCTCACCGATTCTCCCACAGAACACTGGAGTGAAGAAAAGATCAACAAACTGATCTCAGACCTTTCTGAAATAAATGTTATGCTAAAAGTTGGCGATAAACAATTCATACCTTCAAATAAATTCAGAAGCATCTTCAAGATGCTGCTTCATGATATCACCACAGAATCCATGGACATGGACGTATATTCGGCAGCCTGCATCGCAACCATCCAGTTATTGATGGAATTTGGGGTCGAAACACTAAGCAATGAAACTATCAAGGATGGAACGATCTTTATCAATGAGGGCTGGATGTTCGTATATTCAACAGCTATCAAGAATGCCAGGGAATTCATGAAAACCAAAAAATTGTTTCCAGAGGCGCAGATTCCTGTTCCTATGGAATAAATGAATAAAAAATGTAGAGGAATTAAAGAGTTCAGAGATAGATATGATGGATAGGATAGGAAATGAATCTTATGAAATGTTATTTATCCTCTACGTATTCAATACTCAGTATATCATTAAATAGCATTTTTCCAAGATAATACCCAAATTAGTACCAAAAGTATCACTTTTTCTCTGAGATATCGCGAATATCAATTACAGCAATTATTCCCTCATCAGTTTCCATGGGACTCATATTGATCTCAACCGGGAATTCACTGCCATCCTTGCGCTTTGCAACGGAACTTAGATGAAGCGCCATGATTTTTGTAGATGGATTCACAAAATAATTACTGCAATATGCAGCATGCTTCTCTCTGTATCTCATTGGTACCAGAATATTATAAGGGCGCCCCAACAATTCATCTCTGCCGTATCCAAATAGTTTTTCAGTTCTGGAATTGATAAGAAGGATATTAGAATTCTGCTCGATCGCGATAATGGCATCCGGAGTTGCGTCTATCAGCATCTGGAAATTTTTCTGGGCTCGCTTACGATGGGTAATATCAATTATCATGCCTTTAAGACCAACGACCTTATCATTCGGATCCCGCAAAGCATGAGCATTTATCGAAACCCAAATCTTGCTTCCATCCTTTCTACTGAGAATACCTTCATAATCAGTAACTGAGTCCTCTTCCTTGACCTTTCGTACAAGATACAGGCGTCTTCCTGGTTCTGTATATAATTTGCGAACATCAGGAACGCCTGCAATAAGTTCCTGCAATGAATTGTAACCCAGAAGCTCCACGAATGCTGGATTTGCCGCAAGAATGCGTCCATCCATAGAAGTCTGGAAAATCCCTTCGGCAGCATTCTCAAAAATGCTTCGGTATTTTTCTTCGCTCACGCGAAGTGCTTCTTCCATCCGTTTGTATTCTGTTATATCCCGGACAATACTCAAAACTATAATACCATCTTTTGTCGAAACATAACTGAGTGCGATGTCAACAGGAAATTCAGTCCCATCCTTTCGCTGGCCATACAGTTCAAGCTCATCTCCCATGAAGCGCTTCCGAGGATTTTGTATATATTCTTTCAGGTGTTCATCATGGCTTTTCTTGAATCGTTCGGGTATCAGGATATCAACCGGTTTCCCGATAAGCTCTTTTTTTGAATATCCGAATATTTTCTCAGCCTGTTCATTTGCCTGCAATATGAATCCTTTATTGTTTACAACAATTATTGCGTCAGGAGCAAAATCAAAAAGGCTCTGGAACAAGGCATCAGCTTGCGGTAATATCTCATCAGCATTCTTTTCGGTATCATTCATGCTTGGTTCCCACTAATTTCTTATATCGCAATATCAATATCGTATCAAGAGACTAAAGTAGTTTATGATAGTGTGTTAAAGAATAAAAAACTATGTTATTCCCTCATCTTCAATAGCGCCGCCTTGATGATCGCTTCCACGGAACCGCCAGTTACCGAAACAGCCTCCACCGCCCTTTGTGCATCCTGTCTTGGGAATCCAAGAGAAACAAGCGCAGACACCGCATCATAATTAACGCTGTTCACTGGAAGCGAAACCCCTTCCATTTTCTTTTTCATCTTATCCTTCAATTCTAGTATCAGCCTTTTGGCATTCTTTGCGCCCACACCCGATATGCGTGTAAGGACTTTTTCATCCTCATGGATTATGGCAGCTGCAAGCTCTTCTATCTTTATCTGGGACAAAATGTTCATTGCGATCGCAGGCCCAACTCTTGTAACGCTTATCAGGAGCTTGAACATCTCTAGCTGGCTTTGTTCTAAGAAGCCATAGAGAATGAGAGCATCTTCCCTGACATGGAGGTATGTGTAGAGTTTTACTTTTTCTTTCTTACTTTCGAGTTCTTGTGATATCGATTTTGGAACATTCACATGGTATCCGATACCTGCCACATCGATTACGACATATCCTTCGCCGGATTGCGCTATATCTCCGAAGATGTGTGAAATCATATTGTCCTATAAATTTAAATTTAAGAGTTGGCTGCAATTTTAAGAAGTTCTTCCATGATGACACCTACATGAGTTGATGGATTGCTTTCAACACATAATATTTCTATATTGGTTTTTTTATGTAATTCTATCAATTGTTTTGCATTTTTAATCGCTTGTTCTCTCTTATCTTCCAATCTGCCATAAACATCTATATTCTTATCGTAATCCGGCATGAATTCTTTTAATTTAGCCATCGCTTCTTCACGATATATCTTGGAGGTTCTTGGAGTAAAATGCAGAAGATACCATAATTCAAAACTTGGATTCGACAAACATAATAAGACATTTACCCCAGCAATCTTACAAGCCTGAGCCATTTGTTCATTAGTGTTTTCATCACAATCAAAAACGCACCAAACTGTATCTCCGGTCTTTAAATGATGATCTCTTCGGTAATCAATAGCATATTGTGTAAGATTAACAGGATCTGTGCATTTTGGTTTAGGTATTTCAATTTTTATATTAGTGCTTCGTAAGACTGTCCTATATTTCTCAAAATATATTCTTTCTGTTACTTTTCCTTCGCAAACAATTACAAAAAATTTATTTTCCCTTCTCCCCCCCATTTTTCGCTTTCTACCTGCTTTCATGTAATTACCTTTTCACCACTTATGAATGGTATAGCTCCATATCTTCCTTCAAGATATCCGATTTGAATATTTTTATCTTTACGTGGGCTAAATTCTATGAGAGAGTAAAGGTCAGTACTTCCAACTTTCGGTTTTTTTGCGGTAAACCATATTTGGTCTCTTCTAAATAAATCCAGATTAAGCAAGTTCGTGTTGTGTGTTGTGAAAATCAGTTGAGCATTATTCTTATTTTGTTCTGGATCATGAAATAATTTGATTAAAAAAACATTTAATAAGTGATGTAATTTCGTATCCAACTCGTCAACTACGAGAACACTACCCTTGTTTAATGCGTCAATCCAGGGACCAATTAAAGAAAAAATTCTTTTCGTTCCTTCAGATTCCTCTTCAAACTCGAATTCGACATTAAATTCATTGCCTTTATCATTAACAGCTTTATGGATCGTTTTGATATCCATATTTACTAACTGCATTCCTTTATCATCCTGCACAAATATTATTGAATCCTTTTTCACAGTTTTATTAATATTTTTATAATTCTCAAAATTGCTAAGAGAAACATTTTCAATAGGAATTTTCTCTATAGTAGCAGATAAATCCATAATGCCCACATCAGCAATAAAAAGGGCTCTTAATACGATTTCTTTTAACCTTTTATCACTATTAAATAATTCAACTGTTTCATCAATTAATCCAGGATTGTCTGTTGCACGTACTATTCTTAAAGTATCTTTAAACCAATCAAAAGCTTCAGCTGTTTTTTTATAATTCAATTGGGTTGAATTTGATAAATATAGAACATTTTCTAAGGTTTTTTCGGAAACAAATTTTTGGGTTCCTATATCTACTGTGAATTTATAATTATTAGTGTCCTTTCTTTCAAAAATTAATGATTTATGACCTTTAGGATAATAATATAAATATTCATCAATAATCTTTTCATCGGTAAAAGAAACTCCATAAACATATTTTATGTCATTTTTGATGAAAACAATTTCGAATTTTGTTGGCTTTGAAAGATAGTTGATATCAAGTTTAAATGGAGAGTAACTAATCTTTGTACCTTTTTGAAATCTATTGGAATTCAAAACTAATTTTTTTAAGGAATCGAAAGCTAAAATCACATTGCTTTTACCAGACGCGTTTGGTCCGGATATAATTGCACTCCGCAATAGATTATCATTTTTTAATATATCTTTTTTGATTAAATTATTATCAAGTGACTTATCGGAAGAAGCTACTAAACTTAATGTTACTTCTTCTTTAATAGAGCGAAAATTCTGGATACTAAATTCAATCAACATTTAAATCAACCAACAATTAAATCAGTATTTTTGTGATAAATTCACAAATATTGGATATAAAGTTTGAATAGTATATATACATTCTGTCATTAAATCCTTAAATGATTATTTATTCGTATAGCTGAAATAAAAACCACTAATACCCCGCAATGAACATTATCCCGAAAAGGATGAACATTACGGCTGCACCCATCTTGATCTTTGACAACGGCGCTATCTCACAAAGCTTCTTGCCGGCAAATATCCCAAGAAGGCTTATCAATACAAGAGCAAGGACAGCTCCAAGAAAAACCATATAGGGGGAATCATATTTCGCCGAAAGTGTGATCGCTGAAAGCTGAGTCTTATCTCCCATTTCTGCCAGTGCTATCATGCTGAATGTTGAAATGAAAGGATTCAGTACACGCGGGTTTTCTTCTTCTTCACAATCTTCCTTTGATAAGAGCATCCATATCCCAAAGACGACGAACATAATGCCGGCAATGATTTTTATCATTTCTTCCGGAATTATTTTTAATAATCCTTCACCCACTAATACGCCAAGACCTGTCACAAGAGCAAAGGCCAGGACGACGCCTGAGAAGACTTTTTTTCGATCGTATCTTGCGGATAATGCAATTACTGTGAGCTGTGTTTTATCGCCAAGTTCAGCCAGGGCGATAAGTGCGAATGTTGAGATGAAGGGAGTTATGTCCATAAAATTTCTTATCAATAGTTATTTTGTTTTTCTTATTAGTTCATTTACTCGTTACATGCGTTTTGATTTCAATATTTCCAGAATCCTTTCAGGTCCATTCAGTTTTAGTAACAGTTTATCAAGAACATCAAGTCCCAACAGGAGTTCATTGCAGTCAGGCATTGTCCAAACATCAATAGTCATTTCGATATTTTCAATACAGAGCTTTGCCGGAGCACTCCTGATCTTTAGAACCATTCCTGCAACTGTTTCCAGTAGGGGGAAATCTGAAGCAGGGTTCTCATACTTATGAAAACCTAGTTTTTTATATAATCTTGGGGGAATCAAGATATTTCCTTCAAATCCTGTATCAACAATAAAAGTCAAATCCTCGCTTTTAGAGGGCCCAGCCAGAATTCCACTGATCACCGGATGTAATCTTTCATTGATTTCCTCGTAATCATATTTCATGCACGTTCACTCGCTGCCATTCTCAGAGAGCTACCACGTATTTTCGCATGTGTCTGCTTTTTTTCAATTTTTGTGACAAGTGCGTTCTTATGTTTGGATGCCAGAGCCCATGCATTTTCCAGTGAATCCTCTGCTCCAATGAATTTACCATCTGCTATAACAATGGTTTTACCTGAAAAATCCTTCACTAACTGTTTTTTCATTCTTTTGAAAACTACATCATTCAGTGCCTGGTCTTCTGATATTTCATCAGTGCCCGATACCCACCCTCCAATCGCCTCTTCAAAAGCCCTATTCAGTGAAATATTTCTATTTACAGCTGCGTTCTTGAAAAGCCTGTATCGCTTTTCATCAACTTTTCTCAGATGTACATTTATTGTCATAAAATTAATAATGGTTGATTTGGTTGATATAGTTTACATTTGTAATATTTCCATGAAGCCCTATTTTCGCCTCTCAAACTGCAACAAATAAAGATCCGGCCTCGGAGTTTTCCCCTCGCCTCGCGCGAATTCAGGATAGCAGCGCTGGCATAGCGTTCGCCAGTTAAGAGAGGCCACGATCGAACTTCCGGGCACAAGGCGCGCAAAAGTTACGGTTGGCTTGACATCCATATTTGCCGCCATTTCATTAATAAGCGCTATCAGTTGCGGCTCAAAAACCTCAAGGTCGTCCACTTCCAGCCCGCGCATGTTCGCTGTGATCCCTGCGCATCCGCAAGGCAGTGCGAACAGATCAAGTTCTATCAAAAGTATTGGTCTTCCTATAAGTTTTCGTATCTTTTCTTCAAATCCAGCCCTGTTCTTTAAAAGTTCTGTCGTGATCATGTTTTCACCGAATAAGTTTCCCATGGCAGGCACTTCTCTGTATCTGTCCCGCCGTTTGAATATACCTGCGTTATTTTCTTTGTAAGATTCCTGCAATAACCGCACTTGTTGCATACCTTCTTGCAGTTCATCCACTGTTTTTCAAGGATTCCATCAAGGCTTTTATTGGGAATATAGAAAAGGTCTTTCAGATCCTTCGGGCAATCCAGGATATCCATGAGATTCCCTTCATAACTTTCACCATAGTATGCATTCACACAATTAAGTATCCAATCCACGAAATGCGTCCTTCCGCCGATCTTATATACATCCGTAATATCCTTATAAAGCTTGATGTCCTCAGGTCGTATCCACGGGGATTTTATGATCTGTTCAGGAGCTTCGATCCTTAATTCAAGACATTTCAAATAATAATAATCATCAAGCACATTGGGTCTTGGCTCTGGCCCGAAAGCATGGGAAAAAAAGTTAAAATGCGCATACCTGAAAGGACAGCGGTACAGGCAACCTTCGTTTATAAGAAGCTTTAATTCACAATCCACAGAATCCCTTATGGCATGAAGCACATCGAAGTGGCGGTTCACATTTGAATCTATTACAATTGAACTTGCGCCCAGGTCCTGGAAGAATTCAGCTTTCTGGGGCGAATCCACAAAAGCAAGCACCGAAACCACCACATCAACATCAAAATTATTTGAAATTGTTTCAACAAGATATGGATCGGCAACGACAATTGAGTCAATCCCGATATCCACCAGTTTTTCTATATACCAGTTGTTTATCCTGTAGCCTTCAGGAGTGAGCTGGCGTCCGCCCATGCAGCTTGAATTAAGGACAAGTTCCATCTTGACGCCGTTCTTATGGGCAAAATCAGTCTGCTCCTTAATATCTTCAAGCTGAGGAGAAGCAAGGTTGCTCCTTCCAGTACCGATATAATCAGGCGAGCCTGCCATGAAAATGGAGTATATCTTCTCCTTTTCGGTCATTAATTCTTTGAGGCTGTTGATGTCTCCGGGAGAGGGAACGAAAAGCTTCATGTTTTTTCCTGTTAGTTCCAATTAGGATAAATGTTTTGCATCATTATTTTTTCAAAATAATGATCTTCAAATGCTGATTCTCTTCTTCAATTTCCAATATCTCATGACGATGCGACTTGCACCAGCCCGAAATAGTCTCTTTTGCAGTGGGATCGTCCGTCAATACTTCCAGTTTTTCACCGCACGGTATTGTTTCCAGTTTTTTCTTTGTATAAAATAATACAAAAGGGCATACTTTACCCTGAAGGTCAAGGCATTCCATGATCAACCATTATGAATGACTGTATATTAAACCTTTATTAAGCGAAAAAACTCATGAGATTTCAAAACTTTTATCATACAGTGGTTATGTTTGAGTTTATAAAAGGAGAGATAATTATATGAAAACCATCTTCTGCAAAATAATTTCAATATTGATTATTATTTCTCTGTTCACCGGCTGCATCCAGCAGGCTCCAGCTATAAATACAACAACTCTGACATCGACAGCTTTCTCTCCACAAGAAATACGTTTGGCTACGACCACTTCTACATGTGACACGGGATTGCTTGATGTGTTAAACAAAAAGTTCGAAGATGAAAATAATGTAAAAATATTTACCGTATGCGAAGGGACAGGTAAAGCTATAGCCACAGGAGAACTCGGCGCGGCAGACGTACTAATGGTCCATGCAATACAGGCTGAATTAAAGGCTGTAGCTAACGGAAGTTTCATTAATCGCACTTATATGATGTACAATTATTTTGTGATCGTTGGCCCGGAAAACGACCCAGCAGGGATCAGGAATGCCGGCAATGCCACCGATGCGTTCAGAAAGATCGCTGCAAAGCAGTCACCATTCGTGTCCAGGGGCGACAATTCTGGCACATATATAATGGAATTATCGATATGGAAAGCCGCAAACATCACCCCGGCAGGCACATGGTACCAATCAGTAGGAAAAGGTATGGGAGATACTATCACGACCGCTGACATCAAGAATGGCTATACACTCTCAGATAGGGGAACATATCTTGCAATGAAAGATAAAATAAAAATGAAGATACTTTTTGAGTCTGATCAGAAATATCTTTTCAATCCCTACCATGTCATGGCTGTTAATCCGGCCAAATTCCCGAACGTGAAATACGGCATTGCAATGAAATATATTAGCTATGTGACATCTGCGCAGGGTCAGGACATCATACGGAATTACGGTAAAAACAAATATGGAGAAGCGCTTTTTGTGCCTGAGGAAGATGCGGGCAACATAATCAGCCCATGAGAATGTTCCCAATGAGGTGACTGTTTTGAATCAAGCCCCCCCCGCGTTAAACTTGAAAATCAATCGTATTGAAACATCAGAAATTATCAATATCAGGCGCAGGATGTCCTGCTTTTCCAGACGCCTGATATTTTTAATAAATCAGTTTTTGAGAATGTCGCTTATGGACTGGTTCGGTGCATCGCTGACCGGGTGTGGGTATTATTGAATGGAGAATTGATCGAGGTGAATAGAAAAGAAGGGATTTTCACATCACAGCATGATGAAAGGTCGGCGGCGTTCTTAAGGGGGGAAATGATTTATTGATTTTATCGTGAGAAGGTAGATAAGTAACTGAGAACTTATTTAGGATGATAAAAATGGATGACAATACAAAGTCCTCTGAAGTCATGTTCTTTCTCGGCGCAGGGGCATCTGTTGCTGCAGATGTTCCCGATACATATTCTTTTGTTAAAGAATTTATTGATAATATAAATGAGAATGATAAAAAAGAAACGATTGGAAAGATAGTTCAGAAATTGAAAGACTGGAAAAATACAGATATAGATGTCGAACTTCTTTTAGAAACTTTAACCAAACTTGAAAATAAAGGCCAAGAGCCTTTACTGCAGTTTTATGAAGGGGGAGATTTTATTTTAAAAGGCTATTCAGAGAAGAAGCCATTGATCGATGATTTAAAAGATTTCATAAAGCGCAAGGCAATCGTATCGGAAGAGAAGATTCAATATCTTCAACCATTCCTCGGATTTGTTGATGAATTTAGACCTTTGAATATTATTTCATTGAATTACGATATTTGTATTGAGCAATTCTGTAATGTTCATAAATTGGTTTATCAAGATGGTTTTGATGTGTACTGGAATCCAAAGACTTTTGCTACAGAATACACGGACATTCATCTTTATAAATTACATGGCTCAGTTATGTGGTATCAAAGCAACAGAGGTGGATATATTAAGCTACCTGTAATGACGAAGGAAAGCAAAATTCAACTTATTACGGGTGAGATGGCAGAGAACCTAATGCTCTATCCTATGCAAAAATGGGACTTCGCTGATCCGCTTTTGGAATTACTAGTTGAAAGTAAACGCCTTCTTGAATCAGGAAAATGTAAATTTTTAATTGTTGTTGGCTATTCTTTTAGAGACAATCACATCCGAAGAATTTTATGGGATGCTGCAAGAAAAAACAAAGAACTCCACCTTATATTCGTTGATCCTAATGCGTATCAGATTTACCATGAGAAACTCAAATATTATGATGAGCAGCATAGTTTTCCATCTTCCCTTGATGGAAAAGTTGTCTGTTTGCCTTATAAATTTGAAAATGTATTCCACCTTCTTAAAAATTATTACTTAAAACAGCTAAGAGTTGGTCTTAGTGCTGAGAATAGTCAACATAAAGCAGAACTCCAAGGAGGAAAAGCGGATTGGATTTCTATCATAAGACATTTTATTTTGTCAGAATATACTGAAAAAGCAGAAGCTCTCTGGGAAAGAATTGATAGAACCCAGCTCGAATATGAATGGAGTCTGAGTCTTGAGTATCATTTGAAAATGGCAGTAAATTATTTGCTAAATGACCAAAAACAAAAAGCGGATAAACATATTAAAAAATTTAAAAAAATTCTGTATATACTAATGATAGAGAGAATTTTTGTGAATTTAACAAAAATGGAAAAACATGTAATTATTGAAGTTCTCTTCAATTACCAAAATCGTGATCAAGGTATTTCCTATGACAGATTGGAAAATATAAAAAAATTTATTGTACCTCTATATGATTTTTGCGAAAGCAGACAGAAGTTTGTTGTAGTTGGTACTGAGAATAAAATTCAAGAAATTACTGAATATTTAAAAACACTTAAACAATATTTAGAGCCATTTAAAGATGGGATAATTAAGCATAGTGATTATATCGAACTCCGAAGAAATAAAAGACCTAATGTTAAAGAGCTTGCCAAGAGATTTGATGAGTTATATAATGATGGCTCACCAGACCGAGTTAACGAGCTATTAATAAATGTCATAGAAATTGAGAAGAGTGTTTTAAAAGAAATTATTAAAGAGGAGTGAAAACATTAACAGTTTTTTCTGCACATCATCACGGCCCCGAAAAACCCATCCGTATTAAGGACTTGCGGCATTGACCTGAAGAATCCTTCTTATGTCATGGCCTGTGAACCTTGCAAAATTAGGATACCCGAAAACTTTATATTCTTTAATGTATTAGGTATACCTAACACACAAAAAAGGTGAATCTAAAAATGTTAGCAAGTTTCTTAATAACATTCAGGGAAGCGCTAGAAGCAGCCCTGATAATAGGAATAATTGCGGCTTATGTCGCAAAGATAGGGCGATCTGACCTCAACCGCTACATCAATATCGGGGTAATTGCTGCCCTGGTCGCAAGCCTTGCAGTTGCAATGGTTTTCAAAACAGTATATGGTGAACTCAGCGGCACGGCAGAACAATTATTCGAGGGCGCAGCTGCGCTTACCGCAGCTATAGTTCTCACATATATGATCTTCTGGATGGCGAATAATTCCAGACAGATAAAAGGCGAAATGCAAGAAAAAATCGATATATCCATATCTAAAGGCCAGATGCTTGGGATAGCAGCCCTCTCATTCATAGCTGTTTTCAGGGAAGGCGTCGAAACAGTCCTTTTCCTTGGAGCACTTTCGATCAACGATCCGGTAGGTACGATATCGGGTTTCATTGTTGGATTAGCAGCTGTCATAGCACTTTCATTCATAATGTTTAAAGGGATATTCAGGCTGGATGTGAGTAAATTCTTCAAGTACACAAGTGTCCTGTTGATCTTGTTCTCCGCAGGACTTGTGGCAACAGGCGTGCATGAATTCAACGAAGCAGGCATCATACCGGAAGGAATCGCGCATGTATGGGATTTGAATCCGACGCTGAATCCTGACGGCACATATCCGCCCCTTCATGAAAAAGGACTCATCGGAGCAAGCTTAAAAGCGCTTATGGGTTACAATGGCAACCCCTCGCTCACTGAAGTCATGGCATACCTTGGCTACTGGATAATAATCGGAACATTTGTATACAGGACTTACAAAGTAGGGGCACAGGTGAAAGATGGAAGCGGATACCCCCAGGATTGAAGAATACCTGGAATCGATATACAAATTGCAGCAGGAGCAGCACCCCGTAAGCACGACGCGCCTTGCAGAACACTTGAAGCTATCCCCGCCATCCGTTTCCGAGATGGTGAAGAAGCTTGCTAAAAAAGACCTCGTAAAGCATACCGAAAAAGGTGTATGTCTTACAGAAGAAGGAAATAAAATGGCCAAAAAGGTCGTCAGAAGGCACCGCCTCTCTGAGCGGCTGCTTACCGATATCCTTGGATTCAAGTGGGATGAGGTGCATGAGGAAGCATGCAGGCTGGAACACGCCATAAGCCCTGAAATGGAAGACCGCATTGCACAGAGCCTTGGAAATCCAAAAACCTGTCCGCACGGCCATCCAATTCCGGATAAAGACGGGCTGTTCGTGAAGGAGAAGGTAAGACCTCTTTCTGATTTAAAAGCCTCCGAAAAAGCAATGATCGTAAGCGTCTTCGAAGAAGATCCCAAAATGCTTCAGTACCTTGCCTCCCTTGGATTACTTCCCAATGTATGCGTAAAGGTTGAGGAAGTGGCTCCTTTTGGAGGGCCGCTGATAGTATGCGTTTCAGGCTCCCGTTATGCTCTTGGGAGAGAAGTAGCATCAAAAATAAAAGTTAAATAAAGGTAAAACAAAGGTAAAATAAAGGAAAAAAAATGGCTCTTTCATGTCATGGCGCCCTGAAAAATATAAAGGGCACAACAGATTTCACTTTTGCTCTTGCTGGAAATCCCAATGTGGGAAAATCAAGCATATTCAACCGCCTTACGGGAATGGGTGTAGTCACTGCGAACTATCCCGGAAAAACCGTGGAACTCAATATGGCGACCACGAATTTTAAAGACTTGAGGATAGGCATAATCGACCTTCCCGGCAGTTATGCACTTGGCGCGGTCTCCGAAGACCAGTGGGTGGCGCGAAGGGCGGTTCTTGACTGCAAGCCCGATGTGGCAATTATGGTGCTTGATGCCACAAATCTTGCCCGGAATCTGTACATGCTCATCCAATTCCTTGATCTTGGCATACCCATTGTGGCAGCCCTTAATCTGGTAGATGAAGCTGAAAAAAGGAACATCATTATTGATTCCGTCGAGCTTTCGCGGCTTCTTGGCGTGCCTGTTGTCCGGACAATAGCCACAACGGGCAGCGGTCTTGATGATATGATCCAGAAAGCGGTAGATATCGCCCGGAAAAAGGAAGAGATCAAATATCCACCACATTATGGAGATGATATTGAATCCAACATCAAGAAACTTGAAAAGATGCTCGCTCCTTATGATTTCAGGATAAACAGAAGGGCCCTGTCGATCCTTCTTCTAGAAGAAGATTCGGAATTCATTGAAATTGTAAGCAAGCATGAAAATGGCAGATCGATCGTTTCCGAAGCAAAAAGGATAAGCAGGGAAATAGAAGAATCACATGGTGAGAAAACTCCTATAAGGATCGCACGCGAAAGACACGGGCTTGCGGGCACGATAGCCTCACAGGTGCAGGGGGATGTAAAACCACTGACTTCTGATAAGATCTGGACATACACGACTTCACCTATCACCGGTATCCCAATTCTTGTTGGCGCCCTGGCATTGATTTTTTCCTTCCTGTTTTATGGAGGGGACTGGCTCTCTACAACTTTAAGCACTAACTGGGCAAAGTATGCCTCGCCCCTGATCGACGGCGCGATCTTCTCTGTTTTTGGAAGCGGCCACATTGGAAAGATACTCATCTGGGGTTTTGATGCAGGTATCCTTGCCGCTCTTGCGGTGGGCATACCATATGTCCTTACATTCTATTTCATGCTCGCTTTCCTTGAGGATTCAGGATACCTGAATTCCGTGGCATTCCTGACAGACAGGCTCATGCACAAGTTCGGGCTGCATGGCCGTGCTATCATACCGCTTGTGGCAGGCGCTGGCTGCAATGTGCCTGCGATTATCGGAACGCGCGTCCTGACCACGATGAGGGAGAGAACGATAGCCAGCACCCTTATTACTCTTATCCCCTGCAGCGCCCGGACGGCGGTCATCCTGGGCGCGGTTTCCCTGTTCGTAGGATGGAAGCCAGCAGTCGCGATATTTCTTATAGTACTGGTTCTTGTATTTCTTGTAGGGGTGGGTCTTAACAAGATCATGCCTGGTGAATCCACAGGGCTTGTTATGGAAATGTTCCCGTTCAGGGCGCCCATAATTTCCAACATATTAAAAAAGACCTGGTACAGGTTCCAGGACTTCGTATTCGTGGCTTTTCCGATAGTTCTTGTTGGTTCAATGGTGCTCGGTGGGCTTTATGAAACCGGATATCTCTGGAAACTGGCCTCGCCATTATCACCAGTGGTTGAGGGGTGGCTTGGCCTTCCAGCTGTTGCAGGACTGACATTGATATTTGCGATACTTCGAAAGGAGCTTGCCCTGCAGCTTCTTGTCACGCTTGCAGTGGTCATGTATGGGGGAGGTGCGAATAACCTCCTTCTTTTCATGACGCCGGCACAATTGTTCGTCTATGCTCTTGTAAATACGATATATATCCCATGCGTTGCCACGATCGCAGTACTGGGGCGCGAGCTTGGCTGGAAGCGGGCGCTGGGTATCATGGCATTTACCATAGTGCTTGCAATACTTATCGGCGGGATAGCTTTTAGATTCATAGGATATTTCCACCTTTTATGAAAACACAATGTCCGCTTTGCGGATTTAAATTTGACGAGAAAGAAGCAGAGGGTTGCAGGATGTGCCCCAGCTTTATGAAATGCGGGTTGGTTATGTGTCCAAATTGTGGATATGAGTTTCCTAAACTTTCTTAACCTTTGTCGAGTCGCACGATGGGCATCTTACTTTTTTCCCGATCCCGCGGAAACTGGAACTGCATTCCATGCATTGATACTCTTCCATTATGAGGTTTCCTTCCTCAATCTCAACACTTACTGATGAGTCTGCAAAGCACATTTTTTCACCTCTCTTTCTTACTAATTCTTTTATCAGTATTAAGCATGATAGTATTCGGTGCTTGTGCGCTGCTGAATTGGTGAGCCACATGGTTCCTGGCCTGGAACACCGACCGCATCTGCACGGCACTGCCTGCACAGCCTGAACTGGGGCAGGAATTCTTCTGCTATGGTTCTTGCTATATTAAGTTCATCGCATTCCGGAGGTCTTTCTTTTTCGAACCTGTTAAGCGGTATCATGGGGATGATATTCATAATTATTGCGCCATTCTCTGCGGATTTTTTTGCAACTTCTTTTACCTGCTCAAAATTGATTTCAGGAATCAGCACCATATTTACTTTTACGTTCAATCCTGCTTCGCTTGCCTTCTTTACCCCCTCGAACTGTTTCTCGATCAGGAGTTTTGCACCTTCCACGCCTTTGTAGGTTTTATCATGGTATCGGACGAAGGAATATATCTTTGCTCCCACTTCCGGGTCAACCGCATTTATCGTTACAGTGACGCTTGTTACTCCTGCTTTAACAAGATCATCCACTCTTTCGGAAAGCATAAGACCGTTGCTTGCCACGCATTTTATAAGATCAGGATATTTTTCATGCACAAGGCGCATGGTCTCAAAGGAATCTTCATTCGCAAGCGCCTCGCCAGGTCCGGCGATACCCACGACCTTGAGATTTTGCATTTCCTTTGCGTATTTATCCACCCTTATAAGTGCTTCACGGGGATTCAAAATACTCGATGCCACGCCAGGCCTGTGTTCACATTTATCCAGTTTCCTGATGCAGTAATTGCACTGGATATTGCAGCGCGGAGCCACAGGTAAGTGGATCCTTGCTGTTGTGAAATGAGCTTTTTCATTGTAGCACGGGTGAGCGCTCGTAAGATGCGCGAATTTTGAGCCTATGTTGCCCCAGCGTTCTTGCTTCATAATTTTCCTCATTTTTATTCGTAATTATACGAACTAATTATTGGAGCCAATACTATTTAGGTATTTTCCCAATTATGGACTTATATGTTTTTTCGTAATAAACCTGTTGTCGTTAGGTAAATGCTGGCTAACGCAGTTGCATGAGCTGGGGCCTCAGGAAATACAACTTGTAGCGAAGGCATTCTTTGAAATCCTCTCCTGCAAAATCGCATATTTCAAGGTCTGCTGCTGTGCATTTCTCATCTGAGCAGTATGTACAATTTTCAACTTGCATGATTATCCGTAATATCCTATATTGGAATAGGTATTATTTGTTTCGGTTAACTCCACATCTGGCCGTCAAGAATGGTCTGCGTCTTATCATTTGTGCTCTGGTGGGTCTTTCTTATCCTTATAAGATATTCATCCCCTATTTTCTCAGGTGTTTCAAAAACAGCATCTATCCCCAGCAACCTCAAATACTCATCAAATTCTGAAACGGTCGTCAGGTTTTTCACCCTTATTTGCACATTTTCAGCAATGCGTTCACCGGCTTTTTTCTTTTTAATTGTCGAAATCATAGGCAAGAGGATGCTTTCCCCCAGTATCTGGCACCTTTTCCTTGATTTTTCCTCATCCTCATCCCATTCTACTGACTGGAAAGCTTCCCTGCATACCCTCCCGAAGAAAAAATCACGCCCAAAATCATTATAGAATTCAAAAGCATAACGAAGATCCTGGCAGTTGCTGAGGGAACTTGTATATTTGACTGAAGGAAACAACATTGCCGGGTCTTTGATAACTACTCCTTCTCTCAATGTATCCCCGAAACTCTTGATAATTTCGGTTATTGCAGTGTGAACCTCACCAACATCGAATTCCCCGAAAAGACGCACTGACTTAATTCCATATTCATCCATAAGCCTTCGTCGTTCATTAACCGGCATGGGATTTCCTGAATTCTTTTCCCTGACATCAAACACAAAAAAATCAAGTGATTCTATATTATAGAAACTCTTTGGGACATAAGGGCTATCAGGTCCAACCATCTCACCACACAGCACAAGATCGGGGTGATCACGGAAAAAATCCCGCCTTATCAGATTATTTGCCTTCTCAGTCGTATAAGGACATATGAAACCGCCGCGTGTGATCGCCACGATTTCATCCCTGATGAGGGCGACCCTGACATTATACCCATTCATTTTTTCTTCAACAGCCACTTTATTGCAGGAAGAAAAATGCTTGATAAGCGCCGGATACAGCATCAGGGTACGTGAAATTTTTGGAAAACCCCGAACTATTTCAAACGGTTCAAGAAATACGCACGTCCCCCCCTCCACTGAGGAAACGGGCTTATCAAACCTGAAAAGCTCGCGTTTCCCATGCACACACTGCAGCGTCTTTCGTTTCAGGGCACCTGTTATGCTATGTTCGGCAATTCCAAGAAGCCCTGATAATTTTGCTATATCTAATTTATTCTCTAGTTCTGAGACATCACGTCTCATCCTTTCGCCGCCAGATGCCTGATAATTCCCCGCCTGCTTACAATACCAACCAGTTCATCCTTCAGGTTCAACACAGGAACTCCTCCAATATTTTCCTTAAGGAGAGTGGATATTACTTCCATTATCGGGGTATTAGTGCGGACTGATATCACATTCCGGGTCATTATGTCACCCACAATAAGATTCCGTATCCTCTCGTCCTGCTGGTTATCAGGCACAAGAGCCCTGAAATTCATCATTGCCCGTGCAACATCCTTCTCAGTAATAATTCCTACGACATCATTATTTTCAACTATCGGCAATCTTCCAATATTGTTGTCCAGCATTATTCGCCTGGCATGAGATACCCTGTCACCGGGGCTTACAGTGATCGGTTCTTTCATGATCTCTGCCGCATATCCTTTCAAACCTTTCACATTTTTCAATATTTCATTAGGTGTTACCCAGCCCTTGACCTTGTTGCTCTCCATTACTACAAGGACACCGCTTTTGCGATCCAGCAATCCAATAGCATCATCAAAGGACATATCCGGAAGCACATTTGTAAAAATTGACGATGTTGCAGCTGCCACATGCAAAGATGAAGCAGGGAGATTGGAAGTCTTCCATGTACCGAGTTTGTTCGCAATGTTTCTCATTGTGATTAGACCCATAATTTCACTTCCATTGATCACAAGAAGCCTGCGTGTATCATGTTTATCCATCAAATCCATTGCATGCGAAATCGTATCTGATTTATGCACGATAATAGGTTCACTCATTATGTTTTTTACGCTCATGGTATCATCTCACATATTTATAATAGTCTTGATTATATTCTCACCGGTCAAAATTCCCATAACTCCATTGCCCGTCACAGCTACCCCATTTATTCTTTCTTTTACCATCACCCCTGCAGCATAGGTGGCAAGGTCTTCATTATTGACTTCAACTATAGGGCAGGACATTATATCTTCTGCAACGAGAGGCACTTCATTTATATATCGGTTCTCTTTTCTTCCAGCAGGGCTATCTTTCCGGGTCATTTTTATTACTTTATGGGGAAGGCCTCCGGTTTTGTCTTTCATCTCCGTAAAGGTAAGATTCGAATTAGTGATTATCCCCACGGGTTTATCATTGTCCTCAAAAACAATTGCCCTGTCGACTGAATTCTCCTGCAATTCATGTATAATATGGCTTATCGTATGATGCCTGTGTACCGTGATGGCAGGTTCGATCTTCATATCCTTAACTTTCAGGTCAAGCTTCAATCCCGAAAAATACTTGATCAAATCCCATTTTGTAACTATTCCTATCACCTCGTCATTTTTATTTACTACCGGTAGTCCACCGATATTATTCTCGGTCATAAGTTGGGCCAGTTGCAATGGTGTCGCATCCGGGAATATCGTTATCAGGCTCTCTGTCATTACCTTACTTACAGGTATATCATCTATTGGCCGCCTGCGCCATTGGGGTTCAGCCTGGTTAAGCCTGCGTACAATATCCTTTTTTGTTACCATTCCAACAGGTTTATTATTGTTGATAATTACAAGCCTTCCGATCTTATGGCGAAGCATCAGGTTCCTTGCTCTTGCCACTGTTTCATCAGGCGATACCACATAAACTGGTGCGCTCATTATCTCTTTTATTTTCATGAAAACCTCTTAATCAGCAAATGCTCTTACAAAATCACGTTCTGTTATGATGCCCCTCAACTCACCATCTTCAAGCACAGGTAATGAGCCGACATTCTTATCAAGCATCATACTTGCAGCTTCCCCAAGGTCAATATCCGACTTTGTAAAAATGATGTCCCTTTTTATAAGGGAGCTTATCGGAACTTTGAAAACCTCCGAAGCATTCCCTGTGACAAGCCGTTCGAACATCTCGCCGCTTCCCAAAAAACTCATTATATCCGAAGCAGTTACGATGCCTATCAGGACATTGTCCCGCAGAACCGGAAGTCTCCTGAAACCGTTATTGATCATGGATTTTGTGGCAGTTCCCAGGGACATATCCGAAGGCGCGGTCACAACTTTTTTGCTCATGTATGATTCAACGGTCTTACCTGTAATGATATCTGACAATAGAAAGACAAAATCCATTTCGGAAACGATCCCTTTTATGGTCCCTTCGTTATCAGTTATCGGTACACCTCCAATATTTTCTTTTAACATCACGTTCAATGCATCTTTAATGGAGTCCTTTTCATTCATCGAGACCACGTTTTCTTCCATGATCTCACTGATGCTCCCGTTAACTGCAGCAAGCATATTGCCTTTGAATTTGTTCTTGACGATCAAATTTCTTTTTCCCCCGCCAAGGAAATCTACAATATCCTGTGAAGTCACGATCCCTTTAAGGTGGTGTGTTCCGGCGTCTGTCACTGGTATTCTTCTAAATCCATGATCCAGCATGGTCTTGACTGCCCCGATCACCGGCATGGTGGGTGGAATAGTGATAACTTCACTTGAGGCAAGCGTCATTATATCGCCGGGCCTTTCAGAT
The DNA here is from genome assembly GCA_041648475.1 of Candidatus Methanoperedens sp. GTDB lineage: Archaea > Halobacteriota > Methanosarcinia > Methanosarcinales > Methanoperedenaceae > Methanoperedens. Next base: position 92,939 of record JBAZOV010000001.1, on the reverse strand, counting down.
ATCCTGGATTTGAAATCCAGCGGCCCCATATTGCGCATATAACCTTTCCTGCCTTGTTTTTCTATTTTAATATTACTTCCAGATAGATTCATAAAACACCTTCAGATGAATGCTTTTATAATATCGTTCCTGTCGACTATACCTACAAGTTCTCCATCATTTGTTATTGAGATCCTGCCAACATCAAGTTTCAGGAAAGCCTGTATTGCCTCAGCTATTGTGGATTCGCTGGATAATGAATACGCTGGCGTGCTCATGATCTTTTCTACAGCCGGCGACATGGTGGATTTTGTTCCCTGGTTGTCCTCCATTTCGATTCTCGCATATCCGGCATTGATTATATTTCGCCGTGTTACCATCCCTACAAGTTCCCCGTTTTTTAACACAGGAAATCCTGAAAAGCCGGTTTCTTTCATATTCATCCAGGCTTTTGCTATGTTATCCTTAGGAGAAAGTGTCCTGACATCAGTTGTCATTACCTCATGGAGCTTTTTGTGAGGTATTTTTTCAGGTTTCAGGTTCCTGAAGATATCAACTACGCTTAAAAGTCCCGCAAGCGTCATGTCCTGTCCTGATTTCAGTACAGGAACGCGTCCCATATCTGCTTCGATCATTAATTTTGCCGCTTCCATCATGTCCATTTCGGGATAAACAAATGGGAACTCTGATGTGAAACCCTGAACTGTTACGTTTGATTTTGTGGAATATATATTCAATAATTCTTTTTCAGTAAGGATTCCTACGACTCTTTTTTTTGCATCTATCACAGGCATGGTCCTAAAATGCCTGTCACGCATCAATTGGCGTGCATGTGTCATAAAATCCGAGTCCTGTAAAAAAACAGGATTTTTAGTCATTACGTCTTTTACTTTCATATTATACTCCTTTTATAATGTATAATTATGTTGTTTGTCTAAAATCCGTTAATTGCTATAGTTTTAAATTTCCCTGCAACTTTCACAGAGAACTTTTCCTTCCACTAATTGCAGATTGTCAGAAATATATCCGCAATCCTCGCAGATACCTTTCATAACCTGACCCGGCGTATCCATCGAAAGCAACTTTTCCCGATGCATCTTTATCAGGTCAGAAAATATATTACCCATCTGTGCGGATATCGCAATTAAATCAGTATCCGTAACTATACCTACAAGTTTCCCTTTTTCCACTACCGGAAGCCGCCTTATTTCAAGCTTCACCATTTTCTGCATTGTGTCTGTAACATCCTCTGTGGAAGGTATTGTTAAAAGAGGAGTAGTCATTAAATCCTTAATGGAAATTTCTTCAGCTTTTAAATTCCTGGAAACGATTTTCCGGACAATATCCCGTTCTGTTACTATTCCAACGGGCTGGTTCTTATCTGTGACAATAACGCTTCCCACTTTATATGTTAGCATTTTCTTTGCTAATTTCTGGACATCGCTTTTGATGTCTACTGTCACAACATCCCGGGTCATTATTTCTTTGACCGGTAGCTTAAGTTCCATTTTCAGACCTCCCTTTAGTAATACTATGTATCTTGGAGGGTTTATATGTTATGGTTCTAATTATTTGGGCTCTTTTGATCCCCTGGATCAAAAGATTTCTTTTATTATCATTACACTATTGTTTCAACATTTTTACCATTTTGATGGCTGCTTCAACTGCCCTTTTAGCATATTCTATGCGCTCAAACGCATCAAGCCGGCTCATGCCAGGACCTGATATGCCAAGTGTTATGGGTTTTGAAAATTCAAGCGCCAGGTCGGCGATCTTGCGTGTGGCATGCTGTATCACTATTTCATCATGTTTTGTTGCCCCCTGTATAACGCAGCCTAAAGTCACAACTGCATCTATTGTCTTATCGCTTGCCATTTTTTTTACTGCAAGCGGCATATCAAAAACGCCCGGTACATAATATATTTTATCGACCGTTGCGCCAAGGAAAGCAGCATGTTCTTTTCCCAGCGTCTCCATCTGGATTGTAATATCCCGGTTGAATTCAGAAACAACGAAACCTAATTTAATACTCATTTTGCACCTGTTTGTGTTATATTATTTGGAGTATCCTTATATTTTTCTATAATGTTCTTTAAAGTCTCAAGTTTTTAGACTTTTTCGCGCATGTTATGCTGTGGCAAATAAATGCTGCTGGAAATCAAAAAATGTCGCTCTTATTCTGATAACACTGCCAAGTAATTCAGTGGCATCATTTATTGCAGAATATTTAAGTTTTAGCAGATCGGGCAATTTCTCCTGACCAAGCTCTTCAATGCCGGTTTCAACGTATTTGGATAGAACAAATTCTAAAAATTCTGATTGGTTCTTGTCTAATGACTTAAATATATCGAATTGTGCTCTGGCAACTCTTTCGTCTCTTGAAATCGGTTTAATTGCATACGAAATATATTCTAAAGCATCAAATATATCGCTATTTTCTGCATTTATTAACTGTTGCAATGTTTTCAATACATTCATTCCATAACCTGCTTCTGCCAATTTATCAAGCAGAGCTTTTCTTGTTATGGGATTTGACCATATTTTACGTAGTTGTGCTTCATCTTTGAAAAATTCAGGCAATTTTCCATATATGCTATGCAAAAATTGTTCTGTTGACATTGGTTTTCCATCCGCGTTCCAGAATAAAGTTTGCATCGTATTTTGAATTTCACGTTCTTTTCCGTCCCCTAACTTTATTTTTAATTTCTTCTTTTTTGGTTCAGCATAAACGCCATCTACACAAGGATCTGGTGTTTCTTTTGTCTTATTTTGTTCTGGTATTGTCGATGGTTCAGGTTCTAATGGTTCGCCGTCCCATTCAGGATCATTAAAATGATTACAGGCATCAAAAAAATCATAAATTGTGAAAAATTCTTTTCCCTCAAATAATCTTGTGCCACGCCCAATAATTTGTTTGAATTCAATCATTGAGTTAATTGGACGCATTAAGATAATGTTGCGGATATTTCGCGCATCGATGCCGGTTGAAAGTTTTTGCGAAGTAGTAAGAATTGTCGGGATTGTTTTTTCATTATCCCTGAATTCTTTCAAGTATTGCTCGCCAAGTTCCCCATCATTTGCAGTAACACGTACACAGTAATTAGCTTGCGTGCTTTTCTTATTTTGATTGACTAAATCCCTTATCGCAAGCGCATGATCCTGGTTTGCACAAAAAATAATAGATTTTTCATTTTGATTTATCTCTCTTAAAAGTAATTTTACATTATATTCTTCTCTTGCTTTGATTTCAATTATTTTATTCCAGTCGGTTCCGGTGTAGATTTTTCCTTCTTCTACTTCTCCTTCAATAATAGAATCATCAGAAGTATAAACATACTCATCCATTGTTGTTTTAATTCTTCTGACCTTGAAAGGAGTTAAGAAACCATCATTTATTCCTTCTTTTAGCGAATAAACATAAAGCGGCTCGCCGAAATATTTGTAAGTGTCTGCATTCACGTCCCGTTTAGGAGTAGCAGTTAAACCTAATTGAACAGCAGGAGAGAAATATTCCATTATTGCGCGCCAATTTCCTTCGTCATTTGCCCCGCCCCTATGACATTCATCTATAATTATAAAATCAAAAAAGTCTTTAGGGTAATCTCCAAAGTAAGGAGTATCATTTGGACCGCTCATAAAAGTCTGGAATATTGTGAAAAATATACTACCATTTGTAGGAACAGAGCCTTTCTTTCTTATTTCATCGGGCTTAATTCTGACCAGCGCATCTTCAGGAAATGCAGAAAACATATTAAACGCCTGATCTGCCAGAATATTTCTATCTGCGAGGAATAGAATTCGCGGTCTCCTTACTCCATCTCGCTTTAAATTCCAGCGCGCCTGGAAGAGTTTCCAGGAAATTTGTGAAGCGATAGGGGTTTTTCCTGTGCCTGTTGCACATGTCAATAGCAATCGATTCTTTTCTTCGGCTATAGCGTCTAAAACTTTATTTGTTGCAATTTCCTGGTAGAATCTTGGCACAAAAATTCCGCCGTTTGGAATTGAGTTGAATTTATCTTTCCAATTGTTCTGGATTTTGAATGTTTTATTCCATAATTCGTCAGGCGTAGGAAAATTAGTTATTAGCCCTTCTTTTCCTGTTTCCATGCAAATTTGATAAATCTCTTTGCCATTAGTTGAAAAAGTAGTTTGCAGCTTGAGTTTTTCGGCGTAATTTTTTGCCTGTGCTACTCCTTCTCCAATTTCTTCTTCATCACTTTTTGCTTCTATTGGTGCAAGTTTTCTTCCTTTATAAACCAGAATATAGTCAGAAATTAACGGTTTTGCGCGGCCAGCGCCTGTTTGAAGTTTTCCAATAGTAATGTGATATTCCCGTAGTATTTTACTGTCTTCTACAACTCCCCAGCCGCTTTCTTTTAATTTAGGATCAATTAATTCGGCTCTGGTTTCTGCTTCATTCATTCGTACCCTTAATTTCTTTATTTTTATTTAAATAGTTTTGTTTTGTTACAACACTTCTGCCTAATTCTTCTTCAGCTTTTTCTCTGGCAATTCCTGCAACTTTACCGCCTCGTTTAGCAACAGTTTTATTTTTATTAAATGTTTCCGGTTTTTCTTTTTGAGAAATTTCTGTAGTTACTCTTTCTCCAAGCATTGTAAAAATCAATTCCAGATCATCCATGTGATCGCGTAAGTTCACTTTTGATTTTTGGGGTAAATTTTTGTGATCTTTATATTCGGCAGGAGTCAATCCAAAGGTCGCTTTTGAGATTTCGGCAGTAAGGATTGCAAAATCTTTTTGTTCTGTAATGCCTCTTTCTTTCCATTCATCGGTCAAATTTTGGCGTATGGCAATTCCCCGCAGTCTTTTATCGATCCAATCGGCTGGATAACCTTTTTGTTTATACAGTTCTTTCATTCTGTCTTGAGCAAGTTCAGGATTTTCAATTTCATCAAGTCTATCTTTTCCAACTTTTGCCAGCCAGCGTTTGAAAGGCTCAGCCCTGGGAGATGGGATGGATTGGATAATACGAAAAATTCCTTCAGTATTAGCACAATCTGTTACCCTTAATTTTCCATCTGGAGCTTCCAATTTCAACTGTAGACAAATTGTCGACAGTTCAGCTTTTTCTTCATCGCCTAATCGTATTTTCGTTTTATACCAATAATCTCTGGGATTAATACTATCTGTCAATGCTTCAACAATATCGATTATTGAAAAATACCAATCTTCTTTAAACCATGTCCTTCTGATGCTCTTGTTTTGAAAAAGTATTAACTTATTATTTTCATTGTCAGTCATTTTAAGTCCCCCCTCCTTTAAAGGCGTCACTCAAAGATTGGTCTCGCTTCCTGAGTTTTTTAAGATAATCCGACGGTTTCACTGAATCAGTAAGCACCGCCACAACATCGCTTATGACAAACCACCATTCATCATAAAACCGAACGCGGCGCACCTGCTTTTGTTCAAATAAAATTATTTCATTCATGCTGATGCCTCCGTGAGTTTTCCCTCAAAGGCTTTTTTTAATAGTGATTTTTTTAGTTCTTCCAAGTCTGCGAGTTTCTTTTGGTAGATTGTTTCGAGTTTTTTGGTTTCTTGTGAAATAGAGTCGAGTTTGAAGACGATTGATTGTTGTTCAGTAATGGATGGTAGAGATATTTGTAGGTCTTTTATCATACCCAATTTTAAAAATTTTGTACCTGCTCCTACTGACATTTGTTTAAATTCTTTTAGACTTTTTAATAGTTGGAAGTATAAATATCTATATAGTAAAAGATTTTTTTGATTAACCGTGATGATGTAAGTTCTCTGGTATGCATTAAATTTTCCTTTATAATGTTTTACATTAAAATCTCCTACCGCATTATTTCCTGCCAATAATATGGCTTCACAATCAAAAGCAAAATTATCTATGGCAAATATTTCCCGTGAGCAAGTAAAAAAAGGATATTTACCATCTTTTATTGCCGCATTCGAATCTAACTTTCCTGTTCTTATATCTACTAATTCCCCTAGAGAATTTTTGTCCGCAGCTATACTATTCAGATAAGAATCAAAAATCTCTTTTGCATTGTTTAAATTCTTCTCAGCGTTTTCTTTTGCTTTTGCAATGCTTTCAAAAGCTTCATCTAAAATAGCCACGATGTGTTTTTGTTCAGGGAGGGGAGGAATTTGGGCGTTTATTGAATAAACTTCATTTCTATTTATTCCGGGTTTCACACCTTTTGCCAAGGAAGGCAATTCTAATTTGCTCAAAAGATAATATATAAAATTCAAATCATATTTTTTATTGTCGAAAGTTACAAAATATGTAACATCGAGTGGCCAAAACCTTTCTTCAGAAAAGTTAATCTCTCCAGCAGAACCTTTTCTACCCACAATAATACTAAGTTTATCGTAATAATATTCATCAGTTCTATCCTTTTCACCATTCGCACCATAAACTGGATATTTTCCATTTGGATTTCTTTTATCATCTGAGAGGGGTTTTCCATATTCTAATTTTAAAACATCCTCCAACCTCTTTTCTTCCCAACCTTTTGGTGCGATCTTTTCACTCATCGTCACACCTGTTTTCAATTAAATTCTTGCTTTCTAAATCCCGCCGCAAACTCAGCCACGAACTGTCGTTCATAAATGAACACGAAACAAACAACGAACTTGTACGAACTAAAACGAACTCCGGTAGCGTGAGTTCGTTTCGAGTTCGTTGTGTTCGTTGTTTATTTTTTTCCATACTAGAACGCAAAGAAAATGCATCTAAGCTTTGCGTTATTTGCGAACTTTGCGGTGAATTAAAATTTTGCTTGTTTGGATTGATGAAGTAGTATTCATCAAATCGAAAAGGGAACGCGGATGCCGCGGATTGCGCGGATACGCGCGGATTTTGGTGTTCTGATCCAAATATTTCTTTCCTGTCATCCATAAATTTCACTTTTTTGTTTTCTTCTTATTGATCGAACATGAAAACCGGTAAATCGTATCCGTGTTCATCCGCGAAATCCGCGAAATCCGTGTTCTATCGTTTGCCCCTGTGGACATATGAAGACAGAGGCCATTAAATATAGGACGCAACCAATTTTTGGCAATTGTGAAACAAGCTGTTTCACTTTTACAGCGCCTAAGATTTTGTCTTCAATCTTTTTCATATCAATTCCTTTATTGATTTAAGAATCTCCGCACTTTCATCATCAAGCATTGCGATTTCATCCAAAATCTCTTGCGGCTCCCGAAGCGCAGCTTCCTCTTTTTTGTTGGGATTTTTCACAGACAGATCAAATGTATCTATATTCACATCACCAACATTTACACTCCATGAATTTGCAGAATCCGCTTTTGTTTTCTGCAAATTAACAAAATCAGCCAGATCATTTTCATTCAATGGATTGGTTTTACCCAGATTCCTGTCCAGATTTAACTGATAATACCAGATTTTCCGTGTAGGAACGCCCTTATCAAAAAACAACACAACCGTTTTTACACCTGCTCCCAAAAATGTGCCGCCAGGCAAATCCAGAACGGTATGCAGGTTACAATTATCCAGCAAGTGTTTTCTCAATGAAACCGATGCGTTATCTGTGTTTGATAAAAATGTATTTTTAATAACAATACCAGCTTTACCGCCTGCTTTTAGTATTTTTATGTAATGCTGCAGGAATAAAAAGGCGGTTTCTCCGGTTTTAATCGGGAAGTTTTGCTGGACTTCTGATCTTTCTTTCCCGCCAAAAGGAGGATTTGTTAAAACAATATCACAACGGTCTTTTTCTTGTATGTCAGTAATATTTTCTGCAAGTGTGTTAGTATGAATTATGTTTGGCGATCCGACACCATGAAAAATCAGGTTCATGATCCCGATAATATATGCGAGTGATTTTTTCTCTTTGCCATAAAATGTGTTTTTCTGCAACTTTTCCGCATCGATGGTCGTAAGATTTTTACTGGTTTTCAGATACTCAAAAGCTTCGCATAAAAACCCGGCTGAGCCAACCGCGCCATCATAAATTGTATTCCCGATAGCTGGATCTACAACTTTTACAATTGTTTTGATAAGCGGGCGCGGAGTGTAATACTCTCCGCCATTTCTCCCGGCATTGCCCATATTCTGGATTTTTGATTCATATAAATGAGACATTTCGTGTTTTTCAGCATTAGAACCAAAACGCAGCCCATCAATTAAATTAATTACTTCACGCAGGGTATAGCCGCTCTGGATCCTGTTCTTCAGCTCACTAAAAATCTCCCCGATCTTGTATTCGATTGTATCTGCGTGTTCTGCATCTGCCTTAAATTTTTTAAAATACGGGAACAATTTTTGATTTACAAAATCGGTTAAATCATCGCCGGTAAGGGCTTTATGATGATCTAATTTGCCATCAGCGCCTTTAGGTACTGCCCATACGCTCCATTGAAACTCAGGGCTGATTATACCCTTATATGTTTTCCCGGCCAATTCCGCAGAAATCTGTTTTTCTTTTTCAAGATCGTCAATATATTTTAAAAAAAGAATCCAGGAAGTTTGTTCTACATAATCTAATTCACTGCCGCAGCCTGCATCTTTCCAGAGAACATCATCCACATTTTTAAAAATTTGCTCAAACATTTTTCCCCTTTAATCCTTTTTTTATCAACATATCAACTTTTCGATGAAAATTAATATGATTTTCTTCACGATATTTCATTATTGGTACTCACACTCTTCAAGACTTTATTAATTTTTGTGTTGCAGTAATAGTGCCCAGATGCAATTAAAATTATCGCTAAATCTGCGATGTAAATTGTCGATTGCTTCGAAAACATGTCCGAGCACATCGAACGGATTGATTTTCAGTGTACAAATTGTCGCAGCAGTCTAAGCCTGAAAAGAATGAAAGTCTCAATTGCGACTATGAAACATTTATATCTCTTATTAATGTATTGAACCCAAAGAAGGTATTTTTTATGGTTAAAATATACTATGACAAGGATGCAGATTTAAAAGTATTGAAAAATAAAACGATAGCAGTCATTGGCTATGGAAGCCAGGGTGCGGGACAGGCTCAGAACCTGCACGATTCAGGACTGAATGTGATCGTAGGCGCAAGAAAGGACGGAGAATCCTGGGTACAGGCAAAAGCTGATGGCTTAAAAGTTGCCACAATGGCTGATGCTGCCAAAAAAGGTGATGTGATCCAGATGCTAGTACCCGATGAATTTCAGGGGGCAGTTTATGCTTCAGAGATAGCGCAGGGCATGAGCAAGGGAAAGACGTTGTGTTTCTCCCATGGTTTTAACATCCATTATAACCAGATCGTTCCCCCGAAGGACGTAAACGTAATAATGGTCGCGCCTAAAGGTCCAGGTTTCCTTGTAAGAAGAACATACACCGAAGGCAACGGCGTTCCTGCTCTTATTGCGATTTACCAGGATGCAACAGGAAAAGCCAGGGATATTGGTATGGCTTATGCAAAAGGAATAGGCGCAACACGGGCAGGAGTGCTTGAAACAACCTTCAAGGAAGAAACAGAGACAGATCTTTTCGGTGAGCAGGTTGACCTTTGTGGTGGAGTAACATGCCTCATGAAAGCCTCATTTGAGACTCTCGTCGCGGCAGGATACCAGCCAGAGATAGCGTATTTTGAAACATTCCATGAAATGAAACTCATCATTGACCTGATCCATGAAGGCGGATTGAGCAAGATGTGGTATTATGTTTCAAATACCGCAGAATATGGCGGTCTGACAGTCGGTCCAAAGATCATTAATGAGGAGTCCAAACTGGCAATGAAAGAGGCGCTAAGGAGAATCCAGAGCGGTGAATTCGCAAAGGAATTCGTTCTTGAAAGCAAGGCGAACAGGCCGGTACTGAATGCCCTTGAAAGAATGGAGAATGAACATCAGGTCGAGAAGGTCGGAAAAGAACTTCGCGCCATGATGCCGTGGTTGAGAAAAGATTAGATCGGATGGTTTAGGCCATCCAGATTTTTTTTATTTTTTGTAAATTATTCAGTTCACTACTACTTTTCCGCTCATACTCGGATGGATGCCGCATTTGTAATCAAACATTCCTGTTTCATTGAAGATGTGCTCGAATGATTGACCATTATTCAGGTTACCTGAACTAAAAGCATTACCTGTTGCAACTACAGTATGCGAAGCGCTATCCATATTCATCCATGTTACAGTCGTTCCTTTTGTTACCGTTAAGGTTGCAGGGTCAAAAGCAAAACCCTTAATCACCACAGAATTTGGTTTTTCTGTCATAGTGTCTGTTTTTGTTACTGTTTTTTGTCCGGTGCATCCGCTTATTAAAACCGCCAATATTAAAAATACTATCAAAAATTTAGTTTTCATATCCTTTTAACCAATAAATGCAAATATTTGTATCAAGGAGATAAATCATAATTTGATTTCTCTTCCACCAAATCCGGTTCTAAAGGAATGGAGATCATCAATAATCTCGTCTGCGTTTCTATTATCTTCCCATATCCCACACAAGCCACTTGATTTTTTCGGGATTGTTTTTTTTGATTTTACAGTTAAAAGTGTTTCCTTAAGCGGTTGCATTATATATTATTATAAACTCCTATGTTTTTAAACTTAATGTCATAAAAGCAAGTACAGATTTTACTCCTATTCCTTCACCCTCGACCCGCCCGGTGGAAGTAACATCGCTATCTTATCTGGAGATGCGACATTCTTGATCAGTTTCTTGTCCTCGAATTTATCATTCATCATCCGGTGTATCTTCTTTGAAAGGTCATTCTGGTTGAACTCACCCGGCTCGACTTCGATAACGAACTTCGCCCTCTTTTTTACCATGCCCACAGGGCCACCGATCAACTTTCTCTCTTCGCCCAGCTCAAAACCCAGAGCTGCGCCAAGCATAACGTCCTTGAAATAATTACGCTTGCCCCGGATCACAAATGCGCCTTTCCCGACATACTCTCCTGTCTCCGGTGTCTTTGAAACCTGGCTGGGCAGCACCCAGTAGGCGTCCCCGCTTGCCTGTCCTGATTTCCATATGCTTGAATATGAAACCGTGAATTCCGCTGCCTCAAGGAGCGTGGATTCAGGGACAACTTTTCCCTCTGTTTTTATCATAACTGCAGGTGAGCCAGACACATGCGCATGGAAGAAAATATCCTGTTTCTGAAGGTATTTTTTTACCAGGTCCTCGTTACTTTGAGCGTCCCTTCCTCCGATAACTAAGAACCCATCTGATGAAATAAACCACCTGAATTGCTCGAACCATTTTGGTTTTGATTTCTGTATTTTATTTTTCTTCTGCGGGGGAGCAACTTTAGTCTCAGTTAATTTTTTTGTCACCTCAATTGCAATAACTGCACCCTTTATTTTTCCGGATAATTTTTTTGACCGGTCGTAATAGACCTGGGAGTTCTGGGTCACAGGCAGCCTAATATCCAGTTCCACTTCCGTATTATCAAGGAGCACATTGATCAGGCCTTTTCCCTGATTGATAGATTTAATTAATTTTGCTTCAGGCATCTGGGAACTTTTCAGGATGTTCTTGATATCATCCCATGAATAACCTTTAGCCTTTGCATCATTTATCGCTTTTAATATCCCGTCGCATGTCTGGTAATGCGCATAGATCAATTCACCTTTATGAACAAGCTTTTGCTCTTCATCCCTGAACTTTGAGAGCGCAAGCACCTGTTTCTGGAGACGGTATTCATATAATCCGGTTTTTTCGTCCTTTTTCGTTTCTGCCTCTTTTACAGCTTCATTTTTCTTTTTTGCCTCGCTGCTGAAATACTCATCAAGAGCCTCGTTAAAAGTGGGGAAAAATATTTTTTCATTATTCTCATTCTTTGAAACTCCAATATTATCAGAATGTTTGAACGGAGTTTCAAACTGGGATAGAGGAAAGGGAAGCACATCGATTTTCACCCCGTTTTTTGTGAGTATATGCGGTTTTAATTCAGTGCTCAGGGGTTTAAATACCTCAGCAAGCGCATTCTGGATCGGGATGGTGTCAATAAGATCCTTAGCAGGCGTACTTTTCTCAATTCCAGCGCGCAGACAAACTTCTTCAGCATACTGACCACCCATGTTCATTTTTGTGGCCATCGTTCTCACAATGTCGGAATCAGAATGCGCGAAGATTTCCTTTAGTTCCTCTGCGGTTGCTGTAATCGGGCTTAACTGCGCCGCTGGAAGCTCATATTGCTCACCGCCCCGAACTTTCCTGTCCCTGAAGCTTATGGATTTTAATGGGAGGATTATGCGCTTTTCCGAATCCAGCAGGACGATATTACCCCTGGAGAATAATTCGATCAGAAGCATTGTTTTGTCCACCCCACGCTGGATATGAAGAATGATTATCCTGTCAAAATCATACTGCACAACGTCAGTTATTCTGCCTCCAGTGAGATGTTTGCGCAAAAGCATGGGGAATGATTGCGGTAATTTCACAGCTGTTTCAGGGTTTTTTGTGAGATGGAAGCGTTTTCCTGCTTCAATTATAAGGTTTGTCCTTCCCTCTTTGAAAATATGCAGCCCGATTCTTATCTCATCCGGAGAATGCTGGTATATCTTCATAATTTTTGAATCGAGAAGTCTGGGGTGTAATTCCCTTACCAGTGCAGCTACGTCCACGCTTGACATTTCCTGTTTCATGTAAGTGGGCTATATGAAGGGGATGTTAATTTAAACTTGTCATCAAAAATCTGCGGATTTTTGATGTCTTGTGGGGGCACTGACTACACACGCATTTTCTTTATCTGGTCTTTTGCTTTTCGGGCTTCATTTTCCAATCCGATTTTCTCAAATATTTCGAGAGCTTTTTGGGTTGATCCAATTGCTTCTTCCTTTTTGCCAATTTGTGAATAAAGTAAACCTATCTGCGCGAAAGTGTAGGCTAGATAACGCTTGTCACCAAGTTTTTTATAGATATCGATCGATTGATTATATTTCTCAAAAGCTTTATTGTATTCACCTTTGGCCTGGTGAATTATTGCGATTTGATGGAGTGTTTGCGCTACACCATCCTGGTCGCCAAGTTTTTTCTTAATCTCTATTGACTGTTTGTACGTCTCAAGAGCTTCATCATATTCACCTTTATTTTGCTGAATAATCGCTTTATTGTGGAGTGTTTGCGCCATACCTCGCTGGTCGCCAAGTTTTTCCTGGATCTCCATTGACTGTTTGTATTTATCGAGCGCCTCATTGTATTCACTTTTAACCTGGTGAATCGCTGCGATGTTGTGGAGTGTTTGCGCTATACCTCGCTGATCGCCGAGTTTATTCTTAATCTCCATAGACTGTTTGTACTTCTCAATCGCCTCATCGTACTCACCTTTAGTCTGGTGAATTATTGCGATGTTGTGGAGTGTTTGCGCTATACCTCGCTGGTCGCCGAGTTTATTCTTAATCTTTATTGACTGTCTGTACTTCTCAAGTGCCTCATCATATTCACCTTTATCTTGATGAATTATTGCGATGTTGTTGAGAGCAGACGCTATGCCTCGCTGGTCACCGAGTTTTTTTCCAATCTCCATTGACAGTTTGTTCTTCTCAATCGCCTCATCATACTCACCTTTATTTACAAGAATTATTGCTATGTTGTTGAGAGCAGTCGCTTTGCTGAATAGATCTCCAATTTTCTCATCAATCGCCATTGACAGTTTGTACTTCTCAAGTGCTTCATCGTACTCTCCTCTCAAATAATGAATCATACCTAATTTCAAATACCAATCTGCAAATTTATAATCATCAACGATATCTTTATTTTTATATTCCTCCAGTAGCTCTGAATATTGTTTATATCGTTCATTTAATTCATCAATCGTTAGATTTTCCAATCCACTTTCAGTAATCCTTTCTGTTCTTTCAACAGGTTCAGTTGTTTTTTCCATTATGAATTCAAACACTGTAGTTCGCCAGCTCCAGAAATCCGGCGCTTCGATGGCAATTTTGGTTATTGTAGCTTCATTTGACCATATGATAACAGGCTGGTTAATATTGGAAAAATCATCCCGCATTATATTAAGTTTTGTTAAAAATGCAGATTTACCGGATGAAGTAACCGCCTTTGAAGCTTTTTCAATGCCATAAATAAAAATTGCTGCTTTATTTATCGTTGATGGGACTTTTTTCTTTACTTCATTAACTAAATCACTGGAATTTTCGTCTAATTGAATATTGATTATTTTTATATTGGGGGTCTCAAGCCTCTTTTCTAACTCATTGTATAATTCTTTCCTTAAAACCGGCTCATTGCAAAGAACAAATGCAATAGCCCCCTCTTTTGAAAGGGTTATTAAAGTGACCAGTTCATCCAATTTGCTTAACTGTTCTTGATCAAGTTCCATTTTAGCTGCTAATTAATCCCTTTTCAATTAACAATGATTTTACAATTGGATTTACATCGCACCAATCTGTATTATTCCTGTATTCCAGAACACTTAGATTGTGCAACAACCTGACAAGCCCCTGGTCCCGTTTTAATTCTTTTGAGGTATAAATTTCCGTCAGAATTTTGTAATCTTCCTCGCTAATCTGCCCCCTGTATAGGTTCCTTATATCATTTACTACAGTTATTGCAATTTCTTTGTCTATCTTATTTTTCCCTTTGGTAATCGCCCTGATAGAAGAATCACGTATAATCCTGATCAATTCTCTTACCAATCCACCGCTCATCCTGATAATATACTCCATTGCATCTTTTTCAATAAGTTCTAAAGGTGCTCTTCTACTTACAACATCTATCAAAATATTTTCACCTTTCTTATATGTACTCCCATCCTTGTTCATGATTTTTATGTTAGGATGCATACTGACCTTGTCAAAATTTATGCCTATCTGGCTGAATTTTTCATCGTTTTTTAGTGCTATCGGGAACGTATAAATTATTTTTCCAAGCGGCTGAACCAGTTGGGTTCCATGCTTATAAAAAATCTCAATAGCTTTAACTGGATCGGTTTTTTCAAGGTTATCAATAACTATCAATACCTGTTTTCCCGTTGTTCTTTCGATTTCAGTAATTACATCATTAATTATGTTTATAAGTTCTGAAATTTTAGGCTCGATTTTATTACGTATCTCTGTTTTTGAGCTTGTTTCTGTTTTGATTTTTCCCATTAAAGTCAGGAAAGGAATAGATATTTTTGCTGTAATTCCACCGCTGTCTGTATCTTCATCAACATCTATTTTCTCAATTGTTCTACCCCACGTCTTAATGCGTTTTGAGAGTACTTCATTTATAGCCAGACCTTCGGCATCTATTTTTTCCAGCATTTTTGATAACATTGAAAGAAGCACATCTGTATAGGATATATCATTTATATCCATAATATCAAACGCTGAATAATGAACGATAAAGAATTCAGAACCTAATTTTGATATCAATCTGTGAAGTGCTGTGGTTTTTCCAGAGCCTCTATGCCCCGTAAATAATATTTTTATCGGCTCCCTGGTTTTTAAACTTAAATCTAACCTTGTTTTTAGTTCATTGATGTTTGATTCACTGTGTTCAATTTCAACGTAATATCTTTGAAAAAATTCTGAATCAAAAGTAGTCTTAGGATCAAATAAATAATAAACATCTTCCAATGAAGTTCCAGACAATTAAATCATCTCTATCTTAAAATTGTAAATTCAGTGTATTAATCTTTTGTAAGATTCATTGACATTTGTCATTACGGTTTGAATATTCCTAAAATAATTGCTGCCACAATACCAATTATAAGCACCAAAAACAGCATCAATCTTTTAAAAAACGTTTCCCGCAGTTTTGCTCTCCCATATAGTGTTATCCATGAGTCGTTTGGGGCTTCATGTGACTTGGTTTCATCCGGATATACAAAACTGGTACAGCTCATATCGACTAATCCCTTCAATTTTAGATCATCTAGAAGAACTATATCCTCCCGATTATTTCCTAATTCTACGAGGAGGATTTCATAATTCAGGCAATTTGGAAACTTCTTATTAAGACAATTGAGTATCTGCTTTTGCCTTTTATTCATGCGTACCATTTTTCGATCCAAAGTGCATTAACTTTGATATGTAAATATGTTCCGACTATGATTTGCATTTTTTCCAAGAAGAAACGTTCATATTCTCCCCATAATACACATGATTGAGATGCATAAAAGTAATTAGAATACGACTATATATAATGAAATCATAAAAGATTAAGCGAGTGATAACATGAATCTAAAATTCCTAGCCATTTTCCTTATTATGATCGTGGTCTTGGTGCCTCTTAGCGGTTGCATAAAGAAGCCCGATGAACCAATAGCACCGAAAGAGCAAATAAAAGTGAAAGAACAGATAACAGTGAAAGTAGGGTATTTACCTTCCATGTGCCAGGCGATATACGTCCTGAAACAGCACAAAACCCTTGAGCGGGAGCTTGGTGTTGATGCTGTTGAATATAAACGATATGAATCAGGCCCTCTTATCACCCAGGCATTTGCCCAGGGCGATGCAGATGTTGGATTTATGGGAATACCGCCTGTTATGATCGGGATCGATAAAGGTGTTCCAATAAAAGTTATAGCTTCAACACACTCAGAAGGTTCATCCCTTATAGCCAAAACCAGACAATTTAAGAACCTGACAGAACTTGGCAGCATCCAGGCAGTCCTAAAACAATTCAATGGCAAATCCATCGGAGCCCCTGGAAAAGGTTCGATCCAGGATGTCATACTCAGGACAGAACTGAAAAAAGCCGGAGTGAATGCCACGGTCAAGAATATCCCTATTGCATCCACCCTGCCTGCATTACTAAATGAAGGGCAGATAGAAGCTTATGTTGTATGGCCTCCTTTTGAAATGGAAGGAGTATTGAAAGGATACGGCGATGTCGTAATCCCATCCGATAAACTGTGGCCTTATAATCCATGCTGCGCTCTTGTCGTAACAGATAAATTTGAAAAAGAACATCCTTCCACAGTACAGAAACTGGTGGAACTGCATAACTATGCATCACTGTTTATTATGGCCCATCCGGAAGAACTGGCTGATGCTGCAAATGCGGAACTGGGTATTGATAATGAGACAGCTATGGCATCTATTGAGTTCTCGCCAAAGTACTGCGCGCTGCCTGATGACAGGTACATAAACAGCACAATGGATTTCGTGAACGCTTTGAAAGATCTGGGCTACACCACGAATAACCTCACACAGGACCAGATATTCGATCTGAAGTATATCCAGAAAGCCCATCCTGGTCCATATGATGAGCCAGGAACTGTAAAGGATGATCCTGCAATAGATAAAATAATAAAAGGTTGAACAAGAATGAACGCCAGATGGACTTACTATCTTGTTCTCCCATCTCTTTTTATAGCCATCTGGTATGCTGTTTCAAAAGCTCAATTATATCCGATATATATAGTTCCGCCCCTGGACATGGTCATAAGGTCTTTTTCAGAACAGATAAGCACAGGAACTCTCTTTTTGCATATTTACTGGAGTATTGTTAGAGTAATTGCAGGTTTTTTAATTGCTGCCATCGTTGGCATCACTCTTGGGATAGGTATGGGATGGTCGAACAACCTTATGCGCCTCATCGAACCTCTTACTAATATCATACGCCAGATACCTCCGATCGCATGGGTACCCTTTGCCATGATATGGTTCAAAGCAGGTTTTGTTGAATCCTCGGCATTCATTGTTTTCATAGGCGCGTTCTTCCCGATCCTGCTTAATACAATATCAGGTGTCAAAGGAGTTCCAGTCCTGTTCATCGAGTCGGCATATACACTTGGCGCCAACAGCAGGCAGGTACTTACAAAAGTGGTCGTGCCTGCTTCAATGCCAAATATCCTTTCGGGTCTGCGGATCGGACTGGGCATTGGATGGATGTCGCTTGTAGCTGCAGAGATGATGGGGCAGGATTATGGTCTTGGCAGCTTCATCATCAATTCTTCTACGGTTTTACGCATGGACAGGGTCGTTGTCGGGATGATAACAATCGGTCTTCTTGGGTTTTTAATGGACAGGATTTTCAAGGAACTTGAATCCTCGTTTTTATCCTGGAGAGGACATTGATGCTTATATTAAAAAATGTTTCCCGGAAATTTAGTTCAAATGATCAGATAGTCAATGCTCTTGATAAAGTGAATTTTGAGGTCAGGGATGAGGAGTTCATATGCATACTTGGTCCTTCAGGCTGCGGCAAGACCACGCTTTTGCGTATAATCGCAGGATTAGACGCGCCAACATCAGGCGATATCCTGCTTGATGGTGTCAGTGTCGAAAAGCCGGGGAAAGATAGGGGAATGGTCTTCCAGGACTATTCACTGTTCCCATGGAGAACTGTGATAGATAATATTGCATTTGGTCTTGAAGTGATGGGGACAGATAAAAAAGAAAGGTATGAGAACGCCCGTGAATACCTGAAATTGCTTGGTCTTGAGAAATTTGAGAAAAGCTTTCCATATGAGCTATCAGGTGGAATGCGCCAGAGAATAGCCATTGTGCGCGCTCTTATCAATAATCCCAAGCTACTCCTGATGGATGAGCCTTTCGGGGCGCTTGATGCCCAGACGCGAAATATTATGCAGTTTGAGCTTCTCCGGATATGGGAAAAAAAGCATAAAACGATATTATTTGTTACGCATAGCGTGGATGAAGCTGTTTATCTTGCAGATAGGATATTTGTGATGTCGGCAAGGCCGGGTAGATTAAAGGAGATTTTTAATATAGACCTGCTTCGTCCCAGGATACGAACGAGCCTTGAAGCAAACATTATTCGGGACAAGGTGCTAAAGTCGCTGAGCTCTGAAATGGAACTGGCTGAAAAATAAAACTGGCGATGAAGGAAAAGTAGGGGACAAATACCATGGAAATACATAAAGACAAACAACAAGAAAAGTTTACTCTTATGGTATCAAGAGATGAGCTCACAGAAAAAAGAGATGCTCTTGGAGTACGAGGTCTTTATCTTGAAGCGCTGGGCAGGAAGAAGGTTAAAATCGCCAGGGCAAAGGATTTGGCTGATGCAAATGGGGCGCGAGAAATACAGAAGGACAGATCACGGAATATGTATATGCAGATTGTAAAAGAGATGGAATAATGCCGGGATGCGAGCGGAGGAAAACTCGAAAAGCTTCTTGATATAATGAGACCGTTTCTATACGTGTTAAAACTTTTATTGACAAATTTGATAAGCTATTATATTATAAAATATTCAATCTAAAGAGCGGAAGATATATTGGGTCAAAAGTTAGTAAAGTTGGGTGATGTTAAGTGGCAAAAAGAATTCTGAAAGATATTAAAAATGCAATTACTAAAAATAAGTCAGCTTCGATTCTTTTTTGTTTTGCAATTGGTATTTTTATATATAGCCTACTAATACTCTTTGATTATGAAGGACCAACGGCCGTTTATGATACAAAACCTTTCAGAATAAATGGGCTCTTTAATGATCAGCCTGGTGGTTTTTATACTATAATTACAGAATATAAATCAAAAGGAGTGATTAGCTCAAATAAAGACATTGAATTTTTTATTTACGGTGTACAAATTGAACTTCAAAAAGAACAATTTAAATATATTGTTGGTGAACGTAATATTTGGCCAGATAATATTACTATGGAATTCTGTCCAGAAGACATAAGATTCAATGGCGATTCGTTATACTCAATAAATCCATGCATAAATGGGATAAAACTGGTAAAAGCAAGTGAAAATAATGAGTCTATTTTGTATAATAATATGGGTTATAATATAGGTGCCTACTTCAAGTACGATATAGAATTTGTATCAAGTGGTCAGAAGGCATTGGTCATAACATCTCTACTTCCACAAATCCATGAAGAAAATGTATTTCAAATTGAGCCTTACAGCACTTATTTACAGATACAATTACAAAAATATACGTATATTCTTGCATTGTTGGCATTTATTATAATATTATTTCAGATTTATGAATTTGTAATAAACCACCTTAGAAAATAAATAAGTTGCCTTGTTGTGAGCAAAATATTCATCTCCCCATTCCTGACGGTCAATTATTGTATCTGAGGTGAGCCGGTTGTTGAGTTGTTCTAATATAGATAAACAATCACGCCGGACGAACCCAACGCGTTTCGCGCTTCTCATGCGAAACGGACGAGCGCCTTTCGTGAAGCCACGAGCACGGGAAACGAACGGGCAGGCCGGGCATAAGCACGGATAACGAACGAAGATTACCCCATAAGCAGTGCCTTCGCAGACTTAATTATATTATAGTCAAAAACATAATTTATTCTACATGCCTCTCGAACACTTTGCGCTCTCTGAGGTTTTTCAAACCAGAAGTTAATATAAATTCTTGGAAAAATAGGGGACAAATTCTAGTGTTAATAATGAAGCTGAAAACTAGGGTTACCTAACATAGTATCATAATATAGTTTTGTCCTGAGATGTGCTTTCACTCTCACAGTCAATTCAATAATATCAAATGGCTTAGTTATAAAATCATCTGCTCCCGCTTCGATTGCTTTATTCCTATCCTCTGTTTCACGCAAAGATGTAACTATAACGATAGGTATATGATTGGTTTTATGATCATCTTTAAGTTTTTTGCAAACTTTATATCCATTCATCCTTGGCATCAATATGTCAAGCAATATGATGTCAGGAGGAGTTGTCTCCACAATATTTATTGCTTCAATCCCATCGTGAGCTTTCAAAATATCATAATCTTTCGATAGATAACCCTCTAAAACTTCAATATTAATCGGGTCATCATCAACAATAAGGACTTTAGGTTTCATAAATATTACTACATATATTATATTTCACATCAATATAAACAAGGGTGTGAAGAACAGAATATATAACAACTAACTAAAAGGCTGAGCATGAGCACGGGCGCTTGCCTTTGTTGAGTCTCTTGAGATGATATTGGCCGTGGTGTGTGCATTTTTTTTCAGTTACCACTATTTGCCCGACTTTGGGAAAGGAAGAGACGATCCAACTCACCCATAGGATATAATAATGGGGAAGAAAATTAAGCACGCAAGAGGCGACCTTATTGAATGGAGTTTATTGATTGTTTTAATCGGAGAATTGAACTCTCTGATGTGCGATGGGACCATATCATAGAAACACACCCTGAAATTAAAGAATTGAAATTCTTCTTCGATAAGCAAGGGGATGTGCTGGATATCAGTATTGGTGAACCTAAGGGAGCGATTTCTAAAGAAATGGACAACGATATTGTCATGCGATTTGATCCTAAAACAAATAAAATCGTTGGATTTACCATTTTAAACTTTGAGAAAAGATTTGAGCATCTGAACAAAGCAGAAACGCTCCCCATAACTGCTACTTTTTCCCATATTGAAAGGGCAATAGAAGCGGAAGGATAGAAGTATTTTTTTATATTTATATACTATTATTTTCCCGTTTCTTTCTTTACCGCCCCGTTTTTCTCATTCTCGACCTTCTTCTGCCATTCGATGAAATTACAGTGGGGGCATCCGATATCCCAGGGGCGCTTTCCTTTGTTGATTATCTTGATATGATATATGCCATGATCTTCGCACTGTTTGTCAGTGACCACAATTTGCCCGACTTTTGGCAACGGGAGAATAAAATCGCAGTTGGGGTATCCTGAACATCCGATAAATCTTGAACCCTTCTTTGATTTCCTGATAATCAGGTCAGAAGAACATTTCTGGCATGTCCCGATTATCTTATCCTCATATAATCCGTTCCTCAATGATTCACTTATAAGGTCTTTGTTCTTTGTCAGGTCTTTGAATACTTCGCCAAGCATATCTCTTGATTCATTGATAACGAAATCTTCCTTGATCTTCCCCTCTGAGATCTCATCCATGTCTTTTTCAAGTTTGCTTGTCATGTCGGGTTTTGTGATAGTATTTGCATACTTCTCAAGCGCATCTATGACAGCAACTGCTGTTTTTGTGGGCTGGAGGGGATTTCCGTGCACATACGCCCTTGAATAGAGTTTAGCTATTATTTCATGGCGCGTGGATTTTGTCCCAAGTCCCAGGTCTTCCATTATCTTTATGAGATGTCCCTGCCCATATCGTGAGGGCGGCTGCGTCTCTTTTCCCTGAAGGTCAGTTTCCTTCACGTTAAGGGCCTGTCCTTCCTTTAGCTGCGGCAGTATCCTGTCTTCCGGCAGATTATATGAATAATACCATCGCCATCCCGGCTCCACCAGTCTTGCGCCATTTGCCCCGAAGTCCTCGCCTGTTATGTCAACGGTCACTGCCATTGTTTCCCATAGTGTTTCATCCGCGAACGTTGCGAAAAAGCGCCTCACTACAAGCTCGTATATCTTCCACTCATCTTCTTTGAGCTTGTTCCTGCTTACAGGCGTTGCTGGCATTATCGGAGGGTGGTCTGTGGTCTCTTTCTTTCCCCGCGTTGGAGTGAGTTTTCCTGCAAGCAGCTTCTGTGCATACTCTTTAAATTCAGTGGCCAGGAATGACTCAATGAGGCCTTTTGTGTCAATTGATGGGGGATAAACTGTATTATCAGTACGAGGATATGAAATGTATCCGTTAACATAAAGGAATTCAGCTATCCTCATGGCATTTGCCGGGTTTATCCCGATAGCGCTTGCTGCTC
Organism: Candidatus Methanoperedens sp.; assembly: GCA_041648475.1. Taxonomy (GTDB): domain Archaea; phylum Halobacteriota; class Methanosarcinia; order Methanosarcinales; family Methanoperedenaceae; genus Methanoperedens. Next base: position 70,456 of record JBAZOV010000001.1, on the reverse strand, counting down.
TTAAGAATTCCGTGGTATTAAATGGCGTGGGGGGCTTTTCACTTCGCTTTCCAAGTACGATGCTTTTTACAGTCCCGGTTTTTCCGAGTTTTGCGTGTATCACTTCGGCTTCGGCCTTGTCAAGTATTCGTCCTTTCTTGTGCTGGGCTTCAAATTCCCCGCCATTGACAAGAATAGCGAATATTTCCCAGTATGGGACTGGCACGAATGCTTCGCGTTCTTTTTCACGGTTCACGATGATCGCAAGTGTAGGGGATTGCACCCTGCCCACAGACAGGAATTTGTCGCCAAGCCTTCCTGAACTTAAAGAAACATAACGCGTGAGCACTGCACCCCATACAAGGTCAATGATCTGGCGTGACTCACCTGCGGCTGCAAGATTAAAATCTATCTTTGTGGGATTGGAAAAAGCCTTTTTAATTTCAGCCGGGGTTATCGTGCTGTAATGGACACGGTCAGCCGAAATATCCGGATTCACTTTTTTTACTACGTTCAGTGCTTCCACACCTATTAATTCACCCTCCCTGTCGTAGTCAGTCGCGATTGTCAGGTGGTCTGCAACTTTGCCCAATTTCCGGATGGCTGTTACGATATTAGCATGCGTTGGATTTGTCAGGACTTGCGCCTGTATCAGGTCTTTTAGATCGGTTTTCTGCCAGTTATTATATTCTTTCGGGAAATCTACTTCCACTATATGGCCTGAAAGTCCAATGACTGCCGTTTCATCGAATTTATAAGTATCGACACCATTTACTCGCTCTTTATCGGGCTTCTTTTCGGATAGTATAGCCGCGATTCTCTTTGCAGTGTCATGTTTTTCTGTTATGATTAAGTGCATCGTATCCTCAGGAGTAGCTGGATAAGAAGAGAACTTATTTAAATAGATTTGGATAAGCAGGGTTTTTATAACCTTAACAACAATTTCAATCCGAATGGTAAAAATCATCGTTATCAACAATTATGGCCAGACATGTCACCTGATCCACCGGGCCGTTCGCGACCTCGACCAGGAAGTCGAATTGATGAAAAATACTTCATCCATTGGCGAAATTCTGGAAAAAGAACCAGATGGACTCATACTCAGCGGCGGCCCGACACTTGAGCGCGCAGGCAATTGCAGCGCATACGTCAGGGAGATCGACCTGCCCATCCTGGGCATATGCCTAGGTCACCAGGTGATGGCAAAAGCCTGTGGGGGCGCTGTAAGAACAGGCGCAGCAGGTGGATATGCGGCTGTTGATATCGAAATACTGCAAGAGAACGATATCCTGAAAGGACTGGGTCCTGTGACAAAAGTATGGGCATCCCATGCCGATGAAGTATCAATTCTTCCACCAGATTTTATAAGGCTTGCACGTTCGAATATCTGCGAAGTTGAAGCCATGAAACACAAAGAAAAGCCATTATATGGCGTACAATGGCATCCTGAAGTATCTCATACAGAAAAGGGAAATGACCTTCTCAGGAACTTTTTTCAGGTATGTGTGACCTATCAGCCAGCAACATTACCACATAGCCAATAAAGGCAAAAAAAGCCCCGAATGCCAGGACTGCCTTGAAACTATATATTTCAAAGAGAATGCCGCCAATAAGTGAACCTAAAATAGATGCAAGGGCTATTGAAGAATTAAGCAGCCCCGCAGCGGCTCCTTTTTCATCGTTGTTCTTAATCAGCTCGTTCGTTGAGCCTAAAAATAGAAATGCATATGAAAACGCTATCAAGACGAGACCCACAATAGCCTCGTAATATATAGTTATAGGAATCAATACCAGGAAAGCTGCTACTGAAAGCAGATCCCCGGTATGGATAAGGAAACGGTTGCTGAATCTGTCAAGCCGCCTCATAATAAAAAATTGAAGAAACGGATTCAACATATAAATAGTCCCTATCCAGAATTTATTGGCACCAAGACTTGCAAGATACAGAGGAAATATCAACCATACTCCATTTGCCCCAATCTGGCGCAGGAAAAATGCAAAATAAATATTCCAATTCTTTTTCAGGAGTTCAACTGAGAACAAATCTGTCTTTTTCCTGACGCCAGCTTCGGTATCAGGAAGTGTTAATGTTATAAGGAACGAAAGCGCAAAAAACAGAGATGCAACAGCAAATATCTCCCAATATACAGCTATTATTCCTGCCAGCAGATTTCCAAGCGCCCATCCCAGCGGCATGAATGAACTGAATTTCCCGATGCTGCGCTTCAGGTTGTAAACGTACAACATCAGGACAGCAGGGTAAATCCCTGCGCTAAAACCGGCCATTGCCCGGATAATTGCAAGACTTGCTGGATCATATGCATACATCTGGATAAAAAAGGTTACGGATGAACTCAAGAATCCTGCATATAGCAGCGTTTTTGGCGGATAATTATCCGCAGCTCTGCTGAATATATACGTTGATAGAAAAAGCGCTGCCCCATAACAAGCCCCTATTATCCCGATCTGGGTCCCGCTGGCATTTAATTCACTTGCAACGATGGGAATAAAAAGATTAGACATCATTATTGAGGAATTAATAAGAAGCTGTATGGTGTTAAGTCTCATTCAGATGAAGGGATATGTATTTAAATCAATATAAGTTGAACTACAGGTGAAACATGAGCCTTGATTGGACTGAAAAATATCGCCCACAGACATTGTCAGAAGTTGTGGGGCATAATAAGGCATTAGAGGAGCTAAAAGCATGGGCGGTAACATGGCTGCATGGGATACCTGAAAACAGGGCAATCGTCCTGTATGGAAAAGCAGGAATAGGAAAAACCACAACGGCTCATGCTCTTGCCAGGGAAATGGGATGGGAAGTTATCGAGTTAAATGCAAGCGACCAGCGCACTGCTGATGTCATTGAAAAAGTGGTGGGATCTGCTTCCCAGATGGGGAACCTCTCCGGCAGCAAAACAAAAAGGCTCATAATTATGGATGAAGCGGATAATATCCACGGTACTTCTGACCGGGGAGGAGAAAGAGCGATAGTAGAACTTATAAAAAAGACAAGCCATCCGATTATTCTTATCGCGAACGAACTTTATGACATGTCTGCAGGACTTCGGACTGCCTGTAAACCAGTCCAATTCAATTCCATAATGTCACGTTCCATGATCCCGGCGTTAAAGAGGATCGTTGAAGTTGAAGGCATAAAATGCGAGCTGGGAGTTCTTGAAAAGATCACCGAGAATGCTAATGGGGATCTTCGAAGTGCTATTAATGACCTGCAGGCGATCGCACAGGGAAAGACCACTCTCAAAATGGATGACATCGTTACCGGGGAAAGGGACAGTAAAGAGAATATCTTCAAGGTACTGGTAAAGATCCTGAAGGGCACAAATATACGCGAGGCCCATGAAGCAACATTCCATCTTGATGAGAATCCGGATGACCTGATACAATGGATGGATGAAAATCTACCTCTTGAATATACTTCGCCGGATGACCTTTCGCAGGGATATTATTATCTTGGAAGAGCTTCTGTGTTTTTAGGAAGGGTGAAGAGAAGGCAGAATTACAATATGTGGAGATACGCCAGCGTCCTTATGACAGCAGGTATCATCGTGGCAAGGTCACATCGTTACAGCGGGTTCGTAAAATACCAGCCGCCTTCAGTATGGAGAAAACTTGGGCAGACAAAAGGAATGAGGCAGGTCAGGGATTCAACAGCAAAGAAAATCGGAACATACTGTCATGTTTCCATGAGTTTTACACGCTCACAGCTGTTCCCATTTTTCAGGCTCCTGGTCACAAATGAGAAATATGCCCCAAATATAACTGCAGCACTTGGATTTGAGCCTGAAGAGCTGGCTTTTCTTCTTGAATCAAAATCCGTGACAAAAAAGGTGCAAAAGATATATGATGATGCCCAGTCTTTAAAAGACAAAGAAACCGAGCATGATGTTGAGCTATTCGGGGGATTTGGCAGCAAGGATAGAAAGATAATAACTCCTGAACCTGAAAAAAATAAACTTGAAACGAGTAAAACCGAACAGAAAAAACCTGATATTGCGGTAAAGAAAGAAGGAAAATCCCAGAAATCCTTATTTGATTTTTAAACGCATAGGAAACTATAAAGGCATTTTCTTATCCCGCTAATGAAATAGATAAATTGATTTCTTTGTTGCTAATTGCCTCTTGACACACTATGCTAACATTTATAAGTCCTCAGATGAATTATAATTAAATGAAGCAAATGATGTTCATAGTTTCAGGAAATGTTCAGAAAGCAGGATACAGGGATAGAGTTATTGAGCTGGGGAAATTTGTCAATTTAACAGGGTATGCTGAAAACATGCCGGATGGAAACGTCAGGATCGTTGCAGAAGGAGAAGAAGAACAACTCGACTTTTTCAGGAAACATATCGATATCAAAAATACCCTTATCCGTGTTGACAAAATAGAATATACAGAATCTGAAGCAACAAACAAGTTTAATGGTTTTTTAAAGCTGGTAAGTAATGATGAAACTGATGCACGACTGGATACAGCGGCAAAACTGATGAAAGAATTAATAGATTCTGTTCGCAGTGGTTTCAAGGAAACTGTTGGAGCTATAATATCTGTTAAAGAAGATACTTCTAATATGAAATCCACACTAACACGGATAGAGTTTGATGTGAGAGATACCCGGTTCAGTCTATCATCTTTGCATGATAATACCCTGCGTATCCTTACTATTTTAATTAAATAAATAAATTCTTTTGATTATAGGCAGAGTCGTTAAGTCACGCTTTTAAGACTCTTACAGATGCATGGCCAGACTCTTTTCCAGCTCCTCTATGTTCTTATAAGGCACTGAAAGAATACGATCGTTCCCCCTCACCATGGCTGAAACATTTGCATCATCCCTGTAAATACACAGAACTTTTTTTCCTTTTGAAACGGCATAACATATCTCGTAACCTGTGCCTATCGAGGGTATTGTAACGTCTGCGACAAGACATTCGCATTCATTAACATATCCAATATCGTTATTGAATATTTCTTCATCTGTTATCTTTGCTTCGATCTTTTCAAGATCAACAGATGCGACATGTTCGCTCACAACCTTGTGCCCCTGTTTCTTAAGCATTTCCAGTATCTGGATATACACTGGAAGCATGCTGCGCCCTCCCCTTATGGAGCCTGCAAAGAATATTTTCATGTCAATACCTGACTATTGTAATAAAACCCGTGTGACCTACTCTTGCTGTTGAAGGTCTAGTTCCCCTATCCGTGAATGCGATCTCACGTTCAAGAGTCTCTATCGTCCTGACATCAATAAAATTGGTTTTTCCAATGGCTTCCCTGATCTCCTTTGCCTGCTCAAAAAAAGGTGAATAAGCAACAAGAAATCCTCCTGGATAAATGATATCAGGGACATAAGGAACAACCTGGGCAGAAGCCATAGTATCAAGGGTGATTACATCAAATTTCTCATCCAATTTCTGTATCTCTTCTACAATATCCCCCTGCCGTAATTCTATGTTAGTAAGTCCTGCCAGGGCAAAATTATCTCTTGCCAATTCCAGGAAATCTTCTCTCAGTTCGTATGTTACAACCCTTTTTGCTATGCTTCCAAGATAAATTGCAAGTATCCCCGAACCTGTGCCGGCATCCAGCACAATATCCGAAGAGCACAGGCCAGTATTTGAAATGATAACACCAATATCTTTTGGCATCATCGGGGCGCCGCTTCGCCTTGCATGGGTGAACAAATCAGGAGCCCTGGGTTTCTGGATGACTAATTCCACTCCAAGATGGGTGCAAATCTTATCCCCGAAGGTTTTTTCCCTGAGTTCATCAAGCTTTATTATCCCAAGATCCGTATGCATTTCGCCTTCTGGCTTGACAAAATATTCCTTCATCTTTCCTTTATGGAATGTTTTTAAAATTGCCGGTGTGTTCATTATTCTCCGTTGAGATAATATAGGACTTAATAGATATAGAATAAGTGGTTATTTGGATGGCAATTATAAACGATAAGAAATATTCAACAAAAACATTGGGACTACTTACTGGCCAGATTGATGTGAATATAGAAAGTGTCCCTGAAAATATTCTAATAATAGCGCAAGTCGTGGATGATCCGGACAGTCTGCCATATCTTCTGGAAACCCTGAAATACATGATAATCGACGATATGGAAAAATTCAGGTTCGTATTAATAAGAGTACAGATCGATTCCCAGTTGCACCTGAATGAAGATATGGAAAAATATCATAAACGTCTTTTTGTTTCCCAGGTTATCGAGAAATTAATATATGGAGAACTGCTGCTTGAAGCGCCGAAGGAAGATGAAGACGATGAAGATGAGGATTAATACTGGTTTTTTTTTTCAAAAGCTCATATCTTATATACCTTAAACAACATCAAAACCGCTCATGATTAAATACGCTGATAGAATAAATTCATTACCACCATATTTATTTGCTGCTATCGATAAAGCAAAAGCCGAGATCATTAAGAAGGGTGTAGATGTCATTAACCTTGGAATTGGCGACCCTGATATGCCAACGCCCCCCCATATTGTTGAGGCTATGAAGAAATCCCTGGATAACTCAGCAAGACACAGATATCCATCTTATGAAGGCATGCCATCTTTTCGCAATGCAGCAGCTCAATGGTACAAGAAAGTAATGAATGTGACACTAAATCCTGAAGATGAAGTTCTTACGCTTATCGGTTCAAAGGAAGGGATAGCCCATATTCCGCTTGCGTTCCTGAATCCGGGTGATGTGTCTTTGGTTCCGGATCCAGGATATCCAGTTTACAATATAGGCTCGATCCTTGCAAGCGCAAAACCATTCAAGATGCCTCTTTTAGCTGAGAACGAATTCCTTCCTGACCTTGATGCAATACCAAAAGATATCGCCAGGAAAGCAAAGCTCATGTTCCTGAATTATCCCAATAATCCAACCTCTGCAACGGCATCATTAAAGTTCTTTGAAGAAGTCGTGGATTATGCACATGAAAATGATATAATAGTAGTCCATGATGATGCCTATTCAGAAATGACCTTCGATGGTTACAAGGCGCCAAGTTTCCTGAATGTCAAAGGCGCAAAAGACATAGGTATTGAGATGCATTCCCTTTCAAAAACATATAATATGACCGGCTGGAGACTTGGTTTTGCAGTCGGAAACCGCGAGATACTGGCAGGTCTTGGAAAAGTTAAAACGAATGTCGACTCAGGCGCATTTGAATCTATCCAGGAAGCAGGTATTGCTGCTCTTACCGGACCTCAGGATTGCGTTCTGGAAATGAATAAAATATATACAAAACGGCGTGATGCTCTCCTGTCAGGACTCATGGAACTTGGGCTTGATGTTAAACCACCAAAAGCCACATTTTATGTTTGGGCGCATGTGAATGGAAAAGCATCTGATTTTTCAACGATGCTTCTTGAAAAGGCAGGTATCGTGGCTACGCCCGGCAATGGATTCGGAGAATATGGCGAAGGGTATGTGCGATTCGCGCTCACGCAGCCGGTTGAGAGGATAAATGAAGCAGTGGACAGAATGAGGAAACTGGATATTTGAAAAAGTACACAGGATCCTTGGACGTAGATTTGTAGAATAAAAAGGTAAAATCTATTTATGATTAGCGCAAGTTTGAAAGAAATATGCTGTTAAATAGAAATCCTTTTCAACTATTCAAGTTATGGGTGTAAATAATGGACATTGAGCAACTTTTAGCACAGCGGGCAAATTTGGTTGACTCTGAAATGCCAAACCTGCTCAGTGACATAAAACCTCCTGAACTTGCAGCGGCGGTCACCTATGCCATCTTATCAAAAGGAAAACGCATAAGACCTGCTCTTGTAACGCTTGCCAGTGAAGCCGTTGGTGGAACTGCAGAAAAAGCATGCTTTGCAGCGGCATCTATTGAATTGATCCATTCTTCATCACTCGTTCTTGATGATGTGATCGATAAATCAGAAAAAAGACGGGGTAAATCCACGGTTCATGCCCTGTGGGGCAATGATATGGCTTTGCTGACCGTTCAAATACTTGCCGCGCTTTCACTGCGAATAGCTGCGCGTGACCCAAGGCTCATTCATGCGATTGCGGATTCACTGTTCTATATGGGAGAAGGGGAAGCCATGGAACTTGTGGATTTTGCAAAGGATAAGAAAAGCTATCTGGATCTGGCCTTTCGAAAAACTGGTTCCCTTTTCAGTTCAGCAGCAGAAGTGGGCGCTCTTGTAGGCGGAGGGAATGAAAACCAGATAAATGATCTCAAGAATTTCGGGAATCACATAGGTATTGCTTTCCAGATCCGCGATGACATACTTGATTGCATTTCAAAAGAAGATGAACTTGGAAAGCCAGTGAAAAAAGACCTTTTTATGGGAAGACCATCCATTGTATTGCTTGATGCCATTAATTCAGGTATATCAATCGAAAGAATGATGAAATGCAATAACGGGGAACTCATGGATCTTGTTTCCGATTCTATTGAAAACGCTAAAAGATCGGCAAGGGAAGAATTTGAAATTGCCAACAGCAAGCTTGACAACCTTGATAACAGTTTCGCAAAGACAAAGCTGAGTGAATTAGGCAGATATATAATAAATCGCAGCAAATAATAATGGAAAACGATAATAGCGGCTCATTTTATAATTTCCTTCCTGAAGGATGCCGCATGTGTTACAAAGGGGCAAAGATGGTTCTTTTTGTCACAGGAATATGCGGCAAGAAGTGCTTTTACTGTCCGGTTTCTAATCAGCGGCGTGAGAAGGACATTATATTCGCAAATGAAAGACGTGTGAACAGGGACGAAGATCTTATTGAAGAAGCGATCTCGATGGATGCCCTTGGTACAGGAATAACTGGCGGTGAGCCGCTATTAAGACTTGACCGTGTGATTCATTATATAAAACTGCTTAAAAATAAATTTGGAAAATCACATCATATTCATTTATATACCGCCCTTGCCCCTAGCAAAGGGATCATTGAATCGTTAAAACAGGCAGGTCTTGATGAAATAAGATTCCATCCTCCTCAGAATTTGTTGCCAGGTCTTGACCAAACGTTTTACAGAGCCTCTATAACTAATGCTTATAAACTTGGTCTTTCAGTGGGGATAGAGATACCATCTATTACTTGTGATCTTAGCGGGGTCATTTCATTATTGAAAGAAGTTGATGGTTTCCTGAACCTGAATGAGCTTGAATTTTCTGAAACAAATTTGTCGCAACTTAAGAAAAACGGATATATGACTGTTGATGATACATCTTCAGCTGCGCTTGGCAGCAGGGAATTAGCGCAAGTTCTGGATTATGATAAACTGCATTTTTGCTCTTCAAAATTCAAGGATGCAATACAGCTCAGGGAGAGATTTAAAAGGATCGCAAAAAGATCCGCCAGGCATTTTGACGAGATTACCGATGACGGAACTCTGGTATATGGGCTCATTGAAGGGAGTTGTGCAGGGTTATTAAAAGAAGCAGGAGTTCCGGATGAAATGTACGAAATCAGGGACGGTACTTTTGAGATCGCATGGTGGATAGCAGAAGACCTTGTCAGCGAATTGAAAAAAATCGGATGCAATGTGTCTATAATTGAGAGGTATCCGATGAAAAACGGAATGGTCGCTGAAAGCACGCCGCTTTAATAAATAGAAAGGTATAAACTCTAAAAATCAAATAATGACAAAGGTGGTTTCACTGAACGGAAAAGAAAACGAGGCATTAAAAGAACGGCTCACAAAATACCTGATGAGAGATGAGACCGGCATCAGGAAGTCGGTTTTGAAATTGTTTCTTAATGAGCAGCCTTATACCACCCAGAATGTCTTTGACCGTTTGAAGGAACAGGGATTCGATGTTAATTACAGGGGAGTTTCAGCTATGGTCGGGCTTATGAACACCAGGCTTGGCATTTTGAGGATAGATGTCAAAGGCGACCATAATGTCTATTCGCTTAAATATGAATACAAGAACAGTGTAAAAACGACAATGGATAATTATTAATAGTATTTAATATAAATACTCGTTTTATATAATATTAATATCTCGAAATATTAATATGGCATAAAGCGATGGACAGCCCATCTGCAGCATCATCGGGCTGTGGTATCTCATCAAGGTTGAGTAATCTTTTGATCATTTCCTGCATCTGTTTCTTATCGGCGCGCCCTGAGCCGGTTATTGCCTGCTTCACCTGGCTGGGAGTATATTCAAAAACAGGGATATTCTTTTGCGCGGCTGCAAGGAAGATGACGCCTCTTGCTTCGCTCACACTCATCGCAGTTGTGACATTGGTATTGAAAAACAACCTTTCTACAGCGATTACTTCGGGATTGTATTTGTCAAGCAGCGAATTTACTTCGGAGTATATTTGTGCGAGACGCTGTGGGGTTTTCTTATCGGCGAATGTCCTGATGCATCCATAGCTTATCGGAGTTATCGTCCCGTTTTTTGTGCTTATTACTCCAAAACCCACGATCGCAAGCCCTGGATCAATTCCGATAACTATCATGGGGATTTATATGAGTTTAACATTTATCTGCTTTTGCCTATCAAAAAGGTTATAAGATGCATCACCAATAAAACCACTCAATTATCACGATCAAATGAGGATTTTTATGACAGAAAAAATTGGAATACTCGCACTCGGACATGGAAGCAGGCATCCCCACAATAAAGAAGTAGTTAACGGGGTTGCGCAACTTATCGCAAAGAAATATAAAAACACAGTAGTCCGCATAGGTTTTATGAATATGAATACTCCAACCATGAAGGAAGGACTTGAGGCTTTCAAAGGAACAGGCGTTTCCACGATCGTAGCCGTTCCCATATTCCTGGCGCACGGCGTACATACAATGGAAGATATCCCCCAGATACTTGGTGTCAGCAAGGAATCGCGAAAAGCGACCATAAAACTTGACGGGAGGGACGTGACCCTTATTTATTCAGAGCCTCTGGGAGTCGATGACCTGGTCGCAGACCTGGCATATAAGAGGGTTACGGAAGCTCTCGCGAATTGATGTTGTTTCATTTATCATCGGTTAAGGGATAAATCGCAAGATATAGCATGGATTGCATGGATTAAGCGGATGCGCGCGGATCCGTGATAATCCGTGTAATCAGTGTCATCCGTGTGCCATTCGTTTACTGACTTTTTTGCAAAATTTTTAACAACGAACTAAAAAGAACTCGTATTATCCAGAGTTCGTTTCGAGTTCGTCACAGTTCGTTGTTTTTTACGATATGTTTAGCGGAAAACTAGATTATATGTGGCATTCTGACAAAAATATTTATCAAAATGCATGCATTCTGGAAAAAATATTTACCTAAATGCGGATTATATCGTGTTCCATAAAAACGAAAAAATCATATTTGAAATCGGCGGCGCTGGAAAAACAAGGAAACCATTAAAGGGAATTTCAGGCAGCAGGTTTCTTCTTTCACAGCCCGGAAATTTAAAAAAAGGAATCCCGCTGATACTTATGGGATTTTTATTGTAAGCCAGTCCTGAAGATAAGTTGCAAAGCAAGCAATTTGAATCGCGCCGAGGCTTCAATCATAAAACTTGCTTTGGAAATTCGAAACCGCAGATGCACGCAGATAAACGCAGATGTAAAATCTTATTGCGGCGCGTTATATGTTCTCAAATACGCTCAGGACATATCGCTATTTGATGGTAAGGTAAATAGACATTTTTCATAAGTTGGCAAAAGACTATAATTATTTGAATGGCTTACAGAGAAGCATGTTAAATTCCGTAAACGTTGACAGCTCATTGCTGCTCAAGAAATCATCAAAAATAGCAGTCCTAGACTTAACCCATGGCGGCGCCGTCATAGCCAGGAAGTTAACGAAAATAGCGGGATCTGTCACCGGCATAGATGTTTACAAAACGCTTACCCCCGAATCCCTGAATGAACTTGAAAACGATAGGATAAAAACATCCACGCAGCCCCTTGATCCATTGGATTTTGACATCATAATTGCACCGGTACATCTTGATCCAGGCTATCCGATGCTTGCAGGAGCAGCCACTCGAAATATCCCAATAATATCACATCATCAAGCTGTGGGGCAAATATTATCAACCTACGACCTGAAGCACAAAATCCTTATCGAACTGACAGGGACAAAGGCAAAAACAAGCACAGCGATCCTGCTTGCTGATATTTTATCCATGAAAAAAAAAGTGATCTCACATACGAGCAGGGGACTTGAAGACCGAAGCACGGGAAAAATAATTAAGAAAGGGTTGAGCATAACTCCTGCAAGCATCCTGACCGCGCTTGATGCAGTGAATGACGCCAGGATCGATTTTGATGTGTTCATAGCTGAAGTCTCAATCGGAGGAACGGGTTATGCCGATAGCGGAATAATCACAACGATAGCCAACGATTATAAAATAGCAAATAACACAAAACTTGCAAGTGACTCAAAGCGTCGTATGATACTTGATGCAAAACCCGGCAGCAAACTTGTGGTGAACAATGATGCTCTCAGGTTTTTCGGGGCATGCAGAAGGGATATCGAAGTCATCTCGTTCACGGATTCGGTCAATGCAACATGTAATGTCTATTTTGAAGACCTTGAAAAAAATGGTGTAACAATAGCCTATTTTCTCGGCAAGGAACATGGAAAAATCCACATCACGGAGGCTCACGATTACGACATAACTTCTTATAAAACCGCTTTTGTATGCGCAACCGCCGCGGCTCTTGCGCTGGGTATTGACTCAGATACGATCGAAAAAGCTTTCCTGGGATTTAAGGGCGCACAGGGTCGCATGACGAAAAAATCGATTGACGGCAGGACACTCATAGATAATTCAAACTCAGGAATGGACATACGGACGGCGCAAAAAGCGCTCAAATATGCACAGGAAGAGGGAGAAAGGATCGTCATGGTTCTTGGAGAAGAAGCAAAAGAAGTATGCGAAGGACTTGATCCCTCTGGAGTCGAACGATTTATCAATGACCACTTAAATGATCTTGGCGCGCTCGTACTTGTCGGAGAAAGGATGAAACCGCTTGCAAGGGATTCAAAGGATTCAATAGATGCAAGAGATTCAATAGATGCAAAAGATACAAAAATATATTACGCTGGCGACCTGCCTGATGGGATTGCTCTTGCAAAGTCATTGACAAAGGAAAAGGATATTATTTTATCCTGTGTTAAGTGCTTCAGGTAATAAGATATGGAACTTAATAAAAAGATCATTCCCGCAAAAATAACAAAAAACATGTCATCTGGAGAGCTTGTGGCAAGTTTTGAAGCTTGCGCTTTCGGGGCAGGCCGACTATATGAAGCGGTTGACATCTACAGGGAAATGCAGGATGACCCTGAATGCACAAAATTCTTCGGACTTGCGGGTGCTATGGTGCCTGCGGGCATGAGGCAGATCGTAAGCGACATGATCCGTGATGGAGAGATAGATATTCTTGTGAGCACCGGCGCAAATCTTGTCCATGATATAATAGAATCCATGGGGCTTCATCATTACAAAGGAACTGACGCCACCGATGATATACAGTTGAAACACGAAGCAGTCAACCGCATATATGATGTTTTCCTTCCAGAGCATCATTTTACGGATCTTGAGGAAAAACTCCAGTCTATCTTCAGGGAAATCCCTGAAAAGCTTTCCATAACCGAGCTTCTTTCCAATATCGGGGCGCGCCTTGACGATAAAAACTCTATTTTGAAAAGTGCTTATGATATGGGCATTCCTGTATATTGCCCGGCCATACAGGATTCGATCATTGGATTGCAGGCATGGCTGTACAAGCAGACAAAGCCCCTGAATGTGGATGTTTTCGCGGATATGAAAGGTTTGATCGATCGATGCTATGAAGCAAAACGCGCAGGTGTAATGATAATAGGGGGCGGCGTACCCAAGAATTTCATTTTGCAGTCCATGCTTGTCACCCCGCGCTCTTTTGATTATGCCATACAACTCACCATGGACAGGCCAGAGACGGGAGGACTTTCCGGCGCAACGCTTGATGAAGCGCGCTCATGGGGCAAGATCGGGGAGAATGCAAGGTCTGTGACTGTTTATTCGGATGCGACCATTACACTGCCAATGATAGTGGCTGCTGCGAAATGTCGGAAATAAGGGCTGATTTATCAGGCTTGTTCCTGCGCTAATTTCTGTGCCGCTAGCCAGAGACAGATCACAGTAAATGGATATGTTACCAGCCCACCAACAACCACACAGCGAACTGTTTTTTGTATATCTCGAATCCTTCGCTTAAGATGTCTTCAACCTTCATAGATTCAACTCCTTATTCTTGAATTATATGGCCAACTATATAATATATCCTATTCCATAATAGCGTAAGATGAAGGTTAAAAAAAGCTACAATAAGTCCCTTGGCGTTTTTGAGCTTGTCAGTCTTGGCGTAGGCGGAACTATAGGTTCAGGGATATTTGTAGTTCCGGGTATAGCGGCAGGCATTGCAGGTCCAAGTTCTCTGATCGCATGGTTTATTGCGGCTGTTTCAGCTACATGTGTCATGCTGTCTCTTGCATGGGCTTCTTCCAGATATCCTTCTACAGGGGCTTTTTACTCAATACTATCAAAGGTGTTCGGCAAAAAAACATCGGTGACGCTTGTCATATTATATTTAATATCCTCAATATTCGGGATTGCAACTATCGCAGCCGGGATCGGACAATATGTTTTCTTTTTTGGGTTCAGTAATATCCTGTTCGCGGAGATACTGGTACTCATCTTTTTATGTCTTCTTAATATCAAAGGAGTACGTCCTTCAGGAACAGCCGAGAACATTTTAACGACTTTTAAGACTATTCCCCTGATCATCCTTGCAGTTCTTCTGCTTCCATATATCAAGACAAGCAATTTTGTGCCTTTTTTCACTCCAGATCACACAGGTTTCCTGAATGCTATAATCATAATCTACTGGTCCTACACCGGCTTTGAAATAAGCGCGATACCCGCAGAAGAAACAAAACAGCAAAGTGATGTATTCAAATCATTAATTATTGTCATGTTTATTGTAGTATTTGTATATCTTTTATTAAATTTCTCACTAATCGGCAGCGTAGGGAGCGCGATCCTTGCAAACTCGCCCGCTCCTATTGCTACCGCGTCGGGATTAATATTTAAAGAATCGGGGAAGATCGTTGCATTGATAGGGATCGTAGCAATGCTGTCCGCCCTGAACGCTTATATCGTAGGCGCATCGAGAGTAACACAAAATATATCCTCTCAATTTGATATCCCTGTCTTAAAAGAATTAAGTAATACGGGCACACCAGCGGCTGCTGTGCTTTTAAGTACTGCCCTTGGCATAGCGCTTTTATTCTTCTCCAATCATTTCGCTCAGCTTGCAAGTATATCAGTGATTACAATCCTGCTTCCCTATATTTTTATATGTTTATCAGCATATAAATTATTCAGTGACAGGAAAATAAGACTGGTGGCAGCTATCGGCGCTTTAACTACGGTTGCTATTCTTATCTCTCAATACGTTGTAAGATAATGTAAAAGTCAGCATGGATCAATATTACTTTCATAGCTATTCAATGCGTTTATTATCCTGGGATTGGCATTTCGGGCAGCGCAAATTTATCCCTATGCCTTTAAATTTCTTACCGCAATGATTGCATACATATTCATGCGGTTCCATGCCGCCTTCAAGTTCTACTCCGAACGAATCGCCTACACTGCACATATTACCTCCCTGTTTTTAATTTTGCAGGCATGAGCCCACAATTGATTATTATCATTCGTGGTATTTCTAGTTATTCCAGATGAAAAAATATTAATTTTGTGAACGGATGGGTTATCAACCACCAGTCATTTCCATATATTAACTGGTTCATGGAGTCCTTTGCCTAATCTCTGCTTTTCTAATTTTATATATGAATTCCAAAAATAACTCAACGTAAGTAGCAATCCTACTATGAATGAAAGGTCGATAATCGTTGGTGCAATAAAAAAAAGTGCTACGCCGTAAATAAATTCGATCTTCTTTTTAAGTCTATAGGTCATAATGATACCTAAAAATAAAGAGGTGAAACCATATAAACCACCTGTTACCATTGACAAATCATCAGCAGAATTTTCTGAATACAATAAAACCAATATTTTTGCTATTATTGCAATCCCAAGCCAAGTGAATATGACGTATGTTAAAATCTTCCAATTATTTACCTTTTTTTCTGCCCACTTCCCTTGAACCCTTCCACTCTTTTCATCTTCTATGGCTATTCCATCTTGTAGTGTAACTCCGCATGAACTGCAAAACATAGAATCTTCTTTTAACTCTGCTCCGCATTTTTGACAAAACATTTTCCATTTATTAATTTTATAATCCGTATTATTATTGCTTTTATTTTTTCTGTTTTGAAGTACAATTATGCCGATTATTATGAAAATAGCTATCCCACTTATTATTATCCAATTATTATCTTGGTTACTAATCGGTGATGTTGACGTGAGATCAGCCATTTTCTTTGTGGTTAATTCTCTCATTTCCTTTGCTTCTTTAGTATTCGGGAAAAAATCTAATAATTCGTCAAATGCTTCAATCGCTTTGTTATATGCTTCTAACGCTTTATCGTACTCACCTAACTCAGTAAGAGCATTTCCTTTATTGTACCATGCTGGACCATAACCCGGGTCTATAGCTATTGCTTTATTAAAAGATTCAATCGCTTTTTCATACTCGCCTAACTCGGTAAGGGCAGTTCCTTTATATGTCCATGCTGCAGCATCATTCGGGTCTATAGCTATTGCTTTATTATAAGCTTCAATTGCTTTATCGTACTCGCCTAACTTACCAAATGCAGCTCCTTTGGTTATCCATGCGTAAGCATAATTAGGGTCTATATCTATTGCTTTATTAAAAGATTCAATCGCTTTATTGTACTCACCTAACTCAGTAAGGGCAGTTCCTTTATGGTTCCATGCGTAAGCATAATTAGGGTCTATATCTATTGCTTTATTATAAGCTTCAATCGCCTTATCGTACTCGTCTAACTCACCAAATGCAAGTCCTTTAAATAACCATGCTTCTTTATCATTTGGATTAATAGCTATTGCTTTATTATAAGCTTCAATCGCTTTTTCATACTCACCTGATATATCATATTCAGTTCCTTTGTCCACCCATTCCCTTGCCGTTTGTGAACTGGCTGGATATATAAATAAACTTAATAAGATTATTATAACAAAAATCATCCATTTATGAACATTCATAATTGTAGTCAACCCCGATAAGTGTACAACAAGTTAAGATAGTATACTATTTAACATTGACCAATCGGCTGTAAGGTTGTATCCGCATTTACTGCAAAAATGGAATAATCTGGATTTTGAGTTCCAAAGTTTCGGCAAAAACATATTCACCACCATTCTTTTATTAAGCCCAAGATATATTTATAAATTTCGCAGATGCGAAGTGTTAAGAAAAATGAAAAATCGTAACACTCATTGATAAACGAAATGAGTTGTGTGCATCATTAGACTATACTCCTAATTTCTTTTTGATATACTCCGTAATAACAGGCTTTAAAATCTCAAAAATATGGGGTGCAATTTGTTTAACTTTATCAAGTAAAGATTTTATTTTGCTGATGTCAGGTTTTTTATTCACTCCTTCCAATTCCAATTCTTTAACATCATTTAAGAGTTCAGCCTCAAGTTTAGTTATTTTTAAGGCGCCATCCTCCACAAGGGATATCTTTACTGCATCCCCGACGTCAAGTTCGTGAGTTCTCAACCAATCCTTCGGCAACGCTACGTACTGAGTATAATTCTTGCCTATAATCTGTCTGTTTCCAAATTCAAGCATTTTAACCATGATATATACTATAATGGAACATATTAATACCGATTTTTAATTTATATTAACCATAGGGTAATATTATTAATGAATACCATAGGATTTGTTTTAGAAATAATACCCATAGGTATATAATCCAAAACTATTTATGGCCATAAATAATATAATAAAGACTATGGATAAAAGATTAAAACAAGGACAAAAATACAAAGTTGATTATACTAAAAACAAAATTTTACTGATATTGTGCGAGCATCCAGAAGGAATTGAAGAGCCAGAATTAAGGGATATTATAAAGTTACAACTCAACATATCTGATCCTAAGGGGATTAAAGATCATCTCAAGACGTTAGAGGAGAAGGGATTCCTTTGTAAAAAAGAACAGATTGGAAAAGAAAATATGTGGTCTTTGAGAACGGAAGTTTTTTCAGAGTTAATGAAAAAGTTTCTTGATAAAGATGAGCAAGATGCATTTCACGTCTCTCCTTATTGTCAAAATATGATAGCTTCGCCCCTTTTAAGAGAAATTGAAAAACTTTGGAATATAAAAAAACCATATAATCCTGAAAAGGAATTGGAGACTCAACACAAAGATCACTTGGAACGACTCAAAAAAAGAGCTGAAGCAGGTGTAGAAGGGATTACAAAAGAAGAATGGCCCGATATTCTAAAAGCTAATGAAGTCCCACATCACACCAAGCCTATTTATTTTACAGAAGAAGATGTGCTTGAAATATTGAAATTATCTCCTACAGCGTTAAAAAAAGCACTGGAAGGTACTGACATAAAAGAAAAAAGCCATATCCATTTTGAACCGACATTTCAGGTATCTCCTAATCGGAGCGAAGCAGAAAGATCGCAACTAACGTGTTTTCAACAACTGTTACTGGCTTCTCTCACATTGGATTCTATGACAAACCATTATCCTGGCTACATGTTTGTTCCTGAACTGAGTTTAAAAATCTTCGCGCCTCATAAATCTGGCGCACCTGAAAAAAAGAGTTTTCATAAAAAAGCTGACTTAACTACATTTCACTCCATAAAACCAGACAACAAGTTCTCAAATTGGATATACTATAGGATTTAACGTGACCGTTACATTACATGTTGGTGCAATTATGGCAATTGTATGAAATCAAACATTGATTCCAAATTTATTCCCATCGAAAGCATTGTATTTTGATCCTCATTTGGTCCCAAAGAATAAAAATGGAACTTTTTATAGAACATCAGTGTCCTTTTTCCAACCCCAATTGATAGAGGATGGTATAAAAGAGTAACGAAAAAGGTTGAGGAATCCGAAATTATATAATATATAAACCGATTAAAGAACTTTTATGCAAGATAAATTAATGGAATTGCTTGAGATAAAAAAAAGAAACCTATGGAGCTAAACTGTGTGGTCATTGAAAAATATTTTAATTTTTATTGCAGCTGTATTATTACTTGTTTATCCATTAATAGAAGAAAGAGTAGAAGTAAAAAGAAAGAAAATAATTAAAAATATTTTTATAATTCTGATAATCGTAAACATTTTTGCGACAGCCTATTCAATAGAATCACAAGATTTGAAGGATAAAGAACCAAATCCAATTCCTTCGGTGGAAAAATTCAAAGGAAATGGTTTTCAGCAGAATTTCACGCTTGATAAAACTTTTGTCAGAAACAGCACTCGTGTTTATATTAATGGGTTAATTCAAGGTAATGGCGAATCTTATACAGAAAATTTAGCAGCCAAGAGCATCGACTTTTCATCACCTCCTCCCAAATTTGATGACATACTGATAGAATATTATGCGGAGATTTAGTCTTTTGGTTGGGGCTTAACTTAAAAACATATACTGTTTTTGAGACCGTAAAACAGCATGATTTAACCCCCCACATCCATCTCCTCATCCGCCCTCACCTCAGGCGCCCTGTGCTTTTCCCCATATTTCTTCTGAGCAGCCCACAGCGCCGGTGCGTCCTTGCTCCTTCCCCTGGTATCGCTTGCTGCTGGTCTGTCGGGTTATTTGAAAGCTGCTGAAGCTGGTTGAAAAATCCCTCTAAAATCATCCCACAAATAAAACTCATGGATTCCAAACCCTGAGAAAATCCACGCGCTCAAAATCTTCGTCATTAGTGGCTATATTCCTGATATTCATTTCTTTCGCTACGGCTGCATGTGTTGCGTCATGAGGGAGGAGTTTACAAGTCTGTGCAATTTCAACAGCATCTTTGAATATCGCAGGTGTTACTCCAAGTATTGTAAGATTCTCCATGTTTTGAATTTCTCTTATGTTTGCCCAGGATTTTTCTAATGCAGCAAGCTTATCTGGTTCTTTTTTCAATAGTCTTACTACATTTTTCATGGATACATTCAATTTATTTGTGGCTTCCATCAGTATCATTTTGAAAAGAACTTCATCCAAAATCAGTGTCTTCGAAGATATCAAACAGGAATATATTGGCATCAATAAAGACGGATGTTCCGGATGGGATGGAAGATAACTTCATTGAAGTTCCCATACTTGCGCTTTAATGATTTCATCGATCTTTTTTTTATCACTCTTGATAGATCCTCTAAGTCTATCTGCAACATATTTTGGGTTGGCAATTTCAATGTGAGATGCCTTTTCCTTTATTGTTACTTTCTCCCCTATTTGTAATCCCAGTTTTCTCATGATATATTCAGGGATTTCTATGAATCTTCCCTTTTGTATAACTACTTCCATATAGTTTACCTCTTTTTGATTTCTTTCATTTCCATAAATGTTTTGTATCAATAAAAAATTATGCATAGATAAATCAGACAATATTTTTTTAAACCCCCACATCCATCTCCTCGTCCGCCCTCACCCCAGGCGCCCTGTGCTTTTCCTCATACTTCTTCGCAGCCGCCCACAGCGCCGGAGCATCCTTGCTCCTTCCCTTCGTATCGCTTGTAAGCCTCTTCCTGATCTTCACGAGCGTGGGGGTATTGATCGCAACACCCGATACTATCGCCTGGCCTTTTGCAAGTGATGGCAACTCTGAAATAAGTTCCCTGCTTGCTGATTCTATGCTCTGGGCTATCTGCTGCTGGTCTGTCGGATTAATTATCCGCATTGTGATCTGGGTCATGCACTGGGAGAGGGAATCTGCATCCAGTTTGCTTGGGCGCTGCGACACCATGCAGACACCGATCCCGAATTTCCTGCCTTCTGAGAGAATGGTCTTTAAGATGCTCTTTGATTTTGCCTCTCCGCTTTGCGGCGCGAACCTGTGCGCTTCCTCGATTACCACAAATACAGGATAAGGAAGGAATTTATCGATATGCGTTTCATTATACCTGTTGTTCTCGGTGCCCTCACGCGCATCGAACAGGCGCCGAAGCATGACTGATGCTATCAACTGCTGGAATCCCTCTTCAATGCCTGAAACATCCATTATAGTAAGCTGCCCGACTTTGAAGTAATCCGCAAGAGGAATGGTCTGGAAATCATCAAATATAGGCGCATTTAATTTCCCGAACCTCCAATTAATACCATCTATCGTGGATTCATTATTTGAATCGCGAAGAGATTCTATCTGCAGCTTTAATTCATTTCGTGTAAACTGTTTTTTCTTATCGTTCCTGAGATTATGATATGCGGATCTAAACAGGGTCTTCATCTTATCAGACATCGTCCCGTCATCCATAATGCTGATAAAATCGCTAACATTAAGGTCACTTATCCTGATCTTTATATCCTTTGGCTTGACTGTCCGGACAAATGGGCGATAGGATGGGGTTATGAATTCTGACGTGTTTGAAATCTCAGCAAGTGTCGCATATTCCCCATGAGGGTCAAAAATAAGCACAGGAGCCATGTTATATGGTTTCAGGAGTTCTTCCACAAGAACACCCACGGTATATGATTTTCCTGCGCCGGTGGAGGCAATGACAGACACATGCTGGCTCACGATATCACGCACTGATAGAGCGATCCCGGTATTTTCACCAAGTACGTTCCCGATAAACGCAGATCCGGGCTCGCCTGCCTTTATTTTGCTTATATCTTTCAGGACATCCTCGCCTGCGCGGTGGATCTTCATGCCGCTTGCGGGATTTGTTCTTGGGTGTACGAATTCACCCATCGATGCATCAAAATAACCCACGACTGAGGCTGAATATGAATAATATTTAAAATCCTGCGGGTCAAGCCCGTAAAACGCCGAAACGTCATCAGCAGATAGCTCCATATCCATGAGGAACTCATGCGGGTACTCGTTGAGCGGCTCTGCGTGCTTTACACGGCACAGGATTTTCCTATCTGCCTCGTGGTAACATGCGAACATCCCGGAAGGGAGCCGCTCGCTTGAAATGAACGTGAAACCCTCTTCGTCTGAATGGTTGACAATTCCGATCATAAGGACCTCCTGATATATTTCTTAACAAGCTTCAACATCGCCCCACATTCAGGATATGCCGCCTCGACCTGGTCAAGCATGGAAAGAAGAACATTCACAGGAAGTTCGCGGTTCGTGTTAAAATATGCAATACATGGCTTTCCATCCAGGGTATGAAATGACCTTAGTTCCTCAGTCCCCAGGATTTCAACCTTGTCCCTGACATCGGGCGGTGAATCCACATCGTATTTAATAATCCCGCCGCGTATCGTTCCAATACCATGAAGAACGTAATAGCTATTCCTGAAATCCTCATTAAAAGGAGCATATTTAGGCGCCATATCGGGTTCAATATACGGGATGAGGTCTTCACGTATTGAATTTGTAATATTCTTAATCACACCCACTATAAATCCGTCATCTTTTGTTATTTTAATGAACCTGCCTATGCGCTCTTTTTTAGCATCGGGCGGTACTTTCACCACATATGTCTGTGCATCCTCGACCTTTATTATTTCTCCAATTACCATTTAATCACCTCATTCGTTTATGGAAATCCTTTGCGCCCCTGTGTATCTTTATCCCATGAACTTTACAGAAATTCTCAAGCATCCCGTAAAAAAGCTCATGTTCGCCCATCCGTATCACAGCAGCATCATGCGCCCGCATCAATATATCTGGATAATTGCCGCGAATAATACACTGCGCCCGTATTATATCTGCTATTTTATCAAGCGATCCTTCCTTATGAACCCATGCGGGAAATTCAACGCGCGCGGGAAGACCGCTGCCCAGCTTC
Source organism: Candidatus Methanoperedens sp. (assembly GCA_041648475.1). Lineage (GTDB taxonomy): Archaea > Halobacteriota > Methanosarcinia > Methanosarcinales > Methanoperedenaceae > Methanoperedens. Next base: position 47,553 of record JBAZOV010000001.1, on the reverse strand, counting down.
ATGTAACAAAACGCTATCTCATTCTTAAATTTGCCGTAGTTGTCAAGAACTGATCTTGCCTCCTCGCCGCGCCTGTCATCACGATCACAAAGGAATGCCGCTGTCCTCTCGCCCCATAGCATATTTGAAAAAAGATGCGTGTCTGATAATTTGCTTTTTTTCAATCCAAAGAGAAAATGCATCATCAATGTAATATCCCTTGGCATAGTGGTATCGATGTAACCAATCACGGGATTTCGGGTTTTTTCGCTCGACTCAAGAAGTTTTGTGATCGCTTTTTTATAAATCTCCCGGATGTTATTGTTGAGAACATTTATATGAGATAGAATAAGGGCGCCGTCAAGCAATATGAAAATATTTTTGTGTTCATTCATTAAGCGGATGATACCGTCACATTCCATCGAAAAACGACGCGCATCCACATATTCGCTGCCGAAAGAATAAACGCTTGCAGCCTCGAACTCATCCGGCGTAATTATCATGACATCCGTATCCTGGCTGTAATCCCTGTCACTTGTATGCCTGTTGAATATCCTGGATATCTGTATGACCGCAAGTGGTATCTCATAATTCTTGTCAGAATATATCTGGCTCCCATCCACCGCCCCCACAGGAACGCCGCAAAGCACGGAATCCACCCATTCCATCGATTCACTACGATCTTTCCAGTTGAAAGGGAACGTGTGGATGAGCTTTCCCGGTTCGAGGAATTTTGCACCACTGTAGGGAGGAAGTTTTTCATTCAGGGCAGGATCGAGTATTTTCATTTTTTCAAGATGCGCCCTGTATTCAAGGGTCAGTTCAGAGCGCTCAACGTCATACGATTTTATCGCTGAAAGTTTCTCATCGAATTGAAGAGAGATATTTTTCAAGTCAAGCATGATTCAACCCTGCTTTCCCCATTGATCTTCTGTACCTTAATCACATGCGAATATTTCTCGTTGAAAGTATCATCGTGTGATATCACAAAAACCTGTTTGAAACCTTTGATCTTGGTGATCTGCTCGGAAAGGTTCTCCCGCCGTATCTCATCCATGTTCTGCGTGGGCTCATCAAGGAAAACGAAATCACAGTTGGAAAGGGATTTTAAAAGTGCAAGGCGAACGGAAAGCGCTGCACTCATGCGTTCTCCACCGCTTAACTGCCTGAATGTGCTTATTTCACCGCCAGACTCGATCTTAATGTCATAATCATTTGCCCATTTAAGGGATGCGCTGTGGTCATCCATGATCTCGCAATAGATATTATTGGCTTCGCTGCTTATTTCCCCGATAAATTCATTTATCACGAATTCAGACGAGGATTTGATGGTGTCACGGATGAAATTCGAGAACGATAGGAAATCCTTTTCTTTTTCAAGATTTCTCTGGTTTTCCTTTATTTTGATGAGGATGGATTCCATTTGTGAAATTTCCTTTGTTATTTTTTGAAGATTCTTGTTCTTCTGTTTTACGGCTTCCATCATACCGCTTGCGGATTTTCCAAGTTCATCAAGTTGTGTGGTAGTTTCATCAAGATCAGATTCCTTGAATTCTTTTGAAAGCGCCTCAAAGTTACTGACAGATACATTTAGAGAAGCCCCCGCTGCCGCGATGGTAGTTTCTAATCCAAGCGTTTCCTGTGTATATTCATCGAATTTAGACGCAAGCGGGAGAGCTTGCAAATATTTATTGTGCAGCGGTTCAAGTTTATTTATGGTGTCCTCAAGCGATAAAATGTTTTCATCAAGCCCTTCAAATTTTGAGAGATTTTGTATCAATGCATCTTGTTCTTTATTGCTCGAATCCAGAAGTTCTGGTACTTTTTCAAGTGTTTTCAATTCCTTAAGGTTTTTCTTGATGTTAACATTCAAGGCTTCAAATTGCTTATCCGGGGATTCAAGTGATTTTAGCTCTTTCTTCTTTTCTTCTATCAGATTGTCAGCAAGTTCTATCTCATCCTTTTCGCCTTTTAACGAATCTGTCAAATGGAAACTTTGATTGAGTTGATCAAGTTGTTTCAAACAATTATCGATCAATAGAGGCACATCTTTGTGGGAGTCAATATCTGATATTTTTGAAGCAATGAGATTTTCAATTATAACGATTTGCTGTGAGGGGTTTTTAAGGTCTTTCAGGTCTTTTTCACTGGATCTAAGCTCTGAAACAACAGTATTTAGATAAGTATTGATAGAATCAGAATCGACCTCAACATCGATGTTGAATTTTTCATTTATTGCGGCCAATTTTTCCTCTAATCCAATAAGTGCTGCAGGAATATCAGGCATATCTTCGAGGTCTTTGTTTTTTGACCCTGCCAATGCGGTAATATTTTGAAATTCAGTGACGGATCTTGCGAGTTCTTCAAATTCCTTTTTCCTGGAACGCAGGTTTTGTGATATCTCTTTGAGTTCTTCGTCGCTTCCTGTTAATGTCCCGGTAAATGAAGAAGAAAGTGAATCCAAATTTTCTCGAATTGCTTCAAGCTCTTTTTCTATTCCTTTAAATGATTCAATATCCTTCTTTCTTGATGCGATAAGCACAAGTTTTTCCTGTGTCTTTTTTTGTGGATCATCGAGGTCAGCAATTTCATTCTTATTTCGTTTTAATTTTTCTTCGATATCTTCCAATTCGTGGTTCTTCTGATCGATCTCATCATTGAAATATTTATTAAAATCACTTACTGAGGAACATTTGACACCATTTAAGATCGGACAAATGCCCTGCGTTCCTGCAAGCTTCATATTTTTCTTTGTCTGCGCAATTGATGATTTTACAACCGCATGCTTACTGTTAAGTTCCTGCTGCTCCTGTTCAAGAGCGGTCTGTTTTTCAGCGAGCGGAGTAAGAGACGCGATCTCATTTTCAAGCTTTGTTACCTCTGCTTTGATGATTTTTGCCCGCTCTTCTTTTTCAAGTGCCATCTTTAATTTAAAATTAATAGCAGTGAGTGACTCAAGCAAGGTTGTCAATTTTTTCATTTCGTGTGAAAGGGCTTTTTGCTTTTCCATTGCTGGAGAAAGTTCATTTTTTCGTGCTTCGAGGCGAATGATCTCGTCACGCAGTTTTTCGGCAAGAGCTTCCTTTTCCTTCAACGATGATATCTCTAAGGACGGGTTCTGTAGCGATTTTTCAATATCCTTCAATTCCTTGATCCTGTTCTCAAGTTCGACTTGTCTGTTTTTCAATGGCAAAAGCGACGAAATCTTCTGGTTTTGCCGCTCAATCTCCTGTTTCATGTTCTCCACAAGCGCCGCTTTCTCGCGAAGGTTTGATAAACGTGAAATAATGTCGGTCATCGGGTCTTTCAGTTCTTTTTCAAGCAGATGTATAGATTCTTCAAGCTGGCGCGCAGCTTCTATTCTTGGAATAAGGATGGTCTTTTGTCCCTCAATTTCCTCATTTTCGAGGGAAAGCGTATTTATGCGCTTCTTTTTTTCATTGAGGCGGCTAATTTCAAGTGTGATCTTTGCACACTTATCTTTTAATTTATCTCGCTCTGTGCGTGATGTATTGAGTTCTTTTAGCTTCCCCGTTTCTTTATGGAACTCCTTTTCAGCAGGCTCAAGTTCATTGATGGCATCCCTTGCGGATTTAGCCCGCACGAGGTCAGAGCGCACCTTTTCAAGTTGCTTTGAAAGACCTGCGAGATGGATCCGTTCATTTGCGATCTGAGTATTAAGAGCATCCAGCTGCCCTTTTTTTTCAGTCAGATCCTTTTTTTTCAGGGCAAGCGCCGATATCCGGATATTTATTTCATTTATCTCTTTTTTCAATCCATCGATTTCAGTTTGCAGTACATCTTTTTCATTTTTTAATTCAGGATATTTCTCTGTACGAGTCGCAAGTGGGATGATCTCCCTCTCAATTTCCTCGATCGTCTTCTTTATCGCATTCAATACCGGAAGTAAATTATCAAATGCGGTCTTGTATTCTTCGACCTTCAAAATATTATCAAATATACTCTTCCTGATCCTTGCAGCCTCAAGAAATGCGCTCGTGAACGTGCCCTGCGGCACACCGATCGCATTCTCGAACAGCGAAGGAAGCTCTTCTTCCGTCCTGATGCTGCGGAAAAGATTTCCCGCAAGCCATGCCTGAACATCCTTCTTTCCTTTTATCTCACCGACCGGCGTTCTTATGAAATAGTCGCTACCACTTCCGATCTTCCTGGAGATCGTATATTCTACCTCATCTTTTCCTTCAACGGTTACAGACACAAAGCCTGATTTTTCACCGTGGCGCAGTAAATCCGCATTATTAAATGGCCAGAAATCAAATAGTACAAAACCAATTGCCTCAATTATGGTCGTTTTACCATGCCCGTTCTCGCCACAGATGCCGTTTATGCCTTCAAAAAAGTCAATTGTCTCATTGGAATAGGACTTTATGTTCTTAAGTTCAAGGGATTTTATCAGCATTAGTCCTCCATGCGTGACAGCAATGTTTGCTGCGATGTCTGTGTTTTCTCACTTTTCTTAATGGCATCAGATGCCGGTGAACTGACTTTCTCAAAGCACCATCGAAGATCAGCCCTTATTTCACTTTCTTCAATTCCCACAGCGGCTTTCTTTTTGACCTCTATCATGGTATTAACGATAGCATCCGCGTTATCCCTGTACCTTGCATCAAGTTTAACCCGTTCCGAAAAAACCCGAAGCTCGATCTGTTCGCGTGAAAGTCCCATCACATCGCTCTCGTTGATGGAATATTGAGAATTGCTTTTCTCTATTTTAACTTCACTTGATATGGGTTTAAACTCTTCGTCAAGCATTTTCTTGATCTTATCGATATCGATATCTGATTTCGGAAAATTCAATTCCCCGTAGAGTAAAAGCTCGACAAGTGGCTTATTATCGGAAAGGTTCGATGTTTGTCGTCTAAGCAAAGTTTCGATGCTTGAATAAAGCGCATCCGGCGTCTCAACGCCGCTTATATCCAGTTTTATTCGCCTGATACTACGTGTCACTGGAGTTATGAGTTTTGCACCGTTTTCCTTTACATGATAGAAACCTTTGGGCAGCCCGAACTCGTTCATGGATATCATTTCAATGCTTCCCGGATTGAATATCCATCCATCCATCTCGTACTGCATATGATAATGCCCAAGCGCAAGGTAATCCACAACTTCCCTCAATGGCATAAGCGAACTATATGGGATTTCGCCAGCCTCGGACTGCTTGACCTGCCCTTCCAGGCCAAAATGCATCATCAAGATCGTATATTTCTTGCCGTATTCAGCCTCTATTTTTTTAATTTCATCCGCTATGAGTGGGATCGAAGATGTGGTATTGGCGCCGATATATCTTACCCCGAAGATGCGGACTTTATCAAGTTCAACATGATCTCCCATGAGCTTTATGTCACCCGCTTCTTTTAGCCTGATGAGTCTTAGCAAACCCTGAGAATTCAGTATCTCAAGCCAGCTTTTTCTGTCCTGGTGAAAAGCAAGATCATGGTTTCCCTCGATGGCATAGACCTGCGTGGACGGGCTTCTTTCCTTGAGTTCCAGAAGCACTTTGTATGCCTGCAAATACGTAGGCGCATTAATATTTCGCTTGTGGAAAAGGTCGCCTGAGATCAGTATGAACTCAGCCCTGTGGTCGATGGCATATTTAATGACTGTCTGGAAGGCGCGGGCATAGTCACGGAAGCGTTCTTCGAGGCCGTATTGCGCATAGCCCAGGTGCAGGTCGCTGGCGTGGATGAAGTTCATTGGTAGTTAATGGTCGTACGGGTTAAAAATGATTATGGGGGCGGGGTGAAAGTGATGGGAATTTCAGTTGTAACCAAATTGGGGACAACTCAAGTTGTTGATGTATGTCCTTACCAGCCCCTCACCCGCGCGCGCGACGGGACAGCCCGCAGTTATCACTTTTTCATCCTTTTCTTAATTTCCTGCAAAGCCGTCTGTGTATCTTTTCTCTCCCATACGTGCCTCACCTGTTTGTTACCAAGAACAGAAGACAATTTTTTGATCCTTTCATCCACAAGCTTCCTGAAATCAGGATTAATCGCGGGCTTTATTATTGCAGGTTCATATTTCTTTTCTGCTTTTTCAACGTGCAGTGTCCGTGATACATCCGGGCGATCCCTTTCCTGCGAGGTCAGGGCAACAATAGCTTTTTTCCAGTCATTCGCCCAGGCCGTGTCCGCAACATCTGTATATCTTGCTGATTTTCGTTTTACGCCTATGGCCTTAACATGGCATGCCTTCTCGCAGGCTCCGCAGTAAGTACAAAAATCCTTCACCACATCTATTTTTTTGTCCTTCGGGATTATCCATGCCTTTGATGGGCAGACATTGAAACAGCCATGGCAGCCAATGGGATCACAGCCTTTAAGTTTTTCATCGATCAGCTCGATCTCACCCTCGAATGGTTTCGTAACCTTTGCGGCATCATACGGGCAAACCGCTTCACACCAGCCGCAGCGTGTGCATTTGTTATCATCTACTTTGATCGTACCTGTTATTTTTGGCGCTATCTTTTTTATTTCTTCAAGGTCAAAGTCCCCTTTTACCTTGATGGCATCTTCCGGGCAGAAAGGCACACAGATGCCGCAATAATCGCATTTTGCCTTATCAACGACAAGATCATCAAAAGGCATCAGGTCATCTGCTTTTGCCTTTTTATCAACAAAAATAAAAGCGGGACACAACACCGCGCAGGCGCCGCATAAGGTGCATTTTTCCATATCCACTGCGATCTCACCGGTTTTCCCCGGCTTAAAAGGCGCAAGCGTCTCCTTTTTCGGAAATGTCAGATCAACTGATATTGCTTCTTCAGAACACGATTTCATGCATATCAGGCATGGAAGACACTTATCATTGAAAATGACTCTTGAATCAAGATGCGGGAACTGTGAAAGTTCCAGAATATCCTTATCATTCACAGTCATCCTGACCGCCCGTACAGGACAGAAAGCGGCGCACATGCCGCAAAAAGAACATTTCGTATGGTCGATTATCACTGGCGGCGCATCCAGTCCTGTGGCTATTTCTATTAGAGGCCCTGCCTCGATGGCTTTTTTAGGACATATATCAATGCAGATGCCGCATCCATTGCAACGCTTATAATCATAATCAAGGATTTTCTTTGATTTTCCTGTCTTCTGGGTGAAAAGAAAATGCGTATCCTTAATTTCACTTTCCACCAAGATTTGCAGTTGTTCTTCTACCATGCTATTCCTGCTTGAGCTCGCTGCCTACCGGACCTATTTCTTTTAGCTGCACTACGAAGTCCTTCACTATCCCGGCAAACTTCTCGCCTTCACTTGATGCGATCCATTCCACACGCAGGCGCCGCTCATCAAAACCCAGCTCTACCAGTAATTTTGAAAGTACGCTCATCCTCTGTATTGCGCAGATGTTCCCCATTGTATAATGACATTCTCCAGGCCTGCATCCGGCAACAAGCACGCCGTCAGCTCCATGGCGCAAAGCCTCAAGAACAAAAGACGGGTTGACCCTGCCAGCGCACAAGACCCTGATGTTACGCATATTCGATGGATACTGGATACGCAAAGAACCAGCCAGATCTGCTGCCGCATAACTGCACCAGTGGCACAGGAAACCGATGATGAGGGGGAATTCGCTTATCTCGCGCGTTGCTTCTGTAATTTGAGCTATTATCTGCTCATCTGTATAATTCCTTATCTGGATAGCGCCATTCGGGCAGCTGCCGGCGCATGCCCCGCATCCCCTGCAGGAAACTTCATCCACGCTTGCCTTCTTGTCTTTTACTTTGATGCGTCCAAAATCGCATACGGATTCACATATCATGCATCCGTCACAAAGTTCAGGAATAACATATGCGCTATATGGCTCTATCTCTATCTCCCCTTTATGAAGGAGGGCATTTGCTTTTGAAGCCGCTGCGCTTCCCTGTTCAATGGATACCTGGATCTCCTTCGGGCCGCCTGCACATCCTGCTATGAACACTCCTTTATTGTGCGTTTCAACCGGACGCATCTTGGGATGGGCGCTCTGGAAAAAGCGGTCAGGGCGGGTTGAAAGTTTCAACATCTTCCCTATTGGCTCTGAATCAATGCTTGCTTCCATTCCTACTGCCAGCACTACAAGGTCGCATTCCTCCTGGATCTTTTCACCGCTTAGTGTATCTTCATAATTAATTAATGTCTTGCCGTCCGATTCTTCAACATCGGCAACTCGTCCGCGAACGAACGAGATGCCCATCTCCTGGGCACGTTTGTAATATTCCTCATACATCTCACCGCCGGCGCGTATGTCTATGTAATGTACAGAAATCCTGGCTTCGGGATATTTTTCCGCAAGCTTCATGGCATTCTTTATTGAGGCCATGCAGCATACTTTGGAACAATAGGGATTTCCCACCTGTTCATCACGCGAACCCACACACAGGAGAAATGCAGCGCTTTTGATATCCGCTCCTGTTGATGGTGATACAACCCTCCCATGTGTTGGACCTGAAGCGTTTAGCATCCTGTCAAGTTCAAAGTTAGTTACAACGTTCTTATAGCGTCCATATCCGTATTCTTCCTTTCTTCGCGCATCGAAAATCTGGTATCCTGTCGCGACAATTATTGCCCCTGCATCTAACTTGAATTCTTCGACTTTCTGGTTAAAATCAACCGCTTCAGCCGGGCATGCAAGCCTGCACAGGTCGCAGCCCACGCAATGCTCATCAATGGAAGCGCAAAGAGGCACAGCCTGGGCGAATGGGATATATATGGATTTTCGTGAGCCTATGCCATAATCGAACTGGTTCGGAACATCAATGGGACAGACTTTTGCGCAAATATCGATGCAACCTTTGCATTTCTTCGGGTCAATATAACGCGGTTTTGTCTCTCCCGATATCCTGTAACTCCCTGCCCGCCCTCTGATTCCTGTTATTTCAGAATTCGTATAAAGGGTAATGTTTGGGTGGTTCTGGACATCTGACATTTTGGGGGCAAGAACGCACATCGAACAATCATTCGTGGGGAAAACCTCACTCATAAGCGCCATTTTTCCGCCAATCGTTGGCTCTTTCTCAACCAGGTGTACCTTTATTCCGATATTTGCAAGATTAAGGGCAGCTTCAATCCCTGCAACGCCTGCGCCAATAACAAGCACATCCTTATTTGCCGGGATCGTCTTTTTTTCAAGCGGGGAAAGGAGCGCTGCTTTTGCCACACCCATAGCCACAAGCTCTTTTGCTTTCTGTGTCGCCAGCCCATTAGAATTTGTATGCACCCATGAGCCCTGCTCCCTGATATTTACCATTTCAAGAAGATGTTTATTCAAGCCCGATTGTTCAAGAACGCGCCTGAAAGTTACTTCATGGAGACGGGGCGAGCATGCAGCAACAACCACCCTGTCGATCTTGTATTCCAGGATGTCTTTCTTGATCTGTTCCTGCCCTGAATCACCGCATGCAAAAACAATATCCCTGGCTATGACTACATCTTTCAGGGTAGATGCATGTTTCCTGACCTCTTCAACGTCAATAGTCCCTGCTATGTTTGACCCGCAATGGCAGATGTATACACCTATTTGCATTCAGTTCTCCAAATTCATAATGGTTATTCGTGATATATAGGTTTTGATTAAGATAAATACATTATGTTTTTAATAATATTCATTCTTTTGCGTGGATCAGGCAATACCTGTGAGACTTTTTTAAAAATATATTGCTTTCAATCCATCCCCACAAATTGAAACGGTATCGGTTTATAGACAATGAAAATTGCAAAAACATTTAGAAAAACATCGAACTAATACAAACTCCGGCAGCGTGAGTTCGTTTCAGTTCGTATGAGTTCGGTGTTAATTTCGATCATAATTCTCTGGTTTCATAATACCCGTCATTCTTCCCAATATCCCCTGAAAGTCACCCACAATTCCGGCAATTGCTCCTGCAATACCTCATTTTGTAAACACCCATCTTTTTTTGTTATTTCCCCAGCGCCCTTCCAGGCGGCTTCCCAGGCAGCCTGCGAATTCGCGTTTCATAATTGGAAAGCAGTTCAATATCATCTTGTTCCAGCGCCTCTATTATCGTTTTCCCGGCGACCTCGCGAGCTAGATCGCATTATGTATTCCGGCGCCGGTTATCGGGTCAGCCATTCCCGCCCTGTCACCGATAAGAAGAATGTTGCCGGAAACGAGCTTTTCGCGACCGGAAGTTTCATAATATAGTTAAAAACCAAACCATTCAAACTATCTTTGCGTCCTTTGCGCTCTTTGCGGTGAAAAAAATCGTGCACCGCAAAGGACGCAAAGAGCGCAAAGTGTTCAGCATATATGTAAAATAAATTATGTTCTTGACTATACCTATGCAAATGTTCCTTTTTTCCAGAAGAAATTAAAAAGTCTCAGAATTATTCCCTCGGTTCACAGTAATATTAAGTATAAACACGCAAATAAAGACCACGAATGAATAAAGATGAAGTCTGCATACTGATTCCCACGCTAAACGAAGGTAAGACTATTGCAGGATTAGTACGGGAATTCAAAACGATGGGGTACACTGACATCCTTGTTATCGATGGTCACAGCACAGATGATACGGCAGCGCAAGCCCAGAATGCCGGAGCAAGAGTAGTTCTCCAGAGTGGAAAGGGAAAAGGACAGGCTATCAAGCAGGCATTTCAACTGTTATCGAGTAAATATATAGTGATGATAGATGGTGATGGAACATACCTTCCTGAAGAGATCGAAAAAATACTTGAACCCATAATTTCAGGGCATGCCGACCATGTGATCGGCAACAGGTTCGCGAATTACCAGAAAGGCGCTTTCACCCGCTTCAACCTTTTCGGGAACAATGTATTGAATAAGATTTTCGGTTTAGCCTACAGCATATGGTTGAATGACATTCTTTCAGGATACAGGGGATTTAATTACAATGCTTATAAACAGATTGAATTGAACAGGACAGGTTTTGAAGTTGAGACAGAAATCACGGTTGAATGTGTGAAAAAAGATTTTAAGATCGTAGAAGTTCCAATAACATACCTCGCAAGAGTGAGCGGCGCAGCTACCAAACTTCGACCCGTCAGGGATGGTTTCAGGATCGCTTCAACAATTTATCTTCTTGCCCGGACACATAATCCTCTTTTTTACTTTAATCTGATTGGAGGGCTATTGTCTGCAATCGGTGTACTGGTTGGCATATATGTCGTGAATGAATGGCTGAAATCTATAACACATGTTCCTCTTGCCATTCTTGCAACACTTCTTATTGTCACCGGAATACTGATGTTCATATTCGCAGTTCTTAGCGACCTGATCGTCTCGTTACACAGGGAAAATATGCACGTAATGCGAAAAATCCTTAAGGAAATGGAAAACAAATGAAAATAGCAATACTTGGAGGAACAGGCAGCATCGGTGAAGGATTCGCTCTTAGGTGGGCTGAAAAACACGAAATACTTGTATGTTCCCGTGAAATTGAAAGGGCTGTAAATGTTGCCAGTGATTATACAAATATACTTTCAAATAAGGGGATGCAATGTTATGGAATAACAGGATGCGGAAATGAAGCAGCCATTAAGGACGCAGATGTGGTAGTACTTTCCGTGCCCTACCAGGGTGTAGTGTCACTTTTAGAAAAACTCAGCCCCCTTTTCACGGATCAGATCGTGATCTCGCTTGTGGTTCCCATGAGGAAAAACAAATGGTTTGAATTCACACCTCCAAAACAGGGAAGTGCAGCACTTGAGATACAGGAAATTCTTCCCAAAACCGTAAAAGTTGTATCCTCATACCATAACGTTTCTGCACGAAAATTAGCAAATTTAGAATTAAACCTTGATTATGACGTTGTTGTCTGCGGAGATGATGACGAGGCCAAAAAAACCGTGATGGGATTAACTCATGAGATCAAGAACCTTCGCCCTCTTGACGGAGGAGGTCTTGCATCTTCTTATATGATCGAATCCCTGACGCCTTTCCTGATCAATCTTGCTATCCGGAACAAGCTTTCTGACCTTGGCGTAAAGTTCGTATGATAAAAGTTTATAATAAGCTGCTAAGTGAGCTCGGACCAAAGAACTGGTGGCCTGCTGATACGCCTTTTGAAGTAATTGTCGGGGCTGTCCTTACGCAGCAGACAAAATGGGAAAATGTGGAAAAGGCCATACGGAATTTAAAAGATAGGGGATTGATGGAAGCTGAACCACTTTCAAGAATTGATACCGGCGAACTTGAAGAGCATATCAGATGTACCGGGTTTTTTAGGCAGAAAGCAAAGAGATTGAAAAATATTTCAACTTTTTTCCATGAAAATCCTGATATTTTTGAAAAATCAACGGGAGAACTTCGAGACGTACTCCTGTCATTGAATGGCGTTGGTGAAGAAACTGCCGATAGTATCGTATTATATGCAGCCGATAAACCTAAATTCGTAATTGACGCTTATACTAAAAGAATGTGCAAATGCCTGGGTATCGATGGGAATTACAGGGAACTGCAGTCTATTTTTGAGGGATCGCTGCCTGTTGATGTTCCCCTGTACAAGGAATTTCATGCCCTGATCGTGGAATATGGAAAACGATTCTGCGGGAAAAAGAGATGCTCTGAATGCATACTGGTGGAAAATGGCAAAATGTAACAATATCCTGATCCGCGACATTCCTCTTTTTGGATGCATCGCATTCGGTATCATCGACCGAGGGACAAATGTCCTGCAGGTGCGACCGATTAGCGAATGCCCATTAGCATGCATATTCTGCTCAACCGATGCAGGTCCTTCTTCACAGCAGCGGATCTCGGAATATATGGTTGACCTCGGGCAGCTGGTCGAGGCTTTCGAGTGGGCTGCCGCTTTTAAGGAAGTCAATGATATCGAAGCGCATATCGACACAGTGGGAGAGCCCTCCATGTATCCGCAGCTTGTTGAACTTGTTGAAAGACTCTCTGGAAATGAACATGTAAAAACCGTTTCCATGCAGACGAACGGATTTTTATTGAATGAAAAACTCATCGATAAACTGGATGATGCGGGGCTTTCCCGGATCAATATGTCAATTGAGGCGCTTGATCCGCAGCTTGCAAAGAAGATCGCAGGAATTGATCATTACGATATTGAAAAGGTTCTCAGGAATGCTGAATATATCGCAAGGAATTCTGATATCGATCTTCTTATCGCGCCTGTCTGGCTTCCTGGAATTAATGATAATGAAATGCCAAAATTGATAGAGTTCGCCCTTAAGATCGGAGCAGGAAAAAAATGGCCGGCCCTTGGCATCCAGAAATTACTGACGCACAAGAATGGACGAAAACCCGATGCGAAGGTCATGAACTGGGAGAAATTCTACTGGCAGCTTGGTGAATGGGAAAAGATTTACAAGACGAAGCTAATTCTTGCGCCTGAGGATTTTGGAAGTCATGAGTGTAAGGCGCTGCCCCGTATGTTCAGGAGGGATGAAAAAGTAAAAGTATTGGTCAAAGGACCGGGCTGGATGAAAGGTGAGAAACTTGCGATAGCGAGGGACAGGGTGTTGACGGTAGTGGATGCTGGTGGTATTCCTGTGGGAAAGGAAATATCAGTGAGGATCGAGAGAGTAGTGGATGGGATTTATATGGCAAGAAGATGAAATCCGTGCCCCTCCAACAATTTTGAACATTTTGCGAAGGATAATCCAGATTTTTATACTTGTTCCAGCCACCTTATTATTTCTTCAACAGTCCATCTTTTGATTCCAGAAGTATCAAAATGCCCATCATTGCTGAAAATCCCATCATTCTCTATTGATAAAGCAAGTGCCACAAATTCTGAGTCTTTTATATCGATTTTTTCCATGATGTTCTTTGCTTTTTCAAGGTTCTTTGAAAATGCATCTTTTTTAACAATCTCCACTTTGTTCAAGAGATAAAAAAGTGTGAAAAAAACTTCCTTTTGGCTTAAACCAGTCTTCTTACAGAGAAGCTGTTTGTGTTTCAGCAATTCTATCAGAACCAGTTCAGGCAGGTAAAATGTGATCTTATCTGTCAGGAGTATATCCCTGATCGTGGATTTTTTACTTATCAGCGCTGAGATTATGATATTGGTATCAAGCACCAATTTCAGTCTGGTAATACTTTTCAAATAAATCACGCTTGATCAAATTATCGATTTCTTCAACATCTTGTTCTTTCAGTTTGCTTTTTGCGAGTATGGATTCCACTATATCCCGTTCGTTCATGAAGAAGAGAATATCCTTAACTAACTTTTCATTCCAGTTCATAAACCGAAATTTCTTCATCTCTTTTGCGATATCATTTGGAATGTCAACAACTAATTCGGTCATATTATTCAATATCTCATTAGATTTGAGACGTTATATAGATTTATATGGGTTTTTCTTCCGTTTGTTCCACGGAAATCGAAAAGGAGATCAGGGATGTTTCAGTTAAAGTTTCGGTAGATAGAACTTGCAGGGCTCTGATCAAGGAACTGTACATTAATGATAAGCCTGTTGTTTTTAGTAATTAGGGTGTTTTAATATTGTAGTATCCTGACTGAAGTGCTTGTGGCGCCCATTCCAGCCACCAGCTTGCCGTCAAGATGCCGGGCGGGACAACAGATGCGATGGTGCATCCTGATGTTTCTTCTCATATGGATTGCCATGGTCGGTATCGGATTTGTGAGAGGCGCGAAACTTATGAGACTGTTCCTGTCTTGGGATGTATTTTGTAATGTGGCCGATGTTTTTCTTGGCGACGCGCTTTTTCTAGTGAGCGATCTTTTGTGTCTATATCAGACGAAAAATTCTAAAATCACTCGAATTCTACGATAGCTTTTTTCGTTCCCATCGGTGTAATTCGAGCATATGTACCTTTTTCGATATGATATGATTCTCTAAGCTCTTTTGGCAGTCGCAACAGTAATATTTCCCCGCTTTCACTTAATTTTCTTTTGTATGAAGCCTGCCCTCTGGGAGCAACGCCAAGCGCAGCTTTTAATCCCTTCTCGATTTTTTGTATTGAATCAGGATGGTTTATGTAGATATTTCTGCCCGTGGTTTTGTGCTTTCTAACAAGAACATCTGTAATAACTACAGGGATACCATAGCTTTCAATTACTACATCTTCGTAGACATCCTTAAATTCGTCATTCTTTTTCATATTTTCATCTCTTTAAATTGAGTTTCTTCTTTCGATTGAGTAAAGTTATAACCAGAATAAATTCATGATTGGACTCATCGATGCCGATTACACATGGATAGATATGGTCATTCGATTCAGATTCACATAAGTATCGTGTTGGAAAATATTCAGTATCATGTACTTCCTTTCTTATTATCTCCGGATTGTTCAGAAGCTGCTTGACGAATTCAAATAACTGAAATGGGTTTATTCCCCATCGATCATATGCCCTGTTGTTTCTATAGATATGTTCATCTAAACCAATACGTTCTTCTGACGCCAGTTTCTTAATAAGCTCCTTGATTTGCCTTTTTTCTTTAATATCCATATATGCTATCTGATATGGTTCTTCCTCAGGCATAGTATAAAAAAGGTATGTTTTAGTATATAAATGCGCGCCAATGGTTTTTGTTTATATTTAATTTATTATGGGGTATTTCCAAAACGGAATCGCAGGGTAACAGCATGACACGGAATTGGCTTTGTTTTGGGCGTGGTTGTTTGGATTAATGAATTAGTATTCATTGGGCATCGGTTGAGGATTTCTGTAATTTTTCGCTCTTTGCGCCCGTTCCAACCTCCAGCTTGCCGTCAAGATGCCGGGCGGGGGCAACAGATGCGATGATGCAATCTGATGCTTGTTTTCAGATCTATTGCCATGGTCGGTATCGGATTTGTGAGGGGCGCGAAGCTTATGAGCCCGTTCAAGTCTAGGCTCAGCATACCATACGCGCCGAGGTGTCAGTCAAAAGAACATGTCTGTGCTTTCCGAAACCGCAGATAAACGCAGATGGACGCAGATTTGATTTGGCATGGCGGCGCAAACAAATGTCCTATAAAGCCCCTGCTTTGCGATCTTTGCGTACTTTGTGATGGAAAGCGCGCAATATTTATTAACATTTTTATATATTTTTATGCGGCGCGGACGCGTTCCCGAATAAGCCAACATGAATCTAATCCAAAGAAAAATCTATGGGACAGGGGGGAAAATAATAATAGAAGAGCTGCGACCCGATATCATATAAATGGCTGGGTTTTTTACAAGGTTGTTAAGATTTATGTATTTATATTCAACATGACTAATAGAACACGGATGACACGGATTACGCGGATTTTCACGGATTTGAGGTTGTGAAAAAGAACACTATATTTATTTGCATTTTAATATATTTTTATGCGGCGCCCGTTCCAACCTCCCGCTTGCCGTCAAGATGCCGGGCGGGACAACAGATGCGATAGTGCATCCTGATGCTTGTTTTCATATCAATTGCCATGGTTGGTATCGGATTTGGGAGAGGCGCGAAGCTTATGATGCCGTTCCAGTCTTGGGATAAATTATGTGAGGTGGCCAATGTTCTTTTTTGGCGGCGTACTTATCCCGGTGAGGAGCTAAATTATGTGCAGTAACAAAAGTTTGAAAAACTCCCCTGTTCCTCAAGATCGGCTGCATCTAACAAAAATTAATGCAATTTTGAAGTTATTTGGCTAATTTAATATAAATTTGTTAAAGCTGTTTTTATATCTTTCAATAGGAATTTGATGTTTTCACTATTCTGTAAGATTAAATCATATCGTTCTTTCTTGAGTTTTATGTATCCTTCCGGTGTATTAGTGCCATGAATATCATAAATAGGTTCATCCATCAAATTATTCAGAGAATTCATCATCTGTAGAGCAGCGAACATTTCTTTCTTAGTTGTAATATTTCCAATCTTTCCATTACGTAATGCTTCCTCTAAAATTATATTTGAGAACTTGTAAAGAGGCACTTCATACGTTGTAGTCAATTTCTCGCTAATTTTTTGATTGTTATCGATATAAATTAGATTAAAGTCGATTTCATGAATCAACTCAGATGTTAATGCTATTCTAGAGTCTGTTTCTTGACTTTTTGCATCGTAGAATGTTACTATTGCAATAACTAATGCTATAATTGTAGTAATGGATGCTACCATGTTTATATTGTCCTTATTCATTAACCAACTCCAAAAGCGACTTATTGATGCAATAATTCAACCTCAATTTTTTCTTATTTTCAACCTCATGCTATTTGAAGTCAACTATTATATAGCGAGAATTCAAATCAAAGAATGGGATTTTTGGGAATAAATGTAACTGCAATTTGCCTTAACTCCGTATTAAATTATTTCGGGTGTTTATAAACAATCAAGTAAGATGTGTTCTGCATTGACCTAAATACTACCACGAATCGTCTCAGCCCAGCCCTTCCGAAAACAATATAACCCGCCCCATCCTAATATCCTCCCTCAAAACCAGGATCAATATCTTCCTGACGCTGAAAACAGAAAAGGAAAGGAGTGGTAACCAACGAACAATCCAAACGCTGAAAATCAAAAAAACAACGTAATTTTTATCCTAATCCTCATTCTCACCCTCCAATTCTCCATCCTCCCCGTTTCAGCCCTACCAACAGCAGGCGACAACTTCGAATACACCATCATCCGTAAAGTCGGCTCAGGGAACGGCGAATATTCAGGTTACACAGACGAACTCAATTCGAACGGGAAATATGAAATAACCTATGTGGGCTCAACAGAAGTTCAATTTCATGCATCATATTCGTGGACTTACCGCTTGGGCGAATCTGTGTGATTTTCGCCGAGCGAAAATCACCCTTTGATCCGCTTCAACCTGAAGGTATTCTCTCTTTCCATCTCTTCAAGCCTCAAAACAATAAAATTCTTAGCATCATTGAGTTCCGGGATAACCTTGAACTCAAGAGCATTAACCCTGCGTTTTGTCTTTTCGATATCCTCAAGCAGCTTCTTCATCGTGGTCTCGATCTCGGCTGCAAGGATTATCTTCTCAACAAGAATTTCATAGTTATCAACAGCTTCATCAATGCGTGAGCTTGTGCCAATTATACCATAGCCGTGCTCATTGAGTTTTTTATGGACACTCGTTGCCTCTATTTTGGGAACAACAACTCCCATCACGTTCTTGCTCTGGAGTTCAAGTTTCGGATTGTCTTTCAGGGCAAAGGCTGTGGATTTTACAACCACGACACCTTCAACTGATTTTGCAAGGGCAAGCCTCTGGGAAGCAAGAGCGAACTGCTTTTCCACTTCGCTTCGTATGTTTTTTGCCTTCTCAAGTATCTCGAAAAGCTCAAGGATCAGGCCGTCTCGCTTCATCTTAAGAAGCTTATGACCGCTCTGGCTGAGCTTGATCCTCTTTTTAAGATCTATGAGTTCTGACCGCGTGGGTTTAATGTTGTCCTTAATAGCCATACTATTCCTTTTTTTGCTCTTTGTGCGCAGGATGGTATTTCTGGATATATTTGTTATCTATTCTTGTGAGCTGTGCCTCAGGCAGTTCAGCAAGCAGGTCCCAGCCAATGCTTAATGTGGTCTCGATGTCCCTGTTCTCATCATCGCCCTGGCGAACGAACTTGTCTTCGAACATGTCTGCGAACTCAAGGAATTTCCTATCCCTGTCAGAAAGCGCATCCTTTCCTACGATAGCCACAAGACCTCTCAGATCTTTGCCTTCTGCATATGCTGCATACAACTGGTCTGAAACAGCTTTGTGATCTTCCCTTGTGCGTGATGCGCCGATACCTGAGTTCATAAGTCTTGAAAGTGATGGCAACACATTTACAGGTGGATAGATGCCTTTCCTGTGAAGTTCCCTTGAAATAACTATCTGGCCTTCAGTGATGTATCCTGAAAGATCAGGGATCGGATGTGTGATATCGTCACCTGGCATTGATAATATCGAGAATTGTGTGACTGAGCCCTTTCTTCCCTTTATGACGCCTGCGCGTTCGTAGAGGGAGGCAAGATCTGTGTACATGTAACCCGGATATCCTCTTCTTCCAGGAACTTCTTCCCTTGCAGCGCCCATCTGGCGAAGCGCTTCGCAATAATTCGTGATATCTGTTAGAATTACAAGCACATGCATATCATGCTCGTATGCAAGATATTCGGCTGCAGTAAGTGCAAGTCTTGGAGTGATAAGTCGTTCTACGGCGGGGTCATCCGCAAGATTCAGGAAAACCACTGCCCGCTCAAGAGCGCCTGTGCGCTCAAAGTCGCGCATGAAGTACTGGGCTTCTTCATTTGTGATACCCATTGCAGCAAATACTACTGCGAATGGCTCATTTGAACCCCGAACTCTGGCCTGTCGAGCGATCTGGAGAGCAATTTCATTATGCGGAAGACCTGAACCTGAGAATATAGGAAGTTTCTGTCCGCGGACAAGCGTGTTCATACCATCGATGGTCGATATACCCGTCTGGATGAAATCCTTGGGTGGAAGTCTTGCGTATGGATTGATAGCTGCACCTGTTATTTCAAGCCTGTCCTCAGGAACGATGCGCGGACCTCCATCAAGAGGCTCACCAGCGCCTGATAATATCCTGCCCAGGAGATCTTTTGAAACAGGCAGTTTGATGGTTTCGCCTGTGAACCTGACTCCGCATTCCCTGTTAAGGCCGCCTGTGCCTTCAAATACCTGTACGACAACGATATCATTGGATGTATCAAGTACCTGTCCTCTCTTTGTCGTGCCATCTGGAAGAGTTATATTGACAAGTTCATTGTAACCCACGGGTTCTGTCTTTTCTACAAAGATAAGCGGACCTGAGATCTGGTTGATCGTCTTATATTCTTTAGTCATGTTACTTACCTCTTAATTTTGCAAACTCTTCGTCCATGCTTTTCAGGATCACGCCAAGTGCTGTGTCGAATTCCTTCTCATATTTGACTTTTGCAAGGTCGTCCTTTGTTTTTGATTTCATTATGTCTTCAACTGCAGCGCCGCCTTCAAGAGCATTTTGGGCTTTGTCACCCCATGAGGTAATAGCCTTCAATAATTTGTATTGTTTGTCCATTGGGCAGAACGTATCAACTTCATGATAGGCATTCTGCTGCAGGAAATATTCGCGTATCATTCTTGCTATTTCAAGCGTCAATTGCTGGTCTTCCGGAAGTGCATCTGAACCCACAAGCTGGACAATCTCCTGGAGTTCGGATTCTTTTTGCAATAATTCCATTGCATCATTCCTGAGTTTTACCCAATCTGGAGCCACATGTTCATCATACCATGGCCCGAGCGCTTTGGTATATAATGAATAACTGTTAAGCCAGTTAATTGAGGGAAAATGTCTTCTCTGGGCAAGTTTCGCGTCAAGAGCCCAGAATACTTTTACGATACGAAGGGTATTTTGGGTAATCGGTTCTGAAAAGTCGCCGCCCGGAGGTGAAACTGCCCCGATGACAGTTATAGAGCCTTCTTTTCCACATAATGCTTTTACTTTACCTGCACGCTCGTAGAATTCTGATAATCTCGCTGCAAGATAAGCCGGATATCCTTCTTCACCTGGCATTTCTTCAAGACGTGATGAAATTTCTCTCATGGCTTCTGCCCACCTTGATGTGGAATCAGCCATCAGGGATACGTCATATCCCATGTCCCTGTAATACTCAGCGATCGTGATACCTGTATAAACTGATGCTTCCCTTGCTGCTACTGGCATGTTGGATGTGTTCGCGATAAGGACTGTTCGCTCCATTAAAGGTCGGCCGGTTTTTGGATCTTTGATTTCCGGGAATTCATAAAGAACATCCGCCATTTCATTGCCGCGTTCTCCGCATCCGATATATACTACTATTTCTGTATCGCTCCATTTTGCAAGCTGCTGCTGGGTAACTGTTTTTCCGCTCCCAAATGGACCGGGGATGGCTGCAGTTCCGCCTTTTGCGATCGGGAACAGGCCATCAAGGATCCTCTGACCCGTGATCAGAGGTGTGCTGGGTGTAAGTTTCTTGGCTACAGGTCTTGGCTTCCTGACAGGCCATTTCTGCATCATCATAAGTTCTTTGCCGTCGGTAAGAGTACAGATCACAGCATCGACTTTGAATTTCCCCTTCTTTATTTCTTTTACGGTTCCAGAAACGGTTGGGGGGACAAGTATTCTTTGCTCAATATTCTGCGTTTCCTGGACAGTTCCGATTATATCTCCACCATTGACCTTATCGCCTTTCTTGACTGTAGGGACAAAATCCCATTCTTTCTCTCGTGAAAGACCATTAGCAGAAACACCACGTTTTATGAAATCGCCCATGCTGTCTTTTAATACGGGAAGAGGACGCTGGATACCATCGTAAATGCTCTCAAGAAGTCCTGGTCCGAGTTCGACTGATAAGGACATTCCAGTATTTTCAACAGGTTCGCCAGGCTTTAATCCTGAGGTTTCTTCGTATACCTGTACTGTGGATTTTTCTCCTTCTATCCCTATTACTTCACCCATCAGGCCTTCTGTTCCGACTTTTACCACATCATACATCTTGGTATTTAAGCCGCTTATAATGACGACAGGCCCTGATATCCTATAAATTTCACCTTTATTTTTCATCTATGACACCTGCTATTTATATATAATTAGTATTATTTCCATAGATCTACACCCACTGCTTGTTTAATCTTATCCCTCAAGTTTGTGCTTTCACCTTTTCCACCTATGGCGATCACTGTTGGCTCAACCGAATCATCCAGTATCTGTCGAATATGTGGAGTCAACATTCTTAGATCATCATTATGAACTATCAGAATGGCTACGTTCTTATCAATCAATACGCTCTGTATCTTTGATTCAATATCAGATGACGTTACATCATACGTTTTTCGAATGCCTGCAAGCCTGAATCCGATAGCAAAATCACTATTTCCGACAACTGCTATTTCCATCTACATCACCAGGTGAGCTTTTATTGTATCTTCAGAAAGCTGTGTCTCTTTTCCGCGAACGATCATTCTAAGATTATCCACTTCAATTTTTTTACTTACTATATAATCAAGAACAGGAAGAATCGAAAGCGGAGAATAATGGGATATCCTGGTCGCATAAAGAATACCATATTTATCAAGGCGTGTTTCAATGTTTGTCAAAGAATTTAAATCATTGCTGATATCCCTGATAGCTTCCCAGTATGAAAATTCCTCAAGAGCCCGAATGAATTCGGGAAAAGACAATGAAGCAAGCCTTGAAAGGTCTGATTCTTTAAGTTCCATCCCGCCCGGGATTAGAAGCTTTAGTATTTCCTCGCGATCCATACCTGTGCGCTTCATCCTGAAAAGTATTTTCAGGTTTTTCAAGTCAATCTCGGTTTTTAGGAATTTAGAGAATAATTTATCTTTTGAATTTATGCCAGCTGTCACAAGACCAGAATAGTATAATTTGTCCAGGTTGTTCTCTATTTCCGCAAGTACGCCCTTATAACCAATAAGTGCCGGATAATAAGGCGTCTTTGCCAGGGCTGCGATCACACCTTCCACGGTTTGGATCTTAATGAAATCAGTCAAATCCCTGTAACGTAATTGTCCTGCAGAAACTATATCTTCAAGTATTTCTTCGTCGTTTGCGCCTGAAAACTTTCCACGGATAATGGTTTTTATGTTCCAGATATCCCAGTAGCGAAGATATTCTGTGATCAGGTAATTCGCTTCATCCTGGGATACTTCCATCAATTTACGGTAGGTAAACGCCAGGTTCTGGTTAAGGGCATGTTCAAAAAGGTCAGTGCCCTTGTATTTCTTTCCAAGTTCATCAACATCTTTTTTATATTCTGATTCTCCGATGAACCGGGTTATCTCAGGTATTTCCATGTTGATGAATTTAGGGAACATATCCTTAGGGATAAGCTTCCCTTTCATGGCACGGACTCTTGCCACGATATATGCATACTTGACGGTGTTTGAAGTTCCCATTCTTTATTTCACCCAAACAAGATATTTGAAACCTGTTTTAATGATTGTTCATTTACATTTTTCAAGATCATATCATACCGAAAGTCAAGGACTTCTGTCCCATCCTTGTTTTCTATGACTACACCGCCTGAGCAATCTATTTCTCCGGCAAATTCGAGTTTAGTCATTTTCTTGACTATTGTTTTGTCTTTGCCTCTTGAAAATATCTTACTGTTCCCGGATTCATTTTTCTCAATGATCGATTTTAAGATCATCTGGTTTTTCTCAGCCGGGAGCTTGGATATAGAATCCTTCGCAGATTCATAAACTTCATCAAGGACCTCTTTGCGGGCATTGAGTATTAATTTTTTGACTTCAAGATTTGCACTGGATAATTCCTGTTGTCTCATCCTGTCAATCTCTTTTTTGACTGCTTCTTCCTTTGCAGCCTTTATTTTGGCGGCGCTAGCCTGGGCATCTGCAATAATCTTAGAAACTTCCTGGGAGGTTTCACCGCTTATCTTATCAGCTTCTGCTCTGCCCTTGGCCTTTATTTCTTCAATTATCGCATCAAGTCCCATATCTTTTCACTTTCTAAACATTGAATACGAACAATAAGATCAGCGCTACTACAAGACCAAATATTGCTATGGATTCAGGTATAACTGTCATCAAAAGACCCTTACCAAAGAATTTTTCGTCTTCTGCCATTGCTCCAACAGCAGCGGCTCCTATGGCCTGTTCACCCATACCTGCTCCAATACCGCAAAGTCCTACTGCTATTCCTGCTCCAATTGCTATCATTCCAGCATCTACTACCATATTTTTATTCCTCCGTATATTTTCTTTCATAACCAAAGGGGACGTATTTTTTACCTCCCCCTTCATAAAATTTAGTAAAGAATTCCACGTACTGAAGCCTCAATGAATGAATCCCAGGTCCAAGAATTCCAAGTAAAAGATTTATTAGATGTCCTATGAAGAGGATCACTACACCCACAAGGGCAAGAACTATCCCCTTCCCCATGAGAACGCCGTCAGGCCTTATGAAAAGATTCATGGAAAGGGTATTAACCACAAGAGCTATTCCAGCCGATGACAGACCGATAGCAAGTAACCTTGAGTAGGACAATACGTTGCTCAGGATCGTGGGTATTTCCAGGATAGATATGAAACCTTCGCCTGCTATGAGAAGTATTATTCCTATGACGGCAAGTGCTGAACCAACTATGAAAACAGGATCTCCTGTTGGAACCGGAAGTTTTGAAGTAAGAGCTGGCATCAATTTTGCGATCGCTAATACTCCGCCTATAAGGATCATCATCCAGCTTCCTTTTGCAAATATCGCATGCTTCAATCCGTGTTCTATCAGGTGATTTCTGAAACCCAGGATCAATCCAAGCAAAATATGTAGAATACCGATCCCAAAAGTCAAAAGTAGCAATGACTGGACTTCCCCGAACCTGTGGATTGGCATTTGGAGGCCTGCTATCGCCGGTCCGGCAATGCCAAGTAAACCATGTTCCATTTCTCCATGTACTAAAATATTAAATATTGGGAAACCAAAAAATTCCCCGAATATGAAACCAAAGATCGTAGAGAGTATTCCTGACATAAACAATATTAATGCAAGGGAATTAAGACCTCCGGTCTTGAACTTCTTCTTGATGATATAAGCCATGGCAGCTACGATAATGCCATATCCGACATCGCCAAGCATTATCCCATAGAAAAGCGGAAATGTGATGAAAAGAACTGCTGCAGGATCGATCTCCCCATATTTTGGGGTTGCGAATGTGTTGATCAATAATTCAAAAGGTTTGGCAAGTATAGGATTTTCAAGCTCGACAGGGATATCTTCCTCATTTGCTTTCTCTTCTATCTTTACCAGGTGAACAAGTCCCCTGGTATTATTTTGTAATTCCTTTTCCATTTCATCGTATTTTAAGGATGGTACCCATCCATCAATAATAAAGGCATTTGGACTTGTTGCAAATTTAAGAGGTGCTTCTGCCTTCTGTGTCTCGATCGAGAGATATTCATCAGCCGCTAGTATGAATTCTGAATATTCATTTTTAATATTATCAAGTTCTGCTTTTGTTTCTGAATACTTCTGTTTAAGGGCTGATATTTCCTTTGACAGACCATCAAGAACAATTGGCGGATTTCCTTTTAAAAGGGGAACTTTCAGTTCAGAATATGAGCGTTCATCCTGGAGAATCTTCTGAATTTCATCCGCAAATGCAATCGGGATAAATAACGCAAATATCTTTCTTTTCTCATGTTCACCTGTAAATAATTCATAATTATTTGTGATTTGTGAGAGTTGTGGCTCAAGATCAGTGTCGATATATCCGGTATAAACTTTTATCGATCCATAGCCTGAATAAGATTCCAGTGATAAGGGAAGTCCGAAAAATGGTTTTATCGAAGATACAATATCTTCTTTTTCCTTGATCTTGAATTCAAGATTCCTCATTTCGTCAAACCTGGATGAAACTTCTTTTTGAAGAGTTGATATTTTCTCATCCATCCGGGATTGTAACTCCCTGGATTTCGAAATTGTTTGAGATTCTTTTGCAATTATACCAAGCTGATTGGATATTGCCCTTAGGGATAATAAGTACTCGGACATTTTTGAAGCGGGTTTGAGGGGCTTACCAATTTTGAAAGTGTCTGATTCTTCCGAATAATCGGTTATATGTAGAATTTTTAAATTATGAAATGTGGAAATCACAGGTTCCATTAGGTCTTTTGTACCTGCAATGACCACCCTGGTCATTTTTGTAGGTTTAAGCATTAACTGCCCTCTCAAATTCAGTTAAAATAAATGTGTTGGCTTTTGCAATATTCTTTCGTGCTTTGGTTTTAATGTCTTGCGCTTCTTTTTTCCCCTTTTCAGTGCTTATTTCCCTTTCTTTTTTTGCTATTTCGCGGGCTTTGCTTGTTTCCAAAGTCGAATATATGGCAGCTTCCTCTTGTGCCTTCTTGATTATTTCCCTGGATTGGGCTCTGGCATCGGAAATCTTCTTTGCCTTTGCATCATTTGCCAGCAAGATATATTTCGTAGCTTCTTCTTCTGCCTGTTTGATCTCAGATAAAATTTCAGCTCGTGACATTGAATTCCTCTATAATTTAAAATGATGATTTCGTTTTAGACCCGCTTTCATAGGGGAGCATCTACATAAATCATTCGGTTTTATTCTGCTTATTTATGGGCGCGCATAACTATATTTAATGAAAAATCATTTGAAATCTTTAAAAAAAAAACCATGAAATAAATATAAAGTGCGGAGGATGGGATTTGAACCCATGAATTCCTTCGAAACCAGCCCCTCAAGCTGGCGCCTTTGACCGGTCTGGGCAACCTCCGCATAATGCAGGCTTCTAGATAAAAGCCTTTAAAATGATAAAAGAGATGTATTCTCTTTTATCAGAGGGCATTAACTATTTCACTTAATTGTTCCGCTCTCTTTTTAATACTTCCTGCCGCTTCAAGAGCGATTTCTTTTGCGGACAGTGCGCCTGTTGTTTCAAATGTCATTACAAAGGATCCTGGATCACTGGTTACCTTAATTGCATCCATATCACATTCTCCTTCACATAACTGGCACATAGAACATTCGATCACGTCAACGACTTTGACCTTTTTCCCTTCAATTTTCAGTATATTCCGTGGACAGACTTCCACGCATTTACCGCAGTAGTCACATTCACCAATAGTTATTACAGGCATGTTCTTAAATCCGCCTGCAACACCTGCCTGCCATTTGCTGTGTTTTCTTCCAGTCCCAAGCCTTGCTATTGCTTCCACTACGACTTTATGCTTATCCTTGAGCTCAATTATCGGTATGGTGGTATCCGCGGGGGTCACCATCGGATCTGCGGAAACGAAATCGCCTGAATGTACGATTTTCGGTCCTTCTGCGCTCAGGGTAAGTGACACCTTGCAAAGTGGACATCCTGCACCATTACAATTACAGTCTTCAGGGAACACATATGACTTAGTGTCAGTCTTTAATGGGATCAATCCTAATCTTAAAGAAAGTTGTTCATCGAACAATACAGAAGTATTTTCATAAATATTGACATCATCAATGGCCATAACCGGAACCTCTGCCAATATGCTTCTTCGAATAGCATTTGCAAATGAGGCTGAAACGCCGGATAGAACGAACCGTGCCTTGCGTTCGGATAATTCGATTATGTCAATATCCATTTACACACGCCTGCCCTTCTTCGGTTTTGTGCCGTCATGGGGTATAGGAG
This sequence comes from Candidatus Methanoperedens sp., assembly GCA_041648475.1. GTDB lineage: Archaea > Halobacteriota > Methanosarcinia > Methanosarcinales > Methanoperedenaceae > Methanoperedens. Next base: position 20,499 of record JBAZOV010000001.1, on the reverse strand, counting down.
TTACATCCTCGATACGCCCGATCTTAATTCCAGCACGCGCAAACGCTCTTATTGCAGCCTGCGCTCCGGGTCCGGGGCTTCTTTGCAGATTACCGCCAGGTGCTCTCACTTTTATATGAATACCTGTGACCCCTTTATCTCTGATCTTATCAGCAAGCTGGTTAGCCATCTGCATAGCTGTATAGGGTGAACTCTCATCCCTATCTGCTTTGGTAACCATTCCACCGCTAATTTTTGCTATCGTTTCAGCCCCTGTAAGATCAGTTACGGTTATCAGGGTATTGTTGAATGAGGAATATATATGCGCTACACCCCATTTCTCAGTCATTGCCATAATTAAGCCTCCTTTCCGGGTTCAATTTTTGTTTCAGCCGGTCTGGCTGTTTCCTGCGCTGTATTCTTCACTACCTGTCCCGGTCTTGAAGGATGTGATTCCTTGGATAATTCAGAATTAACATAGTAGCCAAGAGATAACTCTTCAGTACTTTGCACATGATAGCCCGGGATGGTTATTTTTCGTCCAGCCACTGCGATATGTCCATGTACTATGAATTGTCTTGCCTGTTTAGGGGTATTTGCAAGTCCCTGCTTGTGCACTTGCGTCTGGAGTCTTCTCTCAAGGAAATTATTTACATCCAGGGAAAGGATGTCATCAAGCACGGCATCGGTCTTCAACAGGCCGTATCTTTTTAACCTGTTAATAATATTTTCCATGTCAGTCTTTACGTGCCCTTCAACTTTTCCTTTTGTACTTTCAGCCAACAGCTTCCTGGCAAGTTCCCTGTATTTTTTAAGTTCGCTGTGGGCTTTCCAGACTTCTCTCTTATTCCTCAGACCGTATCTTTTTACAAGTTCGACTTCAGGCTCAATCCTGGCTGCCTGCCATGGATGTTTTGGCGTGTTGTACGACTTCGTATTTTTTCCCGGGTAGCCCATTATTTACCAGCTCCTTTGGTTTCTTCCTTCTTTTCTTCTTTGGGTTTTGCCATCAGGGCTGAGCGTGAGACACCTACAGTTCTTCCTCTTCGGCCTGAAGACCTGGTGCGCTGACCACGTACTCTAAGACCGCGATCATGTCTTAATCCTTTATATGATCGCATCTTTTTCATCAAGTTCAGGTCTTCATTAAGACCCAACAATACATCTGTTCCAATAAGATGCCTGTCCTCGCCTGACATGATCTCATTTTGTTTGTTTACCATCCACGATGGCATAATAGTCGAAATATTGTCAACTGATAATTGTAATTTTTCTATTTCGGCATCTGAAAGATATCCCAATGTCGCTTTCGGGTCCACGCCCGCATTAACTGTAACGATCTTCGCGGCCCGCCTGCCTACACCCTTGATTCCTATAAGCCCGTACTGAACGCTCTTTTTGCCTTCAAGATCACTATTTGCAATGCGCACAATGTGTCTTATTTCCGGCCCTGCTTCCTTGGCTTTAGGAGCTTCTTTCTTTCCTTCTTTTGGTGCACCTTTTCGATCTTTTTTATCGTGCTCTTTTCCTTCCCCTTTTCCCTCGTGTTTCTTATCCTGTTTTTTCTCTTTCTTTACTTCTGGTGGAGCTTCCGCTTTAGGAGCCTCTTTTTTGGGGGCTTCCTTCTTGGGAGCTTCTTTCTTGGTTTCTTTTACTTCTTTTGTTTCATCTTTTTTAGCCATATTTCCTCCTGTGGCTTTAGCCCCGGATCATTCCGGCGCAGCCCTCACATTGGGCAGCCCTTATACATTTGCATAGCATTTATATTTAATGTATCAGAACATTTTTAGCCTGAGAAAGTATATTTGTTAAATTATGACGGAAGGTTTTTGCATAGTACCTGACACGAGCGTAATTATTGATGGACGAATAACAGTGAGATTAAAAGCCGGAGAATTCAAATCAGCCAGACTCATAATATCCGAGGCTCTTGTCTCTGAACTAGAAGCACAGGCAAATCGTGGGAGGGAGACGGGCTTTAAGGGGCTTGAAGAACTGAAAGAACTTTCTGATATGGCAAAAAGAGGGGAGATCACACTTGAATATACGGGAAAAAGGCCCTCACTTGAGCAGATAAAACTTGCATCCGGTGGAGAAATAGATGCCATGATCCGCGCAATAGCAGTCGAAAACAAAGCCCTGTTCATAACAAGCGACAGGGTTCAATCAGAAGTGGCGCGCGCCAAAGGATTAAATGTTGAGTACCTGATGCCGCTCATGGAAGAGTTGAAAGCTCTTACTCTCGAAGATTTCTTCACCGAAGATACGCTTTCAGTCCACCTGAAAGTAAATGTCCCGCCCATGGCAAAAAGAGGAAGCGTGGGCAAACAGAAACTTGTAATAATAAAAGAAGAGCCCATCACGGAAATGGAGCTTCGCACTATCACGAGAGAACTTATCGAAAGAACAAAAAGAGACCCGGATTCGCATCTTGAAATCGAATACGAAGGCGTGATGGTATTCCAGATAGGGTCAATGCGCATAGCTGTGGCGCAGCCTCCATTTTCAGACGGGATGGAAATAACAGCAGTCAGGCCGATCGCAATCGTTCGCCTCGAGGATTACAGGCTGAGCAAAGAATTAAAAGAAAGGATCATAGAAAGGCAACGTGGTATTCTTGTAGCAGGACCTCCAGGCGCTGGCAAATCAACTTTTGCAGCAAGTGTAGCTGAGGTGCTTTTCGAACAGGGTTTTATCGTAAAAACAATGGAAGCACCGCGCGATCTTCAAGTACAGGATGCAATTACGCAGTATGCACCCATCCAGCGCGATATGGAAAAAACCGCCGATATTTTGCTCCTTGTAAGGCCGGATTACACTGTTTATGACGAAGTCAGGAAAACAAAAGACTTCCATGTGTTCGCAGATATGAGGATGGCTGGAGTGGGAATGATCGGAGTTGTCCACGCAACGCGTGGTGTGGATGCCATACAGCGACTCATCGGGCGTGTGGAGTTGGGAATAATACCGCAGGTAGTTGATACTGTGATTTTTATAGACAAAGGAGAGGTTTCCAAGGTATATGATGTAAAATTCACGGTAAAAGTTCCGCATGGGATGATTGAGCAGGACCTGGCAAGACCGGTAATAACCATAGCGGATTTTGAGAATGGAACTGTAGAGTACGAAATATACACATACGGCGAACAGGTCGTAGTGATGCCTGTAACTGGAGTCGAAATGGAACGTCCGGGCACATGGGCGCTTGCTGCCAGGGAAATTGAGAAAGAATTGTTGAGATATACAAGAGGTACAGTGGATGTTGATGTCGCATCGGATTCAAGCGCCACGGTCTTTATGGATGAAGAAGACATAGCGGGTGTTATCGGGAAAGGCGGTAAGACTATTGACCTGATAGAGAAAAAGCTTGGACTGCATCTTGATATTCGCGAAAGGAAGAAGGAAAAAGCAAAATCAAAAAAGAAGGAGAGTGGAATTAAGAGTTTTGTTCCAGCGGTTGAGCGATCCAAGAAATATGTCGTCCTGACTGTTCAGGGATTGTCAGGTGAAACCGTAGATGTGTACAGCGGTGATGATTACCTTCTTACGGCAACAGTCGGCAGAAAAGGGGATGTAAAAATAGGAAAAGATACCGATACTGCATTTCGTATCATGGAGAATCCTGTTATTGTTACAATGAGATTAGCGCAAGTGGCTTGATCTGAACAGTTCTGTACTTTTTTATTAATTTTAAAGGTTTATTGTAGTTTTTTTCATGTTTTAACTGACATATCAGGACGATTAAACTATAAAACTACCATAATTTAACTCAAAAATCAATAATAATTAATTTTGGACAATTAAACACTTAAATAACTATCATTGAACGTTAAAATTTTATTTAGAACCTTTAAACTGTTTTAAAACTCTCGACATGTATATATTAAATCACATGGATACAAACAGTTGTGATTTTCTGGTTGGATCTAAAAACAAATTGTTTGAAGGTGGTTTTCTATCCACCTGACCTTCCTGAAAATAAAACAAAGGAGATGAAAAAATGAAAAGAAGAAATTTGAGTCTGGGGCTGGCCATATTATTGACCGCCCTAATACTTGTACAGGGTGCAATGGCATATCCAACATATAATACTGCATGTGATGGGTGCCATGCATACCCGCCAACCACAATCAGTATTACCCCAAATATAACCACGATCAATGTTAATCCTGGCCAGGCTTTTGCTGTTGGATTAACATGGGCTGGAGGAAATTCTTCGGGAGTAACAGCAATCAAATGGCCATCGGTACAAAACAATGATTTATTTAGCCCGAATCCTGTTTTGCCAATTGATGGAAATCTGGCTAGCGGCACAACTTCATCAGTCCTGACCGCACCCTCAACCACTGGCACGTATGTGGTCAGGGTATTCGCTGCAAGGAAAGGACCAATGGAAACAGATCATAAAGATATAACTATAATAGTTACAGCACCCGCACCGGTATTAACAACAATAACTGTCTCTCCAGCCACTGCAAATATCATCGTTGGAGCAAATCAGTCATTTACAGCAGCTCCAAAAGACCAGAATGGTAATCCAACGGTTGTAGCAATTTCATGGACAAGCAGCAATACGACTGTAGGTAACGTCGATGCAACCGGCAAATTCACAGCAATAGCAGCAGGAACAACAACAGTCAAGGCAGCGAATGGAACAGTGAACGGAACTGCAACAGTAACAGTTTCAACATCTCCACTACCCGCTAAATATTATATTGTGACCTTTATTGTAACAGACAATGTTACTGGAAAACCAATAAAAGATGCGAAGGTTTGGATAGACGGAGTTAAGAAAGAGACTAATCGTTCTGGAATAGTAGTTTTCAATAAGGTTTCTCCGGGAAACCATACATATAAACTGAAGTCAAAACACTACACGAAGATCAAAGAAAGCATCGAAGTTGGCGCTAACATGACCATATATGCCAAATTAGTACCAAGTAAAGAAAAACACGAAGAAAAAGACGATAATGAACACCACGATAAAGAGTCAGATAATAAAAATAAGAACAAATTAACAGAAAAAAAGCATACGGATAAAAAAACTGACAAAGAAGATGACTAAAATCAGCTCAAGTCAAATATGATGGCTGGAAATCCCGGAAATAGGATTTCACATCATCTTTTTTTTTCTTTTTTATCTCTGATCATAGACATAATATTAATAAGGGTTTAGCGTTTACACCTATTCAATGAAATGCCAGCGCTGCCCCAAAAGTGCAGTAATATACCAGAAATACTCCAATGCACACCTTTGCAGGTCTCATTTTATAGAGGATGTGGAACGAAAGATCAAACGTGACATCCGCAAGTTCAAGATGATAGGACGAGGTGAACGGATAGTTGTCGCGTTAAGCGGTGGTAAGGACAGTATTGCTTTGCTTTACATCCTCCATAAGATATTTAAGGATAGACCTGACCTTGAAATTATTGCACTTACGATCGATGAAGGGATCAGGGGTTATAGGGCAAATACACTTTCTCATGCAATAAAACTCACAAATGAACTCGGTATTGGGCATACGATCAGGTCATTTGATGATGTATTCGGGACAACAATGGATTATCTTGTCAATAAAAAAGAACACGCTGCATGTACTTTGTGCGGGGTTCTGCGCAAAAATATCCTGAATAAGGCGGCGCGTGAACTTGGCGCGGATAAAATCGCTATAGGACATAATCTTGACGATGAATCACAGACCATCCTTATGAATTACATGCGTGGTGATATGGACAGGTTGCGAAGAATGCTGCCAGGATCACACCAGCCTGGCATGGTTCCAAGGATAAAACCCCTTCGAAGCATTCCTGAAAAAGAGGTGGCTCTTTATGGATTCCTTAATGACCTGCCCGTGAGCATGGATGAATGCCCCTATGCCGGTGACGCGCTGAGGAACGAGATCCGTGAGATGATAAATAATTATGAGGTGAAGCATCCGGGAACGAAATATTCCCTGCTTGGGGGATTTGAAACGATCTCGCAAATGCTGCGCCCACCTGTCACTGAGATATTCAAATGCGATAAATGCGGTGAGCCCTCAAGCGAAAAGGTCTGCAAAACATGCAGGCTGCTTGGGCGGGCATGAAAAAAAAAATCATCCGATCAATATCATTAATATCCGGACAAATATCAATACCCAGCCGATAGCCACCACGACCCATATCGCTTTTTTTGCTACTTCTGCAATACCCAGGAATATTGTCAATATTACAAGCATCCCGATAGCATCGACTATTTCCTGGCCGAGTTTTATCCCGGATATATACTGGATCAGCTCTACGATCTTCTCTCCCATCCAGTGTCCTAAAGTGTATATGAATGTCAATAAGTTTTCCAGAATAGTTTCAGCCATAGATCGCCCTCTTTCTTATTCGAATAATTGTCAGGACTTGATATATATGCTTCGCTGGTTCCGGAGTATCTTTTTTCCAGACCTGACGTCTTCAATTGAAAATACTTCAAGATTATAAACTCCATTGAAATCAAGCTCACCAAGTACGGAAAAATCAATCATTCCATTACCCGGCGCCCTGTGGAGGTCTCCCCAGTATTGTTCGGTCAGCGAACCGGTATTATCATGGACATGCACATGAACCACATGATCTTTCATCATTTTTGAAAATTGCCTGAGTTTTTCCTGATCACCTGCGCATGTCAGGTTGGCGTGACCAATATCGAATGTTGCTCCAAGATTCGGTGAGCCTGTTCGTTCTATGGCTTCTACCAATTCAGAAGCGCTGATGCAAAGATTTTTTGGGTCTGTCCCTTCTTTATTTTCAAGCCCAAGCGTCACGTTCCTGTCCTTTGCGAATTTAGCGATGCGTGAAAGATTTGAGATCATATTTTCAAAAGATCGACACTTATCCCCATTGATCCTGCCAGGATGAATTACCACAACTCCTGACCCCAGTTCTTGCGCTATCTCGATACTCTCTTTCAAGAGCCTCTCCTGTGTGTCATTTAAATTTGCCGTATCAACTACCAGTTCATGCGGATAATTGGGCGCGTCGCTGAAATATGGGGCATGGATCGATGTTGAGATATTGTATGATGAAATAATATCTTTGATACTCTTGATACGGGATCTTATCAATTTTGTACCTTCGTAAACCTCAAGTTTCGGTATGTACAACTCTATTGAATCCACTTCCGCCCTCAATTCAGGAAAAGTTCCTGCAAAAGATGATGCTCCTATGATCATTCGTAATTAACTATATATGAGATGACGATTAATACTTTTGTTAGCCAGAACAGAATTTATTAAAGGGGGAATAATTTATGAAAATAAGGCTAATATCAGGTTGCGCTGTTGGCAAAGGATTGTTTTCTTCCTTTGCGGGTTTTGAAAAGTCAAACATATTGCCTCTTTGGTTAGTAACAGAATGCAGGGAAAAATTAACAAGAAATTGCAGCGAAGGGATATGCCCACGATTTCGGATCGGATTCAAGGGTTCGCACAAAATATCCTGGCGAAAAGAAGGGGCAAGGATTTGAAATCAACGATTCTGTTAAGTTAAGGAGTATTATAGATATACTATAAAGAATTTGGCAAGTTAGTAAGTTTCAAATGCATTTAAATACTTTTGATTTGCCATTAGAGACAGGATGATATTTTGGATATAGTTAATATTCTCGATTGTCTCTTAAAACTTAAGGAAAGCGATCTATATTCAACAGCACATTTTGAGTTGAGAGTTAGACAACGTACGAATAATATACTTACAGATGTAAATGGTATAGTTTCAATAATTTTAAACGATAAGCCAGTTGGGATTTCAAAGCAAGACGAAACAAAATTTAAGCTTAAGTATAATTTAAATGCTGATTATGATATTTAACAGTAATTATAAGTAGTAGAACTCTCTATCCAATATCATTCAATTTGGTGACTTGTTTTATAGAAGATTCTAAGAAGAGGTTGCGTGAGGATAAATGAGCAAACAAAAAATGAAACTCTTGGATGCGAAAGGCCGTGATTATGACCTACTAAATGATAGCCTTTTCTTTTATATTGAGGGTGGAAAATATAAGTCTTCGCTTGAATTTGATGGCATAGTTCTTGATTTTAGTGAAGATGCAAATCTAATAAACTTTGAAATTTTAGATGCATCTGAAAAATTCCATATTTCAAAATCAGATCTTCTTAATCTTAAAAAATTTGATAGCATCGTGGATATTAACAAAGAAAACGTAAAAGTAACTATAAAAATAGCACTACTCAAAAGAAACAAAGTTTATAATCAATGCGTGGAAGCACTAACACCAAATATTTTAAAACTTCCATCAGGTACACAAGGAATTACAGTTAACATTGAAGCTCTAACGTAAATATTTTTTACAGGCTGTCCCAAAACGATTTGACATTGTACAATTGTTTTGAGTTTTGGGACAGCCTGTTGTGTTGTATTTAATAAATTATTAAGAAAAAGATTTATACTCCTTAACTTAACAGAATCGAAATCAACATATATTTTTTATAGAATCACGCTGTTTTGAAATTGCGGAGCAATTTCAAATGGCGGCAATAAAAACAAAACAAGGCCTGCATAAATCAAAAGGCGGACTAATCAGGTCGTTCGTAATGACCGAAAATGGCATTATCAAAGATATCAGCATTTCGGGTGATTTTTTCATGTTCCCTGAAGATGCATTCTTTAAGATGATCCAGGAATTAAAGGGAATTCCCGCAATACGGGAAGATATTGAACGAAAGATACAGGAAGTATATATCACAGAAAAAATCCAATCGCCCGGAACATTTCCAGCAGATTTTGCCGAATCCATAATGAAAGCCCTGGAGGAATAATATGGAAGAGTGGCGCTTCATTGACTTTGGGCTTGTAGATATTCGCGATATGATGGCGATGGATGAAGCCATCCTGAAAGGGGATGAGGGAAATACGTTTTTCTTCTGGACACCAAAAAAATCTATAATACTGGGTTATTTCCAGAAGGCAGATATTGAATTGAATCTTGCTCATTGCAAAGACTATACCATTACAAGAAGAATTAGCGGGGGAGGCATTGCATTTTCGGATGACAGGTGCAGGCAGATAAATTACGGTGTGGTGGGTACAATAGACAATGACCGATTCCCGCTTGATATAATCGAATCCTATAAACAGATATGCAGCGTGCTCATAGATACACTTATTGCTTATGGTCTTAATGCGGCTTTTCGACCCATCAATGATGTTATAGTGGATAATAAAAAAATCTCCGGGAACGCCCAGACGCGCTGGGAAGGAAAACTGCTTCAGAACGGAACACTGCTTCTTGATTTTGATATTGAGGAAATGCTTCGCATATCCAATATCCCGAAAGAGAAATTCATGGATAAAAAAATTGCCTCAGTCAGGGAAGGGTTGACATGGCTTGACCGGGAACTGGGGGAGCAGCGGGATATGGACGAAATAAGGAATGTAATGAAGCGAAAATTCGAAGAACGGTTTAATGTAAGGTTAAAACCCGGAACTCTCAGTAAAAAAGAAAAAGAGCTGACGAAGAGTCTTTTGCCAAAATATTACTCAGATGAATGGGTATATCGTTGATGTTTGGGTGTATTGCTAATGTATGATGTGATCGTGATCGGCGCAGGCCCCGCTGGAGCAGTAACCGCAAGAATGGTTTCTTCAGCTGGTTTTCGCGTCCTAATGCTCGAAAAGAGTGAAACCTGCCGTTCACCGTGTGCCGGATATATCGGAAATACGATAAATCTTGAGCCTCCCGATGATGCTATTATCCAGTCAGGAATAACAAAGATGCGCGTCTATTTTCCTGATATGACATTTCATGATTTCCAGTTGAATGGTTTCGTGGTGGACAGGCATTTGTTCGATATGGAGCTTGTAAGGAGAGCACAAACATCGGGGGCAGAGGTTAGATGGAGTTCTCCTGTTTCTGAAATTATTTCCGGGGCTGTAAGATTTCGAAATGAAAAAGCTTCCGGGAGAATAATTGTAGGTGCGGATGGTGTTTTTTCAAAAACTGCATCTTTTATTGGAATGGAAAAGCAAAGATTTGCAGCATGCGCCCAGTATAATTTAAAGGGCATTCAACCTTTATCGCAAACGTGCGAGATCTTTTTCAATGCTGAATATGCTCCAGGCGGTTATATCTGGATATATCCGACGGGAAAAGACTCGGCAAAAGTGGGCGTTGGAGTAACATGTTCCAATCCCCGTATGTATCTTGATAAATTTATCGATTGTTCTTGTATTTCAGGAAGGCTAAACGGAAAAAAAACAGAATTTATTACAGGCGCTCTTCCGATAGGCGGACTTCGTGAAAAGCTCGTTTCCGGCAACATTCTTCTTGTGGGTGACAGCGCGGGAATGGCTGACCCAATAACCGGCGCCGGAATACATAACGCGATCCTTGCTGGAGAGGTCGCCGGGAAAACGATAATAGACGCGCTGGAACAGGATGATATTGGACTGCTTTCCAATTATGAAACGCGAATTCGCAGGCTGCTGGGGAAGCCGCTTGAAAGGGCGCTGGAGAAAAGAACGAAAATGGATGCCTGTTCAAATAATGAGTTATTGCAGGAGCAATTGCCGGAATTGTGGGTGACTTTCAAGGGGTATTGGGAAGAGAGGATGCCAGAAAGGTAAATGCAAAAGTGGGTTCAATATTTGCCGATAACTGGGCTGCTAATGCCGGAGATTTCAAAAACAATGGTGAATTCGCGAAGAGTTTTGAGGATTATCTCAAGAACCAGCTTGAATTTGCAAAGCATGTGAAGGTTAACTGCGATGACAAGAATTATACCCTTGATATCAAAGGATGCGCCATCTGCCATGGCAACGAGATCCTTAAGATAGGAGGCATGGCACCGCTTGCCCAATAGTCCAGGCTGCAAAGTATGCTGCGGTTAAGAAGATCGGTAGGAATGTAATAACAAAAGGCGTTGAAAAACCGGGGGTTGTAGGCGAATGTGTTATTAAATTTGAACTGGAGTAATTACCTCTTTTTCAAACCCTCCCTTATAGAATACATATACTTCTATTGCTTTGCCTTTCTGGTATTCTCTCATCATCCGGTCATACATCTGCTTACTGTTCCTTAGATTATTTGCATTAAAATATTTTTCAATTTCTTCAATAAATCTCATTTGTTGCCTGAGAAAACCGGATTCATATTCTCTAACCGTTTTCAGGATTTCTTTGCATGTCTCTTCGCCGATCTCATTGTGGTACAATCCATGCTCATCCAGACCCCCTATCTGCCTGAACTCAATATTTCCATCTTCATCCGGCTCCCTGTGGAGCATATAAGGATATATCTTACATATCCGTGGACGATCTTCATAATGCTGGCAACTGCTGCCGGTATAGAATATGCAATCGCCATTTGGTTTTGTCTTTAAGGCATAACCCATTACATAGAATCTGCCAAGATTATCACAAAGATCAAAATAAGGTGCAGGCCTCAAATATTCCCGGCCAGGATTTTCGATGATCCTTTGCGCATCATCATCGAGCAGAAATATGTGATCATTGAATTCGCTGGTGCAGCATTTACCACATCTGTCACAAATAAATCCCACTTCACGGATTATTTTAAGATATTTTTCATCAGGAAATGATTCTAAATCCCGTATTTCCTTTTCTACATTAAACGCTTCCATTGTTAAGTGAGTCAACTCTTTTTGAAATGTAATTATCATTCTTTAACTTATTGTTTTGCCAAGGCAGGGGATTGAACATATACAATAATGATAGAAAATAAATGATAAATTATATAAAGCATCAAGTCGAAGTTAAAATAACAATACAGGGAAAAACGGGTAAAGCTGAAGGATAGGTAGTTTCTAAGAGGTATTCATAAATGTCTCTATGCAAAAAATGTTATTCATTAATAAGAAATAAATATGTATGGATACTGGTAATTATATTATCAGTATTCACCGGTGTTATCGCAGCTTCGCAAGATATTTCATGCTATCATTGCCATACTAAAGTTGTGACTGAATTCAGGAACAATGTTCATTATAATAAAGGCTTTAATTGTGCCGATTGTCATGGAGGAGCTGATGTATCAAATTCCAGTTTGGTCTCATATTCAGTAATGTCTGGTAATTTTATTGGCAGGCCTAACAGGGAAAATATCACGGATATTTGTTCAAGATGCCATGAGCAGGAAACAAAAGATTATAAAACAAGTATTCACTGGGATGCGATCAAAAAAGGCCACCCAGATGCTGCAACCTGTACGGATTGCCATGGGATACATGAAATTCGCGCCATTCGCGATCCAAATTCATCTTCAAACCACCAAAACAGCCCTGCCACATGCGCCAAATGTCATTCGAATGCGGAAATGATGAGCGCGTGGTATTATGGTATAAAGACAGACAGGTTTGATACTTACAAAGAGTCTTTCCACTGGAGGGCGCTTGACAAGGGTTATGAACTTGTAGCGACATGCGCTGACTGCCATGAGAACCATAAAACAAAAGCAACTACAGATCCAACATCCAGCACCTATCCGGAGAATCTTCCCAAAACATGCGGAAAAACGAATTGCCATGTAGGGGTTAATTTTGATGAAAAGATTGCGACAGGACTTGTACATGATAAAGAGTCATTGCACACAGGTGAACTTGTGTTCAATAAGACCGGCATGAGCCCACAGATTAAGGATTATTACTTCGGTCCTTTTGACCTTGCATACTGGATAGCCATATTTTTCAAGATATTGACCACTACTGTCATAGGTTTTTTCACAGGGATGGTTATTCTTGATTTCTTTTCAAGGCTCAGGATAAATAGGAGATTTTAGTATATGTCCCGACAGAGATCAATTGAAATTCTAGAGCCAAAAATAACAGGAGATAGTAAAATGGGTGAAATTTTCTTTAAAAGATTTACTTTCAATCAACTCTTTCAGCACTGGGTGATGATAGGAACATTCATGCTTCTGGTAATTAGCGGAATGCCGCTGAAATTCCCGGATGCGTGGTGGTCCCCTGTAATAGTCAATCTGCTTGGGGGATTTGCAATGAGGACAACTATACACCATGCTGCAGGCATAGCAATGGTCGCTCTGGGTGTTTATCATATTGTGTTTCATGTCTTTATTGATAAGGAATCAATACTTGACAGGAAAGTGTGGCCTACAATAAAGGATGCTAAGGACTTCTGGCAGACTGTAATGTTCTATTTTGGAAAAGCACAGGAACCAAAATATGGACGATATAGCTGGAAAGAAAAATTCGATTACTGGGGCGCATTCTGGGGTATGGTTATGCTTTGCGTAACAGGGCTTATAATGCTATTCCCTTTCAAGGCAATGGAATTTATCCCATATGCTTACGTTCACCTTGCAACGATCGTTCATACAGATGAGGCGTTACTGGCAACTCTATTTATCTTTATAGTTCACTGGTGGAATGTTCATTACTGCCCTGAGGTATTCCCCATGTCTAAAGCATGGCTTACAGGTAACCTGTCTGAGGAACAAATGAAACATGAGCATCCCCTTGAGTATGAAGAGATCATGAGACAGATGGATACCGGGGACAAACGGTCTTCAGGTAGATAAAACTCATGATAGAGATCGAAGTTAAAGCATCCGTAGAAGAGCCAAAACAACTGGAACGGTCCTTAATTGAATTTGGCGCTACACCCATAGGATTAGAAACGCAGGCAGATACCTATTATAATGCGCCATACCGCGATTTCGGGAAGACTGATGAAGCCCTGAGGATAAGGGTTGAGGATGGGAAATCCGTTCTAACCTATAAAGGTCCTAAAATGGATAAAGTTTCAAAGACCCGAAAAGAGGTGGAAACTGAAATAAAAGATATAGACGGCATGGGAGAGATACTCTCATCACTGGGCTTTTTTCCGGTTGCGACTGTTACAAAGAAAAGGAAAAATTTCAGGATGGGAGATTTTTTTATCTCCTTAGATGAGGTGCGGGATCTTGGTCATTTCATGGAAGTTGAGATCGATGTAAAAGACTCAAGGAATTTCCATGAAAAGGTCGAGAGTATTTTTAGATTCATGGAAAAACTTGGAATAAACAGGGAATCAAGTATCCGCAAATCATATCTGGAAATGATCCTTGAGAAGAACGAAGGCAAGAATTTTTGACCGGAAATATAATAGATATATAATAAGTATATATATCGCCCCCTCTTTTTCAGAATAGTATGAGCGTGTTCAGTTCACTCGATCCAAAAATACAGGAGGCGCTGGCAAAAATAGGATTTTCGACCCCCACTGAACCACAGGTAAAAACGATTCCTGTTGTTTTAGCAGGAGAACATGTTCTTCTTATAGCTCCCACAGGTTCGGGAAAAACAGAGTCAGTGGTTCTTCCGGTGTTCCACAGCATATTGAAAAAAAAAGCAAGTGGCGGGATCGAGGAAAAAAGGGGAGTATCAGTCCTGTATATCACGCCCCTTCGCGCTCTTAACCGTGATATGTTATTACGCCTTGAATGGTGGTGTAAGGAACTTGGCCTAAAAGTCGCGGTAAGGCACGGGGATACGACAACATACGAGAGGCAGAAACAATCCTTAAAACCTCCGGATTTTCTTGTCACCACGCCCGAAACCCTTCAGATTATGCTTATTGGCAAAAGGCTTAGGAATAATCTTAGGACTGTTTCCCATGTCATCATCGATGAAGTGCATGAACTGGCATCCTCCAAAAGAGGGGCGCAATTATCTATCGCTCTTGAGCGGCTTGTTGAAGTCGCTGGTGAATTCCAACGGCTTGGTCTTTCTGCAACTGTGGGAAAACCCGGCCAGATCGCGCAATTCCTGTCAGGAACGAAACGGGCTGCCCATGTTGTCGAAGTTTCGCTTTTGAACCGGCTTGATTTCAAAGTAGTTTGCCCGAAGCCCGGAGATGTGGATAATGATTCTTCAAAAAAACTCATGTGCACGCCAGAAATGGCTTCGCATCTGCGTATAATTCATGATATCGTGAGCAGTCACAAATCAACCCTGATATTTGTCAATACCAGGGAATCAGCAGAAATGCTGGGCTCAAGGTTCAAAATGCTTGGCATTCCAATAGGCGTACATCACGGGTCGCTTTCAAAGGAAACACGAATCGAGGCTGAGAACAATTTCAAAGGCGGCATCCTCAAAGGGCTTATCTGCACATCCTCCATGGAACTGGGCATCGATATCGGCGACGTGGATCATGTTATTCAATATATGTCGCCGCGTGAGGTTACGCGGCTGATACAGAGAGTTGGAAGAGCTGGTCACTGGATCGGGGAGCGCTCAAGCGGGACAATAATAACAACAGGCGCAGATGATACCGCTGAATCCTGTGCGATTACCCGAAGGGCAAAATCGGGTGAGATCGAGATCATCAATATCCATGAGAACACAACCGATACCCTTGCGAACCAGATATGCGGGCTGGTGCTTGATTTCGGGGATATTTCAGTTGATAGCATATTTTCGATTGTGACTAGAGCCTATCCTTTCCGTGATCTTAAGATCGAATTATTAAGGGCAGTCATAAAGCAACTGGACGATACGCGCCTTATCAGGTTTGAGAATGATACAGTTGGGAGAAAAACAAAGAGCTGGCAGTACTATTTTGAAAATCTCTCCATGATCCCGGATGAGAGGCGATTTGAGATATTCGATATCGTGAGCGGAAGGACAGTAGGCGCGCTTGATGAGGCGTTCGTTGTTGATTTTGCAGAAGCGGGAGCTGTGTTCATAGCAAAAGGCGAGATGTGGCGCATTATTGAAGTGATCGGTGAAAAAAGCATGATAAAAGTGGAACCCATAAGCGATCCTGGCGCTGATGTTCCCAACTGGGTAGGGGAAGAGATACCTGTGCCATATTCGGTTTCGCAGGAAGTGGGCAAGATCAGGAAGCTGGTCTATGAAAAGATCCGAAGCGGAGAAACTGATGACAGGATAATTGAAGAGTACATGTCGGATTATCCGGCGGATCATGATGCAGCGACGGAGATCCTGGAATTAATGAAAAAGCAGGCCGGGTCGGGTCTTTGCGCTCCTACTGATGATACCGCAGTCATAGAACAGGATGGAACTGTGATCGTCATTAACATATGCGGCGGGCATAAGGTGAATGAGACGCTGGGCAGGGTCATTTCATCGCTTCTGACCGCGAGATTTGGCGCAAGTGTTGCAATGGAGATAGACCCCTACAGGATAAAACTTGAACTTCCTAAGATGATGAATTCAGAGAAGATAAAGGAAATGCTGCTTACCATAAGCTCTGACCACATTGAACCAATTATCGAAATGACGCTTAAGAATTCCACGCTCCTTAAATGGAAAATGGTCCACATCGCCCGAAAATTCGGGGCGCTTAGCCGGGATGTGGATTATGAGCGAATAAGCATGAAGAAGTTGCTTGATGTATTTGAGCGAACCCCGATGTATGATGAGGCCGTGCGTGAGATATTCCACAACAAGCTTGATATTGACCGCGCCACGGATGTTGTAAAAAGGATACAGGATGGAAGCCTTGCGCTTGTCGTCCAGCCCTCAAGCCCGATAGGTAAAGCCGGATTCATGGGAGGGCGGGAATTGATGGCGCCTGAGAAGGCTGACAGTTCGATCATAATGGCTCTCAAGAGCAGGATAATGGAAGACAAGGTCATTCTTTTTTGCGTGAACTGCAAGAAATGGGTTTCAAGGAAGGTTGTAAAAAGAGTCCCTGAGCATCCCGAATGCCCATTGTGTAACAGCAGGAAGATAGCGGCTCTTAAGCCCTGGGAAGAAGAGGAGATAAAGATCGCAAAAAAGCCTGAAAAGGATAGATCGGAAGAGGAGAAAAAAAGGACAGCGCGTGTCTATAAGAATGCCAGCCTTGTGCTCTCTCACGGGAAGACCGCGGCGATAGCGCTTGCTTCGAGGGGGATAGGGCCTGAGACTGCTTCGAGGGTTATCGCGAAGTTGAGAGTGGATGAGGAGGAGTTTTACAGGGATATTCTTATTGCGGAGAGGAATTATGCGAAGACGAAGAGGTTCTGGGAGTAGGGGAAAAGGTGAAATCTTAATAGTTATAAAATTTATTTAAATTCGATTTAAAGCATTAATTATTATTGTCCATAATTTGCCCTATTATAGAAATTAATCAGATTCATGCAAATTAAGGGGATAAATGATTGGAATTTCATTAGATTCGCTGACTAACTTATTTATACTTTAAAAACTATTTTGGTAGTACTTTATCTTAAGATTTTCACGTAGTTCCCTGCCAACCTTGCTACTTGCAAACGATATTTCATTTACACAGGTTCTAATTTTTTCTAGATCATGCTCGTTTTCAATTTTTGAATTAACTAAATCAACAAGAGATATTCCAACTTCACTATTCGCAGATGAAATAATACCTATGAATTCTCCGATTTTTACAATATCAGACTCTTCTTCTATTTTTGATTTTAGGATAATTAAATCGAGATATTCTACAAGCGATTCTCCTACTTCGATATTTACAGATGAAACATTACTTAAAAGCACTCCTATTTTTTCAATATTCGGTTCTTTATCTATTTTTGACTTTAGGATATTTAGGTCAAAGGTATCGATAATCGCCTTTCCAATTTCAATATTTGAATACGAAATACCTTTTATGCACTTTCCAATTTTATAAATATCAGGTTCTTTTTCGATTTTTGATTTGACTATATCCACAAGTGTTATTCCAATCTCATGGCTTACTGATGAAATATCCTTTATGAACCATCCGATTTTATAAATATCAAGCTCTTTTTCTAATTTTGATATTATGATATTTGGATCAAGAGTTCCAACAAATTTTTTTCCAATATCACTATTTGCGGATGAAATATCATCTATGTACCATCCAATTTTGTTAATATGAGGTTCTTTGTTGATTTTTGCCCTCAAAATATTTAGATCAAGAGTTCCAACAAATTTTTTTCCAACATCACTATTAGCAGATGAAATAATACTTATGAATACTCCTATTTTTACAATATCAGACTCTTTTTCTATTTTTGATCTTAGGATATTTAGATCAAGAGTTTCTACAAGAGTTCTTCCTACCTCACTATTCGTCGATGAGATAGTACTTATGAGTGATCCAATGTTTTCAATATCCAGCTCCGTTTCTATTCGTAATTTAACCGAATCGATTAATGCATTTCCAATCTTAGTACTAGCAAATGAAATTTTGCTTACACAAAATCCAATTTTCTTGATATCTGGTTCTTTTATTATTTTTGACCTAAGGCTAATTAAATTAAGATCCTCAACTACTAATTTTCCGATTTGCTTATTTGCATAGGATATTTTATTTATGAATATTCCTATTTTGTTAATGTCAGATTCGATTTCTGTTTTTATTTTAAGTACACTTACCAACACTTTCCCAAACTCAAAGCTAGCAGATAAAATATTAAGTACACAGTCTACAGTTTTTTCAACGTCTATTTCCTTTTCAAGTAAATCTTTGACTGCACCAAATGTATTTTCATCTTTAAAGATAGTGATAACAAACGTCTTCCTAAACCATAACTGATTAATAATGTCATCATAATTTTTTGGTTTTGATCTCAAATACCATCTAAACATGTTGACAATATAATCTTCATGCCCTGAATATTTTTTATCAAAATTTCTAAGTTTGTATAATAATGAATTTACTAAAGATATGTATTTATTTGAAGAACTAATATATATTTCTGCTAGCGCAGAGTGATGTAATGAAAGAAATCCATCGCTTTCTAAGATCTCATTTGTATCAATTAATTTTTTTATAGTTTTCTCATCGAGTTTCAACTCTTCAGTGAGAAAAGGTCTTTCAATAAGTATTTCATATTTGTAGAAGGGTGCAAGAGCCATGATCACTTGATGTGAGCCATTTATTCCGTATTTATTATCCAATTCCATTAGATCATTGTAAACTTTTTCATATACTTGATTTATTTCAATTGGCTTTCCCGGCTCCCATGCAATAAGGAAATATGCTAAAATCCAGAGGCTTTCCTTCGATAGGTTTTTGAGTTTCCATATTTCTTTATCACTTGGTTGTGGCAATTTGTTTTTTTCAACATATTTATTAATTAGAGCATCTGCTGAATCGAATGCTTCAAGTGTGAATTTTTTGCATTTGTCCAGACTAATCACTTGCCTATTAAGATTATATGTTGGTCGTGCGGTGAACAAGATTTTAATAGTATTATTCCTTTTTTTGGTGAGATCATTTAAAAAATCATTACAATGCTCTGGATATAAGTGAGCATCTTCGATGATGACGAGGGAATTATCCTTTAGTTTATGTACGTCCTTAAAAATAGCATCGACTTTATGAGTCTCAAACTCCTTAGAGTTTATATAAAACACATCAAGCTTATCTGCAAGTTCATAACCTATGTTTCTCGCAATGACACTTTTTCCTGAAGCAGCATTGCCTTCAATCATTATGTAAGGCGAGTCTCCTTCAAAAGAATCGATAATTTTCTTAACTTCGTCCCTTTTTACGACATAATCTTCCTTAAAATCTATCCAAATCGGCCCTTCTTTTCGAAAGAACTTACCCTCTATTTCGATTCCTTTTTTTAATTCAAATTCAATCTCTGATAAATGCTCTATTTCCTTTCCAGCTTTCTCTGATTTTTCAAAATGCTCTATTAATCTACCAAGATATAATTCTTCATTTAGGGTTATATTTTGAAGACTCTTTATAATTTCTTTATTATCTACGCCGATTTTTTCAAATTCTTTTATTGCGTATGGATAAAAAACTTCTGGATTTTTTTCTGAGTTTTCCTTAATAATTGCAATGAATTTCTCAGTAAGTTTATTATACAATCTTGAAGATATCTCAGGTTCTACTCCATTATTGGATAAAATTTTCTGAAAAGTAGCCGCATCAACTATCTCCATCTTATTAAAAATTTTTTCGCGATTATGATAGATTTCCTCTAATATTATCCAGTCATTTGGTTTTTCGGATCTAATTTCATCGAGACTCTGTTCTAATGCATATTTGAAAGGATCTTTTTTTGAAATTTTTTTCGTTATTTCTGCTAAAATTCTCTTGACGACTAAATTTTCAATTTGTGTTCCAGTATTAATAGCTATAGCTTCAATTGACATTTCATCTTTTATACAGTACAACAGCCAGAGTATTATGCTTTTTGTTGATTTTTAGTATTAATATTATAACCAATGTTTATTAATTTTATATCCTAGGATTTAAAATGGTCTAACTTCGAAAAATTGTTGATGTCGCGATTGGATCAAAATAGGAGATATTTATCTAGGAATAATGGCAAATAAGTTATGAAATGGACTTGAAAAAATGGATTTTTGTTAAATTTCCGATTTCCACTTCCCCCCTTTCCCACTCCTCTTTAGGCGTTTGGCGTCGGCTTGGGGAGGATGCACGCAGATCCGTGATAATCCGTTCGATGTCGAGTAGAGCCCATAGCCCACCTTTTGATGAGGTAATAGCCCCAAGGTTATACTATGAGCCCCCTCACAGAACCGGACTTGAAGATTTCCCTCATCCGGCTCTTCAGAAGCACATCCTCTA